>NZ_JAMFTQ010000020.1 GCF_024160105.1 Corynebacterium stercoris
TACCTGCTGCGGCTCTAGACCCTTGCCGTAAAGCTCGACGGCACGCTCACGAACCGCCAACGGGTAATTCATCTGGAACTCCTCACCGATGGCCGAGGGTTCACAGGAAAGCTTCAGTCCCTGAGAGGGCTTTCTGCAGAAGTGAGGTAAACGTCTGCAGCCCTGGGTGGCGCTGAGAGCTCCAGTTGCTGCCCCAGCACCGCCGCGCATGGCCGCCGACTCTGCCAAACCCGCGCAAGCTGGTAATATGGTGTGACGTTGCATGACTAGACACATTGGCGGCATCGATGATCGCCAAAACATAGACCCAAGGAGAGGGATCTTTTGAGCAACTTCACGCCCAAGAATTCGTACGACGTGTTTGTTGATGAGGAATTCGGGATCACCGAGGCAGTCGCCACCATCGATAACGGCGACTTCGGCTCCCGCAGCATCCGGTTCGAAACCGGCCAGCTCGCCCGCCAGGCGGACGGCTCCGTCACTACCTACCTGGACGACGAGACGATGATGCTGTCCACCGTGACTGCATCCAACCAGCCGCGCGAGGGCTTCGACTTCTTCCCGCTGACCGTGGACGTTGAGGAGCGCATGTACGCCGCGGGCAAGATCCCGGGCTCGTTCTTCCGCCGCGAGGGCCGCCCGTCCACTCAGGCCATCCTGGCTTGCCGCCTGATTGACCGCCCGCTGCGCCCGACGTTTGTCAAGGGTCTGCGCAACGAGGTGCAGGTGGTTGTGACTGTGATGTCGATTGACCCGCAGGAGTACTACGACGTCGTGGCCATCAACGGCGCGTCCGCGGCGACGCAGCTGTCCGGCCTGCCGGTTTCCGGCGCGGTCGGCGGCGTGCGCATGGCGCTAATTGCCGACGACAAGCACCCGGAGGGCCAGTGGGTTGCCTTCCCGAACCACGCGCAGCACGAGCGCGCGCTCTTCGAGATGGTCGTCGCCGGCCGCATCGTCGAGCGCAAGCGCGGCCGCCGCACCGAGCAGGACGTCGCCATCATGATGGTGGAGGCTGGCGCTGGTGCGAACGTCGTGAAGCTTATTGCCGACGGCTACCCGGCACCGACCGAGGAGACCGTCGCGCAGGGTCTGGAGGCGGCGAAGCCGTACATTAAGACCCTCTGCGAGGCGCAGGCTGCCCTGGCTGAGAAGACTGCCAAGGACGCCAAGGAGTTCCCGCTCTTCCCGCCGTACTCGGACAAGGTCTACGACGCGGTGGAGAAGAAGACCGCCAAGCGTCTGGGTAAGATCATGACCATCGCCGGCAAGCACGAGCGCGAGGACGCCTCCAACGAATACATGGAGGAGATCGAGGCTGAGCTCATCGGCCGCTTCGCCAACGCGGACGATGCCGACGAGACCTCCGCGGCGTCCAAGGAAATCCGCGCGGCATACAACGCTGTGCAGAAGAAGATCGTGCGCGAGAAAATCCTCACCGAGGGCTTCCGCATCGATGGCCGCGGTGTCACCGACATCCGCGACCTCGAGGTTGAGGTTGAGCTCATCCCGCGCGCCCACGGCAGCGCCCTGTTCGAGCGCGGCGAGACCCAGATCCTCGGCGTGACCACCCTGGACATGCTGAAGATGGAGCAGCACATCGACTCCCTCCACCCGGAGGACACGAAGCGCTACATCCACCACTACAACTTCCCGCCGTACTCCACCGGCGAGACCGGCCGCGTTGGCTCCCCGAAGCGCCGCGAGATCGGCCACGGTGCCCTCGCCGAGCGCGCGTTGGCGCCGGTCATCCCGACCCGCGAGGACTTCCCGTACACCATCCGCCAGGTCTCCGAGGCTCTCGGCTCCAACGGCTCCACCTCGATGGGCTCCGTCTGCGCCTCCACGCTGTCGCTGTACAACGCCGGTGTGCCGCTGGCTGCACCGGTGGCCGGCATTGCCATGGGCCTCGTTTCCGGCGAGGTCAACGGCGAGACCGAGTACGTGGCGCTCACGGACATCCTCGGTGCTGAGGATGCCTTCGGCGACATGGACTTCAAGGTTGCCGGCACCAGCGAGTTCATCACCGCGCTGCAGCTGGACACCAAGCTGGACGGCATTCCGTCCAACGTGCTCGCGTCCGCGCTGAACCAGGCGCGCGAGGCCCGCGAGACCATCCTCGAGACCATGGCTGAGGTCATCGACGGCCCGGACGAGATGAGCCCGCTGGCCCCGAAGATCACCACCGTCAAGGTCCCGGTGTCCAAGATCGGCGAGGTCATCGGCCCGAAGGGCAAGACCATCAACCAGATCACCGAGGACACCGGTGCGGAGATCACCATCGAGGACGATGGCACGATCTACGTCTCCGCAACTCAGGGTTCCGCTGCTGACGCCGCGATCGAGAAGATCAACGCAATCGCGAACCCGCAGATGCCGAAGGTGGGCGAGCGCTACCTGGGTACCGTTGTCAAGACTGTGGCGTTCGGTGCGTTCGTGTCCATTCTTCCGGGCACCGATGGGCTCATCCATGTCTCCAACCTGGGCGGCAACACCCGCGTGGAGAATGTCGAGGATGTCATCAAGGTCGGGGACAAAGTTGAGGTGGAAATCCGCGACATCGACAACCGCGGCAAGATCTCGCTCGTCCCGGTCGAGGACGGGGAGTAATACCGTAATTTAACCCGGATTGATCCGTAGTAATTGCGTGATAGGATTCCAGCATGCCGGAGAGAACCGCTGCTTTGGAGCGGGAAGCCCAACGTTGGAATCCCCGGGTCTGGCACCGCAAGGTGTCGCGTCCCGTTTCAGTGTGGATAGTGGTATTTCTCTGCGTAGGATTAGCCCATCCACTGATCCCGGAATCACGGTGGCTCCTCGTCCACATCTTTACGCTGGGCATTCTGACCAACTCGATCATGGTCTGGTCCCAGAACCTTACTGAACGCTTCCTACACAAACGGCTCGATGATGCAGCTCGCCCAGCGCAACTGCTGCGATCGCGGTTGCTCAACGCTGGAATACTGGTGGTGCTTGCTGGCCAGATTCTTCGGCCCATCCTTGCGTCGCACTGGCTGATCACGGCTTGCGGTGCGATTGTCGTATGCGTGGTCGCGGCTTGGCATAGTTTAGTGATCTTCCGCCAACTTCAAGCTGCGGGTCAAACGCAACGCTTTCGCCCGGTAGTTGGCGGGTACGTTGTCTCTGCTGTGTCGCTCGTTGTTGGCACGATCTTTGGTATCGCTCTTGCGGTTGACCTACCGGGCCAATGGCAGAGCCGAATTTTGGTGGCACACTTGCTGAGCAATCTCGGGGGGTTCGTGGGGTTGGCCGCGGCCGCGTCGCTGACCGTGCTCTTCTCAGCCATGTGGCGAGTTAATGGCACATTTGATAGGCCCGGCGCCATGCTTGGAGTTGCATGCGTGGGTGTTTGCATCGGAGTTGTCGGAGCGCTAACAGGGAATGGAGTCCCTGTAGGCGTCGGTTTGTTGTGCTACGCGGGGGCATGGGCTTTTGCGCTTCAAACATGGCTAGCCGCGGTTTTGCGGACAGTGGGTGAACCAAAACAGCGTGCTACCTACTGGAGCCTGTCCGCGCTCGCCGCAGTTGCCTGGCTCGTTGCGTCAGCTGTGTGGCTAGGCGTGCAATTCCTCACCGCTGATGATTTTGGATTGTCCGGCGCCGCACCGGTGCTTCCGCTCCTGCTCGGGTTCGCGGCCCAGCTGCTGTTCGGGACGATGAGTTACTTGCTTCCTACCACGATGGGAGGAGGCCCATCGGCCACTCGTGCAGGTTTAGCTGAGCAGAACCGTGGAGGGGTCGCTCGCGTCATACTGTTCAATGCGGCGCTGATCTGCTGGCTATTGGTCCCAGGTTCGATCGCGAAGATCGCGTTCAGCCTAGTGGTGTTTGGCTGTCTCACCGCGTTTTTGCCGTTGACAGCCCGCGCAGTACGTGCGCAACGAGCTGTACTTACCGCCCAATGATCATTCTCGAACGAAGACGTCGTAGACCATTCCCATTGCCTTGTGGCCCGCTTTTGTACACCAGCCCTGGGTGTCCGATTCGAACGTGCCGAAGTCAAAAACCACGGAATCACCTGGGTAGATCGGTCCAGTGAAGCCGCTGCCGAGCTTCAGGTTGTGCTCGCGCGAGTCGTCGTTAGTAATCCGCAGCACTACAGGAGTCGATGAATCGACCTCAATGCTCGACGGGGTGAAATCCATGCCGGTGATGCGGATATCCTGCAGCACCGGGCCACCTGGTGGGTGGGATGGGCTGCCACGCAGCACGGCGCAGTATGCCACAGTCGTAATGAACGCGACGATAATTAGCCATGCGAGCGAGTCAGCGCGTCGTGAAACCAGTGAGGTCGGGCGGTTAGTTCTGGAGTGCTTCATCATATGCTGCGCTTCACCTTCGTCATCGAGATCAAGAGGGTTGAGACATGCCAAACGACGGCTGCGGTCATGCAGACAGCGCCAACGACCGGAGAGAGTAAGACGGCGACGCACCCGCCGAGGTTGAGTAACACTGCCCGGAAGCAAAGACCCGCCGCAAGACGGTCGCGGGCACCGGCATTACCAGTAAGCACTGGAATCAGCTGTGACGTTGCCCCCAGAATCGACTGGGCAAAGCCGGCGCCAAGAAGTGCGAGCAGTCCACCCGCAGTGCTGAGACGCGCAGTCGAGCCGAAAATGAGCGCGACCGCGTCTCCGCCCATGCACGCAAGGACCCAAAGCGTGCCGCAGGTAATGTGAACGGTAGCGACATTGAGGGACGCGACGGGACGGGTTAACTCAGCGATTATCGGCAGCAACACCCACGCCGATGTCAGTGCAAGACCCACCAAAATTAGGCCTCCGGTGCGTGACCACCCAGCCGCAATGCACGCTGCGGTAACTGCCACCGCAAGACCATGCGCCACGAAAACCCGCGCGTCGCGGAATCGAAGGACTGTGGGCACTCCCGCAACCGTTGGCAGAAGCGTAATCACCGTTCCCATCAGGACAGTCCATCCAAAACCCCACACTGCGGAACGTGCATGCGCCGCGACCAACGCATCATGGCGGTCGGTGAATTGCGCCGCAATGGCTAACCCGATCGCTAGTGCGAGCAGTAGGCAAGCGACAACGTAGGCCCACGATGTGGTCGCAAGGTGGTTTGCGAGGGCTCGCTGGTGCATCCGAGTAAGTGTTGCTGCATGCCAGAGGATGACGGCTGCGGCGAGACACGCCGCCACTGTATGCGCCGTTGTCCAGCCGGGCCGCAGAAGCATTACCATCAGACAGCCCTGGAGGATCAAGATTTTGGCTGCCAATGGTCGCAGTGCTGGTAATGGTCCACGGGTAAGTGTCGCCGTGAAGTGGGTAGAGTACCCGATTACTGCACTAGTGAGCGCTCCAAGAGTGAATGTGTGGATGCATGCCCACCACGAGATCGATGCACCGCTGGCCGCACTCATGCCTAATATCGCTGAAATGAGTATCCATGCACCAATGAGGATGCCTAGGGTTTTCTGCCATGCAACGTGCGCGGCCGCGTTATTTTTCACGACTTTTATCGTACAATTTTTAACGACAGGCACTGCAGCTTTCCTGTGAACCTCGGTCGTCGGTGAGGAGTTCTCGATGATTTACCCGGTGGCGGTTCGCGAGCGTGCCATCGAGCTTTATCTCAAAGTGTGCGGAGTACACCACCACCGCGGTAGTGATCACTCCGATTATGAGCGTGTGGATATTCGCCCAGAAGGAAACTGGCCCGATCCGCCCGCCGAGCGCGGTGGCATTGACAGCGACAGCGGTTATGAGCCAGATGAGGATAACCGCTCCTAGTGCGGCATTCCATAATCGGTGCGCAGCGATACTCTTGTTTTACACGGAAATTATCGTACTATTTCTTGTATGGATTACCAGGACCAGTTGGTTGCGCCGTGTTCAACGGCGACGGCGATGGAAAGGGCCGCGTCTGCGAGCGCAAAGCAACGCGAGGTGCTTGAAGCAATCCGTCGCCGCGGCGGGGCTGCACGCGTCAACGACATTGCCGCAGCGGTTGGCGCGCACACCAACACGGTTCGGGGGCACCTCGAGGTGCTCATGGATGCAGGAGTTATTACCGCGGAATCCCAAAAGACACCGGGTCGCGGGCGACCGTGGCTGTTGTACTGCCTCCGTTCTCCGAGGCCTATTGAGCTGGTCAGTGAGTATATTGGCCTCGTCGAGGTGCTTGCTGCTGAGATCAGGCGCCGTGCATCGGCGGCCGACGTCGACATCGCCAACCATGCCGAGGAATTAGGCCGCGCGTGGGCAAAGCGAGGTGTGCGGACCGGCATCGAGGGGGCAGATGCGGAGATCGCCGGTGATAGCACTCCGTGGATCGAAGCCGACGACCCTACGGGTGCTGCGCTCCGAGACCTTCGGCGGCTCGGATTTGACCCGTACGACCGGGGCGATGCCACGATCGGCCTGCGTGCCTGCCCGTTCGTCCGCGCTGACGGCACCGCACCGGATGCGGTCATCTGCCATATCCACGCCGGATACATCCGTGAGCGCGCGGGCCGCAACTCCGTTGGGCTCGTGCCATTCGACCGCCACGGTGAATGTGGCATCGGTCTTAATGTTGACGAAGAAACGAGGGACGAAGCATGGACACAATAACCGGCTTACAACAGCCCCGCACCGCAGAATCTCGCCCCCGAGGTAGCGACACCGTATCGCGCCCGGAGGTGAAGGTGATCGGGCGCTACGCCGACACTACGGTTGTACGAATCGGGTTTGCTGCTGGAAACGTGATGCCGGAGCACAAGGTCGAGCACCCCATCATCGTGATGGGGCAAACCGGACGTGTCCGTTTTACTGCCGAAGGTTCAACGGTTGTAATCCAGCCTGGCACTGCGGTGCACCTTGATGCCGGCATTCCGCACGACCTGTTCGCCGACGAAGCTTCGACCGTAACCTTGATCATCGTCAGTGGCGTTTAGCCCGCCGCTGGAACCGGCGGCGAGCTTATGGGGCTTCGTGCTTTTCGACGCTACTTTTTACGGCCCTTCAGCAGCTGTCGCACTGCAACCGCGGCGAGGGCACCGATCGCGGCCTTCGCTCCGATGCCGAGGGCCCCGCTGGATGCCTTTGGTGCCTTGGACACCTTGGTATCGGTGTCAGCCTCCGCCTCAGCCGGTGCTTCCTCACCGTGGCCGTACGGTGCGGCGAGCTTGGGCTCCTTGTACTCGCCGTCGATCATGCCGGCCTTGATCATCATGGAGCGGCCCGGCTCCATGTAGCGCTTGTCCTCCGGGAGGATCTCGAAGAGCTTGCGCACGGCATCGGCGATGCGGTCGAAGCGCTTCTGATCCTTCTCGGTCCACGGCAGGTCGAGGATTTCGCGCTGCTTGTCGTTGAGCGTGCCGTAGGTCATCCAGATCAGGGAGTTCATGAAGGGCTTCCAAATGACCTTCCACACGGCCTCCGGCACGCCGTCCGGCGCCTTCACCGGCTCGACGCGGGCGGTGCGCAGCGCAAAGTCCACGGTCTCGTTGCGCTCGAGAACGGTGTTCTCCATCTCCTCGAAGTACTTGATGTAGCCGTCGAGCGTGTCAATCACCGGGCGCTCGGACATGCCGTACATGTCCCACCAGGTCACGCCCTCCTGGATGATCTGCTCCTTCTCCTCGTCGGTGAACGGGGTGCCGAAGAGGTCCTGCGCCCAGATCACGCGCCACACGAAGGTGGCGTGCGCCCACCAGTACACGTCCGGGTTGAGGGAGTGGTAGCGCGTGCCGTCGCGAAGCGTGCCCTTGATGCCGTGGTGGTAGTCGCGGATCTGTTTGGCGCGCGTGCCGTCGTCGTAGATCGAGTAAATGATCTGCGGGGTGGAGCGCTCGAGGCGGGAGAACGGCTCCTCGAAGAACTTGGAGTGATCCAAAAGCGACTTGCCGATTGCCGGGTGCATGTTCTGGAGCACGCCGGTGTAGCCGCGCAGCAGGTGGAGGCGGTTGTCCGCGCCCCACTGCCAGAGCAGGGAGTCTGGGCCCAGCGGCGCGCGCTTCAGTTCGCGCTTGCCGCGGTTACCGGAGTCATCGAACTTGCCGAGGGAATCAAAATCCTTGCTCACCTCGCCGTTTTCCGGCCGGGCATCCTCGTTGTAGTTGTACTCGGGGTTTTCCTGGGACATTTCGTGGTCACTCCTGCGCTCGAGGACGGAAACTAGCTATATGTGAACCGTATCACGACTGATCCTGGCATGAGACCAAGATCACTTAGTTTTGGGGTCCTCGCTATCCCTGTGCCCCATCAGCTCCTTGCGGCGGTGCCACGCGTAGAGCCCGGCGCCTGGGGAGAGTCCGATGAGCAGACCCCACTTGGACTTCGCTGGATCATCCAAATCCTCCCGTGAAATGTCGCGCAGCGTCAGGCCCACGGCAGTCAGGCCAGCCACGAGCAACAGCACTACAAAACCAATGCCCAGCCACGCCGTAGCGGTCATTCGGACGCTCCTCCTCTCGGATGGGTACTACTGCTGGAAGTCCACGACCACGCGGGTCGGATTCTCCAGCACGTAAATGTTGTAGGGGCGCACCTTGTCCAGGCCGATAACGTACTGGGTGTCCGCCTCGAACACGCCGCCGTGCACCACGCCCTGCACGTTGCCCGCCCCCACCAAGCCACCGCCCGGGGCGACGCGAACCGGTCCGACGCCGATCAAGTCCTCGCGCTGGGACATCATCATCATGGGTGTGCCCTGAATCATCACCTCGAGAAACGCGTTTCCCTTGAGCCCCTCAAGCGGGTAGCCCGATGCCTGTTGGCGGGGATCGGCGTTGTAGCCCGCGATGAAGCCCGGCGTGCCGGGGCCCGCGTACTCGAACACCACGCGGTCGTACCCGTCGTGCGTGCCCGCGCGCACATCTTGGATTACCAGTTCCGGCGCGCCCTGCGACGGCACGCGCACGCCGTCGGTAGTGAATACGGACTGCGGCGCTTCCGTATCGGCCGGCTCCACCGTGGTCTCCACCGTCTCGGTGACAGGTGGCGCAGTCTCCGTCGTCGTCTCCTCGCTCGTCGACACCGCCGCGCTGGTGAACGTTGTCGGTTCCGCCACCTGCTGCGTTTCTTGCCCGCAGGCGGTCAGCAGCAGAGCGGCACCCGCCAGCAGTGCGACGCTTTTCGACGTTCGATTCACATGCGTTCCCATAAGTTCCGACTATATGGGCGAAAATGCGGGCGTCGGCAGGCAAATGCCCAATTGTGAAGCAATCGTTAACCGTGGATACGATGGCCAGCATGATCAAAGTTGGTGTGCTTGGTGCCAAGGGGCGCGTCGGCTCCGCTGTTGTCGCAGGTGTGAACGCTGCGGAAGATCTGGAGCTAGTCGCCGAGATTGACCGCGACGATTCGCTGGAGGCGCTCGTGGACGTCGGCGTGGAGGTGATCGTCGACTTCACCACACCGAACGTGGTGATGGACAACCTCGAGTTCTGTATCAGCCACGGCATCCACTGCGTGGTGGGTACCACCGGCTTCGACGACGAGCGCTACGAGCAGGTGCGCAAGTGGTGCGCCGCCGCAGACGGCATCGGTGTGCTCATCGCCCCCAACTTCGCCATCTCCGCCGTACTGACCATGGCGTTCGCACGTCAGGCCGCGCCGTATTTCGAGTCCGCTGAGGTAGTGGAGTACCACCACCCGAACAAGCTGGACGCGCCGAGCGGTACCGCGATCAAGACTGCTCAGGGCATTGCGCGCGCCCGCCGCGAAGCCGGCATGGAGCCGATGCCTGACGCAACCGAGCAGTCGCTCGACGGTGCGCGCGGAGCCAACGTTGACGGTGTCAAGGTGCACGCCGTGCGCATGACCGGCATGGTGGCGCACGAGGAAGTGATCTTCGGCACCCGGGATCAGTCCCTGACCATCCGCCAGGATTCCTACGGCCGCGAGTCCTTCGTCTCGGGCGTGCTCACCGGTGTCCGCGAGGTGGCAGGCCACCCCGGCCTGACTGTGGGCCTCGACGCGTACCTGGGGCTGTAGCGCCGTGGCAGTGGAGTCCGAGCTCGACGTCCAGCTCATCGCCGCTACCCAGTTCACGCTGCCGACCGGTGTCGACTGGGCGGCTGACGAGACGGCGACGGACGCGGAGGCGCTCGTCGAGTTCGCGGGCCGCGCCTGCTACGAGACGTGGGAGAAACCCAACCCGCACACCCGCGCCAACGATGCGTACCTGCGCCACATCATCGATGTCGGCCATGACGCACTTCTCGAGCATGCGACGGCCACACTGTATATCCGCGGTCTGTCCCGCTCGGCGGGTAACGAGCTGCTGCGCCACCGCCACTTCTCCTTTTCCCAGCTCTCCCAGCGATACGTGCACTCCGGCGCCGGGGAAGTCGTCGTGCCGGACGCGATCGCCGAGGATGAAGATCTGCGCCGGTTGTTCCTCCGGGCGGTCGACGATGCCCGCTTCGTGCACGACGAGCTGCTCGCGGCGCTCGAGGAAAACATGGCCGCCGAGTCGAACGCGCTGCTCCGCGCGAAGAAGGCCCGCCAGGCCGCACGCGCGATCCTGCCGAATGCCACCGAGACCCGTTTCGTGGTCACCGGCAACTACCGCACATGGCGGGCGTTTATCGCCGCCCGGGCCTCCGAGCACGCGGACACCGAGATTCGCGCGCTGGCGATTCGCTGCCTTGAGATCCTCCGCGAGCAGTCGCCAGTCCTCTTCAGCGACTTCCTCGTGAGCGAGCTTGCCGACGGCTCAAAGATGGCGACCACCCCGTACCTTTCTTAAGCTTTCGCCGTGCCGCGGGCGAGTGGTGTGCTTTGTCATGATTGCGCGGGGTAGTCTGTGTTTTCATGGGCACATCTCTGAAAGTTAACCGAGGGGCCGAAATCTTCGGCACTGCCTGCGTCGCAATGGTCACGCCGTTCACCAAAGACGGCGACGTCGACCTCGATGCAGGGCGACGGTTGGCTGCCCACCTCGTGGACAACGGCATCGACAGCCTCGTCCTCGCCGGTACGACCGGCGAGTCGCCCACCACAACCACGGAGGAGAAGCTCGCGCTGCTGCGCGCGGTGAAAGAAGAAGTGGGGGACCGCATCCCGCTGATCGCGGGTGCCGGCACGAACAACACCCGTACCTCGGTGGAGCTGGCCAAGGCATCGGCGGAAGCTGGTGCGGACGCGCTCCTCGTGGTCACCCCGTACTACTCCAAGCCATCCCAGACCGGGCTGCTCGCGCACTTTACGGCGGTAGCCCAGGCAACGGATCTGCCGATCTGCCTGTACGACATTCCGGGCCGCTCGGGCATTCCGATCGCGGGCCAGACCATCGCCGAGCTGGCGAAGCTGGACACCGTCCAAGCAGTGAAGGACGCGAAGGGCAACTTCTTCGAGGCAGCCGAGCTCATCGAATCGACTGGGCTGGCGTGGTACTCGGGCGATGACCCGCTGAACCTGCCGTGGTTGGCGTTGGGCGCGACGGGCTTCATCTCCGTCGTCGGGCACGCGGCTCCGCGCGCCCTGAAAGAGTTGCTCACGAGTTTTGAGGCTGGCGACCTCGCCCGATCACGGGAAATCAACGCCGGCACCATTGATGTCCTAGCGCGCCACCAGGCGGTGCTGGGCGGTGTCACGTTTGCGAAAGCTGCTCTGCGTCTGCAGGGCATCGAAGTGGGAGACCCGCGGCTGCCCGTCGTTTCGGCGACTGAGGCGCAGCTGGAGGCGCTCCGAGAAGACATGGAAAAGGCTGGAGTCCTTTAGATATGAATGAACCCCGTAACCGCGCCCGGAAGGTGACGCGGAAAGCAGGCCCGCCGGAACCCGTTGACCAGCAGCCGGTATTCCAGGCGCCTGAGACGGCACCCGAGGCCGGCGGCTCGCGCGTTGAGCGCGACGAGCGCCTGTCCCGCGAGGGCGGCGACGGCACCGGCCAATTCCCCGAGCGCGGCCAGAACAATAGCGGCCGCGACAGTAACCGCAGTGGCAACGACAGCGGCGCGCAGCATAACGGTAACGGCGGCAACAACGGCAACGGCGGCCAGGATAACGGCAACGGCCGGAACCGTCGTCGTGGCCGCGGCCGCGGCGGCAACGGAGGCGGCGACCGCCGAAACCCGGTGAAGTCGATGCAGGGTGCCGACTTGACGAAGCGCCTGCCCGCCCCGCCGAAGGCGGCGAACAATACGCTGCGCATCTACGCGCTCGGCGGCATTTCCGAGGTTGGTCGAAACATGACCGTCTTCGAGTACAACGGCCGCCTGCTCATCGTCGACTGCGGCGTGCTGTTCCCGAACTCCGGCGAGCCCGGCGTCGACCTCGTGCTGCCTGACTTCGGCCCGATCGAGAACAAGCTGGACAAGGTCGAGGCGCTCATCGTCACCCACGGCCACGAGGACCACATCGGTGCGATCCCGTGGCTGCTTAAGCTGCGCCACGACATTCCGATTTACTCCTCGCGCTTCACCAACGCGCTGATCGCCGCGAAGACGCGCGAGCACCGCCAGAAGCCGAAGCTCCACGAGGTGGACCGCAACTCCGACATCACCGTCGGCCCGTTCCGCGTCCGTTTCTGGCACGTCAACCACTCCATCCCGGAATGCTTGGGCGTGTCCATCAAGACCGGTGCTGGCCACGTGGTGATGACGGGCGACGTGAAGCTCGATCAGACCCCGTACGACGGCAAGCCGACGGACGTGCCGGCGCTGTCCCGCTTCGGCGATGAGGGCATCGACCTGTTCATGTGCGATTCCACCAACGCCACCATCCCGGGCATCTCCTCCTCTGAGGCCGGTATCGAGGAAACCCTGACCCGCCTGGTCGGCCAAGCTCGCCAGCGCGTTGTCATCGCCTCCTTCGCCTCGAACGTGGCGCGTGTGCAGATGGCTATCAACGCTGCAGTGGCGAATCACCGCAAGGTTGCCTTCAACGGCCGCTCCATGCTGCGCAACATGGAGATTGCGGAGAAGATGAGCCTGCTCAAGGCGCCGAAGGGCACAATCATCCCGATCGAGGAAGCCGCCAAGATGGCACCGCACAAGACGGTGCTCATTACCACCGGCACCCAGGGTGAGCCGATGGCTGCGCTTTCTCGCATGTCCCGCCGCGAGCACCGCCAGATCACCATCCGCGACGGCGACACCATCATCATGTCCTCCTCCCTCATTCCGGGTAACGAGGAAGCGGTGTTCGCCGTGATCAACAACCTCGCCCAGATCGGCGCGAACGTGATCACCAACTCGGAGGCGCACGTGCACGCGTCCGGCCACGGCTACGCAGGCGAGCTGCTCGCGCTGTACAACGCCGCGCGTCCGACCTGCGCGATGCCGGTGCACGGCGAGTGGCGCCACATGCGCGCGAACAAGGAGCTGGCGATTTCCACTGGCGTGCGCCCGGAGAACGTCGCCCTTGCGCAGAACGGTGTCGTGGTGGACATGCAGAAGGGCAAGGTCAAGGTGGTCGGCCAGTACCAGGTGGGTCAGCTCTACGTGGACGGCGAGACGATGGGTGACGTGGACCTCGACGTGTTGGCGGACCGCACCTCGCTCGCATCCGGCGGTGTCGTGTCCATCACCTGCGTGATCGACGACCGCACCGGCCGCCTGCTGTCCGCGCCGACGGTGTCCACCACGGGCTGGTCGGACGACGACCGCGACTTCAACAAGCGCGTCGTCGAGGGTGTCGAGGGCGTCATGAACGACCTTGCCGCCGAGGGTGAGAACGACCCGTTCCGCATGGTGCAGCAGCTGCGTCGCAAGGTGTCCCGCGCGATCGAGCAGAAGTACCGCCGCGAGCCGGTGATCCTGCCGACGATCGTGCCGATGGCCGCCGATCTCGGCCCCGTCGACGATCACGACGTTTCCTCCGCCCGCGAGTCCCTCTAAGGGACATTCGCTTGCCGACGCCCCCAGTGCCGCCCATGGCGCTGGGGCATCGCTATGTGGTCTGTAACACGTTCGCCGGGTCCTGCGAATAATTAAGCATGCACACCACCTCTCGGTTACTTGCCAGTGCTCTCGCAGCCGCAGCCGTTCTCACCGTGTCTGCGGGTCCTGCGCTCGCCGATGATGTCGATTGGACCGGCGGTCGTCCGCTGCCGCCCGGTACGCCCGTCCCGTACGACCCGGGCTATGCGTCCCAGTGGCGCAGCTACAACGTGGTCAAGTTCGGCGACCCGAACTACCGCAACCCCGATGTCCAGGGCATCCGCGTCGTGGGCAAATTCGACCAGAACTGGATCATGTGCCACATGAACGCGAAGGGCGGCCTGGGCTCGTGCTACGTCAACGGCCAGGCGGCGCTCGAGCTCGGCTACGCCAACTACGGCAAGGTTGTCACCGTGGACCCGGTGGTCAAGCCTTTCGCACCTATCATCTCGTTCTTCGTCCACCTCCCGAGTAACCTGGCTGCGCTAAGCTCCTGGGCGGGGCTTTCGTACCGCTACTAGACCCGAATTTCGAGGTTTCTCCCATGAAGAAGATCGCTGCTTCCGCCCTTGCTGCCCTCACCGCCGTGACTCTTGCCGCCGCGCCGGCGGGTGCGAGTCCACGTGAAGTCCGCCCCGGTACCCCGGTCCCGTTCGAGGCGCCGTTCATGATGCGGTGGCTCGAGTACGACGTGGTGCGCCCCGGCGAGTCGAACCCGGATTCCCACGCCGTCGAGGTGCTGGGCAGCTACCCGCATGATTACATCCTGTGCCTCTGGAGCAAGGGCGGTATCGGCGAGTGTCACATGCCCGGCATGCAGGTGACCGATCTCGGCCCGGGCCGCGACTCCGTCAAGCGCGTGACCGTTGATCCCGCTATCGCGTTCTTTGCGCCGGTTTTCCGCCTGCGCGGCCAGTTCATGCACTTCGCCTACCACAACCCCTTTCTCGCGCTTTCGGCTCGATCCTCGTTCTAAAGTTCTGGCTACGCTGGGGCCATGACTTTTGCGAAGAAAGAACGCGAGCGCCTCGGCGAGCTCCTTCTCGAGGTCGGCCCGGATGCTCCCACGTTGAACGACGGCTGGACGACCCACGACTTGGCCGTCCATCTCCTTATCCGCGAGCGTAAGCCCTGGGCCACGCCGGGCATGTTCGTGTCCCCGCTGGAGCCGATCCTGGAGAAAGAGACGGAAAAGCAAAAGGCTCGCCCGTACGAGGATGTGGTCCGGGAATGGATGGCTGGACCGCCGGCGCTCATCAAGCCGGTGGATAGCGCGATGAACACCGCCGAGCACTTCATCCACCATGAGGATGTGCGCCGCGGCGGCGGGGAGATTGCGCCCCGCGAATTCAGTCAGGCTGTGAACAAGCAGCTGCTTCAGTGGGCGAAGCGTTTCGGTGCGCTTGCGTTCCGCTCCTCCGATGTGCCCGTGGTGCTCACGCCGCCAACGCTGCCGCCCATCACGCTCGGCGGGAAGAAGGGCGTTACTGAGCGCGGCGACAACGTGATCCGCGTCAGCGGTGAGCCGGGCGAGTTGCTGATCTGGGTGTCTGGGCGCGACACGGCACAAGTCGAAATTTCCGGCAACACTGCGGCAGCCGCCAAGCTCGAGCGCGGCGTCTAAGCACGTTCCTTAACGATTCCCGTCTCGCCCCGTGTGGCAGATGGGATGAATGTGACATGAGGTACTACTGTTACTTGCATGTCTGTCAAAAATTCCGCACCACGCTCCACGCGCGCCCGAACCGGCCCGGAAAGCAGCCGCTCACTGCAGGCCCGTCCGGGATCGCGCGGCCACGTGCGGGATCACGGCGGCCCCGTGTCCATGACCCATCCGCCGACCTCATCCATGGTCGCCGCGGAAACTGCGGACGAGCGCGTCGGGTCAGCCACAAAGGTAGTGGGGGAGTCCATCGGTTCGGCCGCCCGCTGGGTCGGCTCGGCGTTCGCCGGAATCGGTTCCAGCATCGGGGGCAACCGACGCCGCAACCGAGACGAGGAAGATGAGGGCACCTTCGACCCCTTCGGCGCAGAAGGGGAAGAGGAGCCGGCATACCCCAAGAGCTACGACAACTACGCGCCGGAGTACGACGACGAGCCCCAACCCCGCAGCGCGGCTCGTCGTGAGCGCAGTGGGCGCTCGGGGCGCTCAGAGCGCCGCGAGGAGACGCCGGCGCAGAGCGAGCGTCGTGAAGCGGATGCCCCAATTTCCCACGCCGATGCGTGGGGTTTAGTGCTGATCGGTTTCGCGGCCATTATCGGCGCAAGCGTGTGGATGGACATCGCCGGCCCGGTCGGCCACGTTATCGCGCAGGGTTGCCACTGGGTGATCGGTGCGGGCGCATTGATCCTGCCGGTGGTGCTGGTCGGCATCGCCATCGCCCTCATGCTCAACGTGCGCACCCCAGCCGCCGTGCGGGGGCGTGTAGCGCTGGGACTGACGATCATCGCCGTCGCGATGCTGGGCCTCGTGCATGTCTTCGCCGGCACGCCTGCGGATTGGGAGGCCCGCCGCGTCGCCGGCGGCGCCATCGGTGCCCTGTTCGGCGGCATGCTTGCGGCGGCGTTCTCGCCGTACGTCGCGGTGCCGCTGCTCGCGCTCGTCATCATCTACGGCGCCCTGAAAACCACAGGCATCACCGTGCGCGAGGCGTACGACTACCTCAAGGCCCTCATCTCCCAGATGCTTGAGAAGGGTGAGGATCAGGGCTCAGAGCTTGACGACGACGAAGATCCCGCCGACCAGTACTCCCGCGCCAGCCGCGATATCGAGGACATCGCCGAGGGCCGCGAGCGCTCGGATGAGCGCACCACCCAGCTGCGCACGCCTCCGGCGGAGCCTCGCGCACCGCACCGCCCGCCGCGCCAGCCGCGCACCCGCCGCCGCACGCCACTCGACAATTACCCGGCAGACGGCGACGTGGACCAAGACACCGTCATCGACTGGGCCGGGGAGATCGAGGATGACACTGTCGTCGTCCCCCGCGAGTCTGAGGCCGCACCCACGCCCCAGCCGTCGCGTGAGCCGAAGCGCCAGCCGGCGCGCCCGCGTGAGCCGCGCGAGGAGACGCAGGTGCTGCCGCGGGAGGAACCTGCGGAGAAAGCAAATGAGCGTCGTGAAGCACCCGCCCCGGATGCGGTAGACACTTCCCGCGAGGCGATGCGGCAGGCGATCATCGCGCGCAGCGGCATCGACGCGGCGGCTGTGCCTGCGAGCACCCCGAAATCGGAGCTGGAGAAGCCGGCGGCGCCGACGCCGGTGAAGCGTACGCCGCAGGTGCAGTCGGACTACGTGCTGCCGGCGACCGACCTGCTGGTGCCGGGCGCGGCGCCGAAGACCCGCACGCAGGCGAACGACAGGATGATCGAGGCGATCACCGACGTCTTCGAAGAGTTCCACGTGGACGCGCAGGTGACGGGGTTCTCCCGCGGCCCGACAGTGACCCGCTACGAGGTCGAGCTGGGCCCGGGTGTGAAGGTCTCGAAGATCACTAACCTCCAGTCCAACTTGGCGTACGCGGCGGCGACGGACAACGTTCGCCTGCTTACCCCGATCCCGGGCAAGTCCGCCGTCGGCATCGAGGTGCCGAACCAGGACCGCGAAATGGTGCGCCTCCGCGACGTGCTCGACGCGCCGAAGGTCGCCTCAGACGCGGACCCGATGCTCATCGGCCTGGGCAAGGACATCGAGGGCGATTTCGTCGCCGCGAGTGTGCAGAAGATGCCCCACCTGCTGGTGGCGGGCTCGACCGGTTCCGGTAAGTCCGCGTTTGTGAACTCGATGCTGATTTCTCTGCTCACACGCGCGACGCCGGAGGAGGTCCGCCTCATCCTTGTCGACCCGAAGATGGTGGAGCTGACCCCGTACGAGGGCATCCCGCACCTGATCACGCCGATCATCACCCAGCCGAAGAAGGCAGCCGCCGCCCTGCAGTGGCTGGTGGAGGAGATGGAGCAGCGCTACATGGACATGAAGTCCGCGCGCGTGCGCCACATCAAAGACTTCAACCGCAAGGTGCGCTCCGGCGAGCTGACGGCACCTCCGGGCTCGGAGCGCGAGATGCGCCCCTACCCGTTCATCATTTGCGTGGTAGATGAGCTCGCGGATCTCATGATGACGGCCCCGAAGGAGATCGAGGACTCAATCGTCCGCATCACCCAGAAGGCGCGCGCCGCCGGCATCCACCTGGTGCTGGCCACACAGCGCCCGAGTGTGGATGTGGTGACCGGCCTGATCAAGACGAACGTGCCGTCCCGTCTCGCGTTCGCCACCTCGTCGCTCACCGACTCCCGCGTGATCCTGGACCAGGCGGGCGCGGAGAAGCTCATCGGCATGGGCGACGGCCTGTTCATCCCGCAGGGTGCAGGCAAGCCGCAGCGCCTGCAGGGCGCATTCGTCACCGACGAGGAAATTCAGGCTGTCGTTGAGGCCGCCAAGAACCAGTCCGAGCCGGAGTACGTCGAGGGCGTGACCGAGGACAAAGCCGCCGAGGCGAAGCAGATCGACGAGGAGATCGGCAAGGACATGGACGACCTCCTCGAGGCCGTCGAGCTCGTTGTCACCTCCCAGCTCGGGTCCACGTCGATGCTGCAGCGCAAGCTGCGCATCGGTTTCGCCAAGGCAGGCCGCCTCATGGACCTCATGGAAACCCGCGGCGTGGTTGGCCCCTCCGAGGGCTCCAAGGCGCGCGAGGTGCTGGTCAAGCCCGAAGAGCTGGACACCATCCTGTGGATGATCAAGGGCGCGGACCCCGCCGAGGCACCCACCGAGGAGCCCGCGCTTTTCGACGGCAGCGACACCGACGCCGATGCCGACGACACCACCACCACGGTGCAGGCCACCTACAACCCGACCGGCGGAGCGTTCTAGTGACAGGAGCTTCGATGGTTCCGCGCACCATCTCGGTGGTGCTCTTCGAGGACTTCGAACTCCTGGACGTTGCTGGGCCGGTGGAAGTCTTCGCCAAGGTGGAGGGTTTAAGCGTTGAGCTGCTCTCCGCGGACGGTGGGCCAGTTGCGAGTAGTCAAGGCGTCGAGGTCTCCGCGCACGCCAGCTACGACGAAATGACTGGCGACGTGCTCATGGTGCCCGGCGGTGCGGGCACCCGCCGGTTGGTGGATGATGAAGCCTTCGGGGCTGAGCTGGTTCGGATGTCTGAACGCGCGGACATCACCACTTCTGTCTGCACGGGCGCGGCACTACTCGCTGCTTCCGGACTTCTGGAGGGATACCGCGCGACCACCAACAAGCGCGCCTACGACTGGGCTACCTCGTTCGGCGGCGACGTCGAATGGGTGCGCACTGCCCGATGGGTGCATGACCGCGACCGTTGGACTTCGTCAGGTGTGTCTGCCGGGACCGATATGGCGCTCGCTTTTGTGGCCCACCACTTTGGGGAACCCGCCGCGGAGGAAGTCCAAAACATTTTGGAACTCAACGCGGTGCTCGACCCGAAGAATGACCTTTTCGCGTAGCCGGTAGTGCACGCAACCCGGCCGACGGGTAAAGTTGCCACCCGTTGGAGGGGAGTACCCCGCAATCGCCCGCGATCGTCAACACGGCACCTGCATCTGGTGGGTCCCGGTCGGGGCGGCCCGCCGTCGTGAAGCTGGTGGGGGAGACCTCCGGTCGTTTACTCACCCCTGACCGGAGGCACGCATGCACGTCCCCTTGTGGATCTGGCTGGTTACCAGCGCCGTCATTCTCGGCTTTTTCATCTTTGATTTCGTCTCGCACGTCCGCACCCCGCACGAGCCCTCCATGAAGGAATCCGGCGGCTGGGCGCTGTTCTACATGGCGATGGCCTGCGTCTTCGGCGGCATCGTCTGGTGGCTCTGGGATGCCGAGCACTCGGTGCAGTTCTTCACCGGTTACATCACCGAGCTATCGCTGTCCGTGGACAACCTCTTCGTGTTCGCGCTGATCATGGGCACGTTCAAGATCCCGCGCGCGTACCAGCAGAAGGTGCTGCTGATCGGCATCGTCATGGCGCTGGTGTTCCGCCTCATCTTCATCCTGCTGGGCGCGGTGATCATTTCTGCGTGGTCCTGGGTGTTCTACATCTTCGCCGCGTTCCTTATCTACACCGCGGTCAAGCTGGTCTACGACGAGGCCACCGACCAGCCGGAGCAGGACCCGAACGACATGTTCGTGGTCAAGACGCTGCGCAAGGCGATCCCGGTGACGGAGTCCTACCACGGCGACCGGCTCGTCTCCGTGACGCAGGCCGGCAAGAAGGCCGTCACCCCGCTGTTCGTCGCGCTGCTCGCCATTGGCTTCATCGACGTGATGTTCGCGTTCGACTCCATCCCGGCGATTTTCGGCATCACCACCGAGCCGTTCCTGGTCTTCACCGCGAACGCGTTCGCGCTGTTGGGCCTGCGCCAGCTGTACTTCCTGCTCAACGGCCTGCTAGACAAGCTCGTGTACCTGCCGTACGGCCTGGCCATCGTCCTCGGGTTCATCGGCGTGAAGCTCCTGCTGCACGCCCTGCACGAGAACAACCTGCCCTTCATTAACGGCGGCGAGGGCTTCAACGTGCCGGAGATCGGCACCGTGACCTCGCTGGTGGTCATCGTTGCCACGCTGGTGATCACCGCAATTGCCTCGATGATCAAGGAACGCCAGCTGATCGCCTCCGGCGAGAAGGACCCGAACGGGCCGAAGTTCCACATCGACTACGACGACCACGGCAACCGGCGCAAGGTGGACAGCGACGGCAACCACATCGAGTGGATCGATGACCCGGCCACCTCGGGCAAGGGCGACCACACCGCGACAGGCTCGCGCGACACGGACCACCTCGACGTGGCCCGCGGCGGCAAGTAACTTAGGCGAGGCCGCCTAGCTGAAGATGTTCGAGACCGGTTTCCACTCCCGGATCTCGCGCTTCGCCAGCGCCCCCTTGACGGTGTAGGGGTCCTGGTCCATGATCTCCGTGACATCCGCCTCCGTGGCGGTGTCCGGAAGCTGGATGATGATCAGTGCCTGACCGCCGTCCACGAACGGGCCGGAGCCGACCACGCGGCCCAGCGACAGCTGGTTGGCCACAAACTCTCGGTGCTCGGGGCGGGTGGCGTCGACGAGTGCAGCGTCCTCGCCGTAGGTGTAGGTGATTGCGAAATACTTCATGGGAGGCAGTCTAGGCGCGACTCGGGTCCGCCGGGGGCGCTCTGTAGGGTGGTAAGCGTGACCGACCAGTCGAATTGGAACCTGCCGAACATCCTCACCTCGCTGCGCATCATTTTCATCCCGGTTTTCGCCTGGTTGGTGCTCACGCAGCAGTGGTGGTGGGCGTTCGGCCTGTTCGTGGCGCTGATGATCACGGACAAACTCGACGGCGACATCGCCCGCGCCCGCGGCCTGGTCACCGATTTCGGCAAAATCGCCGACCCGATCGCGGACAAGGCGCTCATGATCACCGCGCTGGTGACGCTCAACATCGCCTCGACGCTGCCGGTCTGGATCACCGTGGTCATTGTGGTCCGCGAGCTCGGCATCACGTTCTGGCGCATGTGGATGCTGCGTCAGGGCAAGGTGGTGCCGGCGTCCAAGGGCGGCAAGCTCAAGACGGCGCTGCAATCCGTCGGTGTCGGCATGTACCTGTGCCCGCTGCCCGCATGGATGGACACCCCGACGCTCATCGTGATGCTGCTGGCCGTCGCGGTCACTGTCGTGACCGGCATCCAGTACCTCCTCGACGCTGAAAAGGTGAACAAGTGAGCACTGCACAGACGCTTATCGACGAACTCCGCGCCCGCCGCCAAACCATCGCCTTCTGCGAGTCGCTGACCGCCGGCCTCGCTGCCGCGACGCTCGCTAGCGTCCCGGGTGCCTCCGACGTGCTGCGCGGGGGACTGATCACGTACGCCACGGACTTGAAGGCGGGGCTGGCGGGCGTCGATACGCAGGTGCTCGCGGAGTGCGGCCCGGTGTCGGCTGCGACGGCTCGGGAGATGGCCCGCGGTGCCCGCGCGGCATGCGGTGCAGACTGGGCGGTGGCGCTGACCGGTGTCGCCGGCCCGGATCCGCAGGACGGGCACCAGCCGGGCGAGGTCTGGATCGGGCTCGCAGGTCCGCGCTGGACCGCGTCATCCGCCGCTGCCGAGCTCGTTCCCGCTGCGCTCGGGCGCTTCACGCTTATCGACGGTTGCGACGAACCCGTCCGCGTCCTCGCAGGCGACCGCAACGAGATCCGCGCCGCCGCCGTCGAGGCCGCGTTGCGCGGTGCACTTACCGCGGTGCGCCGGGAACAAATTGCCGATGAGAACCGTTAGGAGACGTGATGGTAACTACAACAGCGCTCCGCCACATTCCCGCCCACGTCGCGGCACAGATTCAAGCCGCCCAAGCCCAGGCCGAACGAGCCGAGGAGGCTGCATTCGGTCCGCGCAAGCGCGCAAAGCGCGAACCGCTTATGCGTGAGGCACTCGGCATGTCTCTGCGCGCCTTCCGCGCCGACAAGGGCATGACGCTGCGCGACCTCGCCTCCGCTGCCCTTGTGTCCCCCGGATACTTGTCCGAGCTGGAACGCGGCCGCAAGGAAGTGTCCTCTGAGGTGCTGGCGTCGATCTGCCAGGCCCTGGGCACGACCGTTGCCGAAGTGCTTATGGAAGCTGTGGCGAACATGTCCCTGCCGGAGCTGAACGAGGAGCTTGCGACCACCGCACCGGCCGCGGCGGAAGCGTAGCGGGCAAAACCTGTCTACAGTGGTAGGGCAGAATTAGTTACTTACCACGAAAGGTCTTCGACCCATGGCGAACCCGTTTAAGAAGTTCTGGAACTACCTGATGGCGCTCTTCGACAACAAGATCGAGGAGAACGCAGATCCGAAGGTCCAGATCGAGCAGGCCATCAACGAGGCGCAGCGCCAGCACCAGGCGCTCTCCCAGCAGGCAGCGGCCGTGATCGGCAATCAGCGCCAGCTGGAAATGCAGCTGAACCGCCGCCTCGAGGACGTGGAGAAGCTCCAGGCCAACACCCGCCAGGCCCTGCAGCTGGCAGATAAGGCCCGCGGTGCAGGCGACGCGCAGAAGGCGCAGGAGTACGAGAACGCCGCCGAGGCCTTCGCGGCACAGCTCGTCACCGCCGAGCAGGGCGTCGAGGACACCAAGCAGCTCCACGACCAGGCCCTGCAGCAGGCAGCATCCGCCAAGCAGGCCGTCGAGCGCAACGCAGCTCACCTGCAGCAGCAGGTCGCTGAGCGCTCCAAGCTGCTGAGCCAGCTGGAGCAGGCCAAGATGCAGGAGAAGGTCTCCCAGACCATGCAGCAGATGAATTCCATCACTGCCTCCGGCCCGAACCTGGATCAGGTCCGCGACAAGATCGAGCGCCGCTACGCAAACGCCCTCGGCGCCGCCGAGCTGGCCCAGAACTCCATCGAGGGCCGCATGGCCGAGGTGGAGCAGGCCGGTATCCAGATGGCTGGCCACGGCCGCCTCGAGCAGATCCGTGCTGAGATGGCTGGCGAGCTGACCTCCGGCTCCAAGCCGGCTATCGAGCAGGGCGGCGCTGCCGGCGCCCCGCAGGGTTCCGACGCTGGCGCATCCCGCCCGGCACAGTCCGCGCCGGCCGCTGATGCTCCGCAGGCTGCTCAGCCGTCCGAGGCCGGCATTTCCGACGACGCAGTTGCTCAGCGCATGCGCGAGCTGCGCGGCGAGGCGTAGTCTTTAGTCTCTTCGAGATTGGCGGCGGTCCCCATTGCGGGGCCGCCGCTCTTTCGCGTTTTGGCGCGGGCGAGGCGAGGCACCGAGCGGGGCGGGTTGCCCGTCGATCCGTGACAGCGAGCGAGATAGCGCGGGCCCTCAGTGGCTGTAACAATTGACCACACTTTTACACCCGGTCACCTTCGACGCAGCTCGGGGACCGCGGCTGTAAAAGTATGGACAATCTCTACAGGAGCAGGCTACGGCGAAAGTCGAACCACCCAACCGCTTTCCCCTACCCAGGTCTCGATCTCGGTTAAGGTTGCACCCACAGCCCTGGCAGGTCTGTTCCAGATCGTAAGCGGCAGGCTTGCAGGGACGGCAACTGAGGACGCAAGTAGGAGAGTCATGATGACATCGAAGAAGGCCCTCGCCGCCCCGCTCGCAGTGGCGCTCGTGCTAAGCACTGGGACAGTCCCGGCCGTGGATGCCGCTGAAAGCCAAAACCGGATCAATGAGGTTGTCTCTAGCGCAGACGCAGCGGTCGATCGGGCTGATTTGGTAAATTCCTCCGGTGCGGACCTCGATGGTTCTATTTGGACCGCAGTCGACAACTTCGAGGCGAGAGCAGGAACCTCGGATACCGTCACCGGGTCCAGCGCGGACTTGAACCAGGAGTGCACTGCCGCCCTCACTGGATGGGGTGTGACCGCGGCAGTGCTGATTCCTGTGGCGCTGCTCGCGCAGATGGGCAATCCCACCGTCCTTACGGTATTCGGTGTGTCAAGGTATGTGCTCCAGCAGGCAACTGCGGTGCTGCAGCTGCGGCTCGGTGCATTCAGCGAGGATCTCGCAAACCAAGTCGGACACCTTGGAGCGCTTTCGAGCCAGAATGCCCCGATCCTCGCCGGGCTTGCACTCAGCACTCTCGCTGTCGCAACTACCGCATCCGCATGCGGATAAAACCTCCGGCGATGCGTAGTTTTCTAGCTACTTAGGAGTAGGCGGTGGTCCCTGCTTCGGGGCTGCCGCTTTTTGCGCTACTTGAACCGGCCAAGGGTGAACCCCAAGTCGTCATCTCTAAGTCATCATCCGTTCATTTTGCTCCCATAACCTTGGCAGGTCTGTTCCAGCTCGTAGGTGGCAGGCTTTCAGGGGCATGCCCCATTTGAGGCAGGTAGGAGAAATATGAAGAAGTGGAAGAAAGCCCTCGCCGCACCGCTCGCGGCGGCGCTGGCGCTTACTGCTTGGACGGTCCCGGCAACGGGTGCGCCCGAGAGTCCAATCAAGATTAACGAGGTCGTTACGAATGAAGACCCAGTCGCCGACTGGGTTGAGCTTGTCAACACCTCCGACGCGGACATCGATATCGCCGGTTGGACCGCGATAGACAACGGCAAGAAGAGCACGCCGATCACTTTTCCAACGGGCACGATCGTGGCTGCAGGTGGCTACTACTCGTTTTATACCGAGAAGAACGTCAACACTCCGGACGGGTCGAAGGGTTTTGGTCTGGGTGGTGATGATTCCATCACCATTCGTACTGCACACGGCGACGAGGTTGCTTCATACACATGGACTTCTCACGCAGAGCACAACGGCCAGAAGACTTCGTGGGGGCGCCTACCGGACAAGACCGGTGAGTTCGGTGTAACTGGCGAGTCGACGCGCAACGCGCCGAACAAGGCCCCGGAAGGAAAGACCGAGGATCCGGCGACGCCAACCTTCGATCCGAAGAACGCTCAGCCGCTGCAGCCGGCGACTACGGTTGTCATCAACGAGGTTGAGAGCAACGGCGACCCCGTCGCCGACTGGGTTGAGCTCTACAACACTGGCGACGCGCCTGTCGACATCTCCGGCTGGCTGGTAATCGACAATGATGACAAGCACGCGCCGCTGGTTTTCCCGGGAAGCACTGTGATCGCGCCGAAGAGTTTCTTACGCTTCTACACCGAGGGCGCAGAGGTTCTGGGCGGCGGTGAGGGCTTCGGTCTAGGCAAAGCCGATAGCGTCCGTATCTTCACCCCCAAGAACGAACTTGCGGCCGAAGCCAGCTGGAAAGAGCACGCCAACGAGACGTATGGCCGGGTGCCGGACGGCACGGGTGATTTCGTCAACACGATGTCGACCCCAGGCGCTGCTAACGAGGAGTTCGAGGAGCCCAAGCCACAGCCTGGCGAGCCGTGGCCAAACGATTCCATCGTCGTTGGCACCGTCGATCTCGGTGCGGACTTCGCCGTGGAGGACATGTCGGGTGTCGACTTTGACGAGAACGGACGCGCTTGGATCGTCAACAACGGGGACAGCAAGCTTTTCGCCGTCGACTACGACGAGGCCAAGAAGACCTATTCGCTCGCAGGCCAGTGGACTCTCCGCTACCCGGATGGGACCGGCAAACCGGATTCCGAGGGCATTTCGGTGGGGGATGACGGTGCCCTCTATGTCGCGACTGAACGCGACAACGCAAACAAGAACGAGTCTCGTCCGTCGGTGCTGAGGTTTGAAATTCCTTCGTCGGCAAGCGGGGAGCTCAAAGCCACGCAGGAGTGGAATCTGAAGAACCACGTGGGTGAAATTGGGGCGAACGCTGGCCTCGAGGCAGTCGAACACATCGAGGGCAATGTGTATGCAGTCGGCGTGGAGGCTAGTGGTGAAGTGCTGCTCGTCGAGCTGGGTTCCGACGGCGAGTCCACGCTGAAGCAGCGCTACAAATCGCCGTTCCAAGGAGTCATGGCGCTGGATTGGGATGCGGATGCGAAGCAACTTCGCGCACTCTGCGACGAGGTGTGCTTTGGTCAGTCGATTCTGCTGAAGTACAACAGTGGTGAACTCGTGGAGGATTCCAAGGTGCAGGACCGCCCGTCGGCGATGACTGAGAACTACGCCAACGAGGGTTACGCGAAGTTCACCAAGGTCAGCGCGTGCAAGAACGGCAAGAAGACTACGACCACGCGTCATCTCTGGGCCGACGACGGTGCGACTGGCAAGGTGGCTCTCCGAAGCGCTATCGAGACTAAGGAAGAATCGTGCGAGACGCCGGGATCCACGTCGGGTGGCAGCGATTGGTATTACCCTGCACCGGCACCATCCACTCCGGCGACCTCCACCGCTCCCAGTACGACTTCCACGACTTCCACGACAACTACGACGACGACACCGGCGACGACGACACCTGGCGCCACCACACCGGATACCACTGCAGTAGAGCCGGGCAGCTTGGAGATTAGCCAGAAGTGCGTTGACACCCTCACGGGTTGGGGCGTGTCCGCGGCGCTGCTGATTCCTGCGGCACTGCTGGCGCAGTTCGGTCTTCCGCTCGCGGCGAACCTCCTCGCTCCGGTGAACGATGTGTTTGCACAGTTCAATGCGGCTGCGCAGGCGCAGCTCGGGTTCTTTAACCCGGCACTGGCGGCGCAGACTGCCCGCCTGGGCTACATCGCGGCCCAGGCTGGTCCGCTGTTGGCAGCTCTCGCGCTTGGTATCACGGCTGTGGCTACCATCGCGGACTCCTGCGGCAACACCTCGACGACGACCGTCGCTACGACGGCACGTCTTGTCGATCTGTCATCTCGTTAATCC
The DNA here is from genome assembly GCF_024160105.1 of Corynebacterium stercoris. Lineage (GTDB taxonomy): Bacteria > Actinomycetota > Actinomycetes > Mycobacteriales > Mycobacteriaceae > Corynebacterium > Corynebacterium stercoris. Next base: position 27,080 of record NZ_JAMFTQ010000020.1, read on the forward strand.
GAGATAGCGAAAGCGGCGGGGATATTTCCTCGCCGCTTTTTGTTTTGCCTTTGTGCTTTCCGACGCTCTCCCGGAGCCACTAGTCTACCGCACCACGGGCCATCAACGCTTCACCGATGAGCTTTGCGCGGCGGACGGAGCGGATGACCAGCGGGATACCGAACGCGGTGAGGGAAAAACCTGCGCCGCGGGCCTTACGGGCGTCAAGCACCTCATTCGCGGTAGCGAGCATGAGCGGAATGAGGCGGATCGTCAACGCGATGGTGAGCGTGATCAGCTCCACCGGCACGCCGATGCGCCCGAGTGGGGCGAGGTTGCGATCGAGGGCGTCGAGGAGCTCCTCGACGGTTGTGGTGAGCGTGAGCAGGTTGGCGGCGGCGATGGTCGCTAAGAGCCCGATCATCGTGGTCAGCGCGCCGGCAAGGCCGTTCTGCCACCACATGAAGGCGCCGAGGAAGAGCAGAATCGGCAGCAGCGGCACCAGCTGATTCCATGCGATTTTCGCTGGGATGCGGGCGACGGCGTACCATGCCAGCACGAACACCAGCAGCGCCAGAGAGTGCCAAGGTTGCGACGGCCAGGCGGTGGCGAAGATGATGAACGCCACCAGCAGGACAAACTTCAAGGTTGGGCCGGCGTGGTGGAGAATGGTGTCGCCGGGGACGTAGACACCTAAGGGGAGTTCGCGGATCATCGCGGCCTCACGGCTTTCGGTCCATCAGGTCGACGTAGAAGCGGATGGCGTCGGCGGGTGCGCCGTCATAGACCAGTTGAGAATCGTCGATGCACAGCACGCGGTCGAAGTCGCGGAGCATCTCGAGATCGTGGGTAACTACGATGACCTGCTGGTCGAGGCCCATCAGTTCGCGGATGATGCGGCGGCGGTTGCGCAGGTCGAGCAGCGTGGTGGGCTCATCGGCAATAACGGTGTCCGGCTCGATGACTAGCACGGATGCCAGGGCCAGCATCTGCTTCTCGCCGCCGGAGAGGGTGTGCGGCGAGTTCTCGGCGCGATCGGTGAGGTCGAAGCGCTCGAGCACCGCGGCCACGCGGGCCCGCACCTCTTCGCGGGGCAGCTTGAAGCGACGCAGGGAGAACGCGACATCGTCAGAAACGCGGGGCATGACGATCTGGGATTCCGCGTCCGAGAACACGAAGCCCACGCGCTTGCGCACTTCTTTTCCGTCGGTGCGTGGGTCTAAGCCGTCGTAAAGCACGCGCCCCGTGGTCGGCTCGATGAGGCCGTTGATGAGGCGGACGGTGGTGGATTTGCCGGAGCCGTTGGAGCCGATGATGCCGATGCGCTGCTCGGTGAGCGTGGCGGTGAGCGGCGCGAGGGTTTGCACGCCGTCGTAGGAGACGGATGCGCCCTCGAAGGCGATCTGCGGCATTACGCGCGGGCGCGGGCGCGGCGCAGATCCGGGAATGCCGCGTGGACGGCGGCGGCGATGGCGATCATGAGGGCGACCTTGACGGCGTCGGGAAGCAGGAACGGCACTTGGGCCGCCCACGCTGCGCCGAACGTCATGTCGAGACGCCACATCATGCCGAAGACACCGAAGAGGTACTGGAAGAACAGCGCAACGTAACCGGCGACGATGAGGATGCCGAGTGCGGCGCCGCGGTTCGTGCGGAATGGCGCGGTGTAGGCGATCGCGCCCGCGACCCAGGCGGAGACGAGGTAGCCGACCAGGTAGCCCACGGTCGCGCCGCCCAGCGCGGCGATGGTGGTGCGTCCGCCCGCGAGTACCGGCAGCGCGAGGCCCACGGCGAGGAAGATCGCGGCGGTGGCCAGGCCGCGGCGGCGTCCGAGTACGAGACCCGCGAGGATCACGGCGGCGTTCTGCAGCACGATCGGCACGCCGGCCGCGCCGACGGGGATTGCGACGAAGCCGAGGACGATGATGATCGCAGCGAAAACCGCGATGTACGCGATGTCAGTGGCCGTTGTGTTCCTGCTTTTTCCTGGGTTTGTGCCTGCCGGCTGCGCTGTTGTCATGAGTGGAAGCGTACCTAAACGGCGTTCAAGTCTCGCGTTACGGGGTGCGCTGGCCCGCTGGGGCCTGGGGGCTGCTCACTGAAGATCGCAACCCTTTCGGCGTATTGCGACAAATCCTGGATTCCGAAGATTTATGTGTGGCCCGCACACGTATGTGCGCGGAATCAATTATGTAGCTCATTAGCGGCGAGACTCCCTCACTTCCCGGACCCCGCACCGCCCCGCACCCCGCACCGCTCCGCTTCCCGCACCCCGCGGGTAGGTTAGTCACCATGCGATTGACGGAGTTCCATCAGCTCGTGCGCGATGAGTTCGGGGCGGAACGCGCCCAGTGGATTGTGCAGTCCCAGGTGCTGCCGCCGGGGGATAAAACGGCCGAGGAGCTCATCGAAAGTGGTGTCGATCCGCGTCGAGTTTGGCAGGGCCTGTGCGACGCGTTCGATATCCCGGAGGAACGCAGGCTGGGCATCGACCGTCCCGGCACCTAGCCTCCAGGGCACGTCGCTTTCCGACGTTCGTTTTACCGCGTGTTCGTTACACTTTCGAACAGCCTTTCGTGTATGGTCTGGAGTGTCGGAGCCGCCCCGTAGGGTGAGCGGTGCACAAAAAGTTTCCGCCCGGATGGAACCGAAACCCCCAGTTCGAGCGTCTAATACCTAGTACTTGCACACCGCACGTTTCAAACACCACAGGAGAGTTTCATGGCAACGAAGAAGAAGGCAGCCGCGGGTTCTGGCAATGATCGTCAGAACGCGCTTGATGCTGCGCTGGCGATGATTGAGAAGGACTTCGGCAAGGGAGCGATTATGCGCCTGGGCGATGAGAACCGCCCGCCGATTCAGTCCATCTCGTCCGGCAACACGGCGATTGACGTGGCGCTGGGCATCGGCGGCTGGCCGCGCGGCCGCGTTGTGGAGATTTACGGCCCGGAATCGTCGGGTAAGACGACGGTAGCGCTGCACGCGATTGCCCAGGCGCAGCGCGCTGGCGGCATTGCGGCCTTCATCGACGCAGAGCATGCGCTCGACCCGGAATACGCGAAGAAGCTCGGCGTGGACACCGATAATCTGCTGGTCTCCCAGCCGGATACCGGTGAGCAGGCGCTGGAGATCGCGGACATGCTGGTGCGTTCGGGCGCGATCGACATGATTGTGATTGACTCCGTGGCTGCCCTGACGCCGAAGGCGGAGATTGAGGGCGAGATGGGTGATTCCCACGTGGGTCTCCAGGCACGCCTGATGTCCCAGGCGCTGCGCAAGATGACGGGCGCGCTGTACAACTCGGGCACCACCGCGATCTTCATTAACCAGCTGCGCGAGAAGATCGGCGTGATGTTCGGCTCGCCGGAGACCACCACCGGCGGTAAGGCGCTGAAGTTCTACGCCTCCGTGCGATGCGATGTGCGCCGTATCCAGACGTTGAAGGACGGCCAGGATTCCATCGGCAACCGTACTCGCCTCAAGGTGGTGAAGAACAAGGTCTCCCCGCCGTTCAAGATCGCCGAGTTCGACATCATGTACGGCGAGGGCATCTCCCGCGAGAGCTCCATCATCGACATGGGCGTGGACAACGGCATTGTGAAGAAGTCCGGCTCCTGGTTCACCTACGAGGGCGAGCAGCTCGGCCAGGGTAAGGAAAAGGCCCGCATGTTCCTCAAGGACAACCCGGAGCTTGCGGATGAGATTGAGGACAAGATTTTCCGCGCCCTCGGCGTCGGCGCCTACGCGAACCAGGATCAAGCGGCCGACGACGCGTTGAGCGACGACCCGGTGGACATGGTGCCGAACATCGACTTCGACGACGATGACGATGAACTCCTCGGCGGCGGCCAGTAACCAGCCCGACCCGGCCAAGGTCGCCAAACCCCAGCGCGCGCTCGAGGCGTACGAGGAGCAGTCCCAGTCGGGGGAGGGCACCGGCCTCTTCGACCGCACCCGCGAGGAGGCGCTCGCGCCGATCCGCAAACGCGCGCTGGGCTTACTCGACCAGCGCGCACGTTCCCGGCACGAGCTACGCGGCCGCCTCATCGACGCCGAGTTCGAGCCGGAGCTTGTCGACGATGTCCTGGATTCACTCGAGGGTTCAGGACTTCTCGACGATCGCGTGTTCGCAAGCGAATGGGTCCGCCAACGTGCCGCTCGCCGAGGCAAGTCCGCGCGCGCCCTCGACATGGAGCTGCGGGACAAGGGCGTTGCCGCTGACGTGCGCGCCGAGGCTCTCGACCAGATCACCGAGGAAGATGAGGCTCGTCAAGCCCGCGCATTTGCCGAGAAAAAGGCCCGCGAGGTGAAGACGCCGCCGGCGGACCGGGCGGAGTACGACAAGGCGCTGCGCCGGGTCGTGGGCGTGCTGGCCCGCCGCGGCTACAACGCAGGGATGAGCATGCAGCTCGCCCGCGAGGCCCTCGATTCGCGGATTGCAGACCTCCAAGAGGGGTAGGCCGGCACACCAGATTCGTCATTTCTTGAACACTGTTCAAGGCGGGGTCTTACACTGGCTCCCATGCCGTTGTACAGCGTAAAGATGCGCGCCAGCCTCGATGGGACTCACATCTCCGGTGCCGAGCGAATCGTCGATGCCGCTGACGTGAGTGATGTCTGCGCCGCGATGAGCCGCCGGGCGCTGGCCCACCCTAAGGGGTGCCCGGACACCGTCAACGTGACGGTGCGCGAAGTCGACCCGGATGCAATCGTCCGCGTCCCGTTCCTGCCCTGGGACGCAGCCGAGTGCGCCGACGAAGCCGAAGCCCGCGAGACGGTGCTCGGCTACATCCGCGCATGCACGCCGCACGCCGAGGCCGCGTGGGATCTCGTCACCTCAGTGCGCAACATGCGGGGCGCCGTGCTTTTCGATGCAGCCACAGGTGAGCGCCTCGAGCCCGACCAAGCCCGCGGCGTGCGGGTCACCAACATGGACGCGGTGCGCATTGCGGACGACGACCACGCGGTAGCGGAGCGCACGCCCGCGAAGGACCGCGTCACCGAAGCTCGCGTTCTCGCGGCGAAGGTGGCGCACCACCCGGCTGTGCTGGCCGAGGTCTGCATTTCCGACGATCCGGACTACACCACCGGCTACGTAAGCACCAAAGACATCGGTTACGTGCGCATCCCCAACATGAAGCCGCTCGGCTCAGAGATCGGCGGGCGGGTGTTCATCGTCGATGCGGAACAGCTCGAGGGTCTCATCACGTACCTCGAAGAAACCCCGGTGCTCGTCGGGGGCGACGAATGAGCTGGCTGGACACGCACGCGACCACAGCGCTCGAGGCCTGGCGCGATCAGGGGCTCGAGCGCACGCCCGCGGTGTTCGCCTCGGCGCAAGACCCGGTAGCCACCATCGACGGTGCCGAGCGTGTGCTCTTCAGCTCCTCCAACTATTTGGGTCTGAGCACGGACCAGCACGTTGTCGCTGCTGCCCGTGGTGCGCTTGAGCGTTACGGCGCGGGCTCGGGCGGCTCGCGGCTCACCACCGGCACCACCGCCGAACACCGGTTGGTGGAGGAGGCCTTCGCTCGCTTCCTCGGCTACCCGGACGCAGTGTTCTTTTCCTCCGGCTTCCACGCCAACACGGCGGTGCTGCACACGCTCGCCGGCCCGGATCTGACGATTTTCTCCGACGAACGCAATCACGCCAGCATCATCGACGGCTGTCGCCTAGCCAAGCAGGCCGGGGCCGCGACGAAGGTGTACCGGCACCGCGATCCGGCGCACCTCGCCGAGCTGCTGGACCAGCACGCCGCTGCGAACACCGGCGCCCGGGCGCTGGTTGTCTCCGACGGGTTGTTCTCCATGGACGGCACGCTCGCGCCGCTGCCTGAGCTGACTGAGGTCTGCCGCGCATACGGTGTGGCCCTCATGGTCGATGACGCGCACGGCACCGGCACGTTGGGCGCCACTGGTCGCGGCATCGTCGAGCACTTCGGGTTGCAGGACACGCCGCCCGACATCCTGGTGGCCACCGCGTCGAAGGCGCTCGGCGCGGAGGGCGGGGCAGTGGCAACGACGAGGCATGTAGCGGACATGCTGCGGCAGCAGGCGAGGCCGTATGTGTACTCGACGTCGACAAGTGCCGCGAACTGCGCGGCGGTGCGCGCGGCGATCGAGGTCCTGGAGCGCACGGCGCACTCCGACGACGGCCCGGTGCGTGCACTCCACCGCAATGTCGCCCGGCTTGCATGCGCGCTCGGCTACACCGAATGGCCCAGTCCTATCATTCCTATCTGGATCGGCGACGAGGCCGAAGCGATGGCCGCCGCAGCGGCGCTGCGCGAAGCGGGGTTTTTCGTTCCGGCGATCCGCTATCCAACCGTGCCGCGCGGCAAGGCGATGTTGCGCGTGACCGTGATGGCCACGCACACAATCGGGCAGATTGAAGCGCTGGTGGAGGCTCTCGAACGTCGGTAAGCAGGGCCCGCGATTCGACGCTTTCGGCGTGAAACGGGGCCCTGCTGTGGGAGGTTATGCGGTCGCGCTAGTGGCCGCGGTCCGGGTTCTCCAGCGGGGTGTAGCCGGGTGCGTGCCAGTCGACGTTGACCGAGTCCTTGGTTTCGAGGCCGACACCGGCGCCCGCGGCCTCGGGGACCTTGGCGAAGATGTTGCGGCGGGCGCGGCCGGCGCGCAGCTGCTTCTCCACACGCTCGGCGAGCATGGTCAGCGCGTAGTTGATGATGATCATGATGAGGCCGACCACAAACAGGGACGCGAGGTAGTTCTGGTTTGCGGAGGCGGACTGGGTGCCGGAGCGGACGACCTCGACGTAGCCGATCTGGTAGCCGAGCGCGGTGTCCTTGAGCGCGATGACCATCTGGGCGATGAGCGCCGGGAGCATTGCCGCGATGGACTGCGGCAGCAGGATGGTCCACATCGTCTGCCAGTGCGACATGCCGAGCGCGCGGGCTGCTTCCGTCTGGCCCTTCGGGAGGGAGCGGATGCCGGCGCGGAGAATCTCGGCGATGACGGAGCCGTTGTACAGCGTCAGCGCGATGGTCACGGCCCAGAACGCGAGGCCGCGCGGCGGAACGACGTTATAGATCGCGAACAGCTGGTACAGGAAGATCATCAGCAGCAGCACCGGGATGGCGCGGAAGAACTCGACGATCACGGCGCAGAGGCCGCGCACGAGGCGGGATTCCGCGAGGCGGCCGAGGCCGAACACGACACCGAAAATGATCGCAAGGATGATGCTGGTGACCGCTGCCTTGATGGTGCCCCACAGGCCGGGGAGGATGTACGTTTTCCACGTGTTGGCGTGGAGGAACGGGGTCCACTTCGCGGCGTCGAGTTGGCCCTTGGAGCCCAAGGTTGCCAAGACCCACCAGGCAACCAGCGCGATGACGACGAGGGTGATGGCGGTGTAGATGCGGTTGAGCATCACGCCTCGGGGGCCGGGAGCGTCGTAGAGGACTGTAGCGCGTACTTCGTTCGCCATTACTTCTTCACCGCCAGACGGTCAGCGAGACGGCCCACGAGGAGGCCCATGGGCAGGGTCAAAATGATGAAGCCGAGCGCGAACACGCCGAAGATGACGAAAAGCTGGTTCGCGTGGAACTCAATGGTGGACTTCATCAGCAGTGAGGCCTCGGCAACGCCGATCGCGGACGCGATTGTCGTGTTCTTGGTCAGCGCAATGAGCGTGTTGCCCAAGGGCACCAGTGCCGCGCGCCAGGCCTGGGGGAAGATGATCTGGGTGAACGTCTGCCCGAAGCTCAAGCCGAGGGAGCGGGCCGCCTCAGCCTGGCCGAAGTGCACGGTGTTGATGCCGCTTCGCAGCGACTCGGCCACGAAGCACGAGGTGTAGAGAATGAATCCCAGCACGGCCAGGCGGAAATTCTGGTCCACCAGGAACGTGCTGGAATCGCGGCTGGCCAACTGGAGACCCAGGTTCTGGTACAGGCCGAAGCTGCAGAACAGGATCACGAGTGTCAGCGGCGTGTTGCGCACCGTGTTGATGTACAGCGCGGAAATGGAGCGCAGGATACCGACGGGGGAGACACGCATGGCGGTCAGGATCGTGCCCAGCACGAGCGAGCCGATCGCCGAGTAGACGGTGAGCCTGATCGTGGTCCAAAAAGCTGGCCATAGCTTGGGCAGCAGATCTGCCCACAGTGCATCCATTGCGTTGGGTCTCCTACGTCGAAAAGCGAAAGCTCCCGTGGCGGGCCTGGGTGCAGCCCGCCGGTGAGCGGATTAGTTCAGGAAGGACAGGTCGCCAGGCTTGTTCTTCTCGACGCCCTCGCCGCCGGCGACGTTGTCGTTGACGAACCTGTCGAAGGAGCCGTCGTCGTACATCGCCTGCAGGGCCTTGTTGATGGCCTCGGTGCCGGCCGCGTCGTCCTTCTTCAGGCCGATGCCGTAGTGCTCATCGGTGAACGGCTTGCCGTCCTTCTCCAGGCCGACAACCTTGAAGGTGCCCGGGGACTGCGCGGAGTAGCCGCCGAGGATGGTCGCGTCCGTGGTCAGGGCGTCGACATTGCCCTGGCGGAGTGCCTCAACGCAGGAGGAGTAGGTGTCGTACTCCTGGAGCTGGACGCCCGGGAGGGTGTCCTTGACCTTCTGGGCCGGGGTGGAGCCGGTGACGGAGCAGAGGATCTTGCCGTCGAGGTCCTCGAGGCCCTTGATGTCGTTGTTCGCTTCCTGCACCAGCAGCGCCTGGTGGGTGAGCAGGTACGGGCCGCCGAAGTTCACTGCCTCGGAGCGGGACTTGTTGATGGAGTAGGTGGCGGTGATCATGTCCACCTCACCGTTCTGGATCAGGGTCTCGCGCTGCGCGGACGGGGTCTCGCGCCAGGTGATCTCCGGCTCGTTCCAGCCGTTGTCCTTGGCGATGGAGTTGACCACGTAGGTGGCAATGTCCACGTCCAAGCCGGACATGGAGCCGTCCGGGTTGCGCAGGCCCAGGCCCGGCTGGTCGAACTTGGTGCCGAGGGTGACCTTGCCGGCCTCGATGTGGGCGAGCAGGCCGTCGCCGGCCGGGGCGGCGCCGGAGCCCGCGGTGGAGGAGCCGCTGTCGGACCCGCCGCAGGCGGCCAGCGTGAGGCTCATTGCAGCTGCCGCGGTGGCGGCCATGACGCGGAATGCACGGTTCATCGTTGATCTCCTTAGCTAGTGAGGCAGAGAATTAGTGGAGGATTTTGCCCAGGAAGTCCTTGGCGCGATCCGACTGGGGGTTGGTGAAGAAGGACTCCGGGTCGGTGTCCTCCACAACTTCGCCGTCCGCCATGAAGATGATGCGGTCGGCCACCTTGCGGGCGAAGCCCATCTCGTGGGTGACCACGATCATGGTCATGCCGGACGCCGCGAGCTCGGTCATCACGTCGAGCACCTCGCCAACCATCTCTGGGTCGAGGGCGGAGGTGGGCTCGTCGAACAACATCACCTTCGGATCCATTGCCAGCGCGCGGGCGATGGCCACGCGCTGCTGCTGGCCGCCCGAGAGCTGCGCCGGGTACTTGTCGGCTTGGTTGCCGATGCCCACGCGGGTAAGCAGCTCATTCGCGCGCTTGGCGGCATCGGCCTTCTTCGCCTTGCGCACCTTGGTGGGGCCGAGGGTGACGTTGTCCCGGATCGTCAGGTGCGGGAAGAGGTTGAATTGCTGGAACACCATGCCGACGTCGGAACGCAGCTTGGCCAGTTCCTTGCCCTCTTCGGGCAGCTTCTTCCCGTCGATCTCGATCACGCCGGTGTCGATGGTTTCGAGCCGGTTGATCGTGCGACACAGCGTCGACTTGCCCGAACCAGACGGGCCCAGCACCACAATCACCTGGCCGCGGGGGACCTCGAGGTTGATGTCTTTCAGGGCGTGGAAATCGCCGAAGTGCTTGTTCACTCCCTGGATGCGGATCATCGGTTGCGCAGTCGCCTGTGTCATGGGCAATACATTTACAACAAAACCGTGACGCAGACTACAACTTGGCCGAAAAGTTACGTCGGGGGTACGCGGGCGCGTGTCGACGATTCCTTGTGCCGACTCAAGTTTTCCGCGGTTATGCCACCGCATGCTGGGCCGTTAGACTCTTGGCCGTGTCTACGGCGATTACCCCCACCCCCGCCCGCACCTACGAGGTGCGCACGTTCGGCTGCCAGATGAACGTCCACGACTCCGAGCGGCTCTCCGGCATGCTCGAAGACGCGGGCTACGTAGCCGCCGACGCTGGTGAAACTCCCGATCTCGTGGTTTTCAACACCTGCGCGGTGCGCGACAACGCCGACCAGCGCCTCTACGGCACGCTCGGCCAGCTGAAGCATGTCAAGGACGCGCACCCGGGCATGCAGATCGCCGTCGGCGGGTGCCTGGCGCAGAAGGACAAGGACGCGGTGGTCACCCGCGCCCCGTGGGTGGACGCAGTCTTCGGCACCCACAACCTCTCCGCGCTGCCGGCGCTTCTTGACCGCGCTCGCGTCGAGGACGCCGCCCAGGTCGAAATCGCCGAGGCGCTAGAGGTCTTCCCCTCCGTGCTGCCGGCCAAGCGTGAGTCCTCCTACGCCGGCTGGGTGAGCGTGTCCGTGGGCTGCAATAACACGTGCACGTTCTGCATCGTGCCGTCCTTGCGCGGCAAAGAGATTGACCGCCGCCCGGGCGACATTCTCGCCGAGGTGCAGGCGCTGGTGGACCAGGGTGTCTCCGAGATCACCCTCTTGGGCCAGAATGTGAACGCGTACGGCGTGCACTTCGTCGACCCCGACATGGAGCGCGACCGCTCCGCGTTTTCAAAGCTGCTGCGCGCATGCGGCGACATCGAGGGCCTCGAGCGCGTCCGCTTCACCTCTCCGCACCCAGCAGAGTTCACCTCCGATGTCATCGACGCCATGGCCGAGACCCCGAACGTCTGCCCCCAGTTGCACATGCCGCTGCAGTCCGGCTCCGACAAGGTGCTCAAGGACATGCGCCGCAGCTACCGCTCGAAGAAATTCCTGGCGATTCTCGACGAGGTCCGCTCCAAGCTCCCGCACGCCTCCATCACCACCGACATCATCGTGGGCTTCCCCGGCGAGACGGAGGAGGATTTCCAGGCGACTCTCGATGTCGTCGAGAAGGCGCGCTTTACCTCCGCGTTCACGTTCCAATACTCGCCGCGTCCCGGAACCCCGGCCGCGGAGATGGGCGACCAGGTGCCCAAGGCCGTGGTGCAGGAGCGTTTCGAGCGCCTCCTCGCACTCCAGGAGCGGATCTCCGCGGAGGAGAACGCCAAGCTCGTCGGCACCGAGGTGGAGCTTCTTGTCCAGGACGGCGGCGGTAAGAAGAACGCCGACACCAAGCGCCTTTCCGGCCGCGCCCGCGACGGCCGCCTCGTGCACTTCGCCGTCGTTGACGCTCCTGAGGCGCCCGGTGCCATCGACCGCGACATCCGCCCCGGCGACTACGTTCACGTCCGCGTGACCGATGCCGCGCCGCACTACCTGATCGCCGACTCCGGTGTCCTGTCCCACCGTCGCACCAAGGCCGGCGACAACTCCGCCGCGGGCCAGGTGCTCACCACCGCGCCCGTCGGCGTGGGCCTCGGCTTGCCGACGATCGGCCGACCCGACGCCGTCCCCGCAGCCACTAGCGGGTGCTGCGGGGAGTAGGGCTACAGCAGACGGCAGAAACCGCTACTGCGATGCCAACTGCTGAGCTCGCCCGTGCGTGATGCCCATAAGATGCCCAACGTCCCGATATGAGAGACCAGATTCATGGAGGGCTCTTGACGTTGCTGCTGCAGTTTCATTCGCGCGTCTTTGTGCTGCCTTCGCCGCCGCTTGAGCTCTCTGGTGTTCTTGAAGCACCTCGTAGTCGCCCATTAGAACGACTTCTACAACAGAAGATTCTGGGTGTTCTGTTAGCTCAGGAAAGAGGGTGAGCGCGTCCCTCACGGCGTCCTGAACCTGATCTAGTCGGCGCGTCTGAGTGAGAAGGCCGGGTTCTTCCTCGAGTTGGATGATCCACCAGCCTTCTGCGCGTTCAACGTTTGCGTGAAACGAATTTTCGGGACTCATTCCATACCTACCTGTTTGTAGATCTTCGCAGCCAGCTTGTTTGGGATTTCGCTATGGCGAGGCACTGTCGTGTATTCGGTACCGACCCAGACTCGTGTGTGAGACGCGCCTTCTTTGATTTTCAGTTCCTGACCTGTGGCCTTGGCAAACCTTGCGATCTTCTTCAAGACCTCGGTCCTTTTTGTCACGTCCCCTAGGCTAATCCGATTTGACTTGGGCTGTCTAGTGCTCTTTGACAGAATCGGGCGGACAACGCTTGAGATCTCCGAGCGTCTAGAGTGAATCCCGGAGTTTAAGCAATCCAATCTAAGGAGACCCGACGTGAGCGAAGCAGCAGCACCTAAGGACGCACGGGCACTCGCAGAGGCTGAGCGCAAGGCGAGCGCCACGCTAGCCGACGGCGTCTTCCGCTGGATCCTTCTCGCCTGCGCCGCGCTCTTCTTCGTTGCGATGTTCTTGCCGTTCGCTGCCGATGTGTCCGGCTTGCAATTCCTTGCCGTCAGCGAAGCCTCCCGCGCGGTTGAGGGCAAGCTCACCGAGTACCTCTTCGTCTGGTTCGGCTTCATCGGCCTTGTCGTGCTCACCACAATCGCCATGCTGACGAAGCGGTACCGCATTGCCGTGCCGGGGTGGATGATCACCGGCATCGCGATGGTCTTCTCGATCCTCGCGCTCTGGCTGCGGCGCTCCTCCACTACCTGGGAGCACGGTTACCACCACGGACCCGGTATCTACCTGGCGATGCTGCCCGTGGTTGTCGCCGTCTTCGCTTACCTGCCGGCGATCTTCCGCCGCGCGGAGGAGCAGACCGCGATCGCCGAGCAGCGCGCCGCGCTGCAAGGCACCGACGCCATCGCGGTTGCTCAGCGAGCCGCCACCGAGCGCTCGCACGAACAGAACCCCTTGCTCATCGACGACCGCCGCAAGCGCGCCGCCGAGCGCCACAAGCGCGCAGAAGGTTAGTCCCCGCTCGGTAGGTCCCCGCTCGGAAGCTGCTGCCACGCCGTCGTCGACGACACCGCCTCGGCACCGATCCGTGCAGTGATCGCTCGAGCAGCAGGGGAGTCAGCGGGGTAGGAGATGTAGATGGTTTCCAGGTCCTCCCACACCGCGCGGGCCCGCGCGATGGTCCCGCCGATGAGTGCTGTGCCAATGTCGCGTTCGCGGTACTCCGGCAGCACATAGATCAGCCCGAGCTCGCAGACGGCGTCGTCGTCGGAGGAGTAGTGCACGGCCTCGCACAGGCCGACGATGGTTGGCTCGCCATTCGCGTCCTGAACCCGGGCGATGCCGGTGAGCTGCTGGCCGCCGCGGTCCATTAGCCGCGCACCGGCGTCGGTGATGCGATCGAGATCCCACTCGATGGTGTCCATCCGCAGCTCGCCGCGCGGGTAGTCTCGCGATGCCGCTGTGAGCAGAGCGCTGAACTGTTCGGTCTCGCGTTCCCACGCTGCCTCGCCTCCCGGGTAGGTGTCAGAGGCGGCCAGCGCAGCCGCGAAGCCGGGGCCCTCGACAACCGAGATCTCCAGAACCCCATAGTCATGCCCCAATAATGGCGAGGCGGTGTCATGCGGTGTTTGCGCCACGTTTGAATACTTCGTGGAGTATCTCACGTGGGGTTGCGCCGTTGAGGATTTGGCGGGGTGTTTCATTGAGCTCGTTTTGCACCCAGGCCACGTGTT
>NZ_JAMFTQ010000021.1 GCF_024160105.1 Corynebacterium stercoris
ACACGTGGCCTGGGTGCAAAACGAGCTCAATGAAACACCCCGCCAAATCCTCAACGGCGCAACCCCACGTGAGATACTCCACGAAGTATTCAAACGTGGCGCAAACACCGCATGACACCGCCCTCTGACCTGTAATTTTGCTGCAGGCACCTCGCGCCACTATTGGGGTATGGGATGAGCGCGGCCCCCGAGGCCCCCGCGGCGCCCGGTGCGAAGAACAGGCCACGCGCACAGGCGCCCGGCCGCACAGGCGCCCGGCCACACGCCCACGCGCAGCCGCGAGCGCTTACGTCGTCGGCGGGTTCATCGTCTCGCCGATTGCGTGCGGGGTGCCGCCCACGCGCTCGCGCAGCTCAGTCTTGAGGATCTTGCCCGCGGTGTTGCGCGGCATCGCGTCCACGCCGTACACCTCGGTCGGGATCTTGAACTTGGCCAGGTCGTTGCGGGCGAACTCGGTGATGTCCGCGACCGTCGGCACGTCGAAGCCGTCGTTGGGCACCACGAAGAGCACCGGGGTCTCGCCCCACTTCTCGTGCGGCTTGCCCACTACGGCCAGCTCGGAGATTGCCGGATGCATGGACAGCACATTCTCCACCTCGGCGGAGTAGATGTTCTCGCCGCCGGAGATGATCATGTCCTTCTTGCGGTCGCTGACGTAGTAGAAGCCTTCTTCGTCCACGTAGACGAGGTCGCCGGAGTGGAACCAGCCGCCCTGCATCGCCTGGGAGGTGCGCTCCGGGTCATTCCAGTAGCCGACCATCATGCCGGAGCCGCGGTAGACAATCTCGCCGACCTGGCCCTGCGGGACGTCATTCATCTCCTCATCAACCACACGCGCCGTCACCTGCGGGACCGGGCGGCCGATGGAGCCGACCTTTTCGCGGGCGTAGCGCGCCTCAAGCACGCAGGTCACCGGGGACATCTCGGTCTGGCCGAAGAACGCCACTGCGGAGGCGGTGGGGAAGACCTCGTTCATGTCCGTGAGTAGGCGGACTGTCGCCGGCGCGGCACCCCAGCCGAGGATGCGCAGCTTGGACAGGTCGTAGTCCTTCTCGCGGGCCTGCTTCACCAGCATCTGCCACTGGGTGGGCACCATGAAGGTGATGGAGACCCCGTTCGTCTCCATCGAGGTGAGAATCTCGTCCGGGTCGAAGGATGTGGACTTCTGGATTACCAGCTTGCCGCCGCACACCACCAGCGCCGACATGCCGCCGAGCGCGCCGATGTGGAACATCGGGGTGGACACCATCATCGCGTCCTCCGCGCGGATGCCCTCGTAAGCGGACATGCACACAACACCGTTGGACAGCAGGTTCTGGTGGGTGAGCACCGCGCCCTTCGGGCGGCCCGTGGTGCCGGAGGTGTAGAGGATGAACGCCGGGGTGCGCGAGGGGATCTCCGGGTGCAGGAAGTCGGGGGACTCCTCGGCCATCAGCTCGTTGTAGGAGAACACGCCCTCGGGGGTGGCGTCGGCAAGCGTGATGTGCCGCAGCTCGTGCGGTACCTTGTCGCAGGCCTCGGCGACGGTGTCGATGGTCAGCTCGTCGCTGAGGATGAAGCACGGGCGGCAGTCCGTCGCCGCGTACACCAACTCGCCGACGGTGGAGCGGAAGTTCACCGGCACCGCCAGCGCGCCGCACAGGTGCGTGGCCAGGATGAACTCCAGCATCCTGTAGCTGTTGCCGGTGCACAGCATCGCGCGGTCGCCGAAGCTCAGGCCGCGCGCGGCGAGGGCGTTCGCCATCGAGCAGATGCGGGTGTAAAAGTCGCACCAGGTGTGCGTCTCGTCGCCTTCGACGATGGCGACGCGGTCAGGGACCATCAACGCGTGCCGACGAATGGAGCTCACCCAACTGATGTCGCGCGCCGTGTACAGGTCGTTGAGGTCAGCTTGGGTGGTAGCGGGGAATGTCACGAGAATCCCTCCTTCACTTCGCGGATCCGCTTACTTGGTGCCCAGGACGTCGCGGGCGATGAGCATCTTCATGATCTCGGTGGTGCCGCCGTAGATCGTGGTCACGCGGGTGTCCGCGTAGGCGCGGGCGATCGGGTACTCCATCATGTAGCCGTAGCCGCCGAAGAGCTGGAGGCAGCGGTCCACAATGTCCTTGTGGGTCTCCGTTGCCCACCACTTCGCCTTCGCGGCATCGACGGCGGAGAGCTCGCCGCGGTTGAGCTTTTCGATGCACTGGTCGATGTAGGCCTGGGTGACCTCGAGGCGGGTGACCATGTCCGCGATCTGGAACTGGGTGTTCTGGAACTCGGCGATGGCCTGGCCGAAGGCGCGGCGCTCGTTCACGTACTCCGTGGTGAGCTTCAGCACCGCGCGCGCACCGGCGGCGCCGGTGACCGCGATGGAGAGGCGCTCCAGCGGCAGGTGGCTCATCAGCTGGCGCAGGCCGTTGTGCAGCTCGCCGAGGCGGTTCTCGTCCGGGATGCGGACGTTCTCGAATGCCAGCTCGGCGGTGTCCTGGGCGTGCATGCCAAGCTTCTCCAGGCGTCGTCCGCGGGAGAAGCCCGGGCGGTCGTCCTCAACCACGAACAGCGTGATGCCGCCGCCCTTCGGGTGGTTCTCGTCCGGGGTGCGCGCCGCCACGACGATGAGGTGGGCGTGGATGCCGTTGGTGATGAAGGTCTTGGCGCCGTTGATCACCCACTCGTCGCCGTCCTTGACCGCAGTGGTGCGGATGCCGCGCAGGTCCGAGCCGGCGCCCGGTTCCGTCATGGCGATTGCCGCGAGCCACTCGCCGCTGGCCAGCTGCGGCAGCCAGCGCTCTTTCTGCTCCTCCGTGGCCAGGTGGGAGAAGTAGGGGATGACAATGTCGGTGTGGGTGGCAATCGTCGACGCCAGGGAGGTCGCGCCCACGCGGGCGAACTCCTCGATCGCGATCGCGCGGAAGCGGAAGTCGTCCTCGATGCCGCCGCCGCCGTACTGCTCGTCGACGGCGATGCCCAGCAGGCCCTGCTCACCGGCGGCCTGGACCGCTTCGTGCGGGATGTTGCCCTCATCCTCCCACTTCACAATGTTGTCTACGACGTACTTATCCAGGTAGGCGCGCACCATGTCGCGGAACGCGTAGTGGTCCTCGTCGTAAATATCGCGCGGAGCATAGAAGTTGTATGCCATGCGTCACTGCCCTCCAAAGCGAATGCCGCGGATCTCCCGCAGCCGTGAGTATGTTGCGGATCACATTAATTTAACGCTCGCTAAGTTGCAATGGGTTTCGGCGAGGAGTTTTCGCGCCGGGCCCCGCGCGTCGGGCCCCCGCGGAGACGCTAGATGCCCTTGGGCACAACGGCGCCGACTTCGTGCACCTGATCGTGGCCCGTGTAGTCGGGTTTGACCGGCAGCTCAGCGCGCTCGATGGCGGCGAGAATGCCCTTGTGGCGGGTCATCCACGGCGGCATGCCCTCCTGGGCGCGGGCGCGGCGGCGCTCCTCGGCATCCGGCTGCGCATCGGCCTCGATGGCCTCGCGGGCCTGCTGCTCACCGCGCTCCCGGGCGGCAGCGGCGTACTCGTCGATCTTGGGGGAATCCCAGCGGGTGTCCTTGAGCGCCTCGGTGACGGCCTCGCGGCCGGTGAGCAGCGAGACCGCGCCCATGGACTTGTACGGCATCTCCGGATCCGCCAGCTCCATGGCCTGGAACAGCGTATCGGCCATGCGGGTGCGGAACTGGTTGCCGTCGCCCGCGCCGGCGAAGAGGTAGTCGACCTGGCGGCGCATGTCCTCGGCGTTCTTCGGAATGATCTCGTCCTCCACGCCCATGATGTAGAGCATGTACGCCCAGTACATCGCCAGATCGTTCCACTCCTGCTCTGAGTGCTTGCGGCCGAAGAGCTCGTCGGCGGCAAGCGGCACGAGCGCGAACCAGCCGATGCCGGTGGAGACTGCCGACGACGGCACCGGGCAACCGAAGCGGTTGTAGTGGCTCTCGCCCCACATCTTGCCCAGGCCGCGGTTCGCCTGTGCGTGGATGAGGCGCACGTTGACCGCGGACTGGAAGCCCACGCTGAAGCGGTTGAACACGTCCTGCAGGCCGATTGAGGCGAGCATCTTCGTCGTCTCCAGCGAGCGCTTCAGCGGCTGGAACTCGAACATGTTGGTCTCGGCGGTGGCGGCGGAGGTGCGGTCCTCCATGATCGTGCCGTAGAACGAGAACGCGATGGCGATCTCCTCGGCTACCGGGATCACGTTGTAGTACGCCACGCGGCCGCGCTCGGCGGACTCGAGGTCGAACCACTCCGGCAGCGTGTCCAGCTGCTCGAAGAGCGCGACCAGCTCGGGCTCCGGGTTCTCCACCTTGTCGATGCCCTCGGTCAGCGCCGTCTGGAAATCCGCGCGCGCCTTCTTGCGGTCGCGTTTGAACGTGTCCACGACGGCCATCATCAACTCGTCGTCCTGCCACCAGTGGTCGTCGATAAGCCGCGTCATGTCGGTGTCGAAGTCAGGGTCGTCCCAGGAATCCGGCACGTGGTGGTAATCGTCGAAAAGCGTGTGCCGGAGCACGCCCCACGCGGGTTCCTCGGTGGGCAGCGGCGGGGTAGGGCGGAGGTCCATGCCCTCGCGCCAGTAATAGCGGAAGTCGCGCGACGGGTTGTCGCTCATTGGTTTGACGTTCAGACGGGCAGTAGACACAGCCAACTCCTCTCCATGAAATGTGACCCCGCTCACGCAAGCGAGTTGGCTGTAGTCTAATGCTCTAGTCGAACTTTGGTGCCCGCTTTTCGACGAAAGCTTGCACGCCTTCGCGGTGCTCAGGCGTGCCGAGCAGCGCGGTTTGGACGCGCGCCTCCTCGGCGAGCGTGGCCTCGAGGCTGTCGATGCTGCCGAACGCGGCTGTGTTCACCGCAGCTTTGGTGGCGGCGAGGGCGCCGCGCGGCGAGCCGGTGAACTCCGCGGCGAGTTTCAGCGCCGCGTCGTACGCCTCGCCCGGCTCGGTGACCTGTGCGATCACGCCAGCCAGCGATGCGTCTGCGGCGGAGAGCCGTTCCTGGCGAAGCGCCATCGCCATGGTGGCCTGGCGCCCGAACGCGGCGGTGAGCGTGCGGATTACGGCGCCGTCCGGGACGAGCCCGATGCGCCCGAAGGGCAGCAGGAAGAAGGCGTTCTCGGAGGCGACGATGATGTCCGAGGCGAAGGTGAGCGACGCGCCGATGCCGGCCGCCGCGCCCTCCACGGCGGCGATCACGGGGACCTCCGCGCGGACGACCGAGAGGACCATGTGGTCCACCGCCGGCATCATCTTGTGCACGTCCCGGTCGCCGTGGCGGTCGTCGATACGCGCCTGCTCCTCCGCAGTGAGTTCGGAGGCGAGGTCCGCGCCGGAGCTGAACGCCTTGGCGTCGCCGGTGATCACGATGGCGCGCACGGCCGGATCGGCGGCGAGCTGCGTCACCGCATCCCCGATGGCGTACGCGGTGGGGATGTCGATGGCGTTGCGCTTCGCCGGGTTGGCCAGCCGGATCGTGGCCACGCGGTCCGCGACCTGGACCTCGAGGGTGCCGTGCTCACTCATGGTTGAACTCCTTCGTGGGGTAGCGGCGCAATGCGCGGCGCGGGGGCGGGTTCGATGTGGCCGTCAACCTCGACGTACGTGCCGCGGGCCGCGAGGTGCGGCTCGCCCAAGACCTCGTCCGGTGCGATGACGGGCGCGGCGCACGCGTCGACGCCGTCGAATGCGGCGACCCACTCGTCGCGGGTTTTGGTGCGGAACACTTGCGCGAAGCGCTCCCGGGTGGCTGGCCAGTGGGTTTCGTCGTTCTGGTCAACGCCGGCGAGCTCCTCGGTGAGCCCCAGGGTATCCACCAGCGCGGCGTAGAACTTCGGCTCCAGCGGCCCGACGGACATGTACTTGCCGTCCGCTGTCTCGTAGACGCGGTAGAACGGCGCGCCGCCGTCGAGCAGGTTCTTGCCGCGGCCGGAATCCCACGTGCCCGACTTGCGCATGGAGTGCAGCATGCCGGTCAGGTGCGCGGCACCGTCGACGATGGCGGCATCCACCACGCAGCCCTCGCCTGTGAGCTGGGCGCGGTACAGGCCCGAGAGCACGCCGGAGACCAGGTACATCGAGCCGCCGGCGAAGTCCCCGAGCATGTTCAGCGGCGGTACCGGGGTGCCGTCGGTGCCCGCGATGGGCTCCAGCGCGCCGGACAGGGCGATGTAGTTGATGTCGTGGCCGGCGGCCATCGCCATCGGGCCGTCCTGGCCCCAGCCCGTCATGCGGCCGTAGACCACCGCCGGGTTGAGTGCCTGTGCGTCGGCGGGGCCGAGGCCAAGCCGCTCTGCCACGCCGGGGCGGAAGCCTTCCAGCACAATGTCCGCCTCGGTGAGCATGGTGCGCACGCGGTCCAGATCCGCCGGGTCCTTGAGATTGGCAGGTGTGCCCGGCTGGTCGCGCCACAGAATGTTGTGGGAAGCCTCGCCGTTGTCCGCGCCGGGGCGCTCGAGGCGGGTCACGGTGGCACCGAGGTCGGCGAGCACGAACCCGGCGAAAGGCACCGGGCCGATGCCGCCGAGAATGAGTACCTGTACGCCCTCCAGCGGGCGCTCCGCGGAAGGTGTGACGCTGGCAACCGCACCGGCGCTCGGTGCCATTAGGATCCGCTCCACTTCGGTTCGCGCTTCTCTGCGAACGCGGTCGCGCCCTCCATCGCGTCGTTGGTCTTGACAATGGTGTCCCACAGCTCGTCGTTGAGCTGCCACGGGTCGATGCCGGACCAGTCCTTATTCCAGTCGGAGCCCGCGGAGGTGGCCTTGTGCACGCCGGCCTTCGACCACTGGACGGACAGCGGCGCGTTCTGGCTGATGATCTCTGCGAGCTCGCGAGCGGTGGCCAGCACCTGTTCGGCCGGGACGACGCGGTTGATCAGGCCCCACTCCAGCGCCTGCTCTGCGGAGATGAACTCGCCGGTGAGCACGAGCTCCAGCGCGCGGCGCAGCGGGATCTGGCGGGCGGTGCGCACGACGCCGCCGGCACCGGCGAGCAGGCCGCGCTTGACCTCGGGGAGACCGAACTTGGCGGTCTCGGCAGCCACGATGAGGTCGCAGGACACGGCGATCTCGAAACCGCCGCCGAGGGCGAAGCCGTTGATCGCAGCGATAACCGGCTTGTCGCTCCAGTGCTGGGTGATGCCGCCGAAGCCCCACTCCGGGTGCTCCGGGTGGTCGATCGGGTTGCCGGCCGCGATCTGCTTCAGGTCCGCGCCCGCGCAGAACGCCTTCTCGCCCGCGCCGGTGATGATGATCACGAACACGTTCGGGTCGTTATTCGCCTGCTCCAGCGCGTCGCCCACGGCGGTGGACAGCTCCGCGTTCACGGCGTTCATCGCGTTCGGACGGTTGAGGGTGATGGTGGCGACGTGGCCGTCAACCTCGTAGAGCGCCGCCGGCTGGGTGGTGTCAGTCATGGTGTGTCCTTAGATTCGCTCGATGATGGTGGCGTTGGCCATGCCAGCGCCCTCGCACATGGTCTGCAGGCCGTAGCGGCCGCCGGAACGCTCCAGCTCGTTGACCAGGGTGGCAAACAGGCGGGTGCCGGAGGAGCCCAGCGCGTGGCCGAGCGCGATCGCGCCGCCGACCACGTTGGTCTTCTCCAGGTCCGCGCCGAGCTCCTTCGCCCAGGCCAGCGGCACCGGCGCGAACGCCTCGTTGACCTCGAAGCGGTCGATGTCGTCGATGGTCAGGCCGGCGCGCTCGAGCGCCTGCTGGGTTGCCGGGATCGGGCCGGTGAGCATGAGCATCGGGTCGGAGCCGACCACGGAGAAGGAGACGAAGCGGGCGCGCGGCTTCAGGCCGAGCGCTTCTGCCACGGATTCCTCCATGATCAGGGCTGCGGAAGCGCCGTCGGTAAGCGGCGAAGAGTTGCCCGGGGTGATCTTCCAGTCGATGTCCGGGAAGCGCTCGCGCATCTCGTCGGTGGCGAAGGACGCCTTCAGCCCGCCGAGGCCCTCGACGGTGGTGGTCGGGCGGATGGTCTCGTCCACGGTGTGGGTGCGGGTGTTGCCCTCGGCGTCGGTGACCTCGATCGGGATGATCTCGTTGTCGAAGTAGCCCTTCTCCACAGCCTCAGCGGCGAGGCGGTGGGAGCGTGCGGAGTACTCGTCGAGCTCCTCGCGGGTCAGGCCCCACTTCTCGGAGATGAGCTCAGCGGAAACGCCCTGGTTGATCAGGCCCTCCGGGTAGCGGGCGGCGAGGCGCTCGCCGTGCACGTTCTCGCCCATGCTGGACTTGCCCAGCGGGATGCGGCTCATGGACTCCACACCCGCGGCGATGACGATGTCGTACGCGCCGGCCATGATGCCCTGCGCGGCGAAGTGGACGGCCTGCTGGGAGGAACCGCACTGGCGGTCCAGGGTGGTGGACGGCACCGACTCCGGGAAGCCGGCGGCAAGCAGGCCGTGGCGGCCGATGTTTAGGGCCTGCTCGCCGACCTGGCTCACGCAGCCGGTGATCACATCGTCAACCTTGGCCGGGTCGAGGTTGTTGCGCTCGACGATGGCCTCGAGCACGGTGGCCAGCAGGTCGACAGGGTGCATGCCGGACAGCGCGCCTCCCATCTTGCCCTTGCCTACAGCGGTGCGGACAACTTCAACTACGACGGCGTTCCTCATGAGCAGATCCTTCCTTAGACGGACAGGGTATGGACGTATGGCCCAAATGCTAAGTTAACGATCGCTAAGTTGCAATGGGTTTCGGAGATCTAGATCACAAACGGTTCTTTTCTGTGAGACTGCGCTGTCGCTTCGCGCACGAACTCGACGATCCGGCTCGCCGGCGCCGTCGCGTCCCCGTACGGCGTTCCCGCGGCCAGCTTCGCCGCGATCGCATGCACCGACACCGCGCCCGCCAGTGCGAATTCCACCGGCCAATCGCGTGCGTGCCCCAGCGCCAGGTATGCCCCCGCAATCCCCGCGAGCACGTCGCCGGAGCCCGGCGTCGCCGCCCACGAGTGCCCCGCGTCCACGCCCAGCACCCAGAAAAACTCCTCCTCCGGCGCGATCAGCGTCACCCGCCCCTTGCGCACCACGCTGCACTTCATCGCAGTCGCCAGTGCGCGCACCTCCTCGTAGCGGTTCGACGCTTCTACGCCCACGGCTTTGCGCAGCCGCTCGAACTCGCCGTCGTGCGGCGTGAGCACCGTCGCTTCCCGACGCTCTTTTACCAGCTCCCGCAGCTCAGCGTGCTCGGCGATGAGGGTGAGCCCGTCAGCGTCGATAAGCACCGGCACCTCCTGCGCGAGCACCCACCGCAACTCCTGCGCGGCGGCCGCATCCGTGCCCGCGCCGGGCCCGAACACCCACGCCTGCACGCGGCCGGCATCCTCGAGCTTCTGCGTAACGACGCATTCCGGCAGCGCCCTGACCACCTCCAACGCCTGCGGCCCGGCGTAGCGCACCATCGAGGGCGTGGCGTTGATTGCGGCCGCGGTGCAGAGGATCGCCGCGCCAGGGTAGGTGTCGCTGCCGGCCCGGATGCCGACCACACCGCCGGAATATTTGTCGTCCTCCGGCCCCGGCGCGGTGTTGGTGACAGGGGCGGGGCGCAGCGTGGTCATGTCCTCCGGCCACCCGCCGGCGAGCGGGGAGGGCACTACTGCGCGGTTGGCGGAGAGCAGCGGCGGGCCGTCTGCGGCCCATTCGGGCAAGGTGTCCACCAGCGGTTCGTTGATGGACATGTGGGGGAGTTCGAGGCTGGCCAGCAGCTGCACGCCGCACGCCGGGTTCAGCACGTGCGCGCGGCGCCACCCTCCGAACGTGACGGTCACGTCTGCCGTGACGTGCAGGCCACCGCCCAGGCCGGTGTCCGCCTCGATGCCGGAGGGCAGGTCCACCGCCAGCACCGGCACGCCGTACTCGCGGCCCTGGTTCAGCAGCTCGACCGCGCCGGCGAGCTCGGGGCGCAGGCCGGCTGAGCCGCCGATGCCCGTGATGCCGTCGATCGCCAGTGCGTAAGTCTCTATGTAGCGCCAGCGCTCCTCGGGAAGTGCCTCGAGCACGGTGCCGCCGGCGTTGGTGAAGGCGTTGAGCGCTCGCTCGTGCGCATCGCCCGCGGTGAGGCAGGCATCGACCTTGCGGCCCGCGAGCGCCAGCTCGGCCCCCGCGTAGAGCGCGTCGCCGCCGTTGCCGCCGGGCCCCGCGAGGATCAGGGTGCGGGTGGGGGAGTCGCTGGGGAAATGATCGTCGGCAAGCGTGGCCCAGCCCAGCATGAGCTCGGCGACGCGGAAGACGCTGTGCGCGGCGTTGCGCATGAGCTGGTCAGGCTCCGTTTCCGCAGCGAGCAGCACGGCTTCGGCGGCGCGGATTTGGGCAACAGTGAAGGTCGTCGCGTACATGCTCTTTAGCCTAGGCGCGGGGTTAGACTGTGGGCCATGCCGTACACCATCGGGTTTGACCGCGAAAAGTACATAGCAATGCAGTCCGAGCACATCACGGCTCGGCGCGAAGCCATCGGCGGCAAGCTGTACCTGGAGATGGGCGGCAAGCTTTTCGACGACCACCACGCATCGCGCGTCCTGCCCGGCTTCACCCCGGACAACAAGATCGCCATGTTGGACCGGATTAAAGATGAGATCGAGATCATCATCTGCTTCAACGCCGGCGATGTGGTGCGGCAGAAGATGCGCGCTGACCTCGGCATCACCTACGAAGAAGACGTGCTCCGGCTTATCGACGTTTTCCGCGAGCGCGGTTTCCTCGTCGAAAACGTGGTGTGCACCCAGCTCGAAGGCGCGAACGCCAACGTGGAGGCGTTTCTGGAGCGGCTCACGCGGCTGGGCCTGAAGGTGGCGCGGCACTACATGATTCCGGGCTACCCGAACGACACGTCCACCGTGGTGAGCGAAGAGGGCTTCGGCCGCAACGAGTACGTGGAGACCACCCGCGATCTGATCGTGATGACGGCACCCGGCCCCGGCTCCGGCAAGCTGGCCACCTGCCTGAGCCAGGTCTACAACGACAACAAGCGCGGCATCCCGGCCGGCTACGCCAAGTTTGAGACCTTCCCGATCTGGAACCTGCCGCTGTCCCACCCCGTGAACCTGGCCTACGAGGCCGCGACCGTGGACCTCGACGACGTCAACGTCATCGACCAGTACCACCTCGACGCCTACGGCGAGCAGGTGACCAGCTACAACCGCGACATCGAAGTCTTCCCGCTCCTGCGCACCCTGCTCAAGGAGGCGACCGGCAAGGAGCCGTACAAGTCCCCCACCGACATGGGCGTGAACATGGCGGGCTACTGCATTTCCGACGACGCCGCCTGCCGCCACGCCTCCGAGCAGGAGATCATCCGCCGCTACTACAAGGCGCTTGTCGACGAACGACGTTCGGACCGCGACTCCACCGAATCCGACCGCGTCCTCAACGTGATGCGCAAGGCGAACGTGACCGCCGCAGACCGCGCCGTGGTCGCACCCGCGATGGAGATCGCCGACGCCACCGGCAAGCCGGGCGCCGCGCTCGAGCTGCCGAGCGGGCAAATTGTCACCGGCAAGACCTCCGACCTCCTCGGCCCGTCCGCCGCCGTGCTGCTCAACGCGCTGAAGTCGCTCGCCGGCATCAAGGATGAGGTGCACCTGCTCTCACCTGCGTCGATTGAGCCGATCCAGTCGCTGAAGACGCGCCACCTCGGCTCCATCAACCCGCGCCTGCACACCGACGAAGTGCTCATCGCACTCTCCGTCTCCGCCTCAGTGAACCCGCAGGCCCAGGTCGCGCTCGACCACCTCAAATACCTCCGCGGCTGCGACGCCCACGTGACCACCATCCTCGGCTCCGTCGACGAAGGCATCTTCCGCTCCCTCGGCGTGCTGGTCACCTCCGAGCCCGAGTACTGGAAGAAGGCGTTGTACCACAAGCGGTAGGCGGGCCGGCTGTGTCGGCGTGTGCGCCGCGGTGCTTACTCGCGCTGACAGCTCCAGTTAGGGTGTGCTAACTGGAGCTGTCAGCGACTGGAGCTCTCAACGGCAACCTTCTGACCTGCACGTTTCAATTGGACACCTGTCAGCGACATCGTTGAGAGCTCACTCTGCAGCCGGCAATTGGAGCTGTCAAGAAGGTTCGTTTAATGCACCTGTTGCGCTCGGTGCGGTTGCGTCATATGGTGTCCGATATGGACAACAACACGCAGCTTTCTCCCGTGGAGCAGGCCCTCGCCGAGCTCAACGGCAACCTCGCCAGCGCTCGCTCCCAAGCTAGCAGCGAGGTTTCGGTGCCCAAGGACACCGCGATCTGGATCCGCAACATCTTGGAGGACATCGCGGAGGGCCGCCTCGTGCGCTCCCCGGAGCCGGAGGACGAGATGACGACGCAGCAGGTGGCGAAACTCTTGGGCGTTTCTCGGCCGTTCGTCGTGAAGCTAATCGACGAAGGCCGGCTCCAAGGCCACAAAGTGGGCACCCACCGCCGCGTGTACACGCGCGACGCTATCGAGTTCAAGCAGCGCATGGACCAGCAGCGCTAATGGCAATCGAGCGGCTCAACCTCACGGCGGAGGATTCGGTGCTGGCCGTCGTGGCGCACCCGGATGACATGGAATACGGCGCCTCGGCGGCAGTGGCCGCCTGGTCGGAGGCGGGGATCGCGGTTGATTACCTGTTGATCACCCGCGGTGAGCACGGCATCGCCGGCATGGACGCCGACGAAGCGAAGCGCGTGCGCACGGGCGAGCAGCGCCGCGCCTGCGACATCGTCGGCGCGCGCGACCTCATCTTCTTGGACCTGCCGGACCAACTGGACGGCACGCTGACCTACTCGCTTACGCTGCGCGAGGCGATTGCGGCTGTCATCCGTGAGCGCAAACCCAGCGTGATCCTCACCCAGGCGTGGGATGTTGTCGTGCCGTGGGGGCTGAACCAGGCAGACCACCGCGTTGCCGGCATCGCCGCACTCGATGCCGCGCGGGACGCGGGCAACGAGTTCGTGTTCCCGGATGCGGGCGAGCGCCACCAGGCGCGCATGCTCCTGGTCACCGGCCACGCCGAGCCGGACGTGGCCGTGGCGGTGGAGCAGCACCACGTGGACAAGGGCGCTGCATCGCTGGATGCGCACGAGGCCTATTTCAAGGCGCTCCCCGACCACCCGAGCGGCACCGAACTGGTCGGCGGCATGGCGGAGCAAGGGGCCGAGGTGCTTGACGACGGTGCCCGGCACGCGATTTTGTTCAAGGCGTACCAGCTTTAGACTTCGGGGTATGACCGGCAAGATCCTGCTCTACTACAAGTTCCAGCCCATCGCGGACCCGGAAGCGGTGCGGCTGTGGCAGCGCGACCTCTGCGAGGGCCTCGGGCTGACGGGCCGGATCCTCATCTCCGAGCACGGCATCAACGGCACCGTGGGAGGCGACATCCGCGCGTGCAAGACGTACGTGAAGAAGACGAAAGAGTACTTCCGCGGCATCGAGTTCAAATGGTCCGACGGCAGCGCCGCCGACTTTCCCAAGCTCAGCGTCAAGGTACGCGATGAGATCGTTGCGTTCGGCGCCCCGGGCGAGCTGAAGGTGGACGAGGACGGCGTGATCGGCGGCGGCACCCACCTGACCCCGGAGCAGGTGAACGAGCTGGTCGCGGAGAATCCGGACGTGGTGTTCTTCGACGGCCGTAACGCGCGCGAGGCGGAGATCGGCAAATTCAAGAACGCGGTGGTTCCGGATGTGGAAACTACGCACGACTTCATTCGCGAGCTCGAGAGCGGCAAGTACGACTGGATGAAGGACAAGCCCGTCATCGCGTACTGCACCGGTGGCATCCGCTGCGAGGTACTCACCCCGCTGATGAAGAACCGCGGGTTCGAGGAGGTCTACCAAATCGACGGCGGCATCGTCCGCTACGGCGAGAAGTTCGGCAACGCCGGCCTGTGGGAGGGCTCCCTCTACGTGTTCGACGACCGCATGCACACCGAGTTCGGCGCGCCGGATGACCCGAACTACGTGCAGCTGGGCCACTGCGTGCACTGCGACGCGCCGACGAACCAGTTCTACAACTGCGCCAACGAGCCGGAGTGCCGCCACCAGTACTTGAGCTGCGAGGATTGCCGCGAGACCAACCCGTACTGCGCCGAGTGCGCGGCGAAGGCGGCTACCCGCTGACCGCGGCTGGGCAAGCAGCGGGCCGCCCTACCCCGTCGCGTCGAACGCGAGCATGCCAACGGTGATGATCAGCCAGATCATGGTGAAGGGCACCAACGGCAGCCAGAACACGCCCATCCAGGGCATCCAGCGTTCGTAGCGGTTGAGTTTGCGCACCATGATCACTGCGCAGCCGATCAGCATCACCACCGGCGGGATCGAGGTGAGAATCGCCCACCACGTGCGCCAGGTCTCGGTGCACAACCAGGTCGCGGTGCCGGCGTCGCAAAGCGGGCCGCCCTGGATGCGCGAGACAAGGGCCAAGATCAGCCCGACGCCGAGCGTGACGGCGATGGTTGCCAGCGCGTAACCGAGGGCCTGGCGGGTGGAGGCGCGGGCGCGCTCGGCGGCGACCAACGGGTCGGGCTGGTCGGCGAGCTCGTCGAAGGTGCGCGGTTCGGGGCGGACGCGGCTGAACCTGTCCGCGCCGGACTGCAGATCATTTTCCGGGTGTTCGCGCATCTCAGCCATAACACCCCACTGTAGCCCCGGCTAGAGCGTGCCCCGCGGATAGATAATCACGGGCACCGGCGCGAAGCGGATGAACTCGCCCTCGCGGGAGCCGACAAACACCCGCTTGAACTGGTCAGACGGCTGCGAGCCGATGCACAGCAGGTCGCCCTTCTTCCACTTCACCGAGTCGATGGAGCGCTTCCAGCCCTTGCCGGAAGCGACGAAGCTGTGCACATCGAAGGTGTCGGCGGCATCCGGGTTGATCGCGGTGGCCACGCCGAATGCCTGGTCGCGCGCGCGGTCGAGCAGGCCCAGGGTGGATTCGTTCCACTCGGCGGCCTCGTCGGTGAATTCGATCGCCTGCTCACGCGGGGAGAACGCGATGATGCGCAGCGGCACGCCGAGCACGCACGCCATCGTCGCCGCGTAGGGCAGGCCGGAGAAGCGCCCTTCGGGCTTGGGCATCGCGCTTTCCGACGATTCAACCAGCGCATACGTCACACGCGTAATGCCCTTTCGGGAGAGGTTCACGCCCTTCGGTGCGAGCCCGAGCGGGACGGGGGAGGAGTGCATGAGCTCATCCGCCATGGACGACGCCCGGAACCGGCTCTTCGCCGTCTTCGCCCGCGAGCCCAGCACAATCATGTCCGCGGTGAACTCTTCCGCGGAGACGTAGAGGGAGTTGATTGCGTCGGCCCGCTCGGTGAGGTGCGCGGTGTGCTTCGCCCACTGCTGGCGCGGCACGTGGGCCTTGAGCACCTTCTTCACCTGGTTTTCAAATTCGGAGGTGCGCTCCTTGAACCACTTGCGGTACTTCTTTTCGCTCAGCGGCTTGGACCATGAATTCTCGACGGCGGAGACGACTTGCACCTTCACCGGCAGGGAGCGCCCGAGCCAGGCCGCGAACTCCACCGCCTCGGTGTTTGTCTTGTCCCAGCCGACAACAACCCGCAGCGCCCGGCCGTTGTCCGGCAGCTCTGCGAGATCCGTGGTAAAGGAGCGATGACCCATCGTCGGTTAGCTTACGCAGTGGTTGCCAGCGAAAACTAATTTCGGCCCGAGCAAACTGCCAGCCGCGCAGAAGCGGGCGCGCCGCGGATTAGCGGTCGGCCCACTCCGCGTTGAGGTTGTCGGCGTAGGCCGTGGCCAGAGCGTTAATCGCGTCGGATGCGCCGGCGAGGGTGCGCAAGCTGTCGTCGTCAAGCGTGGCCAGCATCTCAGCGACAAATTTGTTGCGCTCCTGGCCCACGCGCTCAAGCTCCTCGATGCCCGCATCGGTCAGCTCCACCACAACGCCGCGGCGGTCCTCCTCGGAGCGGACGCGGCGCACGAGGCCGCGGTCCTCGAGCTGGTTGATCGTGTTGGAGGCGGTAGGCATGCGCACGCCCTCCGCGTCCGCGAGCTGGCGCACGCGCTTCGGGCCGTGCTCCTGGATGCGGTGCATGATGGACAGCTGCGGGCCGGAGAGGCTGGAATGGTCGGCGGTGCGGAAATAGCTCACGTACAGCCGCGTGATGGCGGGACGGACCTTCTCCGCGATTGCCATGGGGTCCGGCCGGCCCTCACCGTGGGATGCCATTGCGATTCTTCTCCCTGTATAACTGTGGCGCAGCGAAACGCCGCGATCTGCGGTACAAGATTAGCAAAGTCAAATATTTTCACGTCTTTAATCATGGTCAGCTTCATCCACGAGATTTCCCACGAGTGGCAGCGCCGTACTACCTTGCGCGAGTTCCGCCAAGGGCGGGTGCTTATCGACGAGATTTGTGATGCCGATTTCCTTCTCCGAGCTGCGGCGGAGCACCACGGTCAAGCGTCGGCACGCGAATGCCCCATCTGCGGGAAGGAGATGCGCGAGGTGACGTGGGTGTACTCGGAGCGCCTGGGGCGGCGCAGCGGTACCGCGCGGAATGAAGACGAAATTGCGCGCCTGGTGGCCGAGGTGGGGCCGATCACCGTGCATCTGGTCGAGGTGTGCGCGCACTGCAAGTGGAATTACCTGCTGAAAGAATTCACGGCTGTGCGGCAAGCGTGAATTTCGTGTGAAGTCGCGCTGGCCAGGTAGGGTGTCTGCTAGTAAACGTCGGGTAGCAATCGTGCAGGAAAAGCGTGTGACAGACAAAACAGAGACCGCCGCGAGCACCGGTGGTGGCAGCACCGCCGTGGCCAAAAAGAAGAAGTCCCGCCTGTGGCAGTGGGTTCTAGCCATCCTGCTGTTCTTTGTGCTGCTTGCCGCCATCCCGGCGAGCTGGTTCATCTACAGCTACTCCCAGGCGCACGTGCCGCAGCCGAACGAGATCGAGACGGCGCAGATCTCCAACATTTACTTCAACGACGGTGAGGAAGAGCTCGCCCGCATCGTCCCGCCCGAGGGCAACCGCGAGCAGATCGCGCTTGCCGACGTTCCGGTGGACGTCCAGAACGCCGTACTCGCCGCCGAGGACCGCGACTTCTGGGAGAACTCCGGCTTCTCCTTCACCGGCTTCGCCCGCGCCGCGCTCGGCCAAATTACCGGCAACACCTCCGCCGGCGGCGGCTCCACGATCACCCAGCAGTACGTGAAGAACGCCCTGGTGGGCAACGAGCACTCCTACGAGCGCAAGGCGCGCGAGCTGGTCTACTCGGTGAAGATGACCAACGAGTGGAGCAAGGAAGACATTCTCAACGCCTACCTGAACACGGTGTACTTCGGCCGCAACGCCTACGGTGTCGAGGCCGCCGCGCACGCGTTCTTCGGCAAGCCCGCCAACGAGCTGACGCTGGAGGAAGGCGGCGTGCTCGCCGCATCCATCCAGCTGCCCAGCCAGCTCGACCCGTGGACCAACCCCGAGGGAGCCCAGCAGCGCTGGAACTACGTCATGGACGGCCTCGTGGACATGGGCGAGCTCACGCCCGAAGAGCGTGCCGGCCTGCAGTACCCGGAGACGCGCGACCCGTCCACGTACTCCGCCTACACGGAGGCGAGCGGCCCGAACGGCCTGATTAAGAACCAGGTCATCGCGGAGCTGCAGGCGCTGGGCATTACTGAGGACGATCTGACGAAGCGCGGCCTGCAGATCACCACCACGATTGATTCCCGCGCCCAGGCTGAGGTGGAGCGCATCTCCGCCGACCACCTCTCGCGCCTGCAGGATGACGCCCGCACCGGTGTCGTGGCCATCGACCCGGCCACCGGCGCCGTGCGCGCCTACTACGGCGGCGACGACCCGAGCGGCTGGGACTACGCCAACGCCGGCCTGCAGACCGGCTCCACGTTCAAGATCTTCGCCCTGGCTGCGGCGTTGCAGCAGGGCATCCCGCTGACCGCCCAGTTCGATTCCTCCCCGGTGACGCTGCCGGGCGACATTGAGGTGACCAACTGGGACGGCGGAGGCGGCGGCATGCTTACCATGGCTGACGCCGTGCGCACCTCCTCCAACACCGCGTTCATGCGTATTCAGGACGACTTGGACAACACCACCCAGGACACCGCCGACATGGCGCACGCCCTCGGCGTGGCCCGCTCCATCCCGGGCATTCCGGTGACCCTGCGCGAGAACGGCGGCCAGCCCTACGAGGGCATCGTGCTGGGCCAGTACCAGTCCCGCGTGCTGGACATGGCCACCGCGATGGCCACCCTGGCGGACCGCGGCGTCTACCACCCGCCGCACTTCGTGCAGAGCGTCACCGACGGTTTCGGCGAGGTGCTCTACGAAGCCGACGAGTCCTACGCCGAGCGCCGCGTTGCAGAGCAGGTGGCGGACAACGTCATCGAGGCGATGCAGGCCGTGGTGGGCTACTCCAACGCCACCCTCGCCGGCGGCCGCCCTGCTGCCGCGAAGACCGGTACGGCCCAGCTCGGCGACACCGGCCAGAACAAGGACGCCTGGATGGTCGGCGCGACCCCGCAGCTGGCTGTGGCCGTGTGGGTGGGCACCGCGGACAACACGTCCCCGATCTTCAACGAGTGGGGCGGCAACATGTTCGGCTCGAGCACCCCGGCCCGCATCTGGAAGGACGTGCTGGACACTGTCCTGGAGAATGAGGAAGCCGTGGAGTTCCCGACGGCCTCCCCGGTGTACTGGGGTGTGGAGCCGTACTCCGGCGGCACCAACCTGGGCGGTTCCACCTACCCGACGGCTGTGCCGACCTACTCGGCGGGCACCTCGGCCGCCCCGGCACCGAGCGCGGCCGCCGAGCCCGAGCCTGCGCCGGAACCCGCACCGGCACCCGCTCCCGCCCCCGCGCCAGCTCCGGCGCCCGCACCCGCGCCGGCCCCGCCGCCGCTGCCGGCGCCCCCGCCGGTCCAGGACGTGATTGGCGGGGTGCTCGACGGGCTGAACCAGGTGCTGCAGCAGTAGCTGCCCAAGCGACGACAACAGAGGGATAACGCAAGGTGTCTGAGAAGACCGTGGTGAAGACGCAGCCGAAGCGTGCGAAGCACGCCAAGCCCAGCGGCACCCAGTGGGCTGACCCGACGGACCGCGTGCAGCCCGGCCGCACCGAGCCGCTGGCGAAAGGCTGGGTCAACTTCCTCGGCGGGCCGATGGGCCGCTACGCCCAGATCGGCCGCGCCTCCTTCTGGACTCCGCTGCGGGCCATCCTGGCCGTCGCCTACGTCTTCCTCTCCCTCGGCGGGCTGTCCAAGGCGAACTGCGCCATGGGCCGCCCGGACGACAACGGCGTGCTGCAGCTCAACTGGGACGGCAACCGCCAGTACACCTCGTTCTGCTACAACGACATCGTCCCGCTCTACGGCGCGCGCGGACTGGACCAGCCCGGCTTCGTCTACGACTACTCCTGGGTGGAAGACGGCCTGACCCGCTACATGGAGTATCCGGTGCTCGCCGGCCTGTTCCAGCAGTTCAGCGCCTTCATCTCCCGAAACACCTACTTCCTGGCGGACAGGTTGCTGCCGGAGGTCGGCTGGTACTTCTGGGTCACGGTGCTGCTGCTTTCCATCATCTGGGTCTGCACCGCCCGCATGGTCGCGGAGCTCGCCGGCAACCGCATTTGGGACACGCTGCTCGTCGTCGGCTCGCCGCTGTTGATCATGCACGCGTTCACCAACTGGGACATCCCGTCCATCTTCTTTGTGGTCGCAGCGATGCTGGCCGCGCGCAACAAGAAGTTCTGGCTCGCCGGCTTCCTCATCGGCGCCGGCACCGCGTTCAAACTCTGGCCGCTGTTCATCCTCGGCGCGTACCTCACGATTGCGATCCGCAAGCGCAACCTCATGCCGTTCATCAAGATGGCGGTCGCGGCCGCTGTCACCTGGGTGGCCGTCAACCTGCCCGTCTACCTCCGCAACCCCGACGCCTGGGGCGAGTTCAACCGCCTCAACACCGAGCGCGGCTGGGAGTGGACCACCATCTACGCCGTGATCTCGCGTGCCTTCGGCTGGACTGGCTTCGATACCGGCGGCGGCACCCCGGTGATCCTCAACGCGGTCACCTTCGTCCTCTTCGCCCTCGGCTGCCTCGCCGTGCTCATCATGGGCCTCAAGGCCCCCAAGGAGCCGCGCGTGGCGGAGCTGCTCACGCTCATCGTCGGCTTCTTCCTGCTCTTTAACAAGGTGTGGAGCCCCCAGTACTCCATCTGGCTCATCGTCCCCGCCGTGCTCGCCGCACCCTACTGGCGCCTGCTACTGACCTGGATGACGGTGGACATGATGGTCTGGCCCATCCTCATGTGGCACATGATGGGCACAGACAACCTGGGCCTGCCCGGCGAGGCCCTCAACCTCGTCATCATCGCCCGCGACGCCCTCATCATCGCCATTATGGTCATGGTCGTCCGCCAGATGTTCGGCCTCACCCGCGACCCCGTCGCCGACGCGCACAACGGCCACGACCCGCTCCTCACCGTCCCTTCCGACTGGGCCACGCGTGCCGACGGCTGGGTTCCCGCCGGCGAAGTCGTCGGAGAAGTGAACGTCGAAAAGCACTCTGCTCCTGAGGTGGAGCGCGCATGATCGGCACGACGACGATCCTGGGCATCGTCTCGATCTTCATCGGCTTCGCGCTCTTTGCGGGCGCGTTCATGGCGACGCTGAAGGGACGCAAGGGCCTCGCGGTCGGGCTCGGGGCGACCGCCTTCGTCTTCATCACCTTCATCCCCGTGGGGCTCGCGCTGTTCGGTGCCGTGCCGAACCCGACCTAAACCGATTTCTCCCAGGCCAGGGGCTTCAGGTAGGCTATCCGGGTTGCTTGACGTAAGCGACCCTCCTGCCATTGCGGCAAGCGCAGTGGCCGAATACCAATACAAAGACCATAGGAGGTGATGAGGTCCGTGCGTCACTACGAAGTAATGATCATCCTCGACCCGCAGCAGGATGAGCGCACCGTTGCCCCGTCCCTGGATAAGTTCCTGGAGACCGTCCGCAAGGACAACGGCAAGGTGGAAAAGGTTGATGTGTGGGGCAAGCAGCGCCTTGCGTACCCGATCAACAAGAAGGAAGAGGGCATCTACGCCGTAATCAACCTCGAGTGCGGTGCTGACACCGTCGCCGAGCTTGATCGTCTTCTGAACCTGAACGAGACCGTGCTCCGTACGAAGGTACTGCGTACCGATAAGTAAGAGCAGCTAGGCTCAAACCACAGGATCCAAAAAAGGTAGGAAGGAACGATCATGGCTCAAGGCGATACCCAAATCACCGTGGTTGGCAACCTCGTTGCTGATCCGGAGCTCCGGTTCATCCCGAGTGGTGCACCCGTTGCGAATTTCCGCATCGCGTCCACCCCCCGGTCCTTCAACCGCGAGACGAACCAGTGGGAGGACGGCGAAGCGCTGTTCCTCACCTGCAACTGCTGGCGCCAGATGGCCGAGAACGTCGCAGAGACCCTGACCAAGGGCATGCGCGTCATGGTCCAGGGCCGCCTGAAGCAGCGTTCCTACCAGACCCGCGAGGGCGAAAACCGCACCGTGTTCGAGATCGAGGTCGACGAGGTTGGCCCGTCCCTGAAGTACGCGTCCGCAACCGTGAACCGTAACCCGCGTGAGGGCGGGAACAACTACGGCGGTGGCGGCCAGGGCCAGTCCGGCCAGGGTCAGCGCAACCAGGGCGGCTTCAACCAGGGCCCGTCCCAGAACAACCAGGGCGGCTTTGCCGGTCAGGGCCAGAACCAGTCCCAGGGCAACCAGGGCGGTTTCTCCGGCCAGAACCAGTCGCAGCCCGAGACTGATCCGTGGAATTCCGCACCTCCCGCCGGCGGTTTCGGCGGGATGGACGACGAGCCTCCGTTCTAAAGCAGAAAAACCCACACAGAAACTTTTACAACTCAAGGAAGGTTAGGATTCATGAAGCTGATCCTCACCGCTGCCGTTGAGAACCTTGGAGAGCCCGGCGACATCGTCGAGGTCAAGGACGGCTACGGACGCAACCTTCTCCTCCCGCGCGGCCTCGCCATCCCGGCTACCCGCGGCGCAGAGAAGCAGATCGAAGACATTCAGCGCGCTCAGGCTGACCGCCAGGTGCGCGACCTCGCGCACGCCAAGGAGCTGCGCGACCAGCTCGACCAGCTCACCGGTGTGAAGGTGCCCGTGCGCACCTCCGAGTCCGGCAAGCTGTTCGGCTCTGTGAAGCCGGCCGACATCGCCGACGCCGTCAAGGCTGCCGGCGGCCCGTCCCTGGACAAGCGCCGCATCAACGTGCCGAAGGGTCTTGTTACCAAGACCGGCGGCTACCAGGTCAAGGTCAACCTCCACGACGACGTGGAGGGCAAGGTGAACTTCGAGGTCGTGAGCGCGTAACCGCTTAACGACGATCGCGTTTAATAAACCGCGATCCAACGACAACAGCGCTTGAAAACGGCGCGGGTTGCACGAGGAGCTTGTGAGGAGCTCCGCGGCCCGCGCCGTTTTCTCATGTTCTCCGTAGACTTAGTGGCCATGAACACG
Organism: Corynebacterium stercoris; assembly: GCF_024160105.1. Classification (GTDB taxonomy): domain Bacteria; phylum Actinomycetota; class Actinomycetes; order Mycobacteriales; family Mycobacteriaceae; genus Corynebacterium; species Corynebacterium stercoris. The sequence continues at coordinate 22,456 of NZ_JAMFTQ010000021.1, forward strand.
AACACCACCGGCCAGGCCGACATCATCCTCGGCGTCATTGTCTTCCTGCTGGGTTTCCTCGCCGTGAAGTATGCCTGGGGGTCCATTTCGTACCTCACGGCAGCCGTGAGCTGGATCGCGGGCATCTTCATGGTGGGGCGCGGCATCGTTAAGTCCCGCCGCTAAAGACCAGCTCGGTCGGTCCGGGGGGCGGGGTCGTAACAATCCCGGGAGCAATCTCGCGACCTGCGTCGTCGGCATGGCTTTCGTACAAATGGGGAAGTTTTTTCGAGCGGGCTGGGCCTGGGGAATACACACAGCCCCTGTGGATAAGTAAAGAATAAGAACGCCTGCTCAGGGCATTCAGGGGGCCGCCTAGAGGCTTGGGGGACCAATGTCAAGCGCCCAGCTCAGAGGATTTCCCCACACTTCTCCGTTACTAAGTGCGCCTGAATACAACATGTCTGAACTGGGCAAACACCAGTCTTCCCTGCGGGTCAAACGCGGCTTCTCCACAAGTTGTCCACAGGGATGAATGGGTGGGTGTGAAGAAGTCGTCGGGAAGCGGAAGTTCTATCCACAGGGCCTGTGGATAACTTCCCCGGCGGGTCCGCAGCAGGGGCTGCGCGGGGTAGGGTTAGGCGCGACACGTGGAAGGGGAGCCCATGCCTGCGAACGAGAGTTTCGACGATTACGTCCTGCCGCCCGAGCCGGCCGACAGCTTCGGCGACGAGCCCGATTACGGCGGCCAGGGTGGCTCGCGTGGATCCCGCGGCGGTAGCACGCGCCGCGCCAACTTCAACCGGGACCGCGGCGACTTGAGCGAGTACCGCCAGCCGCCCCACGACGAGCGCGCGGAGCGTTCGGTGCTGGGCGCGATGATGCTCAACCAGGACGTGGTGGTGGACATCGTGGAGCGCCTCAAGGAGGAGGACTTCTACTACCCGTCGCACCAGATGATTTTCCGCGCGATCGTGGATCTGTACTCGGACGCGAGCGAGATCGACGTGCTGATTTTGTCGGGTCGTCTCGATCGTCGGAACCAGCTCGAGCGCGTCGGCGGCGCGGTGTACCTGCACACGCTGATCTCCGAAGTGCCGACGGCCGCGAACGCGATGTACTACGCGGACATCGTCGCCGAGAAGTCGATTCTGCGGCAGCTGGTCAACGCCGGCACCCACGTCGTGCAACTCGGCTACGAGGGCGAGGACGGCATGGAGGTCGAGGCGCTCGTCGACATGGCTCAGCAGGAAGTCTTCAGCATCGCCAAAAAGGAGTCCGGCCAGGACTACCGCTCGCTGTCGGACCTGCTGAAGCCGACGATCGACGAACTGACCCAGATCGCAGCCGGCGGCGCGCTGGACCAGGGCGTGCCGACGGGCTTCATCGACCTCGACAACCTCACGAACGGACTCCACGCCGGCCAGATGGTGATCATCGCGGCCCGCCCGGGCGTGGGAAAGTCAACGCTGGCGCTGGACTTCATGCGCTCCTGCTCCATCCACCACGGCAAGACGTCGGTGATCTTCTCGCTGGAGATGAGTGCGTCGGAAATCATCATGCGTCTGCTTTCGGCCGAAACCGAGATCAAGCTGTCCTCGATGCGTTCCGGCCAGATGGAGGAGCGCGACTGGGAGAAGCTGACGAAGCGCCTCACCGAGATCCAGGATGCGCCGCTGTTCATCGACGATTCCCCGAACCTCACGATGATGGAAATCCGCACCAAGGCGCGAAACCTCAAGCGCCAGCACGGCCTCGACCTCATCGTGCTGGACTACCTGCAGCTGATGAGCTCCGGCAAGAAGGTCGAATCCCGCCAGCAAGAGGTTTCCGAGTTCTCCCGCCACCTGAAGCTTTTGGCGAAGGAGCTCGAGGTGCCGGTGATCGCGATCTCGCAGCTGAACCGTGGCCCTGAAGCCCGTACGGACAAAAAGCCTCAGCTGGCTGACCTGCGTGAATCAGGCTCCCTGGAACAGGACGCCGACATGGTGTTTCTGCTTTACCGCCCGGATTCCCAGGACCGTGACGACGAGCGCGCGGGCGAGGCAGACATCATCGTGGCGAAGCACCGCGGCGGCCCCATCGACACCATCCCGGTGGCGCACCAGTTGCACTACTCGCGCTTCGTCAACATGGCGCGGGGCTAGGGCATTTGCTTTCCGACGTTCGCAGGAAGCCCTGCAACGTCACGCGAACCATCGACCGCCCTCCGCGCGAGCGGCCCGGCAGCAAGCGCCCACACGACGACGGCGGTGAACGCCGTCAGCGCGATGTACAGCGCGGTGTAGCTGACCGGGGCGAGCGTGACCGCCACAGTGTTGAACGCGATGTGGAGCAGCACGGCCAGCAGCCACAGCTGCCACTTCCGCTCGCGGACAGCGCGCAGGATGAGCACCGACATGGCCACGTGGAAGATGATGGCGAGGATGCGTTCGTACCAGCCCATCGCAACCAAGGTGAACCCGATGGTGTTGAGGAGCTCGACTTGGCTGTCCAGCGCTTCGAGTGCCTTGGTGTCCCCAGTTCTCGCCACCTGCTCGCGGACGACGTCACCGAACTGCAGCATCGCGACGTTGCTCACCATCGCGTTGCCCATGAGCAGGATGGCTTCGATGCCGCCGTGGCCGAGGCCGAAGCCGACGCCCTCGCGCCAGGAGCGCACCCCCTTCGCCCAGTAGCGCATGACCACCCAGCGGGCGCTTTCCTCGAACAGGCCGGAAGAGAGCACGAGCACCACGGTGACCGCGGTAACCGCGACGGACGGTTCCAAGAACCGCTCAAAGCCAGCATTGAGTGGTGAGATGACCGCGACTCGTGCGAGTTGGGAGAGCGGAAAAGCCAGCGCGCCCCACCCGAGGGCAGCCCAGCGGAACCCGAGCTTTCGCTTCGCGACGAGCCACAGCACCACAACGCCGACGATGGCGCCGATGCCCTGCAGCAGAACGTAACCGAGTGGGCCCATAATCGCACGCGCCAGCCCCTACGCCAGCGCCACACCTTTCTGCTCGGGGAGGGTAAATGCGGCCACGCAGGCCAAAGCAAACGCTACCGCGAAGACGCTGAAGACGGCGATGTTGCCGCCGAAGGCCAGCACCGGCGGCACGATGAGCGGCGCCAGGATCGACCCAATGCGGCCGAAGGAGGCGCCCGCGCCGGTGCCGGTCGCGCGGATTGCGGTGGGGTAGAGCTCCGGGCCGATGGCGTAGAGGGCGCCCCACGCACCGAGGTTGAAGAAGGAGAGCAGGCAGCCGGCGGCGATGATCTGCCACTCCGCGGTGGCCATGCCGTAGAGCAGAGCCGACACGGCGGAGCCGCCCAGGAACACCGAGAGCGTCATGCGGCGGCCCCACACCTCGATGAGCCAGGCGGCCGCGGCGTAGCCCGGCAGCTGGGCGAGCGTGATGATCAAGGTGAAGCTGAAGGAGCGCACCAGTGTGAAGCCCTGGGCCACGAGCAGCGAGGGGATCCAGATGAACGCGCCGTAGTACGCCAGCGAGACGCAGAACCACACAATCCAGAATGCGGCCGTGCGGGCGCGCAGGTCGGGTCCCCAGATACCGCCGCGGATCTCCTTCTCCTGGACGGGCACGGCGGTGTCGTACTCCGCGGGGTCGGCCTCTGCCTCGAAGGACTGGACAATCTTCTCGGCCTCCTCGTGGCGGCCCTTCGATTCCAAGAACCTGACGGACTCCGGCAAGCCCATGCGCACGTAAATGGCGTAGAGGGCCGGCACCGCGCCGAGGGCGAGACCCCAGCGCCAGCCGTTCTCGCTCTGCGCGACGACGAACGTGCCGATGATCGCGGCGAGGATCCAGCCGACAGCCCAAAACGCCTCGAGGATGACCACCATGCGGCCGCGCACCTTGCGCGGCGAGAACTCGCTGACCAGCGTGGACGCGACGGGCAGCTCGCCGCCGAGGCCCAGGCCCACGATGAAGCGGAACACCATGAGCATGCCCACCGAGGTGGCCAGCGCGGAAGCACCGGTGGCCAGGCCGTAGATCAACAACGTAACGGCGAAGACCTGGCGGCGGCCGATCTTGTCCGCCAGCAGACCCGCCAGCGAGGCGCCGATTGCCATGCCGATGAAGCCGACGGAGGCGATCCAGGAAGTGGTGGACTTATCCAGCTCCCAGTGCACCGCAAGCGCGGCGATGATGAAGGACACCAGGCCGATGTCCATGGCATCCAGGGCCCAGCCGACACCGGAGCCGAGCAGGAGGCGCTTGTGTTTCGGGGTGACCGGCAGGCGGTCGAGGCGCTCAGTGCGAGTCAGTTCAGGCGTTGTCACCCGGCAAATTCTGCCTGAAAGCCCCGCAGCCTCAGGGAGTTTGTGACGACGAACACACTGGAGAACGCCATCGCGATGCCAGCCAACATCGGGTTGAGCAGGCCAATCGCCGCGACCGGAATCAGGATGACGTTGTATGCAAAGGCCCAGAACAGGTTGCCCTTGATGGTTTTCAGGGTCTTGCGCGACAGTCGGATCGCGTCGACGGCGGAGCCCAGCCTGTCGTGCATGAGGGTGATGTCGGAGGCCTCGATGGCGACGTCGGAACCCGCGCCCATCGCCATGCCGAGGTCCGCGGTGGCGAGCGCGGCGGCATCGTTCACGCCGTCGCCGACCATCGCCACGTTGCGGCCCTGATCCTTGAGCGCCTGCACCACGTCCACCTTGTCCTCCGGCAGCACGCCGGCGGTGACGTCGGCGGGGTCAATGCCCACTTCGCGGGCGGTCGCCAGGGCGGCACCCTCGTTGTCGCCGGTCAGTAGGTGCGGGCGCAGGCCCAGCTCCTTCAGGCGCGCGATGGCTGCTGCGGAATCTTCCTTCACGGTGTCGCGCACGGCGATCACGCCCGCGGCCTTGCCGTCCACCTCGACAGCCACGGCGGTGCCGCCGGCGGCTTCCGCGTCATCGAAGGCCTGGCGCAGCGCACCCAGCTCGGTCTGCGGGCGGCCGACGCGCACCAACGCGCCGTCGACAAGCGCCTTCGCCCCGATGCCCGGCTCGTTTTCGAAGTCGGTGGCCTCGGGCGCGTCCACCCCGGCGGCGATGGCGCGCGCGATGGGGTGCTCAGACTGCTTCTCGACGCTCGCAGCAACCGCGTGCACACCCTCCGCAGTCCAGCCGTCGGCAGGCGTGACCGCGATGACCTGCATCTCGCCGCTGGTGACGGTGCCGGTCTTGTCCAGCACAATCGTGTCCACCTGGCGGGTCGATTCAAGCACCTCGGGGCCCTTGATCAGCAGGCCCATCTGGGCGCCGCGGCCGGTGCCGACCAGGATCGCGGTCGGGGTGGCCAAGCCGAGCGCGCACGGGCAGGCGATGATGAGCACCGCCACCGCTGCGGTGAACGCGTGCGCGACGCCGTGGCCGATGGCGAGATGCACGATGAGCGTGAGCAGGGAAATGCCGATGACCGTCGGCACGAAGACCTGCGCGATGCGGTCCACGAGGCGCTGCACCGGGGCCTGGCCGGACTGCGCGTCGCGCACCAGCTTGCCCATCTGCGCCAGCGTCGTGTCCGAGCCGACGCGGGTCGCCTCGACGACGATGCGGCCGGAGGTGTTCAGCGTCGCGCCGGTGACCGAGTCGCCTTCAGCGACCTCGACGGGCACGGACTCGCCGGTGAGCATCGACGCATCGATCGCGGAGTGGCCGGAGACGACGCGGCCGTCCGTCGCCACCTTTTCGCCCGGGCGCACCACGAAGCGGTCGCCGACCACGACCTGCGCAATCGGGACGCGCACCTCTTTGCCGTCGCGCAGCACCGCCGCGTCCTTTGCGCCCATGTCCAGAAGCTCGCGCAGCGCCTCCGAGCTCTGACCCTTCGCCTTCGTCTCAAACCACCTGCCGAGCAGCAGGAACGTGATCACCACACACACGGTTTCGAGGTAAATCTCGTCCATGCCCGCCTGCGCCGGGTTCAGGCTCATCTCCATGACCATGCTGGTCTCGCCCGCGTTGCCGAAAAACAGCGCGTAGATGGACCACACGTAGGCCGCGGTTGTGCCCAGGGAAATCAGTGTGTCCATGGTGAAGCTGCCGTGGCGCAAGTTCGTCAGCGCGGCGCGGTGGAACACGGAGCCGGCGGCGAAATACACCAGCGTCGTCGCGGCAAACGCCGCCCACTGCCAGTACGTGAACTGCCACGCCGGAATCATGGACACCAGCGTCACCGGCAGAGACACCAGCGCCGCCCAGATCGTCGTCCGCTTCAGGCGCTCGGCCTCGGCTTCGCGGGCATCGCTTATCGACGCCTGCTGAGAGCCGCCAGCTTCCTGCCCCTCCGCGTTGTCCGGCTGGCCCTCGTGGGCGAGCTGGAACGCGTCGTACCCAGCCCCGCGCACAATGTCGATGAGCTCATCCGGGGTGGCCTTCTCGGGGTCGTAGTCCACCGTGGCCGTCTCGGTGGAGAAGTTGACGGAGGCTTCCACTCCGTCCATCTTGTTCAGCTTGCGCTGCACCCGAGACGAGCACGACGTACACGTCATGCCCGTCACCCCAAGCTCAATGTGCTGGAGGGCAGTGGGGGTTTCGGGTGCAGTCATGAAAGGTCCCTCCTTGAGACCAGGGTGTTGCGGTGTGGCTGTTTAGACCACCTTGTAGCCGGCCTCGGCCACAGCCTTGGCAACGTCCTCGTCGCTGAAGCCTTCGCCGGCGACGGTGACCTTGCCGGTGGTGTGGTCCGCGGTGACGTCGGTGACACCGGCGATCTCGCCGATCTCCTCCTTCACGCTCAGCTCACAGTGGCCGCAGGTCATTCCATCTACTGCAAACTCTTTTGTAGCCATGGGTATTCCTTCCAATCGTCGTAAAGCGGCGGGCCCTTGGTGCGCCCGCCCGGTGTGCCCCACCCTAGACCCGCGGGGAGGCAGCGCGCTACGTGCACGTTTGGGCCCGGTGGGAATCTCCCGGGCGCTGGTACGGTTGGACACCACAGACAACGAAACGAACTTTAAGGAGCTATTTCCATGAGCACGATTGACGTCACCGAGGACACTTTCGAGCAGACCGTCACCCAGGACGGCATTGTTTTCGTCGACGCGTGGGCGTCCTGGTGCGGCCCGTGCCGCCAGTTCGCCCCGACGTACGAGGCAGCGTCGGAGAAGCACACCGACGTGACTTTCGCCAAGCTGGACACCGAGGCGAACCAGCAGCTCGCCGCTGCGCTGGAGATCCAGGCGATCCCGACGCTGATGGCCTTCCGCGACGGCATCCTGGTGTTCCGCAACGCAGGCGCACTGCCGCCGGCCGCGTTCGACGACCTCATCGGCCAGGTCAAGGACCTGGATATGGAGGAGGTCCACCGCCAACTCGCTGAGCAGCAGGCGCAGATGGCCGACGCTGAGGACGGGTTCGCCGAGGATTTTGAAGACGACCTTGAGAACGACGCAAAGTAGCTGACGCTGCACCGAATTCAAGCGCTGGGCCGGTCCCAGCGCTTTTTTCGTGCGTACACTTGGCGGGGACACTGAGCGAACCACGAAAGGTGATTACGACCATGGCGAACCCGTTCTCTAAGGGCTGGAACTACCTCATGCAGTCCTTCGACTCCAAGATTGATCAGAACGCTGATCCGCGGGTGCAGATCCAGCAGGCCGTTGCCCAGGCGAAGAAGAACCACCAGGAGATTTCCCAGCACGCGGCGCAGATCATCGGCAACCGCAACCAGCTGGAGATGAAGCTGGAGCGACTCATCCAGTCCCAGGCTGACCTGCAGACGAAGACCCGCACCGCCCTGCAGGCCGCCGACAAGGCCGCCGCCGCCGGCGACGCCGAGAAGGCGCAGCAGTACAACGCCACAGCGGAGGTGCTCGCATCCCAGCTCGTGTCCGTGGAGAACGAGCTCGCCCAGACCAAGGAGGCCCACGCCGCCGCCGAGCATGCCGCCCGCGAGGCGCAGGCTCAGCAGCAGCAGTCCGAGGCTCGCCTCCAGGAGCAGCTGCAGCAGGTCTCCCAGCTGGAGTCCCAGCTCAACCAGGCGAAGATGCAGGAGCAGACTACCCGCACGATGGACACCATCAATCAGTTCGGCGGGGACGACAGCGTGCCGACGCTCGACAGCGTCCGCGACAAGATCGAGCGCCGCTACGCCGATGCCCTCGGTGCGCAGGAGATCGCCAAGAACTCCATGACCGACCGCATGGCTGAGATCGAGTCCGCCGGCACCGACATCGCCGCCTCGAGCCGCCTCGACGAGATCCGCGCCTCCATGGCCGGTGAGCTCGAGGCCGGCAAGGGCGAAGATGCCGGTGCTGCTGGTGCTGTCACCGCAGGCGCGGCAGGTGCTGGCGCTGCTGCTGGGGCTGCTGGTGCTGGCGCGAAGTCCGACGACGACATCCTCGCGGACGCCGAGGCCTACCTCGCCGAAGACAACGACGCCGACGCCGTAGACGCCGACATCGTCGAGGAGGACGACACCGAGGAGTCCGGCCGGCGCTAGCCACGGAACGCGTGAGCGGGGCTCGTTGTGGCTGGATAATGGCCACAGCCAGCCCCGCTTTTCGTTGAGAGCTCCAGGGGGTGGAGCTGTCAAGGCGTTCGTGGTCGCGTGTCGAATGTAAATGCGCAGGTCAGAGCGCTGACGCTGATGGCTCCACCCGCTGACAGCTCCATTTAGGTCACCCTAAGTGGAGCTGTCAGCGTTCGGGCGGCCCTGCGACCGACCGCCCCGCAGTACCCGGCTCGCCCCACCTACCCGCGGTGGATATTGATCAGCACACCGCGGATGCCGGAGTGGAAACCGTCGCGCAGGTTCACGCGCTGCGCTTCAGACAGGGTGTACTCGTGCAGTGTCTCGCACGCGAACTGCAGCAGCGGGCGGTCGATCTCCGGGGGCAGGCCGCCGCCGGAGAGCATGTGCGCCTTGTCGCGCTGCTCGGAGGAGGCGGCGTTCTCGTACCACCAGGCGGCGTACTGCTGGCCGACGTCGTAAGGCGTCTGGAACCCGGCAGAGGACCACACCTCTTCCGGCAGCGGCACGTAGCGCGAGCGCAGCTTGCGGCGCGGCGCCATCATGGACGGCTTCGGCGTGGGCTTGGGGCCCGGCTTCGGCACATCCGCAGCCTCCGGGTTGGAAAGCTGTTGGTTGCCCGGCTGGTTGGACTCGTTGTTCGCCTCGACCTGCGCCTCAGACGGCTCGTCGAGCTCCGGCGCGGCGGGGGAGTGTGTGCGCTGGTCGGAGCGCACGGTGCCCGTCACCGGGCCCTGGGCTGGGGCTTGCGCTTGCCGACGCGCAGCTTCCGCCACCATCGCCGGAGACGGCGTCGGGATGTCCCTTACCTCGTGAGAATCGGTCTCGCACTCGGCGCACTCCGGATCATGCTTGGCGCTGGCGTCGGCCCCGCCCGCAGCCTGATCGCCAGCAGCCTGATCGCCAGCAGCCCCGCCAGCCGCAGGCTTCACCGGCCCGGCCTCGCGCCCAGCCTCGCGCCCAGCCTCACCAGCAGCCTCCCCACGCGAAGCCTCCGCGCGCTCGGCCTGCTGCGCAGCGGCACGGGCGCCGAACACCTTGAGGTGCTCCAGGCCGTCAAGCTGCTGGAAGCCGGTGCCGCCGTCGTCGTCATCGTCGTGGCTGGCGCTGCGGGGGTTGGCCTCATCGCTGTCGTCGTCAGGCGCGCGAAGCGGCTCCGGCCCGTACCCCGGCACGGCGGTGGGACCCTGGTCTTGGTCGACAGGTTCGGCGTCGGAAAGCGGGCGCTCCCGGATTGTCGGCGGCAGCGGGCCTTCGAGGACCTGCAGTTGCATGGCGTCCGAGAAGTCCTCGCGGGGGTCAATGATGGTCGTCGTGTCGCAGGCGTGGCGCAGGGCGGAGGACATGGAGTCCCATCCGAAGCCGTAGAGGTGGACGCGAATGCCCATGTCGGCGGCTTCTTGCACGCCCGGGATCATGTCCGCGTCGCCGGAGACGAGGACAAAATCGCTGAACTGGCCGCGCGTGGCGTTGAGCACCAGGTCGGCGACAAGGCGGGTGTCCACGCCCTTCTGGGTGCGGCGCTCGCCCCACTCGATGAGCTGCCCCGTGCGCAGCTGCACGCCCGCGCACGCGCGGAGCGCGCGCTGGTAGCGGTGGGGGCCCGAGTCGGGGATGCCGTCGTACCAGAACTGGCGGTGAACGGGTTGGTTGAGTTGCTGGGTAATCATGTTCCCGAGGGTGGCCACCACCTCGGGGAGGTCAATTTCTAACTGTGCGCGGGCGCCGATCTCCCACGAGTTGTAAAAGCTCGCGAGCAGGTACGACGTGTCCACGAACACCACTGTGCGTTCAAGCATGGCTCCTAAATTCCGATTCTTTTCGTTGCTAATTTTCGTTTTCTGCGCCCTCGGGAGGGTCTAGATGGCAACCAGTGTACGGAAATTCACTCTTGCGCCCACCCTGCAAACCTGTTAGACAGTTAGTTACTGCAGTAACTAACCAACGGAGCGGAAAGGAGGTCCAGGCCATGAACTCTGATGCGGAGCCGCTGTTTGTCCAGATCGCCCGCTTCATCGAGGACCTCATTATCGATGGCGCGCTCGAGCCCGGACAGCAAGCCCCGTCGACCAACCAGCTCGCGGAGTTCCACGAGATCAACCCGGCGACAGCACGCAAGGGCTTGACCCTGCTTGTCGACGCCGGGGTGCTCGAAAAACGCCGCGGCCTCGGCATGTTCGTCACGGAGGGGGCGCGGGCGCGGATTCTTCGCAATCGTCGGGAAGCATTTGCCGGCGCCTTCATCGCCCCGCTCATCGACGAAGCCCTGCACCTCGGCTACGCGCGCGAGGACCTCCACACCCTTATCGACCGTGTCGCAGAAAGTAGAGGCATGTACCAATGAACCAGATCGTTTCCGCGCGCGGCTTGCAGCGCAGCTTCGGCAAGAAGGCCGTGCTCAGCGGCGTCGACTTCGAGCTCGCGCCGGGCGGCATCCACGGCCTGCTGGGCCGCAACGGCGTCGGTAAATCCACGCTGCTGAGCATCATCGCCGGGCAGCTCAAGCCTTCCGGCGGCGAGATCGCCGTCTTCGGCGACGCGCCCTTCGACAACGCCGCGGCGATGGACCGCACCGCGCTGACCGGCGTCGATGTCGCGTACCCGACGTCGTGGAAGCTGCGCGACATCCTCGCCGCCGCATCCATGCGCTACCCCAACTGGGACCGCACGCTTGCCGACGAGCTGCTCGCCGACTTCACGCTCGGCGAGGCCGCCAGCGCCACCTACGGCAACCTGTCCCGCGGCCAGCGCGCCATGACCGGCATCGTGGTCGGCCTCGCGTCCGGCGCTGAGCTCACGCTTCTCGACGAACCCTACGTCGGCCTCGACACCCACAACACCCAGGTGTTTTACCGTCATCTGCTCAATCTGGGCGATTCCGGCCGCACCATCATCATGGCCACGCACCACATCGAGGACGCCGCCAAGATCCTCGACACCGCGATCATCCTCGGCCGCGACGGCCGCATCGCCCGCCACATCAACGCCGAGGACGCCGACAGCTTCCTCGTCGCGTCCGGCACCGGCGAGCTCGACGGAGCCCTTGCTTTCCGACGTTCGGATGCCGGCACCCACGCCCTCATCCCCGCCTCGCTCGAATCCGGCCTAGGCGCCGGCACCCGCGTGCGCCCCGCCGGCCTCGACGACGTTATCGAGGCCTACCTGGAGGTGTCCTAGAACCATGGCGACCCGCATGACCCATCTCGGCCCCGGCTTCTTCTGGCAGCAGTTCAAGGCCGGCCCGAAGTCCCGGGTGCTCACGCTGCTGTTCTTCGGCGTGCTCTTCATCCTCGCCGGACCTTTAGTGAGTCCGTGGACAGCCGCAGTGTCCACGTTCATAACAGTGCCCGTGTTCTTCTACGCACTGTTCCCCGAGCCCGGGGCGCTGCAGGCCCTCGGCATGAACCGGGCGCGCGCCTCGCAGCTCCTCGCGTATGCGCTGGTCCCTGCAGTACTCATCCCAGCCGTGGCCTGTCTGGCTTACAACCCGAACTGGATCGGCGCGGCTGGCGCAGGTATCGCAATTGCCGTGGGGCTGCTCCTCTTCTTTGTGTGCCTGCCCAACGACAGCACCCGCCCGCAGAGCCCCGCCGCGATCGTGGGGGAGGAGTCCGGCCGCGCCCCGCTCCGCGATACCCCGTTCACCCTCTTCTGGCGCCGCAACCTCATCTGGGCCCTCGTCGCTGGCGCCCTCACCGGCCTGCTGATGCCGCTGTCCGTCTTTATCGACACCAGCTTCCTCGGCGCCTTACTCTCCACCGTGCCGGCGCTAGTCCTCTGGGCCCGCGTATCCGGTGGCTCCGAGATGCGCGCCCAAACGTGGCAAGCCCTCGGCCTTCCGCGCAAGCAGTGGCTCACTACCAGCGTCAGCGTGGTTCTCGCGGCGAGCGCCCTCTTCGCGATCTCCGGCTCCGCCGTCGCCGCCATCATCAGCCGATTCGTCGAGGTCCCAGCCTCTCCCGTCCAGGCGATCTGCTTCGCCGCGCTGATGGGCATCGTCGCGTCCCTCCTCGCGCTCGCTGGTACCGCCAGCTGGGATTGGCTCGTCCCCGTCGCGTTACTTAGCTTCTGGATTCCGCTGCGCTACCCGATGGACCCCCGCGAACCCTTCGCCCTCGGCGAGTACGCGATCCTCGGCGGCATCCAGGGCGGTATCGCGCTGCTCATCGCCGTGGTTCTTCTCTGGCGCTACGTCAGCGGCCGGGGCAACCTCCGGCGCGGCGAATCCGCACTCGGACTCTAACGCTTTTCGACGTTTGTTTGTGTGTTTGTTGGTGTGTGGTTTGTGGGGTTGTGCTGGGGGTTTGTGTTGTGTGGGTGGGGTGTGTAACTTAGTTCGAGTCAGCGCGACCGACAACGCCCCGC
>NZ_JAMFTQ010000022.1 GCF_024160105.1 Corynebacterium stercoris
CACGTGGCCTGGGTGCAAAACGAGCTCAATGAAACACCCCGCCAAATCCTCAACGGCGCAACCCCACGTGAGATACTCCACGAAGTATTCAAACGTGGCGCAAACACCGCATGACACCGCCCCCTAAAAACCCGCCACTATTGGGGTCTGACTATGGGGGTACAGTTTGGCACCTCACCGGGCAGTACCCAACCCGGTCGCTGATCGACCTCAGCTCGCCCACTGCCGGGGAGAGACGCTCCGGGGCAGGTGTTCAGGGGCATATGTTTAGGGGCAGGTATTTAGAGGCAGGTATTTAGGGGCATACATGCAGGTAACATTTTTATTCAGTTTTTCGAGGACTACTGTCCAATAAGTATCTGACCAGCTGTTACGCCCCTAAACACCTGCCCCGGAACTGACCTGCGGGTATGCCCCTAAGCAAGGACCCCACCGGCGGGCCGCTGACCAGGCGAAACGTAATCCGCCGGTCAACCGGGATCAGCGCGCCAGTCCAGCACGCCTTAAACCGGCGGTGCCACGGTGCGGCCGGGGGAAATCTCGGTCTCGAGGATGATCTGGGCGGGTTGGCCTACAGGCCGATCGACCGACGCGCTGGCACCACCGCTCTCACCAGCCCTTTCCATGAGCGACCGCAGCAGCATGGCGGCCTCCTCGCCTTTCTGACGGTTCGGCTGAATAACGGTGGTGATGCCGCGGTGGAGGGCTTCGTCGATGCCGTCGAAACCCACGAGGGAGAGCGGCCCACCAGCGCCAGACCCCGCCCCACCAGCGCCCGACACACCAGCCCCAACGCCCACAACTCGCTCGCCGAACGCGGCCACGACGCCGAGCGCCATCGAGTCGGTGGTGCAGAACACGGCGGTCAGGTCGGGGAACAGGCCGAGCAGTTCGCGGGCGCCGTCGGCGGCGGAGTCGGCGTCGTTGAGGTGGCGGGTCACCACGGGCACCGGCCCGATGCCGGCCTCCGCGAAAACGTCCAACGCGCCCTGGACGCGCTCGCGCTGAACGTCGAGGTCGGCTGCGGCGACCTCGGTGCCGCCTGGCGCGGCCGCGCCCACGCCCCCAACCCCACCGCCCACGCCCCCAACCCCGCCGCCCGAACCAACCACCCCGTTGAACGGCGCGGAAAACATGCGTTTGGCGAGGATGCCGATGCGGGTATGACCTGCGTCGATAAGCAATTGGGCGCTGGAGCGGGCGGCGGCGTAGTCGTCAATGCCCACGAAGGGGACGTCCAAGGCCTTGGGCTGGTCGCAGACGACCAACGGCAGGCCGCGGGCGCGGGCGTCGAGAAGCTGGGGGTCGGAATCGGCGACGGAATAGACGACGATGCCGTCGACGATCGCGTCGTGCACACTCGCGCCCGCGGGGATCAGCGTGAGCGAATAGTCCGGCACGCTGGACAAACCGGCGAGGAAGTCGACGGACGCGCGGTCCTCGAACGCGAACGAGAGCGCCTCGGTGAGCACCACCCCGATCGCGCCTGTGCGCTGCGTGCGCAGGGACCGCGCCATCGGATCCGGCCCCGAGTACCCGGCGCGCTCGGCGGCGGCGAGGATGCGTTCGCGCAGCTCAGCGGACAATTGGTCGGGGTGGTTGTACGCGTTGGACACCGTCGTGCGGGACACGCCGAGCTCCGCGGCGATCGAAGCGAGCGATGGCATACCCGCATAGTATCTGCCCGGTGAAGCACAGCATGGAGATCGACGGCCGCACGCGCACCTGGCTCGAAACCCCCGCCCCCGAAACCCCCGCGCCCGCCAACCAAGCCGAAACCATCCTCTTCCTCCACGGCTCGCGCCAGAGCGGCAGCGTCGCGCGCAACTTCACGGACCGCCAGTTCGAGCAGCTCGGCCGCGTGATCTACCCGGACGGCGTCGGCCGCCACTTCAACGACATGCGCGTCGGCTTCCGCGAAAGCGCGCGCACGCTCGGCATCGACGACGTCGCCTTCCTCAGCGCGCTCCTCGAGCCGCACCCGCGCGCGATCGGCTGCGGCTTTTCCAACGGCGGCCAGATGCTGATACGCATGCTTTTCGACGCTCGTTACCAGTTCCGCGCCGTCGCCCTCTTCGGCGCACCCTTGCCTACCGACGACAACCTCATCCAACCCCAAGGCGAGTACACCCCCACCCCGATCCTCAGCGTGCAGGGAACCGCGGACCCGCTCGTGCCGTACGAGGGCGGCGAGAGCGGCATCGGCAACGACAACCGCGGTACTGCCCGCTCCGCCCAGAACTCAGCCGAGACGTTCGCCCAGCTCAACGGCTGCGACGACTACACCGACAGCCACAGCGCCGAAGACCACGGCGGCTACCGCGTCCAAACCTGGCACGGCGCGAACCCCGTACGCCTGGTCACTGTGTACAAAATGGGTCACATGGTGCCCGTCGGCAAGCAGTTGGATCCGCGCCTCGGCCCCGGCACCACCGCGACCACCGGCGCGGAACTGCTTACGCAGTTTCTAGACGACGCTGCCGCGCGAACTCGCTGAGCACCACACCCGCCGCGACGGAGGCGTTGAGCGACTCGACCCAGTCCACCATCGGCACGGACATGATCACGTCGCAGTTCTCGCGCACGAGGCGTGAAATGCCCTTGCCCTCGGACCCGACGACGATGACGACAGGGTCCTTCGCGCCGTCGAAAGTATCCAGCGTGTGCTCGCCGCCCGCGTCGAGGCCCACGACCATGTAGCCGTTGTCCTTGAACTCCTTCAGCGTGCGCGAGATGTTGACCACTTTGGCCACCGGCAGCCGCGCCGCCGTGCCTGCCGACGTTCGCCACGCAACACCCGTGACCTGCGCCGACCTGCGCTCCGGAATGATCACGCCGTGGCCGCCGAACGCCGCCGTCGAGCGGATCACCGCGCCCAGGTTGCGCGGATCCGTGATGTTGTCCAGCACCACGAACATCCCCGGCCCGTCGACGGACCCGATCAGGTCGAATACGTCCGCGTACTTGTACGGCTGAATCTTCAGGCCGATGCCCTGGTGCATGCCGTTGCCGGTCATGTCGTCGAGCTGCTGGCGCGGCACCTCGTGCACCGGCAGACCCTTCGAGTGGGCGAGGGTGACGGCTTCGCTCAGGCGATCGTCGTGACCCGTGCCCAGCGCCACGTACAGCGCCTCCGCCGGAACCTTCGCATGCAAGCACTCCACGACGGGGTTGCGGCCCACCACCAGATCCGCCTGCTCGCGCTCGTGCCGACCCTGGTCACGACGCTGCCGCTCCAGCTTCCGCTTGTGCGCCGCGTGGTACACGCGATCCTCCGCGCGCGGGGTCGCGCCCTTGCCCTCCAGGCCGCGGCGGCGCTGGCCACCGGAGCCCTTCGTCGCGCCCTTCTTGTTCTTCTTCTGCTTATCCGGACGCTCGTACGGTTTCGCCATTTACTTCATCTCCCACTTCGGGCCGTCGGGCGTGTCGGTGACCTCAATCCCCGCCGCCGCGAGCCGGTCGCGCACCGCGTCCGCGTCGGCCCAATCCTTGTTCGCGCGCGCCTCCGCGCGCCGCTCAAGCTCCGCCTGCACCAGGACGTCGAGCGCGCCGTGGGCTTCCTTGCTTTCCGACGCCTGCCATTCCCCCGGATCGATCCCCAACACCGCAGCCATCGCCCGCACCTGCGAAGCGAGTTCGCGCTTGCGATCCTGATCCGCGGTCTTGTTGCCCTCGCGCACCACGTTGTGGATCTCCGCGAGCGCGCGCGGCACCGCGAAGTCGTCGCACATCGCGGCCTCGAAGCCTTCCGTCCACGTGGTCGGCTCCGGGTACCCGGCGCGCTTCACAAAGTCCTCGATGCGCTGGTAGCCGGCCGCCGCCTCCGCGAGCGCCTCCGGCGAGTACTCGAGCACGCTGCGGTAGTGCGCGGAGCCCAAGTAGTAGCGCAGCTCCACCGGGCGCACCGGCATCGCGTCGATGGAGAGCACGTTGCCCAGCGACTTCGACATCTTCTCGCCGGCCATCGTGACCCAGTGGTTGTGCATCCAGAAATTCGCGAACCCGTCGCCCGCCGCGTGCGACTGCGCCTGCTCGTTCTCGTGGTGCGGGAACTGCAGGTCAAGACCGCCGCCGTGGATGTCGAACGTGCCGCCCAAGTACCACGTACTCATCGCCGAGCACTCCAGGTGCCAGCCCGGGCGGCCGTCGCCCCACGGTGTCGGCCAGTGCGGCTCCCCCGGCTTCGCGGCCTTCCACAGCGCGAAGTCGAGGGGGCTGCGCTTTTCTCCGATGGCGGCGCTCCTGCCGCCATCCGCGGTGCCACCCTCGCCGACCATCTCATCCACCCGGTTCCCCGACACCGACCCGTAGTCGCCGCCTGCCGCGACCCACGCCGGCACGTCGAAGTACACCGACCCGTTCGCCGCGTACGCGTAACCGTTGTCGATGAGCCGCTGCATGTAGTCGACCATCTGCGTAACAAACCCGGTCGCGCGCGGCTCCACCGACGGCGGCAGCACACCGAGCACGTTGTACGCGCGCGTGAACTCGCGCTCGTACGTGGACACCCACTCCCACCAGGGGCGCCCGTTTTCCGACGCCTTCGTCAAAATCTTGTCGTCGATGTCCGTCACGTTGCGAACAAACGCCACGTCGTAGCCCTGCGCCAAGAACCAGCGGCGCACGATGTCGAACGCGACGCCGCTGCGCAGGTGCCCAATGTGCGGCGCGGACTGCGGCGTGGCGCCGCACACGTACATCGACACGTGGCCGGGACGCACCGGTTCGAATTCGCGTTGCGACCTCGTCGCAGTATCGAAAATCTCTTGCTTCACAGCGTTCACCTTACTTCGCTACACCTGCACCAGCGCCGTCGCGATCGCCGCACGACCCTCGCCCGAGCCCGTGAACCCCATGTGGTCCGTCGTCGTCGCGCTGATGCTCACCGGCGCGCCCAGCGCCTCACTCAGCACGCGCTCGCATTCCCCCCGCACCGGCCCCATCTTCGGCGTCTGCGCGATCAGCTGCGCCGAAACGTTCAGCACTAGGAACCCATGCTTTCCGACGAGTGCTTTCAACTCCCCCAGCAACTGCACACCCTTCACACCGTCGTACTCCGGACGGCCCACGCCCACAAAGCTGCCGAGATCCCCCAGCCCGCACGCGCTGAGCACCGCGTCGACGATCGCGTGACTCACCACATCCCCGTCCGAGTGCCCCTCGCACCCGTCCTGGCCCTCATGCAGAATGCCCGCGATCCAGCATTCCTTCCCCGCCTGGATCTGGTGCGCGTCAAACGCGCTGCCCACACGAAGGTTGCTCATCTGCTCACTCATGCGCTCCACTGTAGAGCGCAAGTCCTGCACGTAGCGTTCGCCCGGCGCGCCCTTACCGCATCCGCGGCAACAGGAACGCCCCGATCGCGCCGCCAGCGAGCAGCACCGCCAGCACTCCGAGCACAACAGCGACCGGCGTGCTCACGGAGCTCCCCGGCTTACCCGTCGCACGATCCAGCTCACGACGCAGCTCCTTCAGCTCCTTGCGAGCCTCATCCGCTTCCTTCCCCTCTTGACGCTTAAGCTGCTCCTCCGCCCACTCAAACGCCTTGTACGCAGCCGCAACCTTCGCCGCAGCCTCCTCCCCACTCGCGACCGCCGCCTGCGCCGCAGTCACCCGCTCACGCACCGTTGCAACAACGGCTTCCGCCTCGTAGTTAGCCTCAGACGGCGGCTGAATCGCCTCCCAAATCTTCTGCGCCGCGGGGTCAACGTCGGCGGCACGCGCCGGCTCAGCAGCACCGAGCCCAAGCGTTACGACGATCGCAGCAGCCACCGCTGCTTTTCCAGTTGTGTGCATGAGAACTCCAGACAAGTCGGAAAGGAAACAACGACGGTTAATCCGCTCACCACATCGCCGCGCCCCACCTCCCCGTTAACCGCCACATTCACCAGAATCGATGCCGGGCATTTGGCCCGCGGAACGAGGGGTGGACTTACGATACAGTTAGCTCCGGTCACCCGAGGTTCACTCCCCCACCCTCTCCGCTTCCGACGCTGCCCCCAAGATGCGCCCTGTATGTGTGCCTTCCACACGTATGTCCGCCGAATCCTCTATGTAGCGCATTTCAGAAAAGACAAACCGCTACCCCTGCAGCGCGCTTCTCCCGCAGCGCCTGCCGCCCCGCGGCGCGACCCAGCAGCGCGCGCTACTCTCCGGGAACCTCAAACACAGTCGGCTCAGCCTCGTCAGTGATCGACGCAGCCAAGCGCAAATCAATCGGCGTCGTAATCTTGAACGCCATCGGATCTCCCTGAACCGTCACAACCGGAACGCCGTGCCACTCCATCAACGAAGCGTCGTCAGTGGCCACGAACCCGCGCTCCGACTCCGCGAGCGCAAAGTACTTTTCGTTCGCCTCCCGCAAAGCACGCAGATCAAAACCTTGCGGCGTCTGCACCGCTCGCAACGAAGAACGATCCGGCGTCCCCTCGACAAAGCCGCCGTCCCCAACAATCTTGATCGTGTCCGCGACCGGAACAACCGGCACGACCGCAGGAGCGCCGTCCAAAACCGCGCGCGCCACGCGCGCGATCATCCCGGGCGGCGTCAACGCGCGTGCCGCATCGTGAATCAGCACCACCGCGTCCTCGTCCGAAACCGCCTGCAACGCAGCCCAAATAGAATCCGCACGCTCCGCCCCGCCGTGAACGAACGTCGCAAAGCCCCGCTCCGAAAACCCGCCCAAAGCCCGACGCGCAACCGACTCCATCTCCGGCGAAACCACGACAAGAACCGAATCAACAATCCCCGACGTCTCCATCGCCGTCACGGAACGCTCAAGCAGCGAGCGCCCGCGAAGCGGAACATACGCCTTCGGCACGGGCGCGCCCAAGCGGGTCCCCTTCCCCGCCGCGGCAACTACCGCAACAACGCGCCGCGCGCCGGGCTCAGCACTCCGCGCGCCCCGCACACCTAGCGCCCCCGGCAACTACTCCTCATCCTCGTCGTCGAAGGAGAGATCGTCGTCCATGTCCAAGTCATCGTCGTCGAGCGACTCGCGCGGATCCTCGACGATGCCCGCCTTGATCTGCTCCTCGATGATGCTCTGGATCTCGGACTCCATGGAGGCGACCTTCTCTTCATCCACCGGCTCCGCCAGCGCGAGCTCGCCGACAAGAATCTGGCGCGCCTTGCCAAGCATGCGCTTCTCACCAGCGGAAAGGCCCTTGCCCTGGTCGCGCCGCCACAGGTCGCGGACAACCTCGGCGACCTTGTTAATGTCGCCGGACGCCAGGCGCTCCTGGTTGGCCTTGTAGCGGCGGGACCAGTTGCCGGCTTCCTCAACGTCGGTCTCACGCAGCACGGAGAAAACCTTCTGCAGGCCTTCCTCGTTCACCACGTCGCGAACGCCAACCAGCTCGGTGTTCTTCACCGGCACGCGAACTTCAAGGTCGGACTGCAGGATCTGCAGCACGAGGTAATCGAGCGTCTCGCCGCCCATTTCGCGCTGCTCAATATCCGCGATCCGCGCCGCTCCGTGGTGCGGGTACACAACCACTTCGCCGACCTTGAAATCCATGCGTTTCTCCTTTAAGTCCCCGGCCGCCTAGCGCAGCAGCACTAAACAACCACCCAACACTACACACCGCTCCAAAAGTTTACCCCCTGATTCTGCAGACGCACCGGAAACTGGGAAATGTGGGGCGGCTGCGAGTAGGGTGTGACGGAGATAGACACGCTCGCGCCCCAGCGCGCTCACCACTAGATGGAGGACACCCTCGTGAAGTCCCGTAAGCCGGTTGCCCTTGTGGCCGTCGTTGCCGCCTCCGCCCTCGCGCTGGTTGGCTGCTCTGCAGGTCAGATCACCCAGACCTCGTCCCAGGTCGCGGCCGTGGACGGCGCAACCGCCTTCACCGAGGATGGCGCTGTGTCCGTGCAGGATGTCACCGTGGTGCTCTCCGAGAACGGGGACGCTGCCCTGAAGTTCACCGCCACCAACCAGGACACGTCCATGAAGGACCACATCCTGATCTCCGCTGAGGTGGACGGCAACCCGGTCGAGCTCTCCTCCCGCCCGATCTCCTACAACTGCGTGCTGGTCGCCGACTCCGCCGAGGGCCTCGAGCGCATCCCGCAGTCCAAGGACAACTGCATCCAGTACGCCGCTACCACCGTGGCTAACGGCGATTTCGCGTTCGCGGGCAACGTCCCGGTGAGGTTCACCTTCGACACCGGCACCGTCGACGTGCTGGCCACCGTTGCTGCGCCGCTCCTGCCGTCCGGCCAGGTCGCGCGCGACGTGTCCAACTAGTGGCCAAAAAGGCCCGCGCCTCCCACACGTGCTCTGAGTGCGGCTACTCCTCCCCGAAGTGGCTGGGGCGCTGCCCGGAGTGCGGCTCCTGGGGCACGCTCCAAGAGAGCCCCAGCTTTACGACGCCTGCTTTAACCCCCTCTTCCCCAGCCCAACCCATCACGGCCATCGACGCCGCTGCGACGCAAACCATCACGTCGGGTATCGGCGAGCTGGATCGCGTGCTCGGTGCCGGCGTCGTCCCCGGTTCCGTGGTGCTGATGGCTGGTGAACCGGGCGTCGGCAAGTCAACGCTCCTGCTCGAGGTCGCCTCCCGCTGGGCCGCGCAGGACCGCCGCGTGCTCTACGCCACCGCCGAGGAGTCCGCCGGCCAGGTCCGCGCGCGTGCGGAGCGCACCGGCGCGCTTCGCGACACCCTCTACCTCGCCGCCGAGCCCCACCTCGACACCGTCTTCGGCCACGTCAAGGACATCAACCCGAGCCTGCTCATCGTCGACTCCGTGCAGACGATGCACGCCGCTGGTGTCGAGGGCGTCGCCGGCGGCGTCGCGCAATCCCGCGCCGTCACCGCCGCCTTAACGACGCTCGCAAAAACCACCAACCTCCCCGTCCTCCTCGTCGGCCACGTGACCAAGGACGGCAACGTCGCCGGCCCCCGCGTGCTCGAGCACCTTGTGGACGTGGTGCTCAACTTCGAGGGCGACCGGCAGTCGTCGCTGCGCATGCTCCGCGGCATTAAGAACCGCTTCGGCGCGACCGACGAGGTCGGCTGCTTCGAGCAGACCGCCGAGGGCATCCGCGAAGTCCCCGACCCTTCCGGCCTCTTCCTCTCCCACCGCGGCCAGACTCCCGACGGCTCTGCCGTGACCGTCGCCATGGACGGCGTGCGCCCCATCCTCGCCGAGGTCCAGGCACTCACCGTAGACCCCGTGAACAAGTCGCCGCGCCGCGTGGTCACCGGCCTCGACGCCAACCGCGTCCCCATGGTGCTCGCGGTGCTCCAGGCCCGCTGCGGCGAGCGCACCAACGACAAGGACGCCTACGTTGCGACGGTCGGGGGCATGCGCATCACCGAAACCGCCACCGACCTCGCCGTGGCCCTCGCCACCTGGTCCAGCCTCCACGAGACCCCGCTGCCCGCCAAAACCGTAGTCATCGGCGAGGTCGGCCTCGCCGGCGAACTCCGCCGCGTCCCCAACCTCGACCGCCGACTCCACGAGGCCGCCCGCCTCGGCTATACCCAAGCCATCGCCCCCGCGAGCCCCGGCGATTCCCCCTCGATCCCCGGCATGCGCGTCCTCGAGGCCGCAACGCTTGCCGACGCCATCGCCCTCCTCCAGCGCTAAAAAGAGCGACTATTGGGATTTTCCCAACTTTGTCCTACAATCAGCGGCATGGAAACCATTGCAACCCGGGTCAAGGCTGCCCTTTCGGCATCTCCGGAGACCCAGAAGTCCCTCGCGGCCAAGGTCGGTATGCAGCCGGACCAGATGTCGCGCGCCC
Source organism: Corynebacterium stercoris (assembly GCF_024160105.1). Classification (GTDB taxonomy): domain Bacteria; phylum Actinomycetota; class Actinomycetes; order Mycobacteriales; family Mycobacteriaceae; genus Corynebacterium; species Corynebacterium stercoris. The sequence continues at coordinate 9,755 of NZ_JAMFTQ010000022.1, forward strand.
TGTCCGGGAAGCGCGGCTTCGCCGCCGGCGAGCTCGCCGATATCGCCGATACCCTCGGCCAGGACCTGCACTACCTGATCACCGGCGAACCGGACCCGCACGCGATCGTCCTTGCCGCTCGCCACACTTACAACCCGGACACCGCCGAGCGCACCGTCCCATCCGAGGAGGCCGACAGGGCAGAGCTGGAGAAGATCCGCCTCGCCCTCATCCAGGCCGAGCTTGCTCCGGCACCCGAACTCCCCACCAGCGTCGATGCACTCGCGGATAAGCTCGGTGCCGATTTTGCTAGCAACTTTATCGATCGCGTCGAAGCGCTCGGTGCCATGGTGATTCGCACTAACGACCTTGGCACCGACTGGTCCATTAGTTTGCCTGGCACCCCCGTCATCGCGGTGAAGGCCACCCCGAACTGGTTCCGCCAGAACTGGAGCATCGCGCACGAGCTCGGCCACCTAGTCCTCCGCCACGACGGTCGAACCACCAACGACGAGGAGCGAGCCGCGAACGCGTTTGCCGCTGAGCTTCTCCTGCCCCGCTCTCTCCTAGATACTGTCACTTGGGATTCCGCCACTGCCGCCGACGTCGCCGCCTTCCTCTGGCGCTACGGCGTGTCCACCCACGCGCTGCGTAACCGATTGGTCAACGAGGGCATCACCACGAGCACCGAGGCCACAGAAGCCCTAGCGATGACCACTCAGGCGCTTCTGCGTGCCCACGGCAGCCTAAACAGCGACGGCTCTGACCCAGTCAGCGCCCGCATGACCGCCTGCTCGCAGCGCCACTTCCCCACCAAACTAATCGATGCCCACCAGCGCCGCGTCGCCGCCGGCACGCTCGCCCCGGGCACACTCGCGTGGATGCTTGGCGTCGATGCCGAAGAGCTCGCCCCTGAGCCCCCCGCCCCGCTTTCGGACGCTCAACTCGACGCCCTTCTCGCTTAGCACATGAGCCGCCCCCTTTTCGTCGACGCCTGCAGTCTGATAAATCTCAAACTCATCGATCGCCTCGACCTGCTCCCCGCTCTTTTCCCTACCCGTCAGTGGACCGCCACGATCCGCCGAGAGTGCATTGCCGCCCCCACCCACGACCCCCGCCTAGACAACTGGCTAGCCGAACTCGATGACATCCTCGGAGCTCCCCTAATTCCCAACGATGACGAGCACCGCGCCATTGAGGACTTACGGTTAGGCATGTCCACCGCCGGCGATCACCCCTACAAGCACCGCGGCGAGGCAGAAACCCTCACCATCATCGACCGCCGCCGCATCGATGCCTTCTTCCTTACCGACGACGGCTCCGCTCAAGCCCTCTGCACCTCTCCTCCGTATTACATTCCCACCGCGCAGTTCTTGCGCCTTGCTTGCCGACGCTCTCATCTCACCCCGGCCGAGGCTGTCTCTGCCTGCTACTTGCTGATCGACGCCGGCCGCAGCATCTCCCCCACCATCAAAACCCACGCCCAAGCCTCAGCTGCTTTCACTTAATCCCCTTACCACCCGGCCAGCACCCAGATTCCGGGAACCGCGATCAGCCGCAGACACTGTCGCCGCCGCAGCCCTCCCCCAGGCGCCTCAACCTCCCCCTAGGCCATGCCAGTAGACCCAATCGTCACATCAGCACCACTCGCCCCACTGGACCTAAACTCGCTAAGCTGAGAGCCGCATAAATTTCGGAATTCCTACGAACCCCACCCTTCCGGCGCAGGTCGCGAGATTGCTAGGGCCTTTCCTACGAGCTCGCCCCTGCCCATTGGTCTCCGAACCCCCGCCCTGAGCCAACCGGGCACCGCGATCACTCGCTCCCGCACCCCTCCCCCGGACAATGCGGTAAATAATTCCCCCGATACACATAATTGTCGCAATTCACGGAGAACATGTCCCACCCCCTGGTAGCTCTGTGGCTCCTGTGACTCGCACAGAGCTCCCGCCGAGCACAGCGCTCCCGCCGAGCGCCGCGCTACGTCAGATTGAACGGCGCCGGATCCGACGCGTTGTCAATGATCACCGCGTGCAAGTAGTACGCGCCCGGCCCAACCGGCTGGCGGTTCGCGCACTGGCCCGGCGCGGAACCCTTCTTAGACCAGCGCGCGTCGAACCCGCGCTCCTCGCCGGCCGGGAACTTCTGAACGCCAGTCTCGACGGACGGATAGCAATCCGTGTCCGCCCACACGCGCTCGTTGGAACCCATCGAGTAGACCTCGAAACGCAGCTGATCGTCGCCAACGTCAATCACGCAATCGGTGTCCGTCGGGTTTTTCACCGTCATGACCAGCTCCGGCGTCTCGCCCGCGCCATACGACGGCTGCTTCGTCCACGCCGTAATCACCAGGTCAGAAAGCTCGCACGAACCCTTCGCCACAACGCCCTCGCTCGGTGTCGGCTCCCCGCTCGCGGAAGCGCCCGAAGAGTCCGCCGCGCCCTCCGACGGCTCCGCGCCTTCCGACGCGCCAGCCGTCTCGGAAGCAGTACTCTCCCCACTCACAGAAACCGTCGGCGACGTCACCGGCGCCGGCTCAGTCGAGGTCACCGTCGCAGTCGCCGACGCACCCCCCGCGCCCGAGCCGCCGCCAGAACCAGACCCATCAGACCCAGCCCGCGCCCACGCCGTCAGCCCCCAGATCACCAGCGCCACCACCAGCAGCAGCACAACCAGGGCGCCGACGCGACGGCGCATGTAGATCTCGTCGGGAAGCGGGCGGTGGTTCGTCATGCCCCCACTTTATTAATCAATGGCCTCGTAGACGGTCTCGACACGGCCGTCCGCCAACCGGTAGCGCGCCGCCACCACGCCGGCCCCGCGCGCCGCGATCGCCGGCACGCGATCCGCGAGGTGCTGCGCCATAATCCGCGCGTGCTCCGCCTCCACAGCGTCCGCGTCCTGGCAACCCCGCGAACGCGCCTCCATCACCGAAGGCGCGATCTTCTCCACGAACACGCGCGTGAGCCCATGCGGAATCTCCGCAGTATCCACGGCAGAAATCGCCGCACCCACAGCTCCGCAACGCTCGTGCGAGAGGAACACCACCAGCGGCACACCCAGCGCATCCACCGCGTACTCGACCGACGCCGACACCGCCGCGTCCACGCACCCGCCGGCGGTGCGAATCACAAAAATGTCGCCCAGACCAGCGTCAAACAGCAGCTCAACCGGCACGCGCGAGTCGGAGCACGCGATTACCGCGGCCACCGGATCCTGCCCGCCGAGAATCTCCTCCCGACGCTTCGAGTCCCGACGCGGCGAATCCATCTGATCCACCGCGAATCGTTCGTTGCCCGCGGTCAGCTCGTCCCAGACCTCGCGGGCTGTCAAGGTAGTAGGCATAGCCACTATTCTGACACTCACCGTGAGCACCGAACAGCTAAATCCCCAAACAATCATCAATTGGTACCGCGCGAACGCCCGCCCCCTGCCGTGGCGCGCGCCCGGCACCACCCCGTGGGGTGTCCTGCTCTCCGAGGTCATGTCCCACCAGACCCAGGTCGAGCGCGTCGCCCCGACTTGGCAGGACTGGGTTCGGCGTTGGCCCACACCGCACGCTTTCGCACAAGAGCGTATCGACGAAATATTAAGAGCCTGGGGCAGCCTCGGCTATCCCCGCAGAGCCCTCCGCCTGCACGAATGCGCCAAGGCCATCGTCGAGCACCACAACGGCGAGGTCCCCGACAACGTCGACGACCTCCTCGCGCTTCCCGGCATCGGCGATTACACCGCCCGCGCCGTCGCCTGCTTCGCCTACGGGCAAAACGTCGCCGTCGTGGACACCAACGTCCGCCGCGTCTACGCCCGCGCCGTCCTCGGCCGCGCGAACGCGAAGCCCCGCAAATCCGAGCTCGCCGACATCGCGGCCCTCCTCCCCACCACGGACGGCCCCACCTTCAGCGTCGGCCTCATGGAGCTCGGCGCCCTCGTCTGCACCTCGCGCGACCCCCGCTGCCACGCCTGCCCCCTCGCGCCCTCCTGCGCCTGGCTCGCCGCGGGCAAGCCCGCTCCGCTTTCCGACGAACGCCTCCCCCGCCAATCCTTCCAAGGCACCGATCGCCAAGTCCGCGGCAAGATCATGAAACTACTGCGCGAGTCCCCCGGCCCCGTCCCCCAGCACGCCGTGGACGCCGTCTGGCCCGACGACGCGCAGCGCTCCCGCGCCCTGTACTCCCTCATCGAGGACGGCCTCGCCGAGCAAACCCCCGACAACCACTTCCGCCTCCCGCACTAACGCGGCCGGCGACTTCCAACCCGCTGCCCCCGGGGCCTAGACCGACCACGCTTGAAGCTTTCGAGAAACAGTGTCGATGGCCACTTCGATGGGGATGGTCGGGTCAACCGCACGAGTCACTAATTCTTCACCCTCGATCGCACTTGGTGGCGCAACCCTAATCCCTTCCACGCGAAGGTAGTAAAGAGCCAGGTTTAGTGCAGTTCTCTTGTTGCCGTCCAAGAACGGGTGATTACGGGCCGTCCTCGTAAGTAACGATGCAGAACGATCAAAAATCCCTGGGTAAACCAGCTGCCCAGCAAAAATTTGCATCGATGTAGAGACCGCCGACTCTAAAAGTGGAAGGTTCACCCCATAACCTAGGTATGGATGCCGAACACCGTCCGGCCCAGCGCGCTCTCCGCATCGTCGATTGAGGATGCACGCCCGTTCTACCAGCAGCGTCGAAACTACGGCCTGATGACTCCCCGGATCAAAGTGGCCGCCCGAGGAGCCGGCCAGATAGCCCACTGAAATTACCTATCTGCCAACCGCAAGAAGGTCTCGGCCCAGTCGGCCTCCAGCTCGGCTTCCGCCTCGGGATCTAGACCCCAGCTCAGCGCATCCAGCGAATCGGGTCGAAGCGGAGCCGACGGGACTGCGGAATCCGTCCGTGCCTTATCGGAAAAAACGTTCCGGATATCGGTAACCGACATCGCGTTGCTGCACGAGGCATCTTCAGGCAAATCTCCTCGGGCAGCCAACCAAGCCGCATCGTGGCTCCAATTGCGCAGAGTCCACGAGTTCTGGCCCGCATAGAACTCTACAACCGCCGCAACTACCTCACGCTCATAATCAGAGAGGTTCGACGAGTTCCCCAGCGGCTGAGCCAGCGTGGAACCGTGAAGAGATTTGGTAGCGACTAGCTTGTCCCACAGCGCGCGGGACACCGGACCGTGCTTCCATGCCTGAAGCTCGTCGGTAAAAAGAGGCCTTCCGCTCCACGCAAGGTGCCAGCCTTGAGCGAAATAGCAGAGCTTCATGAGCTTCAAGTTGTCGACGCCACCAGTCAACTCATTAACGTACTGGCCGATATCGTTCGTGCGTGCCACGGAAGCCTCCTTTCCTAAGTAGCCCAGCCTCTCATTCTTGAAAGCAAGTAGCCCCCATTATGGCCCGGAGGCATTCCAAAATCAAGCCCATGACCAGCACATTTAATGTCCCCCAAGTACCCAGTTGACACGTCAATGCGGTAACTATGTTCCGAAATGCAATTATTTGCCACAATTCGGAAAAACGGGGTCCCACCCCAGACCCACAGGTTCGCCCCGCGCCGCGCCCAGCGCCCCGAACCTACTTCCAGCGCCCGCGGTACGTCATTCCGCCCGGCAGCTTCACCCAGACTCCACCGCGGGAGTTCACCGTCACCGGCCCAACTTTCGTGGAGACGGAAGCTCCCGTGCCCGTCTGGTTAATCCACACGTTGCGGCCGATCTTGTGCTTCTTCCTGTACTGAACACCCATGCGCGAAAGATTACACTCAAGCGCCATGCCACTCCCCCGCTTCGCGCGCTCCACCAGAACCACCATCGCCGCCACCACCACCGCCGCACTCCTCCTCAGCACCGCACCCGCGCCCGCCACCGCCCTAGAACCCGACGCCAGCTCCGAAGCCCTCTCCTCCCTCGCCAGCTTCGGCTTCTCCATCCTCGGCGCCCTCGCAACCTCCGGCGCCCGCCTCGCGGACACCTCGAGCAAGCGCCCCGGCCCCGCCCAAGCCACCGAACCCGGCCAACTTGGCGACAAAACAAAAGTCCCCGGCGCCCCGCGTATCCACCGCATCTCTTACTCCACCACAAAGGAGAACGGCCAAGTCGTCTCCACAACCGGCGCGATCTACGACACCCCAAACGCCAAGGGCCTCATCGCTCTCGCCCCCGGCACCCGCGGCATGGGCAACCAGTGCGCCCCGTCTGCGCCGGCGGGTATGTTCCTCTCCATCACGGACGGCTCCGTGAACGTGAATTACGAAACCCCGGTCGTCCGCGAGTTGAACAAAGCCGGTTACCGAGTTGTCGTCATCGACTACATCGGCCTCGGCTCGGAGGGCACGCACACGTACCTCAACCGCGTCGAGCAGGCCCACGCGCTTATCGACGCCGCCCGCGCCACCGCCAAACCCAACGAGAAGATCGGCTTCTGGGGCTACTCCCAAGGCGGCGGCGCGGCGGCGGCCGCAGCGGAGCTCGTCAACGATTACGCCCCCGAGCTCAATGTGGTTGGCACGTTCGCGGGCGCCCCGCCTGCGGATCCGATCGCGGTGCTGGAGCAGGCGCCCGAGGGCATCACGGATGTGGTGGCGAGTTTCGCGGCGGTGAGTTTCGCCAGCACCTACCCCGAGTTCGACGAGGCGTTGAGCGCGGCGCTTACCGACGAAGGAAAAGAAGTCCTCGCCGGCCTGGGCCAGGCGTGCATCCTCGACGGCCAGCGGGCGCTGCCCAAGCCGTTCGCTGCCTACACCACCGACGGCCGCACCCTTGCACAGATCGCGCGTGCCGACGATCGCATCATGCGCTACCTCGACCACAACAAACTGGGCACGGTTGCCCCCACCTCCCCGATCATGGTGCTGACCAACCCCGACGATGACCTGGTTCCCGAACCCCAGGCCACCCAACTCGCACGCGATTACTGCGCCCTCGACGCGCCGGTGGAGTACCGCAGCGTGATCGTCCCCGGCACCGCCACGATGCCCTTGTACACCAAGGCCGACTTGAGCTCCGCGCTGATTGTGAACAACACCCCTACCGCCGGCCACGCCACCCCGCTGGTGCTGGAGACCAAGAACGCCGCGAAGTGGATGGACGAACGCTTCGCCGGCGAGCCTTTCGACCAGAAGTGCCCCGGCGAGACCGGCACCGTGGTGCTGAATCCGGATGACGATCCCACCGATGTCGAGGTCCACCTCAACCAAGTAGAAATCGCCGCCATCGTGCTTGGCACGTTGACGGCGATCACGGGCCTCGCGCTCGGCGGTGCCTACCAGGCGTTCACGACGGGCCTGCTCGACCCGTTCCTTGATCCGCAGATCAAGGCCTGGCTGACCGCCGTGCTTCCCTAGCCCCCGCTACGCGGGTTCGACCGGCCCACGCCCGTCCTCGTCGAGCTCGCCGCCGAAGTCGTCCCCGTCATCCGGGTTAGCCTCATCGCGCTCATCCGGGAACTCAGATGCCTCGCTCGGCTGCTCCACGCGCTCCGGGTCGATCTCGCGGACTTCTTCCTCGATGTCCTGCTCGACCTCGTCGAAGGTGTCTGCCGGCAGTGGCTTCGGGCGCGGGGTGAACGTGAACGTTGCACCCTCGGCGATCTTGCCGCGAGCCTCGCGAGCGGCCTCTACGTCGCCGTCCCAGCCTTCGACATCCACGGTGATGATCTCGCCGGCACCGATCTCGCCGAAGAGGATCTTCTCGGAGAGCACGTCTTCGATCTCGCGCTGGATGGTGCGGCGCAGCGGGCGCGCACCGAGCACCGGGTCGAAGCCGCGGAGAGCCAGCAGGTTCTTGGCCTCCTCGGTGAGCTCGATGCCCATGTCCTGCGCGGCCAGGTTCTTGTCCACGCGGGCGATGAGCAGGTCCACCATCTCAACGATCTCTTCCTGCGTGAGCTGGCGGAACACCACGATCTCGTCGATGCGGTTGAGGAACTCGGGGCGGAAGTGCTTCTTCAGCTCATCGTGCACCTTGTTCTTCATGCGCTCGTACTGCGCGTCCGTGTCGGTGGCGGTGTTGCCGCTGAAGCCCAGACCCACAGCCTTGGAGATGTCGGAAGTACCCAGGTTGGAGGTGAAGATCAGCACCGTGTTCTTGAAGTCCACATTGCGCCCCTGGCCGTCAGTGACGTGGCCCTCCTCGAGCACCTGCAGGAGCGTGTTGTAGATCTCCTTGTGCGCCTTCTCGATCTCATCGAAGAGCACCACGGAGAACGGCTTGCGGCGCACCTTCTCGGTGAGCTGGCCGCCCTCTTCGTAGCCGACGTATCCCGGAGGAGCACCGAAGAGTCGCGACGCAGTGAAGCGGTCGTGGAACTCGCCCATGTCCACCTGGATCAGCGAGTCCTCGTCGCCGAACAGGAACTCGGCGAGCGCCTTGGACAGCTCCGTCTTACCCACACCGGACGGGCCGGCGAAGATGAAGGAGCCGGAGGGGCGCTTCGGGTCCTTGAGACCCGCACGAGTACGACGGATGGAGCGGGAAACCGCCTTGACCGCCTCGTCCTGGCCGATGATGCGCTTGTGCAGCTCGTCTTCCATGTGCAGCAGACGGGAAGACTCGGACTCGGTCAGCTTGAACACCGGGATGCCGGTCCAGTTCGCCAGCACCTCGGCGATCTGGTCCTCGCCGACCTCAGCGATCTCCTCCAGGTCGTCCGAGCGCCACTTCTTTTCCTTTTGAGCGCGCTCCTCGCCGAGCTTGCGCTCGGTGTCACGCAGACCCGCGGCCTTCTCGAAGTCCTGGGCGTCAATCGCCGCTTCCTTCTCTTTGCGAACCTCCGCGATGCGGTCATCCACCTCGCGCAGCTCTTCAGGCGCGGTCATGCGCTTGATGCGCATGCGGGCGCCAGCCTCGTCGAGGAGGTCCACGGCCTTATCCGGCAGGAAGCGGTCGTTGATGTAGCGGTCCGACAGGTTCGCAGCCGCCGACAGCGCGCCGTCCGTGTAGGACACGCGGTGGTGCGCCTCGTAACGGTCGCGCAGACCCTTGAGGATCGTGATGGTGTCCTCGACGCTCGGCTCGTCCACCTGCACCGGCTGGAAGCGGCGCTCAAGCGCGGCATCCTTCTCGATGTGCTTGCGGTACTCGTCCAGCGTGGTCGCACCGATGGTCTGGAGCTCGCCGCGCGCCAGCTTCGGCTTCAGCAGCGACGCCGCGTCAATCGCGCCCTCAGCAGCACCCGCGCCGACGAGCGTGTGGATCTCATCGATGAACAGGATAATGTCACCGCGCTGGTTGATCTCCTTAAGCACCTTCTTCAGGCGCTCCTCGAAGTCGCCGCGGTAACGGGAACCCGCCACCAGGGAACCGAGGTCGAGCGAGTAGACCTGCTTGTCCTTCAGCGTCTCGGGCACCTTGCCGTTGGCGATGTCTAGGGCGAGGCCCTCGACGACGGCCGTTTTACCGACGCCCGGCTCACCAATCAGCACCGGATTGTTCTTCGTGCGGCGGGAGAGCACCTGCATGATGCGCTCGATTTCCTTATCACGGCCGACGACCGGATCGAGCTTGCCCTCCTTAGCAGCGGCGGTCAGGTTACGACCGAACTGGTCGAGCACCAGCGACGACGAACGCTCGCCCGACTGCGGGCCGCCAGCGCGTGGGCCTGGACCCCCGGCGGAGGCACCAGCCGGCTGCTGCGGGGACTCGGGGTTCTGGCCCTCGCCACCCTCGTAACCGGAAAGAAGCTGGATAACCTGCTGGCGCACGCGCGGCAGATCGGCGCCGAGCTTGATCAGAACCTGCGCGGCGACACCTTCGCCTTCGCGGATGAGGCCTAGCAGTAGGAACTCGGTGCCGATGTACTTGTGCCCCATCTGGAGGCCCTCGCGAAGCGAAAGCTCGAGCACTTTCTTAGCGCGTGGGGTGAAGGGGATATGGCCGGTCACCGGCTGGGTGCCGTGGCCGATAATGTCGATGACCTCGCGGCGCACGTCCTCGAGGTTGATGCCCATCGACTCGAGAGCCTTGGCTGCTACACCTTCGCCCTCCTTGATAAGCCCGAGCAGGATGTGCTCGGTGCCCATGTAGTTGTGGTTAAGCTCGCGCGCCTCCTCTTGGGCAAGGACGATGACTCGGCGTGCGCGATCAGTAAATCTTTCGAACATGAATTGCCTCTCTGCCATCGCAACAGCGGAATGTTATTGACTTCTTCCCACCATAACCACGGCAGAGAGAAAACAATCCCATGTTGTTGGTCTGCTAAAACCGAATCCGCTAAAAGCCCAGCTAGAGGCATGATCGCCTCTAGCGATCGCCAAGTTAGACAGTGCGTTGTTTCGGAAACGCAGCTCGGGTAAGAGATTGATAACCACCGGCCAGCCGATCGCGTACGGCCTCTGGGTTTATCCGGCGAAGCCGATCATCAAAACCTCTGAGGAGTGGCTTTCCCTTTATCCAGCGGAGTGGATTTTCATCGACCTTCTCTCGTGCAACATCCATCACCTTCGAAGGGTTAAAGGTCCCTTTTCTCATGTCAACCCCAAATAGCCCTTGATTCGCCACGCAATTCGCTAGATCTGCAACCCCAGCTGGCTTGCGCTCAGCGATTACCTCCTCTCGAATCTCCAGAAGATTCTCAAACGCCAACCCAAATCGTTTACCGAACTCCTGAAGGAATTCATCACTTAACTGCAGACTTTCTGAGTCAGGACCTTCTGGAATGTATACGTACACGTCCTCCACTTCGTCTGCCAAAGAAAGGAAATCTTCCACGGCTTCATCGTCGAAATCCCGATCTCGGTAGACCACAATGGGCAGATCTGGCTCGGATGCACGAATGTACTTCACCAGCACTTTTACCGCATTGCGGTTGGACGATCCATCGTAGGTGAGAATTGAAAATGTGTTATCAACCCATCCATTGGAGATTGCGAGACACCGCATAATGTCCGTCCCTTGACTGTCCTCTGTGAGGATAATCCCCCTAACGTTCCGACGGTCATCGATTTCTGATAGGTCGAGCGCACCAAGTTCCATTAAGTTCTGGACAGTCGATACATCGGCTGATCTCAAAGCACCGTCGCTTAGCCAAAACAGGGACGCATCTAGAGATTCAGCTTCGTCCACGATATGCCTCGAATGCGTCGTCAGAATGACCTTACATTGGTCTTCCTCCGCAACCTTCGCGAGGGTTTGAATCAACTGTCTCTGATTGGATGGGTGCAGGTGGGAGTCTGGCTCATCCAGCATTAATAGGTTCGGGGAATAGAGACCGACATAGGTCAGAATCTGCACAGCCTGAAGCACTCCAGTGCCAGCTAGATCGAGGCTAATTGGGTTACCGTCACCAAAGGTCACGGTGCACTGGATGTGTTCATCGTGATCCGGATTGAAAGCCACCTGCACCTTAATTCCCGGAAAAATTGAATCAAGTCGTTCCAAGAACGTCTCCCATTTCTCTTCAGAATGGGAGTGGAGTAGATAAACGAAATTACGGAGATAGTTGTTGGAGTCTCCCCGGGCGGCGGCTTTCCTGAGGAGCCCCGGCGAGCGATACTCTTCCGTCGCCGAGATCCCGGCTAGACCGGGGGCAAGAATGCTGAAAAGTGAGTCGAGGCCTTGAATCTCCCGTCCTAGATCCTCACCTTTCGCATCGATTGTTACATTCTTATTGCGGCCGCGCCTGATCTCAATATCGCACGCGACACCCCCTTTACCTTCAAATCTTGTCGCCATGCCCGTGCTTTGAGAAAATTTTCCGAACTTTCCTAGAGTCGAAGGGTCCACCACTGGCGTATAGATTAATTGGTTTGCAGGTAAGGAGCTTCCAATTTTGTCGTTCTTCCAGGAAAGTTTGCGACCGTTAGCATCAACGATTAGTGCAATGCTTTGTAGAGCACTGATCCCGAACTGGAGGCCCTGAATAAAGGAACTTTTGCCACTGTTATTTGGCCCCACCAGGACGTTTATGTTACCCAATTCAAGGGTAAGCTCGTCTAGGCGTTTAAAATTCCTGACACGAACCCGTTCAATAATCGTGCGAGTAGGGTTGGGGCCGGCATTTTGAGGCATGTGCTTCTTCCTTTGATAGTGCGGGGAGTCTTGGGAATTCAAACCAGCGCGCGGGTCCCCACGAGACCCTGATGGAGCTGATCGGACTAATGGAGCACCGTCCTCCTCCACCCTAGCTGGCAAGATCGTGCTTAACTCGCCATCACGAAATTTCAATTTGGAACCGACAGGCGGGCGAGAGATTGGCTAGGAATGGAGACAAACCTCGGACGGGCTTAGCCCAGCTTGCTTATATTAAAACCAACTCAGGGGGTTAGACCTTCTTGATGATCGGACTCGTCGGCCTCGACTGCTTCCGCGTCGGTTCCCGATTGAGAGCTGGCAAAATCTCGGCTAGGACTGATAATAATCTTTCGGTACTTCTCATCCGGTCCGATTGCCCGGTTCGGCATTGGGCGCTCTTCAACCATTGCTGCCTCTTGACGGATCAAAACGTTTCCGCGACATCAAGGTGGATAACATCGGATGGTCGGGCAGATGCCAAGCCTAAAACCGGAATAGACCCGGAATCGTTCAATGCTTGCCGCGTTGCTTTAAGACTAGTTCAAAAAGGACTGGGGCGAACGCGTTTCGGACTTTGGTTGTAGTCGATAGCAGCCCCGCGAAATCAGAACGTCTAGCCGCCTCTCGCCCCATTTTGGTTTACCCAGTTGCATCGAGCCACGGTTAATATTATACATATCGCTTCGTTTCCATTGCAACGGATGCCGCCACCGTAACCGAAGGTAGGTTTCGTAGCTTACGATCCCTGTGCACATCTTCCAAGCTACTGGTATGATATCTAGGCATGCCCCAGGCAGGTCATCCCCCCGCCGACGCCGCGGGTCTCATTCGATGCCCCTAGTCCGTAGCTGCGGATTGCGGTTTACCTGACCTAATCTGACGGATCAAACACCAAGTCGCCGACTCGGAGCGCCGGCATCAAGATCTTCGCATCAAGAACTTTCATAGCCAGATCAGCCACCCCAATCCGCAAAGGCGCGATAAAGTCCGCAACCGCCACCTCGTTGAAGTACTTGCGTACCCATTCGGGAGTCACAATGAAGCCGGCACCCGGCGCATCAGGAAAGCTGTAGTGGTTAACCACCGCCACCTCGATGGAACCCTCAGGCAAGTCGATAGCGAACTCAAGTCTGATTTTAAACTCCTGGTCCGTTTTCAATTCATGGGCCATTCCCCGTTCACGGGCCCATTGAGGAGTTAGAACTTGTAGCGTGAACGCCGGTGTTTCTGTTGCTGTCTCAGAAGGATTAGCTACGGCCGAATACTTGTCATAACCCGAGTCAACCAAGTGGATAATTTCACGCATCCGCGAGATCCCTCCGTGCCCAATCAATTTGAGGCTCGCGCCAGTCCGCCGATTTGAACCTGCCATTAATCGCCGTATGAGAGGTCTGAGAGTAACTACGACGAGTCACTTTGTAGTGGACATCAGCGCCCACTGCCAACGCGTAACGCCGGAGAGTAGTCATAGTTGGGTTAGCCGAAAACGATTCAAAATCAGCAACGAGCGCGCCTGTGACGCCCATGATCTCTGCGACCTCTTGTTGTGTTTTTCCAGAGGAGGTTCTCAGTTCGATCAACCGCTCACGCAGATCAGATTGCGCGTCGATTAGATCCTCGGCGTGCCTCTCTAACATTTCGCTAGTGGGAATGAAAACCCTGCCTGCGTTCATGCGCCTACCTTCCCTTCAAGCTAGTTCCCTTCAAGCTGGTTCGCTAACCGACATTGTAGTTCTTCAACACCCCAAGAATCTGAGGGATCGCATTGCGATACGGCAAATTCTTTCGCCTTATCGATCTCTATATTTTGCATCTCGCGTACCTTTTCCGCCTCCCCAGAGATCTCCTTCAAGTGAGCGTGCAACCCCACCCCCCAGGGTTCTCCCTCTTCCAGATAATACAATCGAACGAACACCTCAGCATCTTTGAGAGCGCTGACTTCATCCCAAATCATCAGAGGAATGCGATCCCAAGCAATCTCATAGAGCTCCAGCGGCTTAGTACGCCTAATACTACATACGTGACCGAAGGCCGAGTCCCGGACTCCGTCGTCAACCATCCGAAGCGCTCCCCGCTCCGCAGCCTCAAGTGTTTTACGAAAGCTCACATTGAGGTCAGCCAAAGCTACGGGAGTCAGATCGTATTTCGTTTCCACCGCAGCACGTAAGTATTCAACCGCATCCTTTATGTGGTTGCCCCGGGTCGAAAAGCGCCAGAAGAATTTCGCGCGTTGACCCGACGCAAAGGCACTTCTCTTCATAAACACCTTCAAACACCATTGCTCGACCGTCCGAGCTCTAATCTTAACAATGCTTGCTCTGTCCGTTGCCCTTAGACCGACCCGTGGGGACAGATCGTTAGGGCGACGCGGCAGCGCGGCCTGGAGTTTCAAAAGGAATTTGTCAGCACTCTTTGAAAAGTAGCCCAAAAGGGGCTGCGGACCGTTTGTTGGACTGGGGTCCGGGGCTGTTGTTAGCTTGCCGTTTATCTCTGTTGGGCGATGGTGGTGTAGCCGTTGCCCAGCGTCGATTTCAGTCTGTGGTTGATGTAGAAGTCGATGTAGTCCTCAATGTAGTGGGTCATTTCTGCTCGTGTCAGACGACGCGTTGCGTCGCGTCCATGGATGCGTTCTTGCTTCGGGGTCCCGAAGAACCCTTCGACGCGGGCGTTGTCGCCACTGTTGCCTTCGCGTGACAGCGACGGGATGTAGCGCCACCGCTTGAGGCAGGTTCCTTCCTGGCAGGCGGTGCATCCCTTGGAGGTGTGAGTGAGATCGCTGATGAGCCTGACTCAGCTGGGTGTGCGGTATAACGAACCACGATCGGAGTGGATGACCGGGTAGGCGTCATCTGGTTTGGCGACGTCAATATGAAGCGTCCTGGGTTTAGTTCCGATCGTTTCTAGAGGAGGATTGGATCATGCCTAGAAAGTTCAGTGACGAGTTCAAGGACAAGGCGGTGCGTTTGGCCGAGGAGCTCCTTGAGGTTGAGGGGTGTTCGAAGTGGGCTGCGGCCGAGGAGATCGGCGAGAAGCTCGGCGTCTCAGCCCACACGCTCAACAACTGGTTGAAACCTGTTAAAGCGTCCCCCGACGCTCCCAGGGGCACCGGCGAGTCGGTAGACGACGAACTGAAGCGTCTGCGGCAGGAGAATAAAGAGCTGCGCAGGGCGAACGAGATCTTGAAGACCGCGTCAGCTTTTTTCGCAGCGGAACTCGACCGTCCCACCAGAAGATGATCGAATACATCCCAGAAGATGATCGAATACATCGACACGTATCGCGATCGCTTCGGGGGCGAGGCCATCTGTCGCACGTTAAGGCAGACAGAATGTGGGTTTATCACCTCTCGCGGCTACCGAGCAGCGAAAACACGAGCCCCGTCGGCCAGGAGCTTGTCAGACGCGCTGCTTATCCCCGAATTGGTGAAAGTCTTCGAGGACAACTTCAGCGTGTACGGGGTACGCAAGATGTGGAAGGCCATGCAGCGCGCCGGCTGGGACATCGGTCGTGATCAGACCGCCCGGTTGATGAAACTCGCCGGCATCCAGGGCCGCAGAAGGGGCCGCACACCAATTACAACGCTTCGGGCTGATGTCCCGGATTGTCGTCCTGATCTGGTCAATCGTGACTTCACCGCGTCAGCACCGCACCGGTTGTGGGTTGCTGACATCACCTACGTGCGTACCCTGTCGGGGTTTGCCTACACCGCGTTCATCACCGATGCGTATTCCCGCAAAATCGTCGGCGTTGCCACCAGGGCGAGCATGCGCACCGATGAGCTGCCTCTTGAGGCTTTTGAGCACGCTCTTTATCACGCAGGTGATCTTCGTGCTGAAAGACTTGTCCACCACAGCGATCGCGGCTCGCAGTATGTGTCCATCCGCTACGGTGAGGCACTCGCCGAAGCTGGGATCGATCCGTCCGTTGGCACCGTCGGCGACTCCTACGACAACGCGTTGGCGGAAACGGTCAACGGTCTCTACAAGACCGAGCTGATCTACCCCCACCGGCCGTGGGCATCGGTTGGGGAAGTCGAGATCGCGACCCTTCGCTGGGTGTACTGGTGGAACAACCACCGCCTGCACGAGTCATTGGGATACATCAACCCACCAGAGATAGAAGAGAAGCCTACTATTAACAATCACACGCCCAACCCTTGGGCGTTCAATATGCGGAACGAAAACCAGGACGCTTCACATGCCGACTACCGTTTGGATAAGTGTCGCCATAATTCGCGAAACGGCCTCACAACTTCGAAAGGCTGTCGCTGCGCGTCTCGATGAGATGATCCGGACGGTTTTTCGCCGACAATCTCGCTCTCCCCATCACCCTCCTCGTTCGCACTGCCCGCTTCTGACTTTTTCCAAAAAAGCAGCCGATCGTCCTGGTTTGGACTGACCAACTTGGCTTTTCTCAGGTTCCGCTCCACGATCCAACCAAGAATTTCGACGACCACGAGTAAGTAAACAAGATAACCGAGAGTTAGAAAAAGTGCTTTGGCAATAAACCACCACGACCAAGTCACCATTAGAATCGCACAAACCAAAATACCTGCATACAACGCCAATGAGAGAAACAAAACCGCGAGCGGGTACACGTACCACCCCGAAAGGTACGCCCACTTCGCGAATGTCAAGTCCCGGCTGTAATTCTCGTATAGCCGTTCTACCGTTATACTGCTCGTCTCTCTGGCTGCAAGCTCTTCGCTGACCTTGACATTTCGCAGATGTGCCTCAGCCGTAAAATAGCGATCCGCGATGCGGACCGCCGTCTTGAGAATAACTACAATGAGTGCCACCGTGCCTACTATCACAGTGACGGAGACACCGGTTGCAGCCCCAAAAGTCAAGTCCAGAAACTCTACGAGGGCTTTGAGTACTTCCTCTTTGGATTGATCGATCACGATTAATAGTTATACTTCCAATTGCAGGAAGGAGCGAAGCCCCGGAGCCCCAGCAAATTTGTTTTCAGCGCTCTTTGAAAACTAGCCCAAAACGCTCCTCGAAAAGTAGCCCATCCGAAAAAGATTGGATAGGGATTTCTTTGAATCAATGGGCTCTGATCCGGTTCCTACGTGGGCAGGGACTGTCAATCAGGAAGATCGCTGCCGAGGTCGGTCGCACGAAAAAGACCGTCGAACGCGTGCTGACGTCTGACTCCCCACCGGAGCACCCCCAGCGGACAGCCAAATCGACCACCTTCGATGCGTACGAGCCTGCGGTGCGCGCTCCGCTGGCGGAGTCGCCCCGACTCAGCGCGAAGATCATCGCCCAGCGAGTCGGGTGGGAAATCCCAGAATCTTGGTTCCGCCAAAACGCAGCCAGAACCCGCCCGGAGTACCTCCCACCAGACCCGGTCGACACCCTGGAGCACCTACCGGGACATGAGATCCAGTGCGACCTGACGTTCGCCCCGAGCGGGCTGCCCGTCGGCACAAGCGCGTTTCGCACGCTGCCGGTGCTGGTGATCGTCGCCTTCCATTTCCGCCTCGCCGGGGTGCGGCGAGAAGCTCAGGAGCGGGCCTTCCCGTCCCCTAGCGCGCACCACCCGCGACCCCACAACCGTTAACAGCGCCATCTGCGCCGCCGGCACCTGCGGCCAAACATCCGCCAGCCTCCGTCGGCTTCTGGTCCTCCTCGTCTCCGGGTCGAGTATGTTTAGACCACGTGTTTAGTAACGGTGTGGTGGGTATCGGGTAACACCCGGGTGGGTTTGGAGTAACACCCAGGTGTTGTGGGGTGGGGTTAGGTTGTCAGTCGCATGTTGTCTCCTTCGAGTGCGATGATTTCGGCGCCGGCGACGAGCCGGTTGAGGATGGATTCGGCGATGACGGCATCAGGGATGGACTTGTACCACTCGTCGGGCGTGAACTGGGATGTCACGATGGTTGAGCCTCGGTGCTCTCGCTCGGCAAGGATGGTCAGCAGCTGGTGTGCGGTTGCAGCATCGATCGGGGTGGTGAGGAAATCATCAAGCACGAGCACATCCGCGGTGTGGAGTTCCTCGAGGAATTTCATCCGCTCTAGGTCACCGTGTTTGAGCACTGCTAGGTGGTTGGCCAGGGTGTCGGTGCGGAAGAACTTGGCTGTGTAGTCCTTTCGGCAGGCGGCGTTGAGCAGTGCGAGTGCGAGGTAGGTTTTGCCGACGGAGGATTTGGCCTTAGGTGACAATGTTCTGGGCGCTTTGGCACCATTGGCAGTGAGCGAGTCGGGTGATTTGCTCTTTGTTGATGGTGCGGCTGGGCGCGTAGGTGATCTCTTCAATACAAGCATCGGGATTTGGCGATCGGGATGCTTTGAGCAGTTTGTTGACTCGCCGTTCGCGCTTGGCCGCGACCTCTTTATCGAGTGCGTAGAGCACTTTGTCGGAAAATGACCAGTCGTCGAAG
>NZ_JAMFTQ010000023.1 GCF_024160105.1 Corynebacterium stercoris
ATCACCCACCACCAACTGGTGGAACCGAGTGATCTCCTCAACCGGTGGATCCCACCGTGACACCGTCATCACCAACACCAACCCTTCAGATCAGTGTTGCAACGACCACTAGAACTTAAGCAGGTCACAGAAAGCAGAAGACCCCGCCGGTGCGTGGTCAGCTGCAGAGATCTTCTCCAGGATTTCCGCAGTGAATCCGCTGGCAGTACCGTAGACCACCTCAGGTTTGTTTTCGCCGAGCTTTTCGGTAGCCCATGGGCCGACGCCAGACGCATCAACATCACCCTCAGCACCCCAGGGCGCTACGAGGACTGGTTGGATACCTAGAGCGAGCAAGGTATCGCTGTCTCCCAGGCCAACTGCGGCGATGCGCTCGTCCCCGGTGCCCTCATTTTTTGACGCCGCCGCGTCATCGCCTCGGGAGCAACCAGACAGAACAAGAGTGGATGCTGCCAAGACAGCGGCGGTCTTCAGCGCCGCTCGACGGGTCAGCGAATTGTTTCGAAACATGTGAAAGCCTAACGTGTAAGGAACTCTTTGAGGCGCTGTAAAGTACCCGTAGCCCCAAAGGGCTGATGGCCTCTTTCAGCTACGGTGGATTCAGCAACCGCGCCCATCTTACACAGGTTAGGCTAACCACACAAAAGGCTGCCCTAAGTTAATTATTTTGGGGGATGTGTGGCCGCCGATATGGAGGCAGCTCAGCCGCTAGGGGCCAGCCGACAGGGGGCACTTTAGAAACGGTTTAGCAAACCACCAAACGTCCGCCGCTCCTCCACACGCTTCGCCCGAGACAAATGTCCTGAGGTTCGCCCGACCACCGGCAGTTACCTACCTCCCCTCCCCACCTCGAACAGCTGGGCACTCCACCCCACCGCCTGCTGCGAACGCGCTACCGCACCCACGGCAGCCAGGTGCTTCGCAATCACACGGGCCGTGGGCAGCTGCGATCCATACAGAACGAGGCGTGATAAATCTTCCTCGTAGTCATGCTCCTCGGCCCCGCTTTCCTGCAACACTGGGGTCACCAGGAACAGCTGCGCCCCAAAACGTAGTACGGCAGCTACCAGCTGTTGCAGCTCTATAGCTGGCCAACGCCGCCACGGATCAACCAGCACCACAGCATCTACCTGCTCACACAAAGTAGCCACTGTGCCAGCCCAATCCGCCCGGCGCACATCCTCACCGCGACGCCCAACCGTTGGAGCGTGCAGTGCACTATAGCGAGCACGATCCCGGCGGCGTGGAGCAATATCGCGCAGCATAACCTCCTCTGCGCTGGCCCCAGGCTCCGTCATCGCTGCAGTTGTTGCGCCTACTGAAATCCTTGCGTCATCTTCTGCCTCCGAAAACGACCCCAACACCACGGCGTTGGCCTGCGGTATCTTACGTAGAATCTCATCCGCATACACCGCCGCGGCCGGACCTCCCACCGCGCACCGAAGCGAGCCAGCATCCTGTCGCGCTAGTAGCTTGCTGCTTAGAATCTCCGCTGCGGCCGGGGCCGACCACTGAGCGCTGGAGGCCGCCTGTTCGTGTTCCTCCACGGCCAGTTGTGGCTGGGTTTGCACAATGTAGTCCCAGCGGTGCTCGCCCGTATCAGCCGGATTCTGCAGTGCCTGCCCTAGCTGGCCAAGTGCTGCGGTCTTGGCGGCTGCCGGCCCGGCAATCCAATCCCTTACTGGAGAATCCGGGTTTGCTAACTCGCTGCCCAGCGCAGTGAGGCCGATTCGAACCGCCCGTTGGTCCGCCACATCCTCCGCTGAGCTATCCAGTGCTGCATCCGCCGACAAAGTCACTAACCCCACTGCCTCCAAGTAACGCGCAATCCGGAGAGCCAGCTCCTGCTGCAGGCCAGTTGCTGCGGCCAGTTGATCCACTCGATCCGCGCCCTCATCAATCAGGCCAAAAATCCCCAACCCTACGGCTTGGCGCACCAGAATCGCCGACCCCATCTCGGTGAGTTCATGCAGCTCAATCACCGCATTACGGTGGCTCGTCACAGCCCCTGTCTCCGCCCCCTCACTGTCGCCCTGCGTAGCCGTCGCCCCTGCTTCCGATTGTGCCGGTGCCATTGCGCGCCAGTACCCCGTAATCTCCACGTTTTCCCGCGGAATCCCCAGAGCTCGAACCCAGCGTCGGATCGCCTTCAATCGCCCGGCCTCTCCCGCAGCCCATACATAGGGCATCGCGGCGGGCTCGGCCGCCCACTCTGGGTGTTCTCCGTACAACTCGGTAGCTTTCGCCACGAAGTCCCCGCCCTCGTCTCGCACCTGCCAGTGAATGTCCACCTGTGCTTCGAACTCCAGTCGCTGGACATGTGCCCGCGTGGCTACCTCAATAATCGCCACTGCCCTATACCCGGCGGGCAAAGACTCTATACAGCGAGCAATCGCCGGCAGCGCCGTCTCGTCGCCCACCATCAGTAGCCACGGAGTGTGGGTGGGCAGCGCTGCGCAAGACTTCGGCCCTGCGATATACAGGAGATCTCCCGGTCGAGCTCGTACGGACCAGTCCTCGGCCAGGCCTTGGCCATGCCGCGCGAAGTCTACGACGAGGCGGCCCTGGGAGGCGTCGAATGAACGGACGGTATATGTCCGAAACAGATCTTTGACCTCCTCTTGCCATAGCACCGTCGCGTCCTCCCGTGTGATGGGGTGAGGGCGCTCCCCGGTGGCCGGGTCTGGGAAGATGATGCGGATATCGTCGTCGAAACCATCGCTGACTAGCGGTGGTGCGTCTACGCCGAACGCACTATGGGCGCGTAGTTGTTCGCCCGTCAGAGTAATGCGACGCATCCCTGGTGTGATGTCCTCGATGTCATCGACCTGCAGTTCGCGGATCGTAATGGGGTAGATTTCCCTGTCTCGGCTATTCCTCGCCATGGTCATTCCTTTCTCGTTTCTGGGTTGGCGGTGTGCGGTGAGTCGGTGTGTAGCGGGTCAGTGCGCAGGGTCGGCATGCGGTGGGGCGGCATGCGCAGGGTCGATGCCTGTCGCCTCGGGTGCTGGCCGGTCAGCCGAACTCTTGTTCAGCAGCCGCGGTGCCCATTGCTGGAAAACGTTCTTCCAGCCATCGGCTTTCACCAGCTGCGCGTGCGTAAGTTCAAGCTCGCTCACCCGCACCGGATACGCCCCCGGACGGCGCCTCCACGCAGCAGCCGGATCCCACTGCCCGTGTGCCACATCACTGTTGTTTTGCGTTGCCACCACTAGCTCGACCCGGCCTTCGTAGCTGGTGGGTGCTGCTGTGTGCAGCATCTGCATGCAGAAACGGATGTTGCTTTCTATATCGACGCCCACAGTGCCCAATTCGTGTGACATCCCATCGGCACGCGCAATTGCCCGAACGTCGTAGTCACCAAAGGCTGTCCTGCCATCGGGCGTGCCCGGCGGCCAGGAATGCGTACCGGAGCTGGGGCTGCTGCCGCTGGGGTAGGCGTCAAGAATTCCTAAGAACCGCACCTCATAGCCCCGGCGCTGCAACGCGGCAGCGATGTTTTCAGCCACCACGCCACCGAAGGAGTAGCCCACCAACGTGAAGGGTCCTTCTTGTTGCTCGGCCAGGATCTGTTCGGTGTAGAGCTCCGCTAGCTCGGCCAGTGTTCCCACCTGGGGTAGCGGGGACGGTAGTTCGATCAGGCGGGTGTCGAACTCAGTGTCCGCCAGAAGGCTGGCCAGCGGGGCGAAGGCCAAGCCATGTCCGCCGATCGGATGGAGGCACCACACCGGGCGGCGTTGCGAATGCTCGGCAGTCTGTAAGCGCTGGGATTGCTGCGGCTTCGGCGGCTGCTTAGCCTTCATAGCTCCACCAGTGCCCTGCCCCAGCCGTTCCGCGATGGCTGCCGGAGTACCAGCATCCACAATGTCCTGGATCTTCAACTGCATGCCCTGCTTGCGCAGCACACCCATCAAACGCATGGCCAGCAGGGAGTCACCACCGGAGGTGAAGAAGTTCTCTTCGGGGCCGATCGGGTTGCCTAGCAAGCTCTCCATGGCGGCCTGCACCTGGGCGCATACGGGGTTGTCCTCAGAAAGCTCCCGGTTACCGGTATTGCACGTATCCGCTTCCTCTACTTCGCTGTGCCCATCTACTTCTATTTGCCCGTCCGCTGGCTCCTCAAACTCGCCGCGCTCCGGAAGCAACTCCACCAACCGGAGATCCCTACCGGTGGCGGCGTCGCACAGTGCATTGAGGAATGTGCCGAACCACCTCGCGGCGGCGTCAGGAAGAATGCGTTCCACCACATCCGGACGGTGCACCAGCGTAATTTCCAAAACGTCCCCGGGCGGGCACACGACAGTCAGCGGGTAATGCGTGCGACCGCTGGTGCGCAGCCCCTGGATGCGCAGGCACGACTCGGAGGTCTCCACTGTGTGTGGACCGCTCGGTGCACCGAAGTGTGCGTGATGGTCGTACACCACCGCGGTGTCGAACAACGGTGCACTTCCCACCAGGGTCTCGATCTCCTGTAGCGGCGTGGTCTGGTTCTCGCTGATCAGCGCCATGGTATCTGCCACCTGTCGCACGGTATGGCGCAGCGTGTGCCCCGGTTCGAGTTGTACGTGCAACGGGAGTGTGGTGATGAACATGCCCACCGCACTAGCCATTCGCGGCTGCTCCGCGGACCGGCCGGAAAGAGTCACCCCCGTAGTCACTCGGCGCCCACCATGCATCGCAGCCAGCGTGAGCAACCATGCGGTTTGTACCAGTACACTGGGTGTGGTTCCTAGGCTCGCCGCGGCGGTTGCCACCCGCCCATCTGTGTCGCGGTGCAGTACGTGCGGCACCTCTGGGGCTTCTGTTGTGCTCTTTTTACTTGACGCCACCGGCCGCAAGCCCGCAATCACACCTCCGTGCTCGCCTGTGCGGCTGGCCTCATGGGGCTGATCGGTGCCGGTGAAAATCTGTTGCCAGGCGCGGTGTTCCCGCTCCAGTTGTTCGACGCTGCGTTGGCACAGGCTTCGAGCAAATTCCGCGAAGGAGGGTGCGGGGTCCAGATCCTCGCCGCTTAGCAGTCGCTGCAAATCCTGCAGCATCACGGCGGTGGACCAGCCATCGGTGAGGATGTGATGGCTGCCCAGCACAAGTGTGGCAGGGCGGTTGGTTTCTAGTCGGTTACTCTCTGGCAACAGCACCAGGTCTGCGGTGACTAGCGGGCCGGATTCCAGGTCCACGGCGCGGTGGCCGCGCAACTCCCGTAGCTGTTCCACGAACGCATGAGCTGCAGCCGGTGAGAAGTCTCTGCAGTCGTGGATTGTCCAGGGCAGATCGAGCCGCTCCGGAATCAGCATCAGCGGGAGGTCGCTGCAATCGAACACGGCGCGCAGTGCTGCGTGGCGGCGCAGAATTGCCCGCATCGACTGGTGGATAAGCTCTGGGGAGGCCACACCAGTAAGGTCCACGGCGGCGGCAATGACGTAGCGGTCGGTTCCGGCCAATCCGTGGAACAGCAGCCCCTGCTGGGAGGCAGTAGCCGGGACAATGTCTTCCAGGGGACCGTGGGCGGCTTCCAGGGAGCGTAGATGAGCAACGCTGAGGGTCGGTGTGGGCTGGTTGGTTGAGCTGTGGCCTAGCCGAGGGTTCGTCGGCTGTGTATCGAATGCCCGGTAGTCGCTAGGCAGTGCTTGGCGCAGTACCAACCGATCCGCGACCAGCAGGTCCCGCGCCGCACGCTGTAGCTGTTCGTGCAGTTTCTCCAGCACGGTCGGGGATGCATCCCTGAGTGCTGCCAGGTCCGCCACGTATTCCACGTCTGCGCCGTCCGAGGTGAGGAAGACATTTATCGTCAGAGCCTCCGTCATCCGCCGGTCGTCGGATTCCAACACGCCGAAGCTCTCCTCCGGCTGTGCATCCAGAACATTAATCACCACACGACGGTTTGGAGGGCACGAAGCTGGATCCCACGGCTGAGCCTGCGACTCGGCCTCGCGCCCAGCGCGAACCCACGCTGCCATAAACCTCGGAGAATTGGCGGATGAATGAACGGAGGCACCGTCAGCCCTCGCAGAGAAAGCCCAACGCTCCTCCGTAGTGAACCAACCGATCAGCTCCATGCAATCCACCGCGCTACCGGTGCTGCCATAGTCACCAGAACGAGTGGCACCGGTGCCGCCATCGCGGCCGTGCCCTTCCACCACCAGCTGAAGCTCGGTCAAACCTACGGCCTGTAGCGCTTGCGCTAACAATGACACCACCACGACCTGTCGGTCTGTTCGAAAACGCTGCGCCAGCTCGGAACTCATCGCCGCAGCGTCCGGCATCGCAATATTTCGCCACATCATCGTGGCCTGCCCCCGTGGGCATAGCAGTTTCTCCGGCAACTCCGGCAAGACCGACAGCTCCGCCGATCCCGGTGGCACGTTCTGCACGGCCTGGTGCTCCACGGCACGCTGCATCCCGTGGGCGCGCAGGAGGCCGGTGAGCGCGGGAAGCTTCACGTTGGCGTCAATTAATACAGCATTCCACTCGCGCTGCAGGTTCGGCCAGGACAGCGCATCGATCGCCAGGTGGTGCACCATCACCAGCGCGCCTTCCCTGCACAGTCCGACCTGCCACATCACTCCACCATCGGGGGCTATGCCGGCGGCCAGCTGCTCCACCGGATCTGGGCCGTCCGGCGCAAGCTCCACCACAATCTCCTCGGCGTTAGCCAGTGGCACACGCGGGATCAGCTGCACTACGTTGTCCCAGTCCAGCAACATCCGCAGGCTCGCATGCCGGCGCTGAAGCACCTCCACCGCGCGTAGCACATCGGCTTGGCCGCACCCGGGTGGCATATCTAGCCACCGGTACATCACGTGGCGACGCATCGCATGCACGGTGGGCGCAGCTGCAATCTGCGTGCGCGCCACCGGACTCCACGGCAATACACCCCAATCCAGCCATTGATTGTCCCCATTATTGGATCTCGAATTACCCCCCTTGCCCAGGTCTTCACCAGAACTAAGGAAGGTCGGGCGCGCAGCCTGCGAAACCTGGGGAGCCTGCGGATTCTGCGGAGGACGGAAGTCTAATGGGATCTGCGCTAACGCAATGCCGCCCATTAGGTCCTTCGGCTGCAACAGCAGCCCCTGCTGACGTGCGCGAGAGGCCACATGAAGAGCAGCAATACTCTCCCCTCCCAAACTGATGAAGTCCTGATCAGGATCAGTCTGCTGCGGCGGTAGATGGAGAACATCACACACCGTGCGATGCAGCAGGAGGTGGGCAGGGTCGAGCGGTGCAAGCGGGTCGTTTTTACCGCTTGTAGTTGCGTTACCTGCGCTAGAGACCTCCACGGGTTCGGTCGCCTCGGGAGCTGCGGTATCCTCCTTCGCACCAGCGGTCGGCGGCTGCAGTCCGTATCCGGCGATGGCCTCCCGGTCGATCTTGCCGGAGGTGGTGGTGGGCAGCGCTCGCACTGGATGGATGCGCCGGGGGATCGCCGCGGCGGGTAAAGCAGCTTGCAACTGGTGCCGGATAGCGGTCAGATCTGAAGCGTCCATGGGCCAATCCCCTACCACCGCAGCAACCAACACAGTGGCCTGCCCACTGCGATTCAGTGGTGCCACGGCGCAGTGCCGCACGCCGTTCACGCTGGCTAGTACAGCTTCCACTTCGGCCAGCTCCACGCGCTGCCCATTGATCTCGACTTGCTCATCGGCACGCCCCAGAAACTGGTAGCCCCGCCCAGGAATCCATCGTGCCCGATCCCCGGTGCGGTAAATGCGCTCCGGAGCCCGACGCGGGTCGATGCGAACGTCCTCCTTGAACGCCGCATCGGTGGCCTCCGGAAGGCCACGGTAGCCGAGTGCCAGCTGTGGACCGGCTAGAACCAGTTCGCCTACTTCTTGGTCTCCTACCAGCTGCAGGGCGTTATCCACCAGGTAGGCACGCATACCGGCAACGGGCCGCCCCAGGTGTGCCACGCCCGGCTCCACTCGGGCCAAAAGGGCATCTACAGTGCTTTCGGTGGGGCCATAGGCATTGACGACCTCCAGGCCGGTGGCCGCCAGGTGATCCCACAGCTCAGCGGGCAGCTCTTCGCCACCCAAAACCACTAACTGCAGGCTCGGTACTTTCTCCAATAACTGCGCGGCCAACAACGCCTTCATCATGGAGGGAGTCGTATCCACCACATTGATCTGCTGTGTAGCGAAGTGTTCCACCAGCTTGTCTGCATCCCCAGTGGCCTGTTCTGGGTAGAGGTGCACGTCGTGGCCCGCCAGCAGCCACAGCAACTGGTCGAATGCTGCATCGAAACTGAAAGACGCCGTATGCGCCACCACCGCGTGCGGCCTGTCGTACAATCCGCTGCGGTGTTGGGCAAACAGAGAGCTAATGGCACGGCGGGGAACCTCCACGCCCTTGGGCTTGCCGGTGGATCCAGAAGTATAGATCAGGTAGGCCAATTGCTCCGGGTCTGGACAGGCTGCCGATTCCGCGGACCGTTCTACGGCGTTCTCCTCCGAGGTGGTACTGCCCAAGGCTAGGGCGTAGCGGATGGCCGCCGCATCCACACTAGCTACCGGTTCAGCGTTCGCATGGATTTGCTCACGGCGCTGGGCAGGACTGGTGGGATCGATATAGACGAAGGGCACACCCGCGGCGAAAGCGGCTAGCACAGCAAGGGCCAATTCGCGCCCCCGCTCCATCTCGAGAGCGAGCACTGGTCGCGCCCTATCTTGCTCGGTGACTTGTTCCGCCTGGCGCCACCTGTCGCTTCCCAGAACCTCACGGCGAAAGTAACTAGCCAGGCGATGTACTGCAGCGTGGAGATCCTTGCTGTTCAGCACTGCAGCGCCCAGTATCTCGCGATCCAACATCTCAGTTCCGGGCTCGGTATCCCAGCCATCGGCAGTGTGAACCACCAGATGTGCCTGTGTGTGGTTTCGCAGCGTGGACAAAGCGGTGCTCAGAGCGTCCTGCGATCGGCTATTTTCGGCCACTTCGACACCTTGGGCGCGCCGCTGCTCTAACATTTCCACGCGCCGTCTCTGGCTATGCAGTGGCAGCTCCCCGATCTTTCGGGATGTGTCTTCAAGCGCCTGACACGTGAACTCCCGCAGTGCCTCCAACCGAGCCCGCGCATGCTCGGCACTCACGCGGGCCGGATCCGTCTCAAAAGCCATGTCCAGTCCGCCATCCTCGGCCGGGGTGAGCACCAATCCCAAATCCTCCGGCGGCCCACCCGCCACATTGCGCAACCGCCCCGGAACCCCCGCGAAATCCGCCCGGGTGGTGAAGGCCTTAGCATTCACTCCCACTCCGTGTAGCACGTCAGCCACCCGGGAGTCCCCCGTGATCTGCGGTAGGCTCTCTCCACGCAGTCGCTGGTGGGCCAGTAGACCATGCAGCGACTCCACCGCATGGTGTAGATACTCCTGCACCGTTTGTTGATTGTCGACGTTGACTCGCAGTGGCAGCACATTGACGGCCATTGCAGGCGTGCGGAGCTCTCGCGTATGCGAGCGTGCCATCACGGGCACAGCCAGGAATTGTTCGCTGGTCGAGCGTGGAGCCAACAGACGGTGAACAAACGCCCCGTACAGTGCGATCATGAGCTCTACCCACGTAATCTGCTCATCAGTAGCGGCTTTCGTGGCCTTCTCCATGATCTCCGGCCCCAGGCGCATGGTGGTGGTGATTGTGGTTTGCCCTGTGCCTTCTGCCTTTGTGGCCGTATTCATCGTGGCGCGCTCAGCAACTTCCGGAAGCTGTGCGAGTACGGACGTCCAATACTGTTTATCCCGGATATGCTCCGCGGATTCGCGGTACTCCTGATCCAGCGCCACCAGTTCGGACAGCGAAGCTGCCCGGAATGGACGAGCCTGCTTTCCTGCCACGCGAGCGGTATAAATCTGACTAAGGCGACGCGTGAGCAGGGAAGCCGAGAAGCCATCGACAATAAGGTGATGATAAAGCTGGACAACCCAGGTCTCGGTGACGTCGAGAAGAATAATGACATAACGACACAACGGTTGATCCACCATGGTGCGCATCGTCTCGGCACATTCGGCGCGTAGCGCATCTACCCAGGCTTCCGCGCTGCGCTGGGGATCCGCGGCGTGCCGCACGTCGATCACGCGGTCGACCCCGGGGCCTTCCTGTACCACGGATTGTTGCGGGGTAAGGCCATCCGTCGTGACGCGCACGCGCAATGTCTCAGCTTCCTGTTGCAGCTGTGCGATGGAGTGCTGCAGAGTTTCCAGCTCGATGTGCCCTGGCCCCAGGTGCAGTACCTCACCAACCACGTAGTAGGGCGATTCGGGGTTGAGTTTTTGGGCGTTCCAGACACCGTATTGAGCGCTCGTTAACGGCAGCGTAGAAGACAAGTCAAGTTCCTTGTGAGTCGGCGGGCGGCAGCGGGGAGGCGAGTGAGAGAACAAGAAAGGGCATAAGAAAACACCCCACGCTGCCACACCGGGCGACACATTCGCGAGGGGTGCTGGAGAAAAAGAGACTAAGAGATCTCTTTCAAGGTAGGCTTGACCTGCTCCAATACCCATGCACGGGACAGGGCGGTCGGCGTGTTCAGGCCAGCAACCACAGCCTCGTTACCCGCCAGGGTGGCGCCGGACTTGACCTGCGGCAGGTCTGAGTAGCCCGGGATCTTCTCCACCTCCGCGATGTCACCGGTGCGGTTATAGATCACCATGAAGTCCGCAGCCAGGGCGGAGACGTTTTCTGGCGACAGAGTCACGCGCCCCTGCTGTACCTCGATTGAGCCGTCGGTCAGAGATTCCGGGAACTTCATACCCAGGTCGTAGATAAAGGAGGCTCCTGGATCCTTCGGGTCGGCCACAGCTCCAAAGGATCCCTGAGCGAACTGGGAGACCACACCGGTCTTACCCTCGATATTCGGCAGCTCGGACTTCGCATCGGAGAAGACTTTCTCATCCTGGTCGATGACTTCTTGAGCTTTATCTTCCTTGTTGAAGATCTTGCCGAGCTCCTTCAACTGCGACTTCCAGCTGATCCCCTCACCCTCGGTGCCAATACCACCCAGAGTGGGCGCGATCTCGGAGAGCTGTGCGTAGTTATCCTCGGAGATCGTCCAGTAGTCCCCGACGATGAAATCCGGAGCAGCGGCGGCGATCTCTTCCTTCGGCAGAGTCTTGAAATCGGTCTGCTTGATAATCTCCACGCCATCCAACTTGCCGTCGCGCCACGGGGCATTCATGTCCTTAGCAGACACCACCACGGCGGAGGGCTTGATGCCCATAGCCAGCAGGTTGTCGATGGCTGGACCAATGGCAACGACGCGCTCGGGGTTTACGGGGTATGTGTCTTCCCCCCAGGCGTGCTTGATGTTGACTTCGGAGGCATTATCGCCGGAATTCGCTGCGGAGTTTGCGCCTGAGGAAGTATTTTCCGCCTTGTCATCTGCATCGGAGCTGCAGGCTCCCAACACCAGGGTAGTGGAGAGCACGGCGATGCTGAGCGCACGGACAACGTTTGAGTTCTTCATTCTGAATGGGTTTCCATTTCACTAAACGAACAAGATTAGGTAAGGCTACCATCACCAAGGGTAGGCTAACAAGGGCAATCTGAGACTTTTTAACTTAATTTGGATCGGGGAGGGCACGACGATCCAGCTTCCCATTACTGCTCAGCGGCAATGCCTGCAGAGCCACTACACGGCTGGGAACCATGTACTCCGGTACTGATTCGCGCAGCACAGCAGCCACCTCCGTAGGCGGTAGTACCACTGCTTCCTGATCCCACACCACATAGCCCACCAGCACTGGTGAATCCTCGCCAACGACACGACTGGCCGCCTGCCGCACACCAGGAACCCGTCGCAGCGCCGCATCTACCTCTCCCAACTCCACTCGGTTGCCCCGGATCTTCACCTGGTCACCCACCCGACCTACGAATTCCAGCAACCCCACCTGGTTCCATCGTGCTAGATCTCCGGTGCAGTACATTCGGCCGCCATCAACCTGTGGGTACCAACTGGGCACAAAAGATTGTGCCGTTAGCTCCGGGCGGCGCCAATAGCCAGTAGCCACCTGCACCCCGGCAATGCAGAGCTCACCCACCTGGCCAGGATCGGTAACCTCTTTCCCATCCTCAGCGCGCAGATAACAGCTCACATTGTCTTGAGGCAGACCCAACAGCGACGGTTGCCGACCATCCCCCGCGCTGGATCCCGCCAGCTCAGCCAGCAATTCCTCGGTATATTCAACCCACAGCACATCCATCGCGGCCTCCGTGGGCCCATAAAGTCCATGCACCCGGCAACCGATCTGTCGCAGGCACCGTTCTGCCAGCGCACTGGGCACAGCCTCGCCACCTAGCAGCAGATGCTTGAGCCCAGCCAACCTTTCCAGAGGCTCACCCATGTCGTCCATGACATCCAACAGCGTGCCGAGCATACTCGGCACCATCGACAGCACACTGACCTGGTAATCCACCAGCAAATCCAAAAAGCCATCGATATCCCCCATCCACCACTGTGAATCGGGCATCACCACCGTTCCACCATTAGCCAGGGGGTTCAGGATCTCCGCGATACCCACATCAAACACCGCCGGCGCCTTCTGCAGCACACGAAGTTCCTCGCCAGGCCCCACGATCCGGGCGCTCCATTCCAAATGGCAGGCTACGCCACGGTGAGTATTCACCACCGCCTTCGGCCGCCCGGTCGAACCTGAGGTGAACGTGATGTAACAGGGATCCTCCGGGCAAATGTCCGTGTTCACCTCCAACAGCGCACCGCTCACCTGCAGCGAGCCACCCGATCCATCTATATTTTCGCGGTCACACTCTGCGCCACCAATCCACACTTCAGCGGCGCAAGCTTCGGCGACGACTCGGCGCAGCTCCTGTTCCGCAGACTGCTCCACACCGAGCAACATCACCAGCTCCGGCTGAAGATCTTCCAGCTGCCAACGCAAACGCTCTGTTGGAGAATCCACCTCCAATGGACAATAGACTGCGCCCGAGTGAAGAATCCCTGCCACCATTACCGGTAGCCGAGTATCCCGGCGCGCCAGTACCGCGATCCGGTCCCCTCTACCCAGCCCGCGGCTGCTAATACTGCCGGCCACTCGCCTGGCACCTCTAGCCAGTTCTGGCCAAGTAATGGCCCCAGCAGGCCCCGTAACCGCTAGCCGTGGGCTATCTACCCCACACTCCTGGACTGCCGCACAAATCATCGCATCCACCGTGGCATAGCGCTGCTTCACTCGGCGGCCATGAGGCCGCGGTGCTGGAAATGCACTCATGAACGCACCTCCGCCCGAACCCCAGCCTGCACCCCAGCCCGCATGCCAGCCTGCACATCGGCGGCATTATCGCCCAGGCCGTCCCCTACACCGAGCCCAGCTACTACCCGATCGGAAAGCTCGCCCAGGCAGCTCAGGTTCGCAAACCCCGGCCCCTGGCGCATAGCTGCCAGTGCCGGAACAAACAGGTGCGGAACCAATCCCTCCACTGCCAGATCTGCCCCAATACTGGCCTCCCAGGCCGGAACGGAGCTCAGCGCTGCATCGGACTGGTTGCCTAGTGCGCGCTCCAGGAGGAGGCGCACCTGTGGCGTCATCACATCACAGAACCACAAGGGCCTACCACCGCGAGCGTCAATGACGAGATCGCACAGCTCGGTGTAGGAGCCACACACTTCATCATCAATATGCACCCGCAGTCGAAAATCAGCGTCCGGCGAGCTCGCCAGCTCCACACGGCGGACAACGCCACGGCGATGTGCCACGCGATCATCGGAATCTAACACCTGCTGCACCCGCACAGAAAGCACCCCACGGTCGGTTCTGCGGATGAAGTCTCTACGCGCTGCTTCGCTGAGTGTCACCCATTTGCGCGGATCTGTATACAACTCGTTTTCGAATTGACTCTCCCCACGACTGAACATCGTGGCCAGGGGCGATACGGCCAGAGCTTCCTCAATATTGAGGTGAATTAGCTGGTCCAACACGGAAGCTGCAGATTCCCCAGTACCGACCACCACAACACGAGGGACCTCGGGGAGGCTTCCACGCGCCTTGAGATCCCAAAATTCTGCCACAGAGAGCACACCCGGAACATCCGAAATTTTGCCGTTGCTACGGCCAGGGCCGGTAACGAGCACACTATCGGCCTCCAGAGTGAACTCGGCGCCACGTGTGTCCTCGGCAGTGAGGCGCCACCGGCAGGGCTGGGAGGCAGTGCCGGTGGCCGTGCCCGTAGGGCTAGTGGCACTACTTTCAGTGGTCACGTCGAGTAGCCGCACCGTTGCTGGAACCACCCGCATTCCCATCTTTTGCGCCGCCCACTCCAGGTAGCTAGCCCACAGGTAGTGCGGTGGGTTGGGGTGGCCACGGTCGATCCAAGAGGCATAACGATCCGACTCCGTAAGGAAGCGCACCCAGCTAAGCCCCAGCATGCTCCGGTCCACGGCCTCGTTGAGCTCGCCCGCGATGCGCGTGCGGTAGGGAAATCCCAGATCTTTATCGGGCGAGGTTCCCAGCAACTGCCGCCCGTCCGTCCACCCACCGCAAGGCTTCCAATTACCGCCAATGCCGTGCGGATCCAGCACGGTTACTTCCGGGGTTGGAACGCCCAGGCTGCGCAGAGCGTGGAGTTTCGCCTGAACGGCTAGCGCTTTTGGCCCCGCTCCGATGATCGCCAATGATTTCAACTTACCATTCCCTTACCAAGTGAAGGCTTACCTTACACATAGACGGTAGTATGCTTACCCATGATTGACAATGACCCCCAGCAACAGCCTGAGTCACTGCTCACAGGAAGCCCCCAACCCCGCCCGGAGGAAATACTGGCCCGGTTGCGCCACGACATCCCGACAGCGGATTTCCTCCCTTCCCCGCCACCGTTACCGCAGATGAACCCTCCCTTTTCCCTACGCCCTGCGGACCCAGATCCCGAATCTTCCGATGCCGATCTGGTGGCCGAGTGGATGTCCCGCCCTCACTTGCGCGAGACGTGGGAACAACCCTGGCCAGCCGAACGCTGGCGCCAGGACTGGGTCGCAAAAACTCACACCACCTACGCTCGCGCCGCAATACTGTCCTATTCGATACCCCGCTCCCCCCACATCCGGGCTGCAAAGGAAGCCACGAGGGGCGATGCCTCCGCAGCTCCTACACCGTCTGACGAGAATGACGCCACAACCCCGGTGGGGTACGTGGAAATCTATCGTCCGCACCGGGACGAGATTGGCAGCAGCTATCTCTCTCAACCCCACGACCTGGGAGCCCATATCGCAATCGGCAAGCCAGAACTGACTGGCCATGGGATCTTCTCTTCTTTTCTGAGCAAGCTGGCCGCAGCACTGCTAGAGCAAGACCCGCAGTGCCAGCTGGTGCTTGGCGAGCCGGACTATCGCAACACCCGCACGCACCGGGCGCTGGCCAAGGCCAGTTTCCAAGATTTCGGCGAGCGACAGCAGCGGGCAGACCGGCGCGTACGGTTGTTCGGCTTAACACGGCCTAGCGCAGGGCGTGAGCCGCAACAGCGATTGGAGGCCACGCCATGAGTGTGCGCACCAGCCGCCTACTGGGTCTGGGGGTACTACTCCTACTGGTCGTCAGTGGCACGATCTGCAGTTTCCTGTACGGCGCCCGTTCCATCCCCGCAGAGGACGTGTGGGCTGCACTTCGGGATCTCCCGGCTACCAGTAGCTCCCCGGAGGAGGTTCCAGTCAACCAACGCGTGGTCGCCGAGCTGCGCCTGCCACGCACCATATTGGCCATTATCGTGGGCGCGGCACTAGGCGTAGCCGGCGCCCTAATCCAGGGACATACCCGCAATCCCCTGGCGGATCCGGGGATACTGGGAATCAGTTCCGGCGCGGCACTGAGCGTGGTGGCCAGCTACGCCCTGTTGGGCATCAGCGCGCCTTGGGCGACTGCGGTGGTTGCCTTCCTTGGTGCAATCGCGGCGACGGCGCTGGTCTTCGGCCTAGCTTCCGCGGGCAGAGCCACGGTAAATCCCCTGACCCTCGTGCTGGGCGGAGCCGCGCTGTCGGCAGTGCTAAGTGCCATCACGAGCGCCTTCGTTCTCACAAGTGAAAACAACCTGGATAGGATGCGCTTCTGGACCGTCGGTTCCCTAGCGGGCCGGGATATGAACATCGCGCTCAGCGTCTTGCCGTTTGTGGTTCTGGGGTTGATCCTGGCCTTTGCCACGGGCCCGCAGCTGAACATCCTAAATCTGGGCGACGACGTGGCTGCTGGCTTAGGTATCAACACTGCGGCCGCGCGACTAGGTGGCATGGGCATCATCGCACTGCTGGCAGGTGCAGCCACTGCCGCTGCAGGACCGCTGGGCTTCATCGGCCTGGTGGTACCCCATATCGTCCGAGCCCTCACCGGCCCGGATTACAAGTGGATTCTGCCGTACTCCGCGCTAGCCGGTGCAGCACTACTTCTTTACGCGGACGTGGTGGGGCGCCTCATCGCCCGGCCCGGCGAGCTCCAGGTGGGCATTGTACTGGCGTTCGTGGGTGCACCGTTCTTCATCGTCTTGATTTACCGAAAGAAGGTGGCGACGCTCTGATGGGGCTCAACAAGACTTCGCGCAATAGGCTCACCGCTACCGAGCGGTTTCCAGGCCGTCCGGCATTCAGGGTCGGGCCAATCTCCTTCGTTTGGCGCCCACGAGTGCTGCTTGTATGCCTCATTGCCGCGGCCCTTATCGTTTTCTTGGGAGCATTTTCCATTGGACTAGGTGATTTCCCCATCTCCGTTTCCCGAGTGCTGGAGGTTGTCTTCCGCGGGGATGGAAACCGCGTGGAAAGGCTAGTGGTCCTGGACTGGCGCATGCCCCGTGTAGCAACCGCCATCGCGGTCGGCAGTGCTTTGGGGCTTTCTGGCGCGCTAACTCAGACAGTCACCCGCAACGCACTGGCCAGCCCGGATATCCTTGGTATCACCACGGGCGCCTCAGCCATGGCCGTGACGGTCATCGTCCTCGGCGGTGGCAGCGGATTTCTCAGCTGGCTGTCCGGAATCGGAATCCCTCTGGCCGCACTACTAGGGGCGATACTCAGCGCTACAGCGATCTGGGCACTGGCGTGGCGGCGCCAGGCGGATTCCTACCGACTAGTGCTCTTTGGCATCATCATCACCGCGCTGCTCAGTTCCTACATCAATTTCCTTATGATCCGCTCGGAGCTACGGAATGCTACCCAAGCGCAGTTCTGGCTCACAGGCTCCTTGGCCACAGCGGGCTGGAATACCACCATCCCGATGGTGATTCTGGTGATCGCGTGCTGTCCCCTACTGGCCTGGATCGGCTACCAGGCGCTGGCCACCACTTTGGGACCCGATCTGGCTCGGGCACTCGGCCAGCGGGTCAACGGTGTACAGGTCGCGATGCTGGCGCTGGCCGTGGCCCTAGCTGCGGTAGCAGTCTCCGCCGCCGGCCCCATCGGCTTCGTCGCCTTCGTAGCACCCCAGGTGGCCCTTCGAATGTGCGGCGTACCCACCCCACCGCTTGCGGCTTCGGCGCTCACCGGTGCAGTACTGCTGCTGGGGGCGGACATCGTCACCCAAGCGATTCTGCCGGTGGAACTTCCGGTGGGCATTGTGACCTCCGCCCTAGGTGGCATCTTCCTCATCTATCTGCTCGTTCAACGCACTAGGAGCACAGACGCATGACCTCTTCCACACCCCAGCCAAATACAGCACAGCACAACACGGCACTACCAAATACAGCACAGCCAAGCGACACCAGCGGCGTAGTTGCGTCCTCGATCACGGTGGGCTACGGCGAGCGCACCATCATCCGCGACCTTAGCGCCACGTTCCCGGCGGGCAAGATTACTACCATCGTGGGGCCCAACGGCTGCGGTAAGTCCACATTGCTGCGTGCCATGTCCGGCCTACTTGACCTCAATACGGGAACCGTTCGTGTGAATAACCAGGACATCACGGCCATGAAACGCAAGGAGGTCGCCCGACTATTGGGCGTACTTCCCCAATCGCCCGTGGCCCCAGAGGGCCTGCTGGTCTCCGATCTGGTGGCTCGCGGGCGGCACCCACACCAGGCGTGGTTCCGGCAATGGTCTTCCACGGACGAAGGGGCGGTACTCGAGGCCCTGGAGCAAACAGATTCCAAGGATCTTGCTAACCGCACGCTGGATGAACTCTCTGGCGGCCAGCGCCAGCGCGTGTGGATTTCCATGGTGTTGACGCAGAACACCGACATCCTTTTCCTCGACGAGCCGACCACCTACTTAGACCTGGCGACTTCCGTGGACATCTTGGAACTGGTTGAGGACCTGTGCCAACGGCTTGGCCGCACCGTGGTTATGGTGCTGCACGATCTAAATCTTGCGGTGCGTTATTCCGATTATCTAGTGGTCATGAATGAAGGCCAGGTGATGGCCTCCGGTTCGCCTTCGGAGATCATTACTGCAGAGCTACTGCAGCGGGCTTTCGACCTGCGAGCACGGGTGATCGAAGATCCGGAGACTGGCGACCCGCTCATCATCCCTCTCAAGAAATCCAAAAATAACACCCTTGATTAGCCTAACCTAAGTCGATTACAGTGTCCGCTATGGATTTCAACATTCCTCCGCACCTAGCCACACGGCAGCCAACCGAGTCGCCGCCGGAGCAAGCGCAACTACAACAAACGGTGATCGTGACAGGTGCTGCTGGAGGCATCGGCCGCGAGTGTGTGCGCCTGCTACGACAGAACGATCACACCGTGATCGGCTGGGATCTACCGGAAGTAGACATCACCTCTTCAAACCCGACTGACCCACGCAGCGTGGAAAGCCACCTGTCGAAAGCACTGGCAGCTCACGGGCACATTGATGCACTCATCCACTGCGCGGGAACCTTAATCCCAGATAGCGCACTGACGGGCCCCACGGCAGTTGACACAGTTGACACAGTCTCGGGTATCGGTACGGACCCCGACGAGACCGGAGCCTGGGAAAACAACTTCGCTGTCAACGTCACCGGCTTAGCCCGCACATGCTCCGCAATCGCCCAGCACATGGTGGATCGCGGCACTGGAGCAATTGTGGCAGTGACTTCCAATGCAGCAGCACAGCCCCGGGCACGCATGGCCTCCTATGGAGCTTCCAAAGCGGCAGCGACTGCCTGGTTGAAAACTCTGGCGCTAGAGTGCGCCCCACACGGGGTGCGCTGCAACAGCGTATCCCCTGGTTCCACAGACACCGCGATGCTACGCACCAGCTGGCACGGCGAGGATCGAGCCGCGCAGACCCTTGCCGGTGTACCGGAGGACTACCGGTTAGGCATCCCCTTACAACGCATCGCGCAGCCAGAAGATATCGCGGCAGCATGCCTCTTTCTTATCTCCCCTGCAGCCTGCCACATCACCATGCACGACCTCCGTGTTGATGGTGGCGCCACCCTAGATGCCTAGCCTCTGTACCCCACCAGCCCAACGAAAGGTTATCTCTATGGCGATTCCACCCATTTCGCCCTATCCCATCCCCACTCCATCCACCACACTGCCCGCCGATTGTCCGGCGAGATCCTGGGCCCTGGAGCCCGCACGCGCAGCACTGCTGGTGCACGACATGCAGAAGTACTTCCTAGCTGCCTATGACTGGAACAAAGAACCGCTACACTCGGCGCTCGCCAACATCGCGCGCCTCATCACCACGGCGGATCAGCTGGGTATTCCTGTGTTCTATTCCGCCCAGCCGCCGCAACAGCACCCCACCCGACGAGGGCTCTTAAGCGATATGTGGGGACAAGGTTTACAAACAGCCGAGGAAGCGTCGATCATCAAAGAGTTGGCGCCAGGCAAGCATCACCAGATACTCACGAAGTGGCGCTATTCCGCATTCGAGCGCACGGACCTTTACCAGTCGCTGGCTTTCGCTCGGCGGGATCAGCTAATTATCACCGGGGTATATGGCCACATGGGCTGCAAGGTCACCGCGGTGGATGCGTTTATGAAGGACATTCAGCCGTTTGTGATCACGGACGGAATTGCGGATTTCACGGCACAGGACCACCAGGAAACGATTGATTGGGTAGCCAAGCGCTGTGGAAGAAGCCTGGATACGGCCAGCGCGCTGAAACAGCTGGAGGTGCACGATGGTCCGCCCAGTGGGGAGGCTAGTGGCCCACCCAGCTTTGTCATGAGCGACAGCGACCAGACTCTGACAACCTGCGGCGTCAAAACTCGTTATGGCACGGTAGAGCAAGCCGCCGCAGCACTTCGTAGGGCGGCGGAGGCAGGACGGGAAGACGTCGTGGTGGGAGCGCTGCCCTTCGATCCAGACACAGCACCGGTATTGCTGGCCCCCGAGAGCTTTCAGCGGCACGCGGGAGCTCCGCGTTGGAAGACGGCTCCATTGGTTCCCGACGTGGTGGACATCTCACAACGCCCCAGCCTGCAAGAGCATGGCCGGCGGGTTAGCCGTGCCGTGGAGGCGATTGGGCGTGGCGAGTTTCAAAAGGTGGTGCTTTCCCGCGAGGAGGAGTACACGCTGGCTAGCCCTGTGGAGCCGGAAGCCCTGCTACGAGGGTTCATGGAAACCTCCGCCACGGGGCACGGGCACCTGGTAGCTACGACTAACGGCCCCGAAGAAGCTTTCTTCGTGGGATCTAGCCCGGAGCTACTGATCCGCAAGGAAGGCGCGCGGATTGTTTCCCACCCGCTGGCCGGAACTATCGCTCGATCGGAGGACCCGGTGACGGACTGGGCGCGGGCAATTGAGCTCACGCTCTCCCACAAAGACTGAAGTGTCCTGGGTTTAGTTCCGATCGTTTCTAGAGGAGGATTGGACCATGCCTAGGAAGTTCAGTGACGAGTTCAAGGACAAGGCGGTGCGGTTAGCCGAGGAGCTCGTTGAGCTTGAGGGGTGCTCGAAGTGGGCGGCGGCGGAGGAGATCGGCGAGAAGCTCGGTGTCTCGGCGCACACGCTCAACAACTGGTTGAAACCTGTCAAAGCGTCCCCCGACGTTCAGCGGAGCACTGGCGAGTCGGTCGACGACGAACTGAAGCGTCTGCGGCAAGAGAACAAAGAGCTGCGCAGGGCAAACGAGATCTTGAAGACCGCTTCAGCTTTTTTCGCAGCGGAACTCGACCGTCCCACCAGAAGATGATCGAATACATCGACACGTATCGCGATCGCTTCGGGGTCGAGGCCATCTGTCGCACGTTAAGGCAGACAGAATGTGGGT
>NZ_JAMFTQ010000024.1 GCF_024160105.1 Corynebacterium stercoris
TCCGGGCGCTGCGGGCGGCGACGCTCCGGCTGAGGAGGAGAAGGACGAGTTCGACGTCGTTCTCGAGGCCGCTGGCGACAAGAAGATCGGCGTTATTAAGGCCGTCCGCGAGCTCGTTCCGGGCCTCGGCCTGAAGGACGCCAAGGAGATGGTTGAGGGCGCACCGAAGGCCATCCTCGAGGGCGCAAACAAGGACGACGCTGAGGCTGCAAAGGCTAAGCTCGAAGAGGCTGGCGCTACCGTCACCCTGAAGTAAGAGCTTCATTCTTAGCGACGTTCCCCCTGCCTCCGGTTTTTCAACCGGGCGGCGGGGATTTCGCTTTGGGTGGGGTATTGTGCCAACCATGCCGAAGTCCCGCGTTTTGTCTGTGCTGCTCGTCGGCCTCGGCGTTGCCTTGTTGGTGGGGGGGTTGGGTTGCTCCGAGCTTCATTCTTGATGACGGGCGGCTGCCCCTGTCCCTGAAGCAGACCACGTGGACAATGCACGACCCGGACGGGGTGCGCGACGGCCAGCCGGCGCCGGTGACAAGGCAGTTGCACATGGAGATCCGCGAGCCGTCGAACGCTGGGGTGGCGGCGGTGCGGGTGGGGGACACCTTGCGCGCGGGGGAAGCGGCGACCGACTTCGACAACTTGGTTACGGCGTCGACGTGGTCGTTCGAGATGAACCGGAAGACCGGCCGCGTGGAGGAGCCGGCGGACGTGCAGCTGGTGATGGGGATGCCGGCAGTGCAGGTGCCGGTGGAGGGGTTCTGGCTCAAGTTTCCGGCGGGGGTGGCGGCGGAGCAGGCGCACGAAGTCTTCGACCCGGTGCTCAGGGCGTCGGCGCCGGCACACTTCGTCGATAAGAAAGAGCTCAATGGGCGCGAGCTGTACCGCTTCCGGCAGGAAATCCCGCCGACGAACGTGGCGCAGCGGTACGCGGCGCGAGCCCCGCGATGAGGGGCGCCAGCGCCCCAAGCAGTACTTCCCGGAGCAGTCCCAACCCCAATACCAGCAAGCCCAGTACCAGCAAGCTCAGTATCAGCAGCCGCAGTACGAGCAGCCGCAGTACCAGCAGCCGCAGTACCAGCAGCCGCAGTACCAGCAGCCGCACTACGAGCAGCCGTATTACGAGCCGAGCTACCAAGAGCCAGAGCAACGCAGCAACATCGGCACGATTCTGTTGGGCATTCTCGCCGCCGTCAGCTTTGTCGCGGCGGTGTCCCTGTTCTTTCTGTGGCGTGGCGCGGCCGCGGAGGCAGATAAGCCACCGGTGACGGAGACCCAGACCGTCACCACCACGGAGACGCAGACCACTTTTCAGACCACCACGAAGTTCCCCTCCATCTTCGGTGAGCGCGATAACCCGACGGCGACGCTCCCGCGGGAGGGGCACGAAGCCATGGTCGTCGCCCCCGGCGCCCGCGACTTCCAGGACGAAATTCCGGACTACCTCGGTTTTCCCATCGTGCGCGTGCCAACGGTGATGGTGCCGCTGATTGATTCGCTGCCGATCGGCGTGCCCACCACCACCGTCGCGGCGGCGCTTGCGGAATTCAACCCGGACATCATCCACCTGGCCAGCCCGTTCGTCCTCGGCGGCGCCGGTGCCTTCGCGGCGCGCCAACTGGGCGTGCCGGCGGTGGGGCTGTACCAGACCGATGTGGCTGGGTTTGCCACGAAGTACCACGCCGCCATGATTGCCAACATCGCCTGGGACTGGACGCGCACGGTGCACAACATGTGCGAGATGACGCTCGCACCCTCCTCGGTGTACATCCGCGAGCTGGAATCCCACGGCATCAAAAACGTCCGGCACTGGGGCCGCGGCGTGGACACGGAGCTGTTCAATCCCACGAAGCGCTCCGACGTGCTGCGGCGCGCCTGGGATCCGACGGGGGAGAAGAAGGTCGTCGGATTCGTCGGCCGCCTCGCCGCGGAAAAGTCAGTGCACCGACTCGCCGCGCTGCACGGGGACCTGTCGATCCAGCTCGTGATTGTTGGCGGTGGTCCGGAGCGCGATGCGCTTGAGTCGCTCATGCTGGACGCCGTGTTCACCGGCGCCCTGTCCGGCGAGGAACTCGTCCGCGCCTACGCCTCGCTGGACCTGTTCGTGAACACCGGCGAGTTCGAAACATTCTGCCAGGCCATCCAAGAAGCGCAGGCCTCCGGCGTGCCCACCATCGGCCCGAAGGCCGGCGGCCCCATCGACCTCATCGAACACGGCGAAAATGGCCTACTGCTCGAGGTGGACACCTTCGAAGACGAGCTACCCGATGCGGCCGCCTGGCTTTCGACGCCGCCCGCCACCCCCAACTCCAACTCACCGCACGCGAGTCCGTAGCCGATAAAACCTGGGCAGCACTGGGGGGCCAGCTGTTGGGCTACTACGAAGAGGCGCTGCGCAGCTACCAGCGCAACGTCATCCAGCTCATGGGCCGGGAAGTGGCGGTGCCGCACTGGGTGCCGGCGCGCATTTCGCAGCCGCGCTCGGTACTGCGGTCTCGCACCGCGTAGGCGCATGCGCGCCGCCAAGTAGAGTGGCGAGCATGTCTGTCGGCGACCTGTCCACCAGCACCCAGAACTACCTCAAAGGCATCTGGGCGCTTTCGGAATGGTCAGATACGCCGGTGACAACGTCGTCTGTGGCCAAGCACCTC
Organism: Corynebacterium stercoris; assembly: GCF_024160105.1. Lineage (GTDB taxonomy): Bacteria > Actinomycetota > Actinomycetes > Mycobacteriales > Mycobacteriaceae > Corynebacterium > Corynebacterium stercoris. The sequence goes on from NZ_JAMFTQ010000024.1 coordinate 2,643, forward strand.
GGACTGCGGAAATCCACCGTCTCCGACGGGGTGCGCAAACTTGGCGAGCAGGGCCTAGTGGAGCACAAGCCTTACGGCGCCGTCGAGCTGACTGACACTGGCCGCACGTACGCGGTGGCGATGATCCGCCGCCATCGCTTGATTGAAACGTTTTTGGTGGAGGCGTTGGGTTACACCTGGGACCAGGTGCACGACGAGGCTGAAAACCTCGAACACTCGGTGAGTGACTTCATGGTCGATCGCATCGACGCGTTTTTGGACTACCCCAGCCGCGACCCCCACGGCGACCCCATCCCCTCAGCCAGCGGCCGCGTCGACACCCCCGCGGCGGTACCGCTGACCGGTGTGCAACCCGGGCGCACGGCCACGATCGAGCGCATCGCGGACGACGACCCGAAGCTGCTGAAGTTCCTTGACAGCCATGGGCTCGTCGTCGGCGCAACCCTCGAGGTGGGAGAGGGTGCCCCTTACTCCGGCGCGGTCGCGGTCCGGCTTGCCGGCGCGGCGGAGGCGGTGCCGCTCGGCGAGGAAGCCACGGATTCCGTCTTCGTGCGCGTGGATGCGTAACGACGACCCCGCAGCACCCCATGCGGGCCGAACAGGTACACCACACCAAACACCACACCTTGGGCGAGCACAATCATGCCGCCAGAGGCTGTGTCCAGGTAGTAGGAGCAGTACAACCCCACGATTGCACACGCTGCCGACATGGTCGGGGCGATGACCAGCATCGTGCCGAACTTGTTGGTGAGCAGGTAGGCGGTCGCACCCGGGATGATCAGCATCGCCACCACCAGGATCACGCCAACGGCCTGGAGTGCCACCACTGACGTCAGCGCCAGCAGTGCCAGCAGGGCCGCACCGAGCAGGCGCGGATTCAACCCAATCGCGTGTGCATGGGTGGGATCGAACGCGTAGAGGGTGAAGTCGCGCCGCTTGAGCACCAGCACGCTCAACACGATCGCTCCCAGGATGGCCACCTGCAGCAGGTCCCCACGGGACACACCAAGCAGATTGCCGAAGATGATGTGGTTCAGATCCGTGTGCGAAGGGGTTACCGAAATGAGCACGAGCCCCAGCGCGAACATGGTGGTGAACACAATGCCAATGGCCGCATCCTCCTTCACCCGGGACGTATCGCGCACCAGCCCGATCAGTGCCACCGCAAGGAACCCGAACACCACCGCGCCGACGGCAAACGGCACGCCCAGAATGTAGGCCAGCACCACGCCGGGCAGGACAGCGTGGCTTACCGCATCGCCCATCAGCGACCAGCCAACCAACACCAGCCAGCACGACAACAGCGCGCAGACAATCGACGCCACCAGCGAGGTCGCAAGCGCACGCATCATGAACTCGTACCCAAACGGCTCCGTAAGCAGCGCAATCATGCTGACACCCCCATACCGAAGCCCTGTACCAAATTGTCCGGCTCTAACACCACTTCAGTCGGGGCGTGCATCAACACCCGGCGGTTCAACAGCACTGTCTCCGGCGCGAGCTGGGGCAAGGCAACCAGGTCGTGCGTCACCACAAAAATAGTGGTGCCTTCTGCCGCGAGGTCACGCAGCAGCTCAGTGATGGTGGCCTCGGAATGTTTGTCCACGCCGGCGAAGGGTTCGTCGAGAAGCATGATGCTCGCACCCTGAGCGATACCGCGGGCGATGAAGGCACGCTTCTTCTGGCCACCCGAAAGCTGACCGATCTGGCGGTCTGCGAACGACTCAAGGTGGGTGCGCTCAAGCGCGCGATCCACAGCCGCAATGTCCTCCGCACGCGCGTGGCGGGTAAAGCCCATGTGGCCGTAGCGGCCCATCATGACCACATCACGCACTGTGACCGGGAACTGCCAGTCCACGTCCTCGCTCTGCGGGACGTAGCCCAGCACCTGCGTCTTGCGGGCGCGCATGGGGTCGATGCCGTTGATACGAACCGTGCCGCGATCCGGCTTGACCAACCCCATGATCGCCTTGAGTAGCGTGGATTTGCCCGCGCCGTTCATCCCGATCAGCCCACAGATACGGCCTGGTTGGACGCTCAAAGTTGCGCCGTCGAGCGCGACGACGTCGCCGTAGCGCACCGCAACATCGTCAACCGCGATTGCGGGGATCACTGCTTGCCCCCGTTCAAACCGTCGATGATCACCTTCGTGTCGTGGCGAATCAGATCCAGGTAGGTCGGCACCGGGCCGTTTTCCTCAGAAAGCGAATCGACGTAGAGGGTGCCGCCGTACTCCGCGCCGGTGGCCTTCACGACCTGCATCATCGGCGCGTTAGAGACCGTGGATTCACAGAACACAGACGGGACGTTGTTTTCCTTCACAAACTCGATCGCGCCGGCGATCTGCTGCGGGGTGGCTTCCTGCTCAGCGTTGACCGGCCAGATGTAGCGCTCGGTCAACTTCGCGTCGCGAGCCAGATAGGAGAACGCACCTTCGCAGGTGACCAAGGCGCGCTGCTTGTCGGGGACAGCGGCGAGCTTGGTTTCCAGCTCGTCTTGCACAGCCTGCAGTTCCTGCTTGTATGTTTCGCCGTTGGCCTTGAAATCATCGGCGTGCTCCGGGTCGAGTTCGCTGAACGCGTCGACGATGTTGTCCACGTACTTCTGCACGTTCACCGGACTCATCCAGGCGTGCGGGTTGGGCTTGCCGGCGTAGGCGTCCTCGGCGATGTCGATCGGGTCGACACCTTCGCTGACCACGGCGTGGGGCACGTCCAGGTCGGCGACGAACTGGGCGAACCAGTTCTCCAGGTTCATGCCGTTATCCAAAATCAGGTCCGCATCGGCGGCGCGGGAAATGTCGCCGGGGGTGGGCTCGTAGCCGTGGATTTCCGCGCCGGGTTTGGTGATGGACTCCACCCGCAGGTGGTCGCCGGCGACGTTCGAGGCGATGTCCTGGATCACCGTGAACGTGGTGAGTACCACGGGGGTGTCTTTGCCGCCTGCGGCGTCGGCGCTGTCCTGCGAACAGCCTGCCAGGCCGGCAGCAAGCGCAGCCGTGGCGGCGAGCGCGAGCACCTTGGATTTCAACATGTTGGTCCTTTTCTTTCTGTGTTCTTTCTGGGCACTTTCCGTGCGGTTAGAGAAGCGGCGGCGGGCCGACGCGGTGGGACGCGGCAATGAATCGGTCGAGCTTTTGCCGGGATTCGTCGCGCAGGTAGACGGCGAGCAGCCGCATCAGGTCCCATACCGGCGAATAATAAAGTTCGTCTGGCAGAACTTGCAAGTGTTGTCTTGTCGTACGGCCCCCGTTTGCGGGGGACGAAGTAGACTTGCGCACCATGGCCAAGGCAGACCTGGAGAAGAACCCCTTCGACGTACCTAGGAGGTTTTCACATGGCAAAGAAGAAAGTCACCGGTCTGATCAAGCTGCAGATCGAAGCTGGTATGGCGAACCCGGCCCCGCCGGTTGGCCCGGCGCTTGGTGCGCACGGTGTGAACATCGTTGAGTTCACCAAGGCCTACAACGCCGCTACCGAATCCATGCGCGGCAACATCATCCCGGTGGAGATCACGGTCTACGAAGACCGCTCCTTCGACTTCGTGCTGAAGTCCCCGCCGGCTGCATCCCTGTTGCTGAAGGCTGCTGGTCTGCAGAAGGGCTCCGGCGTGCCGCACACCCAGAAGGTCGGCAAGGTCACCTGGGAGCAGTGCAAGGAGATCGCCGAGACCAAGAAGAACGACCTCAACGCCCGTGACATCGAGGCTGGCGCCGCGATCATCGCCGGCACCGCGCGCTCCATGGGCATTGACGTGATCAAGTAAAACTATTCACCCGTGGCAGGGCCGGCCAGGCCCGCAGACCACATTCCGCGTCGCGCCTCCCCTTCGCTGTGGCGAGTGCGGCATGAAAGGAACTGAACATGGCTAACAAGTCCAAGCACTACAAAGAGCAGCTGGCAAAGGTTGACCGCGAGAGCGTGTACCACCCGCTCGAGGCTGTGAAGCTCGCTCAGGAGACGTCCTCCAAGAACTACGACTCCACCATCGACGTGGCAATGCGCCTGTCCGTTGACCCGCGCAAGGCCGACCAGCTGGTCCGCGGCACCGTCAACCTGCCGCACGGCACCGGTAAGACCGTCCGCGTCGCTGTCTTCGCCGAGGGCGAGAACGCGACCAAGGCTCTCGAGGCTGGCGCCGACATTGTGGGCACCGACGAGCTGATCGAGCAGATCACCGCCGGCCAGATCAACTTCGACGTGGCTATCGCCACCCCGGACCAGATGGCGAAGGTCGGTCGCGTCGCCCGCGTGCTCGGCCCGCGCGGCCTCATGCCGAACCCGAAGACCGGCACCGTGACCCCGGATGTCGCGAAGGCTGTCCAGGACTCCAAGGGCGGCAAGATCGCCTTCCGCGTGGATAAGGCTTCCAACCTCCACGCCCTGATCGGCAAGGCATCCTTCACCCCGGAGCAGCTCGCCGAGAACTACGGCGCACTCCTGGATGAGGTTCTGCGTCTCAAGCCGGCATCCGCCAAGGGTGTCTACCTGAAGAAGATCACCGTCTCGGCCACCCAGGGCCCGGGCGTGCCGGTGGACACCACCGTGCAGAAGAACTACTCCGTCCAGGCGTAACGCCGCAACGGAACCCGGCGCCTGAGCGCCACCCGAACCCCGGTCTTGGCTCGAATTGAACTGGCCCCCATCCTCGTGGCGGGGTTTTGCTGTCGCTGAAGCCGGTGCCGTGGCCATGCTGCAGGGCTGCAGCGACGGCTCTGTACACGGTCTCAAGAAGATATTTCGCGAGATATGTTTTTCATCCGGTTGCCGCCGTTGGCAACCGCTTACGAACCGATTTGTTACCGTCTGAGCAGCAGCGATGACGGTTTTCATGTACCGCAGCCGTTTTTCACTGTCGAAAAGTGAAAACCAGTATAAGGGGGTGCGACGCCTGTACATCGGTATAGAAGCGGTGTTATCGCTGGTCACAGCGCATAAACACATCGCTTCTATAGCGACGCCAGGCCGGTTTGAGCCGAAAGGTGAAAACCCAGTATAAGGGGGTGCGACGCCGGGGCTTTTTTAAAAAGTCCTGTTTTCACTGCGTGAGCAGGGAAAATGCACCGCTTACATACCGGAGTCTCGATATGACCGCGAAAAGCGTGTCATGTAAGCGACGGTGGAATACCTGTGCAATGGATATTGCACAGGTTATGACAGTGAAAGGCTATGCCAAGCAGCACGAAAAGCGCTGCGTAGGCCCTGCCCTGCTACGGGACCAAGGAGATCGCCACAGCGCATCTTCGCAGGTCACGTAGCCTTTCACACAAGGCGAAGCGTGAAAAAGCCGACCGAATAGGGAGGGTTTTCACGCGAGCAGATTGCCCGCTGCAGGCGCCCCCGTGAGACCTCAGTTCTCCGAGCTTGCGAGGTGGCTATACTGAGGTCTTTAGGGGTCTAAAGAACTTCAATTTTCTGGGGTAGAATCGTTTGGGACGGCAACGCAAGGGACCCGAACGATTCTTAGGGGACCCAGGAAATTGAAGTTCGCCATGTTGGCGCGCACTTGGAGGGGTCGAAGACAGAGGCTCCGAGTGCGCGCCAACATCTACAGGAGGTACGCGATATGTCGAAGACATCTACAGCGCAGAAGGGACGCGCAGCGTTCAATCTGCGCCATCTCCGCCGCGACAACTGCGGCGGAGACACGCGAGGAGACCGCAAGCGACTCCTCAAGGAGGCGATGCGAGAATTAGATCCGCAGGATCTCGCGCATCAGGCCGCGATGAATAGCAATATCGTCGTGGCCGATGCGCATTTGAACGTTCCGTTCGTCAACGACGGCAACGGCACGTTCCGACGCGCTGCGTCCGTCGAGGAGGTCTTGGCGTACCAAGACGCCCGGATGGACGGCGTGCGCGTACAGAAGAACAGTTTCGAGACGTCTCTGTTCGTCGTGCATCTGCCGAAGTCGATGTGTGTAGAGGTCCCCGACTTCTACACCAGCACTGTGGACGGCCGTGAGGTGAAGCGCGCACGGCTTGTCGCACGGGACTACGACGAAGCGAAGGAGTACCTCGAAGAGTCGATGCGCTGGCTCGCCGAGAACTTCATCCCCGGCGGCATCGATGCCGTAGCCGGTGGGGATATGAACTTCGACGAATCAACGCCACACATCCAGTTCCAGGCTGATACGTTCTCGCCGAAGCCGGATGATCCCGACAAGCTCCGCTGCCGGCCCGGCATCGCGTACAACACTGATGAGTCGGTGCGGTACATATCTGGCCCGAAGAAGGGCAAACAAATCTCCGGGAACCAGAAGTTCATCGACGCGCAGCGTGGACTTCGAGAGCACATGTACGCGTTGGGTTACCCGGTAGAGCTAGATGTGTCTGAACGTCACAATGAGTCGCTGAATCTTGACCGTTACGTCGAACAGCAGGACCGGGAGCGCGACCTTGCGAACCGTGAGGACGAGGTGGAACGGAAGCACAGCTCCGTACAGCGAGATGTCGATGCTGCAGCGAAAGACCGCAAGCAAGCTGCAGAAGAACTCGAACGGGCGCAGCAGGCCCGTGAAGAAGCCCAGCGTGTGCAGGAAAATGCTGAACAGCAGGCTCGCGAGGTTGCCGAGCGCGTACTCAAAGAAGCACGCGAGAAGGCCGAGCAGGACGCCGAAAAGATTCGTGGTGATGCACAGAAGGATGCTGAACAGGAGTTGGGTCTTGCCGAGGCACAGGCGGAAGAGTTGCTGGACCGTGCCAAGGAGGTTGAGAGCGCCGCCGAAGCCAAGCTCAAGCGTGTAGAGCAGGAAGCTGAACAGCTCCGCAGCGAAGCACGCGAAAAGGCCGAGCAAGAAGCCGAGCAGATCCGCAGCGAAGCACGCGAAAAGGCCGAGCAAGAAGCCGAGCAGATCCGCAGTGACGCACGCAAAGAAGCTGAGCAGACGCTGGGTCTCGCTGAAGCTCAGGCAGATGAGCTGCTTGACCTTGCCGAAGAATTCGGCAGTGAAGAACATGATGAGGCCACACGTGACGCTGCAGTAACGCGCGAGGAAGCAGAGCAGGAAGCGAAGATCATCATCGAGGAAGCAACGCAGTCGTTGCAGGAGATTTCGCATGTTGATCAGGACTTTTTGCGGGTCGAGATTGACAGCAACCCAGAGATGAAGCAACGGTACCGCGAGATCGTCATCGACCGTACTCAGGAGGAAAGCGCTGCAGTACTGCGTCGCGCGCTGGAACGCATCGCTAAGCGCCGCCAGCAGGAGCAACAGCGCGACCACGACGGTGACAAGGAGTCCCCCGACGGTGGCAAGGAGTCTCCCGACGGTGACAAGGAGTCCCCCGACGGCGGCAAGCCGTAGATGGGGGTCTCCCCTGCCCTGTATGGCCCTGTAGCGGCCTAACAGGATGTCGCCAGGGTCAGTGTCCAGCGACAGCGCTAAAACCGCTCTAATTCAGCGAAAATCGAAGAATTAGAGCGGTGTTTTTTGAAGCGTCCTGGGTTCAGATTCAGGTAACTCAAGGATGAGTGTGAATCCGGGGTTTGTGTCTTTGAGAAGGCCCTTTAGAAGCCTTCAAGTACTTCGTAGAGGGCGGTGGCTAGGGTTAGTCGCCGTCGCTAGCTGTGCTTGGCTGTTAATGTCATGTCGACCAACTGCAGGAAGCGTATAACGTAGTCTTTGACAAAGCCTGCGGTGCCTTCATTGAGATGGCCGGAGTCTTCGAAGAGGGTGGGGGATTGGCCAAGGAATACCTCGGGCTGACCAGGAAGCGGCATATCGAAGTAGGACAGGGCGAGCCGGAGGTTCTTCTGTGAACTGTAGCCGCCCATGCGGCCTACAGAGTGACTGATGATACCTGCGGGAAGGTTCTTCCAAGCCACATCCGAGTTGGGCTTGGAACCGATGTCCACTGCATTCTTGAGACAGGCAGGGATAGTACGGTTATTTTCCGGGGTAACAAAGAGGACGCCGCTCGAGTTCTTGATGGTGTCGCGGAAAGTGGTGTACTCAGCTGGAATGGGCTTGTCCGTGACCGAGGGGTCATCGTAGTCGAAGTCATAGAGCGGCAAGTCACGGATTTCAACGATGTCTGCCTGGTAGTTTTCAGGGATCATTGTGAGCACTTCGTGTGCAATCTTGCGCGCAAATGAGCCGCGGCGCAGGCTGCCGACGATAACACTAATGCGTGGGGTGGTCATAGGAAGTCCTTTCTTCTTAGTTGGGCGTAGGTACGTGCGATCAAGGGAGAAAAGGCTTGCAGCCAAAGGCAGGCGGTGGCCCGGCGGCGTGGGCGGCAGTAAGAAAGTTATCCACTTTGTCTTCTTCATGGCGGAAGTACAGTTCGATGAGTCCTAACAGTCCCCCGAGGACGGCCTCCCGTGCGGCGGACGTATCCAAAAGCCGCATGGCTGCTGGTTGGTTTCCTTCGCGGATGGCTTCAAACAGCGCGATGGTCTCAAGCCAGCTTCCTTGGTCTGGTCGTGGAAACGGTTTAGAAATCCCAGTCATCATCACTCGTTTCTTCAGCGGTGCCAATGACATAGGAGGAACCGGAGCCGGAGAAGAAGTCATGGTTTTCATCTGCTCCAGGTGCTAGGGCAGCGAGGATTTCCGGGTTCACTTCCGTTTCTTCAGGTGGGAAGTAGTCCGGGTAGCCCAAATTCATGAGCGCCTTATTGGCGTTATAGCGAACGAATACAGCTACATCATCCATGAGCCCCAACGGCTCATATAGCTCGCCGGAATAATCCAGCTCTAGGGCATAAAGCTCTTCGAGCAAGGAAATAGTGAAATCATGCATCTCCTGTTGCCGTTGTGGAGCAGACGTTTCCAGTCCGCGCTGGTACTTGTAGCCTGAGTAGTAACCGTGCACTGCCTTGTCACGCAGAATGAGGCGAATCATGTCTGCCGTATTTGTCAGGGTGGCGTGGACGGAAAAATGCAGGGGAAGATAGAAACCCGCGTAGAGAAGCAGCGAGGAAAGCAGCGTCGATGACACTTTGCGCTTGAGTGGATCGGGTCCAAAATAATGAGTGAGCACTTTTTTGGCGCGTGCCTGGAGAAGGTCATTATTCACCGCCCAGCGGTATGCCTCATCAATTTCTTTCGTACTGCTCAAAGTAGAAAACACTGAAGAGTAAGAACGGGCATGGACTGATTGCATGAAGGCGATGTTGGTATACACGGCCTCCTCGTGCTCGGTGCGGGCATCTTGGATCTGACAGATTTCGCCCACAGTGGCCTGGACGGTGTCCAGGGTGGTGAGTCCCGTGAACACCCGCATGGTGAGGTTGCGTTCCTCCGGTGTCATCCTCTGCCACGCCGGGAGATCGTTTGAAAGTGGAACCTTTTCTGGCAACCAAAAGTTGGCGGTGAGGCGGTTCCACACTTCAAGATCCTTCTCATCGCTCACCCGATTCCAATTGATGGCGCGGATGCGGGCTGAAGGGTCATGCCGGTAACTTGGCGGCGTAACTGAGATGCTGGTTAGCTCAGCAGTGTTTGATGTTGAAGACATAGCTTCTTTCTTTCTTGATGGATGGTTGTGAATGAAGGAAGGACCGTGTTCCTACAGAGCACAGGAAACGCAGCCTTCGACCTCGGTTCCCTGGAGTGCAGGTTGGCGTAAACGGATGTAGTACAAGGTCTTGATTCCGGCTTTCCAGGCATAGATTTGTGCCTTGTTGATGTCCCGCGTAGTGGTGTCAGCGGTGAAGAACAAAGTCAGGGAAAGCCCTTGGTCCACGTGTTGGGTGGCCATAGCGTAGGTGTCGATGATTTTTTTGTACCCCACGGTGTAGGAGTCATCGAAATACTCCAAGTTGTCGTTGGTCATTTCCGGTGCGGGGTAGTACACGCGCCCCAAGCGGCCTTCCTTGCGTATTTCAATCTTGGAGGCAATCGGGTGTATGGACGCGGTGGAGTCATTGATGTAGGAAATTGATCCAGTGGGTGGAACTGCCTGCAAGTAGGCGTTGTAGATGCCGTCTTGCATCACTTGGTTCTTGAGCCGTAGCCAATCCTCGCGTTGAGGAATCTGCACGCCAGCCTCATGGAATAGCTGTTTTACGTGGTCAGTGGCCGGCGCCCAGTCTTGGTCGATGTACTTGTCGAAGTAGACGCCAGTGGCATAGGTGGATTCTTCAAAGCCAGTGAATCGTTGACCTTTCTCAACCGCTAGCGCATGGGATGCACGGAGCGCATGATAGGTCACGGTCAGGAAATAGATATTTGTAAAGTCCAGTGCTTCGGCGCAGCCATAAGGAATACGCTTGGAAGCCAGGAAACCGTGGAGATTCATTTGGCCCAACCCGATGGCATGCATGGATGCATTACCGTGAGCGATGGAAGGAACAGCTTCGATATTTGTTAGGTCTGAGACCTTCGTGAGAGCGCGCACCGCGGTTTCAACAGTTTCCCCAAAGTCCGGTGATTCAAAAGCTTTAGCGATGTTGAGCGACCCTAGATTGCAGGAAATGTCCTGGCCAACGGTGGTGTAGTTACCTGAGGCGCCGTAGGTGGATGGCGTGTTGACCTGGAGGATCTCACTACACAGATTGGACATATTGATATGTCCTTTGAGGGGATTAGCGCGGTTGACCGTATCCTCAAAGAGTATGTAGGGGTATCCAGATTCAAACTGAAGCTCAGCCAGCGTGGTGAAAAACTCGCGGGCCTTGATAGTCGTATGAGAAATTCGCGGATTGGAAACCAGCTCGTCGTAATACTCGGTGATAGACATGTCAGACATGGCTACGCCGTACTCGCGAGCGATGTCATACGGGCTAAAAAGATGCATATCCTTGTTCTCTTTGGCCAGCTGGAAGGTTATATCTGGAATAACAACTCCCAGCGAAAGAGTCTTAATGCGGACTTTCTCATCGGCATTTTCCCGCTTGGTATCCAGGAAACGAAGAATATCTGGATGGTGCGCATGTAGGTAGACGGCTCCAGCGCCCTGTCGAGCGCCCAATTGGTTGGCATAGCTGAAGCTATCTTCCAGAATTTTCATGACTGGGACTACGCCGGAAGCTTGGTTCTCAATCTTTTTGATTGGGGCTCCGGATTCGCGCAGATTGCTCAGTAACAAGGCCACACCACCGCCGCGTTTTGAAAGCTGCAGTGCAGAGTTCACGCTGCGGCCAATGCTTTCCAAATTGTCTTCGATGCGAAGGAGGAAGCAGGAGACCATTTCGCCACGCTGGGCTTTTCCTGCGTTGAGAAAAGTAGGGGTGGCGGGCTGGAAGCGTCCGGTCATGATGTCATCCACCAGCTTCTCCGCAAGCTCTTCATCGCCCTGTGCAAGGTACAAAGCTGTGGTGGCGACGCGTTCTTCGTAGCCTTCCAGAAATCGCGAGCCATCAAAGGTTTTCAGTGCGTATGAAGTAAAGAACTTAAATGCGCCGAGGAAAGTGCGGAACTGATGCTTGGCTCGGTGGGCTCTGTCGTACATAGTGCACAGAAAATCGTCATCATAAAGCTCAAGGAATTCCCGCTCGTAGTATTCGTTATCAACCAACCACTCCAAGCGCTGCTTGGTGGATTCAAACTGATGCATGCGGGGAGTGACATGGTGCGCTAAAAAGTCTTGTGTTGCCTCAATGTCCTTGTCGAACTGGATTCTTCCCGAATCGTCGAATAGGTTCAGCTGCGCGTTGAGTGCATGGTAGCTCTTGCGCTTACCGACACCGCCGGCATCGTCTGCTGAAGCGGTGCGGGGCGTAGGGCCAATGGGCTGTGTGGGGGTGGCCTTAAGTGGCGGCATTGTGGTTTCCAATCTGTGTGTTGCGGATGTGGTCTTCATTTTGTGGGAAATCAATGGGGTGTAATTGTTAGTTGCTTTGCTGCTCCCAAAACTTGTGAAGGCCCTGCTTTACAGCGGCAACGTCCTTCTGCGTGCCGAGTAGCTCGAAGTGATACAGCTCTGGAACGTGGCACTTAGCGGAAATGATGCGGCCGGCGACGCAGTAAGCGCTTCCGAAGTTGGTATTACCTGAGGTAATCACGCCCCGGATAAAGGAACGGTTGATTGGGTCATTGAGGAAGTCGATGACCTGTTTGGGGACTGCGCGTTTGAGCGAGCCACCGCCGTAGGTTGGAACGATGAGTACGTACGGGTGTGAAACCTGGATCATTCCGGTTTTCTTGGGCCGCAGTGGAATGCGCACTGCGGGTCTATCTAAGCGTTCGACGAATCTTTTTGTGTTTTCAGAAACGCTAGAAAAGTACACCAAATCTGGTGAGTCTGACATGACAATCCTGCTCATCCTGGCCTTAGCCATAAGTGGGATAGGTGATGATCGAAAAGATTAACTACGTACTACCGTAGTTACAAACTACGCCGCACCGTAGTTTTTAAAAGGGCAGGTAGGGACAGGATTAATGAGAAAGGGAAAGACTACAGGCTGTGGTGTGCTACAAACACTGCGTCCGTAGCTGGGCGCCCAAGTACTACCCACTGAGTACTGTCGGCTACCTGTACTTCGAGCGATTCTGAAAAGGGCGTTCCTTCGCGCGTGGTAAGAACAGCCCCAATGACGATGCCTTGCTCTTTGAGGAAGGCCAGCAGTTGTGGGTCGGAATCAGAAATGCGTTCCACGGTCACCTGCGGTTGTGCGCCGCTGTCGGTGAGACGGTGCGCACTGGGGATAGTGACCTGTCCATCAACCGTAGGGATAGGGTCGCCGTGTGGATCCCTAGTGGGGTAATTGAGGAACTTATCCACGCGCTCTATGAGCATGTCAGACACCGCGTGTTCAAGATTTTCGGCTTCATCATGGACCTCGTCCCACGTATAATCCAATGCTTGAACCAAAAAAGACTCAAGCAATCGGTGGCGGCGCACCATGACCAATGCGTACTGCCTGCCAAGTTCGGTTAACTCCACAGAGCCATAGGGCGTGTGTGACACGAGCCCTTGCTCCGACATTTTGCGCACTGCATCGGAGACCGAGGAGAGCTTGAGTCCCAGCTGTTTCGCTATAAGTGTGGCGGTAACGGGCTCGGATGACCATTCCTTTAGCCCCCAGATAGCTTTCAAATAGTTCTGGGTACTGGTGGACAGCTCAGAAACAGACATGAGTAAATGTTAACCCAGCTTCCGTATGCGCCTTAGGCGCTGTGCCCCAACGCTCATAGCGAAAAGAGGCCAAGTTTGAGAGGAATGCCGGTAAGGTGGGGCCAGTTAAAGCATTCTTCACTTGAAGGAGAACCACTAATGTCTGAGAAGATTTCAATGAACTTGAAGTGCGCCAGCGTAGTGCGTAATGGAATGGCTAGTACACAGTGCAGTAAAACAGCGCATGTAATGGCTCATGTAATGCACTGTGTAGAGACAGAGCGTCTGGAGCAGGAGTATCACGCTCCCGTACTGGACGGCGACGGCGTTATGCGTGGTCTGTGCTGAAAAAATAACCCCGCAGGTTTCCCTGCGGGGTGTTGTTGCAACTAGAACGGCACTTCTTCAGAGTCATTAGCAGCAGCGTTATCTGCGCTGTTCTCGCGGCGTGCTGCTCGTGCCTCAGACTCCTTCTTGGAGTCGATCAGCTGCACAGTGTCGATGCGCGCTACCAGCGGATAGTGCTTGTTGCCGTCCTTATCGGTGTAGTTGTCAGTCTTCAGCGAGTAGCTCACTGCAACGCGATCACCAGCGCCGATGCATCCGAAGACGCCGAGGTTCTTGGCGTCAGCCACGTAGCCAGTGAGTTCGACAATCTCTGATTCCACCTTGCCTGTGGACTTGTTCTTGAACGTATTACGTGCGTAGACGTTGAGCTTCACCGTCGCACCGCCGTTTGCGTGCTCAAAGATCTTCGGCTCGCGTGCTGCGTTGCCAACGATGGTGCCATTGTTAAACGGGTTGGACATTGTGATTTCTCCTTATATGAGTGAGTGTGTGATTGTCTTTCAATTGTGTGTTTGAGCAGCGGCTTTGCTGCTGCTGTAAGTGCTGTTACAGCACTGCCCAGGGCAGATGTGCCCCTGCTGCTTCCAGGTCGCGTAGCTCTTGTGCGGCACCCGGATCGGCGTCTTCGCCATCCATGCCGTCAGACATGAGGTAGAGCAGCTCTAGGTCTTCGTGGGTGTAGTGGTACATGGCGTGCCTCCGTGTCGTGGATTGATTCTCAATCCGTTCTTTGAGACAGCTCTGCTGTCTAGAGACCTCTCCCCTGCTCGGTGGAGATTTCCTTCTTCCCTGGTCACGGCGTGGGTAGAAAAGAAAAACCCCGCTACAGCTGAATCGAGCCCGGCCGGGGTTTCGCCTTTTGGGGTACGGACCTGCGATTTGGAGATGCGGGCGGGCGCGCGCTAAGGTTACTCCCCGAAGTTTGAACGGGGTGGAAACCCCGAGCTCAAGTTTCACCGAAGACCGTCGGCTACTCCCTTGCGGAGTCGAAGGTATCCCACCCCAGGGATCGGCCCACGCAGGAGAAACGTGGCACACCTTTCAGGCTGCCTCGTGCTTCTGCACGGGGCATTTTTTAATGCTCCGGGCGGATACAAGAACATGAAGTTATTGGAAGGAGGCGTGTGTCATGGCAAACCCGAAGAACGTTGCGGAGCTGGCCGAACTCAAGGAGAAGTTCGCTGGCTCCAGCGCTGTGTTCCTCACCGAGTACCGCGGTCTGACCGTGAGCCAGCTGCAGCAGCTGCGCGGTGAGCTCGGATTTGATGTTGAACTGCACGTCGCCAAGAACACCCTCGTCAAGATCGC
>NZ_JAMFTQ010000025.1 GCF_024160105.1 Corynebacterium stercoris
GCATACACCCCCTCACCCGCTTCAACCCTGGCCAGCGCAGCCTGGCGCACATGCATAGGCGTCGAACGTCGACCCACAACAACCTCCCGGTCAGGTGGCGCATTCACCACATGACACCGCCCGCGAAAATCGGCCACTATGGGGGCCTGCCTATGGGGGTACAGCGCGGCGGGTTCGGCGCTCAACGACGGGGAGCGGGTCCGCGGGATTGTGGGCCGCCACAGCTGGGGCTAATGTGACTGAAGTTACTGATGGGAATTCACTGGGAGGGCGCCGTGAAGGCACGAGGAGCGGCGGGCGTGCGTCGCAAGGCAGCAACGACGTTCATAGGCATCGCCGCGGCGCTGAGCGTGGCGGCCACGGCGGCCGCGGAAGCCGTGCCGGCCCCGGCGCACACCTTCAGCGGTAGCCAGCTCGCCCAGGGCCAAGCCAACTGGGATGAGTTCGTGCGCATGGCCACCGGCTACGCCGCGGGCGCCGCGGGAACCACCCAGGGCACCGTCCAAGGCCCGGGCGGCTCGTCGCTGCCGGACCTGCAGCAGCTCTCCAGCGCGCTGTCCGGTATCGGCCCCGCGGCTCAGGCGGGTGGCGGGTCGAACCTTATCGGCCAGATCAACGGGCGTGAGTATCTGCTGTGGGTGCCGGCGTCGTATAGCCCGGCCCGGCCGACGCCGCTCGTGGTGGCGTACTCGGCACTGAACAACCCCGCGGAGGCGTTCCGCGAGTACTCCAAACTGCGCGAGTCCGGGATGGGCCGGGAGGCGCTGATCGTGTACCCGCGCGCGATTGGCATGAGCTGGGAGGGCATGCCGACGGCGAAGACGGGGCCGGGCGAGGACATCGGCTTTGTCCGCGCGATCACCGCGCAGCTGCAGCGGGAGTACAACGTGGATCGCAGCCGGATCTACGCGACGGGCATGTCGCAGGGCGGCGGCATGGCCGCGATCTCGGCGTGTCACATGTCGGATATCTTCGCCGGCGTAGCTGCCGTGTCGGGCGCGTTCTACGCGCCGGTGAACATGAACTGCGCCAACACCCCGGTGGCGTTCATGGATATCCACGGCATGGCGGACACGGTGACGCCGTATTACGGCGGGGAGCGGTGGGGCGCACCGATTTTGTCGGTGCAGACGATGTTCGTCTCCTATGAGCGTCGGAACGCGTGCGCGGGCGGCGTGGACCGGCACCCCGCAGGACCGAACGCAACGCGCATTACCGCGCGCGGCTGCCGGAAGCCTGTCGAGGTGATCCAGGTGCACGGCGGCGGGCACGTGTGGTTCAACGTGCCGTCGGCGGCGGACGAGGTGTGGGGTTTCCTGGCTCGGCAGCGGAAGTAGCAAAAGCGCGCGCTACCATGGTGCGCATGACTGAAGCTGGAAAGATCCGCGTCCGTTTCTGCCCGTCGCCGACCGGTACGCCGCACGTCGGCATGGTGCGCACCGCGCTGTTCAACTGGGCGCAGGCGCGCCACAGCGGCGGCGATTTCGTGTTCCGCATCGAGGACACCGACGCTGCCCGCGACTCGGAGGAGTCCTACCAGGCCATCATCGATTCGCTCGAATGGCTGGGCATGTCGTGGGATGAGGGCGTGGTCACCGGCGGGCCGCATGAGCCGTACCGCCAGTCGCAGCGCATGGACATCTACAAGGACGTGCTGCAGAAGCTTATCGACGCTGGCGAGGTGTACCCCGCGTACTCCACCAACGAAGAGGTCATCGAGCGCCACAAGGCCGCCGGCCGCGACCCGCAGCTGGGCTACGACAACTTTGACCGCGACCTTACCGAGGAGCAGATCGCCGCGTACGAGGCCGAGGGCCGCAAGCCGGTGTGGCGCCTGCGCATGCCGGAGCAGGACTGGACCTGGAACGACCTGGTGCGCGGCGAGGTGACGTTCAAGGCGGAGACGCAGCCGGACTACGTCGTCGCCCGTTCCAACGGTGCGCCCCTGTACACGCTGGTCAACCCTGTCGACGACGCGCTGATGCAGATCACCCACGTGCTGCGCGGCGAGGACCTGCTCGCCTCCACCCCGCGACAGATGGCGCTGTACGAGGCGCTGAAGCGCATCGGCATCACCGACTTCACGCCGGAGTTCGGCCACCTGCCGTTCGTGATGGGCCAGGGCAACAAGAAGCTGTCCAAGCGCGACCCGGAGTCGAACCTGTTCAACCACCGCGACAACGGCATCATCCCGGAAGGCATGATCAACTACCTCGCGCTTTTGGGCTGGTCGCTCTCCGCCGACCAGGACATTTTCAGCGTCGAGGAGTTCATTCAGGCCTTCGACGTGTCCGACGTGCTGGGCAACCCGGCCCGCTTCGACCAGAAGAAGCTCGAGGCGATCAACGCGGACCACATCCGCCTGCTGGATCTCGAGGACTTCACCCAGCGCCTGCGCGCCTACCTCACCGAGTACACGGACTTCCCGTCCGACTACCCGGCGGACAAGTTCGCTGTCGCCGCGGAGCTTGTGCAGACGCGCATCAAGGTGCTTTCCGACGCTTACGGGCTGCTCAAGTTCCTCGTCACCAGCGACGAGGATCTGGTGCTCGACGAGAAGGCCGCCAAGAAGAACCTCAAGGAGGCTGCGATCGAGCCGCTCGACGCCGGCATCGCCGCCCTCGAATCCCTCGGCGAGGGGGAGTGGACCACGCCGCACATCGAGGCCGCGCTGAACAAGGCGCTAATCGACGATCTCGGCCTCAAACCCCGCGTCGCTTTCGGCGCGCTGCGCGTCGGCGTGTCCGGCGAGGCCGTGTCCCCGCCCCTGTTCGAATCCATGGAGCTGCTCGGCCGCGAGTCCACCCTGACCCGCTTGCGCGCCGCCCGCGCCGTGACCCCGTACGCGGCGGAGGCGTAAAGCTCACACTGCTGTGATTCCCGGCCGCAATGGGCCGGGAATCGGCGCCCCGATTCCCGCTGTGAGCTGCCGATTTGGTGGCTGGCAACGGGCGTGGTTATAGTAATCCACGTTGTTCAGCACGGACACGGGCAGAAAAGCCCAGGTAAGCGCTGGAAAACGATGGCCTATGGTGTAATTGGCAACACTACGGTTTCTGGTACCGTCATTCTTGGTTCGAGTCCAGGTAGGCCAGCGGCAAAGCTCCGCCACGGAGGTTTGCAGTCCTAATGCCCCGTTCGTCTAGCGGCCTAGGACGTCGGCCTCTCACGCCGGTAACACGGGTTCAAATCCCGTACGGGGTACTCTTCATAGAAAAGCTCTCGGCTTCCCGCCGGGGGCTTTTTCGCTTGCCGACGGTTCTTAAGTTCTAGTGGTCGTTGCAACACTGATCTGAAGGGTTGGTGTTGGTGATGACGGTGTCACGGTGGGATCCACCGGTTGAGGAGATCACTCGGTTCCACCAGTTGGTGGTGGGTGATGGT
>NZ_JAMFTQ010000026.1 GCF_024160105.1 Corynebacterium stercoris
GGGACTGAAGCTTTCCTGTGAACCCTCGGCCATCGGTGAGGAGTTCCAGATGAATTACCCGTTGGCGGTTCGTGAGCGTGCCGTCGAGCTTTACGGCAAGGGTCTAGAGCCGCAGCAGGTACGCGCCCGTTTGCGTGAGGAAGGTGTCGATCCTGTTCCCTCGGCGGCGTCGATTTGGCGGTGGGCAGTTGATGCTGAGCACGGTGTTGAGGTGGATCATCGCCGGCGCAGCCCGAGTGAGATCGCCGCAGCGGTGCGGGCGGCCTTGACCTCGCCGGGGTCGCTGCGGGAGATAAGCCGGCAAGTTGGTGTGTCGCCGACTGCGTTGTCGATTTGGGTCCGCAGTTTCGCTCCCGACGAAGAGACGCGGCGTGGGATGAGCCCTGAGCAGCTAGAGCAGGCGACACTGTGGCGTGTGGAACAACATAAACGCCGCCCGCGCAAAAGCGCATCGCCGCAAGTTTCCAAGCCGTCTAGCGCTAAGGCTGCCAAGATTGCCAGTGAGCAGCACGTGACGCAGCTCGATGATGCTGCGTTGCCGGATGATCCCGAAGAGCTTAAGGCGATGTTGCGCCACGAGCGGTTTCTTCGGCTTGCGGATAGGGCCTTGTTCGAGGCTGCGATGGAGTCAGAGGGAAAAGCCCCAGCCCGGAGACGTTCGACAGCGTGGTCGTCGCTCAAGCTGTTCAGCGACTCCGGGCGCACGGATACCAAGTGAAAGCCAGCTGCGAGCACTTCGGGTTGAACCCGAGCACCTACAAGCATGCGTGCCGGCGGTTAAAGTACCCGACGTCGAAGCGCAAAGCTGCCGCAGCGGCGGTCATCGCGGTGTCGAAAGCGAGCAACGGCATCTACGGCTACCGCAGGATCTTGGCGCTGTGCAGGCAAAACGGGTGGACGATAGGTGAGAAAACAGTACGCGCCATCATGTACGAAGAAAACCTCACCCCGAAGTCCAAGCGCGCCATGAGGTACCGCTCCTACAAAGGAGAAAACGCCCACCGGCCGGCGAATAAGCTGCTCATCGGGGACCTGGATGAAGCAGCGGCCGCAGATGTCGTTGTCTCGCAGGGCTACTCGCGCGAAGCACGCAGGCGTCGCGCTGCCCTTGAGCCCGATTTGGTTCACGACTTCTACGCCGATAAACCGAACGAGAAGTTCGGCACCGACGTCACTGAGTTCGCCTGCCGAGACGGCAAGGTCTTCTTCAGCCCCCTTATCGACTTCCATGACAATCTGCCCGTCGTCTACACCATGGGCACCAGCCCGAACGCCGCGCTGACGAACACCATGCTGGAGGCTGCGTTGGCAACCTTCCAGCCCGGAACCAAGCCGGTCATCCACTCTGACCGCGGGTGGGCCTACCGCCACCCGGAATGGGTCAGCATGCTCACCGACCCGACCCACGACCAGGCAGCATGCGACACCTGCGACCCGGGCAAACCCTGCGACAACGCCTGGGTTGCGATCCCATCGTTGTCGCGAGTCGGCAAAAGCGGCGATAACGCCAGGGTGGAAGGATTCTTCGGCCTGCTCAAAAGGGAGCTCTACGCCGCCGGCATCAACTCCGAAAAGATGGGCACAGAGGACTTCATGGACTATCTTGAAACCCACCTGGACTGGTTCGTCTACGAAAGGCTAACCACACACCCAGGTAAGGGCTATACAACCCTGGCAGAGCGACGCGCTCTAGCCACAGCTATCTAACAAACACGACTAGATGGCCACAGAGGTTCACAGGAAAGCCGCAGTCCC
>NZ_JAMFTQ010000027.1 GCF_024160105.1 Corynebacterium stercoris
GAGGGTGTCCGATTCTTTGTGTGCGGGGGCTTGGTTTACAAGTAGTCCGCGAATCGGTCGGGGTAAGCCACGGCTAGTTGGTTGATGGCTTGTTTCCACCCGGTGGCTTTCGCTCCTTCAATATAGCCGTTGCATTCGATGTCGCGTTTTGCTTTCCTCGCTCGCTGGGCAGCGCGCTTGTCCTCGATGCTGCAAATCATCAGCCACAGCGTTTTCAGCGCCGCAGTATCGTTCGGGAATTGTCCGCGGTTGCGGGTGGCTTTACGCAATTCAGCGTTGAGCGACTCGATCGAATTCGTGGTGTAGAGTACCCGCCGTGCCGCAGGCGGGAACTGCAGAAACGGCACGAACCGGTCCCAGGCGTCGCGCCAGACTTTGACCGATTGCGGGTATTTACGGCCCAGTTCACTGGCCTCGAAAGCATCCAGGGCGGCGCGGGCGGTGTCCTCGTTCGGTGCGGTGTAGACCTCCCGAAGCGCACTCGATACGGGTTTGCGGTCCTGGTATGACACCCACCGGTTCGCAGCTCGGATCAGGTGCACGATGCAGGTCTGCACCATCGAGTCCGGCCAGGTTGCCTCCACGGCTTCCGGCAGGCCTTTGAGCCCGTCGCAGCAGACGATGAACACGTCCTGGACGCCACGGTTGGCCAGATCTGCGCAGACTGATGCCCAGAATGCGGCGCCTTCATTGTCAGCGATCCACAATCCCAGGATGTGCTTGATGCCGTCCATGTCCACACCCACAGCCATGTAGCAGGACTTATTGACCACGCGGTGGCCATCGCGGATTTTCACGCGGAGCGCGTCGAGGAAGATCACTGGGTAGAACTCGTCGAGCTGGCGGTTTTGCCAGATCATGACCTCTTCTAAGACCGCATCGGTAATGGTGCTGATCGTATCTGGGCTCATATCCACCCCAAGGGTGGTGGCGAGATGGTGCTGAATATCGCGCACGGTCATCCCACCGGCGTACAGCGAGATAATCATGTCGTCGAGCTCTGTGAGCCGACGGGAGCCTTTGGGCACCATCTTTGGAGCAAACGTGCCGGCACGATCCCTCGGCATGGTCACTTCCAACGCGCCGTACCCAGAATTAACGGTCTTGGTGTACGACCCGTTGCGGTGATTGCTCTCCCGTGCAGTTTCCACCCGGGCCTTCGCCTCACGGTCGGCATAGCCGTAGCCCAAATGTGCATCCATCTCCGCCTGCAGACCAGCGTTGATCGATGCCTGCAACAGGCCTTTGACCAGGTCACTTGCATCATCAGTAGAGGTCGACAGCTCGCTAATCAGGCTGGCCAGCTCAGGATTTTCCATCAGCTTCTCGCTGATCGCGTTGACCCTCGCCGGGTCATGGCCTTTCTTCGGTGACACCGTAGTCATTATCGGTGAAACTCCTTCAGATCAGAGCCTCACACACAAAATTCCTGACACCCTC
>NZ_JAMFTQ010000028.1 GCF_024160105.1 Corynebacterium stercoris
GTGCGCCAGGCTGCGCTGGCCAGGGTTGAAGCGGGTGAGGGGGTGTATGCCGTCGCCCGCGATGTAGGCGTGGGACCGGATCGGGTGTACGCCTGGATGAAAGCTGCCGGGGTTACACCACCCCAGACCAAAGGCGTGCGTGATAAGGCGGAGAGTGTTGCGCGTGCGTGCCGGTTGGTTCAATCGGGCATGACAGTTACCGAAGCCGCTGACACGGTTGGGATAACCCGTAGTGTGTTGCGCAAACAGCTGGCAGGCGGCAGCGGCGATGATCATCAGGTGCCAGCACCGATGCGTACTCAAGCCACCACCGAAGCCCCAGACGATCCGGCGCAGCTGCCACGCATCGGCCGGGGTCGCAGGCTTACGGTCGAAGACCGTGTGATGATTCAACAAGGCTGCGCTAAAGGGTTGTCCGCCCGCGCGATCGCTGGCTCTATTGGGCGTCACCATAGTGTGGTCAGCAGGGAAATCACCCGTAACGGGTGGGTAGTAACCGGCGAGGACGGTACCACGACACGGTTGTATAACGCCCACAACGCCGGGGTCAGTGCCGCGGGCAGGTTGCCGCGGCCGAAAAAGCGCAAACTTGATGCCAACCCAAAGCTTCGGTCCTTCGTGATAGCAGGGGTGGCGCGTCGCTGGTCCCCCGGGCGTATCAGTGCCTGGCTGGATCGGTTATTCCCGGATGATGAGAGTATGCACATCTCCCATGAAGCGATCTATGCAGCGCTCTACGTCCAGGCCAAAGGCAGCTTAAGACAAGAGCTCGAAGCGGTGATGAACACCCAACAGGTGCTCATCCGCGGTGGCACCAAGCGCAAACCCCGCGCCCGCAACGCTGGGATCCTCAGCCGTAAACCGTGGGTCGAAGGTGCTGAGATCACCACCCGCAGCCCGGACGTTGATGACCGGGCCATACCAGGGCATTGGGAAGGCGACCTCATCATCGGCAAAGGCGGCAAAAGCGCGCTGATTACCCTGGTCGAGCGCACCAGCCGCTACACCCTGCTGGGTCATCTGCCCGACGAGCACAGCTCTGAAACCGTTGTGGAAACCCTTCAGGCCATGGTCAAAGACCTTGATGCGGAACAGTTGAAAACCATCACCTGGGACCAAGGCGTGGAAATGGCAGCAACGGCCCGGGTGAAGATCAAAGACGGCTGCCAGGTCTTCTTCTGCGACCCGCGTTCGCCGTGGCAGCGGCCCACCAACGAAAACACCAACGGGGAGATCAGACGCCGGTTCTACGCAAAAGGCACCGACTTTAAAGCCATCACCCCAGAACACGTGGCCTGGGTGCAAAACGAGCTCAATGAAACACCCCGCCAAATCCTCAACGGCGCAACCCCACGTGAGATACTCCACGAAGTATTCAAACGTGGCGCAAACACCGCATGACACCGCC
>NZ_JAMFTQ010000029.1 GCF_024160105.1 Corynebacterium stercoris
CTGTCGAAGGTGGGATCGGCGATTGGGACGAAGTCGTAACAAGGTAGCCGTACCGGAAGGTGCGGCTGGATCACCTCCTTTCTAAGGAGCTTTTATTTGAGCCCACGGTTGTGGGTGTCACACCGGTTGGTGTGTGGTGGTTGATGGTGCCGAGTGTGTACCTGCCACTGTTTTGAAACGAAAATGTCCGGGTGGATGCGCACCCGCGGGTAAAAGGTCCCGCGCAAGGGTGTCCGCAGGAACATGAACCAAGATCCGCAAACGATTGTGTTGGCATGCTGTTGGGTGTCTGGGACAGCACCGTTGGTGGTTGTTTCCTTTGTGGCCTGCTGTGTACTGGTGGACGGTGTGTTTGCTGGTGTGTGGTGGGTGTGGTGTGTGAGAACTGGAGAGTGGACGCGAGCATCTAATGCCGCAGGTGCATCATCGTTGTGTGGTGGTGTGGTTGTGGTGTTTTTTCTTTCTTTTTTGTAAGTGTGTTTTTAGTATGTTTTTTGTTGTTCAAGGGCGTACGGTGGATGCCTTGGCATGCTGGGCCGATGAAGGACGTGTGAGGCTGCGTTATGCCTCGGGGAGTTGCCAACTAAGCGTTGATCCGAGGATGTCCGAATGGGGAAACCCAACACCAGTTGTGTGGTGTTACCCGCAGGTGAATGCATAGCTTGTGTGGGGGTTGACGCGGGGAAGTGAAACATCTCAGTACCCGTAGGAGAAGAAAACAATTGTGATTCCGTGTGTAGTGGCGAGCGATAGCGGATGAGGCTAAACCGCGTGCGTGTGATACCTGGCAGGGGTTGCGTGCGTGGGGTTGTGGGGTGCGACAATGCATGGTCTGCCAACTGTGCCGGCATTTATGCGTGTGTAAGCGGAAGCGCCTGGGATGGTGTACCGGAGTGGGTGATGAGTCCCGTACGTGAATGTGCATGTGTGTGTTGTGTCGTTTTGCCCCGAGTAGCAGCGGGCTCGTGGAATCTGCTGTGAATCTGCCGGGACCACCCGGTAAGCCTAAATACTCAGTGTGACCGATAGTGGATAGTACCGTGAGGGAATGGTGAAAAGTACCCCGGGAGGGGAGTGAAAGAGTTCCTGAAACCGTGCGCTTACAATCCGTCAGAGCACCTCTTGTGGTGTGATGGCGTGCCTTTTGAAGAATGAGCCTGCGAGTCAGCGGCATGTCGCGAGGTTAACCCGGTTGGTGGGGTAGTCGTAGCGAAAGCGAATCCGAAATGGGTGTTTTAGTGGCATGTCCTGGACCCGAAGCGGGGTGATCTACCCATGGCCAGTGTGAAGCAGCTGTAAGAGGTTGTGGAGGCGCGAACCCACTTAGGTTGAAAACTGAGGGGATGAGTTGTGGGT
>NZ_JAMFTQ010000003.1 GCF_024160105.1 Corynebacterium stercoris
AACACGTGGCCTGGGTGCAAAACGAGCTCAATGAAACACCCCGCCAAATCCTCAACGGCGCAACCCCACGTGAGATACTCCACGAAGTATTCAAACGTGGCGCAAACACCGCATGACACCGCCGCGTCACTATGGGGTACCCACTATGGGGGTCTGGGTTGGCGGAGGGGTCGCCCGCGTGCCCCGATAGACTCAATCCACGTGTCTGAGCCAGCGTCCAGCAATCCCGCCGACCCGGCGCGCCCGCTAAGCGCGCCGGACTTTCTGCTGTCCCGCGCGGCCGGGTCGGTGCGCACGCAGGGGGCAACGCAGACGTTCACCGACGCGGACGCGGCACAGGAGGCCCTGAACAGCGGAGAAGCCGAGCTGGTGGTCGGCGCGCTCCCGTTCGACGCCGCCGCGCCGGCGGCGCTCACCGTCCCAGAGCACATCATCCGCGAGCCGGGCGCGCTCCATCCGCACCCTTACTACCGCCGGGGCCCGGGCGCCCAGCTCAGCGCCCGCCTCGCCGGAGTGGACCCGCAGCCGGACGAGCACCTGGGCCGCGTCGCTGCGGCGGTGGACACGATCAAGAACACGGACCTGAAAAAGGTCGTGCTCGCCCGGGCGGTGGACATCGCGTTCGATCCGCCGGTAGATCCGCGCTTGGTCGCCGCGCGCCTCATCGAACTCTCCGCTTCAAGGGACGGTTTCATCGCGGACCTGACGCCCGCGGGTCGCGCAGGCCACTTCTTGGTCGGCTCGTCGCCGGAGGTGCTGGTCAAACGCGTCGGGAACACGGTCACGTCGTACCCGCTCGCGGGTTCGGCTGCGCGCATCCACGGTGACCCCGCCGCGGACCGGGAGGCGGGTGCGCGGCTGGCGACGTCGGCGAAGGACCTCGACGAGCACGCCTACGTCGTCGAGCACATCCGCGCACTCCTCGAGCCGCTGTGCACGCACCTCGACATACCCGCGCGCCCGATTCTGGAGCGCACGAATGAGATGTGGCATCTGGCTACTCCGGTCGTCGGCACGCTGCGGGAGCCCGCCCCGAGCGCGCTGGAGCTCGCGCGCCTGCTGTATCCCACGCCCGCAGTGTGCGGCACCCCGTCCGCGGGGGCATTCGAGCTTATCGACGCCACCGAATCGCCCCGTGGCTTCTACGCCGGCGCGGTAGGGTACTGCGACGCGGCGGGTGACGGGGAATTCATGGTGGCGATCCGCTGCGCCGAGGTCAACGGCGACGGGACCGTGGCGCGCGCGTGGGCGGGCGGCGGCCTCGTCGCGGACTCGGACCCCCAAGCCGAGCTCGACGAGACGACGGCGAAGCTGCGCACCATCCTCGGCGCGCTCGGGCTTTAGGCGCGCTCGACCGGGTTGCCCAGGCTGCCGATGCCCGGGATCTCAACCTCGATGTAGTCTCCCGGCACCATCACGGCGGTGCCGGCCGGGGAGCCGGTGGCCTGCACGTCACCCGGCAGCATGGTGAAGGACGCGGTGACCCACTCCACCATCTCGCCGATGCTCATGATCATCTGGTTCGAGTTGGAGTCCTGCTTGGTCTCGGTCTTCCCGTCGTGGGTCAGGTGCGCCTTGATGGGCAGGTTCTCGAAATCGAACTTATCCAGGTCGGTCTCGATCCACGGGCCGATCGGGCCGAAGGTGTCCATGCCCTTCGCACGCGCCCACTGGCCGTCTTGGAACTGCAGGTCGCGGGAGGAGACATCGTTGATGATGGTCACGCCGCGAACCACGGACTTCCACTCGGAGGCCTTCACGTTCTTGCAGGGGACGCCGTAGACAATCGCCAGCTCACCCTCGAACTCCACGCCGGTGGCGAAGTCCGGGATCTTGATCGGGGCGCCCGGGCCGACGACGCACGTGGACGGCTTGATGAAGATGGTCGGCGGCAGGTGCTCGGCGGACTGCTTGAACACCTCGGCGACGTGGTCGGCGTAGTTGCGGCCGACGGCCACGATTTTCGACGGCAGGGTCGGAGCGAGGAGGCGGACATCCTCGAGCGCCCATTCCTTGCCGGTGTACTCCGGCTCGGTGAACGGGGTGCCGGCGATGGCCTTCGCGGTGGTCCCCTCGTCATCGATGACCGCGAAGGTCATCCCCTCTGGTGTGGCAATTCGTCCAAAACGCATGCGCACGAGCATACCGCGCGGCATGGGGGCGGGAGGCGATTACTTCTTGTCGCGGCGCTGCGCCTCGAGGGCCAGGAAAAGTTCCGCGCAGGCGATGGCGTCGGTGAGCGCGTTGTGGTTCTCGTAGCGCGGGAGGTTGTAGCGCTCGCGCACGCGGGCGAGGCGGAGATCCTCGCCCCGGGGGTAGGTGCCCATGCGCTCCATGTGGCGGCGCTCCAGCGCGAAGGTGTCGACGACTTCGCGTTCGGGAAGCTTCCACTTCTCCGCGCGCACGTCGCGGTAGAGCTTGGCAATGAACCCGGTCTCCATCTGCGCGAAATGCGCGAGCAGCGCCCGGCCTTCAAAGGCACGCTCGAACGCAGCGAGCACTACCGCCGGATCCTGGCCGAGGCGAGATACGTCGTCGTCGGTCACGCCGTGGATGGTGGCGGAATTCCCCAC
This sequence comes from Corynebacterium stercoris, assembly GCF_024160105.1. GTDB lineage: Bacteria > Actinomycetota > Actinomycetes > Mycobacteriales > Mycobacteriaceae > Corynebacterium > Corynebacterium stercoris. The sequence goes on from NZ_JAMFTQ010000003.1 coordinate 2,574, forward strand.
CGTCGCGCCGGCGAAGACGTAGTACTCCGCGCCGGACAGGTCAATCACGTTGCCGTTCACCGGCACCCACCCGATGGATACGAGCTGGTCGCGCTCGGGTTTCAGGCCGGTTGTTTCGACGTCGACGGCGAGGTATGCGCCGTCGGCAAGCGTGCGCTCCTGGGGGCGCTTGAACAGGCCGAACACGCTACACCGCCCTGGTCGGGTACTTGTTGGCCAGCGCGTTCTGGAGGGACTTGATCACGCCGAACGCGTCGCGCAGTGCGCCGCGGTCGCGCTCGGGCAGGGCCTTCGGGTCGATGTGGTAGTCCGGCCGCTGGCCCGCGCGGACCTGCGCGACCTGGTGGCGCATGGCCAGGTTGGCCAGGTACTCGTAGGCATCGATGAGGTCCGCCGCCCCCTTTGCGGACACCGTGTTGCCGGCCGCTGCGCGGATGCGGGACAGCGTGTCTACCTCTCCGCTGCCAGCGGTAATGGCGTAGAGGCGGCCCATCTGCACCACCGCAGCGGTGCCGCCCTTCTTGATATCCAACGTAGAGGCGTACTCGCCCGAGCGCTCCACCACGAGGCCGCGGAAGAAGCCGATCGGCGGCTCACGGAACGTCGCCAGGGCGGCGAGGTGCGTGTGCAGGCGGCGCGACCCCTGCGCGGACACGAGGGCCGCGTCGTGCACGCGGTCCACCATCTCGCGCCAGCCGTCGCCCGCGCCGAGGATCGCGCGGAAATCGAAGAACACCTGCGCGTGCAGCAGCGCGTTCGGCTCCGGCGCGGTGACCCAGCCGTGGAAGGTCTGGTCCCACTGCGCCTCCGTCATGCGCCAAGCCGGGTTCGACGCCATCATGTCGCCCGGACACAGCGCTTGGCCGGCCCGCGCGAGGCCCTGGCAGATGAAGTCGGACAGCTCGGCGAAGTAGGCGCCGTGCGCGGCCTCGTCGTACTCGTTGGAGAGCACCAGCGCGTTGTCCTGGTCGGAGGCCGGCCCCATTTCGCCGCGGGCTTGGGAGCCGACCGCGACGAAGGCGAAGGGTACGGGCGGGGGCCCGAGCTTTTCGACGGCGAGAACAAAGAGCCGCCTCGCCACCGAGTCGGCGATGGAAGTGAGCAGCCGCTGGGTTTCGGCAGCGGATGCGCCGCGTTCGAAGAACCGGACGGCGACTTCTGCCGCGCGGCCGTAGGCGCCTTCGAGTTCTTCGAGGGTGCTCGTCTCCACGTCGGCGGCAAGGTAGATCGGATCCGTCTGCAGGAGGCGCAGGATATCCGATGAGGTGACCACGCCGACGATGCCTCCCTGGCCTTCGACTGGGAGGTGGTGGATGCCGAGCTCGCTCATCACCAGCATCGCCTCGAAGACCAGCGAGTCGGTGGCGATGGTGCGCACGGGCGAGGTCATGACCTCGGCGACGGGGCGGGCCGGGTCCACGCTCTTGGCGACGACGCGGGATCGCAGGTCGCGGTCGGTGAGGATGCCCGGCTTTCCCTCGCCCTGCAGCACGAGGCAGGTGACCTTGTGCTGGTCCATGGCCTGGGCGGCTTCGGAGATGGTGATGGACTGGGGCCGGGTGATTAGCTCGCGGCCGGCAATGAGGTCGCTCAGCGGGGTGCGCAGCACCTCGGCCGAGCTGGTGTCGCGGACATCGTCGGCCGCGGCGCGCACGCGGCGCGACGCGGTTTGGAAGAAGCGGTCCAGGTCCGGGTGCTCGGCCAGCAGCGCGGCGAAGGCGTCGCGCGGGAGCATGAGCAGGACGCTGTCCTCGACCGCCTGCATGGTGTAGCGCGATTCCGGCTCGCCCACCAGGGTGGAGTAGCCGAAATTGAGGCCGGCCTCGCGGCGGTCCAGCAGCAGGTTATCCTCCCCCACCACGTCGACCGCGCCTGAACGGATGATGTAGAGGGTGTCGTTCACCTGGCCGGGGGCGATGACGACGTCCCCGCGGCGCACGTAGGTGATGCCCATTGTGGGCGGGAGGGTTTTCAGCGTCTCCTCGGGCAGGTGGCTGAACGGCTCGTGCCGGGCGATGAAGGTGTAGACCTCGTCCAGTTCGACTGACATGCACTCACATTAGCGTGGGCAAATGCACTCGCGGGCCGGTTTTTACTGGTAGCTCACAAACCACGGCCGCGGGTCTACGGTGCCGTAGGTGTCTTCCGGGGTGAACGTCGGGGTGTCCTCGTCGATGAAGTTCTTCCACGCCATGAAGTACGCCGGGTCGAGGTCTTGGCGTAGCGCGTCCCAGGTCTCGAACTTCTGGCCCGGAACGCCGTGGCCGTCCGCGTGCAGCACCCAGGCGAGCTCCGGCTGGCCGGTGACGATGTTCTCGCGGTCCGGGTACATCGCCAGCTGGAACTGGTGCAGGATGAGCATCTTCTGCGGCAGGTTGTTGTCCCGCACGAGCTGGGCGAGCCAGTCGGCCACCTCGTTGATCTCCGCCGCAGTTGCGCTGCCAATGCGGCTGAGCGGCCGCTCGCCCGGGTTGAGCTTCCACTCCGCGTCGAGTGCGAGGCCCACGTTGGGGCGCTTGAGCAGCTCCTCGTAAATCTTCGCCTGCTCGAGGAAGTTGCCCTGGCCGGGCTGGAGGTCGATGACGGCGTAGCCGCCGGCATCCAGGATCGCGTCGATGTACGGCACGAGATCCTCCGCCGGCGTTTCGTTGGAGTAGTTGCCGTCCTCCCCCGGGAACTCCGAGGCGACTGAGGCGATGACCTCGAACGCGGGGATCACCGGCTGCTCGTCGAGCGGCGCGTACCAGGAGGCGTACTCGGCGGCCAGCGCAGCGGCCTCGGCGGGGCCCTGCTCACCCATCACACCCAGCTCCGGGCCGTACGGGTGGCCGTAGAGCGCGATCATCCTGCGGCCCGGGAACACCAGTCCGCCGCCGCCCGGCAGCTCGCCGTTGCCGGCCAGCGCCACGCGCGCCGCGTAATCCTCGTCGCTGCCGAACTGCCGGCCGAGCGCGAGCGTGTCCTGCTCGCTCACGGTACGCATGCTTTCCGACGTCGCTCTGGGGTCCGCGGCAGCGAGCACCTCGATCTCGGCGCCGGCGGCGCGGGCGGTGGCAGCCGCGGCGCGGGAGGTTTCGTCGGTGGCGAGCATCGGCGGCAGGATGAGGTCGATCGGCTTCGCAGCCTCCTGGGCGGCGATGGCCGCGACATCGCTGAGCGTATCGGTGGCCACCGGCTCGGCCGCCTCGATCGCGGCCGCGTCGTCGGTATCGGTATCCCCCGGCACCTCAATCACGCGGTCGGCTCCGAGGCGGGAGATTTCCCCATCTACGGCTTCCTCGTGGCCCGGGTGGCGCACCAGCATCGGGGCACCCAGCTCGAGCGCCAGCGCGGCGGCGCGCATCTGATCCTCACGCGATGGATCGGCCACGACGACCACGTCCGACGCCTCGTACAAACGCTGGGATACCTCAATGCCGGTGCCGTCCGGGTCCTGGATCACCTCGGGGCCGGTCATCTCTAGCTTGGCGGGCTCTTTCGCGCCGTCGGCAAGCAAAGGCCCCTCCTCCCCGCAGCCGGCGAGCACGAGGCTCGCGGCGGCCATGATTACGACGGTGCGGGGACGGGAGGGGCGATACAGCATGGTGCGCAGACTAGCGCAGTGCGGCCGCGATGCGGTCACCGAACTCGGCGGTTCGGACCGCAGTCTTGTCGCGGGAGGCGACATCGGCCTCGACGGCCTCCTCGATGCGCGTGGCATTGGCCTCGTCGCCGAGGAAGCGCAGCATCATCGCCACGGACAGGATCATGGCGGTCGGGTCCGCGATGCCCTGGCCAGCAATGTCCGGCGCGGAGCCGTGGACCGGCTCGAACATGGACGGCATCTCGCGCGACGCGTTGATGTTGCCCGAGCAGGCCTGGCCCACGCCGCCCGCGACGGCACCGGCGAGGTCGGTGAGGATGTCGCCGAAAAGGTTGTCGGTGACGATGACGTCGTAACGCGCCGGGTCCTGCACCATGTAAATGGTGGCCGCGTCGATGTGGTTGTAATCCACTTCGACCTCGGGGAACTCGGTCGCCACCTCGTCGACGACGCGCTGCCACAGGCCGCCGGCGTTGACCAGCACGTTGGTCTTGTGCACCAGCGTGACCTTCTTGCGGCGCGTCATGGCCAGCTCGAAGGCGTAGCGCACCACGCGCTCCGCGCCGTAGTAGGTGTTCTGGCTGACCTCGGACGCCACCTCGTGCGGGGTGCCCTGACGCAGGGTGCCGCCGTTGCCCGCGTAGAGGCCCTCGGTGCCCTCGCGCACCACAACAAAGTCGATGTCGCCGGGGTTCGCGAGCGGGCTAATCGACGTCGGGTACAGACGCGACGGGCGCAGGTTCACGTAGTGGTCCAGCTTGAAGCGGAGCGGAAGGAGCAGGCCGCGCTCCAAGATGCCGGCCGGGACGCGCTCCGGGTCGCCGACGGCGCCGAGGAGAATCGCGTCGTGCTCCTTGAGGCTGGCCAAGTCATCGTCGGTCAGCAGCTCGCCGTTCTTGAGGTAGCGGCGTGCGCCGAGGTCGTACTCGGTGGTCTCCACGTCGTCGCGGACGGTGTGGAGGACTTTCAGTCCCTCCGCCATGACCTCGGTGCCGATGCCGTCGCCGGCGATCACTGCGATCTTCATATCTTGAGACGCCTTTCCTACTAGGTGGACACTTTGTATGTGTCCCGAGGGTATCAGCCCGCCTAGCAGTCGCGGGCGACTACTCGTGCTCGATGATGTAGTCGATGGTCTCCTCAATTGCCGCGATCACGTCATCGTCCTCGTAGCCGAGCGTCTCCTTGGTCTCGGCCGGATCGATGGAGAGGTCCATCGCGCGCAGCTCGCCAGCGAGCTCCATCTTGATGCCGTGCTCCTTACCCTCGGATGCAGCGTGCTGGTCCAGCTGCGCCATCTGCTCGCGCACGGCCTCGTACGGCATTTCCATGAGCTTGGTGTCCAGGCCCATCTTGTCGATGAACATCTGGTAGAACTCCGTGAACGGCAGGTTGTACTCGCTGATCGCGTACGTGCCGCGGTGCTTGCCCTGCTCTGCCGCGCCGACGGCCGCCTGCGCGACCTGCTTGACGGTCACAGCGGCGGTCTTACCGCCCGGGTGCACCGGGAAGACCTCGGTCTGCTTCATCTGGTCGGAGAACATCTTCCACAGTGGCATGCGGCCCGGCATGTGTCCGAAGATGTACGGCAGGCGCAGGGAGGTCACGTCCATTGCGCCGTCGCCCTCCGCGAAGGCGACCTGCTCCTGCATGAGGCGCGTCAGCGGGTAGCCCTCGTGGATGAGGTCGGTCTCGTGCAGGCGCTCCGCGAACTCGGCGAAGTAGGAGCCGTAGACCACGAACTTTTTCACCCCCGCCTCACGGGCGAGGCGGGCCAGGCGCTGAGTGGGCAGCACGTTGGCCTCGTAGAAGAAGCGGGTAGCTGGGGCATCCGGCAGCACGCGCTCGTCGGCGCCGATGGCGTAGAAGAGCGCGTAGACTCCCTCGAGCTTCTCGCGAATCTCGTCGTCCGACATGTCGTTGACGTCCGCGATCACGGAGTGGACGCTGTCCTCCAGACCTGCGAACAAGTCGTCGGAAGGCAGGTCGAGCGCAACCGAGAACACGTCGTAGCCGCGCTGTGCCAGCTCCTGCACCGTTGCGAATCCGAGCAGGCCGGTACCGCCGAGAACGACAGCCTTCTTCTTATCCATGGGGATCTCCTTAGCAATGGTTGGAAACAGGTTCGCTGTCCATTGTCGAAGACATGCGCGCGGTTGTCAGGACCGCGCACCCCAGGTATAGCCCCTAGTCCAGGTCGATCTGGATGGACTGCGCGCCGATGGATTCGGCGATCGCAGCCTCGAGATCCTCCGGCACCTCGGACTCGACGCGGAGGATCAGCACCGCGCCGTCGCCCTTGGCGGCCTGGGTGAGCGCAGCGGCCTCGATGTTGATGCCGGCATCGCCCAGCTTGCTGCCCACCTTGCCCAGGGCACCCGGGGCATCGGTGTAGCGCAGGAACAGGTTGCGGCCCTGGGCGCGCATGTCCACGCCGCGGCCGTTGATGCGCACGATCTTCTCCACGCTCTCCAGGCCGGTCAGCGCGCCGACCACCGTGGCAACCTCGCCGGTCGCGCCGACAACCTGCACCTCGAGCGCGCTGCGGTGCGCGCGGGCCTCGGTCTCGGTGGCCACGGTGTACTCGAGGCCGCGGGACTCGGCGATCTGCGGCGCGTTAACGAAGGTCACCTGCTCCGACACGATGCCGGAGAACAGGCCCCGCACAGCGGAGAGGCCGAGGGACTCGACGTTCTCGGTCGACAGCTCGCCGCGGGCGGTGACCTTGAGGGACACCGGCGCCTCGTCGAGCAGCTTGCCGGCAAGTAGGCCCAGCTTGCGGGCGAGGTCGAGCCAGCCGGCGACCTCTTCGCCCACCTTGCCGCCGGTGACGTTCACTGCGTCAGCCACGAACTCGCCGGCGAGCGCCTTGAGCACGGAATCGGCGACATCGGTACCCGCGCGGTCCTGCGCCTCGACGGTGGACGCGCCCAGGTGCGGGGTCATCACAACCTCCTCGAGGGCGAACAGCGGAGAATCCGTGCACGGTTCGGTCTCGAACACATCGAAGCCGGCGCCGCGGATGCGGCCCTCCTTGATGGCGTCGGCAAGCGCCTGCTCGTCGACGAGGCCGCCTCGGGCAGCGTTGATGATGATTTGGCCCGGCTTGGACTTGGCCAGCAGGTCCGCGTTGAACATGCCCGCGGTTTCCTTGGTCTTCGGCAGGTGGATGGTCACGAAATCCGCGCGCGCCATGAGCTCCTCCAGCTCGACGAGCTCAACGCCGAGCTGGGCTGCGCGGGCCGGGTTCGCGTACGGGTCGTACGCGATGATGGTGGTCTCGAACGCGCTCAGACGCTGCGCGAAGAGCTGGCCGATGTGGCCGAAGCCGACGATGCCGACGGTCTTGCCGAAAATCTCCACGCCCTTGAACGCGGAGCGCTTCCACTCGCCGCCCCGCAGGGTCTTCTCCGCGGCCGGGATCTGGCGGGCCGTGGAAAGCAGCAGCGCGATGGCGTGCTCGCAGGCGGAGTGGATGTTGGAGGTCGGGGCGTTCGCAACCATGACGCCGCGCTCGGTGGCGGTGGCGATGTCCACGTTGTCCAGGCCCACGCCCGCACGGCCAATGATCTTCAGGTTCGGCGCAGCCTCGATGACTTCGCGGTCCACCGTCGTTGCGGAGCGCACGAGAAGCGCATCCGCCTCAGGCACGGCGGCCAACAGCTCGGCGCGATTCGGGCCGTCGACCCAGCGCACCTCCACCGCGTCTCCGAGGGCTTCAACGGTGGATTGGGCGAGCTTGTCTGCAATGAGAACGACGGGTTTAGCCACGGGAATTCCATCTCCTGTGAGAGCGGGGTGAATAGTTCCCCGCATACCTTAGTGCGCTTACCTCGCCTTGTCGCTATTGCGCTGCAAATAAATTTCTTCCGCCTGCATAATCCTCGCCGCCAGCTCCTTGTCGGTGCCGAACTGCCCGCCAAGGGCGATGAGTGGCTCGTCGGAGAGACCCGCCATCGCGAACAGTGCACTTTCCGACGCTCGGGGATCCGCGTCATCCACAATCGTCACCTGTGCGCCGAAGCTGCGCGCGTTCGCGATCGAGGCGATGGAGCTCTCGGCCGTCGCCACCACCACGGGAGCCATGTCGGCGTCGCGCCGCGACATGATGGGAAATGGCTTCGCCTCCGCGCCAACCATCACCTTGGGGTCCGCCCACGCTGCGCGCGCCCACGTCGGCTCGTTCGGGTTCAGGCCCGCCACCGCCGCGGCCGCGTCTTGCGGGGAGGCCACCAGGGATTCGTCGAAACGCACCGACATCATCTCCCCCAGCGCTTCGAGACCGCCTGGATCGCGGTGCACGCGCACGCGGCCGGAGGTGCGCGCGAGGTTGACCTCGCCGACCGTGAGCACGGTGTGGGTGCTCAACCGCTCGACTTCGTGGGAGATCTCCTGGTGGCGGGCCGGGTCGTAGACAATCATGGGCGCGTGCGCGGCCACAGCGATCGATGCGGCACGCAGCTGCGCGGCAATGGTGTCGTCGGAGACCACGAGTGTCTCGGAGTTGCGGAAGAAGTGGCGCAGGCTGGTAATGCCTTTCGAGTCGTCGATGACTACCGGGCGCTCGTCGAACCGGGTGTCCACGTGGCGCGACTCATTCACTGCGATGGCCTGGCTCAGCGGGTCCAGGCTCTTCTGCTCTCCGCCGCACGCTGTAGCGGTCGCCAGAGTCAATGCCCCGGCGACGAGGGCTGTGACAGCGCGGGCAGCTCTGGAACGGGTGGCGTATTTACTGCTCGGCATCGTGCCCGTCATTATGCCCGGCGGTGTCCACGTGATCCGCCATGGTCGGGGCGCCATCGTTCGCGCCGTCGCCGTGCGGCTCGGCTGCAATGCAGTCGAGGTCGCGGATCACCGGCTTGTCCAGCGCGTACTCCACCATGCCGATCAAGCGGGTGAGGCGATCCTCCAAGAACGCCTCCCAGTCGGAGGCCAGGAGGTGGTTCGCGTTGATCTCGTGGCCCTCGATGACGGCGTCGAACTCGGCGTCGTCGAGCAGCGACTTGGACTGCAGGCGCGGGAGGTAGCGCTTCGGCGCGTTGTTCTCGATGACCACCTCGGTGCGGCGGCCCATCGGCGTGCGGTTCAGCACCGAGTTCGCCAGCGCAGAGTCGGCGCCGATGCTCGCGCAGAAGTTCGGCGGGAAGACAGTATTAAAGGACGGCTGCAATTCCGCGATCGTTTCCCTGTCGAACGCCTTGCCGGTGCGCCAATCCCGCGCGCCGCGAGCCATGAGCAGAGCGAACATGCCGCGGTAAATCCCGCTGTCCGCCGTCGCGGAAAGCAGACGGGATGTCGCGAATTCCGCGTCCGCCACGGTGTTAGGCACCTCGTCGGTCTCGCCCAGCACCCACGGGGTGACCTCGGTGACATCGAGACCAGCGCGAATGGTCGGCGCGTGGGCGCCATAGAGCTCGCCGAACACGCCGGACCAGAACCAGCGGTTCAGGCGGTCCTGGGCATCCTGATTCTCCAGCGCGCCCGGGTGCTCGGCGAGGCGCGCCAGGATGGTCGCCAGCGGCACGAGCTGGGCCGAGTACGGCACCTGCTCCACGGTGAAGATGCTGCGGTCCGCCAGGAACTCGGCTACCTGGACAAATGCGTTCAGCACCTCGTCGGCGTGCGCGCGGTACTCGTCGAGCGAGATCGCGAGGATGTCGCCGCGGTGGCCCGTCGCGTGGCCGCGGCGGCTGGACACGAGCAGGGCGAGCGCCCGGAGAAACTCGATGCGGCCGATGCGGTCCAACGCAGGGTACGCACGCAACTGCTTCTCGACGTTCGCCCAGTGCTCCGCGAGCACGAAATCCGGGTCCTGAGAGGCGAACATCGCCGTGAGGAGTTCGAAGACATCCATCTGCACGCCGGCCGAGTTGGCGTGGGCGAAGATCTGGCCGACGCCGACGCGGGACGTGTCGCGGTCGACGCGGATCACCGGCACGTCGTAGGCCGGCAGCCAGCGCAGCACCTCGTTCTGGAACTTCTTCACTGCCTCGCGCATCTCGGGGTCCTCCGCCCCCGCCGCCATGTCGATGAGCAAGTCGTTACCCTGCTTCCACAGGAGCAGCGAGACGGGAATGACGCCGTGGCGCAGCATGTCCTCGCGGGTGGTGATGCCGCCGTCGATCACCGGGCCGAAGTGGGAGCGGATCCGACCTTCCTCATCCACCGCGAAGACGGACTCCACAGGCATCGGGTCAGAAGCGACCGCCGCGCGCACGTCGACGAAGAATCGCCGGTTGATCGGCTCGCCGAGGTAATCCACCGTCGGAATCAAGCCCTCGCCCTTGAATGCGTGGTACAGGGAGGTGAGGCGCTGTTGACCGTCGAGAAGCAGAAGTCCCGGCTGCGCACCCTGCACGTCGAGCCCTGCAAGCGGGCGCGGACGGAAGCGGACCGGGGAGTTGCGGGTGTCCAGCGCGAGGAACGAACCGACTGGGTAACCGCGCAGCACCGAAGTAATAAGGGTGCGAATGCGGTCGACATCCCAGATGTACTCGCGCTGGAAGTCGGGCAGCTGCAGCTCGCCGCGCTCTGCCCTGGCGAAGAGATCGATCAGTGAATAACTCGGCGTGGTAAAGCCCATGCCCCAAACTGTAGATCAGTTCTGGCAAATGCTCTCGTGATGTAGGTGCTCAGGGCGCTCAAGCTGGATGGTCGAGTGGTCGATGCCGAGGGCGTGGAGGCGCTCCTGCACCGCGTCCAGCAGCGCGCCGGCATCCGTGTCGTCCTCCACCACCACGTGCACCGTGGCGAGGACCGAGACGCCGTCGAGCGACCAGAGGTGCAGATCGTGGATGCCGGCCACGCCAGGCACGTCGCGCAGGGCGGGCTCCACCTCATCCGCCGCAAAACCCGGGGGCACCTGCTCCAGCAGCACCTGCGCGGAGTTGCGCAGCAGCTGCCACGCGCGCGGCAGCACCATCGCCGCAATCACCAGCGAGGCCACAACATCCGCCGCGGTGAAATCGGTGAGCATGATGACCACGCCCGCGACGATGACCGCCACCGACCCCAGCAGGTCCACGAGCACGTGGAGGTAGGCACCCTCCACGTTGATCGACGTCCCGCGGTGGCGCGACAGCACCCACGCCGACGCGATGTTGGCCACCAGGCCGATCACCGCCACGCCCATCATCGTTCTCGGCTCCACCGGCTCCGGGAACCGCAGACGCCGCACCGCCTCCACCACAATGACAAGGGCAATACCGATCACTGTCGCCGCGTTCACCAGCGCCGCGAGCACCTCCACCCGTCGGTAGCCGAAGGTGGCGGTGCCTGATGCTTTCCGACGCCCGGCCAAGACCGCAAGGACAGCAATAATCAGCCCGGCCGCGTCCGAGAGCATGTGCATGGCATCCGCGATGAGCGCCATCGAGCCGGAGATCCAGCCGCCGATGATTTCGGCGACGAACACGATCGTCGTAATGGAAAGTGCCGTGACGAGCGCACGCAGCGGCGCGTCCACCACCCCGTGGTGGTGGTTGTGGCCGTGCGCATGGCCGTGGTGATGGTGGTGGGGCTCGACGTGCGCGGTGCTCATACGACCGAGTTTAGGAATGCATTCACCTTATTGACAAGTTATTGAAAACCAGGGCCGACAGCGGCTTTGCCGACGTGACGTGCAGAAATGCCGGAATAGGTAGCTAAATCTTCAACTACGACTTGATAGTTGAGGTGAGACTTTTGGTACGGTGGCGTGTCATTGGCCACAAGGTCTGCAAACTTAGAACGAAAGGACACTCCCGTGACCACTCCTAACCCGAACGATCCGAACCGCAACATCGACCCGAACCTCAACTCTGAGGTCGATCCGACCCTGCGCGGCACCGAGTCCACCACCCGCCGCGTGGAGTCCACCCCGGAGACCACCCACGTCACCACCGAGCGCACCACCACGACCCAGCCGGTCCGCGCAACCTCCGGCTCCACCGCTGTGACCGAGGAGAACAACGGTGGCGGCGGCTGGTGGAAGTGGCTGCTGGGCGCACTCGTTGCCCTGCTGCTGATCTGGCTGCTGTTCTCCCTCTTCAACGGCAACGACAACGCTGCCACCACCACGACCTCCACCACCACCGCGGCTACCGAGGTCGTCGAGGAGACCACCACCGTCGAGAGCGGCACCGTGACCGAGTCCCCGGCTGCCGACGCAACCGTCACCGAGACCGAGGTTGTTTCCGAGGTCACCAACACCATCGCTCCGTCCGAGGCTGCACCGGCTACCAGCTAGTTGGCCCTGAGCGACCGAAAGGTCGCCGCAGCGTCTTTACGACGTAGCTTCGCGCCCCTCCCCTCGCCCAGTGCGAGCGGGAGGGGCGCTTTTGCGCAAGGTGCGCTGGATTGGTCCGCCGGCGGAGTCCGTCGGCTCGTAAAAATCCCCCTATTTCCACGAAGGGCCTCACATAAGTCCGCGTCGCGCGATCCCAAGGACGATTTCTACGACAACGCCCGCCCTCCGAGCTTTCGGGGGCGGGCGTTAGCTGTGCGCTAGGCGCGCGAGATGCGCCAAAAACCTACGCAGTCTCGTTGAGCGGGTTCTTGACCCAGCTCATCATGTCGCGCAGCTCAGCACCGGTCTTCTCGATTGGGTGGGAGGAAACCTTAGCGCGCAGGTCCTCGAGCTCCTTGTTGCCGTTCTCCACGTTGGCGACGAGGCGCTTGGTGAAGGTGCCGTCCTGGATCTCCTTCAGGATGTCGCGCATGCGGTCCTTGGCGCCAGCGTCGATGACGCGCGGGCCAGCCAAGTAACCGCCGAACTCAGCGGTGTCGGAGATGGAGTAGTTCATGTTGGCCAGGCCACCTTCGTAGACCAGGTCGACGATGAGCTTCATCTCGTGAAGGCACTCGAAGTAGGCCATCTCCGGCTCGTAGCCAGCCTCAGTCAGCACCTCGAAGCCGGACATGATCAGGTCCTCGAGGCCGCCGCAGAGCACGGCCTGCTCGCCGAAGAGGTCGGTGACGGTCTCTGCCTCGAAGGTGGTCGGGATGACGCCGGCGCGGGCGCCGCCGATCGCTGCAGCGTAGGACAGTGCGAGGTCGCGGCCGTTGCCGTTCGGGTCCTGCTCGACTGCGATGAGCGTCGGCACGCCCTTGCCGTCGGCGAAGGTGCGGCGCACGAGGTGGCCCGGGCCCTTCGGAGCGACCATGGCGACGGTGATGTCCTCGGCCGGCTCGATGAGCTTGAAGTGGATGTTCAGGCCGTGTCCGAAGAAGAGCGCGTCGCCGGCGTTGAGGTTCGGCTCGATGTCGTTCTTGAAGATCTCGGCCTGGGAGGTGTCCGGAGCCAGGAGCATGACGACGTCTGCCCACGCAGCTGCGTCGGCGTTGTTCTTGACCTCGAAGCCGGCTTCCTTCGCCTTCTCGGCGGACTTGGAACCGTCGCGCAGGCCGATGACCACCTCGACGCCGGACTCGCGCAGGTTCTGCGCGTGGGCGTGGCCCTGGGAGCCGTAGCCGATGATGGCGACCTTCTTGCCCTGGATGATCGACAGGTCCGCGTCGCGGTCGTACAGCACTTCAATAGCCATGAGTGGAACACTCACCTTTCCTATAGATTGGGACGGTCGTTTCATATTATGGCACACCGCCGTGTGCCGAACCGTCCCGCGGTCGATTGTTTTTAGTTGTTCTTCTTGGACGGCGCCATGGTCTTGGAGCCGCGGGTCAGGGCTACCTGTCCGGACTGGATCAGCTCGCGGATGCCGAACGTCTCGATGACGTCCAGGAACGCGCGCAGCTTGGCCGGGGTGCCGGTCGCCTCGATCACAACGGAATCCGGGGACACATCGACCACGCGGGCGCGGAAGATGTTCGCGGTCTCCACCACCTGGGCTCGCGTCTGGTTGGAGGCGTTGACCTTCACCAGCATCAGAGAGCGGGCAATGGTGGTGTCGTCCTCCAGGCGCAGGACCTTGATTACCTGGATCAGCTTGTTCAGCTGCTTGGTGATCTGCTCGATGGCGTACTCGGAAGCGTCCACCACGATGGTGAGGCGGTTGATGCCCTCGGTCTCGGTCTTCGCGGAAACCAGGGAGACCAGGTTGTAGCCGCGGCGGGTGAACAGGGCGGTCACGCGGGTGATGATGCCGTCCACGTCCTGCACCAGGACGGAGAGGATGTTGCGAGTGTGTTCGTCTTCGTGAGCCATTACTGGTTCCCCTCCTGGTGAGTGTGATCCTGAGCGTCGGTAATCGCGTCAATGGTGTCGTGGATGGCCTCCGGGGTCTCGCCCGCGGACTCCTCCATGTCGAAGAACGGGCGCATGCCGAGGGCGTACTGCATGTCGGAGTTCGATGCGCCGGCGGCAATCATCGGCCACACCTGGGCATCCTCGCCGACGATGAATTCGACGACCACGGGGCGGTCGTTGATCTCGCGGGCGCGCTCGATAGCGGGCACGACCTCCTCTTCCGTCGTCACGCGGATGGCCTCGGCACCGAGCGCTTCGCTGAGCTTGACGAAGTCGGGGACGTAGGCGGTCTCGCCGCCGAGCTTGGTGTGGGAGTAGGTGCCCTCGTAGAAGAGGGTCTGCCACTGGCGAACCATGCCCAGGTTGCCGTTGTTGATCAGCGCCACCTTGAACGGGAAGCCTTCGAGGGCGGCGGTGGTGATCTCCTGGTTGGTCATCTGGAAGCAGCCGTCGCCGTCGACGGCCCACACTTCCTTCTCCGGGCAGCCGGCCTTCGCGCCGAGCGCCGCCGGGATGGCGTAGCCCATGGTGCCCAAGCCGCCGGAGTTGAGCCAGTGGCGCGGGCGGTCGAAATCGATGAACTGGGCGGACCACATCTGGTGCTGGCCGACGCCGGCCACGTAGATCGCCTCGGGGCCGACAACTTTGGACAAGGTCTCGATAACGAACTGCGGGGAGAGTTTGCCGTCGGACTGCTCGTCGTAGCCGCGCGGGAAGCGCTCCTTGAGCTCGCCGAGGCGCGCGATCCAGGCATCGATCTCCGGGGCGGCGTTGCGCTTAGCGTCCTTGAACGCGTCAGTCAGCTGCGCGAGCACGCGCTTCGCGTCGCCGACGATCGGCACGTCGACGGCGCGGATCTTGCCCACCTCGGCGGGGTCGATATCGGCGTGGATGGTCTTTGCCAGGGGTGCGAAGGAGCTGGTGTCGCCGGTGACACGATCGTCGAAACGCGTGCCGATGGCGATGAGCAGATCGGATTCCTGCAGCGCACCGACGGCCGGGACTGAGCCGTGCATGCCCGGCATGCCCATGTACAGCGGGTGGTGCTGCGGGAACGCACCGAGCGCCATCAGGGTGGTCACGACCGGGATGCCGGTGAGCTCAGCAAACTCCAGCAGCTCCATGTGGGCGTTGGCCTTGACCACGCCGCCGCCGATGTAGAGCACCGGGCGTTCGGCCTGGGAGATCATCTTCGCGGCCTGGGAGATCTGGCGGTTGTGCGGCTTGGTGTTCGGCTTGTAGCCGGGCAGGTCAACGTGCGGCGGCCAGATGAACGGCGCCTCGTTGGCCTGGACATCTTTCGGAATATCCACCAGCACCGGGCCCGGGCGGCCCGTGGACGCGATGTGGTGCGCGGCGGCGAGCGCGGCCGGGATGTCCTCGGTGCGGGTCACCATGATGTTGTGCTTGGTGATCGGCATGGTGATGCCGCGGATGTCTGCCTCCTGGAAGGCGTCGGTGCCGATCAGCGGGGAGCCGACCTGGCCGGTGATCGCGATGATGGGCACGGAGTCCAGGTACGCATCGGCCAGCGCGGTGACCAGGTTGGTCGCGCCCGGGCCGGAGGTGGCGATGCACACGCCCACCTTGCCGGAGGCCAAGGCGTAGCCCTCGGCGGCGTGGCCGGCGCCCTGCTCGTGGCGGACGAGGACGTGGCGGAGCTTGGCGGCGTGCGCCAGCGCGTCGTACAGCGGGAGCACCGCGCCGCCCGGCAGGCCGAAGACGGTCTCTACGCCAAGCTCCTCAAGGCTGCGCACCGTCGCGGCGGCGCCGGTGAGAACTTCAGTCTGGGGGCTGTCGGTGCCCTGAGCGCCGGCGCCCTTGTGGCCCTGCGGGTTCCCGGCGGCTGCGCCGGGCCCAACGGGCTGGGTTGGGGTTGCCACGTTACACGTCTCCTCGCGTCACAGATGGTCGAAGCAGGAAATTTCAGATCTCAAAACAAAAGCCCCCGAGCGAGCACAGATGCTCTCGAGGGCGCTTGTTTTAACGGCTTGATGCAGTGACCGCTACGGCAAGCGCCGCATCGGAAGTACTACTACAGCAAGTCGCGTGGTGATCATGCGCTAGATCATACACATCCCCTAGCCCCGTGTAAGCAACTGGGGCTAGGGTTTTATGCACTATGCCGTTTGCCTACATCTTCCAGGAAGTCTGGCGCTGGTTCGCTGACACGGGCATCAACCTCGTGCTGCTCGTCCTCATGGCGCTGCTGGTGCCGCGAGCAGGGCGTTTCACCAAACGCGTCCTCGGGCGCCGGGTGCGCGAGTCCGCGGACCCCAACGAGGGCAAGAGCCAGCTCGCGGTGGCGGGCGTGGGTGTGTACATCATCCAGCTGATCGCATACTTCCTCATCTTCATCTTCATCCTGCAGCAGCTCGGCTTCTCGCTCGCCGGCGCGGCAATCCCTGCCACCGTCGCCTCCGCCGCCATCGGTTTCGGCGCGCAGAGCATCATCGCCGACTTCCTGGCGGGCTTCTTCATCCTCACCGAGAAGCAGTACGGCGTGGGCGATAACGTCACCTTCAAGGGCAACGGGCTAGACATCAACGGCGATGTCATCCAGATCACGATGCGTGCCACCCAGATCCGCACCCTCAACCAGGCGACGGTGACGGTCCCCAACTCCGCCGCGCGCATCTACATCAACCAGTCCAACTACTGGGTCAACGCGCTGGTGGTTATGCCCGTGCCCCTCGACGGCTCCGAGTCCGCCGAGCACGCCATCGAACGCGCCGAACGCGCGACGCGCCGCGCCATCTCGCGTCCCGAGATCCACGAGAAGGTCATCGGCGAGCTGCAGGTCCACCCCGCCGTCGAGGTCAATCCGCCGACCGCGGCCGGCCTGCCGTGGACGGTGGACATGCGCTTCATGGTGCGCGTCGAGCCGCTCAGCCAGTGGATGGTTGAGCGCGCCATCCGCATCGCCATCCTCGACGAGTTCTGGGAGGAGTACGGCCGCCCGCCGGCGCTTTTCCCGCTTGCCGACGCCAGCAAGCAGACCACCCCGCTCCCAGCCGCGCCCGGGATCGATCCGGAGGCGTACCCGCCGACGGAGCGGATGGAACCGGTCGTCGCAAAGCCAAAGCCCGCGGACGACCCCGCGGTAGAGACGGAAGGCGTCGCGGACACCGCGGAGGATGCAGAGACCGACGAGCAGGCACCGAAGACGGTGTTCGACGGGCTGATGCGCGTGAGCACCATGTGGCTGCTGGTCGCGTTCGGCGTGGCGCTGCTCGTGCGCGGGATGACGCTGGACCCGGACAGCGAATCGGCGAACGCGGGTGTGCTCGCTCCCCCGCCGCGGACAGCGGTGACGACGACTGCGGAGGAAACGAGCGTCGGCACGCGGCCGGCCCCTGTGCCGGAGAGCGCGACGAGCCCGGAGCCGTCGCCGCAGCCGACGCCGCGCAGCGAGAACACGGCGACGAGCGAGCCGACGCCGACCACGACCGGGGAGACCACCACCGCAACAAGCACCGAATCGAAGAATGCGACGCAGAACCTGGACCCAGTTCGCGGACGAGAACGCCTTGACTAGCATTGCACGCATGAGCGACGAGCCCAAGGTTTTCCGGCCCTCCCGCGAGCATGTCATCGCGATTGTGTTGATGACGGGCATTGCGCTCATCGGCATCTCTTGGGCGCCGCTCGTGCTCGGCTGGCTGCTGATTATCCCCGTGATCGCGCTTGCGTGGGTGTACAAATCCTCCACCACCGTGGGCGAGGACGGTTTGGCAATGACTTACCTGTTCCGCAAGGACGCGAAAGTTGGCTGGGACGACCTCGCCGGCGTTGGCTTCACCGGGTCGAAGGCGCAGGCCACTACTAAGACCGGCGAGGAATACCCCATGCCGGGCGTAACCTTCAACTCGCTGCCGGATCTCGCCGAGGCCTCGCGCGGCCGCATCACCGACGTGATCACCCAGGCGCAGGAGGCTGCCGACGGCAAATACGAGATCATCGATAAGGAAGGCCGCGGCGTCCTGCTCACGCGCGAAGAGTATGACGAGTATCTGAAGACGCACCCGGACATCCCCGGCCCGCGCCCTACCGCACCGAACCCGCAAGGAGAGACCAAGTGATTCCGCTTCGTTCCCGAGTCACCACCGTCGGCCGCCAAGCCGCAGGTGCCCGCGCGCTGTGGCGCGCCACCGGCACAGCCGAGCAGGAGTTTGGCAAGCCCATCGTGGCCGTGGTCAACTCTTACACCCAGTTCGTGCCCGGCCACGTGCACCTGAAGAACGTCGGCGACATTGTGGCGGACGCGATCCGCGCAGCCGGCGGCGTGCCCAAGGAGTTCAACACCATCGCGGTGGATGACGGCATTGCCATGGGCCACGCCGGCATGCTCTACTCCCTGCCCAGCCGCGAGATCATCTCCGACTCGGTGGAGTACATGTGCAACGCGCACACCGTCGACGCGATGGTGTGCATCTCCAACTGCGACAAGATCACCCCGGGCATGCTCAACGCGGCGATGCGCCTGAACATCCCGGCCGTGTTCGTCTCCGGCGGCCCGATGGAGGCCGGCAAGGCGATCAACGCCGGCGGCGTGGTCAAGCCGAAGTCGGACCTCATCGACGCAATCGCGCTGTCCGCCAACGACGCCGTCTCCGACGCCGAGCTCGACGACATTGCCAACCACGCCTGCCCCACCTGCGGCTCCTGCTCCGGCATGTTCACCGCCAACTCGATGAACTGCCTCACCGAGGCACTCGGCCTCTCCCTGCCGGGCAACGGCACCACCCTGGCCACCCACACCGCGCGCCGCGACCTGTTCGAGAAGGCCGGCACCCGCATTGTGGAGCTCTGCGAGCGCTACTACGGCCAGGGCGACGAGTCGGTGCTGCCGCGCTCCATCGCCACCGTCGAGGCGTTCCAGAACGCGATGGCGCTGGATATGGCCATGGGCGGATCCACCAACACGATCCTCCACATCCTGGCCGCGGCGCAGGAGGGTGAGGTGGACTTCGACCTCACGGACATCGACGCGCTCTCCCACCGCATCCCGTGCCTGTCCAAGGTGGCGCCCAACGGCGAGGCGCACGTGGAAGACGTGCACCGCGCCGGCGGCATCCCCGCCATCCTGGGCGAGCTGCACCGCGGCGGCTTGCTGAACACCAACGTGCACACGGTGGCCTACGACTCCTTCGACGCTTGGCTCAGCGATTGGGACATCCGCGGCGGCAACGCTACAGACGAGGCTGTGGAGCTCTTCCACGCCGCCCCGGGCGGCCAGCGCACCACGGAGGCGTTCTCCCAGTCCGCGCGCTGGGAGTCGCTGGACACCGATGCCGCGAATGGCGTAATCCACGACGTCGAGCACCCCATTACTTCCGACGGCGGCCTTGTGGTGCTCCGCGGCAATCTCGCACCGGACGGTGCCATCCTCAAGACCGCCGGCGTTGAAGAGGGCCTGTGGGAGTTCTCCGGCCCGGCCCGCGTGGTGGATTCGCAGGAGCAGGCCGTGTCCATGATCCTGGCCCGCGAGGTGCTCGAGGGCGAAGTCGTGGTGATCCGCTACGAGGGCCCCTCCGGCGGCCCGGGCATGCAGGAAATGCTTCACCCGACGTCCTTCCTCAAGGGCGCCGGCCTGGGCAAGAAGTGCGCCCTGATCACCGACGGCCGCTTCTCCGGCGGCACGTCCGGCTTGTCGATCGGCCACATCTCCCCCGAGGCGGCCCACGGCGGCCTCATCGGCCTGGTGGAAAACGGCGACACCATATCGATCTCCGTGTCCAACCGCTCCCTCACGCTGGATGTGGACGACGAGGTTCTCGCGGAGCGCCGCGCCGCAATGGAGGCGTCGGAACGCCCGTGGACCCCGAACCGCGTCCGCGAGGTGTCCAAGGCGCTGCGCGCGTACGCGAAGATGGCGACCTCCGCCGACAAGGGCGCAGTTCGCCAGATCGACTAATCCGGACCGCGTAATCGGCGAGGCCCGCTCCACGATCCTTGTGGGGCGGGCCTCCTACCTTCGTAGCTGCGCTATGCCGCCGGCTGCAGCGGGTTGATGCCGGTGCCGAACCACCAGACCACGCCCGCGAGCGCCAGGCCGACGACCAGCCAGATCCAGGAGGATGCGAGCGGGCGCCGCGCCCAGCTGCGGCCGGCATCGACGCCGTACAGGCCCGGGCCGGTGAACTGCAGCACAATGGCGATGCCCAGCAGCAGCACCGGGAGCCACACGCCCGCGTTCCAGGTCAGTACGTTCCAGCCGAGGTCCGACGCCGTGATCGCGTGCAGCGCCATGAACGCCGTCACGGCCACCGCCACCGCCGCCGCCACCGGCGTGATTAGGCCCAGGAGCAGGAAAACGCCGGCTGCGAGCTGCAGCGTCGGCACCATGATCGCCAGGCCGTCCGCGTACGGGTAGCCCGCGAACGCGGTTTCCAGCCCGGCGATACCGTCGGAGCCGCCGAAGCGGAAGAACGTGCTCAGCGACTGCAGAATCAGGTACCCACCGAACAGCAGGCGCAGCAGGAGCAGCCCGAGGTCGATGGTGCCGCGCTTTTCGACGTTCGTTTCCACCGCCGGCTCGCTGACCACAGCGACCTCTTCGTACACCGGATCAGCCGGGGCGATATAGACCGGCTCGCGGTCCAACGCGGTGGTCTCGGTGGTGTACACGCCGGGAGCTGCCGGAGCCGCCGGGGCGGCTGCGAAGCTCGTGGTGTCTACGCGGTCCGAGATGTTCGCCGCGGTCGAGCCGCCGGTGGCGGGGATGACCTCGGTCGGCTCGGAGTTTGCGGTGGGTTGGTAGGTGGGAACGTCGAAAGCGTCAAAGTCTTCGGGGCGCGCGTCGCGGGTATTCGATGCCATGTCTAGCAATCTAAGCGACGCGCGCGCAGCCATGGTGGAGCCGAATCGGCGTGGCTGCCCGCCAGTTAGGAGCCGAGGACCTGCAGAGCCTCGCCGTCGAGACGCATGGTCGACCAGTCCCCCATGTCGTTGGCGCCGATCGATGTGTAAAAACCGATCGACGGGGTGTTCCACTTCAGCACCGACCACTCGACGCGTCGGTAGTCGTTCTCCACCGCGATCTTCGCCAGCTCCTTGAGCAGCGCGGTGCCGATGCCGTTGCCGCGCGCCGACTCGCGGACGTACAAGTCCTCCAGCCAGATGCCGTGGCGGCCCTGCCACGTGGAGTAGTTCAAGAACCACAGCGCCATGCCGGCGATGTCGCCGTCGACGACGGCCACGTGCGCGAAGACCTTCGGGTTGTCGGCGAACAGGTGCTCGCGCACGTCCTCCTCCGTCGACGTGACGTCTTGCGGCTGCTTCTCGTACTCAGCCAACTCATTGATCATGCGAAAGATCCCGGGCACGTCGGCTTCGGTCGCCGGGCGGATTGTCATCATAGGTTGAAAGAATAGCCCCCGCGAGTGTGGGTTACAGTTTCCACCATGGAACGTTTTCACTGGCTGGACGAGCATGATGCGGACGTCTGGACCACCTTGTGGGATTTCATCACCTGGGTGCCCTCTCACTTCGACGAGCACCTGAAGTCGACCCATAAGATGGCCTTTGTCGACTACCTCACCATGCTCGCCATCGCCCAGGCTGAGAACCACCGCACCACGATGTCCCAGCTCGCCGGTGGGACGCACATGTCCCCTTCCCGCCTGTCCCACGTCATGGACCGCCTCGAGAGTCGCGGCCTGACGGAGCGCCACCGCAGCACCCAAGACCGCCGCTCCACTATCGCGTCCCTCACCCCGGAAGGCGTGGAGTTCATGGTGCACGCGACACCGGATCTCATCCACACCCTGCAGGCATCGATCTTCGAGGCCGTGTCGGTGGAAGAGGCGGACCAGCTCAAAGCAATCCTGACAAAGATCCGGGACCACGCGAAGTAGTGTTACCATCGGTGCCGTTTTGACCACCGTTAGGGAAGGACCGCACCCGCATGAGTAAAACACTGAAAGTGGCACTCGCCCTCGTCGGCCTCACCGTCGGCGCGGGCTTTGCCTCCGGGCAGGAAGTTATCCAGTACTTCCTCTCGTTCGGCTACTGGGGCATCGTCGGCGCGGCTGTCGCCGGCATCACAATCGCCGTGTTCAGCGCCTCGGTATACCAGCTGGGCTCCTACTACCTCGCAGACGACCACAGTGCAGTGTTCCGCAGCGTCTCGCGCCCGTGGGTGGCTCGGTTCATGGATATCACCACTATGTTCACCCTGTTCTGTATCGGCTTCGTCATGATCGCCGGCGCAGGCGCCAACCTCGAGCAGCAATTCGGCCTACCGACGTGGATGGGCGCGGCGATCATGGTCGCGCTTCTCATCGGGTCCGGATTCTTGGACATTGACAAGCTGACCAGCGTCATCTCATTCATCACGCCGCTGCTGATCGTCTGCCTGCTCGGCGCCTTTGTCATCACCCTGATGAACATGCCGGACAACGTCGGGCAGCTGAATGAACTGGCCCAGCAGAACCCGCACGCCTCGGGCACGTTCAACAACTGGCTGATCACCGCGTTGAACTACGCCACGCTCGTCATGATTATGGATACCTCAATGATGCTGGTGTTCGCGGGCTCCCACATGAACCCCGCGCAGGCCGGTAAGGGCGGGCTCCTCGGCGGCATCATCTTCGCGGTGCTCCTGATGATTCTGGTGTTCATTCTGTTCTTCAACATGGAGAACATCATGGGCGCGGACATGCCGCTGCTCATGGTCTTTGACACCATGCACCCGACCGTCGGCACATTGGTTTCCATTGTCATCTACCTGATGATCTACAACACCGCGGTCGGCCTCCTGTACGCCCTCGGCCGCCGCCTCAGCCACGACAAACCCGGCAAGTTCCGCCCCTACTACTTCGCCGTGGTACTCGTCGGCTTCGCGCTCTCCTTCATCGGCTTCGCAGACCTTGTTGGCTGGGTCTACCCGCTCCTGGGTTACCTCGGCCTCGTCCTTGCCGTGGTGATGGGCGCTGCCTGGTTCCGCGACCGTCAAGACATCAAGGAGGAGACGGGCCGCCGCGAGCGCCTCGCGGAGCTGGCTGAGGCGCAGTTGGATCCCGCCACCGATGATCTTTCCTCCCGCGAGCGCGCCGAGGTTGAAGAGCTTGTCTCCGACTCCCACGTCGCCAGCAAGGAGCTGTGGCAGTCCGTGCAGGAGGAAGTCGCGGCCGACCTCGACGCCGACGCCGCAAGCGACTTCAACCTCAAGGACGTCCCCGCCCTCGACCCGGAATCCGCGGAGTACGACGGCGCCCCCGATACCCCGGGCGACGAGATTCACTGGCGCGCGTACGACGAGATGTACCGCACCGGCGAGTTCCCGGCAGTGAAGCCGGAAGCCAAGCAATAAAGCGATGAGCCCCGCAAGCCGCACTGCGCGCTGCGGGGCTCTGTCAGTTGCTGACTACTGAGCCAACTTCTGGGCGATGAGCTTGTTCACCTGACCCGGGTCAGCCTTGCCCTGGGTCGCCTTCATCACAGCGCCCACGATCGCGCCGGTGACCTTCGTGTTGCCGGCGCGGTACTTCTCCACGATGTCCGGGTTCGCGGCCAGCGCTTCGTCGACGGCGCGCTCAATAGCGCCGTCGTCACGCACGACCTCGAGCCCGCGAGCAGCGACAACCTCGTCGACCGAGCCCTCGCCGGCGATGACGCCGTCGATGGCCTGGCGGCCGAGCTTAGTGGTCAGCTTGCCTTCCTTGACCAGTGCAACCACGCGGGCGACATCAGCCGGCGCGACGCCGAGAGCGTCGAGGTCCTTGCCCAGCTCGTTGGCCTTGCCGTTGATGTAGCTGACCCACCAAGCGCGGGCCTCGTCCGGCGTGGTGCCCGCCTCTACAGTGTCGACGATCAGGTCGAGCGCACCGGCGTTGACTAGGTCGCGGAACTCCTTCTCCGGCAGCTGCCACTCCTCCTGAATGCGCGCGCGGCGCACCCACGGCAGCTCCGGCAGCGTGGCCCGAATCTCTTCAACCCACTCCGGCTTCGCGATCACCGGCGGCAGATCCGGGTCGTTGAAGTAGCGGTAGTCGGAGGCCTCTTCCTTCGGGCGGCCCTTAGATGTGGTGCCGTCCTTCTCCTGGTAGTGGCGGGTCTCCTGGACAATCTCCTCGCCGTTCTCCAGCGCTGCGGCCTGGCGCTGCATCTCGAAGCGCACGGCCTGCTCGACGGACTTCAGGGAGTTGATGTTCTTCGTCTCGGTGCGGGTGCCGAACTCCTCCTGGCCGATCGGGCGCAGGGACACGTTCGCATCGCAGCGCATGGAGCCCTGGTCCATGCGCGCGTCGGACACGCCAAGCGCCTTGACCAGCTCGCGCAGCGCGCCGACGTACGCCTTCGCAACCTCGGGCGCCCGCTCGCCCGCGCCGAGGATCGGCTTAGTCACGATCTCGATGAGCGGTATGCCGGCGCGGTTGCAGTCCACCAGGGAGGCGGTGGCGCCGGTGATGCGGCCGGAGGCGGAGCCCAGGTGGGTGAGTTTGCCGGTGTCCTCCTCCATGTGGGCGCGCTCGATCTCGACGCGCCACTCGGTGCCGTCCTCGAGCACGACGTCGAGGTAGCCGTCGTACGCAATCGGCTCGTCGTACTGCGAGATCTGGTAGTTCTTCGGCTGGTCCGGGTAAAAATAGTTCTTGCGAGCGAAGCGGGAGGACTCGGCGATCTGGCAATTCAGTGCGAGCCCGATCTTGATGGCCCACTCCACACCCTTGGCGTTGACCACCGGCAGCGCGCCCGGCAGGCCAAGCGACACCGGGTCAATGTTGGTGTTCGGCTCCGCGCCGAAGTGCGCGGAGGAGGTCGAGAACATCTTCGTCTCCGTGGCCAGCTCGACGTGTACCTCAAGACCCATGACCGGGTCGTACTTCTCCAGTACCTCGTCGTAATCCATCAGGTCGTACGCAGTCATGCTGGCCAGTCTACTTCCCCGCCTGAAGCGACCGCGCTACAGCTCGCCGCGCCGGCCCACCCACACGTGCGCCGCAATTTTCTCGCGGCCCACTGCGAGGGCATTGCCTATCGACGGCACATTTCCCGCGTGGATAGTGCCCCACAGCGTGTCGCCGTCCTCGGCCGGCAGCTCGTCGCATAGCAGCTGCATAATCGCAGGTGCGTGCCCCCGGCCGCGGGCGTGGTCGTCGAGCAGAAACTCGTATACCTGGAAACCGCGCATGCCGTGCGCGTCGTCGCGCGCCGCGGCGATGATGCCCGAACGCTGCCCGTCGATCTCAATCGCGCGCAGCGACCCGGTTTCCGCGCAGTTATGGAGCTGATCAAGTGTCGCCGTTTCCGTCCACACGGCGACATCGGGGTTCTGCTTCACGACGTTCGCCAGCACCCGATCCGCGTACGCCACGACCTCGTCCGGTTCCGCGCGCACAAGCTGCATGCGCGCGGTCTGCGGGCGCCGCGGGTACTCGCGCAGCTCGGACACCAGCCCTGCGACAACCCACTGGTCCACGTCGGCGCCCTCCGGCGCGTCTGGCAGATCGAAGCGGATCGCCAGCGGGCCGAAGGCGGTGTACTCGCGGTGCAGCTGCTCGGCGTAGGGTTCCAGCGCCGCGAGCTCCGGCGGCACGGATGTCGCCGCCACACTGACGAACGGTTTCGCCGGGTCCATGCCGAGGAAGCGGATCCCGCACACGCACCAGTTGCCGTCTGTGAACTCGACGCGCTTGTTCACCCATTCCAGCGGGTCAGCCACATCCGGTCCGCCGAGCTCCTCCACGTAGTCGCGAAACCCCTCGCCGAACTCGGCGTTGCCCACGTGCTCTGCCTGCGGCTGCATCTCCTTCCTGGCGAGCTCGCGCAGCTCCTCAGGTGAGTACCACTCACGCAGCTTGCGCGGCATCCACGCCTCGTAGGCGCTCGCCATCTCCTCCAGCAGGCCGATCTCAGTCATGCGTGCCAATCTAGCGCCCGCCCCCTGTCCCCAAGTTCCGGGGCAGGTGTTTACGGGCAGGTATTCAGGGGCAGATTTGCTGGTCAGTCCATATTTTTCATTACGGTAGGCGCTATTGAAAAATGCGCCCCGAGCTTGTGACATGCCCCGGAATACCTGCCCCGGAACCTGACCTGCAGGTATGCCCAGGAGGGATACCCGCGCACCACGTAGCGTGGAGAGCACCCGCTTCGCGACGAAAGGCCCAACCCATGTTGCACAAAGACTCCACCCTTCGGCTCATCCGCCTCGGTCTCGAGGAGGATTTCGCGCACGGCCCCGATGCCACAACCGTGGCGACGATCGACGAAGACGCGCACACGACCGCGAACTTCGTCCCCCGCAAGCCCGGCGTGGTCGCCGGTTTGGAGGTCATCGCGTGGACGATGCACGAGATCTCCCCGGAGATTGAGGTCACGGTCTACGCCACCGACGGCGACGTCGTCGAACCCGGCGATGTGCTCGCCACGGTCAGCGGCCCCACGCGGGCAATCTTGAGCGCGGAGCGCACCGCGCTGAACCTTTTGACCTACGGCAGCGGCATCGCAACGCAGACGCA
This sequence comes from Corynebacterium stercoris, assembly GCF_024160105.1. Lineage (GTDB taxonomy): Bacteria > Actinomycetota > Actinomycetes > Mycobacteriales > Mycobacteriaceae > Corynebacterium > Corynebacterium stercoris. Next base: position 28,807 of record NZ_JAMFTQ010000003.1, read on the forward strand.
CAAGTGGACTGAGGAGCTCGCCGGCACGAAAGCGAAGGTGCGCGATTCACGCAAGACGCTGCCCGGTTACCGGGATCTGGCGAAGTACGCGGTACGCTGCGGCGGCGGCGTGAACCACCGCATGAGCCTCGGCGACGAGGTGCTGATCAAGGACAACCACGTCGCTTCCGTCGGCAGCGTTGCCGAAGCCTACCGCCGCACGACTGAACAGTTCCCCAACCTCCCCCGCGAGGTCGAGGTCGACGACTTAGAACAGCTCCGCGATGTGCTCAGGTTCCAGCCGGACATGGTGATGCTGGACAACTTCTCGGTGGAGCTCACCCGCGAGGGTGTTGCGCTTCGCGACACTCTCTCCCCCGCCACCAAGCTCGAATCATCCGGCGGCCTCACCCTCGACGTCGCCCGCGACTACGCGGAGACCGGCGTGGACTTCCTGGCCGTCGGCGGGCTCACGCACTCGGTGACGATTCTGGATATCGGCCTCGACGCGGCTGAATAGCGCCGTCGGCAAGCGTGCGCTAACGCAGACGGGCCGCAAGCCCCGCCTTCACCTCGGGCCATTCGCTGTTGACAATCGAGTACACGCAGGTGTCGCGCACCAGCCCGCTGGCCAGGATTTTGTGGCGGCGCAGGACGCCGTCGAGACGCGCGCCGAGCTTCTCGATTGCACGGCGGGACTGCTGGTTCATGAAGTGCGTGCGGATCTCGACGCGCAGGCAGCCGAGCTCCTCGAAAGCGCGCGTGAGCAGCAACAGCTTCGCGGCCGGGTTGATGCGGGAGCCCTGGTGCGCTGCCCCGACCCATGTCGAGCCGATCTCGAGGTTGCGGTTTACCGGATCCAGGTGGAGGTAGGTGGTCACGCCCACGGCCTCGCCCGTCGGGGCGACGATCGCCCACGCGACGCGATCTTTCTCGGCGAGCAGCCCGTCGATGTAGGCGGGCACGTCGCCTTCCGCGGGGATGTGGTCGAGATACCACAGCGTGTGCAGCTGCCCGACCGCAGCCGCCAGATCGTCCGCGTGCGCGGGCGCGAGCGGTTCCAGGGTCACCCACTGGTTGGCGAGCACCGGGGCGGCGAAGTAGTCGCTGCTCATGGGCTAGACGGTAGCGGCGGCTTTGCGCGCCTTGTCGTCTTTGACGCGCATCGTCATGGCGAACAGCGAGCCGGAGAGGGTGTGCCAGACGGAGAAGAGGACGCCGGGCAGCGCGGCCAGCGGCGTCATGTAGGCGTTGGCCAGCGTCGCGGCGAGGCCGGAGTTCTGCATGCCCACCTCGACGGCGATGGTGCGGGAGGTGGATTCGTTCTGGCCCGTTGCCTTGCCGGTGAGGTAGCCGAGCGCGTAGCCGAGCAGGTTGTGGATCATCACCGCGACGAGCACGATGAGGCCGGCCTGCGGGATCTGCTCGCGGGAGCCGCGCACGATGATGGCCACGATCATGGCGATCGCCACAACCGAGATCCACGGCAGCGCAGGCGTAATCAGCTGGGCGAACTTGGGCAGGAAGAAGGTGATGGTGAGACCCAGCACAACCGGGATGAGCACCATCTTCACGGTGGAAACCGCCATCGAACCCGCGCTGACCGGCAGGTACTGTCCCGCCAGCCAGAGCGTGAGCAGCGGGGTCATGATCGGCGCCAGCAGCGTGGACACCGAGGTCATGGCGACGGAGAGCGCCACGTCGCCGCGGGAGAGGAAGGTGACCACGTTCGAGGTCGTGCCGCCCGGGGCGCAGCCGACGAGGATGACTCCGGCGGCGATCTCCGGCGGCAGGCGCAGCAGCCAGGTCACCAGCACCGCGATCAGCGGCATGATCACGAACTGGGCGATGACGCCGATGACCACCGGCAGCGGCTTCTTGGCGATCACGGCGAAGTCCTGCACTTTCAGTGTCAGGCCCATGCCGAACATGACCGCGCCGAGCAGCCAGGTGGTCCAGCCGGACACCGGCTCCACAACGGTGGGCGCGAAGTACCCGACGAGGCCGCCGATGATGATCAGGATCGGGAACGCGACGGACGCGATGAGGGCGGAGCGTTCCGCGGAATGGTTGACAGCGGGAGCGGGCGAACTGTTCATGGTGCGGGATTATAGTTCCACCTAGTGGAAATGCCAGCGCTGGGGTCAGCGCGTGGACTCCCACACCTCGCGGTAACTCTCCGCAAGCGTCGCCACCGTCTCGTGCGCGTTCAGCCCGCTCGGGTTGCCCACCACCCACACCGGCACCCCGGCAATGGTCTCGGGTTGCAGCCCGCGGGTAGCTTTCGGACGTCGGAACGCGTCGCGGAACGCCCCGATCCCCGCGACCATGAGCGCCTTCGGCTTGTGCTTTTCGACGATCGTTTCCAAGCGCGCCGCCCCGTCCCGCAACTCATCGCGGGTGAGATCCGACGCCTTCGGCGTCATGCGGGCGGCCAAGTTGGTGAAACCGATGCCGCGGGCGGCCAGCATGGTTTCGTCGTCAAGCGAGAAGCCCTGATCCGCGCGGACGCGGTAGGGCGTGATGCCGGCGGCCTCGAGCGCGGGCCAGAAGCGGTTCCCGGGGTGCGCGAAGGGCGCATCCACCTCCTCAGAGCGGGCGCCCGGGTTGATGCCGACGATGAGCAGGCGGCAGGGGTCCGGAATGCGGTCGTGCACTTAGCCGAACATGCTCCGGGCCGTCTTGTACCTCTCCTCCGGCACCTGCTTGAGGTGCGCGACGGCGGACTCGAGCGGCACCAGGTCGATGTTCTCGCCGCGGAGCGCGACGCAGGTGTCGAAGTTGCCCTCGTGCGCCGCGCGGGCGGCGTGGACGCCGTAGCGGGTGGCCAGCACGCGGTCGTACGCCGTCGGGGTGCCGCCGCGCTGGATGTGGCCGAGCACGGTGGTGCGGACATCGTAGCCCAGGCGCGCCTTGATTTCGTCGGCGATGATCTGGCCCATGCCGGTGAACGTCTTGTGGCCGAACTCGTCCTCCTCGCCGAGGCCGCCTTCCATCGTGCCCTCCTTGGGCACCGCGCCCTCGGCGACGACGATGATGCCGTACTTCTCTCCCATCTGGAAACGGCGCTCCATGGCCTTGCAGATGTCCGCGATGTCGAACGGCTCTTCCGGGATCACGGTGTAGTGCGCGCCGCCCGCCATGCCGGCGTGGAGCGCGATCCAGCCCACGTGGCGGCCCATGACCTCAACGATGAGGATGCGGTTGTGCGACTCCGCGGTGGTGTGGAGGCGGTCGATCGCGTCGGTGGCCACGGACACGGCGGTGTCGAAGCCGAAGGTGTAGTCCGTCGCCGCCACGTCGTTGTCGATGGTCTTCGGCACGCCGACCACCGGGATGCCGTTATCGGAGAGCCACTTCGCGCCCTTCAAGGTGCCCTCGCCGCCGATGGCGATCAGCGCGTCGATGCCGGCATCGTCGAGGTTGGCCTTGATCTGGTCGATGCCCGCCTTGAACTTGTCAGGGTGCAGGCGGCCGGTGCCCAGGATGGTGCCGCCGCGCAGGAGGATCGAGTCGATGTATGCATCGTCGTACAAATCGATGCGGCGATCCTCCATGAGCCCTACCCAGCCGTCGAGGTAGCCCACGACGGTGGATCCGTATTCTGCATTCGCCGTCCGGACGATGCCGCGGATAACGGCGTTCAGGCCCGGGCAGTCGCCTCCGGAGGTCAACGTGGCAAGTCGCATACCTGCCAGCCTAGCGCGAAGCGTGCCCGCTGGCAGTGCTCGCACCACCCGCCGGGATCGGCCCCAGAAGCGCTGCGCTGACACCTCCGACGACGAACGCGCCCAACGGCAGGGCCAGCGCGAATGCGGCGGTGTCCTCAATCTTCCCGGCAGCGAGCACCGCGCCGACGAGCGCGACACCGACGACGCTGCCCACCTGGCGCACCGTGTTGTAGAGCCCCGAGGCGGCACCGGCATCCGACGGCGGGATCCGGCGCATGGTGATCGCCGCGTTGGGCGCCCACACGCACGCGCTGCCCAGGCCCAGCAGCGCGGTGGCGATGGCGAACCACCCGGGTGCCGCACCCAGCAGGATGAGACCGGCCGCGAGCGCGAGGCCCGCCGCCTGCACGCAGAACCCGGTGATGCAGAGCATCCGCGGATCTGCGGTGTCCGTCAGGTGCCCCGCGACCGGTGTGGCTACCAGCGCCAGCACCGACATCGGCGCGGCGATGAGGCCGGCCGTCGACGGGCTCGCGCCGGCTGCGGTCTGCAGCCAGTACATGAGCGGGATGAACATGGAGGCGGCGGCGAAACCCATCGTCGTCACGCCTACGGTCCCGAGCGCAAACGTGCGCTCCCGGAAGAGGTGCAGCGGGAGGAAGCCCTGGTCCTCCCCTGTGCGCGCCGCAATGAGAAGCGCCGCGAGGCTGATTGCGCCGACGAGCACGCCCACCCAATTGCCGAACTGGATGCCGTAGACCAGCGCCCCGAGCCCCGCGAGCGAGAGCAGCACCGGGACGAGCGGCACGCGTGCCCCGCTCACCGGCAGGCGCGGCACCCACGCGGCGGTTGCGGCCAGGGCGATCAGGCACAGCGCGGCTTGGAGGAGAAATCCCGCGCGCCAGCCCTGCGCCTGCGCGATCGCGCCGCCGAGGACCGGCCCGAGCAGCGACGCTATCGACCCGACAATGCCCCACACCGCGAACGCGCGTCCGTGCCGTTCCGGCGGCAGCACGCGCGGAATCAACCCGAACGCCTGCGGCAGGAACAGAGCGACGCCGATGCCTTGCAAGGCTCGGGCAAACACGAGCGCGCCGAAAGACCAGGAGGCGGCGCCGAGAAGGAGCGCCGCGGCGGTGATAGCGAGGCCGACGAGGAACATGCGGCGCTGCCCGTAGGCGTCCCCCATCCGCCCGGCCGCCGGCATCGGCGCGACGGAGCACAGCAGAAAGACACTGGTGAGCCACACCGAGTTGTTCACGCCGAACGGCAGCAGCGGTGTGACAACGGGCATGAAGCCCTGGTCGAAGAGCACACAAAAATACCCCGCAGCCAAGGCTGCGAGGGTATTCCAGGGGCTAGTCGCGGCCCGCTTCAAACGCGGCCCCCACCCGGTAGAGGCGGTCGTCCTCGAACGCCGGGGCGATCAGCTGCAGGCCGACCGGCAGGCCGGTATCGGAGGCCATGCCCGCAGGCACGGACATGCCCGGCAGACCGGCGAGGTTCAGCGGCAGCGTGAACAGGTCGAAGTTGTACATCGCCAGCGGGTCGTCGACCTTCTCGCCGAGCTTGAACGCGGTCGACGGCACCGTCGGGCCGGCGATCACGTCGACCTGCTCGAAGGCGCGGTCGAAGTCGCGGGCAATGAGGGTGCGCACGCGCTGGGCCTGCAGGTAGTACGCGTCGTAGTAGCCCACGGACAGCGCGTAGGTGCCCAGGATGATGCGGCGCTTCACCTCCGCACCGAAGCCCTCGCCGCGGGTGAGCGCCATGACCTCCTCAGCGCTGTGGGTGCCTTCGTCGCCCGCGCGCAGGCCGTAACGCATGCCGTCGAAGCGCGCGAGGTTCGAGCTGACCTCAGACATCTGGATGATGTAGTAGGCACCCATCACGTCGTCGAAGCTGGGGCAGTCGATCTCCACGATCTCTGCACCCTGCTGCTCCAGCTGCGCAAACGCGGCATCAATCAGCTCCAGCACGCCGTCCTGCGTACCCGGGCGGTTGAACTGCTTCACGCGACCGATCTTCACGCCGCTCAGGTCGCCCTTCGCGCCCTCGCGGGCGGCGTCGGCAAGCGCGGGCACCGGCGTATCGACGCTCGTTGCATCGAACTCGTCGTGCCCGGCGATGATCTCGTGGAGCAGCGCCGTGTCCAGCACGTTGTTGGCGCACGGGCCGACCTGGTCGAGGGAGGACGCGCAGGCGATGACGCCGTAGCGGGAGACGCCGCCGTACGTCGGCTTCACGCCCACGGTGCCGGTCAGCGACGCCGGCTGGCGGATCGAGCCGCCGGTGTCCGTACCGATGCCCAGCGGGGCCTGGCCGGCAGCCAGCGCCGCTGCGGTGCCGCCGCCGGAGCCGCCCGGGACGCGCTCGAGGTCGTGCGGGTTCTTCGTCTTCTTGTACGCGGAGTTCTCCGTCGAGGAGCCCATCGCGAACTCGTCCAAGTTGGTCTTGCCCAGGATCGGGATGCCGGCCTCGCGCAGACGCGTCACGACGGTCGCGTCATACGGGCTCATGTAGCCCTCGAGCATCTTGGACGCGGCCGTGGTCGGCGCGTCGGTGGTGACCAGGAGGTCCTTCAGCGCCAGCGGCACGCCGGCCAGCGCGGATGCCGGGGCCTCGCCGGCGCCGACCTGCGCGTCCACCGCGTCGGCGGCAGCCAGCGCCTCTTCGGCCCCGACGTGGAGGAAAGCGCCGAGGTCGCCGTCGGTCTCGGCGATGCGGTCCAGGAACGCCTGGGTGACCTCGCGGGAGGTGACCTCGCCGGCCTGGATCATGCGGGCGAGCTCGTGGGCCGGCTTGGAAACCAGGCCCTCAGTCGGCAGCGTGTATGCAGTCACTTACTCTCCACCCTCTCCAAGAATCTGCGGAACCACGAAACGATCTTCCTCAACCGCCGGAGCCTGGTCGAGCGCCTGCTCCTGGGTCAGCGTGGTGCGCTGCACATCCTCGCGCATGCCGGCGTCGATGGAGTGCGGGTGGCTCATCGGCGTCACACCTTCGGTATCGACCTGCTGCACTTTCGACACCGCCTCAATAATGGTGTCCAGCTGCTGGGCGATGTCGTCGAGCTCGTCCTCATTCAGCGCAATGCGCGCCAGACGGGCGATGCGCGACACCTCGTCGCGTGAAATCTCAGCCAATGTGATTCCAATCTCCTCGCGTGTTTTGTGGCAACGGCTTCATCTTACGGCACGGCCCGGCGCGCACCCCGCGCCCCTAACTTTCGACTGATGTTATAAAAGGAGCCATGTCGTACCTGATCCGCGTGTCGCTCCCGGATGTCCCAGGAAGCCTCGGCGAGCTGGCCGAAGCTTTCGGTCTGGTCGGCGCGAACATCCAGTCGGTGGACATTGTGCAGACGACCCCAGACGGCCTGGTCACCGACGACATTGTCGTGGAAATGCCCACCGGGACCATGATCGACACCGTGGTCACCGCCGCCGGCTCCATCGAGGGCGTAGACGTGGATTCGATCCGCCCATTCACCGGCCGCGTGGACCGCCGCGGACAGGTCAAGATGCTGGCCCGCGTCGCAGCGCAGACGGACAACCTCTCGGGCGCTCTCGAAGAGCTCGTCGGGCTGGTGCCCCGCACCATGACCTCGTCGTGGGCTGTCGTGCTGCGCAACACCGAAGACGGCATGGAGCGCGTCGCCGCCTCCCAGGCCGCCCCCGGCGACGACGGGTCCCGCCCGCCCAAGCTCGAGCTCGACGGCCCGCGCGTGCTCGACCCCGAGACTGAGACCTGGGTTCCGGAGGCATGGGGCCTGCTGGACACCGCGCTGTGCTCCGCTCCCCTGCCCGGCACCGACCTCGTGCTGGTGGTCGGCCGCGTCGGCGGGCCGGATTATCTCGCCTCCGAGGTGACGCACATTGGCGATCTCGGCGCGATCATCGGGGCGATGCTGAGCTAGGCGCCCGCTCCGGCTACTGCAGCGCCTCGGGGCCTCCGTCGAGAAGCGCCTTCAACTGCCCCTCGTTGAGGATGGGGCGGCCGAGCTCCTCTGCCTTCGCAGCCTTGGAGCCGGCGTTCTCCCCCACCACCACGTAGTCGGTTGTCTTGGACACGCTGCCCGCGGCTTTGCCTCCGCGGGACATGATCGCTTCCTTGACCTCGTCGCGGGTGAAGTCTTCGAGCGTGCCGGTCACCACGACGGTGAGACCCTCCAGGGTCTGCGGCAGTTCCTCTCCGGCTTCGTCCTCCATGGTCACGCCCGCGGCGGCCCACTTCTCGACGATATCCCGGTGCCAATCAACCTCGAACCAGTCCTTGAAGCTCTCGGCGATGATGCTGCCGACGCCCTCGGTGTCCGCGAGGTCTTCAACACTGGCGTCGAGAAGCGCCTGCATGCTCTTGAAACGCGCCGCAAGCGCGCGTGCAGCGGTCGGGCCGACGTGGCGGATGGAGAGCCCGACGAGTACGCGCCACAGGTCGCGATCCTTGGCGGTTTCCAAGTTTGTGAGGAGTTTCTTGCCGGCGGCGTTGACCTGGCCGTCCTTGCGGGTGTAGGCGTTGGACTTCTTCAGGTCCTCCTCGGTGAGGTCGAAGAGGCAGCCCTCGTCCTCGAGAACGCCGGAGGCGATGAGGTCGCGCGCGCCCTTTTCACCGAGCGCCTCGATGTCGAACGCGCCGCGCGAGGCGATATATTCCAGGCGCGCCCCGAGCTGTGCCGGGCAGGAGCGGGTGTTGGGGCAGCGCCAGTCCGCGTCGCCCTCCTTGGCGGGCGCGAGCTCGGTGCCGCACACCGGGCAGGTTTCAGGGAAGACGAACTCGCGCTCGCTGCCGTCGCGCAGGTCGGCGACGGGGCCGAGGACCTCGGGGATGATCTCGCCGGCCTTGCGGATCACCACCGTGTCGCCGATGAGCACGCCCTTGCGCTTGACCTCGTGCTGGTTGTGCAGGGTCGCCATGGAGACGGTGGAGCCGGAGACGAACACCGGCTCAAGCACCGCGAACGGAGTCGCGCGGCCGGTGCGGCCGATGGAGACGGCGATATCGTTGAGCTTCGTAGTCACCTCCTCCGGCGGGTACTTGTAGGCGACGGCCCAGCGCGGGGCGCGCGAGGTAGCGCCGAGCTCGCGCTGGGCCGCGATGCTGTCCACCTTGATCACCAGGCCGTCCATCTCATGGATGGCGTCGTGGCGGTGGTCGGCCCAGTAGGCGACGGCCTCTTGGACCTCCTCCGCGGTCTCCGCGCGCTTGGTGTATTCGGAGACCGGCAGGCCCCAGCTGGCGAGCGCCTCGTACGCTTCGTGCTGCGTCTGCGGGCTGAAGCCCTCGCGAGCGCCGATGCCGTGGCAGATCATGCGCAGCTTGCGCTTCTTCACGTCCTCGGGGTTCTTCTGGCGCAGGCCGCCGGCCGCCGTGTTGCGGGGGTTGGCGAAGGGCTTGCCGCCCTCGGCGATGCGCTGCTCGTTGAGCTCCGGGAAGTCCTCGGGGCGGATGAACACCTCCCCGCGCACCTCCACCAGCGCGGGGTAATCGCCGTGGAGCGTGTGCGGGATGTCCGGGATCACTTTTGCGTTGGCGGTGATGTCTTCGCCCACGCGGCCGTCGCCGCGGGTGGCGGCGCGGGTGAGTTCGCCGTTTTCGTAGACCAAGTCGATGGACAGACCGTCGATCTTCAGCTCGGTGAGGTACGGGCCAGGAGTCTTGTCCAGCCATTCCTGCATCTCCTCCGTGGAGAAGACGTTGTCCAGGCTCATCATCCGCTCGAGGTGGGTGACGTCCGCGAAGGCGTCACTGACCGGTGCGCCGACCTCCATCGTCGGCGAGTCCGGCACCGCCAGTTCCGGGTGCGCCTCCTCGAATGCCTGCAGGCGGCGGAACAGTTCGTCGAACTCCGCGTCCGAAATCACCGGCTGTCCGTTGTAGTAGAGGTCCCGGTGGCGGCGGACCTCCTGGGCGAGTTCGTCCCACTCGCGGTGCAGGTCTTGGAGATCGTCGTTGGTTTCCGGGGCGTTTTCCGGTGCTTCGGTCATAGACAGCAAGTGTAGTTTTCCCAATCGCGTTAGGATAGGAGTGGTTGTGACCGGCATAGCGGCTAAGGAGGAGCTAGAGATGGATCAACGCATTCAGCCTGTCCTCTTCAAAGGCGATCGAAAGCTCCGGCTAAGTTCAGCTACGCGAGCGAGCATGAAGCTCGAGGGTCGCGCGCTTCCAGATGGTTACGTGCGCTCCAAGGACACTGCACGCATGCTTTCGCTCCTCGCGGAGGATCGTGGTTGGGCGTAGGGCCGAGCTACGGGGAAACTCCACTCGACGGTGAGGAGCTTGACGCGCTCGAGCCCAGACTTCTCGAGGAGTTCGCCGAGCCTCCGGGAAAGGCAGATGTATTCGACCTAGAATCGACCCTGCTCGTAGGTTCAAGACTTATCCTTCTCGAGGAAGTAGACGCTGGCGAACTGCGGGTAGACGACTTACTGACTGTCGCGTTCCTCAAGGAGTGGCATCGCGGTCTCTTCGCTGGCATCTGGACGTGGGCAGGGAAGTTTCGGCGAACCCTGCTCAACATCGGTTCGGATCCCCACCTCATCGAGACTGAGGTGTACGTCGCTATGGATAATCTGCGCTATCAATGGCGGGAAACCAACGTCCACAACGCGCGCCAGCTGGGGATCGCGACCCACGCTGAGCTAGTACGCATTCACCCATTCACCGACGGGAACGGCCGGGCAACCCGTTTAATGGCCGATCTGATTTTTGCCGCAGCACAGGTTGAGCAATCACGCCGGCCTCACGAGTGGGAATATGACTGGAACCTCGATAAGCGGGAGTACATCAGACTGCTTCAGAAGTTTGATGAAAACCGTGATCCTTAAGCGCTTACGGAGTTCGTAAGGTGTTTGGACATCGCCGGGCCCACATCGGAAGGCTGATTACAATAACGCCCATGGCCACTTTCGACGCGTCCCGCATGCTCTCGTTCGACCTCGAGACCACTTCGGCGAACCCGCACGAGGCGCGCATTGTGACCAGTGCGCTGGTGCGTATCGACGGACGCGACGTACACGCCGCCGAGTCCCTCGCCGATCCCGGCATCGAGATCCCGGCGGAGGCGGCGGCGGTACACGGGATTAGCACCGAGAAGGCCCGCGCCGAGGGCCGCCCGCACGAGGACGTGCTGCGCGAGACGGTGCAGTCCATCAAAGAGGCGTGGGACGCGGGCCTGACCCTGATCGTGTTCAACGCGCCGTACGATCTGACCGTGTTGCGCCAACTCACCGGTGATTTCACCGTCACCGGCCCCGTCTACGATCCCCTGCTCATCGACCGCGCGAAGGACCGCTACCGCAAAGGGTCGCGCCGCCTGGGCGACATGTGCGAGGTCTACGGCGTGCGCATCGACAACGCCCACGAGGCCACCTCCGATGCCATGGCCGCCGCCCGCATTGCCTGGAAGCAAGTGCGCCAGTGGCCGGAGCTGACCCAGATGGACACGGGCGCGCTCATGGAGTTCCAGGCCGTCGAGCACTACAAGCTGCAGGAAGACCGCCGACGCTACCTCACCGGGCAAGGCAAGGACATCTCCAACTGCTCGCTGAGCTGGCCGATGATCGGCTAGTCCGTGGGCTAAGCGATGCCCTCCGCCATCTCCCGCGCCGCGCGGTAGTTCGCCGCGGTCTCATTGAGGCTCGCCCCGGCAGACGCGTACACGTCGATCGCGCACTCCGCCGGGTCGAGCTGCAACTCGTCGAAGAGGCGTAAGAACTCCTGCCGCGGCATCACCGGCAACGCCACCCGCGATCCCCGATCCAGCAGTCCCGCCAACTGGTCCTTGTCCGGGTTCTTGGCGGTCTGCCATGCAGCGTCGATAAGCACGGGGGCGTTGATGAGCGCCTCGAACGGCGCGAGCCGCTCCTCCGGCTCCGGATACGCGCGGATGGTTTCGAACTTCGACGTGCCCGGCAGGCTGCCCGCCATGACATCGGCGAGGCGCGGCTCGTCCAGCTGCAGCACCGCCGGGGCAATTCGCTTGCCGACGTCCGATTTATGCGCCCCCGCAGCCTCCAGCAGCGCCTCAGTGATGTCGCGCAGCGCGCCGGGATCCGTGATCATGCGGTGGCCGTTGGCCATCTCGATCTCCGATGCCAGCGTCCACGGACCGGTGAGCTGGACTTTCACCCGGTCGACCTTGCGGGCCCAGAGTTCTTCGAGGATGTCTAGGTCGCGGTCGAGCATGTCGCGGTACATCGCGCGTGTGGTTGGGCGGGGTGCGACGCGCCACCCGCGGGGGCCGCGGTCGACCGGAATGTCGAGCAGCGCGGCCGTGCGCCCGATAGCGTCCGCCCCAATGCCGCGCGCCAGCAGCTGCGGGACGTGCGGCAACGGTGTCTCGGAGAGGATGATGTCCGCTGCCTCGGCGAAATCCGCCGACGTAGCACCCGGGACGGGGCCGAGACCGAACGCTGCTGGTGGGGTGTTCTGCACGGCTTGCATTGTACCCGATGCGATTGGCGTTTCGTTTGTGATCTGAGTGAATGATGATTTGATGCTTGATCTTGCTATACCCAGCCGTTTCCGACTGTAACCGTTTTGTTATGTTGCGCTTCTTGCGTAAGTGTCGACTGTTTCGATAACGTTGCAGTAACACGTCAGGAAGGAGGGTTCGCCATGAACATTACCCAGCTCGTCGATGATGCGCTCGCCGCCATGAGCGCGCTTGCCGACGCCATGGAAGATCCTTCCCAACTGCATTTTGACGACATTCACGAGGATCTCGAGCGGTTCGAGTCCGTCACATCCCTCAAGGCGATCACGGATGTGAGCTTTGCGTTTATTTGTGATCGCGACGGTGCCGGCACAGTAGTCGGCGCGACGTACGCCAACGAGTACCTGAAGCGGAAGCTCGGTCTCTCCAAGGCCGAAGCTGCCAGCCGCCTCAGCCGAGCCCGCGACATGTACGGGCCCGAGCCGGAGCCGGAAAATGAGCCGGAGACTGAAGCCCCGAACGTCGATACGCCCGGCGCGGAAGAGCAGCCCGAGCCCTCCCGGAAGGAGAAGAACCGCAAGAACTCGCGTTCCGTGAGCGAGGAGAAGCAGCGCATTATCAACCGCGCGCTGATGGGCCTTACCGCGCCTGCGAGCTGCGAGCGCCAGCGCATTTTCGACGAGGCCATGGCTTACGCTACCACCCACAAGCCCGAGGACGTGCGCCGCTACACCGAGCGCCTGGTAAAGCAGGCGAATGCCGCCCACGCCGCGCCTGACCCGAACGCCACCTGGGCTGCGCGCAGTGTTGGGCCGCTCCGCGAGCGTAACGACGGCATGTTCGAGACCACCATCCTTTTCCCGCCCGGCGACGGCGCGCTGTGGACCGCGCTGACCGAAGCCGGCAACGCGCCCGGCGTGAACTTCGACGGGCCGACGCAGGAGGATTCGCGGACGCCGAACCAGCGTCGTTACGACCAGCTTCGGAAGATGCTCACCGGTTACGAGGATTCGCGGCAGACCCAGCACCGCGGCGCCGCGTCTGTGGTGCTGTCGATCACGCTCGACGATGTCGAGAGCGCCGGCCCGGACACCGCCTTCCCGACGAATACCGGCATCGACCTCACCGCCACCGATCTGCTGCGCCTGGGGCTTACCGGCACCGACTTCATCGTGCAGTTCGACCGTCTCACCCACCTGCCGCTGTCGATGGGCCGGGCGCGGCTGGCGACAGTGCACCAGCGCATCGCTTTGCTTGCGATGCAGGGCGTGTGCGCCTGGACCGGGTGCTCCAAACCCTTCACGGAAGCCGAGATCCACCACATCATCCCCTACATTGAGGGCGGACCCACCGACATCGAAAACCTCATCGGGTTATGCCGCCAACACCACGGGCACAACAACGACAGAAGGGACGGGGCGAACGGCCGGCATCACGTCGACCGGGATCCCGCCACGGGACGCGTCGGAGTTGTCGCCCCGGACGGTTCCATCGAATTCAACGAGTCCCTGGGCACACACGATGCGGCCGGATCCAAGTTGCGCCAGCGCGCCGTGGCCCAGCATCGCCCAGCGCCCACCGAGCCCGATCCCCCGCTCTTCCCCGTAGCCGAACCCCCGGGAGGTAGCGGGCCCCCAGCTGGCGCCGGGACCATGACTGACCCACCAATGGACCCGTCGCAGCCGCCGTTTTAGCTTGCGCTACGCCGTGCCCGCTACGCCGTGCCGCAGATCGTGCCGGAACCCAGCACCACATCCCCCAGCCCGTCCGGGTCCGGGAGATAGAGCACTGCCGCCTGCCCGCGGGCCACGCCCTCGAGCGGTTCGTGCAGGCTGAGCTCCATTTCCCCGCCATTGCCCGCCTCCGGGTCAACCACAGCCGTGCACCCGACAACGCCGCCGTGGGCGCGGATCTGCACGAGTGCTTCCATGGCACCGGCACTCGCAGGCGCGCTCGCTGCGCTCGTCATGGCTGGGTGGAGGACTTTGAGGCGGTCTGCTCTGATCGTCGATACGCGAAGTGCCTCGCGCGGACCGACGGTGACAGTGCCGGAGGCGGCGTCGACCTCGGTGACGTAGCGCGGCTTGCCGTCGGCGGCCGGGACGCGGATGTTGAGGCCCTTGCGCTGGCCGATGGTGTACTGGAACGCGCCGTCGTGCTCCTTGAGCTCGGTGCCGTCCTGGTCCACGACCATGCCCGGGCGCAGGCCGATGTGGCTGCCCAGGAAGGCCTGGGTGTTGCCGTCGGGAATGAAGCAGATGTCGTAGGAGTCCGGCTTCGAGGCGGTGCTGAAGCCGTAGCGCGCCGCCTCCTCCCGGATCTGCGGCTTCTCCGTGTCGCCGACCGGGAAAAGGCAGTGGTCCAGCTCCTCGCGGGTCAGTACGCCCAGCACGTAGGACTGGTCCTTGAGGGGGTCGGTGGAGCGGCGGAGATTGCCGGCGTCGTCGATACGCGCGTAGTGCCCTGTTGCCACCGCGTCGAAGCCCAGCGCAACGGCCCGCTCCAACAGCGCCGAGAACTTGATCTTCTCGTTGCAGCGCAGGCACGGGTTCGGTGTCTCGCCGCGGGCGTAACTGTCAACAAAATCGTCGATCACGTCCTCTTTGAACCGGTCCGAAAAGTCCCACACGTAAAAGGGAATGCCCAGCTTGTCGCAGACACGGCGCGCATCGGCGGCATCCTCGAGCGAGCAGCAGCCGCGGGCGGACTCCCGGGTCTGGCGTGCGTCCTTGGACAGGGCGAGGTGCACGCCGACGACGTCGTGGCCCGCCTCCACAAGGCGCGCGGCCGCAACGGAGGAGTCCACTCCCCCGCTCATTGCCACCAGCACTCGCATGTGGCGGGAGTGTAGTCCTACACCTAGGAAAGGCGAAACATAGTCCTGGGAGGGCTTGAACTATTCGACTCGCCCGTAGATGGAGTTGGGATGAGGACTCCTGTGCGGCGGGACCTGTCCGTACTCGCGTTTGAGGCCGCAACGGCCGTGGTGGCATGCAGGGCGAGCTAGGCCGTGTAGCCTGCATTCTGCGCATGTCGAGAGTAGCTGAGTTGAGCCGGAAGGAAGGGCCCCAACATGACTGACGAGCACATGCACGCACAAGACCACACGCACCACGGCAATCACGAGGACCACGGTCCACACGACGACCACGAGGATCAGAGTGCACACGGGGGCCACGGGGACCACGGCGACCAGAGTGCACACGGGGGCCACGGGGGCCACGGCAACCACGGGGGCCACGGCGGCCACGGTGATCATGTAGGCCAGTTCCGCCGGCTCTTTTGGATCATGCTGGTCCTTGCAGTACCAGTCGTCGGATTGAACGAGACCTTTGCCCACCTCATCGGCTACCAGCTGCCCGACTCGGAATGGCTTCGGTGGGTCTCGCCACTGTTGGGTACCGTCATGTACTTCTGGGGAGGCCGGCCGTTTTTAACGGGCGCTGCCTCCGAGATCCGCTCTCGCAAGCCCGGCATGATGCTGTTGATCACCCTCGCCATCACTGTCGCCTTCGTCGCGTCTTGGGGTTCGACCCTCCACATTTTGGACCGCGAGCTGAACTTCTGGTGGGAACTGGCGCTGCTGGTAGTGATCATGCTGCTGGGGCACTGGATCGAGATGCGCTCCCTTGCTCAAACCACTTCCGCCTTGGATTCGCTGGCTGCGCTTTTGCCCGATGAGGCCGAGAAGATCACCGGCGAGGAAGTTGTCAAGGTCGCACCGGCGGACCTGCAGGTCGGCGATGTCGTGATCGTGCGGCCCGGAGCGTCCGTGCCTGCCGACGGCATAATTGTCGACGGCTACGCCGCCATGGACGAGTCGATGGTTACCGGAGAGTCGAGGACGGTGCGCCGCGGTGAGGGCGACAATGTGGTCGCCGGCACCATCGCAACTGACTCCGGTCTCAGAGTCGAGGTCACAGCCACGGGCGGGGATACTGCTCTAGCTGGCATCCAGCAACTTGTCGCGGACGCCCAGGCCTCGTCCTCCCGCACACAACGCCTGGCCGACACCGCCGCCGCGTGGCTGTTCTGGTTCGCGCTCGGCGCGGCCATTGTGACTGCCGTCGTGTGGACGCTGCTCGGTCAGCCCGACGATGCCGTGGTGCGCGCCATCACCGTGCTCGTCATCGCCTGCCCCCACGCCCTCGGCCTTGCAATCCCGCTTGTCGTTTCTATCGCGACTGAGCGCGCGGCACGCGGAGGGGTGCTTATCAAAGACCGGCTGGCGCTCGAGACGATGCGCTCGGTCGACGCCGTCTTGTTCGACAAAACCGGCACGTTGACTAAAGGCGAGCCAACCGTCACCGCGATCGATCCTGTAGGCGGGCGCGATAAGAAGGAGGTGCTCGCCCTAGCAGCAGCCGCCGAAGCCGACAGCGAGCACCCGCTGGCGCGTGCCATCACCGGGGCGGCTCAGGCCGAGGATGTGGCCGTGCCCCAAGCCACCGACTTCTCTTCGTCGCCAGCCGTGGGCGTGAAAGCAACTGTCAACGGCGCGGTGATCGAGGTTGGTGGCCCCTACCTGCTTGACCAGCACGCCGCCGAGGAGCTTCCGGTCGCGGACAAGTGGCGCGAGGAGGGCGCGATCATCCTCCACGTCCTCGCGGACGGGGACGTGATCGGAGCGCTGCGGCTTGCCGACGAGATCCGTCCGGAGTCGCGCGACGCCGTCGACGCACTGCACTCCTCGGGTGTTGAAGTCGTGATGATCACAGGCGACGCGCAGGCCGTCGCGAACACCGTTGCGGGCGAATTGGGCATTGATCGGGTCTTTGCGGGTGTGCGGCCCGAGGACAAGGCCGCCAAGGTCAAGGAGCTGCAGAGCGAGGGCCACAAGGTTGCCATGGTCGGCGACGGTGTCAATGATGCACCGGCGCTGGCCCAGGCCGATGTCGGCGTCGCAATCGGTGCGGGCACCGACGTGGCCATCGGCTCAGCGGAGGTCATCCTGGCAAGCTCAGATCCGCGATCGGTGCTCTCGGTCATCGAGCTCTCGCGCGAGAGCTACCGGAAGATGAAGCAGAACCTCTGGTGGGCGGCCGGCTACAACCTCCTGTCGGTGCCACTGGCGGCCGGCATCCTCGCCCCTGTCGGGTTTGTCATGCCAATGAGCGTCGGCGCGATCTTGATGTCCGCCTCAACCGTCATCGTCGCGCTCAACGCTCAACTGCTCCGCCGCCTCGACCTCACTCCCCAAAAAGCTACCGAGCGGATACTCGAGCGGTCCAGGTGACGCGACGCAGTACCAACGCGTGATTGATTCCTGGCCGGGTACCCTCACCCACCATGGCGGGAAAAAGCGAATTCCACGAGATCGACACCGGCGTCGCTGAGGTGTTGCACGAACCGGACGGCTCCATGGTGCTGCTGGTCAACGGCGTTCCCAGCTCCCACATCGTGCCGGGCGACCCGCTGCGGCTCGATTTCGAGTACATGCGCTGGATCGCCGACTTCCTCGACGCGGCGTACCCGGCCGGTGCCCGCCCGAAGGCGCGCCTGACCCACCTCGGCGGCGGCGCCTGCACCCTGGCCCGCTACTTCGCCGCCGCGTGGCCGGGTTCGCGCAGCACCGTGGTGGAGATCGATTCGGAGCTGGCGATCCTCGCGCGCGAGCTTTTCGACGTTCCCCGCTCCCCCGCCGTGAAAATCCGCACCGCCGACGCCCGCGAGGCCACCGACGGGTTCAAACCCGCCACCCGGGACGTGATCATCCGCGACGTGTTCAGCTCCGCCACTACCCCGCGCTCCCTGACCACGGTGGAATTCTTCCGGGCCGCGCGCACGAGCCTTGCCGACGACGGCTACTACCTCGCCAACTGCGGCTCCCATGCGGACCTGAAGGAGGCCAAGGACGAGCTCGCCGGGATGCTCACCGTGTGGCCGCACGTCGCAGCCATCGCGGATCCGCCCATGCTGAAGGGCCGCCGCTACGGCAACATCGTGCTCATCGGGGCGAACCGGCCGCTGGAAGCCTCGCCTGAGCTCACCCGCAACCTGCTCAAAGGCGCGGTGCCGGCGAAGTTCGCCCCCGAAGCATGGTGCCGCGCGCTGGCCGAACAGGGCACAGCGCGCGGCGACGACGAGGTGTAGGAGTTACTTCGCGCCTACTTCGCTGCGTTGTCCAAGAGGATGAGCAAGTCGCCGACCTGATACTGGCCCGCGACCATCTTCGCCAGGTCATCGAGCGGGAGGTCGCCGCGGGCGGCGAGGTTCTGCACGTGGCCCGCGATGTTGCGCGCGTCGGTCGGGTTGAAGCCGGCCTGCGCGGCGGCGTCGTTAAGCTGCGCGAAGCCGAGCACACCGGCGGCGAGGCCGAGGATCGCGAGCACGAGCGCGGTGTTGTCCTGCTCCAGCACGCGCAGCTCGCCGGAATCCGGCACCTGGAAGGTTTCCAGCACGCCGCCGCCGGCGCGCAGGTTGCCGCCCGCGAAGTCGCGCAGCTGCGCCGCGGTGCCGTTGAACAGGTTCATGTCCACCGGGGTGTTAATGCCCGCCACGCGGCCCGAGTCGCTGCGCTGCCAGAAACTCAGCTTGTCCCAGCCGCCGACCGGCCGCGGGGGCTGGTTCTGGTACGCGGCGAGCCACAACGGGTAAGAGGTGAACGCGTTGGTGTTGTTCATGTGCTCGTACCAGAAGTAGCGGTACGTGTAGATCATCGGGCGCTTGCCGGTGCGCAGCTCCAGCTCCTTGAGAAACACCGTGGTCCAGGCGGCGAGCGCGACGGGGCCAAGACCCTCATCGACCTCTAGGTCCAGCACGGGCGGGAGGCTCAGCGCTGGGCCGGCGTTGATCACGTCTGCGAAGAAGCGCGCCTGCGCGATCGGGTCGCTGCCCGGGCGCGCGTAGTGGTACGCGCCGACCTGCATGCCGGCGTCGGCGGCGGCGCGCGCGTCCTCGTCGTAGAACACGTTCTTCCAGTCCGTGCCTTCCGACGCCTTCACAAACGCGAACTGCTGCCCACCCGGACCCGCAACCATGCGCCAGTTGATGGGCGCGCCGCCCGGGCGCTGGTGGCCCGCGACATCCACGCCAGAGACGAGGCCCGGCAGCGCGGGCAGCGCGTGCGCTTCCTCGCGCTGCGTGACGACGGCTGCTGTCAGCGCCAGCACGCACGCCACAAGCGTCGCGACGACAGTGTTCAAACCGCGGTGCACACCGCGAGGCAGGGAGGAGACACGCATGGCCCGAAGCTTAAACCACAGAAACCCCTTAAACCACACGCGACACACAAATCACACGAGTCGCATGTGCCACACGTCTCACAACCGCCCCACCGCGCGCGCCTTCTCCACCACGTCCCCGATCTCGGTAGCGGCGCGCGCCACATCCTCTTCCGTCGTCGTGCGGCCGAGCGTGAGCCGGAGCGCGCCCATGCCCTCCTCGTCGGGAATGCCCATCGCCTCGAGCACCGGGCTCAGGCGCACCACGCCCGCGGCGCACGCCGAACCCGCCGACGCCGCAATGCCCAGCCCGTCGAGCAGCATGATCATGGCGTCCGCGTTCGCACCCGGGAACATGAAGTGCGCGTGCCCCGCCAGCGCGGGCTCCGACGTGGTGAGCACCGCACCCGGCACCGCCGAGCGCACCCGCGCGACCAGCTGATCCCGCAGCTCCCGCACGCGCGCCTGCTCCGCCTCCATCTCCCCGACCGCCTCGGCCAGCGCCGCCGCCGTCGCCGCCGCGGCGGCCACGTCCACCGTGCCCGAGCGCAGCCCGCGCTCCTGCCCGCCGCCGAGCACCAAGGGCACCGGCACCGGCGAGCGGCGCGCCAGCAGGATGCCGCAACCGCGGGGG
Source organism: Corynebacterium stercoris (assembly GCF_024160105.1). Taxonomy (GTDB): domain Bacteria; phylum Actinomycetota; class Actinomycetes; order Mycobacteriales; family Mycobacteriaceae; genus Corynebacterium; species Corynebacterium stercoris. The sequence goes on from NZ_JAMFTQ010000003.1 coordinate 48,691, forward strand.
CCGCCGAACTTGTGGGCGCTTGCTGCGAGCGTCGTCAAGCCTAGGCCCTTGAAGTCCACCGGGACTTTGCCCACGGCCTGCACCGCGTCGACGTGCAGCGGCGTGCCCGCGGCGGCGGCGCGCTCGGCGGCCTCGGCGACCGGCTGGATCGCGCCCGTCTCGTTGTTCGCCCACATCAGCGCCGCCACGGCCGCCGGCTGATCCAGCGCGGCGAGGTCGGCGACGTGCCCGTCGCGCCCCGCCTCGAGCCACGCGACCTCTGCGCCCTCGGCCTCGAGCGCCCGCACTGGCTCCAGCACCGCGGGGTGCTCGATGGTGCTGGCCACCACGCGCTGCGGGGCGCCCTCGCGCACCGATGCCGCGTAAAGACCGCGCACCGCAATATTGTCCGCCTCGGTGCCGGAACCGGTGAAGATCACCTCGACCGGATCGGCGCCGAGCAGCGCCGCGACCTGCTCGCGCGCCTCCTGCAGCACCGCGTTGGCGGCGCGGCCGGCGGCGTACTGGCTGCCGGGGTTCACAGCGTGCGCGTGCTCCACCCAGGCATCGATGGCGCACTGGCGCATCGGGGTCGTGGCGGCGTGGTCGAGGTAGACGGAGTCGTGCGAGGCAGAGGCATGCATGCCCCTACCCTAGCGCCGCCGGCACGTGCTCCCGCGGACCGCAGATGTGCGCGACGGCCGCATCGCCGATGCGCGCCACCACCACGGCCATCGGTCGGCCCTTGCCGGTGCCCTTGAGCTTCAGCTTGGCGCGCAGCTTGTCAGGGTCCACGTCCACGCCGCGCACCAGGATCTCGACGCTGCCCGCGCCGTACCCGGCAAGCGCCGACTTCAGCCGCTTCAGCGGCACCGCCTCGAGGAACGGGAAACCGCTGTAACCCGCGGGCACCGCATCGCCGCTGAGAAACGCGATGTGCTCGTCGAGCATCCACAAGCCGTGGCGCGCGGCCCAGTGGCGCACCAGCCCGGCGCGCACGATCGCCCCGTCGGGTTCCACGATGTAGGGGCCGGGGTCGGCGACGGGGGCGGTGTCATCGTCCGTCGATACGCAATGCTCCGCGACGCCGTCCGAGCGCAGCACCACGGCTTCGCGCCCGCGGCCGGCGATGCCCGGGGTGTAGAGGCAGGCTTCCCTCACCCCGCCGTCGAGCGAGACGACGCTGACCAGCCCGTCCCACTCCGAGTAGTCGATGCCCGGCGCGCACTTGACCGCCATCTCGCGGCCGGCGTGGGCGTCGAGCAGCGCGGGCAGCGGCGGCATGAGCTTGGCGGGGTCGGTGATGCGGCGGCCGTCGGCGCGGCGCGCGGGGTCGGCGACTATCACCTGCGCGTTCGAAACGGGCGCGAGGGCATCGGCACAGGCCAGCCACGCATCCCGCCCGAGGTTGTGGCGGGCCATGGCGAGGCGGGAGCGGTCCAGGTCGGAGCCGAGCCAGCCCACGCCCGCACTGCTAAACGACGGCGCTTCCGTGCCCACCGAGCACGTCACATCGTGCACCACGTCGAACCCGGCCGCCGCGATGCGTTGGGCGCGGATGTCGGCGACGGGGCGCGGGGTGGCCTGCTGGGCGGCGTCGTAATCCGTGAGCCAGTCGGCCGGGAACTTGCCCGCGCCCGCACGGCGCGCCGCAATAAGCACCGAAACGGCGCGCGCGTATTCGGCTCCGAATTCCCGTTCCAGCACCGCACGGTCGGCGAACACGGACTTTTTGGTCAGCGAGATCTCGGGTGCGACCTCCCCGATGCGTGCGGCGTGCGCGGCGAGGAAGGCGACCTCTTCAACGGTGAAGCTCACAGGTGCCGCCCGATCCGGTCTTTCGGGGCGCGGTGGAAGTATTCCTCCATGCGCTCATCATCCACCGGGTCGCCGACGATCGGGGTGATGGTGCGGTCGCGCGCCGCCTTGAGCGCGTCTGCGACGGTGTCGTGGGCGGCGAGTTCCACCAGCTGCATCCATGTGGAGGGGGCGAAGCGCACGAGGCCGTGGCGCCAGCCCTCGATGAGCAGGCCCGGCGGGAACCAGTTCGCGTCGTCGGCCTCGCCGGTGTTGCCGTCCGGTTCCTGGCCCTCCGGGTGAGCGGCGAGGAAGCTGAAAGTGTCGAACCAGGTGCCGCGCTCGGATTTGCCGACCCACCGCCCGTACGGCAGCAGCAGATCGCCGCTGACTACGAGGTCGTTGTGCTGCAGCACGTCGGTCAGCGACAACGAGTGCGACTCCAGCGCGAGGCGGTGCTCGTGGTAGATGCTCGCGTCGTCGAGCAGGTTACCGTAGTGGTCGACCACCAGGAAGATGCCGGTCTCCTCGAACAGCTCGCGCACCGCCGCGAACATCACCGCGTGGGCCTTGTACTTGGTCAGCCCGAGCTGGCGGGCAAGGGCGACGCCGCTGCGGCCGGTCCACAGCTCGCCGTCGTCCCAGGAGCGGCCCGGAAAGTCGCGCGTGTCCACCCCGCCGCCGGGGAAGACGGTGATGCCCGGGTAGTTCGGCATAGAAAGAACCCGCTCCTGCATCCACACCTCAGGCCCGTCTGGGGCATCGCGCATGAGGATCACGGTTGCCGACAGGCGCGCGCCGCCGAGGCCGCGGGTCTCGGTGACGTCGATAGCGTCGCCCGCGTCGGCGGAGACGGCGCCGGTTGTGGCGCGCTGGTTCGACTGCACTATCGCGATCACCTCCTCATGCGGCGTGGGTCGGCGGGCAGGTACCGCGGCCGGCGGGGACCAGCGGGCCCGTTCCCGGGGAAAGCTACTTCCGGTGCGCCCCGGAGCGCTTGGTGCGGGCGCGGCGGGCGAAGAAGCGGCCGTCGTCGTACGTCACCTCTATCGGCTGGTGGTACGCCTTGGTCACGTTCTCCGAGGTCAGCACGTCCTCGATGAGACCTTGCGCCACCACGGAGCCCTCATCCAGGAGCATCGCGTGGGTGAAGCCGTAGGGAATTTCCTCGAGGTGGTGCGTGATCATCACAATCGCCGGGGCATCCGGGTCGAGCGCCAGCTCGCCCAGGTAGGCGATGAGGTCCTCGCGCCCGCCCAGATCCATGCCCGCGGCCGGCTCGTCGAGGATCAAAAGCTCCGGGTTCGTCATCACGGCGCGGGCGACGAGGACGCGCTTCTTCTCGCCGTCGGAAAGCGTGCCCCACGTGCGGTCCACCAGGTGCATCGCGCCGACCTGCTCGAGCACCTCGACGGCCTGCTCGTAATCGGCCTCGTCGTACTCCTCGCGCCAGCGGCCCACAATGGCGTAGCCGGCGGAGACGACGAGGTCCCCCACTTTTTCGTCGTCAGGCACGCGCCCCGCCAGCGCTGAGGACGTCAAGCCGATGGAGGCGCGCAGGTCGCGCATGTCCGTGCGGCCGACGCGCTCCCCGAGCACGAACGCAACGCCTTGCGACGGAAACTCCTGCGCCGCCGCCATGCGAATCAGCGTGGTCTTGCCGGCGCCGTTCGGGCCGATGACCACCCAGCGCTCATCCAGCTCCACCTGCCAGTCGACCGGTCCGACCAGGGTGTTGCCGCCGCGGATGAAGGAGACCCCCTGGAAATCGATCAGCAGGTCCGGGTCCGTAGTCGTTTCCTTGCTCACCCCTCCCATTGTGGACTATTTGCCCGCCCTTGTGGTGAAGCTGAAGTTTCGGCGGGTCTGAAGTGGCGCGCTTGGCTACGCTGGGTGTGAACATCACCACCAAACCCCGCAAAGAGGTACCCATGGTTGCACGCTTCGGCATTGATGATGTCCGCCCCCAGGTTTCGGGGCGCACCCTGCCTTCCAAGGCGGTGGTCGGCGAGGTGATCCCCGTCTCCGCCCTGGTGTGGCGCGAAGGCCACGACGCGATCGGCGCGACGCTGCTTTTGACCTCGCCCAGCGGCGAGCAGTACTCGGTGCACATGCAGCAGGAGGTCTACCGCCCCGATTACGTGCACGCCGTGTTCGTGCCGGATGAGCAGGGCCTGTGGCGCTTCCGCGTCGACGCCTGGAGCGATGTCATGGCCACCTGGCGCAACGCGGTGAGCAAGAAGCTGCTTGCCGGGCAGAGCGCCGAGGAGCTGGCCAACGACATCCACCACGGCATCGACCTCTTCGCCGCGGCCGCCGCGCAGACCCCCGCCGGCGCGCGCGAGGTGCTCGAATCCGCGCGCACCACGCTTGCCGACGACACCCTGCCCCTGCGCACCCGCATCGAAGCCGGCCTCGCCGACGAGGTGCTCGAGGTGCTCGACGCCTACCCGCTGCGCGAGCTGGTGACGCACGGCCCGATTTGCGATGTCTTGGTCGAACGTCGGAAAGCACTCGTGAGCTCCTGGTACGAGCTGTTCCCGCGCTCCACCGGCGGGTGGGACGAGAACGGCGAGCCGGTGCACGGCACCTGGGCCACCACCGCCGCGGCGCTCGACCGTGTCGCCGCGATGGGCTTCGACACCGTCTACTTCCCGCCGATCCACCCCATCGGCGAGGTGAACCGCAAGGGCCGCAACAACACCCTGACCCCGGAGGAGCACGACGTGGGCTCCCCGTGGGCGATCGGCTCCAAGGACGGCGGCCACGACGCGTTCCACCCGGCGCTCGGCGGCGAGGCGGAGTTCCTGGACATGCTCGACCACGCCGACGAGCTGGGCCTCGAGGTCGCCCTCGACCTGGCCCTGCAGGCCGCGCCGGACCACCCGTGGGCCGCGGCGCACCCGGACTTCTTCACCGTGCTCGCCGACGGCACCATCGCCTACGCCGAGAACCCGCCGAAGAAGTACCAGGACATCTACCCCATCAATTTCGATAACGCGCGCGAGACGATCTACGAGGAGATCTACCGCGTCGTCATGTACTGGGTGGACCTGGGCATCACCACCTTCCGCGTGGACAACCCGCACACCAAGCCGCTGGATTTCTGGCACTGGCTGATTGCCAAGGTGCACGAGACCGACCCGGACGTGATCTTCCTCGCCGAGGCGTTCACCCGCCCGCCGCGCATGTACGGCCTGTCCAAGGCCGGATTCAGCCAGTCCTACACCCACTTCACCTGGAAGACCACGAAGGCGGAGCTGACCGACTTCGCCCAGCTGCTCGTGGACGTCGCCGACGTCAGCCGCCCGAACCTTTTCGTGAACACCCCGGACATCCTCCACGAGTCCCTGCAGAAGGGCGGCCCGGCCGCGTTCGCGCTGCGCGCCACCCTCGCCGCGACCATGAGCCCGCTGTGGGGCGTGTACTCCGGCTACGAGCTCTACGAGCACGAGCCCGTCACCCAGGGTTCCGAAGAGTACCTCGATTCCGAGAAGTACCAGCTGCGCCCGCGCGACTTTGCCGCGGCGCTGGAGCGCGGCGAGTCGCTCGAGCCCTACATCACCCTGCTCAACCGCATCCGCCGCGAAAACCCGGCGCTGCAGCAGCTGCGCAACATCCGCTTCCACGACATCTCCAACGAGAAGCTCATCGCCTACTCCAAGGTGGACGCGGTGACCGGCAACGCCGTGCTCGTGGTGATCAACCTGGATCCCTACTCCACCCAGGAGGGCATGCTGCGCCTCGACGTCTCCGAGGTGGGCCTCAACCCGGGCGAGCCCTTCGAGGTGCACGACCAGATCACGGGCGAGCGCTACACCTGGTCCTCCGGCGAGAACTACATCCGCCTCGCACCGCAGGTCAACGTGGCGCACGTGTTCAAGCTGCCTGATGTGGCAAGCGAGCGTCGGGAAGCACTTGCTTTCCGACGCATCTCCGACCACGACTACCGGCCGTAGCCCGCAACCGCCCCCGGTACCCTAGTAGCAAAACGCGAACCTTGAAGTAAGGACTGTCCCCCTATGACCTCGCCCGCCCCGCACGAGATCGATCCCACCCTGCTGATCCCTGAGCAGGACCGCCAGCGGCTGACCGAGTGCAAGCACCACGCGCCGCACGATTTCTACGGCTGGCACGCCGCCGCCTCCGGCTCCGTGGTGCGCACCCGCCTCCTCGGCGCCGAGGCGGTCACGCTGGTGCTCGAGGATATCGAGGTGCCCATGCAGCCAATCGGCGACGACATTTGGGTGGCCGGCCTCGACTCCGAGCGCGCCCCCGACTACCGCCTCAAGGTGACGTACCCGGGCGCGGAGCCGCAGGTCGTGGCCGATCCGTACCACTTCCTGCCGACGCTGAGCTCATTCGACCTGCACCTGATCAGCGAGGGCCGCCACGAGCGCCTCTGGGATGTGCTCGGCGCCAACGAACGCACCTACACCACGGCGATGGGCGAAGTATCCGGCACCGCGTTCGCCGTGTGGGCGCCGAACGCGCAGGGCGTGGCCGTGGTGGGCGACTTCTGCGAGTGGAACGCCAACCAGTACCCGATGCGCTCCCTCGGCTCGACCGGCGTGTGGGAGATCTTCATCCCCGGCATCGGCGCGGGCACCGCCTATAAGTTCGCGGTGCAGACGTCGGACGGCGTGCGCGTGGACAAGGCCGACCCGCTGGCCAAGCAGACCATGGCCCCGCCGGAGACGGTCTCCGTGGTGGCCTCCAGCACCGAGTACCAGTGGAACGACGGGGACTGGATGCGCAACCGCGTCGGCGTCGACGCCACCAACGCGCCGATGAGCATCTACGAGTGCCACATCGGCTCCTGGAAGCAGGGCGCGAACTTCACCACCATGCGCGAGGAGCTCGTGCCTTACCTGGTGGAGAATGGCTTCACGCACGTGGAGTTCCTCCCCGTGGCGGAGCACCCCTTCGGCGGCTCCTGGGGCTACCAGGTCACCGGCTACTACGCGCCGACCGCGCGCTGGGGCACCCCGGACGAGTTCCGCGCGCTCGTGGACGCATGCCACGAGCACGGCATCGGCGTGATCGTCGACTGGGTGCCGGCCCACTTCCCCAAGGATGCCTGGGCACTCGCGCGTTTCGACGGCACCGCCCTCTACGAGCACCCCGACTGGCGCCGCGGCGAGCAGAAGGACTGGGGCACCTACGTGTTCAATTTCGGCCGCGCGGAGGTCCGCAACTTCCTCGTGGCCAACGCGCTGTACTGGTTCGAGGAGTTCCACCTCGACGGCCTGCGCGTGGACGCGGTGGCCTCCATGCTCTACCTCGACTACTCCCGCGAGCCGGGCGAGTGGCTGCCCAACCAGTACGGCGGCCGCGAGCACTGGGAGGCCGTGCAGTTCCTCCAGGAGATGAACGCCACCGTGCAGCGCGCCCACCCGGGCGTGCTCACCATCGCCGAGGAATCCACCGCGTGGCCGGGCGTGACCGCGCAGACCGAGGCGGACGGCCTGGGCTTCAACCTGAAGTGGAACATGGGCTGGATGAACGACACCCTCGAGTACTTCTCCCTCGACCCGATCTACCGCTCCTTCCACCACAACGAGATCACGTTCTCCCTGGTCTACGCCTTCTCGGAGCGTTTTGTGCTGCCGTTCAGCCACGACGAGGTCGTGCACGGCAAGGGCTCGCTCTGGGAGCGCATGCCTGGCGACGACTGGAACAAAGCCGCAGGCCTTCGCACCCTCTATGGCTACATGTTCTCCCACCCGGGCAAGCAGCTCATGTTCATGGGCTGCGAGTGGGGCCAGACCACCGAGTGGGACGAGGCGCACTCCATCAACTGGGACAACGTCGGCGACAGCTGGGGCCACGAGTACCACCGCGGCATCCAGCGCCTGGTCCGCGACCTCAACTTTGTCTACCGCGACAATTCCGCCCTGTTCTCCCAGGACAACTCCCCCATGGGCTTCCAGTGGCTCAAGGGCGACGACGGGGAGAACAACCTCCTCGCCTACACCCGCTGGGGCGCGGACGGGCAGCCGCTGGTGGCTGTGGTGAACCTTTCCGGCAACACGCAGCAGTCCTACCGCCTCGGCTTCCCCCAGGGTGGCGAGTGGCAGCTTTTGATCAACACCGACCAAGCCATCTACGGCGGCGCGGGCAACGAGATCCCCGAGCGCATCCACACCGAGGAGACCGGCTGGGACGGCTTCGAGCAGTCCGCGGCGCTGACCATCCCGGCGCTCAGCGTGCAGTGGTACACGCCGGTGCGGTAGTACGCGCGAAGAGTTAGACGCGAAGAGTTAGAACAGCGCGCTCGCGAGCCGGGTGCGCGCCGCCTTCACTCGCGCGTCCCCCGGCTCGAAGAGCGTGAACAGCTCCAGCAGGCGCTCCTTCGCGGCCGGCTCCGCCTTCACCAGCGCGAGCAACCGGTCGAAGGCGCGCTCCGGGGCACCCGCAAGCACCTCCGCATCCGCCGCCGCGAACTGCTTCCCGACGTCCGCAGGATCCGCCTCAGCATCCGCAATCGGATCCGACGTCCGGTTCGCCGGGTCGAAGCGCTCAATGACCGCCACGGTGGCCTTCGCCTGCTTCACGTTCGCCTTCAGGTCAGGAGTGACGTTCGGGTCGGCCAAGATGTCGTCGTACATCGCGCGTGCCCCGGCGAAGTCCCCGGCGTTGAGTGCAGCGGTGGCGGCGTCGAGGCGCGGATCCTCGGCGGGCGCCTCCTCCCCCGGCTCCCCGCCGAGGCCTTGGAGCTGCGGGCCGAGCTGCGCGACCAGGTTGCCCACCCACGCCTCGAGCTGGTCCGCGGGCTGCGCGCCCTCGAAGCTGGTCACCGGACGGCCGCCGGCGAGCGCTACCACCGTCGGCACCGCTCGCACGCCGATCGCACCCGCGAGCTGCGGGGACGCATCGGTATCCACGTAGGCGACCATGAAGCCCCGCTGCCCCGCCGCGAGCCGCTCCAGGTCGGCCTTGAGCGCCTCCGAATCCGCCGAGCGCGCGCTGCCGAACATGAGCACCACCGGCACCTGCGCAGAGCGCTCGAAGGCCTGGGTCTCGATGGTCTTTTCGTCGACAGTCACGAACGGCTCGAACCCGCCCTGCTCCAACTCGCGGCGCGACTCCGCCTGGCGCGCGACCTCCCCGAGGTCCACCGCACCGCCCGTGAACGCCTGGTTGAACTCTGTCATTCTTAACCCTCCTCGTGGTCGAAGTGCTTCTCCAGCGACGCCATCTTCTGGTGGAGCATGTCCGTGTAGCCCTCGCGGATGTCGGCCTTGATCACCAGCGACACCCGCGGCGAGACCTCCGCGACTGCCTCGGTGGCACGCTTGATCACGTCCATGACCTCGTCCCACTCGCCCTCGACGGTGGTGAACATCGCGGTCGTCTCATTCGGCAGGCCGGACTCGCGCACCACCCGCACCGCGCGGGCGACGGCCGCCGACATCTCGGCGTTCGCGCCCTCGGTCACCGTCGGCGCGACGGAGAAAGCAGCAATCATGCGCCCCAGCCTACCGCCGGTCCCAGCAGTGCCGGTGCCAGTGCCGACGATCGTCCACACCCCCGCCGACATCCCGCGGCCACGCCACGACGTGCGCCACACCCGGCGGGATGTTCTGGTTGCAGCCCGGGCACACGTAGAACTTCGTCGCCGCAGCCGAGCCGATCTGGCGCACCTTGTAGATCTCCCCGTGCGTCCAGCTCGGCCCCTCCATCTCCTGGGTGCCGATGAACGTCGAGCCGTCGCGCGGCAGCACGTACGCCGGGGTCACGTTCATCCGCCGGTTCTTCCGCCCCATCTCTCCAGCGCCCCCTAGAACAGCCGCAGCTCGTCGGACTCGATGCCGCGCAGCTCGTCGTAGTTCAGTGTGACGCATCGGAAACCCCTGTCCGCGGCCAAGGTGCGCGCCTGCGGCTTGATTTCCTGCGCCGCGAACACGCCGGTGACGGGGCGCAGCAGCTCGTCGCGGTTCAGCAACTCCACGTAGCGCGAGAGCTGTTCCACTCCGTCAATGCCGCCGCGGCGCTTCACCTCCACAGCTACAGTGCCGCCGGCGGCGTCGCGCGCCAAAAGGTCCACCGGCCCGATCGCCGTCGGGTACTCGCGGCGCACCAGCGTGAAGCCGTCTCCGAGCACCCCGATATGATCCGCCAATAGCTTCTGCAGGTGCGCCTCAACACCGTCCTTGACCAGGCCGGGATCGACGCCGAGCTCAAACGTGTCGTCGGCAAGCACCTCAGCGATGCTGATGCGCAGCTGCTCCCCCTTCGGGTTCTCCACGATCCACAGCTGCTCGCCCGTGTCCTCCCCGTCCAGGTCCACCACGGCCTCCTGACGGAGGGTGCACGGCGGGGTCATCCAGTTCAGCGGCTTGTAGGCGCGGTCGTCCGCGTGAATGGACACGGAGCCGTCCGCCTTGATCAGGATGAGGCGCAGCGCCTCCGGCAGGTGGGCATCCAGCCTGCCGACGTAATCCACAGAGCAACGGGCGATGACAAGGCGCATGGCAGTACACCCTACCCCCTAGCGCTGCAGGCGCCTCCCCCGGTTCGCCCGCTCCTCGAGCGCGTTCATGTCTTCTCGCTGCGTGCGGCTGTCCGGCGCCGACTCGATCCAGGAGATCAGCGCCATCTCCACCGGCTGCGCGCCCGCGAACTCGAAATCCCCGTCCGGACCGGTGAGCTGCAGCACCGACTCGATGTCCGGCATGATCTCGCGCTCCGCCTCGGTCACCTCGCGCATACCGTTGAAGGTGACGTAGCGGCGGTCAATCGCCCTGTCGTAGTTGAAAGACAGCGAACGCAACTTGTAAAAGCGCGCCTCCTCGCCCACGTAGCGCACCACCCCGTGGCGCCACCCGTGCACCCCCTCCGCGGGCAGGCTGCGTACGAGCCCTTGGGCGCCGGCGTTGCGGAACATCATGAAGCGCCAGAGGACCGCAATACCGCCGAGCGCGCAAAACAGTACAAGCAGGTAGCCGACAATCTCCATCTGCATGCCCTCCGGTCAACGCGTTTCGCACAATCTTAGCGCTTCGCCGGAGCAAAATGCGTGCCGACGAACGTCGAAACGCGAACCGCCCCCGACCCCCGGCGTGAACCGGGAGCGGGGGCGGAAGCGGAACAAAGATGAGGTTGTCGAGTGGGCCTTACCTCGACGCGCGGCGCACTGCGGCGAGCTCAGCTTCGGAGCGCGCCTTGGCGGTGGCGTCGTCGGTGTTCAGCCCGCTCTCCGCCGCGGCGGAGTCGACCTCGTTGGCGAAGACCGCGTAATCCGCGAGGATCGTGACGCGGTCGCCCTGCACTGCGAGGAACCCGCCCTGGACGGCGGCGACGATGCGGTCGCCGTCAACCGGACGGATGGTCACCACGCCGTTGTCCCTGAGCTGGCCAAGGAGCGGCTCGTGACCGGGCAGGATGCCGATCTCACCTTCGGTGGTCTGGGCGGTGACGATGCTCGCCTGACCGGACCAGAGCATGCGGTCGACCGAGACCAGTTGAGCGGTAAGTTCAGCCATGGTGAATCCCTACGCTTCCTGCAGCTTCTTGTATGCAGCCTCGACATCGTCGAGACCGCCGAGGTTGTTGAACGCCTGCTCCGGGTAGGCGTCGAACTCGCCGGAGGCCAGCTTGTCGAAGGCCTCGATGGTCTCCTCGAGCGGCACGTAGGAACCCTCGTCGCCGGTGAACTTCTTCGCGACGAAGAAGTTCTGGCCGAGGAAGCGCTGGATCTTACGCGCGCGCATGACGGTGATCTTGTCCTCTTCGGACAGCTCGTCCATACCGAGGATGGCGATGATGTCCTGCAGCTCCTTGTTCTTCTGCAGGATGGCGATGACCTTCTGCGCAACCTCGTAGTGGCGCTCGCCCACGATGCCCGGCTCCAGGATGCGGGAAGTCGAGGTCAGCGGGTCCACAGCCGGGTAAATACCCTTCGAGGCGATGGAACGCGAAAGCTCGGTGGTCGCATCCAGGTGGGCGAAGGTGGTTGCCGGTGCCGGGTCGGTGTAGTCGTCGGCCGGCACGTACACGGCCTGCAGAGAGGTAATGGAGCGGCCCTTGGTGGAGGTAATGCGCTCCTGCAGCACACCCATCTCGTCTGCCAGCGTCGGCTGGTAACCCACGGCCGAAGGCATGCGGCCCAAAAGGGTCGACACCTCGGAACCGGCCTGGGTGAAACGGAAGATGTTGTCGATGAACAGCAGCACGTCCTGGTTCTGCACATCGCGGAAGTACTCCGCCATGGTCAGGCCGGACAGCGCCACGCGCATACGGACTCCTGGCGGCTCATCCATCTGGCCGAAGACAAGCGCGGTATCCGGGAGCACGCCCATGTCCTCCATCTCGAGGAACAGGTCGGTGCCCTCACGGGTGCGCTCGCCGACGCCGGCGAACACGGAGGTACCGGAGAACTCGCGGGCAATACGCGTAATCATCTCCTGGATGAGCACGGTCTTGCCCACACCTGCACCACCGAACAGGCCGATCTTGCCGCCCTTCACGTACGGGGTGAGCAGGTCGATGACCTTGATACCGGTCTCGAGGATCTCGGTCTTACCCTCGAGGTCCTTGAAGGCCGGCGGCTCGCGGTGGATGCCCCAGCGCTCCCCGTCCTGGCCTACCGACGGATCGTCCAGGCACTGGCCGAGCGCGTTGAACACGTGGCCCTTGACCTGGTCGCCGACCGGCACGGAGATCGGGTTACCGGAGTCCGTCACCTGAGCGCCGCGGACGAGGCCGTCGGTCGGCGCCATGGCGATGGTGCGCACGAGGTTGTCACCCAGGAACTGGGCCACCTCGAGGATGATGTCGCGGGACATTTCGCCGAGGTCGATGTGGACCTCGAGCGCGTTGTAGAGCGCAGGCAGCTCGCCGCGCGGGAATTCCACGTCGACGACAGCACCGATGACGCGGACTACACGGCCGTTCTCAGAACCGCGCGGGTTCTGCGTGTTCTCCACGCGGGCTTCGGTGCGTGCCTCGCCGACCTCAGCCTGAGTCGTGGCCTCGCCCGCCGCCTCATCGTTGCGCTCAGCAAAATTGTGAGCAGTAGTCATGATTTAGTCACTTTCTTCGCTACCGGACAGCGCGCCGGCGCCGCCGATAATCTCGGTGATTTCCTGGGTGATCTTTGCCTGACGGGCTTGGTTAGCCTCACGAGACAGGTTGTTTGCCAATTCGGTCGCGTTGTCGGTCGCGTTCTTCATGGCCGTACGTCGGGACGCGGACTCCGATGCGGAGGACTCCAAGAAGATGGAGTACAGCGATCGGGACACGTACACCGGGAGCAGCTCCTCCATGAGGGTGTCCGGGTCCGGCTCGAAGGCCATGTCCGGCTCAACGCCCTCCTTGGAGGAGAGCATGTGCTCCTCTTCGTACTTGTACTCCTCGAGCACCGGCTCGATCGGCAGCAGCTGGTGCACGCGAGCCTCCTGCGACAGCATGGAGACGAACTCGGTGTACACCACGTGCACCTGGTCGAAGCCGCGCACCTCTTGGCCCTCGGGTGCGGTGACACCCTCGCGCCACTTGACGGTGCCCTCGGAGCCTGCCATGAAGCCGTCGATCATGTGGCGGCGAACGTCGTGCGTCGCCTCCCAGTCGGGCTTCTGGGACCAGCCGGTCCAGGAGCCTGCGATGTCCATGTCGCGGAACCGGTAGTGGGTGACACCCTTGTTACCGGTCACGTAACGCACAACCTCATACCCTGCGTCGTTCAGCATGCGCTCAAGCTGCGCAGCCTTCTTCAGCACGTTGTGGTTGTAGCCGCCGGCCATGCCGCGGTCGGAGGTGACCACGAGGATCGCCGCGACTCGACCGTTCTCACGCTCGTGGAGCATGGGGTGGTCGAGGGAGCTCGCGGCCGCGAGGCGTTCCATGACGTCCTTCAGCTCGTCGGCGTACGGCTTGGCCGCCGCCACGCGCTGCTGGGCCTTGGTGATCTGCGACGTCGCGATCAGTTCCTGGGCCTTAGTGATTTTCTTCGTGGAGTTGACCGACCTAATTCGGTCGCGCAATTCGCGAAGTGTTGCCATGGTTTACTTCCTCCCTTCCTTTATGTTGGGTTCCTTCATCTGGTCAGTGAACTGCACAGATTTAGGAGCGGGCGACTTTGAGCTGGTTCTTGGACACCTGGCCTGCGTCCAGAGCCTTAGCCTCCGGCTCGCGCACGATGCGCTCGCCGGAAGTTGCCTGGAAGGAGCGGGCGAAGTCCTCGTTCACGCGCAGGATCGCGGCCTGGGACTGCTCGTCGAGCGCCTTGCCGCCGGCGATCTGCTCGTACACCTCCGGAGCCGTAGCGCGGATCTGCTCCTGCAGCTCGCGCTCGTAACGACGGACGTCCTCGACGGGAACGGGATCGAAGACGCCCTGGTTGGCGGCCCAGATCGAGACGATCTGGAACTCAACTGGCTGCGGGGAGTTCTCGGGCTGCTTGAGCAGCTCGACCAGGCGCTGGCCGCGCTCGAGCTGCTTCTTGGAAGCGGCATCGAGGTCGGACGCGAAGGCCGCGAAGGACTCGAGGTCGCGGTATGCGGCGAGGTCCAGACGCAGGTTACCGGCGACCTTCTTCATGCCCTTGGTCTGCGCGGCGCCACCGACACGGGAGACGGAGATACCGACGTCGATAGCCGGGCGCACACCCTGGTTGAACAGGTCGGACTGGAGGAAGACCTGGCCGTCGGTAATCGAGATGACGTTCGTCGGGATGAAGGCACCCACGTCGTTCGCCTTGGTCTCGATGATCGGCAGCGCGGTCAGGGAGCCGGCGCCGAGCTCGTCGTTGAGCTTGGCAGCGCGCTCCAGGAGGCGGGAGTGCAGGTAGAACACGTCACCCGGGTAAGCCTCGCGGCCCGGCGGGCGGCGCAGCAGCAGGGAGATGGCGCGGTAGGCCTCGGCCTGCTTGGTCAGGTCATCGTAGATCACCAGCACGTGCTTGCCCTGGTACATCCAGTGCTGGCCAAGGGCTGCACCGGTGAACGGAGCGAGCCACTTGAAGCCGGCGGAGTCGGATGCCGGCGCGGCAACGATGGTGGTGTACTCGAGTGCGCCCGCCTCCTCGAGGGTCTGGCGCACGCCGGCGATGGTGGAGCCCTTCTGGCCCACGGCGACGTAGATGCAGCGCACCTGCTTCGACGGGTCACCGGTCTCCCAGAATGCCTTCTGGTTGAGGATGGTGTCGATGCAGACGGCGGTCTTGCCGGTCTTGCGGTCGCCAATGATGAGCTGACGCTGGCCGCGGCCGATCGGGGTCATGGCGTCGATAGCCTTGAGACCGGTCTGCATCGGCTCCTCGACCGGCTGGCGGTCGAGCACGCCTGCTGCCTGGAGTTCCAGGGCACGCTCTTCGTTGGACTCGATCGGGCCGAGGCCGTCGATCGGCTGACCCAGGGGGTTGATGACGCGGCCGAGGAAGTTCTCGCCGACCGGTACGGACAGGACCTCGCCGGTCCTCTTGACTTTGTCGCCCTCGTGGAGGGACTCGAAGTTACCCAGGACCACAACGCCGATCTTGTCGGTGTCGAGGTTCTGCGCGACGCCGATGACGCCGTTCGGGAACTCGAGCAGCTCGTTCGTCATGCAACCTGGCAGCCCGGAAACCTGGGCAATACCATCTGCAGCCGAAGTCACCACGCCGACCTCCTCACGGGAGGCCTCCGCGGAGTAGCTCGAGGTGTAGTTCGCTATCGCGCTACGGATCTCATCGGAGGAGATCGTCAGCTCCGCCATGTTCTTCCTGCTCTCGGTAGATTCTTCCAGCATGTGTTCTTAGTTAAAGGTCGTGCTTGCGGCGAGGTCGGTGCGCAGACGCGTGAGCTTGCCACGCGTGGAACCGTCGATCTCCTCGTCGCCTACCCGGACGATCATCCCGCCGAGGAGGCTGGGGTCAACCTCGGCATGGATGGCCATCTCGCGACCGTAAATGTTCTCAAGCTTCTGTGCGAGGGCCTCGCGCTGAGAAGGAGAAAGCTCCTCCGCTGCGACGACGCGTGCCACAGCCTTGCCCCTCAGCTCCGCAACCTGCTCGGCGAGCGCCGCCAGGTCGTCCACCGGGTTGTGCTCCGGGCGGCCGATCACCTGCAGCGCGAGCGCCTCGGTGAACATGCTCACCTTGCCGTAGATGACGCTGGCCAACAGGCCGCGCTTCTGGGCAGCGGTGGCGGTGCGGTCGGACAGGTGCTGGGTGAGCTCCTTCTCGGATTCCAGCAGCACGGAGAGCTGGTACAGCTCGTCCTCCACCTGCTCCAGCTGGCCCTGCTCCTGGGCGCCGCGCATCAGCGCGTGGCGACCGAGGTTGACCAGGCCGGTGCGGAACTCTCGCGGCGTGGACCATTCCTGCGCCGCTGCGGTGGTGATGATGTGCTTCGTGGGCTCGGCGACCTTCGCGCCGAAGACATCCCCAATGATGCCTTCGCGCTGGGAGGCTTCAAGGGAGGGGTCTGCAACAGCGACACGCAGCGAGCGCTCGGCGTCGAGCTGGTCCACGATGAGGAACAGTTCGGTGCCCACCTGCGCGGCAACGGCGACGGCGTTGTCGGAGTGCTGGATCAGCTGATCGAGCTGATCTGCGACGGTCGTCTGTGCTTCGCGACTAGCTGCCTTCATTTCGCCTACTTCCTCGTCGACACGTTGTCGAGCTCAGACAGGAAGTCGTCGATCGTGGTGGAGCGGCGGGTGGAGTCCGAAAGCTCGGTGCCCAGCAGGCGCTCAGCCAGGTTGATCGAGTTCTGGCCCATCTCGTTGCGCAGCTCGGAAACAACCTGCTCGCGGGATGCGAGCAGCTGCTTCTCGCCGGCCTCGACGATGCGACGGGACTCTTCCTCAGCACGGGCGCGGGACTCGGCCTCGATCTCCTTGCCGCGCGCACGCGCAGCCTCGCGGATCTCGGCCGCCTCGGCGCGTGCCTCGGCGAGTTCGGCGTTGTTCTTCTCCAGGGCAGCCTTTGCTTCCTTCTGGGCGACCTCAGCACGCTCAATGCCGCCCTTGATCCGGTCTTCGCGCTCCGCCAGCACTTCCTGGAACTTCGGAAGGACGTACTTCCAGAAGAGCAGGAAAACGATGATGAAGACGACAAGCGACCAGACCACGTCGTACGCGGCCGGCAGGAGGATCGACGGGGTCGTCTCCAGCGGCAGCGTCTCGTGGCCGTCTTGGGCCACGATAAATGCGTTGACGTTAGTCATTGGGTGCTCCTGATCTAAAAAGTGTTACGGGGTTAGAAAAACGCGCGTGTTTTTTAGAACAGGAAGCCGGCAACGAGGCCGATGAGGGCGAGCGCCTCGACGAAGGCGATACCCAGGAACATGGTGGTGCGGAGCTGACCGGCCATCTCCGGCTGGCGAGCCATGCCCTCGACGGTCTTGCCGACGAGCATGCCGATGCCGATGCCCGGGCCGATGGTGGCGAGGCCGTAGCCGATGGTGCCAAGACCGTTGTAGGTGTTCACGGTGTTCACGGTGTCAGCTGCCTGAGCAAGGATGATGTCGTTCATGTGAAAGTCGTTCCCTTTCTTGGTGCGCAGCGGCTGGGAGGTTTCAAGCTCCCGAGTGTCTAGAAACGCCGCGGCGCGAGTGACAGTGTGTGGGGGTTATTCAGTTTGGCCGGTAGGTAAGCGCTTTGTTAGTGCGCATCTGCGTGCAGCGACAGCTCGATGTACACCGCCGTGAGGAGGGCGAAGATGTACGCCTGCAGGAAGATGATGATCAGCTCGTACAGGGTGAACAGAATCGCGGCGATCAGGGTCAGGCCGCTCACCGCCGTCCATGCGTTCAGCTGCCAGAAGAAGAAGTTCGTGGCGGAGTACAGCAGGACGAGGATGATGTGGCCGGCCAGGAAGTTCGCCATGAGACGAAGCGCCAGGGTGACCGGTCGCAGAATGAAGGTCGAGAAAATCTCGATGGGCACCACCAGGAGGTGGAGTGCCGGGGGAAGCCCCGGAATCACAGTCGAGTGCTTGAAGTAGGCCAGGCCGTAACGCTGTACGCCCGCGTAGATCATCGCCACATAAGCCACACCCGCCAGCACGATCGGCATGCCGATGCGCGAGTTAGGCGAGATGTTGAGGCCCGGGATGATCGTGGCCGCATTCATGAACAGGATTGTGAAGAAGATGGTGGCGATCACCGGAAGGAATCGCTTACCGTCCTTCTTGCCCAGCGTGTCTTCAGCGATGTGGACGCGGACAAAGTCCACGCCCATCTCGGCGAAGTTTTGCAGGCCCTTAGGAACCAGCTGCGGCTTCCTAAAGGCGATAACAAAGAGGAGCACCAGGATGGCCGCCACGAACAGGCGGACAAGCATGATGCGATCCAGCGCAAACCAACCATTGGCGAAGTCCTCACCAATGAACTGGCCGTACGTGTGCCCCGGGAAAAATTCTGGACCAAGCTGGGGTGCGTGGAAAGTACCCTTCATGGCCAAAGTCGTAACGCTCAGCGTTCTCTCCCGTTCTCGGGCCGCATCCGAAGGGAATGCGGTGCGATGGACGTCTTCACGAAGACTGTCTCCGCGGCGGACTCCGTCGCACATCTGCTACCGCGGGACAGGGGATGTTTCTTTCGGCGGCGCTGCCCGGTATGTCGGGCATCCCCTTCCTCAAGTAAACCCAGCGGATAGCCTAACAGGTGGATAACGATTTTCGCGCCTCAGGGGGGCTTGCCGCGCGCCCCAGCTCACCCCCAAATCAGACATGGTCCTGTGTGTGCTGGTACAGGAACTATCCACGTTCCTGTTATCTCAGTCACAGGTACGACTTTGCTAGCCGACGTACGCGGTTCGCGACGTAATGACACCCCACGTTTCGGCTGCGAGAGCAACCACCAAAGCTGCGATCGTCGTCACGCCGAAGGCGGTCCCGTCGTAAAAGTCGAAGCCCTTGAGCCACAGGAGGAGCAGCACGAGGACCACCATCTTCACCAGCCATCCGCCGAGCACGACGGCCATGGTGGCGGTCGGCGAGGAGTTGGAGGTGGCGAGGACGGTCAGCGCCGTCGCCAGCACGAAACCGCCGCCGATGCCCACACCCATGAGCACGCCGTAGATGCCGGGAAGGTCACGCGTCGCGCCCCAGGCCATGAGCGAGATGATGGTGAGGGCCACGAGCGCCCACCCGCCGAACTTCAGCGCGCGCTGCAGCGGGCGCCGGTGGTCTTCGAACTCGGCGGTGTCGCGCACGGTCAGGTCAGGCTGCTCAGCGGTCATGGCAGTTCACCCTACCCTTCCCTGGGGCCGATCTTGCCCTTGGCGAGGGGCACAAGCGTTGCGACGAAAGCAATCACCAGCGCGATCACCGTAAATCCGGCCGCGTAGCGGGTGGGCACCACGGAGAAGCTCACCGCCCCGAGGGCGACGGCAGAAACCCACATGTAGAGCACCAGCACCGTGCGGCGGTGCGTGTGGCCGAGCGCCAACAGGCGGTGGTGGAAGTGGCCGGCGTCGGCCTCCCACGGCCGCTGGCCCCGGGCGAGGCGTCGCACGACGGCCCAGACCAGGTCGAGCACCGGCAGCGCGATGGCGGCGAGCACCACAATGACGGGGCTCATGAGCGCCACGATGTCCGCGACACCGTACAGCGACATGTTGATCTTGCCGGAAGCAGACACGCTCGCCGCGGAGAGCATGAGCCCGATGAGCATCGCGCCGGAATCCCCCATGAAGATGCGCGCCGGCTCGAAGTTGTGCGGCAGGAAGCCGGCGCAAATGCCGACGAGCGTCGCACAGATGATGGCGGGCGGGTACGCGGACACCGCCCCGCCCTGGTCGTGCAACACCGTGAGCGAGAACAGCAGGATGGCCGCGCCCGCGATCATGCCCAGGCCAGCGGCGAGGCCGTCAATGCCGTCGACGAAGTTCACGGCGTTGATGAGCATCACCGTGAACAGCGCAGACAAGGCCACTCCCTGGACTTGGTCCAAAATCAGCGTCGTGCCCCCGCCGAAGGGCAGGTAGAACACGGTGAACGCAATGCCCAGAAACGCCATGAGCAGCGCGGCGAAGCATTGCCCGGCGAGCTTCGCCAGCGCGCCGAGCTCGTAGAGGTCGTCGATCACGCCGACGATCACGATGGCGAAGGTGCCCGCCACCACCGCCGTCATCTCCGGTGTCACGGGCGCGAAGCCGCGGGTCAGGGCCGGCAGCTGCTGGGCGAGGAAGACGGCGCAGAGCATGCCCGTAAACATGGCCACGCCGCCGACGGAGGGTGTCGGCTGGGTGTGCACGTCGCGCTGCCGGATCTCGGCGACGCGGCCGGTGCGCACCAGCACCGAGCGCACCAGGCCGGTAGCCAGGTAGGTGATCGCGGCAGCGACGAGCAGCACGAGGCCCAGCTCGCGCAGTGGGACGCCGGCCGAACCCATCTACTTCCTCCGCAGCTGCTCGGGCTCGAGGCCCAAGACTTCACCGATGCGCTCGGTGGGGATCGCCCCCTCGCGCAAGATCACGGGCTCGCTGCGGGAGATGTCGATGATGGTGGACGGCTCCCCCACTTCCGCCGGGCCGCCGTCGAGGTACACACCCACGGCGTCGCCGAACTGCTGCTTCGCCTCCGAGGCGGTGAGCGCCGGCGCGTTGCCGGAGATGTTCGCGGAGCTCACGGCCAGCGGGCCGGTCTCCTGCAGCAGCTCCAGCGCCAACGGCTGGTTGGGCATGCGCAGCAGCACGGTGCCGCGGGTGTCGCCCAGGTTCCACGGCAGGCTCGGCGCCTCCGGAACGATGATGGACAGCCCGCCGGGCCAAAATGCCTCGACCAGCGTCTTCGCGGTCTCGGTAAATTCGCGCACGAGGCCCTGGATGGTGATCCAGGATCCGACCAGCACGGGTACCGGCATGTCCGGCCCGCGCCGCTTCGTGGCCAGGAGCTGCGCCACGGCGGCGTTGTTGAAAGCGTCGGCGCCGATGCCGTAGACGGTGTCGGTGGGCAGCACGACGCACTGTCCCGCGCGCACCGCGTCCGTCGCGGCGCGCAGGCCGTCCTCGCGGCCCTCGGGCGACAGGCAGTTGTAGATCGTGCTCGCCATAGCAATCCTCCTGACCGTTTTCGTTACGGGCTTACCTTACTCGCCGTGACAAACCGAGCCCGGCCGGTCAGGTCGGCCATGGGCTGGACGCCGGCGAACGAGCCGTCGGCAAGCACAAGCTCCTGCACGGCGCGGGAGGTGGTGTCGTCGTGCTCGATGCCGAGCGCCCCGCTCGGCTTCAAAAGGCGCGCCGCGACGGGGATGAGGCCGCGGATCGCGTCCATGCCGTCGGCGCCGGAGAAAACAGCCTCGTGCGGGTCGCGGTACACCTCCGGCTCGAGGTCGGGGGTCTCGGGCACGTACGGCGGGTTCGCCACCACAAGGTCAACGCGACCGGAAAGCTCCGCGAGCAGCGCGAGGTCGGTCATGTCCCCTTCCACCACGCGTACCGACGTTCGGTTCCTCGCCGCGTTCTCCGCCGCAGCGCGACGGGCCGTTTCGGAGCGCTCGACTGCGATCACCTCGGCGTTCGGGTACGCGTGCGCGATGTAGATCGCGAGCGCCCCAGAGCCGGTGCCGAGGTCGACGACGGTGGGCGCGGCCAACTGAGCGTCGGCAAGCGTGCGCACGGCCCAGTCTGCGAGCACCTCGGTCTCGGGGCGCGGGATGAATACCCCAGGACCCACGGTGAGTGTGAGCGGGCCGAACGGGGCCTCGCCGAGAATGTGCTGCAGCGGCTCGCGCGCGGAACGGCGTGCGATCGCGGCAGAAAATGCGTCCGCGAAGCCAGCCGGCGGGTCGGCGAAGAACACCTCGAGCGGGCCCACACCCATGAGGTGCGCGGCGATGAGACGCGCGTCAACCTCGGGGGTGGGCACGGCGGCGTCGGCAAGCGTGCGTGCCGCGGCTGCGACGAGCTCCCGCGTGCTCGCATCCGGCTTATTCAGCCTCAAGTCGCTCCTGGCGTTCGTGCGTCTGCAGCGCGGTGATCAGCTCATCCATGTTGCCGTCCAGCACCGTATCCAAGTTGTTGGCCTTGTAGTTGATGCGGTGATCCGAGATGCGGTTCTCCGGCCAGTTGTAGGTGCGGATGCGCTCGGAGCGGTCCATGGTGCGGACCTGGGAGGCGCGGCCCTCGGCCTCGGCGGCCTCGACCTTCTCGCGCTCCAGCTGGTCCAGGCGGGCCTGGAGCACCTGCATGGCGCGGGCGCGGTTCTGGATCTGGGAGCGCTCGTTCTGGCAGGTCACCACGATGCCAGTCGGCAAGTGCGTGATGCGCACCGCAGAGTCGGTGGTGTTCACGCCCTGGCCGCCCTTGCCGGAGGAGCGGTACACGTCGACGCGGAGATCCTTCTCGTCGATGTTGACGCTCTCCACCTCGTCCGCCTCCGGGAAGACGTAGACGCCAGCTGCGGACGTCTGGATGCGGCCCTGCGACTCGGTCACGGGGATGCGCTGCACGCGGTGCACGCCGCCCTCGAACTTGAGCTTGGACCAGGCGCCGTCGCGCGACGGGGTCTTCGCCTTCACGGCCACGGTCATGTCCTTGACGCCGCCGAGGTCGGACTCCGCTACGTCAAGCACTTCCCAGGTCAGGCCGTTCTTCTCGCAATACTTCTGGTACATGCGGGCCAGATCGCCCGCGAAGAGGGCGGCTTCCTCGCCGCCGGCGCCAGCCTTGAGCTCCATGATGATGTCGTCGCCGTCGTGCTCGTCGCGCGGGGCGAGCAGGTCGGCGAGCTCTTCTTCGAGGCGCACGATCTCGCCCTCGAGGCGGGTGGCCTCCTCGGCGAATTCCTTGTCCTCCGCCGCCATCTCGGCCGCGACCTCGTGGTCCTCGCGGGCCTGCACAAGCTCGGAGTTGACCTTGATGATCGGCTGCAGCTCGGCGTAGCGCTTCGACAGCTTGCGGAACTGGTCCTGGTCGGCGGCCACGTCCGGGTCGCCCATTTGAGCCTGGATGCCCTCGTACTCGGAGACGTAATCGTCGACGAGTGAAACGTTCGCCCCTGCCATTAGACGTAATCCTCCTCGGTCTGGCTCGCAGCCATCGGCGCGGAGTTGGCCACGCCGATGAGGAACTCGCCGTTGGTCTTCGTCTTCTTCAGCTGCTTGATCAGCATGTCGATGGACTGCTGCGGGTCGAGCGCGGAGAGGATGCGGCGCAGCTTGTGCATGACGCGGGCCTCCTCCGGGCTCATCAGCAGCTCGTCCTTGCGGGTACCGGACGGGTTGACGTCCACGGCCGGGAACACGCGGCGCTCGGCGATCTTGCGGTCCAGCTTGAGCTCGGCGTTACCGGTGCCCTTGAACTCCTCGAAGATCACGGTGTCGCCGGCGGAGCCGGTCTCCACCATCGCGGTGGCGATGATGGTGAGCGAGCCGCCTTCCTCGATGTTGCGGGCGGCGCCCAGGAAGCGCTTCGGCGGGTACAGCGCGTTGGAGTCCACACCACCGGAGAGGATGCGGCCGGACGCCGGGGAGGAGTTGTTGTACGCGCGGCCCAGGCGGGTGATCGAGTCGAGCAGGACCACAACGTCCTGGCCCATCTCCACGAGGCGCTTCGCGCGCTCGATCGCCAGCTCCGCCACTGCGGTGTGCTCTGACGGCGGGCGGTCGAAGGTGGATGCAATGACCTCGCCGCGCACGCTGCGCTGCATGTCGGTCACTTCCTCCGGACGCTCGTCCACCAGCACCACCATGAGGTAGCACTCCGGGTTGTTGGTGGCGATCGCGTTGGCGATGTTCTGCAGAATCGTGGTCTTACCGGCCTTCGGCGGGGACACGATCAGCGCGCGCTGGCCCTTGCCAATCGGCATGACCAGGTCGATGACGCGGGTGGTCAGGATGTTCGGCTCGGTCTCCAGACGCAGGCGCTTGTTCGGGTACAGCGGGGTGAGCTTGTGGAACTCCTTGCGGCCCTTCGCCTCTTCCGGGGTCATGCCGTTG
The DNA here is from genome assembly GCF_024160105.1 of Corynebacterium stercoris. Classification (GTDB taxonomy): domain Bacteria; phylum Actinomycetota; class Actinomycetes; order Mycobacteriales; family Mycobacteriaceae; genus Corynebacterium; species Corynebacterium stercoris. The sequence continues at coordinate 72,339 of NZ_JAMFTQ010000003.1, forward strand.
ACGGAATCCACGCGCACCAGCTGGTTGAAGCGCTGGCGGTTGCGGCCGTTGCCGTGCGAGTGGCCCTGGCCGTTCGCCCGCACCTGGCCGATGACCGCATCGCCGGAGCGCAGGCCGTTCTGGCGCACCAGCTTGTTGTTCACGAACACGTCCGCGGAGTTCTGGCGGTATCCGGTGGTGCGGATGAACGCGGTGTTGTTGTCCACCACGTCCACGATGCCAGCGACTTCCTGCAGCTCCTCCGGCTCGAAGGACTGGTTGTTGTCGTTGTTGTTGTCGCGCCCGTTCTGGTTCTCGCGGCCCCCGTCGCGTCCGTCGCGATTGCGGTTGCGGTTGCGCCGCCCACGGCGGCCGCGGCGGCCGCCCTCGTTGTTGTCGTCGCGGTTGCCCTCGCGGCCGTCGCGCTGCTCGCGGCCTCCCTCGCGGTTATTGTCGCGGCCACCCTCGCGGCGCTCGCGGTTCTGCTCGCGCCCACCGTCGCGCTGCTCGCGGTTGTCCTCGCGGCGCTCGCGGTTCTGGTCGCGGCCCCCGTCGCGCTGCTCGCGCTCGCCGTCGTCGTGGCGCTCGGTGCGCTCCGGGCGCTCAGCGCGCTGCTCGCGCTCGCTCTGCGGCTGCTCCTGCTGCTCGCCGCCGTCCTCCAGGTGCTGTGCGCGGGAACGGTTCCGGCGGTTGCGGCGCGCCGCGGCGCGGGACTCGTGGCGCTGCTGCGCATCCCCCTCGCCGGCGTCGCCCTCGCGCTCCTGCGCGCCGTCCTGCTGCTCTGCGCCACGCTGCTCGACGTTCGTCTGCGCTGCCTGCTCGCCGGCAGCATCTGCTGCGGCGGCCTTTGCGTTCGCCTTCGCCGGCACCTGGCCGGTGGTGATCGCCTGAATCAGTTCCCCCTTGCGCAGGGTCGAAATCCCCTTGAGTCCCTGCTCGGACGCAATCTTGCGGAGCTCGGGAAGCTTCAATGCAGCGAGGTCGCGGCCGTTAGCCGCGTTGCCCGTTTCAGTCACGGAAGTCCTTTCGTCGCGTACCTGGCGCGGCGCCGCACTCTCAACAATTGTGAGCCTGCCGGCATTCGCTCTGCGCAGGCTATAGGGCCCGCACCGGTAGCTTTCGTGTGCAATGTGCAAATTTCTGTGAGCCCCCGCTTCAGGTATCCGGCGGGCAGGGCCATCACCGGGGCGAAGCGTGAAGGGGGCGGATCGCGCCGCGCGCATCCCTCGCTGCGGGAGGCGGGTCGTGTCCGGGGCCGCGATGAAGCGGCGGCCGCGAACCCCGCGTGCTTAGCCTTGCATACAGCGGTGCGGGGATCCTGCGCACACTATAGCGCACACGGCATACATTCATATCTCCGACCCGCCCCGCGGCCCGCGCTAGAGTGAGCGTCATGCTTTCAACGATGCAGGAGGTGCCGTTTTCCGTCGCCCGGATCCTGGAGTACGGGTCCACCACGCACGGATCCACCAAGTGCACCACGTGGCGCCCGGGCGGAGCGGAGGAAACTACCTTCGCAACGATTGGGGCGCGCGCCGGAGCGTGTGCGAACGCGCTGAAGGATGAGTTGGGGATTGACGGGGACCAGCGGGTGGCCACGTTCCTCTACAACTGCTCCGAGCACGTGGAGGTGATGTTCGCCGTCGCCGCGATGGGCGCGGTGTTCACGCCGCTGAATATCCAGCTAATGGAGGATCAGATCGCCTTCATTGTCAACCACTCCGAGGCGCAGGTGATCGTCGCCGATCCGCGCCTGGCCCCGAAGCTCGGCCGCGTTTTGGAGCGCTGCCCCAAGGTGCAGTCCGTGGCGTTCACGGGCGTGGAGCCGCTGGAGGAACTGGCGCAGGCGCTGCCTGCGAACGTCGATACGCACAGCTACGAAGCGCTGCTCGACGGGCGCTCCACGGTGTTCGCGTGGCCCACGCTGCCGGAGACCACCGCGGCGGCGCTGGTGTATTCCACCGCCACCACGGGCGCGCCGAAGGGCGTGGCGTATTCCCACCGCTCGCTGTGGCTGGAGGCGATGAGCCTGCGCGCCACGGACTCGCTCGCGGTCGCGCACGGCGAGTCGTTCCTCTGCTGCATCCCGATCTACCACGTGCTGAGCTGGGGCGTGCCGTTCGCGGCGTTCCTCGCCGGCACCCCGCTGGTGCTGCCGGATTCGGACGTGTCCGCGCCGACGCTGGCGAAGCTCATCGCGTCGACCCACCCGCGCGTGGCGCACGGCGTGCCCACGCTGTGGATCCAGCTCATGGTCCACTACCTGAACAATCCGCCGGAGCGCATGAGTTTGCAGGAGATCTACGTCGGCGGTTCCCCCGCCCCGCCCGCGCTGATCAAGGTGTGGGAGGAGCGCTACGGCGTGGATGTCGTGCACGTGTGGGGTATGACGGAGACGTCGTCGGTAGGCACGGTCGCACGTCCCCCGTCGGGCGCGGCGGGTGAGGCGCGCTGGGCGTACCGCGTGTCCCAGGGCCGCTTCGCGCCGTGGCTGGAATACCGCGTGGTCAACGACGGCCGAGTCATGGCCGCCAACGACCTCACCCAGGGCGAGATCCAGGTGCGCGGCAACCTGGTGGCCAAGGGCTACTACCACTCCCCCACGCAGGAGGCCGGCCAGCTGGCCAGCGAGTTCCGCGGCGAGTCCATCACCGATGAGCACGAGCACTTCACTGCCGACGGCTGGTTGCGCACCGGCGACGTGGGCACCGTGACGCACGACGGCTTCATGACGCTCTACGACCGCGCCCGCGACGTCATCCGCTCCGGCGGCGAGTGGATCTACTCCGCCCAGGTGGAGAACCTCATCATGGAGGCGGACGCCGTGATCGAGTGCGCCGTGATCGGCATCCCGGACAAGAAGTGGGGCGAGCGCCCGCTCGCGGTGACGGTGCTGCACCCCGAGTTCGAGCCGACGCCCGAGACGGCCGCCGCTCTGCGCGAGGGCCTCGCAGACGTGCTGCCGCGCTGGATGGCCCCGGAGTACTGGACATTCGTGAAGTCCATCGACAAGACGAGTGTGGGCAAGTTCGACAAAAAGGACCTGCGCAAGCACTTGAAGCGCGAGGAATTCGACATCATCGCGCTGCCCGGCCCGGGTGCGCGCTCGCGGAAGGTGGAGACGGGGACGCGGCCGGACGCGGCTGCGGACTAACGTCGGCACGCAACCCGCGCCTATCATTGGGCGCACTATGGCCCCTACCACCCTCGTCGACCGCTACGGCCGCACTGCGCGCGACCTGCGCGTGAGCCTCACCGACCGCTGCAACCTGCGCTGCACCTACTGCATGCCGGCCGAGGGCCTCGAGTGGATGCCCACGGAGCACTCGCTTTCCGACGACGAAGTTATCCGCCTCATCCGCATCGCAGCCGAGCAGCTGGGCATCCGCCAGGTGCGCTTCACCGGCGGCGAGCCGCTTTTGCGCCGCTCACTCGAGGACATCGTGCGCGCCACGGCGCAACTGCGTACCGACGAAGGCAAAGCCCCCACAACCGCCCTGACCACCAACGCGCTCGGGCTGGACCGGCGCGCGGCGGGGCTCGCGGCCGCGGGGCTCGACCGGATCAACATCTCGCTGGACACCCCCGACCCCGAGCAGTATGCACGGCTGACCCGGCGCGACCGGCTGGACGACGTGTTCGCCGGCATCGATGCCGCACTTAGCGCCGGGCTCGCCCCGGTGAAGCTCAACGCGGTGGTGATGCCGGGCATCAACGAGGACGCGGTGCCCGAGCTGGCCGCGTTCGCACTCGAGCGCGGGCTGGAGCTGCGGTTTATTGAGCAGATGCCGCTGGGCCCTCGCGAGAAGTGGGATCGCTCGCAGATGGTCACCGCGGAGCAAATTCTCCAGCGGCTCACCGAGCGCTTCGAGCTCGCCCCCGACGCTGAGCCGCGCGGCCCCGCCCCAGCCGAGCGCTGGCGCATCACCAACCCCGCCACCGGGCGCACGGGGCGCGTGGGCATCATCGCCTCCGTCACCCACCCGTTCTGCGGGGCATGCGACCGCACCCGGCTCACCACCGACGGCGCGGTGCGTTCCTGCCTCTTCTCCGCGGCCGCCGACGAGGTTTCGCTGCGCGACGCTATGCGCGCCGGCGCCACCGACGACGAGCTCGCCGAGCTTTGGGCCGGCGCGATGTGGGCGAAGAAGCCCGGTCACGGCATCGACGACCCCGGATTCTTAAAGCCGGAGCGCCTCATGAGCGAGATCGGCGGCTAGGCGCATGGCCCCGCACACCGCGCCCCGCTCAATCGCCGAGCACGCCGCCGCCGTCCTGGCACTCGCTGGGCTCGCGCACCCCGGCACGCAGCGCCTCCCACTTGCCGACGCCTTTGGCCGCCACCTCGCCGCCCCCGCAACCGCCCGCTTCGCCGTGCCGCCCTTCGACAACGCCGCGATGGATGGATTCCTCGTCCACGCCGCAGACCTCGCGGCACTACCGGCCACGCTGCCCGTCGCGGGCGACATCCCGGCCGGCGCCGAGGCTTGCCTCTTGCCCGCCGGCTGCGCGGTGCGAGTGATGACGGGCGCTCCCGTCCCGCCCGGTGAAGGCATCGTAGTGGTGCCCGTCGAGCAGACGGATATCCCCCGCGGTCCGGTGCCGCTGCCGGAGCACGTGACCATTCACGATGTGCACGCTGGTCGGGACCACATTCGGTGGGCGGGGTCGAACGTCGCGGCCGGCGCGCAGGTCGCAGGCCCCGGCGAATGTATCGACGCAGGTCTTCTGGCCGCCCTCGTCGCCACCGGCGTGCGCGAGGTCGACATCGTGCGCACCCCGAGCGTGGCGGTGCTGGCCACCGGCGACGAGCTCGTCGCCTGGCCCAGCGAGATCACCGGCGCGCAGATCCCGAACTCCAACATGCCGATGCTCGCCGCCATCGCGCGTGCGGCCGGCGCAGAGGTGCATGCTCTCCACGTGCCCGATGGCACCGGCGAGTTCCGCGCCGCGCTCGATCACGCGTGCGCCGCCCACAACATCGTGGTCACCTCCGGCGGGGTGAGCGCCGGCGCCTTCGACGTCGTGCGCGAGGTGCTCGAATCCGGCGGCACCGGTGACGCGTGGTTCGGCCGCGTCGCCCAACGCCCCGGCGGGCCGCAGGGCCTCACCACCTTCCGCGAGACCCCGGTGGTGTGCCTGCCCGGCAATCCCGTGGCCGCCTTCGTCTCAGCGCACCTCTACCTCACCCCGCTCATTCGGGCCGCGGCCGGCGCAACCGCAGGCCTCGCGTACGCCGAGCGCCCGCGTGTGACGGCCCGCGCGGGCGAGACGCTGCCTCGCCCCCACCACAGCGCCACCCACGTCGTGCCGGTGCGGGTGGATTACGCCGGCGACACCCCGCGCGCCCAAGCGTTCTCCCCGGCCGCGCCGGGTTCCCACATGGTTGCCTCGCTGGTGGGTATTGACGGGTTGGCGTTGGTGGAGGCGTCGGCACGCGAAAGCTCCGACGTCCCGGTGCTACTGATCTGAGGTTTGAGCCCCTGTTTGCCGTAGGAGAGGCGGCGGTGGAGGCGCTCGAAGGGGCCGGGCTGGCCTGCGAGTTCCAGCAGGCACGCGGCGACGAGGGTGAGCCCCCACACGAGCACGCCGAGCCACATTTGCTGCGGGATGCTCAGCGCGAGCAGCGTCGAGGCCGGGACGGTGAGCAGAATGGGCACCATGATGAGCGATTGGCCGACGTAACCGCTCATGGAGCGCTTGCCAAGTGCGACGAAGGGCCGCAGCCACCACGGCGTGGCGGCGCCGGCGGCAACGCTACGCTGCACCGGCTCGAGCGCCAGCGCCACCGCGGCCACGATGCCGGGGCCGGTGAGCAGCCCAATGACCACATTGGCGGAGTGCAGCGAGGGCTCCCATGCCTCGGGCAGCACCCCGATGGCGCTCAAGCCCCACGGCAGGCCGATGAGCAGGATCACTGCCGCAGCGACGAGCACCCAGCGCGTGAGCATCCGGCGGTAGTGCGCCACGTTGCCCAGCACGCCGGCGCGGCCCCACATGAAGCCCATGAGCACCGGTGGCAGGAGCAGCAGTGCGAAAAACGGCGTGGCAGCGACGGAGATGAGCACCACCATGAGGTTGTCGGCGAGTTCGCTGAAGGTGGTGGGCGCGTCGATCGGGAGGGTCCCGGCCTTCTCCATCAGGAAATCCTCGCCCGGGCCCATGGTGATCACGGGCGTTGCCGTGCCCACGGCCATGATCGCGAAGCAGGTGCCGGCGATCCACCACAGCACCTTGTCGCTGCGGGTGAGCAGGAAGGCGACGATGATGCCTAGGCAGCCGTAGGTGACCATGATGTCGCCGCCGAACAGCAGCGCCATGTGCACCGCGCCGAGTGCGAGCAGCCACCCGTAGCGCCGGATCATCAGGCGCCGGGCCGCCTTCGGGGTGTAGCCGCGTTTGTGCAGGCTCACGGCGATCATCCCGATGCCCACGCCCAGCAGGGTGGAGAACATGGGCAGGCCGCGGACGTGCACAAACATGGCTTGGAAGATGATGAGCAGCTCCTCCGCAAGCGTCGGCTCCCCGGTGTAGCCGCCGAAGTGCTCCGCGTGCTCGACGCCGTAGTGCGGCAGCCACGCAGAGGGGACGTTCGCCAGGATGATGCCGAGGAGCGCCATGCCGCGCGCGACGTCCGGGGCGAGGTACCGCACGGTTGCCGCCGTGCGCGTCCGAGAGGATTGTTCCATAGCTGTTATTAAACGCTCGTCACTGTCCAGTCGCGAGGGGGATCACCCTGATATCCACCCTGATTGCGTCCCGTAGTCTCTGCCCCATGGAGTTCACGCATCTCAACGGCAGCGGCGAGGCCTACATGGTCGACGTCACCGCGAAACAGCCCACCGTCCGCCAGGCCACCGCGCAGGGCGAGGTCGCCTGCTCGCCCGAGGTGATGCAGGCGCTGCGCGACGGCACCGTGCCCAAGGGCGACGTCCTCGCGGTGGCCCGCGTCGCCGGCATCGCCGCCGCCAAGCGCGTGCCCGAGCTGCTCCCGCTGGCCCACACCATCGGCGTGCACGGGTGCGCGGTGGAGCTTTCGCTTGCCGACGACCACGTGTTCATCGAAGCGACCGTCCGCACGGCCGACCGCACCGGTGTCGAAATGGAGGCGCTCACCGCCGTGAGCGTCGCCGCTCTCAACGTCATCGACATGGTCAAGGGCGTGGACCGGACCGCATTCATCCGCCGCATGGGCATTACCGCGAAATCCGGCGGCCGCTCCGGCGACTGGTCCCGCGACCTGCCGGGCGCGTAAATGGCGGACATCGGCGCGATCGTCCTCGCCGGCGGCCGCTCCTCGCGCATGGGCGCGGACAAGGCGCAGGTGCGCGTCGACGGCACCCGGCTTATCGACGTTCTTCTTTCCACCCTCCCGCCCGCATGGCCCCGCGTGGTGGTCAGCCCCGTCGACCTGGGGCTTCGCGGAACGCCAACCGTGAGCGAGGACCCGCCCTTCGGCGGCCCGGTCGCGGGCATTGCGGCGGGGCTGTCCCACCTGGAGCGCGCTTGCGCCGGCGCGGTGCCGGACCTCATTGCGATCCTCGCCGTCGACGCACCGCATGCCGCGAACCTCGTGCCCGCACTGGCGGAAGCGCTCGAGCGGGCGGCCGGCACCGCTGACGCGGCCCTCGTCGAATCCGCCGACGGACGCCTCCAGCCCCTGTGCGCGCTGTGGCGCCGCGACGCGCTCTCGAGGGCGCTGACGCAGGTCCCCGCCCGCGATGCCTCCGTCATGCGGCTCGTCCGCGCCGCCGGCGGGCACGTCACCGTGCCGGGCACTGGCGCGGAGCGCGACTACGATACGCCCGCCGAGCTCGCGGAGCTCGGCCAAGTCGATCTGTAGGCAGTGTTACCTTTAGACACCATGCGCATTGCACGATTCGCCGCCGGGGCGCTCTGCCTCGGGCTGGGGCTCGCAGCCTGCTCCTCGGGCACCCCGTCCCCGGTTACCGCGCCCGACGATGCCGCTGCCCCGAACGTGCTGGTGCTGGGGGCGGCGTCGACACGCGTGCTCAACGACGATCTCGGCGCGCTCTTCCCGGAGAACCTCACCTTTGTCAACGCGGGTTCCTCGGCCCTTGTGCAGCAACTGCGCGACGGCGCGCCGGGCGACGTGCTGATTACCGCCGACGAAAAGAACATGAACGATGCCGTCGAGGCCGGTGTAGCCCAAAACCCGCAGGTGGTGGCCGCCAACTCCATGGTCTTGGTGGTACCGAAGGGGAACCCGGCCGGCATCGGAAACGTCGCTGACGTGCAGCGCGGCGACGTGAACCTCGTCCTCTGCGACGTGCAGGTGCCGTGCGGAGCGGTATCGCAAAAGCTCATCGATGCGAACAGCCTGCGCGTCGCCCCAGTTTCCCTGGAGCACAGCGTCTCCGACACGCTCGGCAAGGTCGTCTCCGGCGAGGCGGATGCCGGGTTTGTCTACCGCACCGACGCGGCCGCTGCCGGCGACGCCGTCGAAGTGATCGACATCCCGCGCGCCGAGGAGTTCCCGAACTCGCTGGTCACAGCCGTCGTCAGTGAAAGTGCGCACCCGGAGCTGGCGGCGCAGCTCGTCGCGCTGCTCGGCAGCCCCGAAATGGCGCCCGTGTGGCAGCAGCACGGCTTCACTCCGGCCAAGACAGCGGCGAAGTAGGGTCCCCGCGTGCCATCCGAGATCCGTCCTGCCGCCCGCCCCACCCCGGGCGCGGTCAGAGCACTCGCTGCCCTGGCGCTCGCGCTGATCGTCCTACCGATCGTCGCGCTCGGCGTGCGCGTGCCGTGGCCGGACCTCGGCGACATCCTCGCGGCGCCGGAAACGCGCGAGCTGCTGCGCGTCACGCTCGGCTCGGCGGTGCTCGCCACGATCATCGCCGTGGCGCTGGGCACCCCGCTCGCGCTGTGGATGCGCAACTTGCGCAAAGGCGCGGCCCTCGCGCGCCTGCTGGTCCTCCTCCCGCTCGCGCTGCCGCCGGTGGTGGCGGGCCTCGCCTTAAGCGCATTCATCGGCCGCCGCGGCATCGCCGCCCCGCTACTCGACGACTTGAACTGGCAATTCGCCTTCGCGTTCCCGGGCGTCGTCGCGGCGCACGTGTTCATCGCGCTGCCGTTCGTGGTGATTACCCTCGATGCGGCGCTGCGCCAGCTCGACCCGGAAATCACCGATTCAGCGGCCGCCGTCGGCATCAGCCCGGGCACCGCGACGCGCCGCATCGTGCTGCCCGCGATTGCCCCGGCGCTGGTCACCGCGGCGGGCCTGGCGTTCGCGCGCTCGCTGGGCGAGTTCGGCACCACGCTCACCTTCGCCGGCTCCATGCCCGGTGTGACGCGCACCATGCCGCTGGGCATTTACCTCGCGCGCGAGATCGACCAATCGGTCGCCTACGGGCTTTCGGCGATCCTCGTCGGTCTCGCCGTGCTCACCCTCGCCGCCGCAGCCCTGCCCACCCTCATCCCGCGCCGCACCCCGCCGCAGCGCGCACGCGCCACCGGCGCCGCCGACATAGAAGCACTTCGGCGCCTCACGCTTCCCGACGGCGCACCCGAACCGGTCCGCATCGGCAACTGCGTCTTCCCCGCCGGCGCCACCACCGCGCTCATCGGGCCGAACGGCGCGGGGAAAACGACGCTCGTCGGACGCATCGCGGGGCGCCTCACCAGCGACGCGGACGTTGCCGTAGGCAACGCGCGTTACGACGGCCCCGGCGCCAACCCCGTCCCAGCGCACCGCCGCGGCGTTGTCCTTTTGACCCAGAACCCCGGTTTGCCGCCGACGACCACCGCCCGCGGCGCCATCGCGATGGTCACCGGGGATGCCGCCCGCGCCGCCGAACTCCTCGCCGCGGCCGGCCTCGCCGAGCTCGCGGACGTGCCCGTCGGCGCGCTTTCCGGTGGCCAAGCCTCCCAGGTCTCCCTCCTGCGCGCCCTCGCCGCCCGCCCCCGCGTCTTGCTTCTCGACGAACCCTTCGCCGCCATCGACGTCGCCTCCGCCCGCCAGTGGCGCCACCTCCTGCGCGCAACCGCCGCCGACCGGACGACGGTGCTGGTCACCCACAACGCCTTGGACATCGCGACGCTCGCCGACCATGTCGCGGTGATGGAACGCGGCGAGGTGGTGAGCCTCACCCCCACCGCCGGAGCCTTCGCACGGCCCGCAACGGGTTTCGCTGCCCGCCTCGTGGGCGTGAACCGCGTTACGGGCACGGCGACCGACGATGCAACGCTCGCATCCCCCGCCGGCAACATCGCCGGCACCGCCGCCACCCCCATCGCACCCGGCACCCCCGCGGTCGCCGTTTTCCCGCCGGCAGCGGCCGCGCTCGGCGGTGATCTCCGCGCAACCGTCAGCGCCGTCGACATCGCCCCGACCGGCGACGCCACCGTCGAACTCACCCTCAGCGAATCCGAGTCGATCACCCTCCCGCTTCCCCGCGCAGACGCACTCGACGGCGGACTCGAACCCGGCCAGGCGGTCACGTTCTCCGTCGACCCCGCCCAAACCAGGCTCTACCTCGCTGATTAACCTCCCGCGAACGGCGGCAGTACGTCGACACGCTCAGCGCCCGCAAGCGAGGCGTCCAGCTCCGCCCGCATCCCGTCGACCAGGAAAGAACACCGCGGCAGGATGGGCTCGAGCTCGGGGTGGCGCTGGCAGGCGTCGGCAAGCACAAGTTCCAGGGTGGCGTGCTCCCCGGCGGCTTCCTCGCTGACCCCGGCGGCAGCGCGTGCGGCGGCGAAATAGTGGATACGCATGTGGCTAGAGTAACGGCCATGCACCGCACCCCCGAAGCCCACCTCACCGCCGTGCGCGCCCTGGTCCCCGCGCGCGCCACGCGGAGCATGCCGCTTCTCGACGCCGCTTCCATCCGCGCCGCACTCGCACACGACGTGGCGGCAGTCGTGGATTCGCCGGCGTTCGATAACTCGCAGATGGACGGCTACGCGGTGGGGTTCACCGGTGCCGGCGCGGCGCCGGTCGGCCCCACCGTGCCCGCGGGTGTGGACCCGGACCAGCTCTACCCGGGGGGCTTAGGCGAGCTGGCGGCGCCCGTGATGACGGGCTCAAAACTGCCGCGCGGCACCGTCCGCGTCGCGCCCGTCGAGCGCTGCGAACCGGCCGAGTTTCTCCCCGCCGGCGATCAGGTCACGCTGCCCGAAGGCGGCGCCGGCCAGTTCGTGCGTCCCCAAGGTGCCGACGCGCCTGCCGGCAGCATGATCGCCCCCGCGGGCACCCGCGTCGACCCGGCGCTGGTGGCGGCGCTGGCCAGCCAGGGCATCGACACGGTCGAAGTGGTCGCGCCCGCGCGCATCCTGCTCATTACCGGCGGCCGCGAGATCGGCAGTGCGGGGGCGGCGAGCATCCCCGACTCGAACTCGCCGATGCTGCGCGCGCTCGCCGACCGCGCCGGCATCGAGGTCGCGGGCCACGTGCGCACCGACGACTCCCCCGACGCCCTCCGCACCGCCGTAGCCGACGCGATCGCGGCGGCGGGCGGTGTCGAGGCGATTGTCACTTCCGGCGGCATCAGCCACGGCAAGTTCGAAGTGGTGCGCCAGGTGTTCACGGGCAACGCCTGGTACGGCCACGTCGCGCAGCAGCCGGGCGGCCCGCAAGGTCTGAGCACCTTCCAAGACATCCCCGTCATTTCGCTGCCGGGTAACCCCGTCTCAACGCTGGTGAGCTTCCGCCTCTACGTCGCACCGGTCCTGGGTTACGCGCCGGAGCCGGTGTGGGTAAAGCTGCATCCGTCGGCACGCGATGTGCGCGGGCTGGACAGCAAAGAGCAATTTTTGCGCGCCCGCATCGAGGACGGCTGTGCGCTGCCCATCGGCGGCGCCGGTTCCCATCTCATCGTGCAGGCGACCGCCGCGACCTGCCTCATCCGCGTGCCGGCGGGTGCGCGCCGTAACCCCGGTGACCTCGTGCTCACCTATCCGCTCTAACATGCGGCTATGACCACTACGCCGCGCACCGCCGCCGTCATCGTCGCCTCCACCCGCGCCGCCGCCGGCATCTACGAGGACCGCTCCGGCCCCATCGCCGTCGACTTCCTGCGCCGGATGGGCTTCGACACGCCTGACGCCACCGTGGTCGCGGACGCCGAGATCGGTGCTGCCGTGCGCGCCGCACTCGCCCGCCGCCCCGCCGTGCTGCTCACCTCCGGGGGCACAGGCATTTCGCCTGACGACGCCACCGTCGAGGCCGTCACCCCCTTCATCGACCGCGAGCTGCCCGGCGTGGTCCACGCGTTCTACGCGCACGGAGCGCAGCACGTGCCGACGGCAGTACTTTCCCGCGCCGTCGCCGGGATGGCCGGGTCGACGTTCGTGATGACGCTGCCCGGCTCCACCGGCGGCGTGCGCGACGGCTGCACTGTGCTCGAGCCGATCCTCGAGCACATCGTGGAGCTCGCCCACGGCACCGCGGCCCACCCGAAGCCGGACCCGGACTACGTCGCCGCGCAGACCGGCCAGGTGGTGGGCGGCGTGGTCACCGATGCGCCGCTCGACCCCGAGGCGCTGGCCGCCGATGCCGTGACCCAAGCGATGGGCGCGCTCGTGCGTTTCGACGGCATCGTCCGCAACCACGACCACGGCGACCCTGTTGCAGCACTGACCTACGAGGCCCACCCAAGCGCGGAGGTCGAGCTCACCCGCGTGCTTACCGAGGTCGCCGCCGTGCACCCCGTGCGCATCGGCGCCGCGCACCGCGTCGGCCCGGTCCCGATCGGTGAACTCGCGTTCGTGGTCGTGGCTGCGGCCGCCCACCGCGGCGACGCCTTCACCGCCTGCCAGGCCGCCGCCGACCGCGTGAAGGCCGAGGTGCCGATCTGGAAGGAGCAGACCATGGCGGACGGCACCACCGAGTGGGTGGGGCTCAATGGATAGGTACGCCCGCCAGGTCGCGCTCATCGGCGCCGAGGCCCAGTCGCGCATCCGCGCCGCGCGTGTCGCCGTCGTCGGCGCCGGCGGCCTCGGCTCCCCCGCGCTCCTCTACCTCGCGGCCGCTGGTATCGGGGGCATCACGCTTATCGACGACGATTCCATCGACCTCACCAACCTCCACCGCCAAATCGTCCACTCGACCGCCGACGTAGGACGCGCGAAGGTTGACTCCGCCGCCGAGCGGCTCGCTGGATTGAACCCCGAGGTGCCCGTCGACGTGGTGCGCGAGCGGTTGACCTGGCCCGATGCCGTCGATGTCCTGCGCGGCGCCGACGTGGTGCTCGACGGGTCCGACAACTTCGCCACCCGCCACACGGTCTCCCACGCCTGCGCGCGCCTCGGGGTACCGCACGTGTGGGGCTCGATCCTGGGCTTTGAGGCGCAGCTCAGCGTCTTCTGGGCCGGCCGCGGCCCGGTCTACGAGGACCTCTACCCCGCCCCTCCTGCCCCCGGGTCAGTGCCGTCATGCGCGCAGGCCGGAGTGTTGGGGCCGCTCGTCGGCGTGGTGGGCTCCGCGATGGCCGTCGAAGCGTTGAAGCTGGTCACCGGCATGGGCGAGCCGCTAGTCGGCAGGATCGGCTACTACGACAGCCTCGCCGGCACGTGGGAATACGTGCCCTTGGTCGCCGATCCCGCCGTCGCCGAACGGGTGCGGAACGACGACCCGCCCGGGGCAGTACCGGAGGTATCTGAAATCCCGCCGGGCGCGCCTGTGCTCGACGTGCGTGAGCCGGAGGAGTTCGCCGCCTTCCACCTGCCCGGTTCAGTGAACGTGCCGCTCGGGCAGATTATCGCGGGCGAGACTCGTGCCGAGCCGGCACCGGGCACCGTCGTGGTCTGCGCTTCCGGGGTGCGATCCGCCGAGGCCGTCGCGGTGCTTCAAGCCCGCGGCGTTACCGGCATCGCGAGCCTCCGCGGCGGCATGGCGCGCTAGTCGCGGACCAGCTCCGCGGTGACGGGGCCGGCGATCTCGAGCTCGTGGACTTTGAGGCCGGCGGAACGGGCGTCGTCAAGCAGGGCCCGGAGCTTCTCGTCGGTCTCGCCGGTGGTGAGCACCATTGCGGTCGGGCCGGCGCCGGAGAGGTAGGCCGCGTAGCCGCGGTTGCGCAGGCGGTTGACCCACTCTGCAGTAACCGGCAGGACATCCGCGCGGTACGGCTGGTGCAGGCGGTCGCGGGTGCCCTCCCAAAGCAGCTCCGGGTGGGACTGCAGCGCTGCCGTCATCACCGCGGTGCGCGACACGTTGAAGCGCGCATCCACATGCGTGACGTGCGAGGGCAGCACCTTGCGCACCGCATTCGTGGAGGCGTGGAAGTCCGGGACCAGAGCGATCGCGTGGATCGAGGAGTCGACCGGGATGCGCACGGCGCGGTACTGCGGCTTGGAGCGGCCGTCGACGGGGATGTCCGTCCAGGACACCACGGCGCCGCCGAGCGCAGAAGCGCCCGCGTTGTCCGGGTGGCCCTCGAATTCGCTGGAGAGCTGGACCACGGCGTCGCTATCAAGCGGGGAGCCCGCGAGCGTGTTAGCGGCGACGACACCTGCCACCGCGGCGGCCGCGGAGGAACCGAGGCCGCGGGACTGCGGGATCGAGTTGTGGCAGACCACGCGCAGGCCCGGTGCCTCGACGTCCGCCGCCTTCAGGCCGGAGCGGATCGCCTTGACCACCAGGTGGGAGCCGTCGCGCGGCAGGTCGTCCGCGCCCTCGCCGAAGATCTCCACCTCGAGGCCGCTCGCGGTGACCTCGACTTCCACGGTGTCGTAGATACCCACGGCGAGGCCGAGGGTGTCAAATCCCGGGCCCAGGTTCGCCGAGGAACCCGGCACCTTCACCGTCGCCTTCAGGCCAACTTGCAGGTCAGTTGCCATATCTCAGCCCCTCCTCTACGCGCCGAGGCGGATCACGGAGTTGACGCTGCGAACATCCTCGTGGCCCTTGAGGCGCTCGACGATCTCCTGGAGGTTGCGCTCCTGCGCGGCGTGCGTGACCACGATGAGGTGCGCCTCGTCGCCGGACTCCTCCTGGCGCACGGCGGACAGCGACACGTCGGAGTCGGCGAACTGCCGCGCCAAGTCGGCGAGCACGCCGACGCGGTCGTTGACCGTCATGTTGATGTGGTAGCGCGTCTCTACTTCCTCGAAGCCCACGACCGGGTAGTCGGCGTAGAGGTTCTCGGCCGGGGCGCGGCCGCCGTGCACCTTGTTGCGCGCGGCGCCGACCAGGTCGCCGAGCACAGCGGACGCGGTCGGGGCACCGCCGGCGCCGTTGCCGTAGAACATCAGGCGGCCGGCGGCCTCAGCCTCGACGAAGATCGCGTTGTAGCTCTTGTCCACGGTGGCCAGCGGGTGGTCGTTGGGCACCAGCGTCGGGTGCACGCGGGCGTTCACGGCGCGGGTGTTGCCGTTCTCGTCCAAGAGGCGCTCGCAAATAGCCAGCAGCTTGATGGTCTGATTCGCGCGCTTGGCGGCAGCGATGTCGTCGGCAGTAATCTGCGTGATGCCCTCGCAGTGCACGTCGTCGAAGGTCACGCGCGTGTGGAAGCCCATGGAGGCGAGAATCGCGGCCTTCGACGCGGCGTCGTGGCCCTCCACGTCCGCGGTCGGGTCGGCCTCGGCGTAGCCCAGGCGGGTCGCCTCCGCCAGCGCCTCCTCGTAGCTCGCGCCGGTGGTCGCCATCGCGTCGAGGATGAAGTTGGTGGTGCCGTTGACAATGCCGGAGATGCGCTGCACCTGGTCGCCGGCGAGTGAGCGGCGCAGCATGCCCACAACCGGAATCGCGGCGGCCACCGCAGCCTCGTAGTAGAGGTCGACGCCGGCCTCATTCGCGGCGTCGGCAAGTTCGGAACCGTGCGCCGCCACCAGCGCCTTGTTCGCGGTGACCACAGACTTGCCGGAGCGCAGTGCCTTGAGCACCAGCTCGCGCGGGTAATCGATGCCGCCGATCACCTCGACGACAACGTCGACGTCGTCGCGCTCGATAAGCTCGGTCGCGTCGCCGGTCAGGTACAGGCCCTGGACTTCCGGGGCATCCTTGTGCTTATCGACGTTCGACACAGCCACACCGCGCACCTCAATCGGGCCGCCGATGCGCTGCTCCAAGTTGTAGGAGAACTCGCTGAGCAGCTGGAGCACGCCAGTACCCACAGTGCCCTTGCCGAGGATGGCGACGCCGACCGGCGCGCCGGCGCCCTTGCCGGGGAAGTTTCCGTTGCTTTCAGCGGCGGTCATGGGTGGTGTTCTCCTTGCAGTGATGCAGTAGTGGCACAGCTCCGCGCTAGTTTAGCCTGTAAGCGTTGTGCGGATCCTGACAGTCGGCCCTTGCCCCCGAGTTGTACAACTTGTAACATTGCATGCATGACTTCCGCCTCGCTTTCCGAGTTCAGGGCCAACCAGAGCCTCTACATTGCCTCTGCGCAACGCGAGCCTGTTGAAATTCTTTCCCGCGGGGCCGTCCGCCGGGCAGTACTCATCTCGCCAGAACTGTTCGACAGGGCAATGGAGGCGCTGGAAGATTCACTCGATCTCCGTGATGCCCGCAATGCTGAGGTTGGTGATCTCGTGAGCCACGAAGAGCTCTTGGAGGAGCTCCGCGACTAGTACTCGCGGGCGAGGATGTCCTCCACCGTCTCGCGGCGCACCATCGGTGTGACGCGGCCAGCGCGGACGCTGACCACCGCCGGGCGGCCAAAGGAGTTGTAGTTCGACGCCATCGGGTAGCAGTAGGCACCCGTCGCTGCCAGCACAATCAGGTCGCCGGGGGCGATGTCGTCGGGCCACTTCGCGTCCTCGATGAGGATGTCGCCGCTCTCGCAGTGCGAGCCGACGAGGCGGGTGGCCGTCGGTTGCCCCTCTGTGAATCGGTTTGCCACGCGGGCATCGTACAGCGCGCCGTACAGGGAGGGGCGGACGTTGTCGCTCATGCCGCCGTCGACGGCGATGTAGCGCCTCGATGTGGTGTACGAGGTGTCCACGTCCTTGATCACGCCCGCGGTGTAGACGGTGACGGCGGCGGGGCCGGCAATCGCGCGGCCCGGCTCGACGACAACGGTCGGAGCGGTGATCCCCAGCTCGTCGGCAGTCTCCTGCACCGCGTGCAGCAGGTCCTGGGCGACGAGGCCCACGTCCAGCGGCTCCTCGCCCGGCATGTAGGCGATGCCGTAGCCGCCGCCGAGGTCCAGGTACCCAAGCGCCACGCCGCGCTCGCGGAAGATCTGCGCGTACAGGCCAAGCACGCGCTCGGCGGCCAGCTTGAAGCCGTCGGCGTCAAACACCTGGGAACCGACGTGGCAGTGCAGGCCGGTGAGCTCAAGATGCTCCGCTTCAATCGCGGCGACGGCTGCCTTGTACGCTTCGCCGGAGGCCAGCGAGATGCCGAACTTCTGGTCCTCGTGGCTGGTGGCGATGAACTCGTGCGTGTGCGCGTCCACTCCCGGCTTCACGCGGATGAACACGTCCTGGGTACGCCCGACCTCGCCGGCGACGGCCTCGAGCTGCGCGAGCTCCTGGTGGGAGTCGATGACAACGTGGCCCACGCCGGACTCCACGCACAGGCGCAGGAAGGCGTCCGACTTGTTGTTGCCGTGCACGGTGATGCGCTCCGGCGGGAAGTTCGCGGCGAGCGCGATGCGCAGCTCGTTCTCGCTGGCGACGTCAAGCGCCAAACCTTCCTCGTCCACCCAGGTGGCGATGCGCCTGGTGAGAAACGCCTTCGAGGCATAGTGCACGTTCTCCGGGCCGCGGAAGGCCTCGGCCATGTCACGGCAGCGGGAGCGGAAGTCGTCCTCGTCAACCACCATGACGGGCGTGCCGTATTCCTCGGCGATCTCCGGCAGGGGCACGCCGGCAATCGTGATCACGCCGTCTTCCTCGCGCTGGGCACCGCGCGGCCACACGTGGGCGGGCAGGTCGTTGAAGGTGCCTTTGTCCTCCGCGTACGGAGTGGAAATAAATACAGTCACCGAGACAACTCCTACATCCGCTCCGGCGCGCTGACGCCGATAAGTCCCAGGGCGTTGGACAGCACCTGGCGCGTTGCGCGCGCCAAAGCGAGGCGGGCGGCGTGGATCGGCTGCGGGTCCTCCCCTGCCTTCGGCAGGATCTGGCAGGAGTCGTAGAACTTGTGGAAGGCGCTGGCCAGCTCCTCGGCGTAGCGGGCGATGCGGTGCGGCTCACGCAACTCGGCGGCGGCCTTGACCACGGCCGGGTATTCGCCGAGGGTGCGGATCAGGTCGCCCTCCTTCTCGTGGGTGAGCAGGCCGTAGTCCACGTCCGCCCCGTCGCCTCCGACGCCCGCCTCCGCGGCGCGACGGTCGATGGAGCACAGGCGCGCGTGGCCGTACTGCACGTAATAGACGGGGTTGTCGGAGGACTGCTTCGTCCACAGGTCGAGGTCGATGTCCAGGCTGGTGTCCACGGAGGAGCGCACGAGCGCGTAGCGCGCGCCGTCCACGCCGATCGCGTCGACGAGGTCCTCGAGCGTGATCACGGTGCCGGCGCGCTTGGACATCTTCACCGCCTGGCCGTCGCGCACCAGGTTCACCAGCTGGCCGATGAGCACTTCAACCGCCTGCGGGTCGTAGCCCAGCGCCTGAGCCGCCGCGCGGAGGCGCGCGATGTAGCCGTGGTGGTCCGCGCCCAGCATGTAAATGGCGAGGTTGTGGCCGCGGTCGAACTTGTCGGCCACGTACGCGATGTCGCCGGCGATGTAGGCGGCGTTGCCGTCGGACTTGATCACGACGCGGTCCTTGTCGTCGCCGAAATCGGTGGAGCGCAGCCACCACGCGCCGTCGGCCTCGTAGAGGTTGCCGTTGTCCTTCAGCGTCTGAATCGCCTTATCCACCGCGCCTGTCTCGAACAGGGAGTTCTCGTGGAAGTACACGTCGAAATCCACGCCGAAATCGTGCAGGGACTCCTTGATCTGCGCGAACATCATCTCCACGCCGTCCGCGCGGAAGCGCTCCTGCACCTCGGCAGCCTCACCGTCGAGCACCTCGGGCCCACGCTTATCGACGACCGCTTGAGCAATCTCCTTGATATATCCGCCGCCGTAGCCGTCCTCCGGGGTCGGCTCGTTCTTGGCCGCGGCCACCAGGGAGCGGGCGAAACGGTCGATCTGGCCGCCGTGGTCGTTGAAGTAGTACTCCCGGGTCACGTCGGCGCCGGACGCCTCGAGCACGCGGCCGAGAGAGTCGCCCACGGCAGCCCAGCGGGTGCCGCCCAGGTGGATCGGGCCCGTCGGGTTCGCGGAGACGAACTCGAGGTTGATCTTCTGCCCGTCGTAGAGCTCGGAGGTGCCGTACGCCTCGCCCTGCTCGAGGATCTGGGCGACGAGCTGGCCCTGCGCGTCACTTGCCAGGCGCAGGTTGATAAAGCCCGGGCCGGCGATCTCGGCGGATTCGACAGCGGGGTGGGCCAACAGAGCGTCGGCAAGCAACTGCCCCAGCTCGCGCGGGTTCATGCCCGCCCTCTTAGCCACCTGGAGCGCCACGTTGGTGGCGTAATCGCCGTGCTCGGGGTTGCGGGGGCGCTCGACGGTGACCACCTCCGGGACCGCCTCGTGGTCCAACTCGCGATCACGCAGGACGTCCACGGTGATCTGCCGGATAGTGGTTGCAAGGTCCGCTGGTGTCATGACGGCCAAGTGTAATTCAGGCGGCGGGGCCCCTCCCCCTACCCCCGGATGAACCGCACGGCTACCCCCGACCAGCGCGGAAAACGCCAGCTATGAGTGTTTGCTGGGAAAAGTGTTGAAGATCTCGTGGCGAAAGTTTGCTACAGCTTCCGAATACGTTGCATGTGCTGACATAATTCGCCATGGATCACAGGAGCCGAGCCTGGATGGTGTGGACCACACGAACGTTCCGGCCGTCACTGATTTCCATGACTTCAAGTCCCGAGAGCGCGCTCCCGCACGCTCCCCCGACTCGCTTGTAAGGAGCGTGTTCATGAACCAATTCCAGGTGTTCACCGACGCTGTTGGCGGCAGCGTCGGCCTGTCGGCACTGGTATCAACCCTGCCGCTCATCACCTTCTTCATCATGCTGCTGGGCGTGAAGGCCCGCGCCCACACCTCGGCGCTCGTCGCCCTGGTCGTGGCAATCCTGGTGGCCATCTTCGGCTTCCACATGCCCACCGCGATGGCGCTTTCTTCCGCGCTGCGCGGCGGCCTCTACGGCCTCTTCCCCATCGTCTGGACCATCCTCAGCGCGATCTGGTTCTACCAGATCACCGTGGCATCCGGCCGCTTCGAGGACCTGCGCCTGGTCTTCGACAAGATGGGTAACGGCGACGTCCGCATCCAGGCAATGCTCATCGCGTTCTGCTTCGGTGGCCTGCTCGAGGCGCTCGCCGGCTTCGGTGCACCGGTTGCCATTACCGCGACGATGATCCTCACCCTGGGCATCCCGCCGCTGCGCGCCGCAACCATCGTGCTGATCGCCAACACCGCTCCGGTGGCCTTCGGTGCCGTGGCTATCCCGATTACCACCGCTGGTGAAGTGGGTGGCCGGACCCTCGAGCAGACCGAGAACATCGCTGCCATCGTTGGTCACCAGACCCCGTTCCTGGCGTTCTTCGTGCCGTTCATCATCGCCTTCCTGGTCGATGGCTGGAAGGGTGTTAAGGACACCGCACCGGCGGCAACCGTCATCGGCCTGTCCTTCGGTATCGCTCAGTGGTGGACCTCGAACTTCTTCCAGTACCAGCTCACCGACGTCGTGGCCTGCATCGTCGCCCTCGGCGCCGCGTTCATCCTGCTGCGTTTCTGGCAGCCGAAGGGTGTTGCGGAGTCCCGCCAGCGCCTCGGCCTCGAGGTTGAGGGCCACTCCGCCAACGAGATCCACCTGCCGGGCAACCGTGTCTTCATGGCCCTGCTGCCGTACGCAATCGTCGTGGTGATCTTCGGCATCGCCAACCTGGGCACGACCATCCCGACCTGGCTGAAGAGCTTCAAGATCTCCTTCCCGTGGCCGGGCATCGAGACGGGCAAGCTGCTCAACGACGCCGGCGGCGAAGTGAAGACGGACTACTCCTTCGCCTACATCAACAACGCGGGTTCCCTGCTGGTCATCTCTGCGCTGATCGTGGCGATCATCTACATGATCTTCAACGAGAACGGCCGCTACAAGCTCACCTGGGGCCAGGTTGGCAAGGAGTGGGTGGACACCGCCTACCGCATGCGCTGGTCCGCTGCGACCATCTTCCTGGTCCTCGCGCTCGCGTTCGTGATGAACTACTCCGGCCAGACCGTCACCATTGGTGAGTTCTTCGCCAACCTCGGCCCGGCCTTCGCGTTCTTCGCTCCGGTCCTCGGCTGGGTCGGCGTGGCCGTCACCGGCTCCGACACCTCCGCCAACGCGCTGTTCGCCAACCTCCAGGTCACCGCGGCGGATCGCCTCGGCCTCAACCCGGACCTCATGCTCGCCGCCAACACCACCGGTGGTGTGGTGGGCAAGATGATCTCCCCGCAGTCCCTCGCTATCGCCGCCACCTCGGTGAACATGGAGGGCAAGGAGTCCGAGATCTTCAAGAAGGTCTTCCCGTGGTCCTTCGGGTTCCTTATCGCAGTGTGTGTCCTGGTGTTCCTGCAGACGAACATCCTCTCCGGGCTCGCGCCGGTGGTCTAACCCCACCATCTCCAACAATTCGGCATACATAACGGGTAAAATCACACCTGTGCCGTTGGTGTCCCGCTCCGCCAGCAGGTGGGCGGGACACGCTAGTTTTGACCGACTGTAAAACCGCATACCACCGCTCATTACCAACCATGAAGGAGCCCACATGCGAGTAGCGCTGTTCTCTACTTGTATCGGCGACGCACTCTTCCCCGACGCACACAAGGCTTCCGCGCTTGTGCTTTCGCGCCTCGGCTGCGAAGTGGTGTTCCCGGAGTCGCAGACCTGCTGCGGCCAGATGCACGTCAACACCGGCTACCAGAAGCAGGCGGTGCCCATCATTGAGACGTACGTGGACACGTTCTCCGATCCGTCCATTGACTACGTCGTTGTCCCGTCCGGTTCCTGCACCGGCGCCGTGCGCGAGCAGCACGTGCGCATCGCTGAACGTTACGGCAGCTCCTCGCTTGCCGACGGCGCGAAGACGACCTCAGACAAGACCTACGACCTGTCCGAGTTCATCGTGGACGTGATGGGCACGACCGATGTGGGCGCATTCTTCCCGCACCGCGTCACCTACCACGCCTCCTGCCACTCCAAGCGCTTCATCAAGGTGGGCGAGCGCCCGAAGGACCTGCTGCGCGCTGTCGAGGGCCTGGAGCTCGTCGACCTCCCGAACGAGGAGGAGTGCTGCGGTTTCGGCGGCACCTTCGCGGTGAAGATGAGCGAGGTCTCCGCCGCCATGGTGTCGGACAAGACCCGCCACATCAAGGACACCAAGGCGGAGTACGTCACCGCGGGTGACTCCTCCTGCTTGATGAACATCGCCGGCGCGATGAGCCGCCAGCACAGCGGCATCCGCGCCGTGCACATGGCTGAGATCCTGGCGTCGACCAAGGAGCACCCGTGGACGCCGACGTCGGCCGCGTACTCGAAGGAGAAGATGCTGTGAAAGTTGCACTGGGCAAGCCGACCATGCCGCCGCACGCAGTGGGCCCGAACCACCTGCGCGGCGAGCAGAAGTTCCAGAAGGCCGCGCACCGCGAGCTGGACAACGTAACCAAGCGCCGCAACCTCAACTACGCCACCACCACCATCCGCGTGAAGCGCCAGGCAGTGGTGGACGAGTGCGAGGACTGGCAGGAGCTGCGCACCGCGGGCTCCACCATCAAGCAGGATGTCGCCGCCCGCATGCCGGAGCTGCTCGAGGAGTTCGAGCGCAACGTCACCGCCCGCGGCGGCCACGTGCACTGGGCACGCGACTCCAAGGAAGCCAACGAAATCATCGCCCGCCTCATCGAGGAAACCGGCGAGAAGAACGTGGTCAAGATCAAGTCGATGGCCACCCAGGAGATCGCGCTCAACGAGGAGCTGGAGAAGCGCGGCATCTTCGCGCAGGAGACTGACCTGGCCGAGCTCATTGTGCAGCTCGGTGAGGACTTCCCCTCCCACATCCTCGTGCCGGCGATTCACCGCAACCGCGCCGAGATCCGCGACATCTTCGTGGACAAGATGCCGAACACGGACGACACGCTGACCTCCAACCCGCCGGAGCTGGCAGCCGCCGCCCGCGAGTACCTGCGCGAGCAGTTCATGAAGGCCAAGGTGGCCATCTCCGGCGTGAACTTCGGTATCGCCGAGACCGGCACCGTCTCCATCGTGGAGTCCGAGGGCAACGGCCGCATGTGCCTCACCCTGCCGGAGACGCTCATCTCTGTGATGGGCATTGAGAAGCTCTTGCCGACGTTCGACGACCTCGGCGTGTTCCTCCAGCTCCTGCCGCGTTCCTCCACCGGCGAGCGCATGAACCCGTACACCTCCCTGTGGACCGGTGTGACTGAGGGCGACGGCCCGCAGAACTTCCACATCGTTCTGCTGGACAACGGCCGCACCGCTGCCCTGTCCAACGAGATCGGCCGCGAGGCACTGAAGTGCATCCGCTGCTCCGCCTGCCTGAACGTGTGCCCGGTGTATGAGCGCGCGGGCGGCCACTCCTACGGCTCCACCTACCCGGGCCCGATCGGTGCCATCCTCACCCCGCAGCTCACCGGCATCGACTCCACCGATGACCCGAACGGCTCCCTGCCGTTCGCGTCCTCGCTGTGCGGCCGCTGCGACGAGGTGTGCCCGGTGCGCATCCCGATCACCGACATCCTGCTGGAGCTGCGCCACCAGAAGGTGAAGAACGAGACCCCGTTCTTCGAGTCCAAGGCATTCGGCATGATCAGCCTCCTGTGGGGTAACAGCGCGCTGTGGAACCGCGTGGTGCGCATGGTTGCCGCCGGCCGCCTGCTGGGCGGCTTCAACGGCGAGATCAGCACCATGCCGCCGCCGATCAGCGGCTGGACCGAGTACCGCGATGTGGCCGTGCCGCCGAAGAAGTCCTTCCGCCAGTGGTGGGATTCTGAGGAGCGCGAGGAGCTGCTCGCCGAGGCCCGCCGCGAGGGCATCCCGGATGCGAAGCCCAACAATGCCCCTGACCGCCTGGATACGCTCGGAGAGGAGCAGTAGCTATGACCACCAAAGTGACGGGCAACAACGCAACTGAGGAGCGTCGGAACGCGGACGCGAAGAAGGAGATCCTGCAGCGCATCCGCAACGCGCAGCAGCTCTCCGAGACGCCGTCCCACGTCGAGGCGATCCGCGAGTACCGCACCGAGTCCGACCTGAGCACGGAGGAGCTGCGCGAGATCCTCATCGACCGCCTCGTGGACTACAAAGCGACCGTCGTTGAGACGAGCGAGGAGAACCTGGCGAAGGACATCGCCGGCATCCTCGCCGAGCGCGGTGCGACCGACATCGTCTACGCCCCGGGCATGGATGCCTCCCTCTTCGAGGCGTTTGAGGGCGAGGCGCGTGCCGACGATCCGTCGAGCGACCCGCGCGAACTCAACGACATCGGTGCCGCCGTGACCGAGTCGAAGGTGACCTCCGCACAGACCGGCACCATCGTGCTCGAGGCGGGCGACGCTTGTGGCCGCCGCTCCCTGTCCCTGGTGCCGGACCGCCACGTTGTCGTCGTGCGCCCGGATTCCGTGGTCTTCGGCGTGCCCGAGCTGGTGGCCCGCCTGGATCCGCTGAAGCCGAACACCATGATTTCCGGCGGTTCCGCGACCTCCGATATTGAGCTCGTGCGTGTCGAGGGCGTCCACGGCCCGCGCGACCTCATCGTGATGGTCGTCCACTAATTACGCAGCTCAAGCGGCCGCTCGGCCCCGACGATTCGGGGCTGAGCGGCCGCTTCGGCGTTTCCGATCGAATTGACAGCGTCTTACCAAGAATTCCGATAGCATCACGCGCGGGAATATCACGTACGCGAAAGGGATCCACTGTGGCCTCCAAACTCCTCCGCATGTGCACTGCACTCGCAACTGGTTTGACTGTGCTCGCGGCGCCGCTGGGTGCGGCGTCGGCAAGCGCAAGTCCCATCGCCTGGGAAAAGTGCCCGCCGCACGTGACGGAGAAGGGCGCCCAGTGCGGCCGCGTGGAGGTCCCGATGGACTACGCCAACCCGGAGGGCGAAAAGATCACCATCGGCTTCGTACGCGTGCCGGCGAAGAACCCGGCTGCCCGCCGCGGCACCATCTTCACCAACCCGGGCGGCCCGGGCGTGGACGCCTACGGCTACATCTCCGACGCCGACTCGAACGCGCTGTGGCCGCAGGAGGTGCTGCAGGAGTTCGACATGGTCGCGGTGCAGCCGCGCGGCCTGCGCCACTCCACCCCGCTGGAGTGCCCGGACCCGGAAGAGCCGGCGAACCCGCAGGCCATGCTGCAGCTGCAGTACGACGTGATGGTCCGCCCCGGCGGCTTCATCCGCACCCAGTGCGAGCAGGGCCGTCCGGGCTACACCCGCACCATCACCACCGAGAACAACGTCCGCGACTGGGAGCAGGTGCGCCAGGCGCTCGGCGAGGAGCAAATCTCCATCATCGGCGCCTCCTACGGCACCTACCTCGGCTCCGCCTACGCCACCGCGTACCCGGAGCACACCGATCGCCTAGTGCTCGATTCCGCCGCTGATCCGGCGATGATGTGGACTGAGATCGGCGCGAGCCAGGAGCTGGGCTTCCAGCGCGCGCTCAACGACTACTTCGAGTGGGTCGCGGCGAACGACGACACCCTGCACATGGGCGACACCCCGCTCAAGGCCTACCAGTACTGGTACAACCAGATCCTGGCCGAGACCGGCACGAACCCGACCGTCACTCCCCCGCCAGCGCGCATCGGTGACCTGCCGCCGGGCTTCGAGTTCACCGGCCAGGCCGGTGCGAACGCCATCACCGCCACCGGCAAGGCGCGCGTGGAGGCTGAGGGCGTGGCCACCCGCTTCCTCAAGCCGGGCGCGAACCAGGCGAATTCCGAGCTGTACCTGATGACGTACCAGCTCCTGCCCGTGCCGATGATGTGGGAGCAGATCGCCCGCGCCACCAACGGTTCCCTGCAGGAGGAGAACAAGGCCCTGGCCGAGGAGATGGAGGCCCGCGGCGAGACCATGCCGGAGCCGGATCCGGCGCTGGTCGAGGAGTACGAGGGCCAGTCCATCGCCCAGGTGATGCTCATGTCCGTCCAGGCGTGCAACGAGGGTGTGGCAAATCCGGACCTGACCCAGCTGCCGAAGGCGCTGTGGGCCCGCCAGACCGGCAACGCCTTCGAGGCGCCGTTCGCCACCATGGCGTCCGGCCTACAGTGCAACGGCGCCGCCCCGATCACGGGCACCGTGCCTCTCGACGGCTCTAAGCTGGCAACCCGCCCGCTGCAGTTCAACGGCACCGGTGACCCGCAGACCATCTTCGAGGGCCGCTTCGGCATCGCCGAGCCGATGAATGCCCACCTCGTGACCGTGCACGGCCCGGGCCACGGCCACGTGGGCACCGGCAACAAGACGGTCGACCAGGCCGTGGTGGAGTACCTGCGCAACGCCATCTTCGGCCCGCTCGACTTGCCGGGCTTCTTCCAGCAGCCCGCGATGCAGCCGGAGGTGCCGGCCGAGGTCGCCGAGGAGGCCACCCCGGACACCGCTCCGGTCGGTGAAGTGACCGCGGCGCAGTAACTTCGGCGCAAACGAAGCGGCCAGCCACCTCCTTGAATGGAAGTGACTGGCCGTTTCGCTGTCATTGTTTCCCGTGCCACGCTTGTCATCGCGCGCAAGAGTGATTATGGCGGACCAACCCTTGGACGCAATGACCTTGCGCTGTGTGTTGGTGGACGGTTCCTTACGAGAAAGCTGGCACAGTCCGAGCTGTGCTGTAATGGGCCGCATGAAGATCCTTGCAGTATCAACAAGCGTCCACCGTTACGCCACTTCCGGCATCCGCACCGGCATGTGGCTGGGCGAGTTCACCCACTTTTACGACGTGCTCACCGAGGCCGGGCACGAGGTGGACCTGGCCAGCGTCGCCGGTGGCGTCGTCCCGATCGACCCGGTGAGCCTGAAAACCCCGGTTATCCAGATGGGTGGCACGAACAAGCGCTACGAGGACCCGGAGTTCATGTCCCTGCTCGACGATACCCCGGCCATTGCCAACGTGGACCTCGATGCCTACGACGGCATCTTCCTCAACGGCGGCCACGGCACCATGTACGACTTCGACTCCGCAGACCTCTCCCGCGCCGTCGCCCACTTCGCCGACGCAGGCAAGGTCGTCTCCGCCGTGTGCCACGGCCCGTGCGGGCTCCTGGGCGTCACGCTTGCCGACGGCACTTCTCTCCTCTCCGGGCTCAAAGTCACCGGCTACTCCTGGGCCGAGGAAAAGCTGGCCATGCGTGCCGACGAAGTCCCCTTCAGCCTCGAAGACAAACTCAAGGCCGAGGCCGGCGAGTACTCCACTGCCACCGTGCCTATGACCAAGCACGTCGTGGTCGACGGCACCCTGGTGACCGGCCAGAACCCGATGAGCGCCTCCGGCGTCGGCGAGGCCGTGGTGGAGCAGCTGGAGCGCTAACCCCTGTGCCCGCCCTTGCGGCCGGGTGCGATTGCAAGCCTGCCAACGCCCGGTGGTAGTCTCTCCTCGTTGGCATGATCGCCGCATGGCGGCCCGAGGCCAGCGCGTCTTCGTAGCTCAGTGGATTAGAGCATCGGTTTCCGGTACCGAAGGTCGCAGGTTCGAATCCTGTCGGGGACACCATTGTCATATTGGGCTTCATCAACGGTAGGTGAAGCCGCAAGCCGGCTTGGTCGTATCTCGCCTCGGGGCGTCACACATCACGCCGGCTTTGTTCGAGTGTGGGAAAGTGCAGACTCCTTGCAGCCCTCGGCGCCGAACACCCGAGTCGTGGCCAAACGTCCCCTTTAAGGGTCGGGTGCCGAAAAGCTGCGGTGGTGCGAGATTCGAAAGCAGGTTCGCCCCAATAGCCCATTTTCTCTGGCCCATGACGCGCCCCCGGCTACCCTGTTAGACGACGAAACCACTCGCGAATAATGCCAAGGAGACACAAGTGGGCAGACAGCAACGTCTTGAACTGACCTGGACAAACAAAGACAAGGCGCTCATTCCCACTGAGCAGGGCCGTTACGGCTACACCTGGGTTGACCCCCGGGACCCGCGGTACTGCGAAACGAGGGTCTTAACGGTTGACGAAACGGTCACCGGGACGAGGGCGGAGAGGGAGGAAGGCACCACCTACTCCGAGCGGGCAGACCTAGAGCCGCAAACAGACAACCTGCTTATTCTGGGCGAGTCCGGAGACGTACTGGAGGCGCTCACCCGCGTGCCGGAGTGGTCTGAGAAGTACGTTGGGAAGGTCAAGTGCGTTTACATTGACCCGCCGTTCAACACCGCTCAGACCTTCGCGAACTACGAGGACAACCTAGAGCACTCCGTCTGGCTCACCATGATGCGAGACCGGCTGCTGCATCTACGGGACTTGATAAGCGAGGACGGCTCGATCTGGGTTCACCTGGATGACGTGGAAAACCATAGGATGAGAGTGCTGCTTGATGAGGTGTTTGGGAGCGCCAACTTCGCGGCCGAGGTTGTTTGGCAAAAGGCGGACTCCGCCAGGAACGATTCAACTGGTTTCTCTGCGGACCATGATGTGATTTTGGTGTACGGAAAGTCGCAAGACACTTCTTTTCATCGAATGGAGCGTACAGCAACAGACAACGCACGGTTTTCCAACCCAGACGGGGACGAACGCGGAATTTGGTTTTCGGATAACAGAACCGCGCCCGCAGCGCTTAAGTCACGACAACACCCTAGCGTCTATGGGATTCAGCACCCGATTACTGGTGAGATAGTTTACCCAGCTAAGGGGCGTTGCTGGGCTATTGGAACGGATAGGCACCTTACTGCGCTAAACGAGTTCGGAAAGTACGTAGCAGTAGAACCCGATTTGCAGCGCCGTAGCATAGAGTCCGGCATTCCGATTGAAAAACTACGAAAAGATGTTCCCGACTACGTCCTCGTCGAGAAAGACCCAGATAAGCGAGCGACGAGTGCTTATGACCGAATCAAGCAAGGCAACTGGCCGGAGTTCTTCGTAACCGAGAAGTCTTTTGGTTTTAAGGCATATCCTCCGACAGAAGGTCAACCGCCACGTACTTGGTGGAGGAACGAGGCCGTTGGACACAACCGCGCTGCAAAGTCTGAAATCAAGGCGCTTTTCCCCGGCACCACAGCCTTCGCCACCCCGAAACCCGAACGCCTCCTCGAACGCATCATCCACATCGCCACGAACCCCGGCGACATTGTCCTCGACGTGTTCGCCGGTTCGGGAACCACCGCCGCGGTAGCCCAGAAAATGGGCCGCCGCTGGGTCACGTGCGAACTCGTAGAGGACACCTTTGACCGCTTTACCCGCCCGCGCTTGGAGAAGGTCGTAAACGGCGAAGACCAGGGTGGTATCACGCTCCAGAAGGAAGAGCGGGCCGACGCTACCGAGGACGGCTTGCCCGAGGGACTCACCCCGGAAGAAGCTCAACAGTTCACCTCACTGCTCAACAAGGCCATCAAGGACAACGACGAACTGAAGAAGAACCCCGCGGTCAAGCAACTCAAGGCCATGACCAAGACCAAGCCGATCAAGGGCGTGGTCAACTGGCGAGGCGGCGGAGGCTTCTCTGTCGCGCACCTTGAGCCGGCCTGCTACGACTACGACCCCGAGGTAGCACTCACCACCCTGACGGAGGAAGCCACCGGCGACCTACTCGTGCGTTCTGTAGCCGCGCAACTTCGATTTGCACTCACCCCGAACGACCTGCATTTTGACGGCAAACGCGGCCGCGAGCATCTAGTCGTCGTCGAAGGCGTCCTCGACCAAGAGAAGGTCGACGAGGTCATGGCCCACCTTCCAACCGGCCACTCCGTCCTGTTCGCCGCGACCGTGGTCGACGACGCCGCCCGCGAGCATGTCCGGTCATTCAGGAACGGCTCGCGCGTTGTTCACGTCCCGCTCGACATCTTCCCGTACTCCGACGTTGCAGATGAGGAGAAGTAACCATGACACAGAGATTGAACCTCTCCTTTGACGAGAACCTCGTTGCAGAGTTAACCGCCAAGTTCGACCTCCGCGCACCGAACGCCGAAACGCTCACCGAGTTGGTGAAGCGAATCGAAGAGGGCAACTACGATGCTTTAGAACCACTGGTGCTCAACCTCGCAACGGGCGCCGGCAAGACCTACGTCATGGCTGCGTTTATCGAGTACTTACGGCGCCAAGGCCACTCGAACGTCATGGTGGTCACACCGACGAAAGTCGTGCAGGACAAGACCGTCCTCGACTTCACGCAAGGCTCTCACCGCTACATCGGCGGCTTCGACGTGCCGCCCCGGCTTGTCACTCCGGGTGACGTGTCGAATCTCAGGGTCAACGACGCAGCGGCTGACCTGTTTGTGGGCGAAGGTGCCTCGACACTCTACGTTTTCAACGTCCACCAGCTCTTCCCTCCGAAGGAGGGCGGCAAGAATGTCGCAACTGGCGACGAAGCGGCTCGCCGCAGAACTTGGAAATTCCAGGAGGACTCCGGAGCGCTCGCGCAACGTCTCATTGACACGGAAGACTTGGTCATCATTGCCGACGAGTCCCACTTGTTCGGTACCACCGCAAAGACGTTTAGAAAGTCGCTGACCGCGCTGAAGCCGGCCGTGACTGTGGGTCTTACAGCTTCACCGGACGAGGGCGACGACATTGTCTACCGCTACCCGCTATGGCGTGCCATCCAAGACGGCTACGTCAAACAACCGGTGCTGGTCTACCGCGACTCGGGCTACGACTCGGAAGACCGCCAACTCCAAGACGCATTGTCGTTGCTCGCTGCCAAGGAGGAGGCGTACGCGAACTACAGGGCCGCGCACCCGAACGGCAAGCAGACCAAGCCACTGCTGTTCGTGGTCTGCTCCGGCGTGCCTCACGCCACCGAGGTTGCCGAGCGACTTCGCGGTCCCGGCTTCGTGGGCGACCCGCTGGCGGTGCTCCAAGTGGACAACGAGCACAACGACAGCACCACTCAGTCCTTCCTTCGTTACCTCGACACGGACCACTCTCCGGTTCGGGTTATCGTCTCGGTCAACAAGCTGCGCGAGGGTTGGGACACAAAACGCATTGCCGTGATGTGTACTTTGCGCACAATGGGCTCGGAGGTGCTGACCCAGCAGGTCATGGGCCGAGGCCTTCGCCTGCCGTTCGGAGCGCTGACCGGCGTTCCTGCCATTGACGAACTAGACATCTTGTCGCACGAGTCCTTCGTCAAACTCCTGGAATCGGAGAACGTGCTCAATCAGTTCGGTATCGAAGACGCGGTGCGAGACGGCGACGGCACAGAAATCATCACCCCACCTGGAACGACCAACCCACCGCAAGTAAGTCCTGGCACCGGCACCGCCGGTGGTACCTCCACTGCCACCGGCGAGACTGGCAGCACGGCGGTACAAGCTGGCGAGGGCACGTTTACCTCTGACGAAGTGACTGTTGCCCCAGGCGGCCGGACCGTGGGCACGCGAGCACTCACCGACGAAGACGACATTACAAAGGGCGTTGAGGTGTTCACACCGGTCGTTGTCAACGTCAACAAAGAGTTCGCTGGCACCACCTTCGACTTCCCGTCCTCGACAATGACGAAGACGAAGAAGCAGTTTGAACTGGTTGACATCACAAACGCTGCCGTGATCGAGCAAGCACGCAAAGTCACCGACACCAACGAATACTTGGCCCGCACCAAGATTGGTGTCGCAGACGAGGGAAACAAAATCGAACTCGACAACGACGAACGCATTGCAGTTCCGAGTTTCAAGCAGACTCCCTCCCAAGTCGCTGCGGAACTTATCCGCCGCGTGATGGGTTCCGGAGCGGTTGCCGCAACGGCAGAAAATACGAGCCAACTCAAGCGCCGTATTGTGCCGGCCTTTATGGACGCAGCCAAGATTGACCAATGGACGGAGAAAGCCAAGGAGTCTGCGGCCCGGCACCTTCAAGAACTCGTGGTCGAAGAGTCCAAAAAGGCGCACGCCCAGACCGGAACGACGGTGACTATCCACCCGGTTACTTTGCCCATTGACGACTCGTTCGTTTTGGAGCTCGACAAGAAGGTGCTGCAACTGCTTGACCGGCAAGCGAAGAGCGCGAGTAAGGCAGGCTTTAGCGACGCCGAGTTCTACGGCACCTGGAAGAAGGGGTTGTTCGAGGCGGCCCGCTTCGACTCGTTTACCGGTGAATACCGCCTGGCGGCTTTGCTCGACCTTGACCCGAATGTCGTGTGGTGGAAACGTATCTACGCCCACGAAGGCGCAAGGGTGGCCTACACACCGCACAACTCATACGTGCCCGACTTCGTTGTTTTCGACAAGGAAGGCACCCACTGGATTGTCGAAGCGAAAGAGAACCGCGGCCGAGACGACGAGCGGGTCCAGGTCAAGCGTGCAGCCGCCGAGCGCGTGGTGCGCCAACTCGTTGGCATGCCTGAATACGAGGACCAGACCTGGGGCTACCTCATTGCCTACGAGGACGACATTGCCTCTTCCGACTCGTGGGCCGACTTGGTTGCCGGTTCGGTGACGGAGCGGATGCCGAGGCTCTAACTTGTGTGCTCCGGCAGGTTATCGCCCCGGACCTCGTAGCGGGTCTCGGGGCGGTAAGCGATTCGATGGGGGATGACAGGACGGTTCGATCCACTAAGGGGCCTCGACACCACGTAGCGTTTTCGCTGCGTGATTCGTTTCGCGAGTCTGCGTCAGGAGTTGAGTTCGTCGTCCGTCGAGCTTTGAATCCCCATCGGAGCGAAGCTCTCCGGACTTTCCATGTGCCGGGGCGTGGTATTTCGATTGACTACCCCGCGAACCCTTACCGTGGTCTTCTGCTCCAGCCAGTTGAAAATCTGTCGCAAGTCGTAGTTCTGCTCCGACACGGACACCTGAAGCTTGTAGTTCATCTCGGCATCCGGGTTGAGCCGTTCACTATTCTTCGGAACCGCTAGTGTGATTTGGTACAAGTCGGAGTCCAGAGCTTCTTTTTCTACACCGAGAAGCTTGCCAACAAATGTGTTCTTTTCCGGTTCAATTTGCACTGTCAGTCGATTGGCTGTCTCAGTGAGCAAGTCGTGGCAGGACGCGGAGAACTCAAAGTGACGTGGGAGGCTGTTCGCACCGACGGTTTGACTGTGGGAAGGAGCCCACTCGAACTCGGTTGTTGCATCATTGGAGCCTTCAGAAAGAATTTCAGCGATTCCTACGATGAGTTCTCTGCTTACGCCTTGATTGACCATTTCGCGTAGGTCGTCGTCTTGGAGGTTGAACGTCGGTGGTTTGATAACGAACTCGTTGACTGCCTGAAGCGCCTTGGCTAGGGAAGACGTCATCACGCGCTTTTCGTCCGGAACTATCACAGGCAGTGCGTTGTCAACAGTAGGTTTGCCCAGCTTGACGTACACTGGGAGTTTATAGGAACCTTTCTCCGTGAAGCCCGCCATGACTGATTCGTAGCGAACCTCATCAGCGGCAGACAAGTTTCCAACCTGAGCCGTTTGCTTTATTGCGGTATGCGCGACAGCTCGCCAGATCCGGTCTGCCCCAGAGAGCAGGTCGTTAACAACCTTAAGCTGGGCCGCGGATACACCGAAGTCGGTATCGGTTCCGACGTTGGAGCGAAACTCGCTGACATCCACATTCCATAGCAGTAGACTGCGTCGCAGAATGTCAGGACTCAGCTGTTCCCAATACGCCAAGCGCTCGACAGTCGCTTCAAGTGCCCCGGGATCATCGTCAAATGACTTTGGTACTGCCACTTGGGTTTCTGGCTGACCTTTACGAGACCACAACTCGCCAAGTTCACCCCGGGAAACAGCGGACCACTCATGTTGGGCCAGCCATTCCATAAGGTTGGAACGCTCAAATGTGAAGCTCATGGCTTAAACACCTCCCCCAAAAGCGCTCATAGCGACATCGTGCCAGTCACGAATGGAATGAGATGTCACGCGATCTTCCGTACCCAAACTCACGACTTTGGACTGGGCTTCCATATACAGGTTGTTCTTCGCGAAGTCATCGACCCGGGTCCAATACCCGCGGACAGGGAAACTCAGCAAGTCGTTATCATGGTTTGCCCATATCCCGTCCGGCGAGTTGATAACCACCAGAACCAGAATTACTGGGATTTTCGACACGGCCCATTTCTCAAGCCACTCCTTGTAGAGAGGGAACGAGAAATTGTCCTTCCAATATTTCTCCTGAGTTGTGCTTTTCAGCTGCACACGCAGGTTAGTCTCTCGAAAGACGATGTCCCCGTCAATTGCCTGATAGTCCTGGCGGTGCGTGATGAACTGGAACCCATCCTGGGCGCAAACCTGGGCTACGTAGGCAGCAGAAAACTCTTCGGAACGCGCAGTCATGCCGATAGCAGCATCGAGAGGGTGCAACGTTCTCCCGTCAAGCTTTGGCAGTGGGTTCACGCTTCGAATGATAACGGGTACTGCTAGACAGGGAAGGTGCGGTATGGGGAAAAATCTATCTAGAGCTTCGTCCCATAACCATAACCTGGGAAAAGCGCCAACATTACCTCCTCGCTTAGTGCCGTGAGGGCCGGGGTCGTAATACTGCGTTCCTGCTCGGGTTGTCGCGCCGGATTGTTTATGAGCGCGGGCCCAGCCGCGGAAGAGTTTCCGTACTCATTCCGAGCTCGCCGGCGATGCAGGATATCGCACCGCGAGACGTGTGAGGGTGAGCTTGCCCGTGCAGCACCAATTCGATGGTGCGCTGCTTCAACTCAGGGGTGTACTTCGAGGGCATATGTAGGGTTCCTTTCCCAAATTCCCACCCTCCACTAAACCCGTGGCAAACCAGTAGGGGCGCGTGCACTCAGAAGCTGTGGCCTCGTTCAACTGGTGGCGCGGTTTTTGCAGCGCTCTATGGCGGTCTTGTTGCTGCGATCACGCAGGACTGGCTGCGGGTAGTTGTTGGGGCCTAAACCGAGAGGGGTGCGCCCGGTCGAGGCCGTTTGGAACACTGTCGCTACGTCAGAGCCCGAAAGCTCCGCCGCTGACGAGGATCACGATGCCGAGGCCGATGAGAACGATGGGAAAGAGGA
The DNA here is from genome assembly GCF_024160105.1 of Corynebacterium stercoris. GTDB lineage: Bacteria > Actinomycetota > Actinomycetes > Mycobacteriales > Mycobacteriaceae > Corynebacterium > Corynebacterium stercoris. Next base: position 107,375 of record NZ_JAMFTQ010000003.1, read on the forward strand.
TGTTCTCAAAGCGTTCGAGCACTTCCGCGATCGGGGGGCGGGTGGCGACGAATTTTGCCAGGGCCACCAAGACCGCAACGAGCGCGAGGAAGATAACGCAGTAGGCGACTACTGCGAGAGGTTCCACGCTGAGGAAGACAGGGGTGTAGACACCGATGTTGTCGCCGCCATTGGCAAAAGTGACGCCTGCGACTGTCCCTACGCCGACCTTCTTGCCGGAAACCTTGGCCTCGTCGTCATCGTCGTCATCGTCTCCGCGCCAGGCCTCCCATGCGGCCCAGAGGCCGATGCCCAGAGGGATGAGACCAAAGTATGGAATGGCTGCCGGGGGCAGAAATGCTCCGGCGCCGATGGTCACAAGGATCGCGGCGACGAGGATGCCGGCAAATCCGAGGTACTGGCCGGCCAGAATACGGGCGGTGGTGCCGCTCTGGCCTGCCCCTCGCGCGAAGAAGAGGGAGAGCACGATGATGTCGTCGATGTTGGTAGCTGCGAACAGGCCTATCGCCTGCAAGACCGTGGTGAGCATTACGCGCTCTCCCCAGCTACGTCGCATCCGGGAAGCGTGCAGGCAGGATCCATGCACGGGGCGTCTTCGTCTACTGCCAGGGTGACATCGACCAGTGTCGTCAGCGCCTGCGCCAGGTGCGGATCGGCGATCTCATATCGTGTCCGACGACCCTCGGGCTCGGAGACGACGATCCCGCAATCGCGCAGGCATGCCAGGTGGTTGGACACATTCGGGCGTGTCAGGTCCAGAGCTCGAGCCAGTTCCGCCGGATAAGCGGGATGGTCGAGCAGGGTCAAGATGATCCGGGATCGAGTGGGGTCGGCCAGTGCACGACCCAGGCGGTTCATCACGTCGAGACGCGAAGCAATAGTCAGCATGTGCTGAACTATACAGTGAGCACTGAACTAGTCAAGTTCCGGGTAGCGCTGCAGCTGTGTGTGCTGCTCAAGAGAGCAGTGGAAGTAGCAGCAATGGCAGAGATTCCGGCAAAGTTGCGACAACAGCACATATTTTCGCTCGGCGATTTTGTTGACGCAGCTTTGAACCAGCACTAGCATCGGTGCCGCCGCACGTATGTGGCATGTCAACAAGTAACGAGAGGAATCCCATGTCCAACCTGACCGGCACCTACACCATCGATCCGGCCCACACTTCCATCGGCTTTATCGTCCGCCACGCAATGGTGACCAAGGTCCGTGGCGAGTTCTCCGACTTCGACGCAACGCTGACCATCGCCGAGAACCCGGCCGAGAGCTCCGCATCCGGCACCGTCCGCACCGCCAGCATCGATACCCGCAATGAGGACCGCGATGCCCACGTGCGCGGCGAGGACTTCTTCGCCGTCGAGCAGTACCCGGAGATGACCTTCAACGCCACCGGCTTCGATGTCGACGCTGCAGGTAACGGCACCGTCACCGGCGACCTCACCATCAAGGAGACCACCAAGCCGGTCACCTTCGATGTCGAGACCTTCGGTGTCGAGGAGGACCCGTTCGGCAACACCCGCATCGGCTTCGAGGCTCGCACCACCATCAACCGCACCGAGTTCGGCATCGACTTCCAGGCCCCGCTGAACTCTGGCGGTATGCTGGTCAGCGAGAAGGTCGAGATCGAGATCGAGGCATCCGGCATCAAGCAGTAGCCACTCCAACTGGGGTGCTCAGACCCCAAAAACAACAAACGCGGCGACCGGTACATGGTCGCCGCGTTTGTGTCGTCGGAAAGCGAAGTCCTAGAACTCCGCCGGCATGATCAACCAGGAAATGCCGTATGCCAGCACGCCCGGCAGGACACCGCCGAGGGCGAGGATGACGAAGACGATGCGGACCAGCGTGGAGTCCACACCGAGGTAGTTGGCGATGCCGCCGCAGACACCGGCAATCTTCTTGTCGGTCATGGAGCGGGTGAGCTTCTTCTCGGGCTGCGGAGCGGGGTACGGGGTGCTCATGGTGGTTCACCTTTCAATGGGGTTTGTTTAGCTTTCACTCCCCATTGTCCGCAGTAATACGGATCACGGCAACGGGGTTTACCCCGATACGCACCCTGATTTTCCGGCCTCAACCTCGTCGTCGGTCTCGTCGTTCTTCGCCAGAAGGTCGGAGACGTCCGTCTCGAGGATGTTGTTCAGGAGCCGCTTCACGTCGTCGACGTTGACCAGCTCGAGGCCGTCGAACACCAGGCGGCGCACAACCTCGACGTGGTCGGGAGCGGCGTCGACGATGCGCTCCATGCCTTCGTCGGTAAGGGTGACCAGCACGCCGCGCGCGTCATCCGGGCACGGGCCCTTCGTCACCAACCCGCGGCGCTCCATGCGGGAGACGAGGTGGGAGGCGCGGGAGCGGTCCCACGAGAGCGCGGTGCACAGGTCGCGGAGGCGGCACTCCCGATCCTCGCCTTCGGAGAGCACGACCAAAACAGCGAACTCGGAGCTGCTGAGATTCGAGGTGGTCTGCAGCGCGTCGTCGATGGTGCGGGAGATCTTGCCCGCCGCAGTGATCATGAGCCGCCAAAGCTCCTGCTCTTCGTCGGTCAGCCAGTGTGCCGTGTTTGCCATGCGGAGAATATAACACCGGGCAGGCGCTTATTGACACGTCCCGTCAATAAGCACTTCTTCAGGGTTGCCTAACTTCGCCCCCGCTACCCCCGCGGGAGCTTCAAATCGTCGATGGCCACGCGCTGCGCTGCATCGACCATATCGAAGCGTTGCGGGAAGCACGTGAACACCAACACCTGCGCGCGCTTGCCCACGTCCCCGAACAGCACGTTCATGCGCCGCAAGCGCTCCGGATCCGTGGCGCCGAGGGCATCGTCCACCACCACCGGCACGGGCGCGGTATCACCGCTGGCGCTCACAACGTCCGCGATTGCGAACCGCGCGAGAATTGCCAGCTGCTCCTTCGTGCCGCCGGAGAGTTCCGCCAGCGGAATCGGCGTGCCGTCCACAGTGCGCTCGGTGATGTCCAACGCGTCGCCAAAGGTGAAGTCCACACTCGGGCCGTAGAGCACCCGCGCGTGCTTGCGCAGCGCCTGGTTGAACGGGGCGGCGTATTTCGCGCGCGCTGCGTCGCGGTGGGTGCGCATCGTCTCGTACAACAGCTTCGCCGCCTCGGCGCGCCGCGTGGTGCGCTCGAGCTCGGACTTCGCCTTCTCCAACGCGGCCTCGGCACGGTCGGCACGCTCAGCCACGCCAGCGGCGATCTCGATGCGCCCGGCAAGCTCCGTAATCTTGCTGCGCGCATCCGCGTGGCGCTGCTCCAGGCTCGCCACCCGGTTCGCCGCACCCTGCGCCAGGCCGTCCGCAATCTCAGGGTGCGCGGCGCGCGCCGCCTCCGCGAGCGCGTCCGCCTCCTGCTTCGCCTCCGCCACCGCAGCGCGCGCCGCCTCCAGCGCAGCCTTGAGCGCGTCGCCCGGCTGCGCCTCCTCGGCCTTGGCCAGCTCGGCGCGCGCGGCAGCGAGCTCCGCGTCCTTCGCCTCGGCGAGCACGTCCACGCGCGCGAGCTCGGCCGCCGCGGGACGCTCGAGGTAGGGGCGCAGCGCGGCCTCGGCCTGCTCCAGCTCGCGCTCGGCGTTGCTCAGCGCAACTTCCTGCGTATCGACGTTTGCTTCAGCCGCCGCCTCGTCCACCCCATCTACACCCGGGGCGGCCTCAGCCAGTTCCGCTACGCGGGCGGTGAGTGCGGCCACCTCGGCGCGCATCATCGCCACGTCCTTGCCGCTGAGCAGGTCGTCCCGGCGGCGGCGCGCCGCGGTAAGTGCGGCGGCGTGTTCGGCGTGCAGGTCGCGCTGGGTGCGGGCCTCGGCAACACTCGCGCAGCGCACGGCCTCCAACAGTTCCTGCAGCTCCCGCTCGGCTTTGGTGAGCGCCTCGGCGGCATCCTGGCCGCCACGGTCCGCGCGCGAGGGCCTGAACACCACCGTGAAATCGCCGAGCGCCAGCTCAGTCCCGTCCACGACAGGCACTGAGGCCTTCCCCGCGTCGAGGGCTACCTCGGCGCCGTCGACACGCACGAAAGCCCCGTCTGGGCCGGCGACCTCAAGGCGCGCGGCGGCGGCGTCGAGCAGCGTGCGGCGCAGCGCCACCTCAGTCTCGGCCGCTTCGAGGGCGCGCACGTCCTTGTCGCTCACCGGCCGCTCGGGCGCGGCCGCCGTCAGCTCGGTTACCTCCGCATCGGCCTCTTCCGCGCGGCGGAGCTGCTCGGTGGCGCTCGCAAGCGTGCGGCGCACGCGCACCAGTTCGCGCACCCGCCCGGCGCGGCGGGCCTCCTCGCGGGCGGTGGCCACGGCCTCTTTTGCGGTGTCGCGGGCAGTAGTGAGCTCCGCGGCTTTCGTCTCCTCCGCGGCCGCCGCCTCGCGCGCGGGTGCCACGCGCCCTTGCAGCTCGCCTGCCTGGCGCTCAAGCTCCGTGGCGCGCTCGCGCACGGTCTCGCGCGCGGCGATGTCTTGTTCCGCGCGCTGCAAGGTCACCAGCTCGCGGGCGAGCTGCTCCCCCGCTGACTCGGCGCGCTGGAGCAGCTGCGCGGCCTCGGCGGCCTCCGCGGCGCGCGCCGCGGCCTCCTCGCGGGCCTGGGGCAGCTCGGCCTCGGCGGCGGCGACCTGCTCCACCTGGCGGGCGTGCTCGTCCACATAGCGCGCCAGCTCCGCCACCTGGGTTTTCAGCCGGTCGCGGTCCTCGCGTGCCGCGTCCACCGCGTGAAACAGCTCCTTGTACCCGGCCTTGGGCGCGGCACCCGGTGTCCAGTAGCGAGCGTACTCTTTCTCCACCGCGGCCATGAGTTCGGTGTCCTCGGCGCCCGCGCCGTCCCCCGCGGCTGCCTCGAGGGCCTTGCTGATGGAGGGGATTCCCGCCGCCGCGATCCCCGGATCCAGCTGGCCCTGGCGCAGAAATAGGGTGGCAGCGAGGTCGCGGTCCATGGAGGTTTCGAGGATGCGCTCCAGCTCGTCGTCGGCCTCGCGGCCGGTGAGTTTGCGGGGCCGCGGCGCGGTGATCGTCAGCTCAGACTGCGGGCTTTTCAGCCACCGCTTGCGAATGGTGAAGTCGTACTCCCCCACCGTGGCCGCAAGTGTCACCTCGGGGGCGACGTCGCGCCCCACCGGCGCGCACGCTTTCACCTCTTTCTTCTTCGAGGTGGAGCGCTCGCGCAGCACCAGGTCGAGCGCGTCGAGCACACTCGACTTGCCCGCCTCGTTGCAGCCGTGGATCACCACCACGCCAGTCTCGGGCAGATCGCTCAGTTCCAGGTGCTCGATGCCGCGGAAATTCGCAACGTTCAAGGAATGGATGCGCATGGGTTAGACCTCCGTCGACAAGCGGAACAGCAGGTTCACCGCGTCGCGCGCGGCGGGATCGGCACCAGTTGCGGAGCGCTGCACAAGTTCGTGCATCGCCTCGCGCGCGTAGCCGGAAAGCGGCACGTTTTCCAGCTCCTCGTCGCTGGGCGCCAGGCGCAGGTCGGCGAGGCGCTCGCGCTCGTACAGCGCCGCGAACACCGGCTCCAGCGCGGCGAGCTCGCGCTGCAGCGTCGCGTTCGCCTCCAGCCCCAGCGTGCCGGTGATGGCGTACTTCACCACGGTGCGGTCCTTGTTCGGGTACTCGCGCAGGTCGGCGATGAGCTGCTCAACGTCCGCCGCGTCCGCGACCTCCCACGCGCGCGCCTCGAACGCCCACGCCCCGGTCGGCGCCTTCTCCACCCGCACATCCGACGAGAGCCCTTGCTTTTCGACGCCTACTACCAGAGCATTGCCCGAATCCGCCTCACCGCCGCCGGATTCGCGCTCCAGAAAATCCGTCGTCTCCGGCGAGCCCGAGAACCAGACGCGCCCCGATACCCCCAGCGACTGGGACGAGTGCGTGTCGCCGAGCGCGACGTAGTCAATGGTGCCGTTATCAAGCGCCGCCTCCAGGCACGGCAGGTTGATCAGCGCCGCGGTCTCTTCCTTGCCATAGCCCTCCACCTGGCCGTGGCCGACCAGGATGCGGATGTTTTCGCTCGGCTTAAGGTCGCGGATCGCGCGGGCGCAGAGGTCCTCGGAGGGGTACTTCGTCATCAGCGGCGCCGCCACGATCTCCACGCCCTCTCGCACCTGGATCGGTTCGGAGGAACCCAGCACGGTCACGCCCTCGATGCCCTCCGTCGAAGCGAAGATGGAGTCCGCCACCAGCGGGTCGTGGTTGCCGGGCAGCAGGTACACCGGCACGGGCAGCTTGCGAAGCGCCTCAAGCGCGCGGCCGAGCGTGGCGCGCTCCAGCGCGTTGTGCTCGAACACATCGCCCGCGACGACGATGAACTCGGCGCCGTGCTCCGTGGCCAAAGCGCCGAGTTTCTCAACCGCGCGGAGGCGGGAATCGTCGAAACGCGATTGCGCTTCGGCGGGCAGGAAACTGCGGGTCATGCCGATCTGCAGGTCGGAGGTGTGGATGAAGGTGACAGCGTGCGCCATGGTCTCCATCCTTACCAGCCGCCCCTCTTCAACCCCCACCCCGAGTAGCCCCCTTGTTTCTACACCGCTCGCTCTTGCGAGTGCACTTGCCCTTCGTCTCGAGCGAGAGTTATTTCTTCAAGCGCCACACGCATCGCTTCGTCCTCGCTCAGCATCTGCCCGCGTGCCGCAACGTGGCGCCGTATCTCCGTGAAGGCATCGAGCAGCCGCTCTCCGGTTGATGTGGTTTTCAACTGGAAACCTCCTTTGCGTGCATTAACGACGTTTACTTCCACGCTACCCCAGCAACCCCACCGGAGCCAGAGTAAAAAGCTCACCTACTCCCCGTCGACGAGCATGTCGTAGAGCTTTTCAATGTCGGAAACTGCGAACATCTGGTCGATGTTGGTGAAGCTCACGGACCCCATGGCGGCGCGCAGGAGCTGGAGATCGGAATCGTCGATCATCGGGGCGACTTTCGGGTTGGGAAGCGCCGGCAGCTCGCGCCCCGCCCAGAAGTAGGGCGAGCCGGCCTCCGCATTCGACTGCGCCAGGTTGTGGGCGCCGCGGCGCAGCAGCTCCTCGACGATGTTCGCGCTCATGCCCCGCAGGGCGAAAACGAGCAGCGGCTGGGTGTCGATGCCGCCCGCCGCTACCTCGGCCAGCGCCACCCCGTGCTTGCACACCGCCGCGGAATCCGGGCAGTCGCAGATGAAATGCACCTCCGTGCCCTTCTTGGCCAGCATCACGTCTAAGAATGCGTCGGGGAAGTCGCCGCGCTCTGCCCTGCCCTGCGCGCCCGGCGCGGCGGCCAGGTCGTTGACGGCCTGCTGCAGTTCCCGGTTCCCACGCGGCGGCAGGAGGATGGTCACGTCGAAAGGCTCGTTCTGGCTGCCCGCCACCTTCGCGTCGACGCGGCCGGTGCGGTAGCGCACGTCCAGCACGTGCCCGTTGGCGGCGTACTGGTGGCCGCGTTTGGCGCGTCCCGCGTCCGTCTGGCGCAGCGCCGCGTTGAGCAGCCGCATCGCCGCAGGCGACATGCTGGCCGCCGCCTGCTCCAGCTGCGGCGCACCCGTCTCCTCGGCGGTGTACACGCGCCGCTTCGCCCCGAAGTTCGCGTAGATGACGTTGTCGTCTGATCCGCGCACGCCCTTAGCCATGCTGCCCCCTGAAGCTGATCAAACGGGCGAGATCCTCGGTGTCCAGTTCCGTGATCCAGCCCTCTCCCTCGCCGACCACGCCCGCAAGCTGCATTTTGCCGTCGAGGACATCCTGGATGGATTCCTCCATGGTGCCGCGCGTGATCATCTTGTACACAGTCACGTCGCGCTCCTGGCCGATGCGGTACGCGCGGTCCGTCGCCTGGTTCTCCACCGCCGGGTTCCACCAGCGGTCCATGTGAACCACCACCGACGCTGCGGTGAGGTTCAAGCCCGTGCCGCCGGCCTTGAGGCTGAGCAGCATCGCGCGTGGGCCGTCGAGCGCCTGGAAGCGCTCCACCATCGCGTCGCGCCCGGACTTGCCCACGCCGCCGTGCAGGAACGGGATGTCCTCGCCCAAATACGTCGACAAATACGGCTGCAGGATGTCGCCGAACGCCTTGTACTGCGTGAACACCAGCACGCGCTGCCCGCTCGCCTGCGCCTGGTCCAGGATCTCCACCAGCCGCTCCACCTTGCCGGAGCGGTGCACCCCGTTCACCGTCACCGGCGAGCCGTCGCCCAAGAAGTGCGCCGGGTGGTTGCAAATCTGCTTGATGCGCGTGATCGTCGAGAGCACCAGGCCCTTTCGCGCCATGCCCTCGCGCTCACTGAGTTCGCGCTGCATCGCGTCCACGAGCGCCGTGTACAGCGCGGCCTGCTCCGCAGTCATGTCGACGCTGATCACGTGCTCGGCTTTGTCCGGGAGATCGTCGATAATCGCGGGGTCCGTCTTCAACCTGCGCAGGATGAACGGCGCGGTAAGCCGCTGCAGCCGCTGCCCCATCTCGTCTGCCAGCGCCTCGTCGCGCCCGGACTCGATCGCCTTCGCGAAATGGTTTCGGAAAAACGTCTGCGAACCCAGCATTCCCGGGTTCACGAAATCGAGCAGGTTGCGCAGCTCCGCCAGCTTGTTCTCGATCGGGGTGCCGGTCAGCGCGATGCGGTGGCGCGCCGGCAGGGCACGCACGCTTTTCGACGACCGTGTTCCCGCGTTCTTGATCGCCTGCGCCTCATCGAGGACCACGTGATCCCACTGCACTTGGGCCAGGTCCTTCACATCCCGGTTCGCAACGCCGTAGGAGGTGACCACGAGGTCGGCCTCCGAGCAGGCGTCGATAAGCTCCTGCCCGTGGAGGCGGCGGGTGCCGTGGTGGACCACCACGCGCATGCCGGGGACGAACCTGCCGGCCTCGCGCGCCCAGTTGCCCACCACCGACGTCGGTGCGACGACGAGCGTGGGGCCCTGGCGAGTGCCGGTCTCCGCCTCGACCGCGAGCAGCGTGAGCAGCTGCAGGGTCTTGCCCAGGCCCATGTCGTCGGCGAGGATCGCGCCGAGGTTGTTGCGGGACATGAAGTAGAGCCAGTCCACGCCGCGGCGCTGGTAGTCGCGGAGGTGGGCTTGGACGGTCGTCGGCACGCTCACGCGCTCCGGGGCCGGCCGGTCGGTGCCGCCGACGAGCGAGGTGAACCAAGTGGAACCGGCGAACTCGATCGCCTCGTCCTCGCCCGCCGCCTCGAGCGCGAGCTGACGCAGCTCCGCCGCCGTGACCTCGCCCTCGGACTCCTCCGCGCTGCGCAGGCGCTGCATGTATTTGGCGGTGCGGGTGATCTCCGCCTTGTCCGCCAGCACCCACTTGCCCCGCAGCTGCACCAGCCCGGATTTGGAGTTGACCAGCTCGGCCATCTCCTCGTCCGTGAGCTCGACGCCGCCGACGGAGATGTGCCAGTCGTACTGCATCAGCGTGTCGAAGCCCAGGCGCGTCACCGTCGAGGAGTCGTACGGGTTCGCCGGGCGGGACACCGTGAGCTTGGATCTCGTCTCCGCCTTCGCCCACGCGCGCGGCAGCATGACCGTGAACCCGGCGGAGCGCAGGCGCGAGGCCTCGTTGGTGACAAAGTCCCCGATCTCCTCCAACGTGAGGTAGATGTCCCAGTCGCCGTCCTCGGGGCTTTCGGGCACCGCCGCGGGCTTGGGGTGCATCACCGGGTTGACCAGATCGGTCACCGAGATCGCGCGCGTGAGCTCGGAGCGCAGCCGCTGCGCCGTCTGGCCGTCGAAGTCGTACTGCCTCACCGGGCGCGGCGAATCCGTGCCCGAGCGCACCTGCACCCGCACCGGCCACACCGTGCTCTTGTTCGCCCCGATCGCGTCCGCGGGCTCCGCCACGATGAACACCAGCTGCAGGTTCACCGCGGTAATGGAGCCGTTCCACTGCCCCACCCGGCGCGCCAGCGCCACGTCGCCGCGGCGCAGCGGCGCGCCCATGATCAGGGAGTTCACGAAGTCGTGCAGCGCGTGCGTGCGCTCCACGTCCAGCACTCCTGCGGAGCGCAAGCGTGCCGACGCAATCCAGTGCGTCAGCGTCGTCGCCATATCCTCGCTCAAGCCGCCGTTGTTGGCCACGAGCACGCCCGGCGCGGCGGCGAGCATCTCCGCCAGCCAGCCGCGCTCGGCCACGCCGGTGCCCAGCTGCCACTGGGCGAAGAACTGGTTTTCCCGCTTGGGCACGTGGATGCTCACCCGGCCCGCCTTCACGAACTGGGTCAGGCCGACGTACATGCGGATCAGCCAGTACAGGTCCGGCGCGATCGCCTCGCGCTGCGCCTGCGTCGCCGCCGGCGAGTCGGAGTCCAGGAATTCCAGGCTGGCCAGAAAACGGATCGTGTCGTTGGGGGTCAGCGCCGCCGTCGGCGCCATCAAGGTGACTTGCTTGCCGCGCGGTGTCTGCAGCTGAATGTTGGCGCGGCGGCGGAAGCGGGATGCGTCGAGGAGCGTGTGCACGGCGGCCGGGAACGTGCCCGCCGGGACCTTCTCCATGGTGATGATGCGGTGGCCTTCGACCTGCTCAACCCACAGGTTGAGGCCGGACCCAGGCAGCCACAGCCCGTGGAGGAGGTATTTAGGCATGCCAATCATGGTAACTCACCTGGCCGCAATGGCGCGGGAGCATAATATGCGCGAATGCTCATGCAGTACGCTCTAGGCATTCGTGCGAAGGGAGAGACATGACTGAGAACTTCTGGCTCGTGCTGGCCATCGTGCTGTACTTCGGCGTGATGGTGGGCATCGGCTTCTACTCGTGGCTGCAAACCAAGAAGTATGACGACTACGTGCTCGGCGACCGCGGCCTCAACCCGCTCGTCGCCGGACTGTCCGCGGGCGCGTCCGACATGAGCGGCTGGCTGCTCATGGGCCTGCCCGGCGCGCTGTTCGTCGCCGGCATGAGCGAGCTGTGGATTGTCATCGGCCTGTTCATCGGTACCTGGGCGAACTGGAAGTGGGTCGCCCCGCGTCTGCGCTCCTACACCGAGGTGGCCAACAACTCGATCACGCTGCCGAGCTTCTTCGAGAACCGCACGCACGACACCTCGCGCATCCTGCGCTTCGCCGCCGCGGTGATCATCATCTTCTTCTTCACCTTCTACGTCTCCTCCGGCATGGTCTCCGGCGGCCGCTATTACGAGTCCACCTTCGGCGGCGATTACTTGACGGGCATGCTCATCGTCGGCTCCATCACGGTGCTCTACACCTTCATCGGCGGCTTCCTCGCCGTGAGCTACACCGACGTCGTGCAGGGCGGGCTCATGTTCCTCGCCCTCATCATCGTCCCCATCATGGCCCTGTTCGCGCTGGACAACCCGGCCGACATCTTCACCTGGGCCACCGACAACGCCTACGGCCCGCACCCGGAGGGCAACCCCACCTACTTCAACATGGTCGCCGGCGTCTCCGCCGCCACCATCATCGGCAACCTCGCCTGGGGCCTGGGCTACTTCGGCCAGCCCCACATCGTCACCCGCTTCATGGCGCTGCGCTCCCCCGCCGAGGCCCGCTCCGCCCGCCGCACCGGCATGATCTGGGTCGCCATTTGCTACATCGGCGCCATCTTCACCGCGCTCGTGTCCACCGTGTACTTCTCCCAGAAGTCCGCCAGCGTCACCGACCAGACCAACTTCGAGACGATCTTCCTCGACCTCGCGCGCCTGATGTTCCACCCGCTGATCGCCGGCATCATCCTCACCGCCGTGCTCGCCGCGATCATGTCCACCATGTCCTCGCAGCTGCTCATCACCTCCTCCGCGCTCATCGAGGACCTCTACCGCATCTTCAACAAAAAGCCCTCCCAGACCACCCTGCTGGTGCTCTCCCGCACCATGGTCGTCCTCGTCGCCATCGCGGCCATGCTCATGGCCGTCAACCCCTCCGACACCATCCTCGGCCTCGTCGGCTTCGCGTGGGCCGGCTTCGGCGCCGCATTCGGCCCGGTGGTCGTGGCGTCGCTGTACTGGAAGCGCCTCACCGCGCCGGGCGCCATCGCGGGCATGGTCGTCGGCGCGCTCACCGTGTTCATCTGGGGCTCCGTCCCCGCCACCTCGGCGATGATTTACGAGATCGTCCCGGGTGTCATCTTCGCCACCATCGCCATGGTCGCCGTCTCCCTGTTCACGCAGCCCAAACCGGGTGTCGCCGCCGAGTTCGACCGCGCCGTCGCCGTCACCGAATACGCCCTCGCCCACCCCGAGGCCACCTTCAGCGACGCCATGGAGGGAACCGCAGCGCCGCACCCAGCGTCTAACTAAGGTGTGAGACTCTATCTAGCACTTCTAACCCTCTGCACCATCGCCATCGCCCCGTTCCCGACGGGGCTTTTGCGTATCGACGTCCCCTCCCCACCCATCCGTCACACCGTCCTCGGCTACGACAGAACGGCCGCCTTCGGCACCTGGGCCCCGCTTTCCGACGGCTGCGACACCCGCACAACAGCCATGGCCCACGCCTGGCAGCAGGCCGGCGCCGCCGTCTCCTGCCACATCCCGTATGCTGCCTGGGATGCCGCCCCCATCCGCGACCCCTACACCGGCGAGCCCATCCTCCCCGGCGATGTGGAGCTGGACCACCTCTACCCCCTCGCCGCCGCGTGGGACATGGGTGCCTACGCCTGGCCCCGCGAGAAGCGCCTCGCCTTCGCCAATGATCCGGCCAACCTCATCGTCACATCCTCGGCCGCCAACCAGGCGAAATCCGACATGCTGCCCTCCGAGTGGCTCCCGCCCGAGCGCCGCGCCCGCTGTGCGTACGCGCGCCAGCTCGCGAGCGTCGCCAAGCAGTACGCCCTGCCCCTGCCCGCCCCGGACCAGCGCGCGATGCGCCGCGCCTGCGCCGGCTTCCAGGGCCTCGCTTCCCGACGCTTCCTGACACCGCGCGAGGAATACCCGCGCGTGCCGTAGAGTAAGCGGACATGACCACAGTATTCATCTTCATCCACGTCGCAGCGGCGATCATGCTGCTCGGCCCCGTGATGGTAGCCACGTCCATGTTCCCGGGCGAGGCCGCCAAGGCCCGCGCCGGCGGCGAAGAGTCCACCGGCCGCGCATCCGTGCTGCACCGCATCACCACCACCTACGGCATGCTGTCCCTCCTCGTGCCGCTCCTCGGCGGTGTGGTCCTGGCGTTCGACTGGGACACGTACAAGACGAACTTCTTCCTGCACACCTCGATCGTGCTCGCCGTCATCGCCTGGGGCCTGCTCTACGGCCTCGTGATTCCGAAGCAGCGCAAGATGATGGGCTCCCTCGGCGCCCTCAACCCGGCCGACGCCGACCCGTCCGATGTCACCAGCAACTTCGAGAAGGCCAAGGGCGGCGCAGCAGCCGGCGCCGGCATCTTCAACCTGCTCTGGTTCATCATCCTCATCCTGATGTTCCTGCCGGCACCGGCCTAAAACAAACGTCGAAAAGCCCCTGCTCACCGCGGTGAACAGGGGCTTTTATGTTGTGTGCGGTTAGAAGCGGATGAACTTGCCCGCGAATGCGGCGATCGCACCCAGCACGGTGAGGATCGGCACCACGATGGCGACGATCTCACCAATCGACTTGCCGGAGTTGCCCACAGTCTCACCGCTGGAAGAACCGGAGGAGCCCTCCAGACCCAGCTTGGAGCTCAGGCCGCCGGCGGTGTCAATCAGGCCGTCGACCACACCAGCCTCGTCCACGCCCGCGGCGCCCTTGATCGCAGCCTCGATCTGGGCCTGGGTGAGCTTCTTGCTGTCATTCAGCGTGGTCGCCCACATGTAGTCCTTCGCCGGGATGCGCAGGGGACCGATCTGCACCCAGCCGGCCTTGCCCAGCTCATCCGGGCCGCGGGAGATGATGCCCACCAGGCCCTTGCCCTCAACGAAAATCGGGCCACCCGAGTCGCCCGCACGGGAGGGTGCGGTACTGCGCATGGTGAAATGCTCATCCGTCGCGGCGAAGAACGTGCCGCAGCTGGTGTTCTTCGTGCCGGTGTGGGAGGTTTCGCCGTGGTAGCAAACCTTGTCGCCCCGCTTCATGCTGGAGACCTTGAGCACGGTGTCGCCGGAGTACGGGTTGCCGCCCAGCTTCACGCCCTTGTCCCACTCGATGGTGGCGATGTCATTGCTCCACATCCCGTCGAAGTTCTTGGAGTGGCGCAGCGTGCCCATCGGCTGGGACAGGTTGACACCGTAGGTGGCGCCTGGGACGCTGCGGTCAACCAGGCTCACGCGCGCGCCGTCCTTGCCGCAGTGCGCGGCGGTGTAGCTCACGCCCTTCGCGGCGTCGTTGTAACCGATGGTGCAGGTCAGACCCCCGTCGAGAAGAATCGCATCGCCCTGAGTCGGGGTGGTGGGCACGGCGGCGACGGCCTGCATCGGGTTAGCCAGGATGGCAGTGGCACCGAGCGCAGCAAGAAGGGTGCGGGAACGCTTCATATTCACAGGCTTTCTGGGAGAGAGGATTACGACACCATCAGCGTAGTGCACAGGCAATACACTTTTCGCTTTACGACGACTCCCAGCAAACGGGTAGTCCACTACCGCCCGCCCCACCAACGAAAAAGACCCCCGCCCCGGAAGGGACGAGGGTCTCGAAACCGACGCTAGCCGACGCTAGCCGACGCTAGTAACGGTCGCGGCCGCCGCGGAAACCGCCGCGGTCTCCCCGGTCGCCGCGGCGATCATCGCGACCACCGCGGTCATCGCGGTCGCGGCCGCCTCGGTAACCGCCGCGCCCACCTCGGTCGTCACGGTCACGGTCCCAGCCGCCCCGGCCACGTCCGCCGCGGTCATCGCGGTCGCGGCCACCTCGGTAGCCGCCGCGCCCGCCGCGATCCCCGCGGTCACGGTCACGGTCGAAGTCGCGGTCGCGGCCGCCGCGGTAACCACCACGATCACCGCGGTCACTACGATCACGCCCGCTGGCCGGCGCGCCGTGGTCGCGCTGGATGTTGATCAGCTGGCCGGAGATGCGAGTGTCCTCCAAGCGATCGAGCACCGCCTGGTCCAGGCCCTTCGGCAGCTCAACCAAGGTGAAGTCGCCGCCGATGGTGATGCGGCCGAAGTCCTTGGAGCTCAGGCCGCCCTCGTTGGCCAGGGCGCCGACAATGGCACCCGGGCGCACGTGCTGGCGCTTGCCGACGTCCAGACGGTAGGTGTCGAAGTTCTCGTCGTCGTGCTCGAAGCGGCTGCGGCCGCGGTCGCGTCGCTCGCCCCGATCGTCGAAACGCCCGCGGCGGTCCCCGCGCTCGCGGTCGCGGCGGTCTTCGCGGTCGAAGCGCTCGCGGTCGCGGCGGTCGCGCTTGTCCTTCGGCGGTTCCTTCATCAGGAACTCGTCGCCGGCCTGTGCCTGGGTGGCCAGGGCCGCTGCGATGTCGTCCATCGGCACGTTGTTGGCGGCGGAGTACTCGCGCACCATCGACTTGAACACCTGCAGGTCGCCGGCCTCCAGGGACTCGGTGATGGAGTCCATGAACTTGGCCTTGCGGCTCTCGTTCACTTCGTCGACAGTCGGGAGCTCCATCTCCTCGATGGTCGCGTTGGTGACGCGCTCGATGGAGCGGAGCATGCGGCGCTCGCGCGGGGTGACAAAGAGGATCGCCTCGCCGGTGCGGCCCGCGCGGCCGGTGCGGCCGATGCGGTGGACGTAGCTCTCGGTGTCGTTCGGGATGTCGTAGTTCAGCACGTGGCTGATGCGCTCCACGTCCAGGCCGCGGGCGGCGACGTCGGTAGCCACGAGGATGTCCAGGCGGCCGTCGCGAAGCTGGTCAACCGTGCGCTCGCGCTGCGCCTGTGCAATGTCGCCGTTGATGGCGGCGGCCGAGAAGCCGCGGGCGCGCAGCTTCTCCGCGATCTCCTCGGTCTCCTGCTTGGTGCGCACGAACACGATCATCGCCTCGAACTCGGTCACCTCGAGGATGCGGGTGATGGCGTCGAGCTTGTTGCGGTGCGCGGTGTAGAGGTAGCGCTGGGTGATGTTGGTGTTGGTGCGGGTCTCGCTCTTAACCGTCACCTCGACCGGGTCGTTGAGGTACTGCTTGGAGATGCGGCGGATCGCACCCGGCATCGTCGCCGAGAACAGCGCGACCTGCTTCTCGTCCGGCGTGTCCTCGAGGATGCGCTCCACGTCCTCTTGGAAGCCCATGTTCAGCATCTCGTCGGCCTCGTCAAGCACCAGGAAGCGCAGGCTGGAGATGTCCAGCGAGCCCTTCTCAAGGTGGTCGATGACGCGCCCCGGCGTACCGACGATCACCTGCGCGCCACGACGCAGCCCAGAGAGCTGGATGCCGTACGCCTGGCCACCGTAGATCGGCAGGATGTGGATGCCGCCGAGGTGGTCCGCGAAGGACTGGAAGGAATCCGACACCTGCAGCGCCAGCTCACGCGTCGGCGCGAGCACCAGCGCCTGCGGGTAGCGCTTCGACGGATCAATCTGGCTCAGCACCGGCAGCGCGAACGCCGCGGTCTTGCCCGTACCCGTCTGCGCCAGGCCGACCACGTCGCGGCCCTCCATCAGCAGCGGGATGGTCTGCTCCTGAATCGGCGACGGCTGCTCGAAGCCGACGTGCTTCACCGCCTCCAGCACGCGCTCCGGCAGGCCGAGGTTCTCAAACCCGTGCGGCTCCTCCTCGGGCTCTTGCGTACCGACGTTCGGTTCCGCCGCCTCAGCCTCGTCAGCTTCGTCTTCCTCAGCCGGCTCTTCTACCGGCTCAGCCCCAGCCGGCTCAGCTTCGGTGTCACCGATGACATCGGCGACGGTCAAAATCTCGTTCTCTTCAGTTTCGGCAGTGGCCGCGGAATCCTCCGCAGCGCCGGTCTCCTCAGAAGCTCCCGCATCCCTGGTGTCCTCAGCTGCGGCCTGCTCGGCCACGACATCCTGCGGGTTGTCCTGATTTTCCGACGTATTCATATCCGGCTCAAACTCGCCGCCGGTGGCGTTCTCGGAAATAGTCATTGTTGCCCCAGCGTACGCCACATGCGCCGTGTTCTGCTATTTCGCGTTTCCGGGACCTCCCAGTGTTCAGAAGTTTCCGAACCCCATATCAACCGATGTGTCGCTATGGTCTGTTACAAATCACAGGGGTAGCGAAGCGCGTCACCCCCTGCATTCAGCAGGGGGTGCGGCGGGTTTGGTTCACCTAAAGTCGGTGAGATCCTATGCCCTATTTTAGTGCGACCCGGAGAATTCGTAAACCCGATTTGCCTCCTCTCTTTCCCGGCTCGCCGAAGCGCTAACCAACCAACACCTAGACACCCGTCATGGAAACTCCGGCCCAGGCGTTATGCTTCTTACGTCATAACTCTCCCGCCTAGTCCAAAGGTGTGACGAAGCCCCATGTCATCCCCCGTTTCCGGCGCTACCAGTGCGCCCACGCAACCAGCACAAGCAGCACCGCGGAGGGGGTTGACGCACCGGCACATCCACTTCATCGCGCTCGGCTCGGCGATCGGCACCGGTCTGTTCTACGGTTCCGCCGGCGCGATCCAGGCGGCCGGCCCGTCCGTGCTGCTGGTCTACCTGCTCGGCGGCGCGGTGGTGTACTTCATGCTCCGCGCGCTCGGCGAGATGAGTGTGCGCCACCCGGTTCGCGGCTCCTTCGCCGTGTACTGCCGCGAGCACCTCGGCGGCTTGGGCGGCTACATCACGGGCTGGATGTTCGCGTTCGAGATGATGATTGTCTGCCTGGCAGACCTCACCGCAATCGGCATCTACATGAAGTTCTGGTTCCCGGAAACCCCGAGCTGGGTGTGGATTGCTGTCACGCTCCTCATCATCGGCGCGGCGAACCTCGCCAGCGTGCGCTGGTTCGGCGAGCTGGAGTTCGCGTTCACGCTGGTCAAGGTCGCTGCCGTCGTCGCCATGATCGTCGGCGGCGCAGCCATCCTCGCGTTCAACCTGGGCGACCCGGGCACGCACACCGGCATCGACAACCTGTGGAACGACGGCGGTTTCTTCCCCAACGGCCCGCAGGGCATGATCGCCGCGTTCATCCTCGTGCTCTTCGCGTTCGGCGGCACGGAGATCATCGGTGTCGCCGGCACTGAGGCGGACGACCCGGACCGCGCCATCCCCAAGGCCGTGAACACCGTCCCGGCGCGCATCCTCATCTTCTACGTCCTGGCGATCCTGATCATTCTCATCCTCAACCCGTGGCGCACCATCACGGGAGAGGAATCCCCCTTCGTGCAGATCTTCACCACCTTGGGCGTGAACTGGGCGGCGGCGCTGCTCAACGTCGTCGTCATCACGGCGGCGCTCTCCGCGATCAACGCTGACCTCTTCGGCACCGGCCGCGTCCTGACCGGCCTCGCCCGCGAGGGCCTGGCACCCCGCGCGATGTCCAAGACCATCCGAGACATCCCGGTGATGACCACAGTCTCGCTGCTCATCGTCCTCGTCGTCGGCGTGGCGCTCAACGCCGTGTTCCCCAACGTCTTCGAGACCATCGCCGCGCTTGCGACATTCGCCACAGTCTTCGTGTGGCTGATGATCCTCCTGGCGCACCTCGCTTCCCGACGCCACATGACACCGCAGCAGGAACAGAACCTCCGCTTCCCAGTCCCCTTCTGGCCCTACGGCCAGTGGTTCGCGGTGGCGTTTATCCTGTTCACCTTCGGCATCATGGCGTGGCTGCCGCAGTACCACCTGGCGCTCGCGGTGGGCGTGGGCTTCACCGTCCTCATGACGATCCTCTACTTTGTCACCGGCCGCCCGCAGGCCATCGCCGAGGCGCCGTCGGTCTACGACCGGAAATAGTGCGACCTTAGGCGTAGTCTGGAAGTTGCAAATAACGGAATCACTCGCTACTTCCCCCGAAAGGTCTGTCTCCCTATGCAAACTCCGGAACCGAACCTGCACCCTGCCCCCGTTACCCCCGGCACCAAGGTTGTGCTCATCGGCGCGGGCGCGGTGGGCATCGCGTACGCATACGCCATCCTCAACCAGGGCCTGACTGACCACCTGGCCATCATCGACCTCAACGAGGAGCTCACCTGGGCTCAGGTGGAGGATCTCTCCCACTCGGTCCCGTTCTCCGGCAACAACATCAAGGTCACCGTCGGCACGTACGAGGACTGCCGCGACGCCGCCCTCATCGTCAACTGCGCTGGCGTTGCACAGCGCGAGGGTGAGACCCGCCTGGACCTGGTCGCCCGCAACGTGAAGATCTTCGATTCCATCAACTCCCAGGTGATGGAGAACGGCTTCAACGGCATCTACCTCGTGGCCACCAACCCGGTCGACGTGCTCACCTACGTCACCTGGAAGCAGACCGGCCTGCCGTCCAACCAGGTCATCGGCTCCGGCACCGTGCTCGACACCGCGCGCTGGCGCCACAACCTGGGCAAGCACTTCAACCTCGCCCCGTCCGCCGTGCACAACTACATCATCGGCGAGCACGGCGATTCCGAGCTGCCCGTCATCTCCACCGGCACCGTCGCCGGCGTGCCGCTGCACTCCATGCTTGAGAAGGAGGCCGAGGAGAACCCGGAGATCTACGACAAGATCGACGAACTCTTCGTCCAGACCCGCGACGCCGCCTACGACATCATCAAGCGCAAGGGCAACACCTCCTTCGGTATCGGCTCCGCGCTCGCCCGCATCACCCGCGCGATCCTGCGCAACGAGGACGTGGCCCTGCCGGTCTCCGCGCTGCTCCAGGGCGAGTACGCACTCGAGGACATCTACATCGGCACCCCGACCATCCTCAACCGCCACGGCGTGCGCAACGTCGTCGAGCTGCGCCTCTCCGAGGACGAGTACGAGAAGTTCGCTTCCTCCGCCAAGACCCTGCGCGAGGTCGTCGAATCCACCGGCCTCACCGACTAGGTCTTACCCCTTCCCCGAAAGCCTCCCTCGTGGAGGCTTTCGCTTTTCGACGTTTGTTTCCAGTGCCTGCCCCTAGAATGAGCCCCATGCCTAAGCAGATCGATGTTGTCGGTGCCGTCCTTGTGAGGGACGGTCTCGTCCTCGCAGCGCAACGAGGACCGGGAATGTCCATGGCAGGCATGTGGGAATTCCCCGGCGGCAAAATCGAACCAGGTGAGACCCCCGAGGCGTCACTCGCCCGTGAACTTTTCGAGGAACTTGGGATTCAAGTCGAAGTCGGAAAGCACATTGTCACCACGAGCCACGAATACGACTTCGGCATCGTGAACCTCTCTACCTACTACTGCACCTTGGTGGGCGGCACACCCACCGTGTCAGAACACGCCGAAATCCGCTGGGTTGGCCCCGCTGACCTCGGCAAGCTCGAGTGGGCACCAGCAGATATCGAGGCCGTCGAACTCGTAACTGAGCAACTCGGGTAACCGTGGAACGCTCCCTGCCCTCGCTTCGCGCGGATCTGAACCACGGTTTCATCGACCGCGATACGCCAGCAAACCTCATTGAGAACCCGCTGCTGATCGAGAATCAAGATGAGTCGACCATGTTTGGCGTTCTCCGCGCGGAACTTGAGGATGCTGACGAGTTCATCTTCTCCGTTGCCTTCGTGTCCGCCGACGGCATCGGCACGATCAAGCAGCAGCTCCAAAACTTTTCCGGCCGCGGAACGATCATCACCGGTACCTATCTCGACTTCAACGAGCCAGCCGCGTTCCGCGAACTCCTCACGCTGAATAACGTCGATGTTTTCGTCATGGAAGATGTCCCGCACCACGCGAAGGGTTACATCTTTACTCATCGCGACCACATCACGGCGCTTGTGGGCAGCTCGAACCTCACCCGAAATGCGTTGATGAGCAACCAGGAGTGGAACCTTCGCGTTTCCACTCACCGAGATGGTGACATCGCTTGGCAGTTGCATGAGGCAGCTCAGAAGCACCTCGACTCCGCTCGTCCATTGACCGAAGAGTGGATTCAAGAATACGAGAAGAAGCGGAGCACACGGACAATCGTTATTCAAGACGACCAGCCGTTGGAGATCAGCGCCTCCGGTGAGCGGATTCTCCCCAACGCCATGCAGGTCGAGGCGCTTGCGGAACTCGACAGTGTTGTGAGCGCTGGAGAGAAACGTGCTCTGATTATCTCTGCCACTGGTACGGGCAAGACGATTCTGGCTGCCCTAGCGGTCCGACAAATGAAACCGCGAAATGTCTTGTTCATCGTGCACCGGGAGCAAATCCTCCGTAAAGCCGCGGAGTCGTTCAAGGCAGTGCTCGAACTCGACGACTCCGCCATTGGATTCTTCGTCGGCCAGCAGAAGGAACTGAATCGCACTGTCGTATTCTCCACGATCCAGTCCCTCTCGCGGCCCGAGAACCTAGCTGAGATCTCACCGCTGCAGTTCGATCTCATCATTTTCGACGAGGTCCACCGCTCCGGTGCGCAGTCCTACCAAGCGGTAATGAAGCACTTCCGACCGGAGTTCATGCTGGGTCTCACTGCAACCCCAGAACGAACCGATGGCTTCAACATTTTCGAGCTCTTTGACTACAACGTGCCCTACGAGATCCGCCTTGAGGGTGCGCTTGAGAACCACATGCTGGTTCCCTTCGACTACTACGGCGTCACCGACTTCGAAACCGCTCGTGGATCTATCGGCGATCGTTCCGACCTGGCAGAACTCGTTTCTGACGCTCGAGTCGACTACATCGTGCAAACTCTGCGGGAGTATTCGTTTGCCCAGGGGACGAAGGGGCTGCTCTTTTGCAGCCGCAACGACGAAGCCGCGGAGCTTTCGGCGCAGTTAAACAGGAGGATCGTTCACGGCAAACGGCTCCGAACCGTCGCCCTTTCAGGTCTGAACACGACTCAGGAGCGCGAGACCGCCGTTGCACAATTAGAAGCCGGTGCCCTGGATTACATCCTGACCGTCGATATTTTCAACGAGGGCATCGATATCCCCTCAGTCAACGTCGTAGTACTTCTCCGCAGCACCCAATCATCGATCATTTTCACGCAGCAGCTGGGTCGCGGACTGAGAAGGTCTACAGGGAAGCGATCCCTGCGCGTTATCGACTTCATCGGCAACTATGCGAACAACTACCTGATCCCGATTGCTCTCACCGGCGACCGTTCGCACAACAAGGACCGAATCGTCGACAAGCTTCGCCGGACCCGTCGCCACCCGACGGCCGGCAACTCCACAGTCAGTTTCGACGAGGTGTCCACTCGCCGAGTACTCGAGTCCCTGAGGAAGGCACGAATCTCGGATCGCCGAACGAGGCGAGACGAGATCAACAAGCTCCAGGTTCGGCTTGGCAAAATCCCTCAACTTGCGGACTTCATCTTCCATGAGGCGATGGACCCCTATGTACTTGCAGCTACTGACAATAAGGCACGTAACTACTGGGCACTGCTCAAAGAACTCCGCTTTGTGGACGCCGGCCCTAGCTCGGCGGAGGATGCAATCCTTTCAATGCTCACTGTCGAGCTCATGAACGGGAAGAGACCTCAAGAGCTGCTGTTGCTCCGGGAACTGCTGAATCGAGGTCCCAACGGCGCTTTGCAACTCAATGAATTCAAAAACGTTGTTCGCGCTTGGAATGCTGATCTCGCAGTCTCGGAGCTGACCCTGAAGTCTGTCGAACGCGTCCTTGACCTCACCTGGTTCAAGGAGCAGACCGCAGCGAAGTACGGGGGGCAACCGATCGTCGTACGGAATGGGAATCAGTTCAAGCTAGGAGAAACATTCGCCGGAATTTACTTTTCCTACGCCGGCCAGCACCTCGCCCCGGAGACTAGTTTCCGGGCGCACGTTGACGATGCCCTACATACCGGCCTACTCCTCAACGCCCAGCAGTATGCCAAGCAGGATTCCTTCCTAGTTGGTAAGACCTACACCCGTAAGGACGCAGCGCGGCTGCTGAACTGGTCCAAGAACCTGGAGTCAACAATGTACGGGTACCGGGTGGACGAAGAATCGGCCACGTGCCCGATCTTTGTGACTTATCACAAGGACGCAGACGCCCCAGCGAGCATTCGCTACGAGGACACGCTCGTGGATCGCTCAACCATGCATTGGTTTAGCCGCCACGGCCGTACCCTGCGAAGTCGCGAGCTCGCTCCAATTCTCGCTGGCGATGTCGACCTTCACTTGTTTGTGCAGCGTGAAGACGCTGACGGCTCCGATCACTACTACCTCGGGCAGGCGGATGCCACCAACCCCCAGCAACGAACGATGTTCAACGACAAGGGGGTGCAGCTCGACGTGGTCTCGACAGATCTCAAAATTCGAGTGCCGATCGAGGCTTCGTTGTTCAACACGATCACCGCTAGCAAGCTCGTCGACAAGCACGGGCAGTGAGTCGGTAGGTGCGATACGATCGAGCAGTTCGTGAACTGATGGAGGAATCGTGGCTGGCGTCAAGACCCTGAGCTTCTTCAACAACAAGGGCGGCGTCGGCAAGACGACCTTGTCCACCAACGTCGCGTACCACTTCGCGGAGCGTGGCCTTCGGGTGCTGTATGTGGATTGCGATCCCCAGTGCAACGCCACGCAACTGCTTCTGACTGAAAAGCAGACCTCCGAGATCTACGACGGCGCTGACGATCCGAAGGACGCCCTCCAGGAATCCCTGGCTAAGACCGTCTACAGCATCTTCATCCCGCTTCGGGAGGGCGAGCCGGAGATCGACACGGACTTCCCGGTGTACCGGTCCGAGCGTTTCGGAATTGACGTGCTCGCGGGTAACCCTTCTCTTTCACAGATCGAAGACGTGATGTCTGCGGCCTGGCAGATGGCTCTCAGCCGCGAAACTGCGGCGTTCAGGCGCGTGCACTGGGCCGGGCAGCTCGTGACCGCGATGGAGGATGAGGACCGCTACGACGTCATCCTGTTCGACGTTGGTCCCAGCCTCGGCCCGTTCAACCGCACCGTGCTGCTCGGCTGCGACGCCTTTGTCACCCCTACGGCCACCGATCTGTTCAGCTACCACGCCTTCGGAAACCTGGCGCGCTGGTTCGACAACTGGGTAACCGAATACTCGGAGATGGCGGAAGGCAACATCCTCGCTTGGAAGGACTACAACCCGAACTACCAAAAGAAAGCCCGGAACCTCCGCCTGCCTGGACATGGCGGTAGCCAGTTGCGCTACCTCGGCTACACCACTCTCGAGTACGTAAAGAAAACGTCCAACGGCCAGGACGTCCTCGTCGGTGCTTTCGAGCGATTCCGCGACAAATTCGAAGATGAAGCCCTCCGGATCGGCGACTCGCTGAGCCAGAAGAACGATCAGTACCTGCTCGGCCACGTCCCGCACATGTATTCAATGCCGGCGACTGCACAAGACAGCCACTCACCGATCGCAGAACTCACGTACGCGGACGGCATCAGAGGATCCGCCGGTAAGCAGCGCGACCGCTACGCGGAGGACATCAAGAAGGTGTCCGACGCGGTGCATTCTCGCCTGATGGCGCTGTAGCCGTCGCCTAGCCCAGCACCCGCTCCCCCACCGCCGCATACTCCCCCACCTCGGCGGCGAAGGTGGCGTCGTGGCAGGTGAGGATCACGGCGGCGCCGGCGGCGAGGCCTTCGGCGATGAGCGCGTGGGCGCGGGCGCGGTTGGGGATGTCGAGGCCTACGTCGGGTTCGTCGAGAAGCACGAGCTGGCGCCGCTGCGAGAACACCTGGGCGAGCTGCGCAAGCCGTAGGTGCGCGGCGGGCAGGTCAAGCGGGTGCTCGTCCGGATCCAGCGTTACGCCGAGGTCGGCGAGCTGGGCCAGGGCCTCGTCATTGCCCACGAACGCGCCGACGGTGGATTCGGCGAGTTGGTCCGCGGCGCGTTGCAAAGCCAGCGAGACGGTGATGCCGCGCTCGGCTTCCAGGCCCGGGTTGCCGTCGAGGCCGGCCATTGCACGCAGGAGTGTGGTCTTGCCGGCGCCGTTCGCGCCGCGCAGCCAGACCACCTCACCGGGTCGCACCCGCAGATCAATTGGTCCCGCGGTGAACACGGGCTCTTCCGCCGCGCGGAATTGCCACCACTTGCGTTTCTTGCCGCCGCGGGTGGCGGCCACCTCGCCGAGGTCGAGGTCCGGCAGGTCGAGGGCAGTCACCGGCGCGGGTGAGGCCGTGGTGGTTGGGGTTGGGGTGAAGGGGTGCAAGGAAGCGTCGTGAAGCGAAAGCTGCTCCCCGCGCATGTCGCGCGGGCGGGTGCCCAGCAGCACGATGCGGGAGGGCAGCGCCTCGAGGAGTGCGGCGATGCGCGCGGCGGAGTCGGTGTCGAGGCCGGCGAAGGGGTCGTCGAGGACGAGGACTGCTGGCTCGAGGACGGCGACGGCGGCGATGGCCACGCGGCGTGTCTGCCCGCCGGAAAGTTTGGCGGGGTTGCGCTCGGCGAGGTCGCTGAGGTCCGCGGCGGTGAGGATGCGCTGGCAGCGTTCGAGCATCTCGGCCTGCGGCACGCCGCGCTGCTCGAGACCGACGGCGACCTCCTCGATAACCGTCTCGCGCAGGTACGTGATGTGGGCAACGGGGTCCTGGCCGACGACGGCGGCATTCGGCCACGTCTCATGAATCTGGTTGGCAAGCGAGGTCAGCCCGGCGCCGGAATCGGCGATGATCTGGACGGTGTCGCTGCGCTCGAGGGCGTCCGTGAGCGGGGTGAGGTTGAAGGTCAGAGCCATATTGCCACCGCCAGGCAGATGAGGGGCGTGGCCCAGCGGATGGTGCGCTGCAGGGTGTTGTCGGGGACGGGGCGCAGGACGGTGCGTCGGCCGGGGAGGTCGTAGCCTGCGGTTTCCAGCGCGCGGCCGCGGTGCGAGCTGAGGGTGAGCAGCTCGGTGAGCACCGGCATGATCAGGTTCGGCACGGAGGTTTTCAGCGTGATCGGGCGCGCTTTGAGGCGGTTTGCGTCGCGTGTGATGCGGACGCGCTGGCTGCCTTGCGGGAACAGCTGCAGGGTGGAACCGGCGATGTAGCTCAGGCGGTTGCCGCCGGGCAGGATTTGGAGCGCCTTCGCCAGGTCCGGCACGCGCACGAACGTGCCGGCGGCGAGCAGGCAGGCCATGAGCGCGGTGAAGCGGAGGGCGAGCTCGCCGGCGGTGGCGAGGCCGTCGGCAGTAATGAGCGGCGCGATCCGCTCCTCGCCGTATGGGGCGTGGATGAGCACCATCGATGCTGCTACCGGTAGCGCCAGGACCACCACGGCGATGATGGGCGCGAGGTTTCTCGTCTTCGCGGTGGCGACGATCAGGGAGAGAAGCACAATCGCCGCCGATGCGGCCGGGGTGTTGATCCCCATGACGAGGATCCACCCGGACGCGCCGACGGCGAGCGCGGTGAGCGGGTTGACCACTTAGACGGTGGCGGCGGTAGCGCCTGCGGAGCCCTGGCCCTCACGCGGGGCGAACGCATCCACGGTGCGCTTCGGCAGCGCCTTGACGGTGAAGAAGGCCACCAGCATGACGATGAGCTTGTCCACCGGGTCAGAGATGAACGCCTGGGTGGTCACCGACGCGATGAGGGAGCCGCCCATCTCGCGGAACAGGGACACCAGGGCACCGGTGCCGACGCCGGCGGTGCCGCCGTAGACGAACGCCGCGACCGGGGCGGCCACCATGCCGCCGACAACGCCGAGGAGCAGGCCGTAGATGATCACGGTGCCGATGTTCTTGAACGCGTGGAAGCGGTGGATGAACTCGCCGGACAGCCAGCCGATCAGGGCCGCGCCCGCGGCGAACGGCAGCGCCGCCGGGTTGAGCAGGCCCCACACCACGTTGTTCAGCGCGCCGGTAGTCATGCCCGCAACCGGGCCGGCCAGCGCGGCGACCAGCACGGTGCCCACCGAGTCCAGGTACAGCGGGAGGCCAGAGGAGCCGACGATCTCGCCGACCACGGAGTTGATGATCATCGCGATCGGGATGAGGCCCAGCGTGCGCGCCGGCAGCACCGGCACCGTGGCGATGAGCAGCAAAATGGTGCCGATGCCATAGCCCAGCAGCGTGATGATGCCCTGCGTGGAGCCGGTGACGTTCTCCCAATCCGCCGGGCGGACCAGGACGAGGTAGAGCCAGGTGGCGGCGATGACGGCCGCGCCGGCGATGACGAGACCGCGGCGGGCCGGGGTCCACTCGGCGCCGCGCGCAGGCTGGCCGGCCGGAGTGGTGGTGGCGGTAGACATAGGTGCTCCCTTAAATCGGGTCAAGACGAGGTGCATGCAATTGCGGGCGGCCTATGTCACCTCGGCACCCGCGCATTCGGTCAGGGAGTCTAGCAGCCTGTTCAGTCCTCGGCCTTGCGGTGGTAACCCGCCGCCAGCGCCGCGTCACCCGAGAAGAAGTCCGAGTGCGTGGCGCAGGCCCGCTCGAACGCCTCCCACGCTTTGGCGATCTCCGCGCCCGTAATCACCCGCGCATTCGGTTCGCGTTCCCACATCCCCCTCAGGTCCGCGACGACGGTACCGCGGGTGAGTTCGCTGGTTGGCTCGACATCGATCGTCGCCAAGCAGTCGCTCGTTGCCACATCGCCGAGCGCGACGAGCACCGTGAGCAGGTCGTGGATCTGCGCACGGTAGCCCTCCCCCACGTCTTCGTGGAACTCGAAGTAGAACCGCGTGATCTCCTTCAGGTCCTCCGCAATCGGCGTGGGCCCAAGCTTTTCGACGATCATTTCCAGCCGCTCAGGCTCCAACACCATCTGCTCCGTGGTGTTCAGCGGGCAGAGCGTGATCGGCGTGTGCGCGGCGGTGAATACTTCCTGCGCCGCGTGCGGATCCACCCAGAAGTTCCACTCCGCCGTGGGCGTGGTGTTGCCCGGGTAGTTCACCGCCCCGCCCATGACGGTGATGTGTTCGAGCTTGGCGAAGTGCTCCGGGTGCAGCCGCGCGAACGCCGCCAGGTTGGTCGCAGGGCCGGTGACGATGAGGTGGAGATCCTCCGTGCCGCGCTCGATCGAGTCGATCCACAGCAGGTCCCAGTCGTGCTCCACATGGCGCTCGGGCGCCGTGACGTAGCCGAGGCCCGTGTCGCCGTGCGTCTCGGGCGTGGTGGTCAGCGGCAACTTGAGCGGGCCGGGCAGGCCCGCGGCCAGCGGGATCGTGCGCAGCCCGCACTGCGTGAGCACCCACGCCGCGTTGCGAGCGCACTGCTGCGCATCGACGTTGCCGGCAGACGTCGTCACGCAGTCCAGCTCTATGCGGCCCGCGTGGTTGAGCGCCGCGAGGTAGATCAGCGCGTAGGTGTCGTCGATGCCGGGGTCGCAGTCGAGGATGACGCGTGTCACGGGCGGGCTCCCTTCTGTGCTGCCGGCTGGGTGGGCATGGTTTCGGTGCCGCCGATCAGCCACACCGCGAGCGCGACCGCCGCCAGCGCGCCGCACACGCCGAACGCCGCGGCGAACCCGGCGACCTGCGCCACCCACCCGACCACGACGGGTGCGAGGATCTGGCCTGCATCCATCGTCATCTGGTACGTGGACAGCACCTTACCGCCCGAGCGGTCATTGCCGATGATGTCCGCCAGCACCGCCTGCATCGCCGGGCCCATCAGGCCTGCGCCGACACCTGCGAACGCCGAGATGATCATCAGCGGCCAGAAACTCGTGGAGAAGCCCAGGATGGCCGTGAAGAGGGCGATCGTGCCCAGGCCCATCGCGATCATGGGGCGTCGGCCCAGCTTGTCCGCGAGCCGGC
Organism: Corynebacterium stercoris; assembly: GCF_024160105.1. Classification (GTDB taxonomy): domain Bacteria; phylum Actinomycetota; class Actinomycetes; order Mycobacteriales; family Mycobacteriaceae; genus Corynebacterium; species Corynebacterium stercoris. The sequence goes on from NZ_JAMFTQ010000003.1 coordinate 135,871, forward strand.
CCGAAAACTGCAGTATGATCGCCGTGCCAACCGCGTATGCCGTCAACGCCAGCCCCGACGCCGCCGCGCCGTGCTCGAACACCGACGCCGCGAACAGCGGCACCACCGCCACACGCGCACCCATGTTGACGAATCCGGACACGAACGCCACCGCCAAAAGCGACTTGTACGTGGGCAGCCGCCACGCCTGGGTGAACTGCATCGCCGGCTTGGTGGGCGGCAGCGGCTGCGCGCCAGGCTTCGGGTTGGTGAGTAGCCAGACGATCAGCGCCGCCAGCGCCACGCCCAGGCCGTATACCGCAAACGGGATGCGGTACCCCAGAAACGACAGCGCCGCGCCGATAATCGGACCGAAGATGTTGCCCAGCAGGAACGCGGTAGCGTAGATCGCATTCGCCCGGCCGCGGATACTTGGCGGCGTCACCCGCACGATCAGCGCCTGCGCCGACAGCGTGAACATCGTCGAGCCGAAGCCCGCGAAGAACCGCAGCGCCAGGATGTGCCAGTACGCCTGCGCGAACGCCACGAAGAACGTGCCGATAGCCACGATCAGCAGGCCCGTTATATACACCGGCCGCGACCCCAGCTTGTCCACCAGCCGGCCCGCCCCCGGCGCGCCGATCAGCCGCGCCAGCGCAAACGCCGAGATCACCGCACCCGCCGCGGCCATCGACACGTTGAAGCTCACCGCGAACTGCGGCAGCACCGGCGCGATAAAGCCGTACCCCAACGCGATGATGAACGCCGCAATCGACAGCACCCAGATTGTGCGCGGGATCGGCGGTTTGGGGGTGTCGGTGGTGGTGCCGGCTGCTGAGCTGGCGGCTGGTTCGCTGCTGGTTGCTGCGTTGCCGGCTGCTGCGCTGGCGGCTGGCGGTTGGCCAGGTTGCTGAGGCGTGGTCATAGCGCTCGCTAGCGTAGCCCGTTCCCTGGCGGGGTGGGTGGCGGGCCGGGTGCGCGGGTGGTTGGTTCCGGGGTGGCAGGGTGGGGTTTAGCCGGGTTTGTGGCCGAGCGGGGCCGGAAGGTCTGTTCGCCCGCTCAGCAACCACGCAACCAAGCCCAGGTTTCGCACACACGTTCTACTCGCCCAATCCCCGTGCCGGACCCACCCCGTAACGTGCGGGTCATGTTCAACACAGCATTCGGTTCCACCGCACACAAGTCCCCCCGCCCCTCCAACTACACCCCGCTGACCACGCCCGAAGCGATCGCCGCTGAGATCGAGGAACTCTACTCCGAGACCCTCGAGCGTCTCGATGCCGTCATCCACCACCCGCGCAGCCTCGCGCGCCCGCAGGCCACCTGGCGGCCGCCGACAAAACTGCTACCGCGGATCGGCTCCGGCCCGCAGCTGTCCATTGCGGTCACGCGCCGCCGCGTCGGCCCGCGCGCGCAGGCCCGCATCCGCGGTTACGGCGAAACGCAGGTCCCGGCGTACGTCATCGAGCTGCGCATCACCGACGCATCCGGGCTGCCGGCCGATCGCCGCTACACGGAGGCGTGGGTGCGCGCGCTAATCGACGACACTGATATCAGCGCCGTCCACGAGCTCCCGTCGGCACGCGCGGCGACGTACGTCTGGCTTGTCGACGGCTCCTACACACCCATCCCGTCGCCTTCTTCCCTGTTCGAGGGGATGGTCGCGGCCTAGCGGCTCGCGGGACGGGTGCGCTCGCAGCGGCTAGATCTCGTCTTCGGTGTCGACGGCACGGTCGGGGTCGATGCCGGTCGGGGCGTCGTCGTCCTCGAAGTCCATGGCGTCGACGGTTTCGAAGTCGAGACCGTCGTCGTCGAGGTCGTCGTCGAGCTCCACCTCGTCGCCCTCGTCGAGCTCGTCGTCCTCGTCGTCCTCCTCGCCGTGGTCGTCTGCGCCGAAGATGTCGTAGACATCGGGCTCGTCGAAGTCGTTGTCGACAGGCAGGAGCTGGGATTCCCAGTCCTCGGCGTGGTCGGCGGCCAGGGAGAGCACCTCGAAGAGGCGGTCGAAATCGGAGAAGCGGCCGAGGTCCAGGATCTCGGACTCATCGACAACCTCGGCGTGGATGGCTTCGAAGAGGCGGATGCGGTCTTCGTCGGAAAGCTCGGCGTCCCCGTCGGACTCCCACAGCTCGCCGATTGCGTCGTCCATCATGTCGTCGTAGGAGTCGGTGAGGGCAACGAACTGCACCTCGGCGCAGGGCACGCCGTCGACGACCTCGACCAGCACCTGCAGCTCGGCGTTCTCGCCGACCTCGGCGCGCACCAGCTGCGGGTTCACGCGGTCCTGGAAGAACTCCAGGTCGCCGATGCGCTCGTCGGTGCCTTCGAGCAGGTCGCGCAGCACGGTCACCACCTGGTCGGTGGCCACGTGGTCCGCCACCGTCTGCACCGCATTCTCGACGGAGAAGACGACGGAGACCAGCACGGCCTCGAACTCGTCGTCGTCCTCATCCACGTCCGCAGCGGCGATGTACACGTTCGCGGCGGGCAGGTGCGGGTCGATCTCCACGAACTGGATCTCCACATCTGCCGTGATGGGAACGAACATGGTCTCGTCGTGCACGCGGGATTCAATACCGTCGCGGTCAAGCGCGGCAGCAAGGTCCTCGAAAAAGCTCATGGCCGTACCCCTACCTTCCAGTTGTCGTGAGGCGTGCCCCAGCCTAGCCACCAAACGGGCACGCCGGAACCCTTATGCGTCCGAAATGTTCTCGCCCGGCAGCCCGAAGCCGAACACGAAGGCCAGGGACTCGGCCAGATCGGCGCGGCTGTTGCCCCACTCGCGCATGTCGAACTCCTCCCACGCGCGCCGCTGATCCGCTTTCGGGTCCAGCTCAACGTAGGATTCGCGGTCCACCACCAGGGTCGCGCGTCCGGGCACGTCCTCGTTGCGGAAGCCGTACTCAGGCCACTCCTCCCCCGGCGCGCCGGTGTGGAAGAAGGAGCCCCAGTGGTACTGCATGACCTCCTTGACCTCCTCGTAGCCCTCGGAGGAGCCGAGGCGGTCGATGCGGGAGGCGCGGGTGGCGCGCGGGTCGCCGAACACCGCGCCCAGGTCGGCGGTGTGCATGGCGCCCAGGCCCAGGCGCCGCATTGTTTCGGAGGCGTAGGCGAAGCGGTACATCCACGTCCGCGCCACGCGCCGGTGTGCCGTGGCCAGCATCACCGACGGCGCCCAGAACACGGCGTCGGCGATGAGATCGGCGAAATCGGCGCGGCCCAGCGCGTCACCGTAGGCGTCGATCACTAGCTGGGCGTTCTCCGGGTCGTACACGTCGAGCGCCCGGCGCGCGGCCCGGTGCCGCTGCTTCGTGGTCTGATAAATCGCCTTGGCAAAGCTGGTTTCCTCGGCGTTGGTGCCGATGATGAGTGGCACCGCCGCCTGCCTGCCGCCCTCGAACGTGTCGATCGGGTGTTCCGGCAGGGTCACGCCGTCCACCGTTGGCATGAAGCTGGTGTTTAGCTGCACCAGTTCCCTGCTGTTGAGCAGCATCGACTGCCCGGTCCGCACCAGGTCCTCGGCGTCGGCGTCGCGCAGGTCCTCGAGCGTCGATAAGCGGGACATGCCCATGCCGTCGATCAGCGCGCGCACCCACATCGCAGCCTGCACTCGCGAGTGCACGCTTGCCGACGGCGGGGACTGCGCGACCGCCCCGTGGAACAGGCCCCGCGCGGCCGGGGCGCACATGAGGTGGATCACGGCGGCGCCGCCGGCGGATTCGCCCATGATGGTCACGCGCGACGGGTCGCCGCCGAAGTTCGCGATGTTCGCCGCGACCCACTTGAGCGCGAGGATCTGGTCGAGCATCGCCGGATTCGCCGCGCAATCCGGGCCGATGGAGCGGAAGTCCAGGTAGCCCAGCACGCCGAGGCGGAAGTTCACGGAGACGTAGACCACGTCCGTCGCCAAGGAGAGGTGGTAGCCGCGCAGCACTTTCTCGTTGCTGGCGCCGGTGACAAAGGTGCCCCCGTGGAAGTACACGACGACGGGGAGTTCGTCGTCGGTATCGGGGCGCACAATGTCGAGTGTGAGGCAGTCCTCGGTGCCGATGACAGTGTCCTTCCAGCCGAAGCTGCCCTGCATCGCGGGCGGGGCAAAGCGGGAGGCGTCGCGCACGCCGCGCCACGGCTCGGCGGGACGCGGGGCACGGAAGCGGCACTCCCCCGTCGTCGATGCGCCGTACGGCACGCCCCTCCACGTGCGCACCCCTGTACGGTCGTGGAGAATGCCGCGCACGGTGCCCGCGGTGGTGGGCACGTTGAAAGTTGTCGCAGCGTTCACACCCTCAAGCCTAGCTACCAAGATCACAATTCAATTACCGCGGGAATGGCGTGGCCTGTGCAGATGCTGCACTTTTCGCGATTGTCCTAGCCGGACCCCGAGGCCCTACAAGGAGGCGCCATGTTTAACCGCAAGAGCGACACAATTGCCAAGCGCGAGGAAGCGCGAGAGATCATCACCGATGTCCTCGCATCCGATCCGGAGCGCCTCCAGGAGGAGGCCGGACCGCTCGGCCGCGCCTTCATCAGCGCCGTGGACAAGGTAGTGAATCTGCAGTCCGGCACCATCAAGGCCTACGTGCACTGGCTGCGCCGCCAGAACCCGGACGCTTCCCCGGCCGAGATCCAGAAGATAATGGAGAAGCACTTCCGCAACACCGTGACCGTCACCGGCGCCGGCGCGGGCGCGACCGCCGCGGTGCCCGGCATCGGCCTGATCACGGGCACTGCCGCGATCGCGGCGGAGTCCGTGCTCTTCCTCGACCTCGCCGCGTTCTACACCGTCGCCGCCGCCTACCTGCGCGGCGAGGACATCAAGGACCCGGACCGCCGCCGCGCCATGGTGCTGACCACCCTCATGGGCACCCAGGGCGTGGCCATCGTGGAGGCGCTGCTCGGCGAGGACTCCACCAAGCTCCCCGGCAAAAACACCATGGCCAAGTTCTCCGGCCCGGGCCTGGCGGAGGCGAACAACATTCTCACCCGGGCCGCGCTGCGCTCCTTCAATAAGAAATTCCGCCGCGCGTGGCTGGGTAAACTCCTGCCGCTGGGCCTGGGCGCGGCCGCCGGCACCGCGGCGAACCGCAAGCTAGCCAACGTTGTGCTGAACAACGTGAACGACGCCCTGGGCACCCCGCCGGCCTACTTCGCCGAGCCGCTGCCGGAACCCGAGGAGGAGGATGAGGCGGAGCGCGCCGTCGAGGCGAAGCTGAGCGCCAACCCACGCGAGTTCGCCGCCTGGATCATGCAGATTTTCGGCCGCAAGCAGAAGGGGGATGAGAACGACGCGGAATAGCCTGCTCACCCGCGCGCTCAAAGCCAACGCGGCCCCAGCCGCCGCCGCGTTCACCGCCGCAGCCCTCAGCGCGTTCCTGCAAACGTCGGTGCCGGCGCTGACCGGCCGCGCGGTGGACATCGCCACCGGCAACGCCGACGGCTCCGTCACCCGGGTCGCCTGGACCATGGTGGCGGTGGCGCTTCTCACCTACGCCTTCAACTGGGTCCGCCGCTTCACCTCCGGCAGGCTCGCCTCCAATTCGCAGCACTGGCTGCGCGTGGAGCATCTGCGCTCGCTGCACCGCCTCGACGGCAACGGTCAAGACCGCATCGAGGCCGGGCAGATCGTGTCGCGCTCGATCACCGACCTCAACCAGTTCCACATGGTGCTGGCCTCCGCGCCGATGCTGCTCACCCGCGCCCTCCAGCTCGCGGTGACACTCGCCGTGATGTTCGCGATGGACATCCCGCTCACCCTCATGGCCCTGGCGCTGCTCCCCCTCATCCTCATCGAGGCAAACCGCTCCCGCCAGGCCCTCTACGCCGCCACCTGGGTGAACCAGCAGACGGCCGCCGACCTCACCCAGCACGTCGAGGAAACCGTCTCCGGAGTGCGCGTGGTCAAGGCCTTCGGCCAGGAGCAGCGAGAGATCGACCGCCTCGACGACCTCGGCCGCGAGCTCTACGCCGTCAAAATGCGCGCCGCGAAGCTCACCGCGCGCTTCCAGCCGGTGCTTTCCCAGCTGCCCAAAGTCGCGCTCGTAATCACCATTGTCGCCGGCGGCATCACGGCGATCCGCGGCGGCATCACCGTCGGCGCCTTCGTCGCATTCACCGCGTACTTGAGCTCCATGACTTCCCAGATGGCGGCGCTGACCAGCCAGTACGTGCGCATGCAGATGGGCATGAGCTCCGTCGACAGGCTCGAAGAAGTCCTCGCACTCGCACCAGAACCCGCCCACGCCGCAACCGGCGCGGCCCCGAGCGGGGACTGCGGCATCGCGTTCTCGCACGTCGATTTCTCCACCAACGGTTACCAGGTCCTGAGCGGCTTCACCCTCGACGTCGCACCGGGCGAAACCGTCGCCGTCGTCGGCCCGCCCGGCGCCGGCAAGTCCATGGCCGTACAGCTCGCCGGCGGCTTCTACGAGCCGGATCAGGGGAGCATCGCGCTTACCGACGCCGCAGGTAACCGCATCACCTACCCCGACCTCCCGCTCGACGCGATTCGCAGCAGGGTCACCTGCGTCTTCGACGAGGCGTTCCTGTTTTCCACCTCGGTCTTCGACAACATCGCCCTCGGGGCCCCGGACGAGCTGCGACGCCAGGGCCCCGCGGCGCTCGCTGAGGCCGTGCGCCACGCCGCCCGCCTCGCTCGCGCGGACGAGTTCATCGAGCGCCTCCCCGACGGCTACGACACCCTCGTCGGCGAGCGCGGGTTGACCCTTTCCGGCGGCCAGCGCCAGCGCATCGCGCTCGCCCGGGCGCTCATCGCCGCACCGGCGGTGCTCGTGCTCGACGACGCCACCTCAGCCATCGACGCCGAGAACGAAGCCGCCATCCTGGCTAACCTGCGCGAACACCTCACCGGCGTGACCGTCATCGCCGTGGCGCACCGCCAGTCCACGGTGGCGCTCGCCGACCGCGTCGTGGTCATGGACCGCGGCCGCATCGTCGCCGACGGCCTGCGCGCCGAGATCACCGCCACCGATGCCTACCGGCAGGTGATGGACCCGGAGGTGGAGGAAGGAAGCGTCGTCAAGCGTGAGCCCTGTCCTGGAGAGCTGTGGCCGGACGTTGCGCACCACGACGAAGTGCACGTGCTGCCCCCGCCGTCCGGGGCGAAGGGCGGCGGCGGGCGCAACGCACCTGTGACCGCGACGCCGGAGCTGATGGCGCGCGTGGCCAAGCTCCCGGCCGCCACCGAGCGCCCCGAGCTTTCCGCGGCGACGCTTGAGCGGCTGCGCACCCCGTCGAGCGAATTCAAGGTCGCGAGCCTGTTCAAGGCCGTGCGCTGGCTCATCGCCGCGACCGTCGTACTGCTGGTCGTGGGCGTGGCCGCGGACCTCGCCTTCCCGACGCTCATCCGCGCGGCCATCGACGGCGGCATCGAGCCGGAAAACACCCGCTTCCTCATCCAGGTGGGCGCGGCGGCCCTCGGCGTCGTGGTGCTCGCGTGGGCCGCGGACGCCGCGGTGACGGTGCTGGCCGCCCGAGCAGGCGAACGGCTCCTCTACGGCCTGCGTCTGCGCAGCTACGCCCACCTGCAGCAGCTCGGCTTGAGCTACTTCGAGTCGCGGCTGAGCGGCAAAATCATGACGCGGATGACCACGGACATCGACACCCTGTCGTCCTTTTTGCAGACCGGCCTGGCGCAGGCGATCGTGTCCGTCGGCAGCCTCATCGGCGTCGCCGCGATGCTTGTGGCCACCGACCTCGAGCTCACCGGCGTGGCGCTGCTCGCCGTACCTGTGATCGTGGCGGCCACGGTGGTGTTCCGGCACTTCTCTAAGCGCACCTACACCGCCGCGCGCCAGCAGATCTCCGCCGTCAACGGCGAGTTCGCCGAGCTCATCGGCGGCATCCGCGTCACCCAGATGCACCGCGGGGAGGCCCATGCCGAGGCCGCGTTCGCCGAGGCCAGCGACACCTACCGGCGCCTGCGGATGCGCACCGTCACCCTCATGGCCACCTACTTCCCCGGCATGCAGGCGATTTCCCAGATCATGACCGCCCTGGTCATCGGCGTCGGTGCGCAGCGCGTCGCCGAGGGCGAGCTCTCCGTCGGCGTCCTCGTCGCGTTCACCATGTACCTCGGCCAGCTCTACGGCCCGATCCAGCAGCTCGGCCAAATCTTCGACTCCTGGCAGCAAGCCACCGTCAGCTTCGACCGCATCACCGCGCTCTTGGGCGAGCGCACCACCGTCCCCGACACCGGCACCGCCCCCGGCGCACGCACCGCGGCCCGCGGGGAGCTTTCGCTTGCCGACGTCTCATTTTCCTACCGCACCGCCGACACCGACACCGACACTGCCACCGACGCCGTGATCGAGCACATGGATCTCACCCTCTCCCCCGGCGAGACCGTGGCGCTGGTGGGGCCGACGGGTGCGGGGAAATCGACCGTCGTGAAGCTGCTTGCGCGGTTCTACGATCCGTCGTCGGGTGAGGTGCGCGCGTCCGGGAGGAACATCGCCGAGTTCCCGCTGCCCGCCTGGCGGCGCGCGCTCGCGCAGGTGCCGCAGGAGTCCTACCTCTTCGAGGGCACGGTGGCGGAGAACATCGCGTACGGCGTGCCCGGGGCGAGCGACGCGGAGGTTCAGGCCGCAGTCGCGCGCATCGGCGCGCTTCACGTCATCGCCGCGATCCCCGGCGGGTTCAACGCGCACGTCGGCGGGCGCGGGCGGGGCTTGAGCTCGGGCCAGCGGCAGATCATCGCCCTTGCGCGCGCCGAGATGCTCGAGCCCGACGTGGTGCTGCTGGATGAAGCCACCGCTACCCTGGACCCCGCCACCGAGCGCGCCGTGCTCGACGCCGCCGACTCCGCCACGGCCGGGCGCACCTCCGTGATTGTGGCCCACCGCCTCGCCACCGCGGCCCGCGCGGACCGCATCCTGGTGATCGACGGCGGGCGCATCGTCGAAGACGGCTCGCCGGAGGATTTGCTCGCCGCGGGCGGGCGCTACGCCGCGATGTGGGCCGCCGGCACGGCGCGCGACAACCATTAATTGGGGGAATATCCACGCTCGCAGGCGGGATTCATTAACATCGGGTTGAAGTCTATCGACACAAGTATCTTCACACCGATGTAGGAAGGTGAACACCTGCCGTGAGCAGCGAAAACACTTTCGGCCAGAACAGCTGGCTGGTTGACGAGATGTTCCAGCAGTTCCAGGAGGATCCAAACTCCGTGGACCCGGAGTGGCGCGAGCTCTTTGAGAAGAAGGGCGCACCCAAGACTGCGAAGGGCACCGCCAACGTCTCCCCGTCCGCCAAGGGCGCGTCCGAGGCGAAGACTGACCCGAAGGTCGCCCGCACCACCGCAGCTCCTTCCCAGGACGGGCGCGAGACCAAGGTGGACGAGGCTGCCGCCGCCACCTCAAAGCCGTCCAAGCCGGTGAAGGCCAAGCCGAAGACCTCCCCGCTGGACCGCATCGCCTCTGTGGAGACCACCCCGGGCGAGACCCAGCTCAAGGGCGCGTTCAAGGCAATTGCCAAGAACATGAACGAGTCCCTCGAGGTCCCCACCGCGACCACCGTGCGCGACATGCCGGTCAAGCTCATGTTTGAGAACCGTGCGCTGATCAACGACCACCTCAAGCGCACCCGCGGCGGCAAGATCTCGTTTACCCACATCATCGGCTACGCCATTGTCCAGGCCACCAAGCTGCACCCGGACATGAACAAGAGCTACCGCGAGGAGGAGAAGAAGTCCTTCGCGGTGCAGCCGGAGCACATCAACCTCGGCCTGGCCATCGACCTGCCGCAGAAGGACGGCTCCCGCTCCCTCGTCGTCGCCGCGATCAAGGAGTGCGAGACGCTCGATTTCAACGGCTTCGTCAAGGCGTACGAGGACATCGTCGACCGCGCCCGCATCGGCAAGCTGACCATGGATGACTTCTCCGGTGTCACCATCCAGCTGACCAACCCGGGCGGCATCGGCACCCGCCATTCCATCCCGCGCCTGACCAAGGGCCAGGGCACCATCGTGGGTGTCGGTGCCATGGATTACCCGGCCGAGTTCGCCGGCGCGTCCGAGGACCGCCTCGCCGAGCTGGGCGTGGGCAAGCTGGTCACGCTGACCTCGACCTACGACCACCGCGTGATCCAGGGTGCGGAGTCCGGCGAGTTCCTGCGCGACATTTCGCAGCTGCTTATCGACGACAAGTTCTGGGACGAGATCTTCGATTCCCTCCAGATCCCTTACGCGCCGCTGCGCTGGGCACAGGACCTGCCGGACACGGGTATCAACAAGGACACCCGCATCATGCAGCTCATCCACTCCTACCGCGCGCGCGGCCACCTCATCGCCGACACCAACCCGCTGCGCTGGCACCAGCCGGGTCTGCCGAAGCCGGATTCCCGCGACCTGCTGCTTGAGTCCCACGGCCTGACCATCTGGGACCTCGACCGCACCTTCCACGTCGGCGGTTTCGGCGGCAAGGAGACCATGACGCTGCGCGAGGTGCTTTCCCGCCTGCGCGCCGCCTACACCCTGCACGTCGGCGCCGAGTACGCCCACGTCATGGACCGCGACGAGCGCGACTGGCTCCGCGACCGCATGGAGGCCGGCATGCCGAAGCCGACCACCGCGGAGCAGAAGTACATCCTGCAGAAGCTCAACGCCGCCGAGGCCTTCGAGAACTTCCTGCAGACCAAGTACCTGGGCCAGAAGCGCTTCTCCCTCGAGGGTGCCGAGACCCTGATCCCGCTCATGGACGCAGTCATCGACACCGCCGCCGGCCAGGGCCTCGACGAGGTTGTCATCGGCATGCCGCACCGCGGCCGCCTGAACGTGCTGTTCAACATCGTGGGCAAGCCGGTTGCGACGATCTTCAACGAGTTCGAGGGCAACTTCAAGGCAGCCCAGCAGGGCGGCTCCGGCGACGTGAAGTACCACCTCGGCTTCGAGGGCGAGCACATCCAGATGTTCGGCGACGGCGAGATCAAGGTCTCCCTGGCCGCCAACCCGTCCCACCTCGAGGCCGTCGACCCGGTCCTGGTGGGCATGGCCCGCGCCAAGACCGATCAGCTCAAGGTGACCGAGGGCCGCGAGGACTATCCGGTTGTGCCGCTCATGCTCCACGGCGACGCCTCCTTCGCCGGCCTGGGCATTGTCCAGGAGACGCTGAACCTCTCCCGCCTGCCGGGCTACTCCGTCGGCGGCACTGTGCACATCGTGGTGAACAACCAGATCGGCTTCACCACCACGCCAGAGTCCGGCCGTTCCTCCTACTACGCCACCGACCTGGCCAAGGGCTTCGACTGCCCGGTGTTCCACGTCAACGGCGACGACCCGGAGGCAGCAGCTTGGGTTGCCCAGCTGGCCACCGAGTACCGCCGCGAGTTCGGCAAGGACGTCTTCATCGACCTGATCTGCTACCGCCTGCGCGGCCACAACGAGGCCGACGACCCGACGGTGACCCAGCCGATCATGTACGACCGCATCGAGAGCCACGAGTCCGTGCGCACCCGCTACACCAAGGACCTCATCGGCCGCGGCGACATCACCCAGGAAGAGGCCGAGATCGCGGCCCAGGACTTCCACGACCAGCTCGACGCAGTCTTCTCCGACGTCAAGGCGTCCGAGGGCCAGCCGAGCGAGCAGACCGGCATCACCGAGGCGCAGAAGCTCACCCGCGGCCTGGACACCTCGATTTCCGAGGACACCTTCAAGCGCCTGGCCAACTCCTACGCGGAACTGCCGGAGGACTTCACCCCGAACAAGCGCCTGAAGAACGTGCTGAAGAACCGCGGCGGCTCCTTCGAGGGCGGCGACATCGACTGGGGCTGGGGCGAGCTGCTCGCCTTCGGTTCCCTGGCGGAGCAGGGCAAGTTTGTCCGCCTCGCCGGCGAGGACTCCCAGCGCGGCACCTTCACCCAGCGCCACGCGGTGCTGTACAACCCGGAGAACGGCGAGGGCTACAACCCGCTCGACCACAACGCGCAGGAGGCCGACAACGGCGGCCGCTTCGAGGTCTACAACTCCGCGCTCACCGAGTACGCGGGCCTGGGCTTCGAGTACGGCTACTCCCTGGGCGACCAGGACGCAGTGGTGGCCTGGGAGGCACAGTTCGGCGACTTCGCCAACGGCGCCCAGACCATCATCGACGAGTACATCTCCTCCGGCGAGACCAAGTGGGGCGAGCTGTCCAGCCTGACCATGCTGCTGCCGCACGGCTACGAGGGCCAGGGCCCGGACCACTCGTCGGCACGCATCGAGCGCTACCTGCAGCTGTGCGCCGAGGGTTCCATGACCGTGGCGCAGCCGTCCACCCCGGCGAACCACTTCCACCTGCTGCGCCGCCAGGCACTCGGCGAGATGAAGCGCCCGCTGGTCGTCTTCACCCCGAAGTCCATGCTGCGCAACAAGGCTGCAGTTTCCCAGCCGGCCGACTTCATCGAAACGGACAAGTTCGAGTCCGTCATCGACGACCCGAACTTCGTCTCCCGCGGCAACACGAAGGTCGACGGCGCGAAGCACGACAAGGTTGAGACCATCCTGCTGTGCTCCGGCAAGATCTACTACGAGCTTGCGAAGCGCCAGGAGAAGGACGGCCGCGACGATGTCGCGATCGTCCGCGTCGAGATGCTCCACCCGATCCCGTTCAACCGCCTCAAGGACGCTTTCGCGAACTACCCGAACGCGAAGCAGATCCGCTGGGTGCAGGATGAGCCGGCCAACCAGGGTGCATGGCCGTTCTACAACGAGCACCTGCGCGACCTGATCCCGGACATGCCGGAGATGGTCCGCGTCTCCCGCCGCGCACAGTCCACCACCGCTACCGGTGTGGCGAAGGTGCACCAGCAGGAGGAGCAGGCGCTTATCGACGAAGCGTTTGCCAAGTAAGTAGGTAAGAAACCGGCCCGCGGGGAGGAATTCCCTGTGGGCCGGTTTTTTGCTGCCGTCGAAAAGTGTGGGGCGCTTATGCCTCGCGTGGAGCGATGCCGGCGTACTCCATGAGCCACTCCCCCACGGCCTCGGCGATGGGCTCGCCGCCCTCGATGCGCTCGGCGGCTTCCGCGATGTCCTCGGTGGCCATGACGCGGGTGATGAAGTTGATGCGGTTGACCGTCGCGCGGTCGAACGTGCCGTCGACGAAGACGGGGATGATGTTCTGCGGCAGCTCGTCCGGGCCGAGGTCCGCGCAACCGTGCGCCGGGGAGGGGTCCACGGTGCGCACGTCGGTCGGGAACGTGCCGACGGTCGCGTCATACGCCGCCTGCGACAGCGCCTCACCCTCCTCGCCGCTCGCCGCGAGCTCGCGCGCCGCCGCCGGGTTCTGCGAGTTCAGCAGGGCTCCGGTGCACGTGACGACGAGGTCGATCTGCTCGGTGCGGAGCACCTCAATCGCGTCGGCCTCCGCGCGCGGCGGCAGGCTGGTCACGCCCACGGCGTAGCCCATCTGGTCCAGGATGCGGCTGTAAATCTCGCCGAGCGCGACCTGCTCCGCCGACGCCGAGTCGATGCCGATGGCCACCGGCGTGCGGTCCGGCGCGCCCAGAAGCGGCAGCCCGCTCGATTGCGCACACGAAACGCAAAGCGCCGACACCGCGACAAGTGCGGTGCCGGCGAGTGTGCGGTTTCCCAACCCGTTGCTCCTTTACTGCGGCGATTGAGTCTGCTCGTTGACTCTACCGCCGGCAATCATGTCGCGGGCCTGCGGGGCGAGCTCGGGCTCGCACAATACGTCGTAACGCCCGGCGACGATCGTGGTCGCGGAGGCGAAGTCGCGCTTGCCGCCGCTGAAACCGTACGCGATGGCGGCGAAGACCACGCCGAACAGCGCACCGATGAGCAGCGACCAGAAGAACACGGCCCACCCGGTGCCCGGCATCGCGAACAGCGCGAAGATCAGGCCGATGAACAGACCCATCCACGCGCCGGAGAGCGCGCCCCCGCCCAACACGCGGCCCCAGGTCAGGCGGCCGGTGATGTTCTCCACCTGCATGAGGTCGACGCCGACAATGGTGAGCTTCTCCACCGGGAACTCGCGATCCGAGAGGTTGTCCACAGCGGTTTGCGCCTCGGCGTAGGTGTTGAAGCTGCCGACCGGCCAGCCGGTGGGCAGTTGGCGGGAGTTCGCGGCCGCCTGCTTGGGGTTCGTCATAGCGCTCCTATTTTTGAAGGTTCAATCAACGTGCAGCGCCCCACTATACATGTGTTTTCCCACGTCTCGGGCGGGGCTTATACTTGCGCATTGATATGGCTACTACGCACTCCCCCATCACAGAAGCTGCCGTCCTGGACGCACTCGCGCGCGTCGAGGACCCGGAAATCGGCAAACCCATCACCGAGCTCGGCATGGTCGACCAGGTCACCGTGAACGAGAGCGGCGATGTCGCCGCCACTATCCTGCTCACCATCGCCGGCTGCCCGATGCGCGAGACCATCGAGCGCAACGTCCGCGCCGTGCTCGAGGAACTCCCCGGCGTCGGCAAGGTCGACATCACGCTCGGCTCCATGACCGACGAGCAGCGCCGCGCCCTCTCCGAGAAGCTCCGCGGCGAGCAGACCGGCCCGGTCATCCCCTTCGCCGACCCGGACACGCGCACCCGCGTCTTCGCCGTCGCGTCCGGCAAGGGCGGCGTGGGTAAATCCTCGATGACGGTGAACCTCGCCACCGCGATGGCCGCGCAGGGCCTCACCGTCGGCATCGTCGACGCCGACATCTACGGCCACTCCATCCCTGGCCTCATGGGCTCCGCGGACAAGGGGCCCACGCTTGTCGACGACATGATCATGCCCCCCATCACCCACAACGTGCGCCACATCTCCATCGGCCAGTTCGTGGAGGGCAACGCACCGATCGTGTGGCGCGGCCCGATGCTCACCCGCGCGATCCAGCAGTTCCTCGCCGACGTCTACTGGGGCGACCTCGACGTCCTATTCATGGATCTGCCGCCCGGCACCGGCGACGTGGCCATCACCGTGGCGCAGCTCGTGCCTAACGCGGAGCTGATCATCGTCACCACACCGCAGGCCGCGGCCGCCGAGGTCGCGGAGCGCGCCGGCACCATCGCGCAGCAGACGAACCAGCGCATCGCGGGCGTGATCGAGAACATGGCGGGCCTCGCCATGCCGGACGGCACCACCATGCACGTCTTCGGCGAGGGCGGCGGCCAGCGCGTCGCCGACCGCCTCACCGCGCTCACCGACTCGGACGTCCCGCTGCTCGGTTCCATCCCCCTCGACCCGACGCTGCGCGAGCATGGCGACGACGGCACCCCCGTCGTCATCGCCCAGCCCGAGTCGCCGGCGGCGCAGGCGGTGGAAGCGATCGTCGGCAAGCTCAAAGTGCGCCGCAATTCGCTCGCGGGCAAGAGCCTCGGCGTAACGCCGAGCTAGAGCACGTCTTCCCAGTTGAAGCCCGCGCGCTTCGGCTCCTCCGGGGCCGGCGCGGGTGCCGACGCACGCTTGTTCCGCGCAGGCGCCGGACGCGGGCCCGACGGGGTCGGCTGATCCTCGTCCGCCAGCGCGCGGCGCGGATCGAAGCTCTCCAGGTATTCCTCGTCGCCATCGAAGAGCAGCGAGGACACCGCGCGGGCGGGCCCCATCGCCGCGTACTTGGACACGGTGTCCAGCGGCTTGCGGAACTCCTCGAACTCCTCCAGTTCGCCGTTGAGCTCGCGCTTCGCGTTCGCGATGCCCTTGCGCGCGGCGTAAATCGCGGCGCGCACATCCTCGATCACGGCGGGCAGGCGCTCCGGGCCGATCACAATCAGCCCGATGATCAGGATGAGGAAAAACTCAAACCATCCGAAGCTGGAAAACACCTACGTCACCCTACCCCCGGCGCCGTAGCGACTTCAGGGCGGACTCCATTTTGCGCAGCAGATCCGGCTGATCCCCCGCCGGGCGCGGCGGCTTGATGGCGCACTTGCGACCCGCCGGCACGTCCTCGTCGCGCAGCTGAGCCAGGCGATCCACCAGCGAGCGCGGCGCGCGCACCTCGTCCTGGCACCCGCGGACGCGCTCGGCGGCGCCGCGCTGCGCCACCACCTCATCGTGGCACTCGGGGCACTGCGCGATGTGGTCCTGCGCGCGGCGCGCAGCCGACGGGGACAACTCCTCATCGACGAAAGCAGCTACCGCCTCCGCGCTCAAATGCTCCGTTGATGCGAACACCGCGCGCCTCCTTTCAGCAATGCGACCCAGGCTACTCCTGTGCAGGTCTAACGGGTGCGCAGCAGCTCCTTCGCGGCCGTGTCGTACAGCGCCTGGGCTTCCAGCGACTCGCGCAGCTGCGTCCGGCCGCGGTGGATACGCGAGCGCACCGTGCCCATCTTCACATCGAGGGTCTCGGCGATCTCCTCGTACGTCATACCGACAACGTCACAGAGCACCACCGCGACGCGGAACTCGGGGCTCAACTCGTCCAGCGCGCGCTGCAGCGCCGGGTCCAGCGTCGTCGAAGCGACTGCCTGCTCCGGCGTGGGGCCGGGGCCGAGGACGCGCTCGTAATCCTCCGGCAGCTCCTCCATCCGGATCTTGGAGCGGTGGCGCACCATGTCCAGAAACAGGTTCGTGGTGATGCGGTGCAGCCAGCCCTCGAACGTGCCCGGCTGGTAGTCCTTCAGGTTGCGGAAGACGCGCATGAACGTCTCCTGCGTGAGGTCTTCGGCATCGTGCTGGTTGCCGGCGAGGCGGAACGCCAGCCGGTAGACGCTGTCCGCGTGCTCGGCCACGAGCTCTGCCCACGACGGCATCTCGCCGTGTCCGGCATCGAAGGCGGCGGTGCCGGTGAGGGGCTCGGCGGGCGCGGACTCGACAGTCATGCCCGAAATTGTGGCAGATCAACATCCACCGGACCAACTAACGGCCTGGGAAGTGCCTGTGCATTGCGAGTCGGCCCGATGAGAACCCGGCGGCGACTATGCTGAAACGCGTGAGTGAGACCGCGTTTTCCCAAATGACCGCCTTCATCAACGAGCGCAACGGCTCCCAGGCCCAATTCACCGAGGAGTTCCGTGAGGGCCTCAGCCACGCCCACGTCGAGGCGGAGGAAAACGGGGTGCGCGCGCCGTCCGTGATCGTCGGCACGCTGCTGAGCGCGCTCGCGGCGGCGCACCCGGCGGGGGCGGCGAGCCAGGGTGCGGTCGCCGTGACGCCGGCGGCAGGCGTCGTCGGCCTGCACATCCTCCGCGGCCTGCCTGCGAAAGCGACGCTGACCTGCATCGAGCCCGAGGCCGCGCTGCAGGCCGAGGCGAAGGCCGCGTTCAAGCTCGGCGGCTACGCGGCCTCCCGCGCGCGCTTCCTCACCGCCCGCCCGCTCGACGTGATGGGCAGGCTCGCCAACGGCGCGTACCAGCTGGTGTACGCAGACGTCGCGCCGCTGGAGCTGCCCGCGCTGATCGACGTCGCGTGGCCGCTCCTCACCCCGGGCGGCACCCTCGTCATCGCCGATTCGCTGCTCGACGGCACCGTTGCCGACCCCTCGCGGCGCGACCGCGAAACAGAAGCAGCGCGTGAGGCGGATGTCCGCCTCGACGCGCTCGCTGCCGATACCGGTGCCGTGGTCAGCCGCCTGCCCCTCGACGGCGGCCTGACCTTGGTGACGAAGCGGTAGCTACACCACTTCGTTCTTGCCCACGACCACGACGCCGCCGTCGGAGACGGTGTAGCGGGTGCGGTCGCGCTCCAGGTCCACGCCGATGATTTCGCCGTCGGAGACGTAGACGTTCTTGTCCAGGATGGCGTGGCGCACCACGGCGCCCTTGCCCACGCGCACGCCCGGCAGGAGCACGGAACCCTCGACGGTCGCGCCCTCCTCGACGCGCACGTCGGTGGAAAGCACGGAGTTGCGCACCGTCGCGCCGGAGACGATCGAGCCGGACGCCACGATGGACTCCGCCGCAATGCCGCCCAGCACGAACTTCGCCGGCGGGAGGTTGCTGTCCTCGGTGGAGTGGATCGGCCACGCCTTGTTGTAGAGGTTGAAGATCGGGTGGGAGGAAATGAGGTCCATGTGGGCCTCGTAGAAGGAGTCGATGGTACCTACGTCGCGCCAGTAACCCTTGTCGCGCTCCGTGGCACCCGGGACCTCGTTGCCGGAGAAGTCGTAGACGTTGGCCTCGCCCTTGGACACGAAGTACGGGATGATGTCGCCGCCCATGTCGTGCGCCGAGTCCTCGTTCTGCTCATCCTCCAACAGCGCCTGGATCAGCGCCTCGGTAGAGAACACGTAGTTGCCCATGGACGCGTAGGTCATCTCCGGGTCATCCGGGGTGCCCGGCGGGTCGGCCGGCTTCTCCAGGAACTCGGTGATGGTGCCGTCGTCGTCAGCCTGGATGCAGCCGAACGCGGTCGCCTCGGCGCGCGGGACGCGGATGCCCGCGACGGTCGCGGCCTTGCCGGAGGCGATGTGGTCCTCCACCATCTGCGACGGGTCCATGCGGTAGACGTGGTCCGCGCCGAAAACGAGGACGTAGTCCGGCATATCGTCGTAGATCAGGTTCAGGGACTGCACAATCGCGTCCGCCGAGCCGTTGTACCAGCGCTTGCCGCGGCGCTGCTGCGCCGGCACGGAGGCGATGTACTGCGGCGTCGGGCCCGACACGTTCCACGCGGTGGCGACGTGGCGGTCCAGCGAGTGGGACTTGTACTGCGTCAGCACGGCGATGCGCATGTAGCCCGCGTTGACGAGATTGGAAAGCACGAAGTCGATGAGGCGGTAGTTACCGCCGAACGGGACCGCCGGCTTGGCGCGGTCCGCGGTGAGGGGGAACAGACGCTTCCCCTCACCGCCAGCGAGGACGATGGCAAGGACTCGAGGCTGACTCTTCATACCCGCCAGCGTATTGAAAGAAGCTCTGGTGCGCAGGGCATTTATCCGCCTGCACCTTATGCGGGGGTATGCGTGCCGACGTTCGCAGACACACGCCGCTCAAGGTTCGTGCAGCGCGGAATGAACGTCACTAAGCTCGGCGGATATGAGAGTCGGAATGATGACCAGAGAGTACCCGCCGGAGATTTACGGCGGTGCGGGCGTGCACGTCACCGAGCTGACCAGGTTCATGCGCGACATCGTCGATGTCGATGTCCACTGCATGGGCGCCCCGCGCGACGAAGCCAACGTCTACGTGCACGGCGTGGACCCGGAGCTGGAGAACGCGAACGGCGCCATTAAGACCCTCTCCACCGGCCTGCGCATGGCGAACGCCGCCACCGGCCTCGATGTCGTCCACTCCCACACCTGGTACTCCGGTTTGGGCGGCCACCTCACTGGCCTGCTGTACGACATTCCGCACGTGGTCACCGCCCACTCGCTGGAGCCGGACCGCCCGTGGAAGCGCGAGCAGCTCGGCGGCGGCTACGACATTTCGTCGTGGAGCGAGAAGAACGCGATGGAGCACGCCGACGCCGTTATCGCGGTGTCCTCCGGCATGAAGGACGCGATCCTGCGCGCCTACCCGCGCATCGACGCGGACAAGGTGCACGTGGTACTCAACGGCATCGACCCGGAGCGCTGGTTCCCGGAGACCGGCACCATCGCCGAGGAGCTCGGCGTGGACACCTCCCGCCCGGTTGCGTCGTTTGTCGGCCGCATTACCCGCCAGAAGGGTGTCCCCCACTTGCTCAAGGCGGCGCAGCACTTCGACGAGGACATCCAGCTGATCCTCTGCGCCGGCGCCCCCGACACGCCGGAGATCGCCGAGGAGACCAACGCACTGGTTGAGCAGCTGCGCGCCGAGCGCGACGGCGTCTTCTGGGTCCAGGACATGCTGCCGCCGGAGCGCATCCGCGAGGTCTACTCCACGTCCGACGTCTTCGTCTGCCCCTCGATCTACGAGCCGCTGGGCATTGTCAACCTCGAGGCCATGGCGTGCGGCACCGCCGTCGTCGCCTCCCGCGTGGGCGGCATCCCGGAGGTCGTCGTCGACGGCACCACCGGCACGCTCGTGGATTACGACGAGAACGATCCGGAGACGTTCGAGCGCGGCATCGCCGAGGCTGTGAATGCTGTGGCGGCGGATAAGGAATCGTCGGCACGCATGGGTGACGCCGGTCGCGAGCGCGCCGTCTCCGACTTCTCCTGGGCCACCATCGCCCAGGAGACGGTGGACATTTACAAGAAACTGGGTGCGAGCTGATGGCGGTGTTGCGACCGGAACTGCACGTTACTGCCGACGACGGCATTCTCGAAGGCCCCGCCGGCGTGATTCGCCTGGGCAAGGAGGGCGAGCGCGTCTGGCACATGTTCTACCAGTACAAGCCCGCCCCCGGTGGGGCGAGCCGCTGGGGCCACCACGCGAGCGAGGACGACCCGTTCAGCTGGTACGAGTGCAACGACGCCATCGTGCCGGTGGACGGCGAGACGCAGGTGCGGGCAGGCGCCGTAGTCGGCGGTGAGGCTGCCGACGGCGGCGTGGACATGTACTTCACCTCCGTCAGCGAGGCCGGCAACCAGATCAAGCTCGCGCGCGTCGCAGACGTGGACGAGCTGTGCGACGATCTCGACGACGACCTCGACGTGTCCGCGGCGGCCGAGCGCCTCGACATCACCATCGAGGGTGCCGGCGAGTGGACCAACTTCCGCTCCCCCTGCGTGATCCCGGGCTGGTTCGCGCTCGGCGACCGCAACGAGGGACACCAGGGCTGGCTCATGCTCGCCGTCGCCGGCGGCACCGATGCCCCGAAGCCCGTCGTGCTCAGCTCCGCCGACGGCCGCAGCTGGACGTTCGAGGGTCCGCTCGAGTTCGACGGCGACCCGGGCATCGAGCTCGACGAGACACTGGTGGCACCGCGCCTCGTACGCCTGCGCGACCAGGTGGATGGCAAGATCTACGACGTGCTCTTCCTCACCATCGAGCGCGACAACAAGGACTACTCCAGCTACATCATCGGCCGCCTGGAGGGCAACACTTTCACGGTGGTCACGCCGAGCCAGCTGTTCGACCACGGCCACGACTTCACCCGTCCGCGCAACACCAACTACGCGCGCGACGTGGCGGATGAGCTGGTGCGCTACGAGCGCGCCTACATCTACGGTTTCATGACGGACTCCGGCCGCAACGGCGACCCGACCAGCGAGCCGAACTGGGAGCGCGAGGGCTGGGCCAACGCCCTGACCCTGCCGCGCCGCGTGACACTGCAGCACGGCCACCTCTACCAGGTGCCGGCACCGGGCCTGCCGAACGCGATCGACGAGGCCGAGCGCGCGCTGCTGTGGACCGCACTGTGCGAGATCCCGGACGGCTCCGAGATCGTCGCCGAGGTGGTCGAGGCCGACGGCAGCGTCGCGGTCCGCATCACCCACGACGGCGAGCGGATTGAGCTGGACCGTTTCGACGGCTCCCCCAAGAGCGCCGCGCTTCACGACGACGACGAGGACAACATCACCGTCATCGTCGACGGCTCCACCATCGAGGTGTACGCCGGCGGCGGCAGCGTCGTCATGTCCTCGCGCTTCTGGCCGGAGAACCCGGTCGCCGGGATCCGCGTGCGCACCAGCGGCGACGCGGCAATCCACAGCGAGTGGCGCCGCGGCCACACCACGCTGAATTTCTAGCGCCTACCCCTTGCGCAGGCGCACCAGCTGGGCGCGCGCGGTGACCTCCATGCGCTCCGGCAGCGCGGCGACGCGCTCCTGGAGCGTGGCCGGGTCCACGTGGCGCGCCGACGGGCTCATGCCCACCTGCGCCGCGATGGCCTCGCGCTCCAGCTGCATCGGGAACTCGATGAGCTCCGGCTCCCCGACCGGCACCAGGTGGCCCTCGGCCTGCTCCAGCATGCGCTCGAGTTTGCCCTGTTCAACGCCGAGAATGCCCAGGGGCTCGCGCAGCTCGTCCAGGTGGCCCTGGTCGGCGGTGAGGACGATGACTTCGCCGTCGTCGGCGAGCACGCGGCGGAACTCGGCCGGGTTGCGCGGCGCGAACACGACGGTGATCGCGTGCACGGCGCTATCTCGCACCGGGATGCGCTCCCACACATCCGCAACCACGGCGCCGACGCGCGGGTGCGACTTTGCCAGGTGCTTCGCGGCCGGCACCGAGATGTCCAGGCCGATGCCGCGCGAGCCCTCGATCGAATCCAGCGTGTGCGCCAGGTAGTAGCCGGTGCCGGCGCCGACCTCAAGCACCACCGGCTCGTCGACTCCCGCGGCGGTGCGCTCCAGCACGTCCTCGACCGCAGCCGACACGCACTCAACGAACGGCGCGAAGTAACCGTGCGACAGAAACGCCTCGCGGGACTGCACCATCTCGAGGGAATCGCCCTCGTGGTTCAGCCCCTTCCCGCCGGCGAGGGTGACGTAGCCCTGGCGGGCGACGTCGTAGGAGTGGCCGGACTCGGACACGAGGCGGGTGAAATCGTCCGCGCCCTGAAGCGGCGTGAGGTCAGCCGGGTCGGCGAGGACGTCCACAATGTGGTTAAGCATGTGGTGATAGTAGCGCAGCCCCGCGCCGGCGAGACAACGCCAGCGACGGGGCTGAGAAGTTAACGGGTGCGGAGGTTACTGGGCTGCGTCGAGCAGCAGCTGGCCGAGTTCGGCAGCTTCTTCCTTGCTCATCTCCACCACGAGGCGGCCGCCGCCGTCGGACGGGATGCGCATCACGATCTTGCGGCTTTCCTCCACGGCCTCCATCGGGCCGTTACCGGTGCGCGGTTTCATTGCTGCCATGCGTCAGCTCTCCTTCACGTTCAACTTGCTCTTCCTCTAAGTCTACGCGGTTTTCGGCCGGCACATCCGCGGCGGCGGGAACGGCGATCTCGCGCTCCGCGCCCGCCTCGTACCCCGCCGGGTCCGCGCCGGTCAGCTGCGCGATGAGCGCATCGACCTGGTCCATGCGGTAGCCGCGGTGCACAACTTCGAGCTGGATTTTGTCGAACTCCCCCGCCTCGACCGCCGCGCGGTTGGCTTCCTTCACGTCAGCGGTCTCCATCATCGGCGGCAGCGCCTCGCCGCGGCCGAACACCCCGGCAAAGATCCAGACGCCGAGCACGCTGAACAGCACCAGCGCGATGATGAGCATGATCCAGGAAAGCATGGGGATCAGTTTAACCCGCGCGCCATGGGGGTCGCTGCGCCACCTCGTCCGCGCCGTCGGGAAGCACGTGTGCCCGAGAAAGAATCGTGCGCGCAACTACCTCCGCCATCGGCCCGAGCTCAGCGAGCGGCCGCGTGCGGTGGGTGCGCGCCCCCAGCGGCACTTGGGTGACGGCTGCTGGGCCGTAGCGCGTGCCGACGTCTATCAGCAGCCCGGCCTCCACCCCGTATCCGGCCACGAACGGCAGCTCGAGCGCGGTGGCGCGGCGGATCGCGTACTCGCCGGCGAGCGGCTGGTCGATGTGGCCGAGTTCCGGGAAGTAGAGGTTGAGCAGCGGTTTGGCGGTGAGTTCGGTGACGCGCCCGCCGCCGCGGCCGTCGGCGCCGGGGGTGCGCTCGTAGGAAGCTTTGACCAGGTGGACAGCAGGGGCGGCGAAGGGTGCTGCGAGCGCGTCGATCCAGCTCGGCTGCACGTTGGTGACGTCGGCGTCGACGAACACAACCGTCTCCCCGCTAGCCGCGCGCACGCCGCGCCACAGCGCCTCACCCTTGCCGGGCCACGGCTCGCGGGGGTCGATCTCGCGCCAGTTCAGTACTTGCGCCCCGGCGGCCCGGGCCTCGCGCGCGGTCGCGTCTCCAGAGTCGGAGTCGATGACCAGCACCTCGGCGGCGCTGGAAGCGAGGCACGCCTCGACGACGGCGGCGACGGTCGCGGCTTCGTTGAGGGCGGGGATGACAACGCTCGTCGTCACGCGAGGCTCCGAACGGTGTTGAGCGGGGCCGCGTCGCCCGCGATGGCGGCGGTCATGCGGATGACGTCGACAGTCTCGCGCACCTCGTGGACGCGGAAGGCGGCGACCCCGCGCGCCGCCGCCCACGCCGTCGCCGCGAGGGTGCCGGCGACGCGCTCCCCCACGCCGCGATCCACGGTTTCGCCGACGAAGTCCTTGTTGGACAGCGCCATCAGCACCGGCCAGCCGGTAGCCACGAGCTCGTCGACGCGGCGCAGGATCTCCAGGCCATGGAAGGTGTTCTTGCCGAAGTCGTGCGTCGGGTCGATGAAAATCTGCTCCTCGGGCACGCCGAGGGAGGCGGCGCGCTCGGCAAGGGCGGTGGTTTCGCGGATGACGTCGGCAACGATGTCGTCGTAACGCACCCGGTGCGGGCGGGTGCGCGGGGTGGCACCGCCCGTGTGGGAGCAGACGTAGCCCACGCGGTTCGCGCCGGCGACCTCGACGAGCTCGGGGTCCCACCCTGCCCAGGTGTCGTTGATCAGCGTCGCGCCGGCGTCGATCGCCGCCTGCGCGACGTCCGCGCGCCACGTGTCGACGCTGATAGTCACGTGCGAATCGGCTGCGCGCACGGCGGCGATGACGGGCAGCACCCTGTCCATCTCCGCGGCCGGGTCGACCTCGTCGCCGGGGCCGGCCTTCACGCCGCCGATGTCGATGATGCTCGCCCCGTCCGCGATGGCTTTCGTGGCGCGCTCGACCGCCGCGTCGACGGCGAACGTCGCCCCCTTGTCGTAGAACGAGTCCGGGGTACGGTTCACGATCGCCATCACGCGGGCGAGCGGTTTAGACATCGCGCTGGTTGTTGATGCGCTCGTCAGTCATGACGCGGTGCGCCTCGACGATGTGCTCCACGGCCTCGTCGACGGAATCGGTGACGATGAACAGCTCGTCGTCGCCCGGGGAGATCAGCCCGCGGGCGAGCTGCTGGTTGCGCATCCAGTCCACCAGGCCGGACCAGAAGTCGGTGCCCATGAGCACGATCGGGAAGTTGGTTACCTTGCCGGTCTGCACCATGCAGAGCACCTCGAAGACCTCATCCATCGTGCCGAAGCCGCCCGGCAGCGAGATGAACGCCTGCGAGTACTTCAGGAACATGGTCTTGCGGGCGAAGAAGTAGCGGAAGTTCAGGCCGAGATCGACCCAGTCGTTCAAGCCCTGCTCGAACGGCAGCTCGATGCCCAGGCCCACGGAGATGCCGTCGGCCTCGTGGGCACCGCGGTTCGGACCCTCCATGAGGCCCGGGCCGCCGCCGGTGATCACCGCGTAGCCCGCCTCCGTCAGCGCACGGCCGACCTGGCGGGCCTGCTCGTACTCTGGGGTGCCCTCGCCGAGGCGCGCAGAACCGAAGACGGTCACGGCCTTCGGCAGCTCAGACAGCGCGTCGAAGCCCGCGACGAACTCGGACTGGATGCGCATGACGCGCCACGGATCGGCGTGCTTCCAGTCGTGGTCGGAGTGGCCGAGGGATTCCAAGAGGCGCTGGTCGTAGGTGCTGGGCTGCTGTTCGTTGTCCTCGCTGCGCACCATGATGGGGCCGCGGAGCTTGCGGTCGCGGTTCGGGCGGGGGGTGATGTGCGGGGCCATGCTCGATCTTTCGCGTTTTCGGATGTTCGGTCTACTGCGCCGTCAGGTACTCAATGAGCTGCTCGGAAACGTGCCTGATCTGGTCCACCGGGCACTGTTCGTCGCGCTTGTGGGCGTAACCGGGGTCGCCGGGCCCGAAGTTGACAGCCGGAATACCCAGACTAGAGAAGCGGGCTACGTCCGTCCATCCGAATTTGGCGCGGAATTTCCCGCCCACAGCCTTGACCAGGTTCGCGGCGACCGGGTCGTCGAGGCCGGGCATGGCACCCGGCGCGATGTCGTCGTACGTGAGCGTCAGCCCCTCTTCCAGTGCGAGGACCTCCTCCAGGTGCGCCTTCGCGTCCTCGACGGAGCGGTCGGGGGCGTAGCGGAAGTTGATGACCAGTCGCGCCTCGTCGGGAATGGTGTTGGTGGCCACGAAGCCTTCGAGGCCGACAACGTTGAGGCCCTCGCGGTACTCGCAGCCGGCGATGGTCACACTGCGCGGCTTGTACTTTGCGACGCGGGTGAGCACCCCCGCCAGGTCGTGGGCGGCGTTGTGGCCGAGCCAGCTCCGCGCGGAGTGGGCGCGGGTGCCGTGGCCGTCGACGAAAACGCGGATCGAGCCCTGGCAGCCGGCTTCGATGATGCCGCCGGAGGGCTCGCCGAGCAGTGCGATGTCGCCGGCCAAGAGATCCGGTCGCTCCTGCTCCAAGTGGAAAAGGCCGTTGTACTTCGTGGCCACCTCCTCGCACTCGTAGGCGATCAAGGTGAGGTCGAAGGCCGCCCCGCCCTGGGACAGCCGCGCAAACGCGTTGAGGTAGCAGGCCAGGCCCGACTTCATGTCCACGGCGCCGCAGCCCCACAGCACCTCGCCCGATTCGTCGAAGTGGTGCGGCGTGTTATCCGCCAACGGCACGGTATCAATGTGGCCGGCCAGCACCACGCGCTGCGGCAAACCGAAGTTGGTGCGCGCGACCACGGTGTTGCCGGTGCGGATCACCTCCACGCCGTCGAGGGCGCGCAGGGCTGCCTCGATAGCGTCGGCAATCGCCTCCTCGTGGTGGGACGGCGACTCGATGTCGATGAGCGCTGCGGTCAGCTGCACGGGATCGTCGAAAAGCGAAAGCTCAGTCACACATGCGATCCTACGGACCGCGGGCGGGCGGTTATGATGTGGCCATGCCGCAGGGAGCACAGGGAACCGGAATCGCCAACATCGCAATGGACGGGACGGTGCTGGACACCTGGTTCCCGAACCCCACGCTTTTCGACGCCGACGCGCAGCCCCACCGCGTCACCGGCACCGAGCGAGTCAGCGCGCGCGACCTGTCGGACCGCTTCCTCAACCTCGTCGGCATGGACCGCGACCGCCTCGTCGAGCTCGTGCCGGTGCGCACCACCATCGCCGACCTGGACGAGCCGCCCGTCGACGCGCACGACGTGTACCTGCGCCTGCACCTGCTCTCCCACCGCCTTGTCAAGCCGACGACCATCAACATGGAAGACTGCCTCGAGCACCTCGTGCCGGTGGTGTGGACCAACAAGGGCCCGTGCTTGTCCGACAACTTCGAGTACATCCGCACCAACCTGCGCTCCCGCGGCACGATCCAGGTGTGGAGCATCGAGCGGCTGCCGCGCATGGTCGACTACGTCGTCCCGTCCGGTGTCTCCATCGCGGAGGCGGAGCGCGTGCGCCTCGGCGCGCACCTCGCGCCGGGCACCGCGGTGCTGCGCGAAGGCTTCGTGTCCTACAACGCGGGCTCGCTCGGCCCGGCGCGCATCGAGGGACGCATGTCCTCCTCCGTCACCGTCGGCCAGGGCACGAAGATCGCGCTGTCCGCCGTCGTCATGGCGCGCGCCGGCTCCGGCCGCAACCGCAAGCCGCTGCACATCGGCGAAAACTGCCTGCTGCGGCACGCGTCCGGCATCATCGAGGTGAACCTCGGCGACAACTGCGAGATCGGGCTCGGCGTCATCATCGAGCCGGACACCGTGCTTTTCGACGCTCGTTACGGGCAATCCGTCACCGCCCGCGACATCGCCGGGCAGAGCAACCTGCTCATTTCCAACGAGCCGTTCTCGAACTCCCCCGTGCTGCGCACCCGCCCGGACACCGGTCCGGCGATCCGCATCTAGTTTCGGGCGGTTGATACGTCGGATCATTCGGGGTTTATTCTGTGACGCATGTCTGCAACCGCCTCCCCTGAGGCCACGTCGCTCGGACGCGGCCTCAAGACCCGTCACTTGACGATGATGGGCCTCGGCTCCGCGATCGGCGCGGGGCTTTTTCTCGGTACCGGGGTGGGCATCGCCGCCGCCGGCCCGGCAGTGCTCCTGGCGTACGTCATCGCCGGTGCCATCACCGTCTGCATCATGCAGATGCTCGCCGAAATGGTCGCGGCCAGGCCGTCGTCCGGCACGTTCTCCACCTACGCCGAGATGGCGTTCGGACCGCGCGCCGGATTCACCGTCGGCTGGCTGTACTGGTTCATGATGATCATGATCATGGCGGTGGAGATCACCGGCGCGTCCGCGATCATCGCCGCGTGGTTCGGCATCTCCCCGTGGGTGCCGGCGCTCATCGCCATCGCCGCGTTCACGCTGATCAACTTCGCGGCGGTGCGCAACTACGGCGAGTTCGAGTTCTGGTTCGCGCTGATCAAGGTGCTGGTCATCGTCGCGTTTCTGGTGCTGGGCACGCTTTTGTGGCTGGGGCTTCTGCCCGGCACCACGTTCGTGGGCTTGAGCAACGTGCGCGAGGTCGGTTTCATGCCCAACGGCTGGGGCGGCGTGGCCACGGCGCTGCTCGCCGTCGCGTTCGCGTTCGGCGGCATCGAGCTGGTCACCATTGCGGCCGCGGAGTCCGAGGACCCGGAGGTGGCCGTCCACGCCGCGATCCGCTCCATCATCTGGCGCATCAGCATCTTCTACATCGGCTCGGTACTCCTCATCGTCCTGCTGCTGCCGTTCGCGCAGATCGGCGGCGCCTCCGACGCCTCCCAGTCCCCCTTCACCGCCGTGCTGCGCATGGCGAACATCCCGGGCGCAGTCGGCATCATGGAGGCGGTCATCGTCATCGCCCTGCTCTCGGCCTGCAACACGCAGGTCTACGGCTCCTCCCGCTTCCTGCACAACCTCGCCGTGCGCGGGGATGCGCCCGCACGCTTCTCGCGTACCGACGCTCGGGGGGTTCCGCGCCGCGCCGTCGTCGTCTCCGTGCTCTTCGGCCTCGTCGCGGTCGGCCTGCAGTACTGGAACCCGCCGGGCCTGCTCGCCTTCCTGCTCAACGCGGTGGGCGGCTGCCTGATCGTCATCTGGTTCGCCATCGCGTTCTCCTTCCTCAAGCTGCACCCGCAACTCGAGGACGCGGGCGAACTCACCAACGTGCGCATGTGGGCACCGACCGTCCTGCCGTGGGCCACCATCGCTCTCGCCGCCGGCATCGTCGCGCTCATGCTCACCAACCCGGACGGCCGCTTCCAAGTGCTGGCAGTCACCGTCGTCGTCGGCGTCATCGCCCTCGCCAGCACGCTGTGGAATAGAAAGGCGTCGTAAAGCTATGTCCCCCGACACCACCTCCGAGCTCAGCAACGGACTGAAAACCCGCCACCTCACGCTCATGGGCCTCGGCACCGCGGTCGGTGCCGGGCTCTTCCTCGGCGTCGGCGTGGGCATCCGCGCCGCCGGCCCTGCGATCCTCATCGCCTACGTCATCGCCGGCGCGATCGTCATCGCCGTGATGCGGATGCTCGGCGAGATGGCCGCAGCGAGGCCCTCGTCGGGATCGTTTGCCACCTACGGGCGCCAAGCCTTCGGCCACTGGGCCGGATTCCTCCTCGGCTGGATCTACTGGTTCCTCCTCATCATGGCGTGCGGCGCGGAGATCACCGGCGCCTCCGCCATCATGGCTGGCTGGTTCGACGTCCCGCAGTGGGTGCCGGCGCTCATCGTCGTGGGCATTCTCACCGCAGTGAACCTCGCGCAGGTCAAGGGCTTCGGCGAGTTCGAGTACTGGTTCGCCATGATCAAAATCGCCGTGATCTTCGGCTTCCTGCTCATCGGCATCGCGCTGTGGATGGGCCTGCTGCCCGCGAGCGGCTTCGTGGGCTTCGACAACGTCCGCGAGTCCGGCTTCGCGCCGAACGGCATCACCGGCATCGCCGCCGGCCTCCTCGCGGTCGCATTCGCGTTCGGCGGCATCGAGGTGGTCACCATCGCCGCCGCCGAGTCGGAGAACCCCGCGCAGTCCGTCAAAACGGCCGTGAACTCCATCATCTGGCGCATCGCGCTGTTCTATGTCGGCTCCGTCATCGTCATCATCCTGCTGCTCCCCTACGCGCAGATCGACGGCGCCGACACCGCCGCCAACTCCCCGTTCACCCAGGTACTCGACATGGCGAACATCCCCGGCGCGGCGGGATTCATGGAGGCCGTGATCGTGCTCGCGCTGCTCTCCGCCTTCAACGCGCAGATCTACGGCACCTCGCGCCTCGCCTACCAGCAGGCGCTCGAGGGCGACGCGCCGCGCTGGATGGCCCGCGTCAACGCCAACAATGTGCCGATGAACGCGGTCCTTGTCTCCGTCTTCTTCGCGTTCGTCGCCGTCGGCCTGCAGTGGTGGAACCCGCCGGGGATGATCGACTTCATCATGAACGCCACCGGCGGCTGCCTCATCGTCACCTGGATCATGATCACGCTGAGCTACATCAAGCTCAAGCCCGAAATCACGGGTTCCGCCGTGCAGGTCCGCGGTTCCAGCTGGGTGCCGTGGGTGGCGCTCGCGGCGCTGCTGGGGCTCGTCGTACTCATGCTTTTCGACGATTCCTCCCGCAGCCAGGTCATCTCCGTGGCAATCCTCTCCGCTGCGCTGATCGGGTTGTCTTTTACCACCCGCGGCCGGAGCGTCGCGTAAGTACTCCTTTACGAATGGCTTAAGGTAGCTGCCATGACTTCTCCAACCTCCGCCTACGCGCGCGGTCTCGCCACTGTCACTCACGATGGCACGGTGCTGGATGTGTGGTATCCGGCTCCGAGCGTCGATAAGCAGGAAGCCCCGACCGGCACCCGCCGCCTGGAGGAGGGCGACGCCCGCTTCGCGCACCTCATCGGCCCCGACGAGGATCGCGGCGTGGCGCGCGTCGCTGTGGAGACGACCATCGCCGACCTGTCCGAGCCGGCCGTGGACGCGTACGACGTGTACCTGCGCCTCCACCTGCTCTCCCACCGCCTGATTCGCCCGCACGGCGCGAACATGGACGGCGTGTTCGGGCTGCTCGCTAACGTGGTGTGGACGAACTACGGCCCCTGCGAGGTGTCCGATTTCCAGATGACCCGCGGCCGCCTCGCCGCAAAGGGGCCGGTCGTGGTGTACTCCGTGGACAAGTTCCCGCGCATGGTCGACTACGTCGTGCCGTCCGGCGTGCGCATCGGCGATGCGGATCGCATCCGCCTCGGCGCACACCTCGCCGAAGGCACGACAGTGATGCACGAGGGATTCGTGAACTTCAACGCCGGCACCCTCGGCGCGTCCATGGTTGAGGGCCGTATTTCCGCAGGTGTCGTCGTCGGTGACGGCACCGACATCGGCGGCGGCGCGTCCATCATGGGCACCCTGTCCGGCGGCGGCAAGGAGACCATCACCCTCGGCGAGCGCTGCCTGCTCGGCGCCAACGCGGGCGTGGGCATTTCGCTTGGCGACGATTGCGTTGTCGAAGCCGGCCTCTACGTCACCGCCTCGTCCAAGGTCGTGCTCACCGAGGCCGTCGCCGAGGCGCTCGGGTTCGCTGCCGGCGACACCGTGAAGGCGCTCGAGCTGTCCGGCAAGAACGGCCTGCAGTTCCGCCGCAACTCCATGACCGGCGCCATCGAGGTTGTGGCCGCCAAGGGCATCGAGCTCAACGAAGCGCTGCATGCCAACTAACGCGTTAGCCGCAAACTCACTGCCTGAGTTTGCCTGGCCGATCTCCTGCCCCACGCTCGTCGACGGCGACCTGACCTTGCTTCCGTGGTCGGAGGTGGACACGCTGCCCAACCTCGTCGATGACATCGTCTTAACCTGCCGCGACGAGCGCATGGTGCAGTGGACGCAGGTTCCCTTGGAATACACCGCCGCCGATGCGGAGGAGTACATCCGCCGCGACAGGTCCACCACAGCCCAATGGGCGCTGGTCCATGACGGCCGCTACAGCGGCAACATTGCGCTGCGGCTCGGATCGGAGCAGCACCGCTGCCTTGAGTTCGGGTACAGCACCGCACCGTGGGCTCGCGGCCGGGGACTCATGCGCCGCGCCGTTGCGTTGGTCTCCTCCCACGCCTTCGACCAGGGAGTCCATCGGTTGGTGATCGGCGCCGGTGTAGACAACGCTGCCTCCCGCCACGTTGCGGAGGTGTGCGGCTACACCTTCGAAGGCATCATCCGCGACGGCGAACTGCTGCACGGGAAGTTCCACGACCTCGCACAGTATTCACTGCTGGTCACGGACCCGCGTCCGGCTTAATGAAAATAGCCTGTGGATTAATTTTTCGGATTCCACAGGCTTTCGCGCCGCGCACTTTACGGCTCCGCGGAACCCGCATAGCTTGCGGGGCATGAACTTCACCGCATTCATCGACGCCCTGTCCACCGCCAACATCGACACCCTCGCCGACTTCGACCGCAAGGTGGCGCTCGCCGCCGGCATCCAGCCCACCACCGTGCGCGCGTGGGCCAAACTACAGGACCTCTATTTCGGCCCGACCAAGCACGGCAAATTCCAGCGCCGCGCGTTGAGCCGCGCCCGAGCCGGCGGGTTCTCGCTCGACCAACTGGCCATGCTGGAGCGCCGCATCGCGCACCTCGCCCCTGGCGAGCAGTGGCGCCACCGCGTACGGCTGCTCGCGAATGCTTGCACGTACGCCGAGTTCGAGCAGGCGGTGAAAACGAGCGTCCCGAAGCGGGAGCCCAAGAAGAAGGACGAGAAGCCGCAGAAGAAGCCGAAGCCGACACCTCCCACGATGCCGATCGAGCAGGTGGCGAGAGACATCGAGCTGCTCATTGACGCCCTGCAGCGCAGCGGCCACAGCCCGAGCGAGGGCAAGGAGCAGGCACTGATCTTGCTGACGTTGGAGGAACACATGCAGATCACAAACGGAGACAGGGACGTGGTGCTGCGGCGCACCGACGGCACAACCATGACGGGCGCGGAGTACGTTTCGCGCGAACACGCCATAGACCTCAACGTAGCGCTCATCCACCCGGTGATTGGCTCGCTGAACATGTACCGCACGGAGCGGGCGAGCGCCAAGCGGGGCGGGAAACCGGGGCCGGTACAGCGGGCGCTGGCGGCTGCGAGTTAGTGCCGCGGCTTAGGAAACGGCGACAACCTTCGGCTTCCCGAACGTCCAGAGCTTGTTGATGATGAAGTTCACCGGCATAGCGACGAACGTCGAGATCGCCTGGGCCCAGTAGGACTTGGTGCGCAGGCCCGTGGAATCGTCGAGGATATGCTCGGGCAAAGCGATCGGCGACGTCGGGTTCATGAGCAGCGTCATCACCGTCAGCGACACCACCAGCGCCACGATGCCGGTTGCCAGGAACGGGAAGTAACCGCGCAACCAGGATCGCTGCGGCACGTGCCGGAACGTCCAGGAGCGGTTGAGCTGGTAGTTCCAGGTGTTGGCCACCACGAACGCGATGGTGGACAGCACGTGGTACCAGCGGATGTTCCACCGCGTGCCCAGGAGGTTGACGAAGACCTCGGATTCGTGGATGTTGAAGCCGGCGTCGAGGGATTTTTTCACCGCGTAGAACACCAGGAAATTGAC
The DNA here is from genome assembly GCF_024160105.1 of Corynebacterium stercoris. GTDB lineage: Bacteria > Actinomycetota > Actinomycetes > Mycobacteriales > Mycobacteriaceae > Corynebacterium > Corynebacterium stercoris. The sequence goes on from NZ_JAMFTQ010000003.1 coordinate 168,998, forward strand.
CAGCACGCCGGAACCGCCGACAATGCCGAACTTCACAAACTCCCGCAGCCCCGCTACCAGCCGGTGCGCACGCGAAACGCCCGCCGCAGGCGTTGCTGCGGCGGGGTGAGAGGTGCGGGTCGTGCTGGCCAAGGCGCTACTCGGCGAGGCGCTCGGCCGCTTCGGCGACGCGCTCGGCGGTGGCGGTCAGGGCGACGCGGACGTGGTTCGCGCCGGCGGGGCCGTAGAAGTCGCCCGGGGCGGCGAGGATGCCGCGCTCGGCAAGCCAATCGAGCGCCTCGCGGGAGTTCAGACCGTCTTTGCGGCACCAGAGGTAGAGGCCGGCGTCGGATTCGTCGATAGTGAAGCCCGCGGCTGCGAGCCCCTTCATGAGCGCAAGGCGGCGCATCGCGTACTCCGAGCGCTGCATCTGCTCGTGGGTATCGTCTGCGAGAGCGGCGACCATCGCGTGCTGCACAGGCCCCGGCACGATGAGGCCGGCGTGCTTGCGCACCAGCAGCAGCTCCTGCACCAGCTCGCGGTCGCCGGAGATCGTGCCGGCGCGGTACGACGCCATATTCGACGTCTTGGACAGCGAGTGCAGCGCCAGCAACCCGGTGTTGTCCCCGCCGGTTACCTCGGGGCGCAACAGCGACACGGGCTCCGCTGACCAGCCGAGGTAGAGGTAGCACTCGTCGGAAGCGATGATGGCCCCGGTGTCGCGGGAGAACTCGACCCACGCGCGCAGCTCGTCCGCGCTCATGACCCGGCCCGTCGGGTTGGACGGCGAGTTCAGGAAAACCAGCGAGGCGCCGTCGGCGGCGGAGGGATCGTCGCAACGCACGACCTCGCAGCCCGCCATGAGCGCGCCGACCTCGTACGTCGGGTACGCGACCTCCGGGATCGCGACGGTGTGGCCGCGCAGGCCGAGCAGCGTCGGCAGCCACGCGATCGCCTCTTTCAGGCCGATCACCGGCAGCACCGAGTCCGTGTCCAGGCCGTCGATGCCGAAGCGGCGCGACAACGCGGACACGATCGCCTCGCGCAGCTCCGGCGTGCCGGCCGTCTGCGGATAGCCCGGCACCGCGGCGTGCTCCGTCAGCGCGAGCTGGATCGCCGGCGCGACGGGATCCACCGGCCCGCCGACGGAGAGGTCGATGAGGCCGCCAGGGTGCGCGGCGGCCTTCGCCTTGACGTCGGCAATCGTGTCCCACGGGAAATCGGGCAGGGTGGCGCCCAGCGGGGTGCGCTCCATGAGCTAGTCCTGGTTCTGCGGCGGCAGCGCGGCGACAAACGGGTGGTCGAAGTCCTGCGGGCCGGTCTTCGCGGCGCCGCCCGGGGAACCCAGCTCGTCGAAGAAGCCGACGTTCGCGTCGTAGTACTCGCTCCACTCGTCCGGGATGTCATCCTCGTAGAAGATGGCCTCAACCGGGCAGGCCGGCTCGCAGGCACCGCAGTCCACGCACTCGTCCGGGTGGATGTAGAGCATGCGCTTGCCCTCGTAAATGCAGTCGACGGGGCACTCTTCGACGCAGCCGCGGTCCTTCACGTCGACGCAAGGCTGGGCAATCACGTAAGTCATACCCTTCAGTATGGCACTACCCCCGGGCCCCGGGCCAAACGCCGCCCGCAACACCCGCCACCAGCAAACACGCGCTCAGCGGGAGCCCCACGCTTGCCGACGCCACCGTCCAACCCCCAAGCCCACAACCAGCGAGCCAGGCAACCAGGGGCGCGAGTTGCAGTGCCCGGGAGCGCGTCCACAGGCGAGCGGCCTTCGTCAGCACGAGGTTGAATGCAAACGCGGCAGGGACGGGCCACGGCACCGGCAGCTGACCGAGGTGCGCGTCAAGGTACGCCACTTGAATGATGGCCGAAAAGAGCGCGAACGCGGCGAGCCAGATGAACGCCTGGATAACCTCGCCGCGCGAGAAGTCCTCGCGGTAGGACGGCTGCGTCACTAGCGCTCGAGGCCGCCGAAGAGGCCAGCCCCGGCATCCGCGGGCGGGGTACCCGCACCCAGCTGGTAGTGCTCCACGCGCTGGATCGGCTGCATGATCAGGTTGGACAGGGCGTAGTACACCACCGGGCCGTCCGCGAGCACAGCGTGCGGATTGGTTTCGGTGATGCGGCCGTCGGCGATCCACAGCTGGGTGGCGTGGGCGCGCATGGCTGCGACCTTGGCGCTGTAAGCGTGCTCGTCGAGACGCATGCTCACGTCGGAGCGCTCCACGCCGTCCAACTCGCCGTCGTCGGGCAAGCGCCAGCCCTCGGGCGCCTCGGCTGGGAGGAGCGCGGCGGTCTCGGCGGCGAGGCGCACCGTCCACAGGATGCGCGGGACGTCGACGATCTTCGCCGCGGTGTGCGTGATCTCGTGCGCGCGGATGTGGTCGGGGTGGCCGTAGCCGCCGTCGGGACCGTAGGTGATCACGATGTGCGGGCGCTCGGCGGCGAAGATCTCGGCGAGCAGATCCACGGCGAGCTTGCCGGAGTTCACGAACGCGCGCGGGTCATCGCTCGCCGCGGAGCCTGCCATGCCGCTGTCGCGGAAGCGCCCGGCGCCGCCGAGGAACTGCCCGCGCACGCCGAGCGCCGCCAGCGACGCCTTGAGTTCGGCGATGCGGAAACCGCCCAGCTGATCTGCTTCGTCATTGACCAGGTGCTGGTAGGTCTCGCCGATGACTTCGCCCTCCTCGCCGAGGGTGCACGTCACCACGAGCACGTCGGCGCCGCGGGCGGCCAGGTTGGCCAGGGTGCCGCCGGTGGTGATGGCCTCGTCGTCCGGGTGGGCGTGGACGGCCACCACGCGGTAGCCGGCGAGGTCGCGCGCGGCCATTACTTGTTCAGCTGCTTCGCGCGGGAGCGGGCGCGGCCGCGCTCGGTGGCGTTGAGGATGATCTTGCGCACGCGCATGGCCTCCGGGGCGACCTCGACGCACTCGTCATCGTCGCAGAACTCGATGGCCTCGTCCAGGGACAGCGTGCGTGCCTTCTGCAGCGTCACGGTCGCGTCCGCGGTGGCGGAGCGCATGTTGGTCAGCTTCTTCTCCTTGGTGATGTTGACGTCCATGTCCTCATCGCGGGAGTTCGCGCCGACAACCATGCCCTCGTAGGTCTCCGCGCCCGGCTCGACGAAGAAGTCGCCGCGGTCCGCGAGTTGCTGTAGCGCGTACGCAGTGACCTGACCGGAGCGGTCGGCGACCAGGGAGCCGGTCGGGCGGCCCTTGATCTCGCCGGCCCACGGGCGGTGCTCAATGGAGTAGGAGTTGGCGATGCCGGCGCCGCGGGTCTCGGTCAGGAACGTGGTGCGGAAGCCGATGAGGCCGCGGGACGGCACGTCGAACTCCATGCGCACCCAGTCGCCGGAGCCGGCGTTGGACATGTTGGTCATCTGGCCCTTGCGGTTGGCCAGCAGCTGGGTGACAGCACCCTGGTGCTCGGACGGCACGTCGATGACCATGTGGTCGTACGGCTCGTAGACCTTGCCGTCGACCTCCTTCGTCACCACCTGCGGCTTGCCCACCGTCAGCTCGAAGCCTTCGCGGCGCATCGTCTCGATAAGCACGGTCAACGCCATTTCGCCGCGGCCCTGAACCTCCCAGGCGTCCGGGCGATCCGTCGGCAGCACCTTGATAGAGACGTTACCGATCAGCTCCTGATCCAAGCGGGCCTTCACCATGCGTGCGGTGAGCTTGTCGCCGCCGTTTCGGCCGGCCATCGGGGAGGTGTTGACGCCGATGGTCATGGAAATCGCCGGGTCATCCACCTTGATGCGCGGCAGCGGCTCGACGTGCTCCGGATCGCAGAGGGTGTCGCCGATCATGATCTCGTCCACGCCGGAGATCGCCGCGATGTCGCCCGCGATCACGGCCTCCGTCGCCGGCACGCGGTCGAGGCCCTCGGTGACCAGCAGCTCGGCGATCTTCACATTCTTGACGTGCTGGTTGCCGTCGGCGTCGTAGTGCACCCACGCCACGGTCTGGCCCTTCTTCACGGCGCCCTTGTACACGCGGATGAGCGCGATGCGGCCGAGGAAGGACGACGAGTCGAGGTTGGTCACCTGCGCCTGGAACGGCGCGTCGACATCAGCGGACGGCTCCGGCAGCACGTCGTAGATGACGTCGAACAGCGGCTGCAGGTCCTCGTTGTCCGGCAGCTCACCGTTGCCCGGGTTGTTCAGCGAGGCGCGGCCTGCGCGGCCGGAGGTGTAGAGCACCGGTAGCTCGAGCAGGTTCTCGGCGGCCTCGGCGGCCTCCGGGTCCTCCAGACCGGCGCCGAGCTCGAGAAGCAGGTCCTGGGCCTCTTCGACAACCTCGTCGATGCGCGCATCCGGGCGGTCGGTCTTGTTCACGCAGATGATCACCGGCTTCTTCGCGGCGAGCGCCTTGCCCAGCACGAAGCGGGTCTGCGGCAGCGGGCCCTCGGACGCGTCGATGAGCAGCACGACGCCGTCCACCATGGACAGGCCGCGCTCGACCTCGCCGCCGAAGTCGGCGTGGCCCGGGGTGTCGATGACGTTAATGACAAGGTCCGCGCCGTCCTTGCCCTGGCCGGCGCGGCGGATGGCGGTGTTCTTGGCAAGGATGGTGATGCCGCGCTCCGACTCCAGCTCACCGGAGTCCATGACGCGGTCGCCGTGCTCGCCGTGGTCGCCGAACACGCCGGACTGCTCCAGCATGGCGTTGACCAGAGTGGTTTTGCCGTGGTCAACGTGGGCGACAATAGCTACGTTGCGAAATTCGGGGTGAGACACGTGCGGCATCCTTTGCCTTTGAGGGGGTTGAACGCTTACACATTAGGGCTTTTTGCTTGCCGACGCACACCTGAGCCCGTCGGCAAGCAAAGCCCTACGCCTCGAGTGCTTTTTGAATCTCGGCGTACGCCTCCTCGAAGAAGCGGTCGTCCTTGTCGGTGCTGAACAGGCCCACCGGCCGGCGCGAGAGCTGGACGGTTGAGGTGGCGTCGTCGTTCGCGGCAACCTCGATCAGGACCGGGGCCTGGTAGTTCTGGCTCACCCAGGAACCCACCATGCGGTACTTCAGCTCGCTGCCGACGCTGGCTTTCAGTCCGTCATCCGACTGGGATTTCACGCTGAAGTTGTCGAATGCCGAAAGGCGCTCCACGATCTGGTCGATGGTCAAGGGAATAGTGAATGTCGGGTTTTTCATGTGATTCATTGTAGGAGCGACAACGCGAGTTTCCGCCGTGACTTTTCGTGCTTTTCGCTGGTAGGCGCTGCAGAGGAGCGTCGGAGAGCACAGGATCGCTCGAGCGAATACCCAAGAAAGTCCATGGATTCACCTTGACGTTGTTACGCGCGTGACTAATGTTACTGCTGTTGCTGGAATACACTGCAGTGGTTTCACTGTGCCCCAGTGCGCTTTCCTGTTTCCCGTGCCTTGAAGGACAGCCGTGCGCTTTTTCCGTTCGATTTCGCATGCCGCGACGCGCGTCGCAGCAGTAACCGCCGCCGCGGCGCTTGCGGTCGGCGCAGCTGCCGCCACTCCGGCAATGGCGCAGTCGTCGATGTACCTCGACGAGCTCGGGCGCCCCACTCCGTACGTTGTGGAACGCGTGCACGCGTTCGCCGATCAGCCGTTCGTGCCGCCGCAGGTCGCCAACGCGCTGCGCACCGCGGTCGGGTTCTACGCGGGCACCGGCGAGCTCGGCGGGCCGCCGCTGCCGGAGGACGCTCCCCCGTTCACTCAGTTCTATTGGCCGACGGTCTCCTCGAACTGCATCGGCGAGGGGCTGCACTCCACGGCGTCGGCAATCGTGGTGCCCGGCCCGACCACCACTCCAGCCCCTGGCGCAGGCGCCGGACAGGCCACATTCGTGTTCACTGCGCTGGGAACTCCGGCCGCCGCGGACGCCCAGGGTTTGATGCGCGTGTACTGGATCAACGTCGACACGATGCGCACCGGGGTAACGCCACTTGATAACAATCGGATAAACATTGCAGGACCGGCCACCTTGTCCGGCACCGCGGACACGGGCTTCGGCCGCGTGATTGCGGTGGTTGACGGCAGTGTTCGCACCGCCACTAACGTCTGTTCCTTTGCCCCGACCGCCGCTACATTCTCCGTGAGGTAACCAATGAGCACCGATCTTCACCCCGTGAAGCAGGAGACGTTCGACACGGCTCGGAAGACCAACATCGACCCGAAGGGCTACCTCCGCGAAGTTGATACGTTCCGCGTCACCGACTTCGGCCTCTACATGGCCCGCGGCGCCGACCACCCCGATTTCGGCTACTTGGAGAGCTGGCTTTTGCCGGAGCTGAGCCTGCGCGCCAACATCTTCCACTTCCGCGAGGGCGCGGGCCACGTGCAGGATTTCTACTTCGATGTCGCGGATATCGATACGGACGGCGACGTGTGGCACACCCGCGACCTCTACGTCGACCTGGTTTCGCTGACCGGGAACCCGATCGACGTGCTCGACATCGACGAGCTCGCCGCCGCCACCTCCGCCGGGCTCATCACCGCGGAGGAGGCCGAGAAGGCGATCGACGTGACGCTGACCGCGGTGGAGGGCATCACCCGCCACCAGGACGACGCGATGGAGTGGCTGCGCACACTCGGCATCGAGCTCACGTGGGCCGATGAGGTGGAACTGACGCCTGTCGGTTAGTTACAAGCGTCGAAAAGCAAAAGCCCCGTTGAGGGGCTTTTTTCGACGCTCGGGGTTACCCCTGTTGCGAAATTGTGACGCGCTAAGATTCTTGAAAATGCTGTGATCTGGCACCCAGTACGCTAGATTTTGTAGCAACCCGCTGTCTGCGTGATGTTTACCTGCTGTTCGCATTCCCGTAGGCAGCTGGCTCCCCTGTGAAGATTGCCTCCAACCGTCGCCGACGCGATGGGTGGATTACCTGAAAGGATCACCGGCCGAATGAAGAACCGTTTCCGCGTTGCCGCGATCGCTGGCCTCTCCTCCGTTTCCCTCGTCCTGGCATCCTGCGCCGGCAACGAGACCCAGACCGCAACGGAGACCGCAACCGAGACCAACACGGCTACCGAGACCGTCGCGGCCGCAACTGAAACCGCAGGCAGCGACACCATCGAGGTCAAGCCGGCGGGCGACTACAACCCGCTTGAGCGCGACCAGATCAAGGACGGCGGCGAGCTGACCCTGGCCCTCACCGAGCTGGCTGAGCAGCAGAACCTCTTCCACGCGAACATGAACCTGTACACCCGCAATGTGTGGACCAAGTACAACCCGGTCATGACGCTCATGGACGGTGACGGCACCTACCACCCGAACCCGGCCTACCTCACCGACGTCACGGATGAGACCAAGGACGGCAAGACCGTGGTCACCTACACCATCCACCCGGACGCCACCTACAACGACGGCACCCCGATCGACTGGACCGCGTACGAGAACACCTGGCGCTTCAACAACGGCTCCAACCCGGACGTGCAGGTCAACTCCACCGACGGCTACGAGCTCATCGAGTCCGTCGTCCGCGGCGAGGACGACAAGCAGGCAGTTGTCACTTTCAAGCAGGCTTACCCGTGGTGGCAGGGCCTCTTCGACGGCCTGGTGCCGCCGCAGGTTGACACCGCCGACAAGTTCATGAACGCCTACCTAAAGCAGCTGCACCCGGAGTGGGGCGCTGGCCCGTTCAAGGTTGAGAACGTGAACTTCGAGACCGGCGAGGTCTCCTTCGTGCGCAACGAGCAGTGGTGGGGCGAGCCGGCCAAGCTCGAGCGCTTCACCTACCGCGCGATGGAGGACCAGGCTTCCATCAACGCATTCCGCGCAGGCGAGATCGACGCCACCGGTGTGGGCACCCGCGACCGCCTCGAGACCGCGAAGCAGATGGGTGACGCAGCCGACATCCGCGTCGCACTGCGCCCGGCCACCTTCCTGATGACCATCAACTCGCAGGCACCGGGCCTTGACGACCCGAAGGTGCGCGAGGCGATCATGTCCGCCATCGACCGCTCCCAGCTCGCGGCCATCCGCTTTAACGGCCTGGGCTACACCGAGGAGCTGCCGGGTTCCTTCACCCTCTTCCAGACGCAGCCGGGCTACGAGGACAACTTCGGCGCCGTGGTCTCCTACGACCAGGAGAAGGCCAAGAAGCTGCTCGAGGAGGCAGGCTACGGCCCGTCCAACCCGCTGTCCGTGCGCTACGTGCTGCTGGGCGACAACCCGATGGTCCAGGCGTCCGCTTCCGCCATCCAGGCGATGCTGAAGCAGGTCGGCATCGACGTCCAGATCGAGGAGCGCCCGAGCTCCGACTTCTCCAAGGTCACCTCCGAGCGCGACTTCGACCTGTTCATGTCCGGCTTCGCCTCCTCCGACCCGTTCGGTGTGGCGTACTTCGGCCAGATCTTCGCATCTGACTCCGAGCTGAACAAGTCCGGCACCGGCTCCGCCGAAATGGACAAGAAGATCGAGGAGCTGCAGAAGATCGAGGACGCGGACAAGCAGATTGCCCGCGCCAACGAGCTGGAGAAGGAAGCTCTGCGCGAGTACGGCATCATGCCGTACGCGAACGGCCCGGAGATGGTTGCCACCAAGCCGGGTCTGGCGAACTTCGGCGCCATGTCCTTCGGCGTCGTGCCGATCGAGAACGTCGGCTGGGCCAAGTAAGCAGCGTCGAGCTCACCGCTTGAACCGCTGATGCTGCCGCAATAATCCGCCGGGGCCACTTGTGCTTCGGCGGATTTTTGCATCCCGTAGACTGCATCACCAAGCTATCGCCCGTGTGACGCGGGACGCACTTAACGACTGCGAGTAAGAATGTTTCGATACCTGATCAGGAAGATCTTGAGCTGGGGCCTCATCGTGTTTTTGGCCACCAACCTCACGTTCTTCCTAGCTAGCTTCTTCTTGGATCCACGCGCCAACTATCAAGGCCGTCGCCCACCTTTGAGCGAAGACCAAATTGACGCCCTGTTGCTGCCGAACAACCTGAGCCCCAACACGCCAATCCTGGAGCGCTGGTGGACCTGGCTCACCGGCATTCTCACCCGCTGGGATTGGGGCAACTCCCCGCTCGGCGACTCAGTCAATGAGCAGATTTCCTTCCGCATCTGGGTCTCCGCACAGCTGACGTTGGTAGCTACGTTGCTCTCCATCGTCATCGGTGTGGCTATCGGTGTGTACACCGCGTCGCGCCAATACAAGAAGGCCGACCGCATCTGGCAGGGCATCTCCATCATCACGATGAACACGCACGTGGTGGTTGCCTCGATCGCCGTGGTGTGGCTTGGTATCAAGATCAACGAGTGGACCGGCAAGCGAATCTTCTTCGTCACCGGTGCGACGTCGAGCGGTGTGACGGGCGCGTGGAATAAGGCGATTGACTTTGGCCAGCACCTGATCCTGCCCACGGTCTCGCTGCTGATCATTTCCTACGCCGGTTACCACTTCATGCAGCGCACCCTGCTCCTAGACAACCTGAACGCAGACTACGTGCGCACCGCGCGCGCAAAGGGCCTGACCAAGGCGCAGGCGGTGCGCAAGCACGCGCTGCGAACCTCGCTGATCCCGGTGGCCACCTCCGTCGCCTTCTCCGTGCCGGGCATCTTTACCGGCGCGGTGATGACGGAGCGCATCTTCGCCTGGAACGGCATGGGCCAGTACTTCATCCAGACCATCGCCCGCAACGACGTCCACGGCGCAGTGGCCGTTGCCGCCTTCGGTGCCGCCATGACTGCGGTGTCCGCCATCCTGGCCGACATCCTCGTCGTCGCCCTCGATCCCCGCGTCCGCGTGAGCTAAGGAGAGCGCCATGACTAACCGCAAACCTGAAGAGGTGCGCAAGACGACGGCGGGCGGCAGCACCCGCGTCATGCACGCCGCTCTCCCGGTCAACGACATGACCGCGACCTCCGATCCCAGCAGCCAGGCTGACAGCGTTGTCACCGAGGAGCCGCCCACCCAGGTGGCCGCGCTCCGCGGCACGTCCAAGAGCCGCATTTACTTGCGACGTTTCCTACGTAACCGCATGGCCGTCGTGGGCACCATCATCTTCCTGTTGCTGGTGCTGCTCGCCGTGTTTGGCAAGTTCATCAGCCCGTGGGGCTACGACGAGCCGGACTTCTTCAACCTCGCCACCGGCCCGAGCGCCGAGCACTGGTTCGGCACCACGGACTCCGGCAACGACCTGTTCGCACAAGTGGTGCACGGCCTCGGCCGCTCGCTGACCATCGCGGTCCCGGCGGCGCTGGCGATCACGATCCTGTCCGCGATCATCGGCGCCGGCGCTGCGCTCTACGGCGGCTCGCTGGAGAAGGTCGTCCTGGCCGTCATCCACTTCATGCTCGCAGTCCCGACCTTCCTGCTCATCGCTCTTCTGGTCTCCGGCTCCGGCGGCGACTGGAAGGTGCTCACGGTGGTGCTGATCGCCTTCGGCTGGATGTACCCCGCCCGTGTGATCTGGTCCCTCGCACTCTCAATCAGAGAGAACGACTATGTGCGCGCCGCGCGCTTCATGGGTGTTTCCCGCCCGAAGACGATCGTGCGCCACATCATCCCGAACGTTTCTTCGCTGCTGATCATCCAGTTCATGATGGGCGTGGTGTCCACGATCATGTCCGAGACGGCGCTGTCCTTCTTGGGCCTGGGCGTGAAGCTTCCCGACGTTTCCCTGGGTACCCTCCTGCAGACCGGTACCGGCACGCTTTTGACCACGCCGTGGCAGTTCTACTTCCCGGCTCTGATTCTGACCCTCTTGACGGTGTCGCTCGCCTTCATGGCTGACGGTATGCGTGATGCGCTCGACCCGAACTCGAACTCCGGAGGCCGAGCATGACAACCAGTATTTCCACCAGCGGCGGCGCAGCCCCGCAGAATCCGTCGTACGGCGACCCGGTGCTCAGCGTTCGCGACCTCCACGTTTCCTTCCCGTCCGAGGCCGGCGTGGTCTCCGCGGTGCGCGGCGTCGACTTCGACCTCTACCGCGGCCGCACTCTCGGCATCGTCGGCGAGTCCGGCTCCGGTAAGTCCGTGACGTCCATGGCCGTCATGGGCCTGCTGCCCGAGTACGCCAAGGTAACTGGCTCCGTCATGTACGGCGGCGAGGAGCTGCTGACGAAGAACGACCGGGAGATGTCGAAGATCCGCGGCAAGGAGATCGGCATGATCTTCCAGGACCCGCTCTCGGCGCTGACCCCGGTGTACGACATCGGCACCCAGCTCGTCGAAGCCCTGCAGGCTCACAACAACATCCCCAAGGGCAAGGCCTTGGACCGTGCCGCGGAGTTGTTGGACCTCGTGGGTATCCCGGAACCGAAGAAGCGCCTGAAGTCCTTCCCGCACGAATTCTCCGGCGGTATGCGCCAGCGCGTGGTCATCGCCATCGCGATTGCGAACAACCCGAACATCATCATCGCCGACGAGCCGACGACGGCACTGGATGTGACCATCCAGGCCCAGATCCTCGACGTGATCAAGGTGGCCCAGCGCGAGACCGGCGCCGCCTGCATCATGATCACCCACGACATGGGTGTCGTCGCCGGCACCGCCGACGACGTGCTGGTGATGTACGGCGGCCGCCCGGTGGAGAAGGGCGACGTCCACACCATCTTCAAACAGCCGCGCATGCCGTATTCCATCGGCCTGCTCGGCTCCACCCCGCGCGTGGACCAGCCGTCGACCGAACCGCTGACCTACATCGAAGGCACCCCGCCCAAGTTGGTCAACATGCAGGCCCGCTGCCAGTTCGCGCCGCGCTGCCCCATCGCCGTCGACGCGTGCCTCCAGGGCGAGCCGCCGATGATCGCCGTCGATGATGCCGCGGGCCACCAGGTGGCCTGCATCCGCCACGAGGAGATCCAGGACGGCAAGCTCAACGGCAAGCCGCTCTACCCCACCCCGGTGCTGCCGGAGGACAAGTACGCCGGCATCCCGCGCGAGGAGCGCGAGGTGACCCTCGAGGTGGAGAACCTGAACAAAGAGTTCCCGCTGACGAAGGGCGCGCTGGTGAAGCGCCGTGTAGGCACCGTCCACGCCGTGAAGAACGTGTCTTTCGACCTGCGCGCCGGCGAGTGCATGGCCATCGTGGGCGAGTCCGGCTCCGGCAAGACCACCACCCTGCTGGAGATCATGAATCTCGACCCGGCGCCCGGCAGCCGCATCGTCATTTGCGGCGAGGACGCCTCGAAGTTCAACACCGCATCCCGCCAGAAGGCGCGCCGCAACTTGCAAATGGTGTTCCAGGACCCGATGAGCTCACTCAACCCGCGCATGACGGTGAAAGAGATCATCCAGGAGCCGCTCGACGCGCTCGGTTACGAGGGGGACAAGGACGCCCGCATCGCGGAGCTCATGCGCACCGTGGGCCTCGACGAGTCCCAGATCGACCGCTTCCCCGGCCACTTCTCCGGCGGCCAGCGCCAGCGCATCGGCCTCGCCCGCGCGCTGGCAACGAACCCGGCGATCATCGTGCTCGACGAGCCGGTCTCCGCGCTCGACGTGTCGATCCAGGCGGGCGTGATCAACCTGCTCGAATCGCTGAAGCGCGAGCTGGGCCTGTCCTACCTTTTCGTCGCACACGACCTGTCGGTGGTGCGCCACCTGTCTGACCGCGTCGCAGTGATGTACAAGGGCGACTTCGTGGAGTTCGGTGAGGCGGACGACGTCTTCGACAACCCGCAGCACCCGTACACCAAGGCGCTCTTGAGCGCCATCCCGATTCCGGATCCGGAGGTGGAGCGGGGGCGCAAGCGGATCCGCTACACGCCGACCGAGGAGGCCGCGCAATAGCGCCGGACGCTGCCGCGAGAACCCGTGCCGAGCTCAGCACCAGAGCCCGGCGCGGGTTTTGCCGTTCCGCGCCGGGACCAAAACCCCCGCCGCTGCGCAACTGGTGGTAGTTTCGTTGCGTTACTGCACATTTTCCGGAAGGATCCCCGATGGCCGGTGGCCTCCTCGCTCTGCTCGATGACGTCGCGCTCATCGCCCGCACCGCTGCATCCTCCGTCGACGATGTCGCGGCGCTCACTGCGAAGACGTCCGCGAAGGCGGCCGGTGTGGTCATCGACGACGCTGCCGTGACCCCGCAGTACGTCTCCAACGTCACCCCAGCGCGCGAGCTGCCGATGATCTGGAAGATCACCAAGGGGTCCCTGCGCAACAAGCTCCTCATCATTCTGCCGATCGCGCTGCTGCTCAACGCGTTCGCACCGTGGGCGCTCACGCCGCTGCTCATGATCGGCGGCACGTACCTGTGCTTCGAAGGCGCGGAGAAGATCGTGCACAAGCTCACCGCGGACCACGAGGCGGAGCAGGAGCGGGCGGTGAACAAAAGCCCTGAGGATGAAGATTCGCTGGTCAAGAGTGCAATTACCACTGACCTGATCCTCAGCGCGGAAATCATGATCATCGCGCTCGACGGGATCGCAGATGAGTCGTTCTGGATGCAGGCCGCCGTCCTCATCGCCGTCGGCATCTTCATCACCCTCGCCGTGTACGGCGCGGTGGCGCTCCTGGTCAAAATCGACGACATCGGCCGCGGCATGATCGAGCGCGGCAACGCCCCGCGCACCGGCCGCGCGCTGGTCAAGGGCATGCCGCATGTGCTCAACGCGATCGGCGTGATCGGCACCATCGCCATGCTCTGGGTCGGCGGCCACCTGATCGTCCGGGGCTTCCACGAGGTCTTCGGCTGGCACTGGCCGCACGACATCATCGAGCGCGGTGCCGAAGCCGTCGGCGGCGGCTTCGCAAGCTGGCTGGTGGATACCGGTGTCTCGCTGGTCTTCGGCCTCATCACCGGCCTGCTGATCCTGGCCGTGGTGAAGCTGATCGGCAAGACCCGCGGCCGCACCGCCGAGGCTGCCGTGTAGCCCCGCGGGTTACAGTGGTGCAATGAGCACCCGCCTATACCCGCTCGCCCCGTCGGTGTGGGGCGCGGCCGAAGAAATCACGGCGACCGGCGTGGTCCAAGCCCTGCTCTTCGCCGAATTCGGCGGTCACGTGGGCGCGGCGTACGTGGATGTCTTGCTCGAGCCGCACCCGCTCACCGCTACGTGGCGCGTCCGCCGCGTCGGCCCGAACAGCGCGCAGGGTCCGGTACTCGGTGAGGTTCCCGCCGCCAAACGCGCGCGCTTCGAGGACACCTCGCGTATCGACGCTTCTTTGCTCCGCCCCCAAACCACAGCGGCCATCGCCCTGGACCCTGCGACTGGGAAGTTCGCGGTGCAGGTGCTGCTGCCGCCGCCGGTGCTCGCGGTGCCGCGCAACGACGTCCCCGCCGACGCGGTGGTGCTGCCGCCGGGTGACATGGTGGTGGTGGACACCGCCCGCGGCGAGTACAACGCAGAGCTGCTCGGGGCCCGCTCCCCCGGCCAGTGGTTTGTGGCTCTGCACCGCATCGGCGACTCGGTCGCTGCCACGCTGGGCGACAAGGTACTCGGCGGCTTCGATGCCGCGGATGCCGAGGAGCTGGGCTACATCCTCGAAGACACCGCCGCCGAGGCCGGCGAACGCCCCGTCTATGCCCGCGCCTTCCTGCTTGACGGCATGGCGGGCATCAGCGTCGCCGGCCCCGAGGAGGGACTCCAACGCGTGCCGACGCTCAAAGTCCCCGACCAGCGCTCCCTCTCCCCCTGGCGGGTCGAGGAATACGCGGATGGGACGTGGGGAGTCCTCGTCGACCGCGGCCACGTCATGGACGAGACCGAAGCGCCGAAGCCGCGCCACACCGCGCGCTACGTCTCACTCGCGGGCGGCGAGCGTCCTGAGGATCTTGCGGCGCCGACGGAAATGTTCGGCCGCGTCGACATCCCGGATGCGGAGCTCCGCCGCGGCCGCCACGCAGCGCCGGAGGGTGCGAGCGGCAGCGCGGTGCGGGTGGCGCAATTGGTGGCGAAGCAGACGTCGGCAAGCGTGGAGCCCTCCGAGGGCTACCTCACGGAGGTGGAGAAGGTGCGGTTGCGGCGCGCGAAGCGGATCGCGGGCGAGGGCGGGCGGCACCGTAAGTAAGCGAAACCTCACTTAGCGTGGCCTCTCACCAGCGAAAATCGCTACGCTGGGCGGTGACCGATTGCAAGCGAACGTAAAGGAGCACGTTATGAGCAACGATCACGGCCCCAACCCGTACGTGGTTGACATTGAGAAGGCCACCGTGGAGAACGAGGCGTTCCGCGACACGCTGTGGACCGGCAAGAACCTCCAGCTGACTGTGATGACGATTCCGGTTGGCGGCGAGATCGGCGCTGAGATCCACGACGATCACGATCAGTTCCTCCGCCTCGAGGAGGGCGAGCTGCGCGCGCAGATCGGTGCGAGCGAGAACGACCTCGAGATCGACCAGGTTGTCGGCGCTGACTGGGCGGCATTCGTCCCGGCCGGCAAGTGGCACAACTTTGTCAACGAGTCCGACGCTCCGGCGAAGCTGTACTCCATCTACGCTCCCGCCGAGCACGAGCCGGGCACCCGCCACGAGACGAAGGCCGACGCGGACAACGATCCTCAGGAGACCGACGGCGTCTAAACGCCTCTAGGTCAGCACCCGCTGCGTCCCGTCGACGCGGCGGGTTTTTCCTTGCGCGTCGAGCAGCTCCAGCAGCGGGATGGCAACGCGGCGCGTCGTATCCCACGCCTTGCGCGCGTCCGAGGCGGAAAACGGCTGGTCGACGCCGCGCAGCAGCGCGACGGCGCGGGCTGGCGCGTCGGGCAGCAGCACCACGCCGTCGGCGATGCGCAGCACGCGCCCCGCCCGCTCGGCGGCGGCGAGTTCCTTCGTGCCCACACCCCATCTCGCGAGGTCCGCCGCCTCCGGCGCCGCGAAGGGGCTTTCGCGCAGGTGCGCCTCCAGCTTCTCAATCCCCGGCCCCAGGTCCGTCGAACGCCCCGAAGAGATCACGCCGTCGTGCACCGTGAGCTTCGCCGCGGCCGCCGCGAGCGGCAACAGCTTTGCATCGGGGAGCTTGAGCTTTTCGACGCCCGCCCCCACCGACACGCCCGCAGCCAGCGGATTCGCCCGCTCGAACTCGGCGACGGCGGCCGTGAGCTGGTCCTTCCACGCCATGACTTGCTCGGCGCGGATCCAGTAACCGGCGAAGGCGATAGAACCCTGCGGCGGCGCGTCCGGCACGTTGAAGCCGAGGCGCTGAAGCTGCGCCGGGGTGACCGCAACGCGGCGCGCGATCTCCTTGCTGATGTCGGGTTCCGGTGCGAGTTCCTCCGCACGGCGGGCGGCGTCGCCGCGGCGGGTGAACTCGGGCGGGTCGACGTCGACGGCCCGCGCGCCGGCGAGGATGCGCTGGTCGCCGGAGCCGCGCAGGACTATCGCATCGCCGAGGGTGAGCGGCAGCGGCTCGTCGAGCGTGAGCCGCGCGAAGTCCGGCGACAGCTGGCGGATGCGGCAGCCGATCCCCGCCGTGCCGATGTGCGCGACGGCCTCGCGCGGCAGGTCGCCAGTCACCGCGACATCGACTACGCTCGTGCGCTGCCAGGCGTCCGGCGTGGTCAGCACGTCGCCGCGCCCGATGCGCTCCACGTCCACGTCCCGCAGGTTCAGCGCCACGCGGCGGGCAGGCGTGGCAAAGTCAACGGCTGCGTCCTCGGATTGCACGCCGCGGACGTGCACCTCGCGGCCGTTGAGCTCGAGCCTGTCGCCGGGGCGGATGGTGCCGGCGGTGAGCGTGCCGGTCACTACGGTGCCCGCGCCCTTGACGGTGAAGGAGCGGTCCACCCAGAACCGCACCCGGGTGTCCGGGTCGGGGGTGGCGGCCGCGCGCAACACCTCTGCCAGCGCCGCGGTAAGCGCGTCGAGGCCCTCGCCGGTCACGGCCGAGACCTCCACGACGGGCCAATCCTCAAGCGTCGTGCCGGCCACAGCGTCGACGATCTCATTGCGGGTGGCCGCACGGCGCGCCTCGTCGGCGCGGTCGGCGCGCGTCACGGCAATCACGCCGGTGGGGATGCGAAAGGCGTCGATGGCGGCGAGGTGCTCCTTGGTCTGGGCCATCACGCCCTCGTCGGCGGCGACGACGAGCATGACCACGGGCGCGGGGCCGACACCGGCGAGCATGTTCGCAATGAAACGCTCGTGCCCGGGCACGTCGACGAAGGCCACGTCCTCGCCGTCGATGTCCGCCCACACAAACCCGAGGTCGATGGTCAGGCCGCGCTGCTGCTCTTCCTCCCAGCGGTCCGGCTCCATGCCGGTCAGCCGTTTGACCAGCGTCGATTTTCCGTGGTCCACATGCCCGGCGGTGGCGACGACGTAGCTCATCGCCCCTCCCCCTTCGTCAGCTCCTCAGCGATCGCGGCTGCGACCTCGCCGTCGCGCGCCTCCGGCACGCAGCGCAGGTCGACGAGCAGGCCGCCGTCATGCACGCGCCCCAGCACTGCGGGGGTGCGGTGGCGCAGGGGGGCAGCCAACCAAGCGTCGTAACGCACGGCCCAGCCCGGCAGCGGGTGGCCGGGCGCTCCCCCGCCGCCGACGCGGCCGTCGTGCGCGACCACCGTGCCGCCAGTGGCCGTGGCGAGTGCCTCAGCGCGGGCCTTGAGCTGGGCTTCGTCGGCGTGGAGGTACGCGTGCGTCGGGTTCGCGCTCGCGCGCAGCGTCGCCTCGAGCGCGGCGAGGCGCAGCTTGTCGATGCGTACCGCGCGCGCCAGCGGGTGCTTGCGCATCGCCGCGATCGCCTCGGCGCGCCCGAGCACCACGCCCGCCTGCGGCCCGCCGAGCAACTTGTCGCCGGAGAAGAGCACAACGTCGGCGCCCTCGGCGAGCGCTGTGGCGGCATCCGGCTCGTCCGGCAGCGCGGGGTCGGGCGCGAGGAGCCCGGAACCCGTGTCGACGATCAGGGCCATGCCATGCGCGTCCGCGATCCCGCGCAGCTCGCGCACGCCGACGGCGGCGGTGAAGCCCTCCACGCGGTAGTTGGAGGGGTGCACCTTGAGGATCGCCCTGGCGCCGGCCGCGGCGGCGCGCTCGTAGTCGGCCGGGTGCGTGCGGTTCGTCGCACCCACCTCGACGAGGTCCACGCGGGCCGATTCGATGAGCTCCGGCAGGCGGAAGCCGGCGCCGATTTCGATGAGCTCGCCCCGGGAAATGACCAGCTTGCCGTGCTCTGCGAACGTCGCCGCGGCCAGCAGGAGCGCGGCCGCGCCGTTGTTGACCACCAGCGCGTCCTCCGCCGCGGGGCAGGCGGCGAGCAGCGCGTCGTTGGCCTGCTTGCCGCGCTCGCGCGAACGCTCCCCGCGCGCGAGATCCATCTCAACGTCCACGTAGCCTGCGGCATCGACCATGGCGGCAACCGCCGCGTCCCCGAGCGGCGCGCGGCCGACGTTGGTGTGCACCACCACGCCGGTGCAGTTGATCACGGGCGTGAGCGCCGACGCCCCGCGCGCGACGTCGGCCAGGAATTTCGCCTCCACCTCGTCCGGGGCGATCTCTCCGCGGCGCGCCCTGTCCTGGGCGCTCGAGGCGAGCGCTTTGAGGGTGTGCTGGTTGAGGGCGGGTGTGTCCCCGCCGTCGATACGCGCAAGCAGCGTGTCAGTGCGCGGGATGGCGCGTCGCGGGTCCATGGTGCCTCCCTGAAAAAAGCGTGGCGGAGACGGACAGGAATCGAACCTGCCAAGCCGAGATGCTCGACTTCACCAGTTTTGAAGACTGGGGCGCCCACCAGGACACGTACGCCTCCACCGCGCGACGCTACCATGCGGGTATGAGCGAAATTCGATTGACCCAGTTCGCGGCCGGCGGCGGCTGCGCGTGCAAGATCCCTCCCGGCGAGCTCGAGGACGCGGTCGCCGGGCTCGTCGGCTTCGCCGATCCGAACGTAATTGTCGGCCTCGACGACGGCGACGACGCCGCCGCGATCCGCGTGCGCGACGACCTCGCGGTGATTTCCACCGCGGACTTCTTCACCCCCGTCGTCGACGACGCCTACACCTGGGGCAAGATCGCCGCCGTCAACGCGCTGTCCGACGTGTACGCCATGGGCGGCACCCCGATCACCGCGATCAACCTGCTCGGCTGGCCGCGCGACGTGCTGCCGCAGGAACTCATCCGCGAGGTGCTGCGCGGCGGCCTCGACGCGGCGACCGAAGCCGGCATCTCCGTGACCGGCGGCCACTCCATCTCCGCGCCCGAGCCGATCTACGGCATGGCCGCGACCGGCACCGCCGACCCGGCGAAGCTCATGCGCAACGACGCCGCCGAGGCGGGCTTGCCCATCACGCTGACCAAGCCGATCGGCTCTGGCCTGCTCAACAACCGCCACAAGGCGACCGGCGAGTGGTTTGACGAGGCCGTCGCCGTGATGACCACGCTCAACCGCGGGGCCTCCGAGGCTGCCGTCGCCGCCGGCGTGCGCGCCGCGACCGATGTCACCGGCTTCGGCCTGCTCGGCCACCTCTACAAGATGGTCCGCGCCTCCGGCGTCGATGCCGTGGTGGACTTCTCGCGCGTCCCGCTTATCGACGGCGCTCTCCAGACCCTCCAGGATGGCTTCATCCCGGGCGGCTCGCGCCGAAACCTCGACTGGGTGCAGCCCAACATCGACTCCGACCTGGGTTTCGACGAGCTTTTGGTGCTTGCCGACGCCCAGACATCCGGCGGCCTCCTCGTCATCGGCGAGGTGCCGGGCTACCCGGTGATCGGCGAGACCGTCGCCGGCACCGGGCGCGTGCGCGTGGTCTAGCCCGCCCGCCTTACCCGGCCGTGGTGATGGAGTCGGCGACGTTGCCCTGCTCCCGGCGCTTTGCCAGACGGGCGCGCTGCGGCTCCACCACGTACTTCGGGTCTTCGGTCGAGCGCTTGCCGGCGGCCATGATGCCGAAACGCGTCAGGCAGGAACCCGCCATGAGCGCCGCGCCGGACAGCGCCGCGACCACGCGGTTGCGGCCGCCGAGCGCTGCGCCGATGCCGCCGGCGGCGACGAGCACCTCAGCAGTTTTCAGCAGGGTGCCGGCCTTGCCGTCGTGCATCGTCTCCTCGAGCGGGGCTTCGAGGTTTTTCTCCAGCACCTTCGTCGCCGCGATGTCGGAGGCCGCGCCGATAGCGGCGAGCGCGCGGGCTGGGCCGTTGTGCTCCGTCGACGTTGTCACCAGCGCCGCGCCCGATGCGGCCGAGGCCGCAGACGACACGAACAGCGCCGGAAGGTCCTTGCGGGCGTGCTGCCACAGCGGCACGGAGGTGTCGCCCAGGAGCACGGCGGTGTAGACGGCCAGCGGCGCGCCCAAGAGACCCGAGAACACACCGGCCGGGGTGGCTGCTGCGTGCAGGAAGGAACGCGCGAAGTCCGGCAACGGCAGGATCTCCCCGCTCAGCTCGTCCACTTCCGCTGCAGCGGCGACCGCGGCGGCGGTGGAGAACGGCCCGAGGATCCACGAGCCCACCGACATCGGCGAGGACAGCTTGAACACGCGGAACATGTTCAAAAGGCGCTCCGGGCGGCCGAGGTCGGCCACGAGGAACAGCGATCCCAGCGCGGACGCGCCCGCGGCGGTGATTCGCGCGTTGCGCTGCAGCTCACGGTTACCTGTCGCGCCGGCGCCGACGCCCAGAAGCGCCGAGCCGCCGGCGACGCCGCCGAGGAACAGGTAGCCGGCGATCGGCCACTCCCACGGCGGGAACTTCACAATCGGGCGCCCGTAGTACGAGTCGTACTGCTCGAACTCGGCGCGCGGCACCATCATTTCTTCGCCGCGGCGCTGCTTGCGCTCGCCCGGCTTGCGCTCGCCGCGCGGGCGGCGCGGCTCCTCTGGCGGGCGGTAGTTATCGAACTGCGCCATTTAGCCTCGACCTCCAATCGCAAACGCAGCGGCGGCGGCGCCGATGAGGCCGGCGGCCGCGACAGCAGCGCGCTTCGCCATCTCCGGCAGGTTCGCCGTGGGCACTTCAGGGTCCGGCGGCAGGCCGTACACCTCGGGCGCATCGAGCAAAAGGAAGATCGACCCGGTGCCGCCGACGCCGTCCTCGCTGTTCGCGCCGTAGAGACGCGCCTCGGTCTGGCCCTGGGCGTGCAGCTCGGCGACGCGGGCGCGGGCAGTGGCCAGCATCTCGTCGTAGCTGCCGTACTTGATCGACGTCGTGGGGCAGGTCTTGGCGCACGCCGGGCCCTCGCCCACCGCCTGGCGGTCGAAGCACATCGTGCACTTCTGCGCCACGCCGACGTTCTTGATCGGCGCGACCTCACCCGGGGTGAAATCCTCGCCCACGCGCGGGGAACGCTCGTTGCGCTTCTCAACGCCGCCGTCGGCACGCCGCTCGATGACTCCGAACGGGCAGCCCGCGACGCACGTGCCGCAGCCGTTGCAGACGTCGTCCTGCACCACGACGGTGCCGTGCTCCGTGCGGAACAGCGCACCCGTGGGGCACACGTCGAGGCAGCCGGCGTTGGTGCAGTGCTTGCACACGTCGGAAGACATCAACCAGCGGAAATCTGGGGTGCCGTGCGGCATCGCTGACGCAGGATCCGGCGTCGCAGCATCCACATCGGCGGCGCGCACTCCCGGCATGCCGAGCGAAATCAGCTGCGCGCCCTCCTCGCGGGCCCGCTCGATCTGCGCCTCGGACTGCTCGATGAACGCCACGTGGCGCCACGTGTCCGCGCCGAGGGAACCGGTGTTGTCGTAGGACATGCCGGAGAACTCGTAGCCGCCGTCCTGCGGGTTGCGGTTCCACTCCTTGCACGCCACCTCGCAGGCCTTGCAGCCGATGCAGATGGAAGTGTCGGTGAAGAACGCTTTGCGCTCCGAGCGGTCGTAGGAGACGTGGTACGGCGCCTCGGTGACCCGATTCTTTGTGCTCATGCGACTCATGGCGCTACCCTTCCCTCTCCGACATGTTGTGCTTCGTGTTGTCCGCCTCGGCGGCATCGTCACCGTCGCGCAGGCCCGCCGCCTCCTCGGCGGCCTTATTGCCCAGGGTCGAGCCGGTGTCCTCCGTCAGCCCGGCGCGGCGCTGGTACTCGCGCATCAGCTCGTCGCGGGCCTCGCCGCGGGGGCGCCGGCCCGGGCGGATATCCACCGCGGAGACCTTGGAGGCCTGAATGTTCACGTTCGGGTCGAGCATGATGCCCAGCAGGTCGTTCGGGCCGTCGCCCTCAACTTCTGCGTAGGCGCCCTGGCCGTAGTGGAAGGGCATGCCCACCTGCTCGTACTCTCGGTCCCCGATGACGAGGGACTGGATGCGGTCCGTCACCAGCACGCGCGACTCAATGGCGCCGCGCGGGGAGATGATGGTGGCCCACTCCCCGTGCGTCAGGCCCGCCTTGGCCGCGAGTTCCGGAGAGACCTCGCAGAACAGCTCGGGCTGCAGCTCCGCCAGGTACGGCAGGGTGCGGGTCATGGCGCCGGAGGTGTACATCTCCGTCAGGCGGTAGGTGTTCAGCATGTACGGGTACACCTCGGTGCCCGCCTCGCCGTAGTTCGGCGCGGAGAGGTTGTTCGGCCCGCGCATGACGATGCGGGACGGGGACTGCTGCTGCGAGTACAGGAAGTTCGGGAACGGGGATTCCTGCGGCTCGTAGTGCGTCGGCATCGGGCCGTCAACCATGCCGCGCGGGGCGAAGAGCCAGCCCTTGCCGTCCGGCTGCATGATGAACGGATCGTCGCCGGCAAGCGCGGCGGGGCCCACGGCGTCGCGGTCCGGCTTGTAGCCGGGGGCGCGGTCCACCGGGAAGTCCACCACGTCATTGGACTGCCACAGTTCCTTCTCCTCGTCCCACCAGACGAGCTTCTTGCGCTCGGACCACGGCTTGCCGTCCGCGTCCGCGGAAGCGCGGTTGTACAGCACGCGGCGGTTCATGGGCCACGCCCAACCCCAGTCCAGCGCCATCTCGTTCTGCTCCGAGCCCGGGCGCTTGTTGGCGGCGCGGTTCACGCCGCCGGCGTACACGCCCGAGTAGATCCAGCAGCCGCAGCTGGTGGAGCCGTCGGCCGTGAGGTCGGCGAACTTGTCCACCAACTCGCCCTTGCGCGGGCCGGAGAGGTAGTAGCCGTTGATCTCGCGGAGGACGCTTTCGGCGTCCACCTCGCCGTCGTCGTCAAGATCGTAATCCCAGGTGATCTTCTGCAGCGGCAGGTCGCGGGGATCGGTGGAATCCTTCACGCGGTCCTTGATGCGGCAGCCCAGCTCGTAGAAGAACTGCAGGTCGCTGTCGGCGTCGCCCGGGGCGTCCTTCGCCTTGAAGCGCCACTGCAGCATGCGCTGCGTCTGGGTGAAGGTGCCGGCCTTCTCCACGTGGTTGGCGGCCGGGAAGAGGAACACCTCGGTGTCGATCTCCTCCGTCACCAGATCACCCGAGGCGATTTCCGGGGAGTCCTTCCAGAAGGTCGCGGTTTCGATCTCCTGGAAGTCGCGCACCACCAGCCACTTCAGTTTGGCCAGCGCCATGCGCTGCATGCGGCCGTTGGATTGGGCCACGGCGGGGTTCTGGCCGAACACGAAGTAGCCGTCGACAAGCCCCTCAAGCATGAGCTGCAGCGTGTGGTACGTGGAGTGCGCGCCGGTGAGGCGCGGCATGAGGTCCATGCCCCAGTTGTTCTCCTCGGTCGCGGCGTCACCCCAGTAGGTCTTCATCAGGGAGACGGCGTAGGTGTCGCCCTTCTGCCAGAAGCCCTTCTGGTCGCGCTTGGCAATCGCGTCGACGTAGTCGTCCCACGTCTGCACCTCTGCCTGCGGCATCGGCAGGTAGCCGGGCAGCAGGTGGAAGAGCGTCGGCACGTCGGTGGAGCCCTGGATGGAGGCGTGTCCGCGCAGCGCCATGATGCCGGAGCCCGGGCGGCCGACGTTGCCCATGAGCAGCTGCAGAATGGCGCAGGTGCGGATGAACTGCGCACCCATGGTGTGCTGCGTCCAGCCCAAGGCGTAGGCGAAGCAGGTGGTGCGGTCGCGGCCGGAGTTCTCGGCGATGGAGTTGGCGAGGTAGTAGAAGTCCTCCTGCGAGATGCCGCAGGCCTTCTCCACCATCTCCGGGGTGTAGCGCGAGTAGTGGCGCTTGAGAATCTGGAACACGCAGCGCGGATCTTGAAGCGTCTCGTCCTTCTCCACGTCCCAGGACACCTGCGCGTCCCAGGCCGGCTTCGGCTGCCACGAAGAGTTGTCGTACGCGCCGGTCTCCGGGTCGTAGCCGGAGAACAGACCGTCCAAATCCTCGGTGTCGCGGAAGTCGTCGGAAATGATCGTGGACGCGTTGGTGAAGCTCTTGACGTACTCCTCGAAGTACAGCTCGTTTTCCAGCACGTAGTTGATCACCGCGCCGAGCAGCACCACGTCGGAGCCGCCGCGGATCGGGATGTGCTTATGCGCCACCGCCGAGGTGCGGGTGAAACGCGGGTCGACGTGGATGATCCGCGCGCCGCGGTTTTTCGCCTCGATGACCCACTGGAAGCCCACCGGGTGCGCCTCGGCCATGTTTGAACCCTGAATGACAATGCAGTCCGCATTTGCCATGTCCTGCAGCGGCTGGGTTGCGCCGCCGCGGCCAAAGGAGGATCCCAAACTGGGAACCGTGGAGGAGTGTCATATACGTGCCTGATTTTCAATCTGCACCGCGCCCGAGGCGGTCCAGAGCTTCTTAATCAGGTAGTTCTCCTCGTTATCCATCGCGGCGCCGCCGAGGCCGGCGATGCCCATGGTGCGGCGCACCGGGCGGCCCTTCTCGT
Organism: Corynebacterium stercoris; assembly: GCF_024160105.1. Lineage (GTDB taxonomy): Bacteria > Actinomycetota > Actinomycetes > Mycobacteriales > Mycobacteriaceae > Corynebacterium > Corynebacterium stercoris. Next base: position 193,564 of record NZ_JAMFTQ010000003.1, read on the forward strand.
CGACGTCCTGCCAGCCGTTGGCGCGCGCCTCCATGAAGCGGTCCACGACCATCTCCAGGGCGGTCTCGCGGTCGAGCTTGACCCATTCCTTCGACTTCGGTGCGCGGTAAAGAATGTCGGTGAGGCGGTTCGGCGCGTTCACCAGCTGCTCGGATGCGGCACCCTTCGGGCACAGACGGCCGCGGGAGTGCGGCGAATCCGGGTCACCTTCGATCTGGATGACCTTCTCGTCCTTGACGTACACACGCTGCCCGCAACCCACGGCGCAGTAGGGGCACACGGACTTGACCACCCGGTCAGCCTCCGCGATGCGCCCTTCCATCTCCTGGGTGCGGGTGGATTCGGTGTGCTCGCCACGCGCAAAGGGGTCCGCTCCGCGAAGCTGGCGCAGAACTGGCCAGTTCAGGGGACTAATTCGTGACATGTGTCCAACCCTAGTCCATGCACCCCTTCAGCGCGGCACCCGTTTCTTTGCCTGTTTCGAGCTCGTTGGTTTGTTACGGTTGGCGTGCTGAGCACCACGCTTATCGACGTCTGTTTCCCACCCGAAGGCGAGAGTCCCCATGCCCCGCTTTTCCAAGCCCACGGCGCTTGTCTGCGCCGCGACCGCCGGCACCCTTGTGCTCGGCTCCATCGCCGCCCCCGAGGCATTCAGCCAGCACGACACGAAGCAGGCCGGTATCAGCGGCCTGCGCGCGGCGCTGACGGGCAAGGAGACGGTGCAGGCGGCGACGAAACAGACGCGGCTTACCGTCCAGGCGGTGAACACCCCCGAGCCGGCCCCCCAGGTCGAGGTGCGCGAGCCCGAGGTGCAGGCTGACGAACCCGAAGCGCCGCGCTCCGCGGGCTCGGCGGCCTTCAGGAGTTCATCGGAAAGCTCCTCCGGCTCCAGTAGCTCGAGCGCGGGAACCCGGACCCCTAAAAAGCCGCCCGCGAAGCGCGCGTCGGCGCCGGTGGTGACGTCGCAGGGCCTGACCATTCAAAACCGCGGCGACGTGCTGGGGCCGTATGCCGCGCACGTGGGCTTCCGCTCCGGCGACCTGGGTGCGATGGCCCCCATCGGTGACGGCCGCTTCGCCATGATCTTCGGCGACTCGTTCCGCGGCGACCGCATCGGCACGGGTGAGTGGATGAGCCCCGTCGGCGTGGCCGCGAAGGTGGACTCAACTGGTGCGATTGAGATCACGGGCCCGCTCAACCGCGGTTCGCAGGTCGAGCAGATGGTGGCGTACCAGCGCTACAACGACCCGGACCTCACGCTCATCCCATCCGACATCCTGAACATCGGCGGGACGCTCTACATGCAGGGCATGTGGAACTACGGGTTGGGTAACGTCCGATCCTCGGAGATCTGGCGCTCCTACGACAGCGGCCAGACCTGGCGCAGCCTCGGTGTCACGCCGACGGAGTACATGAGCGGCATGGGCGACCTCATCTCCTGGGAAGAAGGCGGCGACGGCTACATCTACGTCGTCTCCTCCTCGTTCACCCGCAGCAACCCCGTCTACCTGGCCCGTTTCCTGGAGACGGACATGGGCGACCGACAAAAGTGGGAGCTCTACGACCCGAGCACCGGCGAGTGGGGCCAGGAGGGCAGCCCGATCCTCGATGCGGGTGTGAAGGCCGGCGAGATGTGCCTGCGCCGCATCGACGGCAAGTGGGTGCTGGTGATGTTCAACGAGGCCACGCTGGCCGTCGAGGTCCGCATTTCGGACACGCTCGCGCAGAACTGGGACAGTGTGCCGGTCGCTGTCGTCGCCAAGCACGGCTCATGGCGCAACCCCCAGGAGCCGCTGAACTGGTCCCAGCCCTACGGCGGCTACATCGTGCCGGGGTCCACGCTTGCGAACATGGGCATCGTGGTATCCCAGTGGAACACCGAAAACCACAGCCGCTACATGGCCACCCAGTTCAACGTCGAGGGCCTGGACCGCTTCTTCGGCGTGGCGTCGAGCGGCACGGACAACCCGCTGCTGCCGATCGTCGACCACACCGCGCCGCTGCCCGATCCCGATCCGGAGCAGCCGTCGCAGCCGCAGGGTTCCAGCGACGCCGAGGTGACGCTCGCCGTGCTCAGCGTCCTCGGTCTCGTCGCAGGCCTTGTCGCCGTGAACTGGCAGACGCTCCGCCCGCTCCTGCCGCCGCAGGTGCGCTCCGTGCTGCCGTTCTAGCTGGGCGCGATGACTACCGCGCAGCAGCCCTCGCCGTGGCCCGCCTTGTGGGCGATGATGCTCGGATTTTTCATGATCCTGGTGGATTCCACCATTGTCTCGGTGGCAATCCCCGCGATCTCCGAAGGCCTCGACGCCACGTATAACGAGGTCATCTGGGTCAACAGCGCCTACCTGCTGGCGTACGCCGTGCCGCTACTCATCACCGGGCGCATGGGCGACCGCTACGGCCCGCGCACAATCTACCTCATCGGCCTCGCGCTGTTCACCCTGGCGTCGCTCCTCTGCGGCCTGGCCAGCTCCGCCGCAGCGCTCATCGCAGCCCGCGCGTTGCAGGGCCTGGGCGGCGCGATGGTCACCCCGCAATCCATGTCGGTGATGATCCGTACCTTCTCCCCCACCCAGCGCGGCAGCGCGATGGGCGTGTGGGGCGCGACCGCGGGACTTGCCACCGTCACCGGCCCGCTCTTGGGCGGCGTGCTTACCGACGCCGGCGGCTGGCCCTGGATCTTCTTCGTCAACGTGCCCGTTGGCATCCTCGGCATCGCGCTGGCATGGAAGTTCGTGCCGCGCCTGGAACAGACGAACCGCAGCTTCGACTGGGTAGGCACCGTCTTGAGCGCCATCGGCATGTTCTGTCTGGTCTTCGGCATCCAGGAGGCAGAACGCTTCGGGTGGGATTGGCGCTTCTGGGCGCTGCTCCTCGCCGGTGCAGCAGCGATGGCGGTCTTCATCCGCTGGCAGTCGCGCCGCGGCGACGACGCGCTGGTGCCGCTGCGCCTTTTCGCCAACCGCAATTTCGCCCTCGCCAGCGTGACGATCGCGACGGTTGGTTTCGCCATCTCCACCTTCGCCATCCCGTGGATGATCTACGTCCAGACCGTGCAGGAATACTCCCCCACCCGCGCGGCCCTGCTCGTATTGCCCTCCGGCGTGGTGTCATTCTTCCTCTCCCCGCAGATCGGCAAACTCACCAACACGCTCGACCCGAAACCGTTCGCTATCGCGGGACTCCTCACGGCATCGTTCGCCATCGGGATGGGCGCGGTCATCGCCGACCCGGCCATCGATCCGCGGTGGATGTATCTCTCCTCCGTCTTCTACGGCGTGGGCAACGCGATGATCTGGGGGCCGTTGTCCATGGTGGCCACCCGCAACTTGGAGCGGCAGCTCGCCGGCGCCGGGTCCAGCGTGTATAACACCACCCGCCAGATCGGCGCCGTGATCGGTTCTGCCGCGGTGGCCGCCATGATGTCGGCGCAGTTGCGAGCCAACCTCGGCGACGGCGCGGCCCAGGCCGGCGGCGGGCGGTTCGCCGGCCCGCTCCCGCCCGTACTCCACGAACCCTTCGCCCAGGCCATGAGCTCCACCATCTGGCTGCCCTTCGGCGTGCTCGTCGCGGGAGCGGCGTTGGCCTGCTGCTTCGACAAAACGGAATCGTGGAAGAGCTAACCCCGGCCCGCACCGGCCGCAAGCCCCGCGCACCGAAAAAGACGATCGTCGGCACGTACCCGATCGACACCGGCGAGGCCGCAATCGTCGCGGACCCGGAACGCGACGGCGGCTACGTTCTCGAAGTCAACCGCGTGCCCTCGTCATACGTCGTGCCCGGCGCGCCGGAGGTGCTGGAATACGACTACATGCGCTGGATCGCCGGCTTCATCGCTGGCCACGAGCTGTCTGCGCCGTTTCGCGCCGTGCACCTCGGGGCTGCCGGGTGCGCGCTGCCGAGCTACGTCGCGCACCGCTGGGCCAGCGAGAACATCGCCGTCGAGGTGGATCGCGGCCTCGCCGAGCTCGTGCGCTGGGCATTCGATCCCCCAGTTGAGATCCGCGTCGCGGAGGCCCGCGCCTTCACGCACGCACTCGCACCGGGCAGCATCGACGTGCTGGTCCGCGACGTTTTCGCCGGCCCCGACACCCCGCGCCCGATCACGACGGTCGAGTTCTACCGCGCCGCGCGCCGCACCCTCGCCCCGGGCGGGCTGTTCGTGGCCAACGTCGGCGACCGCGCCGGGCTTCCCGTCACGCGCGCGGAGCTCGCCGGCTTGACGACGCTCTTTTCGCACACCGCCGTTGCCGGCCCCGCCGAGATGCTTGACGGGCGGGCGTACGGCAACCTGGTTGTCGCAGCCTCGGACGCGCCGCTCAGTTTCGCGGGCGACGTGCCGTGGCGCGACGGTGCCGACTACCTCGACGGCACCCGGCCGAACCGAGACTAGAGCCGCAGCTCTGTGCCCAGGCCGGGCTGGTAGAACGCGGCCCGCTCTGCGGTGACGGCGTTCAGGTGCGGCGAGGTGACCTCGGCGAGCGCGGCGAGGTAGTCCGGCACGATGGCCTTTTGGATGCGCAGGCCCATGGTGAGGTGCGGGATCCAGCGGTCGCCGCGCCCTTCCGGGTTCATGGCGCTCAAGCGCCTGGCAGCGCGCTCTAGCTCCTCGGGGGCCTCAAGCAGCCACGCCACGGTCTGCTTCGATTTGGTGCCGAAGACCACGGTGCCGACACGGCGCAGCTCAGCGGGCATAAGCGGGGGCAGGATAACCGCGGCCTCCCCCACCACCTTGGCGGCCATGGTTGGCGCGAAGGTCACCGAGATGTGCGGGCGCTGCTTTTGCTCCGGCAGGCCGCGCTCGGCGAGCGCGGTATAGATGTCCCGGATGGCGCGCTCCTGCTCCGTCGGCAAGCGGAGCAGAATGTTCTCCGGGGAGCCTGCCACTACTCGGTGACGTCCTCGGCGATAGCCTCGGCCTCCGCCGGGGAGACCTCGCCCTGCTCGACCTTCGCCGCGAGACGCTGCTCCGCCTGCGGCACCCAGAGGCCGCGGGCCTTGCGGATGACAATGAGGAACCCAATGACGTAGATGGCGGTGACCACCGGCACGCCCACGAAGCCCCAGAAGTAGGTGCCGGTGAGGTCCGGGATCAGGCCCCAGAGCGACGCACCGACGGACAGGCCGATCGGGTAGGCCATGCCCAGGATGCCCCACAGCTTGGAGAAGTCGCGCTGGCCGAAAGCCCGCTCGCCGATCAGCGGCGGGGTCACAGTGCCGGTGGCGAGGCCGACGGCGACCAGGAACATGGAGACGATGAACACCCACGGGGTGCGCGCGAACGCGAAGATGACGAAGCCGACGGACGCAATGGTGAAGCACAGCACCAGGGCCTTCTCCAGGCCGATCTTGTCCACGACCCAGCCGAGCAGCGGCTTGTACGGGATCAGCAGCACCGTCGCCAAAACCACGATGGTGGACAGGAGCTGCGCACTCACGTCCATGCCCCACGGGCTGGAGTTCAGGTAATTCACCAGGTGCTGGGTCATGCCGTAGGTGATGCCGAAGATGGCCAGCGAAGCGAGCAGCACCCAGAACCACGGGGACTTCAGCGCCTGCTCCTGCGGCAAGCCCGGCTCCCACTCGTCCTTCGCGGTGGTCTTCATCTTGTCCGTCGGCGGGGCACCGTACGGGCGCAGGCCCTCATCCTCCGGGTTGTTCCGGATCATGAACAGGCCCGGCAGGATCGTCGCCACCGCCATGATCGCCGCGAGCACCAGCATGGTAGAGCGCCACCCGATGGAGCCCATCAGCGGCGGCACGAGGTAGCCCAGGATCACACCGCCGACACCCGAACCTGCGAGGACCGCGCCGAGCACGGTGCCGCGCTTTTCGATGAACCAGCGGTTGACCACCACCACCGGCACATACTGCACCGACAAACCGACGCCGACACCGATGATCAGGCCCGCCAGATAGAACATCCACAGCGACTGGGAGAACGCGAACAGCGCCAGACCGGCGGTGGCGACCGCGCCGCCGATGATCATCAAACCCTGCGCCTTGAGCTTGTCAATCAGCTGCGCAGCGGCCAGCATCGTGAACGCCGAGGCGAAGCCGTAAATCGTGTAATAGATCAGAAAGCTCGAGGTGGTGAACTCCGGGAAGTCCCTCAGCACCATCGGGGTGAAGAAGCTCAAGCCAGTGAGCGTGACGGCGAAGCCGATCTCGGAGATTGCGGCACCGACCGCGACGCGCTTATGCGCGCCGGGCATCTTGCCGGCCGCGGCGGCATCCGAGTTAGGCGCGGCACTCGTAGCGGTAGACATGGCCCCAACGTATCACCGCGCTACTATCGGGTTCACCGCTTTTTCAAAGAACGTTCAACGAAAGGTTCCCACCATGCAGAACGATCCGGCAAAGCCCGGCTACACCACCGACGGCAGCACCAACAAGCCCGTCGACCACGATGAGGACCAGTTCGCCCAGGACACCGGCTCCGCGCTCGGCTACGGCCAGGAGGCGGAGGACGGTGTTGAAGAAGCCCAGCTCACCTACGATATCTCTGCCGACGACGAGGGTGAGCACCCCACCATCGAGCAGTAGTTAGACCTCCCAGCGCACGTCCTGCGGGTCGAGGTCGTCGCGCCAGCCGCGCCACGACGCCTGCCGGACCTTCCGCCCGCCGGTCGCCCCGGCGAGCGCCACCTCCGCGACGCGCTTCGGGGTGACCCACCACGCGTCGCCCGCATCCGCCGCCGGCACCTCAACCGGCGGCGTTTTGCGTTTAATGCGCCGCAGATCCCGCTCGATCTGCGCGAGCTGGCCGGAGGTGAACCCGGTGCCCACGCGTCCGGCGTAGCGCAGCTCGCCCTCCTCGTCGGGCACCGCCACCAGCAGCGATTTCCCCTCGCGCACACCGACAACGACCACGGCCTGGTGCAGCGCGCGCTTCACCTTCAGCCAGTCCCCGCTGCGTCCCGGGCGGTACGTCGAGCTGGTCTCCTTCGCCACGACGCCCTCCAAGCCCATCTCCTCCGCCACGCGCCACGCGGCGGCGAAACTGCCCCGGTACGCAGGCGGGATGGTCACGCTATCCGTCGCGTCGAGTGCTTCGAGCTCCCCGCGCCGCTCGTCGTAAGTCGCGCCGGTGAGGTCCCGATTCTCCACCCGCAGCAGGTCGAAGGCCATGTAGCGCAGCTCAGCGTCCGCGCCCCCCTCCTTGTCGATGTGGTGCAGCAGCGAGAAGTTCGGCTTCCCGTCTGCGCCGATGGCGACGAGCTCGCCGTCGAAGGTGGCGTCGGCAAGCGGGAGCTCAATGTGCGGCATGAGGCGGGTGTAATCTTTGCCGTTGCGGCTGATCAGGCGCGTGGTGCCGCCGCGCGTGTCGGCGATGATGCGGTAGCCGTCCCACTTCATCTCGAACGCGTACGTCGCGCCGTCCTTGAGGCCCAGGCGGATGTCCGCTTCCGTCGCGGTCGTCGCCAGCATCGGGGCCGGGGGCTCAAGCTTTCCGACGTTCGATTCCTTCCCCACCTCGGGCGCCGCCGGTGCCGAGCGGTTGTGGGGCTCGGCCGGGGGCTGGCGCTTCATGAATTTCAGCAGCCAGTTGTCGCCCTCGGTGCGGATGAGTGCGTAGCGGCGCGGGATGCCGCCGAGCCCGCCGTCGGCGCGCCCGTAGAGCACGGCGATGACCTCGTCGTCGCGCCATTTCTCGATCTCGCACGTGCCGATGTCCCAGATCTTCACCGTGCCCGCGCCGTACTGGCCCTTCGGGATCGTGCCCTCGAACCAGGCGTACTCGTACGGGTGGTCCTCCGTCTGCACGGCCAGGCGGTTGAGGTCGGGGTCCAGCGGCGGGCCTTTCGGCACCGCCCAGGACACGAGCACGCCCTCGTGCTCGAGGCGGAAATCCCAGTGCAGGCGGGTGGCGTCGTGCTCGCCGATGACGAAGATCGGCTCGCCCTCACGCGGGGTCGGCGCCGCCTCGGGTACCGGCTCGCCGGTTTTAGTGGCGTCGCGCATGGAGCGGTAGGTGGTCAGCCGGTCGGTGGGTGCCGCCTCCCCGGCATCACCCTCGCCGGACCCGAGCGACGCGATTGGGTCGATGCCCTCCGCAACACGCGCGATCACCTCCTCGAAGTCGAGGTGGCGTAGATCTGGGTCCTCCAGCTCATCCCAGGTGCGCGGCGCGGCGACCATCGGGCGCGTCCTGCCGCGCAGCGAGTACGGGCTCACTGTCGTCTTTTTGCCGTTGTTCTGGCTCCAGTCCAGAAACACCTTCCCGGCGCGCTCGGTCTTGCGCATCACGGCGGTAACGCGGTCGGGGTGCTCCTCCTCCAGCGCCTGGGCCAGCGTCTTCGCCACCTGGCTCACTGCCGCGGCCTCGGCGCTGCCGTCGAGACCCGCGTAGAGGTGGATGCCCTTCGAGCCGGAAGTCACGGGCACGCAGGTCAGGCCCATGTCGTCGAGAATCTCCCTGCACCAGCGCGCCACCTCGGCGATCTCGGCCATGGTCACGCCCTCGCCGGGGTCGAGGTCCAGCACCAGCCGGTCCGGGTTCTGCGCCGTGCCTTGCGAATCGAAGCGCCACTGCGGGGTGTGCAGCTCCAATGCGGCGACCTGCGCCAGCCAGGCCAGGGTCTCGGGACCGTCGATAAGCGGGTACGCGTTCGTGCTGGTCTTGTGCTCAATCTCGCCGGTGCGGATCCAGCTCGGCGCGGAAGTTTCCAGGTCCTTGCGGAAGAAACTCTGGCCGTCGACGCCTTCGGGCCAGCGCTTGCGCGTCACCGGCCGGTCGCGCACCTGCGGGATGAGCACGTCCGCCACCTCGAGGTAGTAGCGCATGACGTCAGCCTTGGTGGTGCCAGTTTCCGGATAGAGCACCTTGTCCAAGTTGCTCACCGAGAGCGTGCGGCCGCCGACGCTGACCTTGGTGGTAGACATGCGGGCCATTGTAGATTTCCCCGTACACTGGCGTTCTATGCGCGCGATCTGGTCTGGCTCCATCACCTTCGGCCTCGTCAACGTCCCCGTGAAGGCATTCGGGGCCACCGAGGACCACGACATCAGCTTCCACCAGGTCCACGACAAGGACGGCGGCCGCATCCGCTACGAGCGCCGCTGCGAGGTGTGCGGGGAGAAAGTCGAATACAAGCACATCGACAAGGCCTTCGAGGAGGACGGGGACACCGTCGTGCTTACCGACGAAGACTTTGCCAGCCTCCCCGAAGCCGACAACGACGAGATCGAAGTGGTCCAGTTCGTGCCCGCGGAGCAGATCGACCCGATCATGCTGGAGAAGTCCTACTACCTCGCGCCCGAGGGCAAGACCCCGAAGTCCTACCTGCTGCTGCGCCAGACGCTGCAGGACACCGACCTCATCGCCGTCGTGCGTTTCGCGCTGCGCCAGAAGACCCGCCTCGGCGTGCTGCGCGTCGTGGGCAAAGTCATCGTCCTGCAGGGCATGATGTGGGCCGACGAGCTGCGCGAACTCGATTTCGACGGCCAGTTCAAGGGTGTCAAGTCCCGCGCGAAAATCTCGGACAAGGAGCTCAACCTCTCGTCCCAGCTCGTCGAGTCCTACTCCTCCGACTTCACTCCGGAGGAATTCGAGGACGATTACCAGATTGAGCTGCGCAAACTGATCGACGCGAAGTTCGAGCAGGGCGACACGATCGACACCGAGGCCACCTTCGGCGAGCAGCAGCGTGACGACGACAGCGATGCCGACGTCGTCGACCTCATGGAGGCGCTCAAGGCTTCGCTGGATAAGCGCAAGAGCAGCGCCTAAGGCCTAGCGCGCGTTCGAGCTCACCGGCGGGTGATAATCGGCGCATGAACCCATTCGAGCGCGCGCTCGCCGAGACGCCCGATTACGTCCCCAACTACCTCACCCGCGTCACACCCGGGGCTTTCACGCTTGCCGACGGCGCATGGCGCACCACGGCGCTCTCCCGCGAGGGCGCGCCGGTGGATTATGCGCTGCGCATTGACGATGCGGGCACCGTCACCGAAGTGCGCGTCAACGGCGACGTCGTGAGCGACCTGCCGTCGCTCGCCGAGCGCCCCGAAACCGTCCTGGAATGGTTCGATGCCATCGCGTACCTCGATGCCCGCGGACGTGTGGAGGAGACTGTGGATCCACGGTGGACCGGCGACGACATTGCGACGGCGATGGAACGTGCTGGGCAAAACGTCGTGGCGTTTTCGGAGCACCCGGTGCGGCTTTCGGCATTCGACAATCCCGCGCCGTGCGAGGCCTATGTCAACGCCATCTTGGCCCCCACGCCGCTGCGCGCCACGGTGCGGCCGGTGCGCTCGTGGCCGATTGATGATGCGGATTTCGAACACGGCGACTTCACGCTGCGCATTGCGACCTGCGAGGAGGACGGCTTCTACCCCATGCCGTACAGCACCGATTACTACCCGGCTGGCTGGTACGAAATTCTCGAGGATCAGGGATGGCGCTCGTTCATGGAGGCCAGTTTCTCCGACTTCGGCGAGAACGCCGCAGCGGATGACGTCGAGGCTGCGGTGGCGTACCGCCTCTCCCAACTGCCCGGCTACGTCGAAATCGGGATGCCCAGCGAAAACGCCGAGTGGTGGGCGCTGACCTTCCCCAGGCTCGACGTGCTGTTCCTCGTCTCCCCCGCCGAGACGGTGCTGAACTTCACCATCGACGGCGACAATTCCCATGTCCGAGTGGAGATCCTGTTTGGCCGCACCTACGCCCGCCGCCAACGTTTACAGGACCGCTACCAGCGTCGCTGGGGGCATTTGGCGAACGACGCCGTTCCCCACACCGACGCAGAAATCGCAGCCGCCGTCGACGCGGCGCTGAACGCCATCGGAGGCAACCGTGCTGACTAGGACCAAAATCGAAAACGTTGATGTGCTGCCTCCGATCGAGGAGGACGAAGGCTGGTCGCACAAAGGCTGCGGGTGGGACGCATCCCCCTGCGGCGAGCTGCCCACCCACTTCATCTCCACACCATGCCCCGAGCACGGGCGGGCGCACGCCGGCGACTCGACGACCTATTGTCAGCGCCACTACGCGCTCACGCTCCTGCAGATCGTCGAGGTGGAGATGCCGTTTCAGTCCGCCGCGTTCGATGACCTCGTCTTCGACCACGGCGCGCTCTAACGCTAGCTAGTTGCCGGTGATGCCCTTCAACCGGTCGATGTGCTGCGAGGCCTCTGCCTTGGTGAGGTTCCCCGGGAGCTGTTCGCCGGCCTGCTTCGCCAACGTATCCAGGTAGGACTTCTGCGCCTCCGTCATCGGGTCATCGCCCGAGACCCACTCGGAGGGGTCCTTCTCCAGGGTGTTGTCCTCCTGCGCATCCCCGGTTGCGCCGATCATCTCGCCCTGCCCGGCGGGGTCCTGGCCCACCGGTGCCTCAAGCGGATCGTTCTGCTGACCGCCGGCGTACTCGGCTTCCGCCTGCTTCTGGCTGGCTTCGGTCACGGGCTGGCCGGCGGCCGCCTGCTGGCCGTCCACTGCGGGCTGTTCTGGGAATTCGTTAATCATGGCGCCATCGTACCCGCAATGCGCAACCGAAACTGTTGACATTAGCCAAGCCTTACCTTAATGTTCCCAACGTTCCTGTACTTTAGCTTAGGCTTACTTGATTAAAGGGGAAGTGTTGAAGCTTTCGCGAAAGATCGGTGCAACCGTGGTTGCACTCGCCACCACGCTCGGCCTGGCCGCCTGCTCCGACTCCGGCAGCACCACCGCCAGCACCACATCCTCTGAGGTTGCCACCTCGGCAGCAGCGGCGGAGAAGCAGACGTCGGCACGCACTGCGGACGCGGCGCTGACGGTGAAGGATGCAGCGGGCCGCACCATCGAGTTCGAGGAGATGCCGGACCGCATCGTGCTGGCTGAGGGCCGCGCAGCCTATGCCACTGCCCTGCTGCAGGAGAATCCGCTGGACAACATCGTTGCGTACGGCCAGGACCTGGTGAAGAACGCGGGCGCGTTCCGCGAAAAGCTCCTCGAACTGCAGCCGGAAGCAAAGGACCTACCGGCGATCGGCATGATCCAGAAGGGCGACGTCACCGTTGAGAACCTGCTCGCGCAGGACCCGGACGTGGTGATCATGACCCTGGACCAGAAGAAGGCCGCCGAAGAGGCCGGCATGATCGCGGACATGGACGCCGCCGGCATCACCTACGCCTACATCGACTTCCGCCAGAAGCCGCTGGAAAACACCACCGTGTCCATGCAGCTCTTGGGTGACCTGCTCGGTCAGAGCGAGCGCGCCGCAAAGTACAACGAGTTTTACGACGCGAAGGTCAAGGAAATCTCCGAGCGCGCAGCCAAGATTGCGGAGAAGCCGGACGTGCTGCTGTGGACCGCGGCCGGCTACAACGAGTGCTGCGCCATCGCAGGCAACGTGCACCTGGGCACCCTGGTCACCGCGGCCGGCGGCCACAACCTCGGCCCCGAAGTCCTCGGCCCGGAAACCAAGACCATCACCCCTGAGAAGCTGATTGAGCTCGACCCGGAGAAGATCATTGTCACCGGCGGCGAGTGGGCGCGCGACCCGAACAAGACCGACCTCTTCCGCCACGTCGAGATGGGCTACCAGTCTGACGCCGAGCTGGCGAAGGAAACCTCCAGCGGCCCGCTGCAACTGCCCGGCTTCGAGCTGCTCGAAGCGCCACAGACCGGCAACTACTTCGCCGTGTACCACCAGTTCTACGACAACCCGTTCAACGTCTTCGCGCTTGAAGCCTTCGCCAAGTGGATTCACCCGGAGGAGTTCTCCGACTACCACCCCACCAAGGACTTCATCGAGTTCCACAAGGAGTGGATGCCGTTCGAATACAGCGGCGTGTTCTTCTACGATCCTGCCAACCCGGACGAGAGCTAACCCATGACAACTCGAGTATCCGCGGAACCCGCAGTAACCGTGGATGCTCGCCAGGCCGCGATTGCGGGCTACCACAAGCGCGGGCGCAACAAAGCGTTCGCCATCGTGGGGCTGGTCATCGCGGCTTTCGCGAGCTTCCTCGTCGCCGTCGTCGTCGGCCCCATCGACATCGCACTTGCCGACGTCTACAACGCCGTTTTCCGCCCCGAGCTGGTGGACGATCAGACCCGCGTGGTCATCCGCACCCTCCGCCTGCCCGCCGCAGTGATGGCACTGCTGTGCGGCGCCGCGCTCGGCCTCGCTGGCGGGCAGATGCAGACCATCTTGGATAACCCCCTTGCCGAGCCCTTCACCCTCGGCATCTCGGCGGCGGCCGCGTTCGGTGCGGCGATCGCCATCGTGATGGGCTGGACGCTCATCCCGAACCCGCAGTTCAACCTGGCCCTTACCGCGGCGATCGCAGCACTTCTCGCCGTCGCTATTGTGGCAGCCGCGTCCGTGTGGCGCGGCGCCACCGCCGAATCGATGATCCTCCTCGGCATCGCGCTCAGCTTCTTCTTCCAGGCCCTGCTCTCGCTGCTGCAATACAGCGCCAACATCGAAGCCCTCCAGCAGATCGTGTTCTGGACCATGGGTTCGATGCAGCGCGCGAACTGGACCGCGAACATCATCCTCGCCGTGGTCGTCGCCGCAGCGATCCCCTTCTGCGTGGCCAACTCCTGGCGCCTCACGGCACTTCGGCTTGGCGACGATCGCGCTGCCGCCCTCGGCATCGACGTCAAGCGCCTCCGCCTCACTACCCTGCTCGTGGCATCCTTCCTAGCCGCCTCGGCGGTCGCTTTCACCGGCATCATCGGCTTCATCGGCCTTGTCGGCCCCCACGTCGCCCGCATGCTGGTGGGCGAGGACCAGAAGTTCTTCCTGCCCGGCGCGGCAGCCGCGGGCGCGATGCTGCTGAGCGTGGCTTACGCGGTATCGCTCTCCATCATCCCGGGGCTGGCGATCCCGATCGGCATCATCACGTCTCTGGTGGGCGTGCCATTCTTCGTCTTCCTGATCTTCACCCGCGCTCGAAAGAGGAGCTAACCGTGGCAATTTTCGCTGAGCACCTCACCGTCGGCTACGGCCGCACGACGATTATCGACGACATGACCTTCGGCCCGCTCGAAGAAGGCAAAGTCGTCGGGCTCATCGGCCCGAACGCCGCCGGCAAGTCCACGCTGGTGAAAACCATCGCGGGGATTAAGAAGCCGTCGGACGGCACCTGCTCCATCGTCGTCGACGGGCGCGAAGTCACCGGCAAGTCTCGCACCACCGCCATCGGCTACGTGCCCCAGGACATGCTGACCACCGCGTCACTCACCGCGTTCGAGTCCATCATGGTGTCCGCCAAGCGCCGCGGCGCGGCCGATTTTGATCCAGTCGCGGCAACGGCGGACATCATGGAGCGGCTCAACATCACGCACCTCGCCGACCGCATGGTCTCCGACATGTCCGGCGGCCAGCGCCAGTTGGTCGGCGTCGCGCAGATGCTCGTGCGCTCCCCGAGCGTTTTGCTTCTCGACGAACCCACGTCCGCCCTCGACCTGCGCCACCAGGTGCACCTGCTCGACATCATCCGCAACGAAGTGGCGGGGACCAACAGGCTTGCCCTGGTTGCAATCCATGACCTCAACCTCGCCGCACGCTTCTGCGACGAGCTGCTCGTGGTCAAAGCGGGCCGCGTCGTAGCGCTGGATACCCCTGCGGCGGTGCTCAACCCCGAACTCCTCAACGAGGTGTACGGCATTAGTGCCCGCATCCTCGACGACGCCGGCGTGCCGGTCATCTGCCCGGTATAGAAACGCGGGCATGACGACGGGGCGGATCAATGCCGGAAAACAGTGTCACGCCCGTTATTACACCGCGCTTAGTCGAGCGGCGCCTTCCGGTTGCGAGCTGAAGCCATTGCCAGCGCAGCGAACACCACGAGGGCACCCGCGCCGGCGGCGATCTTCCACCACAGGCCCGAGGCTTCCCCCTGCATCGCGGCCTGGTCGGCCTCCGGCTGCGAAATGGTCTCGCGGATCCACGCCACCTGGTCCGCTACCGGCGCGACGGCGACAGCGCCGTTGCTGGTCAGCTCCTCTTCCTTCGGATTGTCCGGGTCCTCGAAGAGGCCCGCAGACATGATGGCGGCGACCTTGCCGTCCTTGAAGATCGGCCCGCCGGAGTCGCCCGGTTGGATGCGCGCGCCGTTCTGCAGGTTCACCTGGAGCGCGGTCGGTGCCTCGAAGAGCGCGAGCGGAGATTCGCCCTCGACCTTGCCCGCAGCAGACGGGAGCTTGGTGGATCCTCCCACGCCGTCGCTCGACCAGCCGTAGAGGGTCACGTCGCCGGACGGGACAGCGTCTGCGATGTCGGCGAAGTGGTCGAGCTGCATCGGCTGCGCGGTGTGCGCCAGCGCGATGTCGCCGCGGGGAGCGATCTCCCAGCGGTCCACTTCGTAGACCTTCTGTTCATCGCCCTGCCCGGTGCGCACGGAGCCGCCCAGCTTCTTCGCGGCTTCGACGCAGTGCCGGGCGGTGATTACCCAGTGCTCCCCGATCGCGGTGCCGGTACACACGCCGTCGGCGGGGTCCTTGTCCTCGACGCGGACGGACACCACCGGGGTCGCCTCTTGGGCGTCACCCGCGAAGGTGTCGCTCTCCATCGCGAACGCCGCCGGCGCCGCCGTCCCAGCCAGCAGCATTCCGGCCAGCGTCAGGCCCGTCAATCGCTTCGTGTTCATGCTTCGTCTCCTTAGAAAGTCTGTTGTTGATCTCGCGCGCGCAGATTGCAACGGTGCGCCGCATGGCCTCTTCAAGCGGGCCGCGGGGGAAGAACTGCAGCCATGCCATGGCCAGCAGCGCGGCGCCGACGAGTGTCGGCCAGATGCCGATGAATGGTTCGGTGACCACATGCAGGCAGTACAGCGTCAGCGGCATCGCGCCCATCCGCGGCAGCACGCGTTGCCAGGGCTGCGCGATGAGGCAGCACAGGGCACTGATGCCTATCGACGCCAGGGTTGAACCCACCACGTCGAAAAGACCGCCCGTGTGCCCATCCGCGTCAAAGAACCAGTGCAGCGGCACGTACCAGCGGGTAGCGATGTCGGCCGCCATCGCAACTAGGCCGACCGCGGCACTCGCCGCAAGCCGGGCACGGTTGCCCATCACGTGGCGGTGGAACAGCATGCCGGCCAACATGAGTACGGCCCACATAGCGGGCGAGTACATCGCCGGAATCACCTGGGCCGCCGACAGGATCGCCAGCGGCGCCATGAGCGCCAGCAGCCACCGTGAGTCCCACTTCGGGGCCCAGGCCAGCGCCACCATGCAGAGACCGAGTGTGCCGAGCACGATGTAGATGCTGGTCGGCGCCAGCGCGAGCAGCGGGTGCAGCGCGATAAGCAGCACGCCGCGCACGATGAAGTGCGCCGGTGTGGCCCCCTTCGACGCCATGAGCGACATGGACACGCCCGCCACGAAAGCGAAGAGTGCCGAGGGGAAGCCGTAGAGTACTTCGACGGCGATGCCGTTGGGGAAGGTGAGGTGGGAGAAGAACATGCCCACCAGTGCCACCGCCCTGGCCACGTCAATGCCGGTGATGCGGCGTGCGTTTCGCGTCTGCATGGAAGCGAGCGTAAAACCGGCGATGTTGCAACGGCGTTAACGGCGCTGCAACACCGCCGCCGATACCATCTTTTCCCATGACAATCCGTGTGCTCGTGGTGGATGATGAGGACTACTTGGCCGAGGCCATTGGCACGGCGCTCACCCGCGCCGGCATGGACGTCTCCCTGGCTTTCGACGGCCGGGAAGCCCTGGACAAAGTGAGCGAACTCGCCCCGGACGTTGTCGTGCTGGACCGCGACCTTCCGGTGGTGCACGGCGACGCGGTGTGCCAGGAGATCGTCGATACGCACCCCGCAACGCGCGTGATCATGCTGACGGCGTCGGGCACGCTCGATGCCAGGTTGGAAGGTTTCTCGCTAGGCGCCGACGATTATCTGCCCAAGCCCTTCGAACTGCCGGAGCTGATCGCCCGCGTCGAAGCGCTTGCACGGCGCAACGCCCCGCAGCGCGGCGAGGTCTACCGCTGCGGCGACGTGCGCCTGGACACCTTCCGTAAGCAGGTCACCCGCGGCGGCGAGCCGGTTGCGCTCTCCCCCAAAGAATTCTCGGTGCTCGAGGTCCTCATGGCTGCCGACGGCGGAGTGATTTCCGCCGAGGAACTGCTTGAGGAGGCGTGGGACGCCAACGCGGACCCATTCACCAACTCGCCGCGCGTGACAGTCTCTCACCTGCGCCGCAAGCTGGGCGACCCGTGGATCGTGCACACCGTCACCGGCGCCGGCTACTACGTGGCGGACGAGGGACGCTGATGCGCTCACTCTCCCTGCGCGCCCGCATCACCGTGATGTTCGTGCTCACGGTGCTCGGCGTCGGCCTCGCCCTGATCGGGATCGTGTACGCCTACCTGCGGCTCACCCCGGTGCCGTTCCAGGCGGTCCTCGGCGCGGAGGCGACCGAGGGTGCCGATCCCAGCGGCGCACCCGGCACCGCCGTCATTGACGCGGCCGTGCCCATCACCCAGGAGATCCTCCGCGTGGTGCTCGCGACCTCCCTCGGCGGTCTCGCCGTGCTCACCGCATTGAGCGGTCTCATCGGTTGGTGGGCGGCGGGGCTGGTGATCCGCCCGTTGCGCACCATTGCCGACGCCGCCGGCGACATCACCCAAGGCAACCTGACCAGGCGCATCGAGCACAACGGCGCCGACGACGAGGCCGCCGAGCTCGCAGATGCCCTCAACACCATGCTGGATTCCCTTGCAGCCTCCATCGCCGCCCAGCGACGCTTCGCCGCCAACGCCTCGCACGAGCTGAACACCCCTATCACCACCATCCAGACGGTCGCCGACGTCGCCCTCGCCGACCCCGACGCGAGCACCGAGGACCTGCGCGCCGGACTCACCCGCATCCGCGAGGTGAATGCCCGCAACGCGCGCACCACCGCCGCTCTGCTCAGCCTCGCCGAGCTCGAAGGCGGCGCCGCGATCGCAGCAGCACCGGTGGACATGTCGGCGCTGTGCACCGCAATTTCGCAGGAGCACGGCATTACTTACGACGTCGCGGAGCACGTGACCGTGACCGGGGACCGGGACCTGCTCCGGCACGCGGTAGATAACCTCGCCCGCAATGCGGTGCAGCACGGCGAGGCGGGCACTGCAGCGCTGAGTTTGCGTCCTGCGGATAACAGCGGCGCGGCAATCACGGTGGTCAACGGGGGCGAGGTCTTGGACCCCGCGGAGGTGGCGGCGCTTGCAGAGCCGTTCGCCCGCGCCCGCCAGCGGGGTCGCCGCACGGGCGGACACGGCCTCGGCGTGGCGCTGGTGCGGGCGATCGCCGCGGCTCACGGCGGGGAACTTGAGCTGCAGGCACGTCCGGAGGGAGGGTTGACCGCAACACTTCGCCTTTAGTACGCGCATTCGATTACGGCGGGCCGCATGCAGGACCGCGCCGATACACTTGTCGGGTAATACTGCATGAATTCCAAGGAGGCACCATGACCACCACGATTTCCCCCGCGTCCCGCGCCCGCGGCGTGCTCTGCGGCCAACTCATCGGCGATAACCTCGGCGCGTTGGTCGAGTTTTCCAGCGCCAGCCGCATCCGCGAGCTTTATCCCAACGGCGTCCGCGAGCTCACTGGCGGCGGCCCTCACGCCGTGGCCCCGGGCCAGCCGACGGACGACACCGAACTCGCCCTCGCCCTCGCCCGCAGCGTGCTGCGCCAGGGCGGCTTCGACGAGGATGACGTCCGCGAGAGCTACCGCCGCTGGGCGGAGTCCGGACCTTTCGACATCGGCAACACCTGCGGCGCGGCCCTCTTGCCGCCGTACATTCCGAACCCGGACAGCATGGCCAACGGCGCGCTCATGCGAGTCAGCCCGCTGGCAGTGGCGTACGCCGGCGAACCGGAGCGCGCCGCCCACTTCGCGCGCCGCGATGCCGCGCTGACCCACCCGAACCAGTACGTCGGCGATGTGAACGCGACCTATACCGCAGCACTGGCAGAGGTCATCGCCGGCGCGGACCCGGTCGAGGCACTGCGCGCCCACGCGGGTGCACTGCGCGACGATGTCGCGGCGTACTTCGAGGCACCGCCGGAGGACGTGGAGTACCGCATAGGCTTCGTGCGCCACGCCTTCCACTTGACCTGCTATTACGCCGCGCAGGACACCTCGTTCGAGGAGGCGCTCGTCGCGGTTGTTGGCATGGGCGGCGATACCGATACGAACGCGGCCATCGTCGGCGCGTTCCTCGGCGGTGCACTGGGCGAAGACGCTATTCCCCAGCGCTGGCGCGATGTCGTCGACGCGTATCACCCGGATATGGCGAACCGGCCCGCGGAGTACTCGCCGCACGACCTACGCGATGTCGCGGACGGCCTCGCGGCGCTTGCCGGCACCTAACGTGACGCAAACCACGGGCTAGTTCATATTATGCGCCGGGCAATAATCTATGCTCTGCACATAACACCGCAACCGCCCCGGTTGGGTACCGATTCTCAAGGAGGGCTCTACCATGTCTCTTCGCGTATTCTCCCGCCGCACCCGCGCCGTCGCGGCGACGCTCGGCGTTACCGCGCTTGTGCTCGCAGGCTGCGGTGAGCAGTCGTCGGAAAGCACCAGCTCCAACGCCAGCGGCGAGTCGTACAGCATCGGCATCAGCCAGCTCGTCCAGCACCCGGCGCTCGATGCCGCGACCGCAGGCTTCAAGCAGGCCTTCGAGGATGCCGGCGTGAACGTGAACTGGACCGAGCAGAACGCGAACGGCGAGCAGGCGACTGCGCTGACCATCGCGCAGCAGTTCGCGGGCCAGAAGCTCGACGCCGTGCTGGCTGTGGCAACGCCGGCCGCGCAGGCCATGGTGCAAAACGTCACCGACGTTCCGGTCTTCTTCACCGCCGTGACTGACCCGGTCGAGGCGCAGCTGGTCAACTCCATGGAGGAGCCGGGCGGCAACGTCACCGGCACCTCGGACATGACCCCGATCAAGGACCAGTTCGACCTCATCGCCGAGCTCGTGCCGGATGCCAAGAAGGTCGGCATCGTCTACTCCTCCGGCGAGATCAACTCCCAAATCCAGGTGGACAACGCAAAGGAAGAGGCCGCCGGCCGCGGCTGGGAGATTGCGGACCAGACCGTGACCAGCGTCAACGAGATCCCGCAGGCCGTGGAGGCACTGAAGGATGTGGACGTGTTCTACGTGCCCACCGACAACATGGTCGTCTCCGGCATCGCGTCCCTCGTGCAGGCGGCGGAAGAGCGCGGCATCCCGGTGATCGCCGCCGAGGCCGGCACGGTTGAGGGCGGCGCGGCTGCCACCATCGGCATCGACTACAAGCAGCTGGGTTACCAGACAGGCGAAATGGCGCTCAAGGTGCTGCGTGACGGCGAGGACCCGGCAAAGATGCCGGTCGAGACCGCGACGGAGTTCTCCTACGTGATCAATGAGAAGGCCGCCGACAAGCAGGGCATCACCTTCCCGCAGGCAATCCTGGACCAGGCTGAGAAGGTGTAAACAGCAGCACAATGATTGGCGCGCTCGAACTCGGCATCCTCTACGGCGTGATGGCGCTGGGGGTCTACCTGACCTTCCGTGTCCTCAACTTCGCCGACCTGACGGTGGACGGCTCGTTCACCGCCGGCGGCGGCACCGCGGCCATGCTCATCATCAACGGGGTCAACCCGTTCTTGGCCACCCTGGCGGGCTTCGTGGTGGGCTTCGGAGCGGGCATCATCACCGGTGTCCTGCACACGAAGGGCGGCATCGACGGTCTGCTCGCCGGTATTCTCACCCAGATCGGCCTGTGGTCCATCAACCTGCGCATCATGGGCAGCGCGAACCTGCCGCTGCTGCGGCAGGACACGGTGTTCACTCCGTTGCGCAGTCGCGGCCTGATGGGCAGCTGGGGCGGTGTCGCCATCCTGCTGGTAGTCGTGCTCGTGCTCGCGCTGATCGTGTTCTGGTTCCTCTCCACCGATCTGGGCCTGGCGATCCGCGCCACCGGCGATAACGGCCCGATGATCACCTCCTTTGGCGTGTCCACGGACAACACCAAAATCCTCACCCTGGCCATCTCCAACGGCCTGGTCGGCCTCGCCGGCGCGGCGGTGGCGCAATACCAGGGCTTCGCCGACATCTCGATGGGCATCGGCCTCATCGTCGTGGGCCTTGCATCGGTGATCGTGGGCCAGGCGATCGTCGGCCAGCGCCGGCTCCTGCAAGCCATCCTCGCGGTGGTTGTGGGTGCGGTGGTGTACCGCCTGATTATCTTCTTCGCGCTGCAGCTCGGCCTGAACCCGAACGACATGAAGCTCGTCTCCGCGGTACTCGTGGTCATCGCGCTGCTGGTGCCGAAGTTCCAGTCCATGGGCAAGGGCATTGCCAACCCGGGCTCCCGCGGCAAGAAGGAGAAGGTCAATGCTTGAGATCACGAACGTCCACAAAACGTTCTTCCCCGGCAGCGCCAACGAGCGCGTCGCCCTCGACGGCGTCACCCTGACCCTCGCCGAAGGGGATTTCGTCTCCATCATCGGCTCCAACGGCGCCGGCAAGTCGACGCTGCTCAACACCGTCTCCGGCCGGCTGCGCCCCGATCAGGGCACCGTGCGTATCGACGGCACCGATGTGACCAAAATGCACGAGCACCAACGCGCCAAACTCATCGGCCGCGTGTTCCAAGACCCGCTCGCAGGCACGGCGCCGAACCTGACCATCGAGGAAAACCTCTCGCTCGCCTACCTGCGCGGCAAGGGCCGCGGCCTCGGCCGCGCACTAAACCAGCAGCGCCGCGACTTCTTCGTCGAGCAGCTGCGCTCCCTCGAACTCGGCCTCGAGAACCGCCTCACCCACAAGGTGGGCCTGCTCTCCGGCGGCCAGCGCCAAGCGCTTTCCCTGCTCATGGCCGGGTTCACCCACCCGAAAGTGATGCTGCTGGATGAGCACACCGCAGCGCTCGACCCAGAGCGTGCAGCCCTAGTCACAGACCTCACCCACTCCATCGTCGAGGAAGGCGGCCTGACCACCCTGATGGTCACCCACAACATGGAGCAAGCGCTGCGCGTTGGCAACCGCTTGATCATGATGCACGAGGGCAAGATCGTCTGGGAGGCCGACAACGCCACCAAGAAGACGCTCACCGTCCACGACCTGCTCGCACAGTTCGCCAAGATCAAGGGCGCAACGCTCTCCGATAAGGCCTTCCTGGGCTAAATCTCCTACACCAGCGGCCAAGGGTAAGGGAACTCGGACTGGGGCTCCGGCAACCACGGCAGGCGAACGATGCGCGAGGCGCGTGATTGCAACGCCGCGACCTCTTCCGGTGACAACAACGAAGCCACCTCTTCCGGCACCTCCCCCGCGAGCGGCTCGACCGCGTCCACCAGCTCAGGTGGGATCGCCTCGTGCGCGAAGTCCCAGATCACGGTGCGCAGCTTCGGGTCCTGGTGAAAACACAATCCTTGGTCGATGCCCCACACGTGGTCGGCGGGGTGAGAGCCCGCGAGCAAGACGTGGCCCGATTTACGGTCCGTGTTGTTCACTAGCAAGTCGAAAACAGCCATGCGCAGAAACTGGGGATGCAGGTCGGGGCGGGTCTCATAAAGCGGGAAGTAGTGGGAGCCGTCGTTATCTACGTAGTACTGCAACGACCCGACACCGAGCGGCACGATCTCGCGCACCACCGTGGGCGGCACGATGCCCCAGCCCAACCATTCGCTGAGCAGGTACGCGGCCCGCTCACGCCGCCACAGCCCCGCCGGAAAGTCGTGGAGGTAGCGCTCCCCCGCCTCAGGTTTGAAGATGCCCCAGCAGTAGTCCTCTTGGCCACCGTCGCGAACAAGCGTTACGTCCACAAGCACCGTGAGGTTCGAAGAATCCGAGAGTTGGCCCACGAAACCGACCTCGCCGTGCTGAAGCACGTCAAGCAGCTCAACAAGCGTGGTCACAGCTCAAGCTCCGACACCGAGCACGGTTCCGCCGGGATCTGCTGAAACGCGCTCCAACCCCGGCCCGTAAAGTGCGCCAGCGCCGCCTTGATCGGGTCGGCGTGGGTGAAGCAGGCCACCGCCTCGCCCGGGTGCCGCGCCGCGATCGCGCGCACGCATCCCACGACGCGGTGTTGCATCTCCACGAACGACTCCCCGCCGGGAAAGCGGAACTCCCCGGGCCGCCTTTGCACCACCTGCCACTCGGGCAACTTGGCAAGCTCTTCTAAGGATTTGCCGGTCCACGTGCCGAAATCGGCTTCCAGGAGGCCGTCGTCAAGCACAAGCTTTTGCCCGAATCGTTCGCAGGTGGGTAGAGCGGTCTCGCGGGCGCGCTCGAGCGGTGAGGAATACGCCGCGTCGACGCGAGCTAGATGCTTGGCGACGTTCGCGGCTTGCATGCGCCCCCGCTCCGAAAGGTGCAGCCCCGGCGCGCGACCAGGCAGGACCTTGCCGGTGGTGGGTGTCTCGCCGTGGCGGATGAGGTAGATAATGGTCATTCCGCTGCTCCAAAGGGATTGAACACCGGAACGCCAAGGCGGCGGAAGTCCTTCTCGTTGCGCGTGGCAACGGTGAGGCCGTACACCGATGCCGTTGCGCCAATGAGGGCGTCTCGCTCCGGCGCAGGATCTGGGACATGGCTTGCCGCGCACAGCTTCGCTGTCGCGAGATCGACGGGAAGAATTCGGCCGTCAAAAACCTTCAGCACATCATTGTCGATCCACGAACGAATACGACGAGCTTGATCGAGATCGTTCCTCGCCATACGCTGCGCGCCAATTTCAAGTTCCATCACCGTGATGACAGAAAGATAAAGATCGGTGCTGCTCCGCGACCGCAACCAAGCAAGCAGCGCCGAGTCTGGCTGGCTCTTCCGCAACTCGCTGACAACGTTGGTGTCAAGCAGAAACATCAGAATTCCGCAGGTTTGAGCCCGATGGTTACCGGTTCGAACTCAAAGTCATCATCGATGGGCTCTTTCATTCTGAGACGGCTCACTAGGTCTTCTCCGTCAGCGCCGTTTTGCAGTTTGGTGAACTCCTCGTAGGACATCAGCACGTGCGTTGGCTCGCCGCGGTCGGTTACTACAACCGGCGCCTCCTGGGCCTCACGTTTTGCTCTAGCGAGATTCTGATTGAACTCTCGGGCCGACATTGATACGGCCCCTACGAGCGGTTTTGCGATAGTCATCGCTACCCCTTTTCCCATGTAGTTACGTCACTACATCGTATTCGCGGGCACCCACCCCCACAACCCGGGCGTACCCTGGCGCGCATGACTGAAGTGCCCAACTCCCGGCCATCCATCAACACCCTCGGTGAGCTCAAGGCTGCCGGCTACACCTACAAGACCGTGCGCGAGGAGATGCGCGACAATCTCATCGCCAAACTGCGCGCCGGCGACAACCCGTGGCCCGGCCTCCACGGCCTCGAGCACACCGTGTTGCCGCAGGTCGAGCGCGCCATCATCGCCGGCCACGACATCGTGCTGCTCGGTGAGCGCGGCCAGGGCAAGACCCGCCTGCTTCGCACGCTGCCATTGCTTCTCGACGCCTTTGTGCCCGCCGTCGAGGGTTCCGAGCTGCGCGAACACCCCTTGCACCCCACCACCGAGGCCACGCGCCGCCGCATCGAGGAGGAAGGCGACGCGCTGCGCATCACCTGGATCCCGCGCGAGGCTCGCTACTCCGAGAAGCTGGCCACCCCAGACACCTCCGTGGCGGATCTGATCGGCGACGTGGACCCGATGCGCGTGGCCGAGGGTCGCCGCCTGGGCGACCCGGAAACCATCCACTACGGCCTCATCCCGCGTTCCAACCGCGGCATCGTGGCCATCAACGAGCTGCCTGACTTGGCGGAGCGCATCCAGGTGGCCATGCTCAACGTGATGGAGGAGGCCGACATCCAGATCCGCGGCTATATGCTGCGCCTGCCGCTGGACGTACTGGTGGTTGCATCGGCTAACCCGGAGGACTACACGAACCGCGGGCGCATCATCACCCCGCTCAAGGACCGCTTCGGCGCCGAAATCCGCACCCACTACCCCGTCGAGTTGGACGACGAGATCCGAGTCATCGAGCAGGAATCCCAGCTCACGGCCACTGTCCCGCAACCCATCATGGAGGCCCTCGCCCGGTTCACCCGCTCACTGCGAGAATCTGACGCTGTGAACCAGCGCGCCGGCGTCTCAGCCCGATTCGCCATCGCAGGCGCCGAGACAGTCGCAGCCTCCGCCGCCCGCCGCGCCGCCATCACCGGGGAGGACCCGGTCGCGCGCCTCGTTGACCTGGAAGCCGCTGTCGACGTCCTCGGCGGCAAGGTGGAGTTCGAGCACGGCGAAGAGGGTCGCGAGTGGGACATTCTCGAATACCTCCTGCGCAACTCAGTGGCCCAGGCTCTTCGCAGCCGTGTGAGAGGACTCGACTTCGCCCCGCTGATCGAAGCGCTCGACGGATCAACCTTCATCACCACCGGAGAAAATATTACGGCCGCAGAGTTCCTCAACGGCCTACCCCAGCTCGAAGGCACGCTCTACGACGACATCGCTTCGACTTTCAACGCCGAAAGCGAAGGCGAGCGCGCCGCGGCCATCGAGCTCGCGGTGGAGGCGCTTTACCTCACCCAGAAGATCTCCAAGGACTCCGGCGAAGGCGAGACCATTTATGGTTAACCAGCGCAGGTACCGCAAATACACCCCGGGCCCGGATCCGCTCGCCCCGCCGCCCGACCTGGCCAAGGCGGTGCGCGCCATCGCCGGCGACGTTATGTACGGCTACTCCGCGGAGCAGGCAATGCGCGAGTACCTGCGTCGTGAGGGGTATGACGACTTCCTGCGCCAGATCGCGGAGCGCCGCCAAGAGCTACTGCACAAGACCAACCTCGGGGGCACGCTCCAGGAAGCAAAGAAGCTTCTCGACGAGGCGGTGCTCGCCGAACGGGGCCAGCTCGCCCGCGACGTAGATATGGACGACCTCGACCGCACCATGCGCGAGATGACACTGGACAACCTGCCCAGCTCCCCCGCGGCCGCGGTGACCGAACTGAACGACTACAACTGGGCTTCCTCCGAAGCGCGCGAGAAGTACCAGAGAATCAAAGACCTCATCGGCCGCGAGCTGCTCGACCAACGCTTTGCTGGCATGAAGGAGGCGCTCGAAGGCGCCACCGATGAAGATCGAGCAGCCGTCGCCGAGATGCTGAGGGATCTCAACGTGCTGTTGGGCAAGCACCGGGCGGGCATGGCCACGGAGCAGGACTTTCAGGAGTTCATGGCCAAACACGGCGACCAGTTCCCAGAGAACCCGAGAACCATCGATGAGCTGGTGGAACTGCTCGCCCAGCGATCTGCGGCAGCCCAGCGACTGCTCAACTCGATGACACCCGAGCAACGCGCGGAGCTCATGCAGCTCGCTGCCCAGGCCTTCGGCTCGGAGGAGCTGATGAACCTGGTTGGCGAGCTCGACGCAAACCTGCGCGGCATCCGCCCCGATTTGGACTGGACCGGGTCCGAATCGTTCGACGGCGACGGGGCAACGGACGGCATGGGCCTCGGCGAAGCCACCCGCGCGATGCGCGACCTTGGACGCCTCGACGAGCTCGCGGAAACCCTCGGCGGCGATCGCCCTGGAGACATCGACTTGGACGACGTCGCCGACCTCTTGGGCGCTGATGCCGCCACCAGCGCGAAGCAGCTGCGCGACCTAGAGAAAGCGTTGCGCGACTCCGGCTTGCTGAACAAGGGTGAGTCCGGCTCGCTGCAGCTGTCCCCGAAAGCGCTGCGCATGCTGGGCAAGGAGCTGCTGAAGGGCGCGACCTCCCAATTATCCCGTGGCCAGCGCGATTCCCGCCTCGCCGGCCAGCAGGGCGAGCCCACCGGCGGTACCCGCCCCTGGGGGTTCGGCGACACTCAGGCGTGGGACACCACCCGCACCATCACGAACGCGCTGCAACGCACCGCCGCAAGCGGCGATCCATTCGCGATCACGGTCAACGACATCGAGGTGGTCGAGACCGAAGCGCGCACGAAAAACGCCGTCGCACTCCTTGTCGACACCTCCTTTTCCATGGCGATGGAAGGCCGCTGGACGCCGATGAAGCAGACCGCGTTGGCGCTGAACCACCTCATCACCACGCAGTTTCGCAGCGACGAGCTCGCGCTTATCGGTTTCGGCCTCTACGCTCAGACGCTGACGATTGAGGAACTCACCGCCCTGCCGCCGATGCAGGAGAAGGGCACCAACCTGCAGCACGCGCTGCTTCTCGCCAACGAGTTCTTCACCCGCCACGCCGGCTACGACCCGACGCTGCTCATCGTCACCGACGGCGAGCCGACCTCCATCCTGACCGAATGGGGCGAGGCCTACTTCAACTGGCCGACCGACCGCATCACGCTCGCGCGCACGGTCGACGCGCTCGATACGGTGACCAAGCGCGGGACGAAGATCACCTTCTTCCGCCTCGGGGACGACCCGGGGCTTGTGGCGCTTATTAACGCCCTTGCCAACCGCTCAGGCGCCAACGTCGTCGCACCCGACCTCAATGAACTCGGAGGCGCTGTGGTGGGCGAGTACCTCCGCTGGTAAAGCAGAAGCTCCCCCAAGCGCCGCCCGAGGTCAAGCAAAGGCGGCGAGGGGGAATCGAATTCCGCGTTGAAATCAAGCACTGCTTTGCGACGTTCCCCTCATCACCCACGCCCGCAATCCTCACCTCAGACACGGTCGATAATTCCATCGTCGAAAAGCATTCGCTCTAACGGTTCTCGCTCCCCGTAGATGTACGCCTTGGCTAGGGCCTCATTGAACGCGGCGGCTACCGATGGATCACCGTCGCTCTGGGGAACGGTGAGAAAGCAGCCCGCTCCCTCGGCTATGAGGTGCGCGTTGGCAGCAAAGATCGCTGTTCGTTTGTTGCCGTCCTCGAACGGTTGGGCACGGGCGATGTCGATGAAAAGGGCGATAGCTCCACGACGCGGATCGGGATGCGTGAGCGCCACCTCCACAAGCTCATCGAGCTGGTCACTGGTCATTGCCGGTGGCTCGTGCCGTCCATAGACAGTTCGTACACCGATACCCTGCTCCGCGGTGCGAAGCCGGCCCGGGTTAAGCGCGGCGCTCCTTGTGAGGGACGCATTGATGCTGGTCACCAAGCGCCCTGTGACCGGTGCCCCACCGTGGTCGATGACAGTTTGCGCAGCACTTCGGAGATCCTCCAACAGCGCGAGATCTCCGCGCCCGCGGACACCATGGGTGTCTCCGGACCGCAAGAATCGATCCGTCGCGGGTTTGCTCGTGGAGAGACCATCAAAAACAACACCAGCGGTGTAAATGACATCGAGCAGCTCACGAACTTGCATCACACCACCACTCCACCGACGACGGCTGCTGCGACAACCACCACCCACGGCGGCAGCTTCCACATGTGCAGCGCCACGAACGCGGCGGCGGCAATCGCCATCGTGATCGGGCCGGTGATGCCGGCTGTGAAGACCGGGTTGTACAGCGCGGCGGCGAGGATGCCCACCACCGCGGCGTTCGCGCCGGCCAACGCCGCGGACGCGAGGCGGTGCTGGCGCAACTGATCCCAGAACGGCATCACGCCGATGACCAGCAGCGCCGCGGGCAGGAAGATCGCCACCGTGGCGAGAATCGCGCCCCAGAGCCAGTTGATCCCGCTTGCCGACGCTCCCAGATACGACGCAAAAGTGAACAACGGACCCGGCACCGCCTGCGCCGCGCCGTAGCCGGCGAGGAACGTGTCGTGATCCACCAGCCCTGTCGGCACCGTCGCCTGCTCCAGCAGCGGCAGCACGACGTGGCCGCCGCCGAACACCAGCGCGCCGGCGCGGTAGAAGCTGTCAAAGATGTCCATGCCGGTGGAGCGCATCATTCCGGCAAGAGCCGGCAGCGCGACCAGCAGCCCGGCAAACGCCGCGAGCGCCACGGCTCCCACCGTGCGGGACTGGGTGCGTGACTGGGTGCGCACCCGCGTCCCCGCCCCGCCGGCCGCCTGCTGCTTCTCCCCGAGGCCGAACAGCACCACGCCCGCGACCATGCCGAGCACGATCACGCCGACCTGCGTGAACGGACTCGGCACCACGAGGACCAGGATGAACGCCGCGAGCGCGATCGCCGCGCGCTTCCCGTCCGTGACGATGCTCTTGCTCATGCCCAGCACCGCCTGCGCCACAACTGCCACGGCGGCCGCTTTCAATCCGGCGAGCCAGCCGGCGTCGGCAAGCGAGCCAAGCTGCCCCACGCCGAGCGCGAAAAGGACCAGCGCGATGACCGAGGGCATCGTGAAGCCGACCCACGCCGCGAGCATGCCCGCGTAGCCCGCGCGCTTCAGGCCGATCGCCATGCCCACCTGGCTCGACGCCGGGCCCGGCATGAATTGGCACAGGGCCACGAGGTCGGCGTACTCCTCGTCCGTCATCCACTTGCGCTTTTCCACGAACTCGTCGCGGAAGTAACCGAGGTGCGCCGTCGGGCCGCCGAACGACGTGAGACCAAGACGCGTGAAGATGGTGAGAACTTCTAACATCGCAAGCCACGCTACACAACGGCTCTTCCGCTCGCCCGGTGGCGGGAACCACACCGCCGTCATGAACTTTCGCATCGAGTTCGCAGACTTTCGTTCACACATCGCCCGATGCCGTTGCGGGGAGCACAAGGGTGCCGCGAATATCGCTAGTGAATTCGGACTCGGACGGTGAAAGTCAAAGGAGAAGCTGTGAATATCTCGTACCAGGAAATCATTATCTTTGCCGTGCTCGCTCTCATCGTGATCGCAGTCATCTGGCTGGTGGTGCGTATCGTGAAAGGTTTTGGCAGCGGGTACTACTCCAGCGAGGTGGAGGACGCGAGGAGCAAGAGCTCCCGCCAGTAGCACAAAGAACCCGCCATCCGGTTCTGTGGGGATGGCGGGTTCAAGGGGGCGTCGATAGGCCGCAAGCTCCAGCTAGCGCACCTTCGAGGAACCACCTAGCGGGGTGCCGGCTGCGTGGTTCGCAATGATGAACCCGTTGACCAGACCCTGGGCAATGGTTGCACCGGCACCCGGGTAGACATCGCCGAAGTAGTTGGCGGCGTTGTTGCCCTGGGCGTAGAGGCCGGCGATCGGGGTGTCGTCCTCGCGCACGACGCTGCCGTTGGCGTCCGTCATCAGGCCGCCGCAGGTGCCGAGGTCCGAAATCACCATCTTCACCGCGTACAGCTGGCCACTCAGTGGGCGCAGGTTCGGGTTCGGAGTGTTAGTCGGGTCGCCGTAGTAGTTGTCGTACTTGGAGTCGCCGCGGTGGTAGGTCGAGTCGATACCGGCCTGCGCGTCCAGGTTGAACTCGTCGAACTGCGCGGTGAACGCGTCCACGGGCACGCCGATCTTCCGCGCAAGCTCAGCCGGGGTCTTCGCCTTGAAGGCGACCCCTGCCTCGTACCAGCTCTTGGGCAGCGGCATGCCCGGGAACACCTCGGAGCCGAACAAGTAGGACATCTTGTACTTCTGGTCGAAGATGATCCACATCTCGTTCGCGCGGCCCTCCTCGCGCATGGCCAGCACCTCGTTGCCGAAGGTCATATAGTCCTCCGCCTCGTTGATAAAGCGCCGACCGGTCTGGTCCACCATGAACGAGCCCGGCAGTGAACGCTCCGCGAGCGTGATTTTCGGCTGTTCGTCCTTCTCCAGCGGGGCCATGGCCGGGAACCACCAGGCTTGGTCCATGAAGCCGGTCTTCGCCCCGAGCTGCTCGACTGGGATCGAGATGGTGTCGCCGTTGTTCTCGGAGTTACCCATCGAGTTGTCGTCGGTGAGGCTCTCGCTCTGGTACTTCATACGCCACTCGGTGTTGTGGTCGAAGCCACCGCCGGCCAGAACCACGCCGCGCGAAGCGTTGATGGTGTACTCGGAGCCGTCTTGCTTCACCACGGCACCCGTAACCTTGCCGCTGTCGTCCACGATCAGCTCCGTCATGGGGCAGCTCGTCCACACCGGGATGTTGTTCTTAATCGCGGCGAGGAACAGACCACCGGCCGTGGCTTGGCCAGTGGCGACATACTCCTTGCCAAACGCCATGCCCCCAACACCCTGAATTGTGCGGATGGCGGAAATCGGCAGCGACTTCAACGGGGTCTTGGTGATGAGGTTAACCCACTTGTAGTCGTAGCCCGTCATGGGCATGGGGAACGGTGCCGCCACCGCGGTGGGGTGGAAACGGTCGCGCTCTTCTCCTAGCTGCTTCAGGTCGAAGGGTCGAGCCTCGCAGGTGCGGCCGATAGAGGCGCCGCCAGGGTGCTCCGGGTGGTAGTCGGAGTAACCCTTGGACCAGAACAAGTTGAGATCCGTCAGGTTGTCTAGGGCCTCAATTGCTTCGGGACCGTGCTCAATCAACGCTTCCCAACGCTCGCGTGGGGCGTTTTCAGGCACCAAGCTTTCCACGTAATCAAGGCCTCGCTGGACGGTGTCCTTAAACCCGGATCGGCGCAGGACGTGGTTGCCGGGCACCCAGAAGGCGCCGCCCGACATCGACAACGAGCCGCCTACGTACTCGTTTGCCTCAACCACCAACGTCTTTAAGCCGAGGGAGTGTGCGTACAGCGCGGTTGCGAGACCGGAGCCGGATCCTACGACTAGCAGGTCAACATCAGTATCGTGAGCTTTCGGTCCAGATGGGACAGTCATTTGCTTCGCTCCTTATATTGCAATGTGACGGGGTATACAACCAAGGTAGGTCGTGATCTGGCGTCTGTCACCTATAGAAGCGTGATTCAACCAATGGTTTCTCGGGTGCCGCGCTGTCCTTCTTTGTCGGGTGTTGCAGTTCCTCCAGGTAAAGCATGTGCTTTGCGACGGGCTCCGCCTCAGCCCTTTCCCAGCTGTCTCGTCTTCGGCCCCAGGGTGAACGTAGGGTGTTGGGCATGCAGGACCTGCCCATCGCACCCGGCCCGGGTATCCCCGGCGGCCTCGTCGTCGCCGCCGCGGATCTGACGGAGCGGTTTGCGAAGGCGTCGGGCCCCGGCGGCCAGGGCGTCAACACCACCGACAGCAAGGTACAGCTCTCCATCGACATCGCGGGATGCGCATCGCTTTCCGACGCCCAACGCCGCCGCGCCCTCCACAACCTCGAACACCGCCTGGATGGCACTGTGCTCACCGTCAGCGCGTCGACGCAGCGCTCGCAGGTCCGCAACCGTACCGAGGCGCGGGAACGAATGGCCGCCCTGTTGCGCGAGGCGCTCGCCCCGCTGCCTCCCCCGCGGCGGAAAACGAAGCCGACGCGCAGCTCGGTGCGGCGCCGTCTCGAAGCGAAGAAGCGGCGCTCGGAGTTGAAGTCGACGAGGCGTAAGCCCCAGCTGTGATTTCGATGGAACTCCGCCAAAGTTACGAGGGTTTGGTCGGTTACCGCATTCAGCTAGCCCATTGGTGAAGCACACATTGAATTTGAGCTCCACCGAACTTCAGGCAAAACCCGTCTTCCTCTAGGAGTTCTAAGGCGGTTTAACCGCTTCCGGAGTGCAATACGGCGATGGTTACGAGGCCACGTGGGAGCTGCGCGCCGCGGAGAACTGGGTGACCGAACGCGTATCGGTGCACGTAGAAGGCGACGGATGGGGCGAAGCCTCAAGCTGGTTAGGTCCGAGCAAGGCATGTGGTCGGCGGAAACCAATAAAGAGAGCACTCCGCAGTCGCGGGAAACGGATCCAGCGGTAGCTGTTCTTGACGTATTGAAACCTCACGGAAATAATGGAATACATTGTATTCATCGAAAGTGAAGGACACTCATGGCCACGATGACTATCCGCATGGATGATCGAGATGCTGAGCTGGTGCGTAGGTTCGCAAGTTTTGAAGGAATTACCCTTTCGGACTTCGCCCGGAACGCAATTTTGGAAAAGATCGAGGATGCACACGATCTTCAGGAACTGCGGGACGCGATGGCAGAAGACGATGGGCAGCGCTTCACCATCCAGGAAATACTCGACGAACTCGGCTAATGGAAGAACTAACTTCCAGATACAGCGTGCGACTAACTTCAAAGGCGCGCAAGCAGCTTCACAAGATGGATAAGTTCGATGCTCGCATCCTTGCAGGCTGGATTGAAAAGAATCTGGAAGGATCTACCAACCCACGAGCAATCGGTAAGGCCCTCACAGGCAACCACTCCGGAGAATGGCGGTACCGAGTGGGTTCCTATCGGATTCTCGCTAATATCTACGACGATCTTGTGATCATCGAGGCATTCACGATCGGGCGCCGTGACACGGTCTACGACTCGTGACCCCGTCTACACGTTGAACTTGAACTCGACGGTATGCCGTCGCAAAGTTACTTTCTCGTTAGCCTGCAACAATCACAAAACAGGAATTTACGTCAGTACACAGAGAACATATGGGGCGCACGGAAACACGTATAGGTTTTGCGGGCTGGGCGTGGACGTCAATGTGAAGTTTTTGGAGAACTTCGCCACCCACGTCGCGCCCGCGTTGGGGTGGCAGCCGAACAGCGAAGGCCCAGTTACCGGCTATCCCATCGGCTAGTTCCTGCAGGTCGCAGGTTCTTCGCGTTATTGTCAGTTCAGCTTATCTTGAATAGTTCATCGTGTGCTGTATAGTTCAGATCATGCTGACTATTGCTTCACGCCTCGACGTCATGAACCGGCTCGGCCGGGCCATGGCGGATCCGACGCGCTCCCGAATCCTGATGGCCCTACTCGACGGTCCGAGCTACCCCGCCGAGCTCTCGGACAGCTTGGATCTGACCCGCTCGAACGTCTCGAACCATCTGTCCTGCCTGCGCGACTGCGGCATTGTCGTTGCCGAGCCGGAGGGCCGCAAGACCCGCTACGAAATCGCCGATCCGCACCTCGCGGCAGCGCTCGACGCCCTGGTGAACGCGACGTTGGCTGTCGACGAAAACGCCCCCTGCATTGACCCTGAGTGCTCGGTGCCCGGCTGCGGCGAGAAGGGAGCGGACGCATGAGCTCGGCGTGTGGATGCGAACACGAACCCGCCACGGAGATCGAAGAGCTCGATCGGCCATGGTGGAAGGACCCCGAGTTGCTACTTCCGATCTTCTCCGGCGTAGCCCTCTGCGTAGGCCTGGCGTTGGACTGGTCCGGGCTGGAGACACCTGCGACAGTACTGTTCTGGGTCGGCCTGCTGCTAGGGGCGTATACGTTCGCGCCTGGAGCGATCCGGAACCTTGTCACGAAGCGCAAGCTCGGCATTGGCTTGCTGATGACGATCAGCGCGGTCGGCGCGGTGATCCTCGGTTACGTCGGAGAGGCCGCGGCGCTAGCGTTCCTGTACTCGATCGCCGAGGCACTGGAAGACAAGGCGATGGACCGGGCCCAGGGCGGACTGCGGGCACTGTTGAAGTTGGTACCGCAGACCGCGACGGTGCTGCGCGACGGCACGGCGGTCGAGGTCGCAGCGAAAGACCTCGTGGCTGGCGAGCTGATGCTTGTGCGCCCCGGGGAGCGGATCGCCACGGACGGCATCATTCGGTCTGGGCGCTCCAGCCTTGACACCTCAGCGATCACCGGAGAATCCATTCCGCTGGAGGTCGAACCCGGTGACGAGGTGCCCGCGGGAGCGATCAACTCCGCTGGCGTGCTGGAGGTCGAGACGACCGCAGCTGGAACGGACAACTCACTGACCACACTCGTGGACCTAGTTGAGCAGGCGCAGGCGGAAAAGGGCGACCGCGCCCGGATTGCCGACCGGATTGCCCGACCCCTAGTGCCCGGCGTGATGATCCTGGCGGTGCTGGTCGGCGTGATCGGCTCGCTGCTGGGCGACCCCGAGACGTGGATCACCCGTGCACTGGTGGTCCTAGTCGCAGCGTCGCCGTGCGCGCTGGCGATCTCCGTGCCGCTGACGGTCGTGGCCGCGATCGGCGCGGCCAGCCAATTTGGCGTGGTCATCAAGTCCGGCGCGGCGTTCGAACGGCTCGGCGGCATCCGTCACCTGGCGGTAGACAAGACCGGAACCCTCACCCGCAACCAGCCCGAGGTTACCGGCGTGGTGCCGGCAGTGGGATTCGATCAGGCGCAGGTGCTTGCCTTCGCGGCGGCAGTCGAGCAGCAATCGACGCACCCCCTCGCCGCGGCGATCGCTACAGCGGTGCCCGAAGCGCCCGCCGCCCAGGACATCAGCGAGGAAGCCGGGCACGGCATCAGCGGCACCGTCGAAGGTCGACGGGTGCTGGTGGGCAGCCCCCGATGGATCGATGCCGGGCCACTGAAGGCAGACGTTGAGCGCATGGAGTCCGAGGGCCAAACCTGCGTCCTGGTCACCGTCGATGGCGCCCTCGCCGGGGCCATCGGAGTCCGCGACGAGCTGCGGCCCGAGGTGCCCGAAGCCGTGCAGACCCTGCACGCCAACGGCGTGGAAGTGAGCATGCTCACCGGCGACAACACTCGCACCGCCCGGGCACTGGCTGCAATCGCCGGAATCGACGACGTGCGCGCCGAACTACGTCCGGAGGACAAGGCAAGCATCGTCGCCGAACTCTCCTCCAAGACGCCGACGGCGATGATTGGCGACGGCATTAATGACGCGCCGGCATTGGCGGGCGCGACGGTAGGCATCGCCATGGGAGCGACCGGCTCTGACGCCGCGATCGAGTCCGCCGACGTCGCCTTCACCGGCCACGATCTCCGGCTGATCCCGCAGGCGCTGCAGCACGCCCGCCGAGGCAGCAGGATCATCAACCAGAACATCGTGTTGTCTCTGGCCATCATCATCGTGTTGATGCCGCTGGCGATCAGCGGCGTGCTGGGCCTGGCTGCCGTCGTGTTGGTTCACGAGGTCGCCGAAGTCATCGTGATCTTGAACGGCCTGCGGGCTGCGCGGACGAATCGCTGAGTCGAGTTGCGTTGACGCCATTTCAAAACTCGTGCTGCCGAGCGTCATCGACACGGCCCGCGACTACCTGGGCAGTGTGTTTGGCAAAGGGCCCCACACCCATCAGCGTTGCCGAGCCGTCGCCGGTCCAGTTGCCGTAACCGACGAGATGCAGATTCTTCACCGCGGGTTCGCGGCCGCGCATGAGGTGGCGGAATGGGCCGAGGGCCGGACGGAAACCAGTGCACCAGATCAGGTGGTCGTGGTCGAGCTCGCTCAAGCTATCGAAAATGGGGGTAGCGGTGAGCTGGCCGGAGTCGCGGAGCTCACGGAGATGAGGAAGCGCGACAATGTCCCCGAGGTTCGGGCCGGCATCGCCGCCGAGAATCCGGCGGCGGCTGCGGAGAAAGAGATCGCGGCCATCGACATCATCGGGCATCCAGCGCGGCCGCCCAAGAGTGAACCATGTGACCTCCGACGTCCCGATGAGGTCCGCGGCGATCTGGGCCCCCGAGTTCGCCCCACCGACCACCGCGACCTTCGCGCCGCGGAATGGTTCGGGGCCGGGGTAGATCGACGAGTGCCACTGCCGTCCGCGGAAGGTGCCGGGATAGTGGGGCACGAAGGGCGCGGACCACGTGCCGGTGGCCGCGACAACGTGCTCCGCTGTGAATTGTCCGTCGGTCGTATCTAGGAAGAACATCCCTCCGTCATGGGACACGCTGCGAACGTGCACTGGGCGACGAACCGGGAGGTCGTAGCGTTTTTCGTAGCGTTCGAGGTAGTCGATGACATGGCGTGCCGGCGGGTACCCCGGGTAGTGCGGCATAGGCCAGCCGGGCAGATTGGAGAACTCCGCAGCGGAGAAAAGCGTCAGCGAAGGCCACGTGTGCAACCACGCTCCGCCGGGCTCCTCCTGGTTGTCCAAGATCAAGAAGTCCACGTCGTAGCGCCGCAGGTAGTATGCCGTGGCTAGGCCGGACTGGCCGCCGCCAACGACGATGGCCGTGTGATGTTCAGTCACTGGAGAGCACCTCCATTGCACCCTCGGGGGATCTCAAGCGCCACGACAGCAATCACCGCCACCATTCTGATGGATAAGCGCTTCATGCCCGCGAGTGTAGCCAGCGCACCAAAGCGCGTCTGATTCAGGCGGCTCCGCTCATTACTGCTCCGTTTCTAACCCCACTGCGGGTTGCCCACGTCCACACCTTCGGCCGCCGCGTGGGCGGTGACCAGCTCGAGCAGGTAGTCCTGCGCGCCGCCGTAGGCTTCGTGGAAGCGCGCGTCGTCAACGTACATGCGCGCGAGGATGAGCTGGCGAGCCGGGGTCGCCTCGTACCACTGGGCGATGCTTGCGCGGTGGCGCTCCACCAGTGCTTCGGCTTCCTCGGAGCCGGGTTCCACGCCGGAATCGCGTGCGGCGATCAGATCCGCGGCGAGCGCGTCCTGTTCTTCCTGCAGGCGTTTGAAGTCACCTTCGCCCATTTGAGCGAGCTTTTTCTGGGACTGCGCCCACTCCGGGGTATCACCCCAGCGCTGCTCAGCCTCCTCCTGGTAGGCGGGCATATCTTCGCCGAGGTACTTCTTCATTGCGTCCATGTCGATCGATCCTTTCGTTGCGTTGTCAATGAGGTGCTGGACAGATGTGAGTTGGGCGTCGAGCGTGCGCCGTCGAGAAGCGAGTGCTTCTTGGTGGTGCTTGAGGGCGCGGGTGAGGGCGGCTCCGGAGGCGTCGAGAAGCTGCGCGATCTGCGCAAGCGGCACGCCGACTCCGCGGTAGAGGGCGATGGCCGCGCCGCGCTCGAGGTCCGCCTCGCTGTAAACGCGGTGGTCGGCCCACGTGCGCGCGGGTGCGATGAGGCCGAGCGCCTCCCAGTGGCGCAGCGCCTTGGTGGAAACGCCGAGGGCTTCTGCGGCCTCGCTGATTGTGTATTCCATACCATCTGCCATGGTTGCGATTGAACAGCTTGCCGCAAGGGCAAGTGCAAGTTGTGCGCTACCCAGCACAGCCCGAAACGAGCGGCCAGGGTGACTGACCGCGACTACTGCTGCCGGCGGAGCGCGCCTTCGTAACGGGCCCTCGCAGCCTCGACGTCCTCGGCGTTGTGGGAGGTGGGCACATCCGACCGGTCCGGGAAGACCGCCTTGCCTTGCGGCAAGTTGATGGCAGGCTGGTTCGGCTGCGGGTCCTTATCGGGGCGCAGGTGGGCGTGCGCGTAGTCGGCGCAGTGGTCCAAGAACACGCGCGGCGGAGCAAAGAAGTTGCAGCCCGTCAGCGCCTCGGAAAAGTCCAGGATGCGGTCGTAGTTGCCCTCCGGCTCGCCGATGAACATGCGGCGCAGCATCACTTCGGTGACGCGGGGGTCGCGGGCGTAGCTCATGAAGAAGGTGCCCTGCTTGCCCAGCGCGTCGCCGAACGAGAGGTTGTTGCGCACGATCTCCAGGCCGTTGCCGTCCTCGTCCTCAACCTGATTGACGGCCACGTGGCTGTTCGGGGCCTTCTCATCTAGCTCGATGTCGGAATGCTTCGTGCGGCCGATGACCTGCTCCTGCTCCTCCACCGGCAGGGTGTTCCAGTCCTTGAGGTTGTGCACGTACTTCTGCTCGACGATGTAGCTGCCGCCCCTCCAGATGCCGTCGCGGATGATCGCAACCTCCACGCCCTCCTGGTCGCGGGGGCTCTCGGTGCCGTCGACGAAGCCGAGCGGGTCGCGGAAATCCTGGTACTGGAAGGCGTGAACCTCGTCGTGGTAGTCGATGTGGTCCTCCACGATCGCGTTGATGCGGCGGGCGAGCTCGAAGGCGACGTCGAATTCGTCGGACCGGATGTGGAAGAACAGGTCGCCCGGCGTGGACGGCGCGTGGTGCTTCGCGCCGTGGAGCTCGACGAACTCGTGCAGGTGCTCCGGTTTGTCCAGTGCGAAAAGCCGGTCCCACATTGTCGCGCCGATGCCGGCCACCGCGGTCAAGTGCGCCTTCGGGTACCGGAAGCCCACGCCGTTGGTGAGGCTGGACAGGCTGGAAAGCGCCTCCAACGCCGCCTGCTCGCCGCCCTTTTTGAAGCCGAGGGTAATAAACAGCGCGTCCCGCGACTGCGGGAGAATCACGGTCTGGGTAACTTCTGCCTGGTTTCTGCTCGTCATAAGGCTCAAGTATTCCCCATTTAGGCGGCTCTAGTCGGACCGGGTGGCCTCCTGCCGCCGATTACAGCACCGCCCACCCCACGATCGCTGCGTGTCACACAGTTGAGAATGCATCACTGCATTGTGGATATGTGTCATCGAAACGCGTCTCTGTGTGGTCCTCGTTGCCTAACTGACACCAACGCCGTGTCCACTACTCGGGGGACACCCCCGACATTAATGCTGCCTGTTTAGACCACGTGTTTAGTAACGGTGTGGTGGGTATCGGGTAACACCCGGGTGGGTTTGGAGTAACACCCAGGTGTTGTGGGGTGGGGTTAGGTTGTCAGTCGCATGTTGTCTCCTTCGAGTGGGATGATCTCGGCGCCGGTGACGAGTCGGTTGAGGATGGATTCGGCGATGACGGCATCAGGGATGGACTTGTACCACTCATCTGGTGTGAACTGGGATGTCACGATTGTGGATCCTCGGTGCTCTCGCTCGGCAAGGATGGTCAGCAGCTGGTGTGCGGTTGCAGCATCGATCGGGGTGGTGAGGAAATCATCAAGCACGAGCACATCTGCGGTGTGGAGTTCCTCGAGGAACTTCATCCGCTCAATGTCACCGTGTTTGAGTACTGCTAGGTGGTTGGCCAGGGTGTCGGTGCGGAAGAACTTGGCTGTGTAGTCCTTTCGGCAGGCGGCGTTGAGCAGTGCGAGTGCGAGGTAGGTTTTGCCGACGGAGGATTTGCCCAGGATGACAATGTTCTGGGCGCTTTGGCACCATTGGCAGTGAGCGAGTCGGGTGATTTGCTCTTTGTTGAGGGTGCGGCTGGGCGCGTAGGTGATCTCTTCGACGCAAGCATCGGGATTTGGCGATCGGGATGCTTTGAGCAGTTTGTTGACTCGCCGTTCGCGCTTGGCCGCGACCTCTTTATCGAGTGCGTAGAGCACTTTGTCGGAAAATGACCAGTCGTCGAAGTCGGGGTCGGCGGCGATGTCGATGACGCTTTGGCCGAATGCGGTCATGCGCAGGCTGGTGAAGACCGGCAGGACAGATTCGTCGAGGAAGCGTGCGGTGGCTGATGCTGGTTGTGGCGGGGTCACTTGGTGGGTCCTTTCTTGGTGAGGTTTTCCAGGCTGAACTGGGCGGCACCGCCGAGGTAGGCGCCGCGCGTGTCACGAGCTGGCACAGGCGCGGTGCCAAACGCTGGAGTGGTGGTGTCCCTGGTGGTGGTTGTGGTGCCGGTGGGGCGGGTGGTGTGGTCTTTGCGTACGGCGGCCATCATGTTCTTCACCGCGGTGTAGCTCACTGCCCGCTGGGCACCGTTGGTATCGATGAGGCGACGGCATGCTTCTTCTAGGACGAGCTTGTCGCGCTTGCCCATGCTCAGCACGTTGCGGCACGACTGGTACGCCTGGGCGGGGATCGCTTTCTGGGCGATCAGGCCCGCGATGACTTCTTTGGTGGCAGGGCCTATGCGTGAGGCTTCGCGCAGGAAGTACTCACTCGTCCACAGTCCCCGGGTATCAGTCATGTTCGGCGGGATGTGGTCGGTGTCGGTGACGTACGCCCCGCGCATCCCCGTGACGTGGTGGGTTGCGACATGCTCGCCAGCGTCGAAGACGGTGAGGACATCACCGGTGATGCGCACATCCACGGTGCGGCCCACCAGCTGATACGGCACTTCAGTAGCGGGCGGTGTCGATGATGATGTGGAAATTCGGTGCGACTTTGGCGCGTTTCCACACGGTGCGCTGCCACGTGGTTGCAGGTAGTGCAGCGAGTTGGTCGCGTTCGAACTCGTTGAACACCTCACGCCGGCTTGTGTCCTGGTTGCGAAACGGGGTCGCAGTGTTGATCGCATCGACCAGCGTACGGATCCGGGTATTGAGCTCATCAAGCCCAACGCACTGGTGGCCGTCGAGTGCGTGGATGACTTTCTGGGTGACGATTTTCACCGCGGCTTCCACGCTGGCTTTGTCTTTGGGCTTTTTCGCCCGCGCCGGCAAAGCGGCGGTGTTGTAGTGCTCCAGAAACTCCTCGTAGGTGGAGTTGACCCGCCGGTTGCGATCCGCAGCGCTGATTGTGTTCGACGCGGTCGACGCGTTATCCGGCACGATGACTTCCGCCACCCCACCGAAATAAGAAAACGCCTGCATATGGGCTGAAAGCCACGACTGCTGGCGCTCATCTGGGCAGGCGCAGGCGAAGATCATCCCCGAATACGGCAATGAGGCGACGAACACGCTGATTTTCGGGCCTCGACCGGCGACCGGGTCGAACAGGCGCATCTTGGTTCCCGCCCAATCCACCTGCATGGTGTGTCCCGGGGCGTGGGTGATCCTGGCTGTCAGCCCAGCGGCGTCAACGTGCTGGGCCACGAGCTGCCGGAAACGCTCGTAGCTGTAATAGCGCTGCCCATCAGCAGCCGGGGTAGCAGTGTAGCGGCCCCAGAGCACCTGCAGCGTTACTTTGTGCCTGCCGGTCCTGGCCTTGGACACGGCATCGTAATCGATCGGGACGAAATCGCCCTGGCCGGTGCTGCGCCCATCATGAAACAGCCCAGCCAATGCCTCATTGGTCAACCCCGCGAGCTGGGATTCGGTGGTGATCCCGGAAGATTCGAGCGCTTCGCGGGCCTTTTGAACTGTGGTGTGGGAACACCCCACAGTGGAACGGATTTGGCGGACGGACCAACCTTTGAGCACAAGGTCCATCACCGCCCGGTAATCAGTCACAACTGGACTCCTCTGGCAATGCCGCGCGCCCTGTAGTCGCGCGGTCACCAGCATCGTCCCCCAAGGTGTTACTGGATACTCACCATCGCGTTACTCGAAACCCACCACGGTGTTACTAGATGCACCCGCGCAACACTGCCCTGCCGGCAGACCAGAGCGGCCGTGTGAGTATCGGACAATAATGCGTAGTCCTCCAAGGGTCTGGACACAGGAGCTTTCCCCTTTCCTCAGTGGGGCGAGCAGAGGGAGAAGAAACATCCACCCCGGTGCACCCGCTGCGGTGACAACGACCCATCACCCGCAGCAGGTGGCAATCGTCACGGTTATCCCTCTTTTTCAGATTCCTGTCCTCGGGATCAGAAAAAGACGGGGACCTGTCATAGGTCAGTGAGCATCTGCTGCATCTGGGCGATCTCGGCCTCCTGGTCGTTGATAATTTGTTCGGCCAGGGTGATCGCATGGGGATTCTGGCCGTCAGCAACCTCGTCACGGGCCATGTCGGCCGCACCTTCGTGGTGGGCGGTCATCTGCTCCAGGTAGAGGCGGGCAGCCTCAGTGCCCTGGGCTTCCTCAAGGGCTGTCATGTCCTCCTGGCTCATCATCCCGCTTATGCCACCCATCTCGCCGTGATTCATTCCTGGTGGATCAGTGGACGGCGGTGGATGCCGGAGTAGGCGTGGTGTGTTCCTCCTTCGACTCGGCCGGAGCCAGGTGAGCCGGATCCAGATCAATGCGGCGCAACAGCTGGGCGTTCAGGGCCACCACGATGGTCGAGGCAGACATCAAGATCGCGCCCACGGCCGGGGACAGCACGAACCCGATCGGGGCGAGCACGCCGGCGGCCAGCGGCACGGCGAGGATGTTGTAGCCAGAGGCCCAGATGAGGTTCTGGATCATCTTGCGGTAGCTGGCCTGCGAGAGCTCAATCATCGACAGCACTGCCCGCGGGTCATCACTGGCCAGGACCACTCCGGCGGATTCCATGGCCACATCCGTGCCGGCCCCGATGGCGATACCGACCTCCGCGCGGGTCAGAGCGGGGGCGTCGTTGACACCGTCGCCGACCATGGCCACGCTCAGGCCACGCTCCTGTAACTGGGTAACCTTGGTGTCCTTGTCCTGGGGCAGGACCTCGGCGAAGACCTCATCGATCCCCAGATCCTGGCCAACCGCCTGGGCCACCTGCTGCGCGTCACCGGTGATCATCGCGACCCTCACCCCGCGGTCCTGCAAGGCTTTCACGGCGGCGCGGGATTCGGGGCGGATCTTGTCCTCGACGGCCACCGCACCGATGATCTGACCATCGCGGACAATATGGAGCACACCGGCCCCACGCCCGGTCCAGGCGCTGGTGGTGTCGGTGAGCTCGGTCGGGGTGGTGAGGTTGAACTCGCGCAGCATGTTCGGCCCGCCCACGAGGATCTCAGCGCCATCGACAGTGGCCCGGACCCCTCGGCCGGAGGCGGCGCTGAAACCAGTTGCACGGATTTGCCGACGGGAGGCCTCGGGATGGGCGGCCGCGGCAGCCACGATGGCGCGGGCCACGGGGTGCTCGCTGTCGGCCTCCGCGGCGGCGGCCAGGGCCAGTAGCTCGCCCTCGGTGACGCCGACAGCTGCCGCGACATCGGTGACCGCGTGCGCACCCTCGGTCAGGGTGCCGGTTTTGTCGAAGAGCACCACGTCGATGGTGCGCATCCGCTCGAGCGCCATCCGGTCCTTGATGAGCACCCCGGATTTCGCGGCCCGCTCGGTGGAGATCGCAATGACCAGCGGAATCGCCAGGCCCAGGGCGTGCGGGCAGGCGATGACCAGCACCGTGACCGTGCGCACCACGGCATCGTCCGGGCTGCCGATGATGGTCCACACCACCGCGGTGATCAGAGCGGAGATCAGCGCGAACCAGAACAACAACGCCGCCGCCCGATCCGCGAGGGCCTGGGCCCGGGAGGAGGACTCCTGGGCGTCGGCAACCATGCGTTGGATCCCGGCCAGAGCGGTGTCCCCGCCGGTAGC
Source organism: Corynebacterium stercoris (assembly GCF_024160105.1). Classification (GTDB taxonomy): domain Bacteria; phylum Actinomycetota; class Actinomycetes; order Mycobacteriales; family Mycobacteriaceae; genus Corynebacterium; species Corynebacterium stercoris. Next base: position 237,172 of record NZ_JAMFTQ010000003.1, read on the forward strand.
CTCCACCCGGATGCGGACGGTGTTGTCGGTGGCCACGGTACCGGCGACCACCTTGTCACCGGTGTCGCGGAAGACGGGACGGGATTCGCCGGTGATCATCGCCTCATCGAATTCGGCGGCTCCGTCGAGGATGGTTCCGTCGGCCGGCACCCGGGCACCGGCCCTCACCAGCACGACGTCGTCGACGACCAGCTCGGAGATGGCCACGGTGCGGGTGGTCCCGTCGATGACTTTCTCGGCCTCATCCGGCAGCAGGGCAGCCAGCGCGTCAAGCGCGGAGGACGCGGCCCCGAGAGCGCGCATCTCCAGCCAGTGGCCCAGCAGCATGATGGTCACCAGCAGGGCCAGCTCCCACCAGAAGTCCAGCTCCAAACCGCCCAGCCCCAGAGTGGTGACCCAGGAGGCGACAAACGCCACGGTGATGGCCATGGCGATCAGGAGCATCATCCCGGGTTGGCGGGATTTCAGTTCTTTCCATCCGCCCTTGAGGAAAGGCGTTCCGCCGTAGACGAAGATGATCGTGCCCAGCACCGGGGGGATCCAGGTGGATCCGGGGAAAGCCGGGAGGTGGTAGCCGAGCAGCTGGGCGACCATGGGGCTGAAAATAACGACGGGAATGGACAGAATCAGCGACCACCAGAATCGGTCCCGAAACATTGCGGTGCTGTGTCCGGCGTGTTCGCCGTGACCATGAACTTGGTGGTCTTCGTCCAGGGCGGAGTGCGGGTGATCGTGGGGCATCGCCTGGCCGTGGGTGTCTGCATCTGCGTGGTGTTCGTGGCTGGCATGATCCGGGTGGTGGGTGTGGTCTGTTTCCGGAGCGGGGTGATCACCATGGTGATCGCCGGAATGGTGGGGAGTGCTCATGACGTTCCTTTCGCTCAACCCGGTCGGGGTCGAGATGATGGGTAAAACTGATCAGGATAAGACGGTGTAGCCGGCCTCCTCGATGGCCCGGCGAACCATCTCCGGAGGTACGACACCGGTGACCGTGACGGTGGAAACACCACCAGCAGCGAGATCAACCTGGACGTCGTCGACCTGAGGGAGTGCCTGAAGGGCCTGGGTCACGCTTTTCGCGCAGTGCCCGCAGGTCAGGCCGGTGACCTGGTAGCTAGGGGAGGCCCCTCCTGCTGACGAGTCGCTGGCGGCAGGGATGGAGGCGGTGTCGGCACCTGAGGCAGGTCCGCAACAGCTGCAGCCGTGGGAGGCCATCGGCAAGAGGCGGGGCGGGGAGGTGATCATGGGAAAGCTCCTACGGGTCGGTGGGATTCGGCGATGCTATCTGGTGTATACCCCCCTGGCGTATATCTCCAAGGGGTGGAGGGCGCGGCCCTCGCGCGGGGCAGGGTGTGGTCACCGGGCAGCCTCCTCACTGTCGGGAGGGGACAGTGGGAGGCGGATGGCAAACACCGCTCCGCGACCGGGTCCGGGGGAGGTCGCGGTGAGAGTGCCGCCGTGGGCCTCGATCAATGCCTTGGAGATGGTCAGACCGATACCGGCCCCGCCGTTGTCCCGGCTGCGGGCGGCATCCCCCCGGTAGAAGCGTTCGAAGATGTGTCCGAGCTGGCCAGGTGGGATGCCCTCGCCGTCATCGGCGACGTGGATGAGCGCGGTGGACGCCCCCTGTCGGTGGACGCTGATCCGGACTTGCCCGCCGGCCGGGGTGTGCCGTAGCGCGTTCGACAGGAGATTGCTCATCACCTGGCCGAAGCGTTGCCGGTCCACGAGCACCCGGGCGGTGTCCGTAATGGTCTCGACCTGTAAATCGACGCCCTTGTCAGCATAGGCTTCCCCCGCGGCAGCAGCGGCGGTATGGAGCAGATCCCCGAGCCCTTCCTCCACCAGGTCCAAATCGATCCGGTGTTCCTGGGCCCGGGAGACTTCGTCGATGTCTTCCATCAACCGGGTCAGGCGGGTGAGTTGGTCAGCCATGATCGTGTGGGTGGCATTATTCCAGTCCACGGCCCCGTCCTGGAGACCATCGAGGTAGATTGTGAGCACCGATAAGGGGGTGCCCATTTCGTGGGCCAGATCAGAGAGCATCTGGCGGCGGACCTGTTCGGTGTGTTCCAGCCGGTCGGCCATGGTGTTGAAGGCATGCGCCAGGGTGGTGACCTCGGGGCCTGCTTCTCCGGCGGGCACACGGATACGGTAGTTTCCGGCCGCCAGGCTGGTAGCGGCGCGGGTGAGATCCTGCAGGGGGGTGCGCAGGCGACGCGACAACCACTGGCTGGCCAGCAGGGCGCTGATCAAGGCGGTGGGCAGGGCGACGGCCAGGGTGATCAGGTTGGCGTCCCGGTAGGCCCGCTCGGCATGGAACAGCTCCAGCGAGGGGTCCTCCCGGCCGGTCATCAACATATGATCATGGAACAGGGTCGGGCCCACCATCGTGGCTACGGCCGCGGCCACCAGCAGGCTAATCACCACGGCCAACACCTGGGCGGCCAGGAAGCGGAAGGTCAGGCCGGGTCCGTGATTCATGGCTGCCCCACCCGGTAGCCCACGCCACGCACGGTGTCGATAAACCCCCGGCCCCGGGTGTCGGTGCCGAGCTTGCGACGCAAGTTGCCGATGTGGACATCGACGATGCGTTCATCACCGACCCAGGTCGTGTCCCAGACCTCGGTGACCAGGTCGTGGCGGGTCAGCACCTGGCCGGGGCGCAGGGCCAGGGCAACCAGCAGCTCGAACTCCGTGCGGGTGAGCTCCACGGTCGTCTCCCTTACCCGCACCTGATGGGCGATGGGGTCAAGGATGAGGTCACCAACAATCAAGGGGGTGGTCACCTGCGGTGGGGTGGTGCTGGTGCGCGGGCGGCGCAGCACCGCATGCACCCGGGTCACCAGTTCCCGGATGCTAAAAGGTTTGGTGATGTAGTCATCCGCCCCCAGGGTCAAACCGCTGATCTTGTCGTCCTCGCTGCCACGCGCGGTGAGCATGAGGATGTAGCAGTCCGAGAAGGTGCGGATCCGTCGGCACACCTCCAGGCCGTCGAGTTCGGGCAGCCCCAGATCCAGCACCACAACATCGGGGGAAAAGCGACGGGCCTCGTCCACGGCCTGGGTGCCGGTGTGCGCCTGGCGGGTATCGAAGCCGGCCCGGATGAGGTAGGAGGCCACCATCTGAGCCAGGGGTTGTTCATCATCGACGACCAGCACCCGCCCCGGGGGCGTGGCGGTGGTCGGTGTGCGGTCAGCCATAGACCCCAGTATCGCTCCGGCTAGGGGGAATACCACCCTCGCTCAGTGCCCGGCGGGGAAATCTTCATCAAATCTTCAAACATCACCCTTCGACCGCCGTCACCCCTGTGCCCCACCCCGGGCCGACGACATCGCCTCCCCTGGTCGGTTCAGCAGGCGCCACCAGGGATTTCACTGCCTGCACCGCATACCCGGGGCGGGTAGAAGGACATCGCCCACGGCTGTGGGGTGGTGTCCCGGTGGTGACCCAGCCCACCGAATTCACCCCCTTTTCGCCCTGTTATAAGGCTGTGAGCAGGGTTTTTCACTTCTAGTCCGTCAGGCACCCGTGCTAGATAAAAGTATGGCATCGACCTTGAGGCGGTGTCTTCCCACGGTCTTACCAAGATCCAAGGAGATTGACGTGAAACGAGCAGCGATCGCAGCCGCCGCCCTTGCCCTCGCCCTCACGGGGTGTTCGGCCGCCGACCCGGAACCCACCGCCGACGGGACGGAGCCCCAGGATACATTCCTGACTACCCATGGCCTGGCCGCCATGGACGCGGTGGAGATCATTGATCACCTCGACCGGCAGAAGGTCACTGAACGTCCCACGGATCTGATCGCCTCAGTGCGTGCCAATGAACTGCTGCTCTCGAGCGATGACCAGGAAGTCGTGGTCGATCTTCCCGACAATCAGACGTATGTCTCGATCGCACCCTATCTCACCTCCACCCACGACTGCTTCTACCACAGCCTCACGACCTGCCTGGGGGAACTCGGCAATGAGGATATCCAGGTCACGATCACCGATGAGGCAACCGGTGAGGTGCTGGTGGACGAGGCGACAACCACCTTCGACAACGGGTTTATTGGCTTCTGGCTTCCCGATGATGTCACCGGCCTGATTGAGGTCAGCTACCAGGGGCGTACCGGCACCACGGAGTTTTCCACCACCGACGACGGTGCCACCTGTGTCACAGACCTGCGCCTGACGTGATGGCTCAGCAGGGTCCTCACCTGCGCCTGTCTCCCGTGTCACTGAAATCTTGCACCAAGGACGGTTAAACATGACGAACGCTTTTTCCCGACGACAGTTTCTGCTCGGCGGGCTCGTCCTCGCCGGCACCGGGGCCGTGGCCGCCTGCACCAGCGACCCCGGACCCGCTGCCTCGGCACCAGGTCCCTCCCTTCGCCCCACTCCCACCCCCACTGCGCTCGGTGAGCCGACGGTGCGCCGGACACTGACCGCCCGGCCCCTCTCCCTGGATATCGGCGGCATCGAAGCCAAGACGTGGGGATACGTCTCTGACACCGGGGATGCAGCCATTGAGGCCACCGCCGGCGACGTCCTCCAGGTCGATATCACCAATGAACTGCCTGAGAGCACCTCCATCCACTGGCATGGCATCGCACTCCACAACGCAGCCGACGGTGTGCCCGGCATGACCCAGGACCCCATTGAACCTGGCGAGTCTTTCTCCTATGTTTTTGAAGTCCCCCACGGTGGCACCTACTTCTACCATTCCCACACCGGCCTGCAGCTCGATCGCGGCCTCCACGCCCCACTGATCATCCGTGACCCGCAAGACGCTGAGGACCAGGACGTCGAGTGGACCATCGTGCTCGACGACTGGGTCGATGGCATTCAGGGCACTCCCGACGATGAGCTCGACAAGCTCACCGGAATGGGTTCGGGCGAGCTTAACGGGAGGATGGGAATGGGAGGTCACGGCCAGATGATGCACGGCACCCCGGACCGGGCACTGGGCGGGGATGTCGGCGATGTGATGTATCCGCACTACCTCATCAACGGACGTATCCCCCGTGCTCACCGGACCTTCGAGGCTCGCCCGGGCGACAAGGCCCGCCTGCGGTTTATCAACTCCGGCGGTGACACCATCTTTAAGGTGGCCCTCGGTGGTCACCGCATGACCGTCACCCACACCGACGGCTTCCCTGTCCAGCCCTGGGAGACCGAATCGATCTACCTGTCGATGGGCGAGCGTGTCGACGTCGAGGTCATCCTCGGCGACGGCATCTTCCCGCTCACGGCTTTGGCGGTGGGTAAGGACGACCGCGCCTTCGCCGTCATCCGCACCGCCGGTGGCCAGGCCCCCCGCCCCGATGTCGACTTCCCCGAGTTGTCGTCCACCGGACTGCTTCTGTCCTCCCTGAAGCCAGCAGACCGTGCACTCCTGCCCGAGGGCACACCAGACCGAGAAGTCATCATCGACCTGGGCGGGCAGATGATGCCGTATGAATGGATCATTCTCACCGACGGCCAATCCTCCTCCGCGACCGTGCAGGAGGGCCAGCGCCTGCGGATGGTTATGCGCAACAGGACCATGATGCCCCATCCCATGCACATCCACGGCCACACGTGGGCGCTGCCCAGCAGCGGCGGGCTACGCAAGGACACCGTCCTTCTCCGCCACGGTGAAACCATGATCGCCGACCTGATCGCTGACAACCCCGGTGAGTGGGCATTTCACTGCCATAACGCCTATCACATGGAAGCCGGGATGCTCAGCTCGCTTCGCTACGAGTAACCCCCACAGCAGGGTTGAGTGCCGAGGTGGGCAGAGTCGCTGCAGACCACCCACCGCGCAGCACGATGACCTTCCTCGGTGTTGTGGTCTTCCGGGACAACCAGAACACCGTCTTCTTCCCCACCACCCCGGAATATGGAGATCTAGTCCATGCCGAGCACACCCCCGCAGAGCCGCCATCGCGGTTGCCGCGGTGCTCACCGCCGTGACCCTGGTGGCCTGATCTTCAGGCGACGGCGCCCGAAACGCCGTCGCCGTCGGGGGCACCTTCCAGTTCCACTCACCAGGAGGCCACACCGAGATTATCTACGCAGAGGAGGAACGTGCCCCGCTGCCGGACTTCTCCGACCCGTCGCTGACGGAGGAGGGTCTACCTGTCACCGGTGATGGACCTGTTCGACCGTTCAATCGTTGCCCACACCGTGGCTACATCGCCGACGACAGCGTTGACCGCCGAATCCTTAGCTCAGGCGATTAAAACGTGTGCGCCTGAACCTGGGTGGATGATGCACACCGATCAACCTAGCCCCTTTACGCTCGACTTCCCTGCGTGCTACGGCCGCCTTGATGCGCGCGAACATCCGGCCTCCGTCAGTACGGAGGTCCCCATCACCATTCGCGGTAACAAAGCTTCAACCCGTGCTCTTCCGCTCTGTCGATCCACTCGATCTGCGCAGGCTGTCGTGTAGACGATCCAAGTCCTAGCAAATAATCGCGTCTAGCTCGCCTCGCTTAAGACTAGCGACCATCGCGTCGTAGTCGGGACGTTCCACGTCTTTCTTAGAGGCCGAGATCGACTGCTCCACATAGGTGTGTACGACCGTCCAGCCACACTGCTTTGCAATGGCTTTACAGTCTTCTCGCTGACGCTCGGTGGCAAGACCGTACATGGCAGCACGTGTTGTCACACGACTAGCACTTGCTCGCCTTAGGTTACGTTGAACTTGAACTCGACGGTATGTCGTTGCAAAGTTACTCCCTCTCGTTAACACCATCAAAAGGAGTGTTATCCAATGAAAGCGTTCGGCTTCTTAAGCTTCGGGCATTACGCCTTCGGCAGCTAGTGCGGGCCATCTGCGGAAAAGATCGCCAAGACTCGTCTGGAGATCACCCAGGCTGCGGACGAAATCGGCGTGAACAACGCGTCCTTCCGAATCCACCACTTCGCGCTGCAGGCCTCCACCCCGATGCCGCTGCTGTGTGCTATCGCGGCCACCACCAAAATCATCGAGGTGGGCACCGGCGGCATCGACATGCGCTAGCGCATATCGGGGTTGTAGCGTTTGAGTCATTGACTCCCGCCGTCTACAAGTACCTACACACTTGATCGGTGCTGCACGTTTCAGGATCCGGGTGCGCGGCGTCCTGGCTAAGGTCCGCGATAGTGTCGCGCAGCACGGAGAGCTGCGCGATCTGCTGCTCGATCTCAGCGAGGCGCACGTCAAGCAGGTCGCGCACGTGCTCGCAGGGCGCATGGCCGCCGTCGCGGATGTCGAGGATCTGGCGGATCTGGGCGAGGGTGAGGCCCGCGGCCTGGCCGCGGTGGATGAAGTCGATCCGAGCGACCGTCTCGGGCGCGTAGTCGCGGTATCCGGACGGCGTGCGCTCGGTCGGGGGCAGAAGGCCCTGTTCCTCGTAGAAGCGAAGGGTCTTCGCGGTAGTGCCCGCCCTCTCGGCGAGTTCTCCGATCCACATTGCTGTCTCCCTCCGTGGCCGCGCTTGACCTTCCCCTGCACTGGAAGGTCCAGTATGGCTGAGACAGAGCAGAAAGCCAAGAGTTGACAGGAGCAGCGATGCCTACGAAGTACGATCTCGCCATCATCGGATCGGGAGGCGGCGCGTTCGCCGCTGCGATCCGCGCCAGCACGCTCGGGAAGTCGGTGGTGATGATCGAGCGCGGGACGCTCGGCGGCACCTGCGTGAACACGGGCTGCGTCCCGTCGAAGGCGCTCATCGCCGCGGCCGGCGCGCGGCACGTCGCGGTCGACGCCGCAACCCGGTTCCCCGGGATCGCGACGACGGCGGATCCCGTCGACATGCCCGCGCTGATCGCTGGGAAGCAAGCGTTGGTGGAGTCGCTGCGCGGCGAGAAGTACGCCGACGTCGCCGACTCCTACGGCTGGCAGGTCCTCCGCGGCGACGCCTCGTTCGTGGGCACCCCTGATGCGCCGGTTCTCGATGTTGCCGGATCCGACGGAAGCGTCGAGACCATCGAGGCCCACCACTACCTGGTCGCGACTGGTTCTCGCCCGTGGGCACCGCCGATCGACGGCCTGGAGGAGACCGGATACCTGACCTCGACCACGGCGATGGAGCTGACGGAGGTCCCCGAGTCGCTGCTGGTGCTCGGCGGCTACGTCGCCCTGGAGCAGGCGCAGCTGTTCGCCCGCCTCGGCTCGCAGGTCACGCTGCTCGTGCGGTCCCAGCTCGCCTCGAAGGAGGAGCCGGAGGTGTCGAAGGCGCTCCAGGAGGTGTTCGCCGACGAGGGCATCCGCGTCGTCAGCCGCGCAGTGCCCACCCGGGTCTCCCGCGGCACGGGAGGCGAGGCCGTCGTGACCGCCGCCTTGTCCGGCGGCTCGCAGGAGTTCCGCGCCGACCAGGTCCTGGTCGCCCTCGGACGCCGTCCCGTCACCGATGGCCTGAACCTCGATGCGGTCGGGGTGAATACCGGAGACTCCGGCGAGGTGGTCGTCTCCGACCGGCTGCAGTCCTCGAACCCGCGGGTCTGGGCCGCGGGCGACGTGACCGGGCACCCCGAGTTCGTCTACGTCGCCGCCCACCACGGCACCCTCGTCGCCGAGAACGCGTTCGCCGACGCCGACCGGTCCGTCGACTACGCCCGCCTGCCGCGGGTGACGTTCACCGGGCCCGCGATCGGCGCGGTCGGGATGACCGAGAAGGACGTCCTCGCCGCGGGGATCCGCTGCGACTGCCGCGTCCTGCCCCTGCACCACGTGCCCCGCGCCTTGGTGAACCGCGACACCCGCGGGTTCATCAAGATCGTCGTGAACGCCGAGACGAACGAGATCCTCGGCCTGACCGCCGTCGCCAAGGACGCCGGGGAGCTCGCCGCCGCAGGCGTCCACGTGCTCGGCAGGACCGTCGCCGAGGTCGCCAACGCCTGGGCCCCCTACCTGACCATGGCCGAGGGCATCCGGATCGCCGCGAAGGCCTTCACCACCGACCCGTCGCTGCTGTCGTGCTGCGCATGAACGGCAACGCAGGCAATCGGGGAGATCTCATCCTGAAGCAGACGATGAGCGCCGATCAGGACCGCGACGAACGACGCTGTTCTTGACGTATTGAAACCTCACGGAAATAATGGAATACATTGTATTCATCGAAAGTGAAGGACACTCATGGCCACGATGACTATCCGCATGGATGATCGAGATGCTGAGCTGGTGCGTAGGTTCGCAAGTTTTGAAGGAATTACCCTTTCGGACTTCGCCCGGAACGCAATTTTGGAAAAGATCGAGGATGCACACGATCTTCAGGAACTGCGGGACGCGATGGCAGAAGACGATGGGCAGCGCTTCACCATCCAGGAAATACTCGACGAACTCGGCTAATGGAAGAACTAACTTCCAGATACAGCGTGCGACTAACTTCAAAGGCGCGCAAGCAGCTGCGCAAGATGGATAGGTTCGATGCTCGCATCCTTGCAGGCTGGATTGAAAAGAATCTGGAAGGATCTACCAACCCACGAGCAATCGGTAAGGCCCTCACAGGCAACCACTCCGGAGAATGGCGGTACCGAGTGGGTTCCTATCGGATTCTCGCTAATATCTACGACGATCTTGTGATCATCGAGGTGTTCACGATCGGGCGCCGTGACACGGTCTACGACTCGTGACCCCGTCTACACGTTGAACTCGAACCCGACCGAGTTTCAGGCGAAATCCACCTGCCTTTTCGCACCATCAAGCGCGGTAAAATCCTCACCATGGAGCGCACGTATAAGTGGGAGCACGTTGACACTCCACTCATCCGGAACGAGGCCGCAGTTCAATTTCTTGGAGGCGGTTTAACCGCTTCCGGAGTGCAATACGGCGATGGTTACGAGGCCACGTGGGAGCTGCGCGCCGCGGAGAACTGGATGACCGAACGTGTATCGGTGCACGTTGAAGGCGACGGTTGGGGGGCGAAGCCTCAAGCTGGTTAGGTCCGAGCAAGGCATGTGGTCGGCGGAAACTAGTGAAGGGGGCACCCAGCCCGAAGATCTGCCCTCCCCCGGTATCGTCCAGTCAGCCGACCTGAAGGACGCACTTGATTGCGATCTCGGTCTGTGCCCTCTCACCAACACAATGCCTATTCGTCGCTTGGCGCTGCTTGAGACTCAGGTTCCGAAAACGCAGCTGATCATGGCTTGGATTGATATGCCGTCCCTCCAGGTGATCGCGTCAGACCAGTATTACAGCTCCATCGATGCCAAAACTGTCAGATACGCAAGCGGAACACGGGGAGTCGACGTCGAGTTGGAGGTCGACGGTGACGGAGTGGTCATACACTACCCCGATCTCGCACGGCGGGTCTGATCCAGAAGCAACTCTAAGTAAACTGCGCTATATGAACGATCTGACCATCGCGCCTGGCCCAGGGATCCCCGGCGGTCTGGTCATCGTCGCCGCCGACCTGACGGAGCGGTTCGCGAAGTCGTCGGGACCAGGCGGCCAAGGCGTCAATACTACGGACAGCAAAGTGCAGCTTTCCGTTGATATCGCTACGTGCTCATCGCTCTCCGACGCCCAGCGTCGCCGCGTCCTCCACAACCTTGAGCACCGCCTAGACGGCACCGTCCTTACCGTTACCGCATCGACCCAGCGATTGCAGGTACGCAACCGCGCCGAGGCACGAGGTCGCATGGCCGCTCTGTTGCGCGAGGCGCTCGCTCCGCCTCCTCCCCCGCGACGCAGGACCAAGCCGACGCGGAGCTCGGTGCGACGCCGTCTCGAAGCGAAGAAGCGGCGCTCTGAACTCAAGTCCTCGCGACGGCGGCCGCAAATTCCCTAGTTCGAACGATCCGCGTGCATATCCTCACGCTGACGGACCTGGTTCGGGTAACCGCTACGCTGAGACAGCTTGGATCGGTTGAATCCGCTCGATTTCCGAGAGGATCTTGTCTTCCGCCACGTCCAAGTCATATTGAGCCTGTAACCCGAGCCAGAACTGGGGGCTCATTCCGAAGAACTTAGCCAAGCGGAGAGCAGTGTCCGCGGTTACAGCCCGCTTTCCGTGGACAATCTCGTTGATCCGGCGGGGCGGAACACCGATGGAGACGGCCAGCTTGTGCTGAGTGATTCCCATTCCTTTGAGGAAGTCCTCCATGAGGATCTCTCCTGGGTGAACCGGAGGAAGCTTGTCAGTGGTAGTCAAGGATTTCAACCTCCTCTGGTCCAGCAGCGGTCCACCGAAAACAGATCCGCCACTGGTCGTTGATGCGAATACTATGTTGACCCCTGCGGTCGCCTTTGAGCGCCTCAAGCCGGTTCCCTGGTGGAATGCGAAGCTCGTCCAAGCTCTGCGCGTAGCCAAGCTGGCGCAGCTTCCTCAACGCCACCGAGTGGATCCGGGAATCGATCGAGCGCACCCGATCTCGGTTCCAGAGACGCTCTGTGTCTTTGTCGGCGAACGACTGGATCACGACTCCACCCTATCCCCCATAACGCGAAGCGTCAATAACGTTATACGTTAAATTTAAAATCGACGGAGTGTCGTCGATAAATAACCATTTGATGCGCGCGTGCGGAATTAACAACGAAATACCGCTAAAACGGGGGCGCGGATGATTTGTTGGACCACTGCCGGGGCGGAAGGGTTCAACATGGGTAAGTATTTTCCTTTGGCGGCGCGGCAGCGTGCTGTGGAGTTGTTTGAAGAGGGGGTTTCTACTGTTGCGGTGTGCCGGCGTATCGAGGAGGAGTTTGGGCGCCGCCCGGGTGTAGCGGCGGTGCGTAATTGGGTTCGCCGGGCTCAGCGTGGCGAGTCGTTACGCTCGCGTCCTCACACGGAGCACCCGCCAGGGGTGAAGGCTGCTGCTGTTGCGGCCAGGTTGACGGGTCGGTCGATCATGGAGGTTGCCGATACGTACGGGGTGAGCGTGTTTTCGGTGGTGTCGTGGACGCAGACGATGTGGCCAGATCCTTCACAAGCCGCGTCGTTGAGCTTCGATGAGGTCGTGGCGGAGACAATCAAACGCATGGATGCTTTACCTCCTCGCCCGCCTAAGCGGGCGAAACGGCCCCAAAAACCAGACCCCGAACCTGCCCCTGATCAGCGACAGCCGGATCTGTCGCAGGTGCCGGCTGATGCGTTGGCGTGGGTCGATCAGTGGGTGCCGGGTCCAGGGCCGGTGCCGGATCTTGAGGATCTGCCTGCCGATTACGACGCGGTAGTTGCGTTGTTGAAGCAGGAACGCGACCGCAACCTGGTCAAAGACGCGATGATTCACGGGTTGTACACCCAGCTTGAGGAGCAGACGAAACGCGGTGGTCCGGGAAAAGCTGACGGCCGCAGAAACCCCACCAACGCGGTGAAAACCCACGCGGTGGACTTTCTGCGGGAGCACACCACCATGACCATCAAGCAGGCATGTGAAGCAGTCGGGATTGCAAAGTCGTCGTATCACGACCAGCTTTTGCAGCGTGAGCAGGCTCAGCGTCGCCAGCAGCACCGCGACCAGATCGCGAGCCGCATTGCCGCGGTGGCCACGGAACTGGACTTGGTCTATGGCTACCGCCGTATACACGCGCACCTGAAACAGCAGGGGGTGACCGTGTCAGAAAAGATCGTGCTGGCCGTCATGCGGAGGGTGTCAGGAATTTTGTGTGTGAGGCTCTGATCTGAAGGAGTTTCACCGATAATGACTACGGTGTCACCGAAGAAAGGCCATGACCCGGCGAGGGTCAACGCGATCAGCGAGAAGCTGAT
>NZ_JAMFTQ010000031.1 GCF_024160105.1 Corynebacterium stercoris
GTGTGACACCCACAACCGTGGGCTCAAATAAAAGCTCCTTAGAAAGGAGGTGATCCAGCCGCACCTTCCGGTACGGCTACCTTGTTACGACTTCGTCCCAATCGCCGATCCCACCTTCGACAGCTCCCTAACGAGTTTGGGCCACTGGCTTCGGGTGTTACCAACTTTCATGACGTGACGGGCGGTGTGTACAAGGCCCGGGAACGTATTCACCGCAGCGTTGCTGATCTGCGATTACTAGCGACTCCGACTTCATGGGGTCGAGTTGCAGACCCCAATCCGAACTACGACCGGCTTTCAGCGATTCGCACCCCCTCACAAGGAAGCTGCGCGTTGTACCGACCATTGTAGCATGTGTGAAGCCCTGGACATAAGGGGCATGATGATTTGACGTCATCCCCACCTTCCTCCGAGTTAACCCCGGCAGTCTCTCATGAGTCCCCACCATTATGTGCTGGCAACATAAGACAAGGGTTGCGCTCGTTGCGGGACTTAACCCAACATCTCACGACACGAGCTGACGACAACCATGCACCACCTGTACACCAACCACAAGGGAAAGACTATCTCTAGCCCGATCTGGTGTATGTCAAGCCCAGGTAAGGTTCTTCGCGTTGCATCGAATTAATCCACATGCTCCGCCGCTTGTGCGGGCCCCCGTCAATTCCTTTGAGTTTTAGCCTTGCGGCCGTACTCCCCAGGCGGGGCGCTTAATGCGTTAGCTACGGCACGAACCCCGTGGAAGGGACTCACACCTAGCGCCCACCGTTTACGGCATGGACTACCAGGGTATCTAATCCTGTTCGCTCCCCATGCTTTCGCTCCTCAGCGTCAGTTACTGCCCAGAGACCTGCCTTCGCCATCGGTGTTCCTCCTGATATCTGCGCATTTCACCGCTACACCAGGAATTCCAGTCTCCCCTACAGCACTCAAGTTATGCCCGTATCGCCTGCAACCCCACAGTTAAGCTGCGGTATTCCACAAACGACGCGACAAACCACCTACGAGCTCTTTACGCCCAGTAATTCCGGACAACGCTCGCACCCTACGTATTACCGCGGCTGCTGGCACGTAGTTAGCCGGTGCTTCTTCTCCAAGTACCGTCAAAA
>NZ_JAMFTQ010000004.1:0-166294 GCF_024160105.1 Corynebacterium stercoris
ATAGCAGCGGGGAAACGCCCGGTCCCATTCCGAACCCGGAAGCTAAGCCCGCCCGCGCCGATGGTACTGCACCCGGGAGGGTGTGGGAGAGTAGGTTACCGCCGACCCAACAACTTCACACAACAAACCCGGCCCCCCAAACACCACGTTAAGGGGGCCGGGTTTTTCGCGTTATGCGCTAACACACCCCGTGGGGGCTGCAGCCGATCACCCACTGACTGCATAACCCCCCAAAAAACACCGCCCCTGCAGACATGCGGTAAACCACTGCAGCCACCAACCACCCAAAAGACCCGATAGCAGCCGACAACAGCGGCCACCGCGCACACCTAGGAGACCGGCCGGCACCCGCCCAGAAGGATTTGACAACATCCTTCATAACCCACCCCGTTTCCCCTGGTCGCTACATTCGCTGACAACCTGCCGGAAGCGACGCCGACCGCGGGCTGGCCCCGGTGCTAGCGGCGCGGCCGGAATCACTTACGGCAGCCCTTCCGCCGCGGTGAAACACCGATCGGCGCCGGAAAGCGGATCAGTGAAGGCCAGCTCGACGGATTTGAGCCGCATGGGGAGGGCGAAGTCTTCGTCTCCGAACTCGTGAACGACGGGATAGACGGGGTCGCCAAGGATGGGCAAGCCGGCGGCGCACATGTGGACTCGCAGCTGGTGGGTGCGCCCAGTGGCCGGCTCCAGTAGGTAGCTAGCAAGGGGACCACCGAAACCGTGCAGTCCCTGGAGCTCCACCTCTCGCGAGGCGGGGAGCCGATCAACGGAGCGCACGATGGTCTCCGCATTCGGTTCGGCGCCCTCGATGACGGTTGAGGCGATTTCGCCGTGCTTTTTGTCAATGTGGCTGCGCCATACTGTTGGCACCTCCAGCCCTCGCCACTCAGCTATCGCGGTGTAGCGCTTGTGCACCTGGCGAGCGGCGAAAAGCTCTTGATAGGCGCCGCGGATCTCGCGTCGCTTGGTTAGCAGCAGCAGCCCGGAGGTCATGCGGTCCAGGCGGTGGGCGGGGGTGAGTTCCTCGTTCCCAGTGGCGCGGCGCAGGCGCACTGTCGCGGTCTCGGTGATGTGGGCGGCGCGAGGCATGGTGGCAAGGAACGGAGGCTTGTCTACCACCATGATGTCCTCGTCCTCGTACACCAGCTCGATCTCGTACGGGACCGGCTTCTCGGGAGCCGGCCGGCGGTAGAAGAACACGTCGGTGCCGGGCGCGACTATTGAGGACGGGCTGAGGGGAGTGCCGTCGATAAGCACTACCTGCCCCTGTGCAAAGCGTTCGAGGACGGCCTCGTCCGTGTCGGCGGGGTGCCGGTGGCGCTGCTCGGCGATGACGCGCGCGATGAAGTCGAACGCGGTGCTCGGTTCGGTGCCGGGGAGGCGCACCCGCGAGGCGCCGAGGCCTCCGCGGGGCGGAAGCGGGGTTCTCGGGTGCTTCTTGCGGGCCATGATGTGTAGTAGATTATCCGCCATGGATCTCGGAGCACTACTTGAGCCGGTTCTCGCATTCTTCCGCGACGGCATCGGCAAGGCTATTTTGGACGCACTGACTTTCGTGTACAAGCTGTTGTACCCGGCGAACGCGGAAGCGGCGCACCCGGTCGAGATTCCGCAGTAACCTCCCTCACGCGCCGTCGCTGGATGGGGCGCGCGGGGTAGAGTTCAGGGTATAACCAGTTGCCTACCCTGAAGGAGACTGACTATGTCTCGCGAATTTGACGTTGTCGTTGCTGTCGATGGCAGCCCGGCCTCCGATAACGCCGTCCGCTGGGCTGCGAACACCGCGGTGAAGCGCGATGTGCCGCTGCGGCTGGCATCCAGCTACACCATGCCGCAGTTCCTTTACGCCGAGGGCATGGTGCCGCCGCAGGAGCTTTTCGACGATCTCCAGCGCGAAACCATGCGCAAGATCGACGATGCACGGGAGATTGCGCTGGCAGTGGGTCCCGACCTCAGGATCGGCCACGCGGTGGCGGAGGGCTCCCCGATTGACATGCTGCTGGAGATGTCCCGCGACGCCGGCATGATCGTCATGGGTTCCCGCGGTCTCGGCGGCCTGTCCGGCATGGTGCTGGGTTCCGTCTCCGGCGCGGTGGTTTCGCACGCGACCTGTCCGGTTGTGGTGGTGCGCGAGGATAACGCAGTGACGGAGGAGAACAAGTACGGCCCCGTTGTCGTCGGCATCGACGGTTCCGAGGTGTCTCGCCGCGCCGCCGAAGTCGCCTTCGAGGAGGCGCAGGCCCGCGGTGCTGAGCTGCTCGCCGTCCACACGTGGATCGACTCGCAGCTGCAGGCGCCGGGCTCCAGCTACAGCGTCAGCGAGGACCGTTGGCAGCAGGCCCAGGAGGAGAAGGGCAAGCTTCTCGACGATTACTTGGCCGACCTCGGCAGCTCCTTCCCCGACGTGACGGTGCGGAAGGTGGTCACGCGCGACCGCCCGGTCCGCGCGCTGACCGAGGCTGCGCAGGGTGCGCAGCTGCTGATCACCGGCTCCCACGGCCGCGGCGGTTTCAAGGGCATGCTGCTCGGTTCCACGTCGCGCGCGCTGCTGCAGTCCGCGCCGTGCCCGATGATGGTTGTCCGCCCAGAGTCCTAAACGTTTGACAATTGTAATGTCCGGCGGTGCGAAACGCAGGCATAATGGGCTGCGGTAACTCGCGTCCCCATGGCGCGTCACAATTTGAAGGGACTTTAGAACAATGACTCCTACTCTCGGCTTCCTCGGCTGGATTGTTATCGGCGGTATCGCAGGCTGGATCGGCTCCATGATTCAGAACCGTGACGCGCAGATGGGTATCGGCCTGAACATCGTCGTCGGCATCCTCGGCGGCATTATCGGCGGCTGGGTCCTCTCACTGTTCGGCTTCGACGTGGCCGGCGGCAACTGGATCTTTAGCTTCTTCACCTGCTTGCTTGGTGCCGTGATCCTGCTGTGGATCGTCAACATGGTCACCTCGCGCCGCCGCTAACGCGCTGCGTGTCGAGCGCTTCCCCAGTGCCTTCGGGTGCTGGGGATTTTTTGCGCCTTGTGCGGGCGGAGCGGTCGGGGTTGGGGGTGGGCCGGGCCCTGGGTCGGCCCTTACGCCTTCCTGGCCTGCGGAAACGTGGGGCGCCGCCTCGTCGGCGATCAGGGGCGTACCTGCAGGTCAGGTTCCGGGGCATACCTGCAGGTCGGGTTCCGGGGCATACCTGCAGGTCGGGTTCCGGGGCATACCTGCAGGTCGGGTTCCGGGGCAGGTGTTTAGGGGCATACCACGTGGTTGGAGACTTGCGGGTCACCTGTCGTCGATAACGTGAATAAAACGTCTGCCAGCAAGTATGCCCCTAAACGTATGCCCCTAAACGTATGCCCCGGGGCCGGGGCCGGGGCCGGGGCCGGTTGGCTGCGAGGGCGGGGAGTGGATAAATGGTTAGTGGACGCAACGGTCTTGGGTAAGATGAACGTACCGGTTTGTCTACAAGGGAGGGTGCGTGGCCACCACTGATTCGAGCAAGAAGAAGCCCAGCTCGCGTCGCCGTAATCGGCCGAGCCCGCGGCAGCGACTCCTCGACGCGGCGACCAAGCTCTTCAACGAGGAAGGCATCCGCGTCATCGGTATTGACCGCATCCTGCGCGAGGCCGACGTGGCGAAGGCGTCGCTGTACTCCCTGCTCGGATCGAAAGACAATCTGGTGGTGGCCTACCTCGAACGGATGGACGAGGAATTCCGCCAGCGCTGGGACGAGCGCGCCCGCGCCTCCAGCGATGTCGACAGCAAGATCCTCGCCTTCTTCGACATGGCGATCGAGGAGGAGCCGGACAAGAATTTCCGCGGCAGCCCGTTCTTCAACGCGGCGACGGAATACCCGCGCCCGGAGACCGATTCGGAGCGTCGCATCGTGGAGACCAGCTTGAACCACCGCCGGTGGATGCACCAGACGATGACATCCCTGCTGAGCGAGAAGAACGGCTACGACTCCACCGACCAAGCAGATGAGCTACTCATTTACCTGGACGGCGGCTTGGCGGGCGCCCGCTTCACCCAGACGGTAGAGCCGCTGAAGACTGCCCGTCAGCTGGCGAAGAGCACTCTCGGCGCACCGCCGGCGGACTACTCCATCTAGGCCTGCTCCGGCTCGGCAGACGGCGCCTCGCCGTTCTTCTCGGCCTCCTTGGCCTTCTTCTTCGCCTCCCGCTCCGCGGCGAGCTCGGCGGCCTTTTCCTTGTTCATCACCTTGCGGGCCTCGTTGCGCTCCTTGTTCAGGGCCTTCTTTGCGGCCTTTTCGGAGGCTTTCTGCTCCTTCACCGAGCGCTTCTCGTCCCTGATCTCGCGGCGGACGTCGGCGAAGGTGGTGGGGCGGGTGATGGAGCTGATCCTCTTGCGTCGTAAAGCTCGGTGCTGCTCCTTGCGTTCCCGGGTCTGCGCGAGGGCCTCCGCCTTGACCTCCTCCTGGAACTGGTGGTGGCGCTCGGTGGACGGCAGCTGGCGCACGCTCAGCCACCACAGCACGGCGTTCTGCACGGTGGTGAAGAGGTTGTTGAGCACCCAGTACATCAACAGGGCGATGGGCACAAGACCCGTCAGGCCGGCGAGCGCCAGCATGACGGCGACCAGCGGGATCACCCACCACATGCCGGAGTAGATGCGCCGCGCGAATGCGCTGTTCCACTCCAGGGTGGAGCGGCTGCGGAACTGGGAAATCACCATGTTGGTGGAGGTCAACACGATGGCGGTGGTGATGAGCGGAATGGCGAGGGAGCGGACGTCGTGAAGCGTTGTGCCCAAAAAGTCGAACTGCTCCGGGTCCATGGCCACGTACGCGGGCAGCGGGACGTCGAAGAACGTGGTGGTGCGGAAGGATTCAATCTCCGCGTCGGTGAGCATGCCGATGCGGCGGCCTTCGGAGGCGTCCGGCACCGCCATCCATAACAGCACCCGGTAGAGACCCAGGAACATGGGGACTTGAATCATGGCGGGGACGCAGGCGGCGAGCGGGTTGTAACCGTGGTCCTTGTGAATCTGTTGGCGGGCCTCCTCCTCAGCGCGCAGATCCTTCGGATCGGTGGAGGTGCCGTACTGCTTCTCCACATCCTGCAGGTAGGGGCGCATGAGGAAGGTGGTGCGGGTGGTCTTGTACGTCTGCCACGCGAACGGCAGGATCAGGCCGCGGACGGTGAACACGAACAGCACGATGGAGGCGATCCACGCCGCGTTCGCCGGCACGGAGAGCCCTTCGAGCACCCAATGCCAGAACTTCATCACGGCGGACACCGGGTACACGAGCATTTCCAGCATGTGCGTTAATGTTAGGCCATGACTCCGGCACGTACGGCTCCACTTGGCACTCCGCCGCCGGAGGCCCCGGCAATAGCTGCCGGCACACCCTCGAACCCGCGGCGCGTAAGCGTCAGCCAAGTGGTGGGGGAGGTGCTGCTCACCGTCGGCGCGCTGCTGCTCCTGTTCGCGTTCTACGAGTCGTACTGGACCAACATCGCGGCTGGGCGCATGCAAGATGAGGCGCAGCAGAAACTCGAGGTGCAGTGGGACAACCAGTGGGTGAACCCGCGCGAGCGGCCCGCACCCGCGCTCGGCGACGCGTTTGCGCGCATGTACATCCCCGTCTTCGGCCCCGACTACCAGTTCGCCATCATTGAGGGCGTGGATGAGCAGGCGCTGCTCACCGGCCCCGGACGGTACCCGGATACGCAAATGCCGGGCGAGCCGGGCAACTTTGCCGTCGCCGGCCACCGCGTGGGCAAGGGCGCGCCGTTCAACGACCTCGGCGCGTTGAAGACGTGCGACGCGATCGTGGTGGAGACGCAGTCCAGCTGGGTGACCTACCGGGTGCTGCCGATGTCCGGCGACCAGCAGGAACGGGTGAGCTCCGCCGCGGCCTGCATGCCGGAGCGCACCGTCGCGCAGGTCGCGGCCGGCAGATACGCCGGGGTACTCGGCCGGCACATAACCACTCCCGGCGACATCGACGTGATCAACCCGCTGCCGGGCGACCCGTCACTGGACGTCGCGGACGGCATGCTGCCGCTGATCACGCTGACCACCTGCCACCCGCAGTTCTCCAACGCGGAGCGCATGATTATCCACGCCGTGGCCACCGAGGTCATGCCCAAAAGCCCCGACGGCGCGGGCCAGCTGCCCGCCGCAATGACTTAAGGTTGCACCGACATGTACGCATATCTCTGGCGCAAACTCCCCGGCCCGCCGGCCGTGAAATGGCTGTTGACCCTGATCATCCTGGTGGCGGTCTTCTTCCTGCTGATGGAAGTGGTGTTCCCCTGGGTCTCCTCGCTGATGCCCTACAACGACGTCGCGGTCTAGAGCCAGCGCGGCACGGGTGGCACCCACGCGCGCAGCTTGGCCAGCAGCTCCTCCGGGTCGTCTGCGACGACGAGGTGCGCACGGTCCGTGGCGCGGATGAAGCCGTGGTCAACCATGTGATCCACCATGGTCAGAAGCGGCGCCCAGAACGCCTCGCCGAGCAGGCCGATCGGTTTGGTGTGGATGCCGAGCTGCTGGTTAGCCCATTCGTCGAAAAGCTCGTCGAGCGTGCCCGTGCCACCGGGCAGCGCAATGAAGGCGTCGCACAGCTCGCGCATCATGGCCTTGCGCTCCGCCATCGTGCCCACCACCTCGAGGCGGTCGAGCCGATCGAATTTCAGCTCGTAGTTGGCCAGGTGGGTGGTTAGCACACCGACCGTGGGGCCCTTGCTTTCCGACGCTCCTTTCGCCACCTCTCCCATCAGCCCCAGCTTGGAGCCGCCGTAAACCAGCGTGATGCCGTGGCGCGCCAGGGTCTGGCCGAGCGCGTAGGCCAGTTTGGCGGTCGCGGGATCGGTACCGGCGCGGGCACCGGCGAAGACCGTGACGGCCTGCAGCTCGCTGGGTGCCAGGGCCGGGAAGATGCGGGTGGCCAACAGCGGGGCGAGCTCGTAGCCCTCCGGATCCGCTGGGTCGATCCAGGCGATCTCGGCGATCTCGGCACCCGGAGCGGGGGCCACGCCGACCTCGGGGGAGACGAACACGGCAGATGTCACCGTGTGGCCGGGCTCGTTGGACGCGGCCGCGGAGAAGCGGCCGAGGAAGCTCAAGCGCTCACGGTCCAGGTCGAGGCCCACTTCCTCGCGGGTCTCGCGCAGGGCCGTCTCCACCATCGTCTCGCCCGGCTCCGGCTTGCCGCCGGGCAGCTGGAAGCGGGGGCTGGACGCCTTGCGCACGCAAAGCACATCGCCGGCGTCGTTGCGCAGCACCACGGCCGCGACGTTGATCTCGGGAGCAGCGGGGGAAGTCACAGCCCCAGCGTAGCGATAACCTGCTCCGCCACGAGCTGCGCTTTCACCGACTCGTCCTGGTTCGTGAACACCGTCACTGCCGTCGCCCCCTTGGCCACTGAGTACGCGGCCCCCACGCGCCCAGGCACCTCGCCGCCGCCGTGGCGGCCCCCGTGCCAGCCGGCGGGCTGGTCAGCGGGCGCGGTGAATTCGATCGGGGTTGCCCAATCCACCACCGCCATCGCCGCGCTCGGGTCCGGCATCCGGCGCACCACCACAGTCAGCTGCGGCTCCGGCGGGTACGACCAAAACTGGCAGGCCGGCGGGTCGAAACGGCGGTCCACGCCCACCCCGGTCACGCGCTGGCCATTCGTCTGCGCCACCCACTCCGCATCCAGGTAGGGGCACGTGTCCTGCGCGTTGCGGTCCGTCGCGGGCAGGGCCTCCTTCTCTAGGCCGTCCCCGGCCGGGGCGGCGGGGGTGGGGCTTTCGGGTGCATCGGTGCCGTCGTCAAGCGAAGTCCCGCAACCGGCGAGCGCGAGACCGGCGGCGAGGAACACCGCGGCCGGCGCAGGCCGGGTGGGTAGTGTCAGACGCATGAGCTCCAGACTAGTGATGTTGGAGCGGGACCCCGCCGACATCCCCGACAACAAAGCGCTGGACACGGGCGTGACCGTGCTCGCCGTGTGCCTGGTGGTTGTCTCCCTCGGCGCGCTGGCGAAGATGCCGCTCAACGCGGCGCTGCTGCATATTCTGCTGGTCACCGCCTTCTCCTTCCTGTTGTTTTACGGGCTGGTGGAGATGCCGCGCTGGGGTGCGTGGGGCCGCGGCATCTGGCTCGGTGCGATTTCCGCGGTGTGGGTGGCGGACATGGCCATCTCGCCGGTGGCGGTGTACTGGGTGTTCGTCCTCTTCTTCGTGTACCTGCGCGCGTTCAACGACTGGCGCGGGCTGTTGTGGGTGGTCGCGGGCTTAGCCACCGCGATTGCGATTCAAATTCCCGTCGGTGTCACGCTCGGCGGCGTGATGGGCCCGACGCTTTCGGCGGTGGTTGTCGTGGCCATCAACTACGCCTTCACCACCATCGGCCGGGTGAGCCGGGAGCGGGAGGCGCTTATCGACGAACTTTTGGCCACCCGCGAGCAACTCGCCGAATCCGAACGCGAGGCCGGCGTGGCGCAGGAACGCGAGCGCCTCGCCCACGAAATCCACGACACGGTTGCGCAGAACCTCTCCTCGATCCAGATGCTGCTGCACGCCGCCGAGCGGGACTTGAAGGCTACGGGGCTCAGCGATGCCGAGATCGAGGCGCCGATGAAGCGCATGGAGGCCGCGCGCCGGGCCGCGTCGAACAACCTCGCCGAGACCCGCGCGATGATCGCGGCGCTCACCCCGGCTGGCCTGCGCGAGGCGTCGCTCAGCGAGGCCCTGGGCAGGATCGCGCAGGACTTTGCGACGACCGGAGACATGGCCATTGAGGTGGAAACCCACGGCGAGGCGGGCTCGCTACCGATGCGCACCGAGGCGGGTTTGCTGCGCATCGCGCAGGGCGCCGTGTCCAACGCGGTGCAGCATTCCGGGGCCTCGCGCGTGCGGGTGACATTGAATTACGAGCCGGACGGCGCGCGCCTCGACGTGGTGGACAACGGCATCGGCTTCGATGTCGCCGCCCAAGCCGGCAAACCGAGCGGGTTGGGACACCTCGGGTTGGACGCGATGCGCTCCCGCGCCGCCGAGCTGGGCGGCGAGCTGACGATCGAGTCCGCACCGGGCGGGCCGACCGCCCTCAGTGTGGCGGTGCCGCGCGAGGTCGCGGGGGCCACGCCTGGGCGGGGCGTCGAGGTGGACGGGCTAGAGTAAAAGCATGATTCGCGTGCTTCTGGCAGATGACCACGAGATTGTCCGACTCGGCCTGCGCGCCGTGCTGGAGAACGCGGAAGACATCATGGTGGTCGGCGAAGTGGCCACCGCCGAAGGCGCGATTGCCACGGCGCAGGCCGGCGGGATCGATGTGGTGCTCATGGACCTGCGCTTCGGCGCCGGGGTGGAGGGCACCCGCGTAACCACCGGCGCCCAGGCCACAGCGGAGATCAACGCCACCATGGAGCACCCGCCGAAGGTGCTGGTGGTGACGAATTACGACACCGACGCGGACATTCTCGGCGCCATCGAGGCCGGTGCCGTGGGCTACCTGCTCAAGGATGCCCCGCCGGAGGAGCTGGTGGCCGCGGTGCGCTCCACGGCGCGCGGGGACCAGTCGATGTCCCCTGTGGTGGCTGATCGCCTGGCTACCCGCGAGGCCGCACCCCGCAGCTCGCTCACCCCGCGCGAGCTGGAGGTGTTGCAGCTCGTCGCCGCCGGCTCCTCGAACCGCGAGATCGGCCAGGAGCTCATGCTTTCCGAGGCGACGGTAAAGAGCCACCTCGTGCACATCTACGACAAGTTGGGGGTGCGCTCGCGGACGTCGGCAGTAGCCTCGGCCCGCGAGCTCGGGGTGCTCTAGGGGCTAGTCCTGCTGCTTCTCACCGATCTCGGCTGCGAGCTCGGTGAGGTCCTTCTCAATCGCGTTGTGGGCGAGGCGCTGCTGCTCCGGGCTTGCGTGCTCAGCGTTGCGCACGGCCTGGTCCAGGTTGTCCAGGCGCACGCGGGCATCGTTGGCAAAACCGGTGGGCAGGGAGCCGTTCTCCACGTTGCCGCGCAGCGCCTCGACGCGGGCTTTCAGCTCGGCGCCGCGGCCGGAGTGGCGGGCGAGGTCCTGGGAGGTCAGGCCCATGGATGCCGCGCGGTTGTCGATCTGGGACTGCTGGTAGGAGGTCCACGCCTTGTAGACCAGCGGCAGCAGCACCGGCACGAGCACGCGGGCGCCGCCGACGAAGTTCTTCGCCTTCTTCTTGGTCAGGCCCGACTGCTCAATGCGCTTGAGGTAAGTCTCGGCCAGGTCCTTCTCGTGCTTGCGCTTGCGCTTCAGCGCCTTCTTCTCCTCGTTGAGCAGGCGCTTCTCAGCCTTATCCAGCAGCTGGGCGGTGCGCAGGTCCGCCTTCGCCTCCTCCTTGGCCAGCTTGCGTGCGTGGGCCTCGGCGGCCTTAATCTGCGCCTTGTAGTTGGCGCGGGCCTTAGTGATGGTCTTGAGAATTCCCATGGGGCGAGCTCCCTGAAGTGAGTTTGCTTAATAAATCAACGTCGCACACCCACTGTACCTGCAGCACTGCCCGCGCCGCGGCGGTAGCATCGCAGGCATTGTGATGGTGGAATCTCAGCCCGTTGTGGTGCGCGCGTCGGATTTGGTCGGCTGCCGCTTCAAGCTCCGACAGCGCGCCGCGCATCCCGAGGTGCCCCCGCATCCGGAGACGGTTGCGCGCCAGCCGCAGGTGGAGGCGGCGCGCGCCGCGGTGATGGCGCAGCTGCCGGTGAAGCGGGCGGTTGGGGACGGGCGTCGGAAAGCATTTGTGCGCGTGGACCTCGACCCGGATGCGGGCGAAGAGGCGACGCGTGAGGCGCTGGCCCGGAGGGCGCACCTGATCACGGGCGCGCGCCTGAGCGGGGTGGTCGCGGGCGTTGCGGCGGAAGTGCGCATTGACGTGCTGGTGCGTGCCGACGACGGCTACCTCCCCATCATGATTTCCAACCACCGCGTCGCCCGCCCGCACCCTGACGCGGAGCTCGAGATGGTGGCCACCAACCGCCTCGGCCTCGGTAAACCGCTGACGGTGCACGCGAGGGCGCGCCACCACACCATCGACGGGTACCGCCTCGCGCTTGCGGAGCTGCTCCTGCGCCAGCACGGTGTGGCCACCGGCCGCGGCGGGCTGATCGGCCAGGACCGCTCGCGCGCCTACCTCGGCGACGTCACGCGCTTCATCGAGCCGCTCACCGACGCGCTGGCCCAGCCCGTGCCGACGGAGCCGAAGCGCCTCAAACAGTGTGCCACCTGCAGGTTCTGGGATCTCTGCCGCCCTCGCCTGGAGGAGCTCGACGATATTTCGCTGGTCTTTCCCGGCGGCACCGGCGACGCGTGGCGGGAGCGCGGGTACCCCACGGTGCAATCGCTTATCGACGCTCATCTGGGCGAACCCTCAGCCCTCGCACGCGCCTGGCGCGCCGGCGTGCCGGTGTTGCGCCGACCTGCAAGTGCAGGTGGCGCCGGGCCGGTGCCGCGTGCCGACGTAGAAATCGACATCGACCTCGAGGCCTACCTGGACCAGGGCGCGTACTTGTGGGGCGCGTTCGATGGGGAGCTCTACCACGCCTTCGTGACCTGGGAGGAAGTCGGCGGCGACGCTGAGGAGGCGAACTTCGCGGCGTTCTGGAACTGGCTCATGGAAGTCCGCGCTGAGGCTCATGCGGCGGGCAAGACCTTCCGCGCCTACTGCTTCGCCGCCGGCGGCGAGAACTACTGGCTGAAGCGCTCCGCGAAACGCTTCGACTCCGTCTCCGCCGCCGAAGTGCAGGCGTTCATCAGCTCCGACGAGTGGGTGGACGTGTTCGCACTCGCCAAGCGGCGGCTCGTGGGCACCGACGGGCTGGGACTGAAAGTGCTCGGCCCCGCCGCCGGATTCACCTGGCGCGACGAGGAGTTGGATGGCGAGGGTTCCGTGGCGCTGCGCCGCCTCGCCCGCGAAGGCGACGAGCGCGCCCGTGACGCGCTGCTGCGCTACAACGAGGACGACTGCCGGGCCACCCGCGCGGTGCGCGACTTTCTGACCGCAGGCGCACCAGGGGTGCCGGATCTTGAGGCGTTCCTGTGAGTAAGGGCCGGTAAGTGAGGGCCGGCCGCGGGTGCCTAGCGCCTGCGCTCCGCAAGCGCGAGGGCGAGCGTGATGGCGCTGAGCAGCGCGAGGAGGCCGGCGAGCACGCCGACGAAGCCGGCCCACGGCAGCGCCTCGAACGCGCGGCCCGTCGCGGCCCCCAGGATCGAGGAGCCCATGTAGTAGGAGAAGACGTACAGGCTGGACGCCTCCGCGCGGTCATGCTCGGCGATCTGACCGACCCAGCCGGATGCGGTGGAGTGCATGGCGAAGAAGCTCGCCGTGAAAATGAGCAAGCCCGTCAGCGTCAGCCATAGGTTCGGGCTGGCGCCAATGAGCGCGCCCGCGAGCATCAGCACCGCGCCGGCGAGCACCACGCGTCCCCGGCCGAAGCGGCGCACGAACGTGCCGGCGCGGGCGCTCGACCACGTGCCGGACAGGTACATCACAAACGCGAGGCCGGCCAGGGACGGCGGCAATCCGAAATCGTTCACCGCGCGGAAGCCGAAGAAGTTGTACATGGACACGAACACACCCATGCCGAGGAAGGCCGTGAGCGCGAGGCCGACCAGCCGCGGGTTCCGCAGGTGGCCGACGACGGCAGCGAATTCCGCGGCCGGGCGAATCGACGCCTTCGGGCGGAAATTGCGCTGCTCAGGCAGGAGCAGCATGGTGGCGACGGCGAGTGCGAAACTCACGATCGAGCCCGCCGCGAGTGCCCACCGCCACGTCGAAATCTCCAGCATGAACGCGGGAATGAGGCGGCCCATCAACCCGCCGATCGTGTTGCCCGCGATGTAAAGGCCCATCGCACCGGGCAGGTCGCGGTCGTCGAGCTCCTCGCTGAGCCACGTCATGGCCACCGCGGGCGTGCCGGCGATGAGGGCGCCCTGCAGCGTGCGCAAGAGCGTCATCTGCTCGATGGTCTGGCACAGCGGGAGGAGCAGGCCGACGCCCGTCGCCGCCACCGCGGAGATCGTGAGCACCCGGCCGCGGCCGTACTTTTCGGAGAGGATCGACGCCGGAACCACGCACACAGCCAGCGCGCCCGTCGCTGCCGACACCGTAAGCGCGGCCTGCGAGGGGGTGATGCCCATCTCTTCAGTCAGTGTGGGCAGCAGCGCCTGGGTGGCGTAGAGCGAGGAGAAGATGGCGAGGCCGACGAGCAGCATGCCGATTGTTGCTCGGCGATACTCCGGCGTGCCCTTCCTCATGTGTCTTATGGTGGCCCGCTGTGGTGGTGGGTGCAAGCTGCCCCCGGGGCGGGAGCCTGCCCCGGGCTGGGAGCCGGCCCCGGGCTGGGAGCTGCTGTTTGGGGGCGGTGTTCTTTTTCTGAAATGCGATACATACTGGATTCGGCGCACATAATTCCCACTCGCGCACCTATGTCTCGAAAAACCACAGTGTGGCGCATTTGAAAAAAGAGAAACCCTCCCCCCGCGAGAGTGCTGTGACTCATGTGATTCGCGGGGAAAGGGCGTGCGCGCAGCGCTGAGCGTAAGACTTACGCAGCAGCCTTGGTGTAGCGCTCGTTGACGCCGTCCCAGTTGACAACGTTCCACCAAGCGTCGACATAGTCGGCCTTGACGTTCTTGTACTGGAGGTAGAAGGCGTGCTCCCACATGTCCAGCATGAGCACCGGGGTGAAGTCCACGGAAATGTTGCCCTGCTGGTCAGTCATCTGCTGGATGATCAGGCGGCCAGCGATGTGGTCGTAGCCGGCAACTGCCCAGCCGGAGCCCTGCAGACCGTTCGCCACTGCGGAGAACTGCTTCTTGAAGCCCTCGAAGGAGCCGAAGTCGCGGTCGATAGCCTCAGCAATCGCGCCGGTCGGTGCGCCGCCAGCGTTCGGAGCCATGTTCTTCCAGAAGATGGAGTGGTTGGTGTGGCCACCCAGGTTGAACGCGAGGTTCTTGGACAGTGCGCGGATCTTGTCTGCGTCTGCCTCACCGTTGCGCTCTGCCTCCAGCGCCTCGAGGGCGGCGTTTGCGCCCTTCACGTAGTTGGCGTGGTGCTTGGAGTGGTGCAGCTCCATAATCTCTGCGGAGATGTGCGGCTCAAGCGCGTCGTAAGCGTAGGGAAGTTCAGGAAGCTCGTAGACAGCCATGGTTAAATCCTTTCGTCGAAAAGCAAGTGCGAGCCCCATGGTAGACAAATTCGGAACACAAGGGCCGGAGCCGTCGTTAGAGAAGGTATGGGATTCCTTTTTGCACCGACTCCGAAATTGGTCCCGGCCGAGGCAGCGTTGCCGGGCCGCGAGACCCCGATCCTCGCCAACCCGCGTCCCCACGCCGTGCTGGGCACGCCGATTACCGGCCCGTGGCTGCCGGAGCAGCGCCGCCTGCTCATCGGCATCGGCTGCTTCTGGGGCGCGGAGAAGATGTTTTGGCAGCTCGACGGGGTGGATTCGACCTCCGTCGGTTATGGCGGCGGCGTGACACCGAACCCGACGTACCGCGAGGTGTGCAGCGGGCAGACGAACCACGTCGAGCTGGTTGAGGTGGTGTACAACCCAGCGAACATCGAGCTCAAGGAGCTGGTGCGCACCGCGCTTGAGGCGCACGACCCGACGCAGGGCTACCGCCAGGGCAACGACGTGGGCACCCAGTACCGCTCTGCCTTCTACACGGACACGGAGGAAGAGGCGACGCAGATCCGCGAGTGGATCGCGGAGTACGAGCGTTCGCTTGCCGACGCCGGCTTCGGCGCCATCACGACCGAAGTCGCCGCCGGCGCCGATTACTACCTAGCGGAGGACGAGCACCAGCAGTACCTGCACAAGGTGCCCAACGGCTACTGCCCCCACCACTCCACCGGGGTGGCCTGCGGGATCTAGCGGCCTGCGCGGCCCGGGCTCATTCGATCAGTCCGGGAGGCGACCCTAGTACCCGTACTTCGACGGGAAGCCGCCCGGGGGTTTGCGCAGCTTGACGGCATCGTTGTGGATCCATTCGGAGGCGCGCGCGAGCTGGTCCGCGCTCAACCCTTTGCCGGGGCCGTGGATCACGGCGTTCCAATACGCCACCGTCTCGTCGTGGTAGTTGTGCCCGTGGGGGCTGGGCACCTCCTGCGACATCAACTGGTCCACTCCGACCTGCCAGAACGTCACCAGCGGCATCCAGCGCAGCGTCTGCAGCACGTCGAGCTTCTGCGCGTCCGGAGCCTTCTGCCCGCGGGAGCCGGGTTCTGTCAGCCAGTCCGGGGCCTTCCACAGCAGGCTCGGCTCCCACCACACCACGGGGTCGGAGGCGTGCTGCGCGAAGACGTAGCGCGGGCTTTCCCACTCGTTCGCGTAGGCATCGCCCTGGAAGTCGTGTTCGAGGTGGTCTGGGTGGGCGACGAAGCGGGCGTGGCGTCCGCCGTCGACAAGCGGGAGGCGCTCGGGGCTTCCCGCTTCCCGACGCCTGGTCAGCTCCCTGTGGTTCTTCGCAAACCCCGGCACGCCGGTGAACACGCCGCCCGAGGTGCCCTTCATGAACTCCTCGACCGACTCGAACGCGTCGGACACGCCGTAGGCCCCGAGCGATTCGCCGCCGACGTACAACTTGGGGCGGGACGCTTCGTCGATACGCGAAAGCTCCTCCTGAATCGCGCGCGCGAGGATGCGGGAGGAGCGCACCGGGGACTCGTGGTCGGCGATGTAGGAGTACGCGGAGGGGAGGAAGGAGTACTGCATGGAGACGACGGCGCAGTCGCCGCGGGTGACAAACTCCAGGCCAGAGGTGTGGAAATCGTTGACCCAGCCGGTGCCCGCGCCGGACATGATGGCGATGTGGCTGCGTTCGAAGGCGCCGGTGCGGTGCATCTCGGAGATGGCTTCCTGCGCCATCGCCTCAAAATCCGGGGATTCGTTCTGCTCGAGGCCGTGGAGGCCGATGACGATGCGGATCGGCTCCATCGCCTCCTCGTCGCCGCCGAGGACGCGCTCGATCTGGGACTTGCGCGGGCCGCCGGCGACGGTGGCTCGGCCCTGGCGGCCCATGTCGCTCCAGTCGACGATCGAATCGGGGGAGCCGGAACGCTCCGGCTCCGTCGGCTGGTCGGCGCCGCGCATGAAGGCGCGGTCCAGCTCCGCGGCCTGGCGCGACGCGAGGGAGAGGAACTGTCGGATGACCAATCGGTCGGTGAACAGCAGGATGACACCGCCGCCGACCGCGATCGCCAGCGGCCAGGATGTCACCGGCGGCAGCTTCTTGCCGAAGACGCTGTTGATCGCGTCGACGAAGCTCTGGATGACTTCGCCGATGGCCAGCACCGCGCCGTAGCCGACGGTGCCGAGCGCGAGGCCGCCGAGGGTGTCCCAGACCGAGTACTCGCCCTCGACTTCGACGAGCTCCTCTTGGTGGTTGCGGCGCCACAGCGCGGTGCCGTACATGCCGAGCGTCACGCCCGTCATGGCGAGGCGCGCCGGCCGCGGCAGCGGGCCGCTCGCGCGCTGCTTGCCGGGGCGGACCGCTTGCGCGACGGCCGTCGCCGCACCGTGGCCGATGCCCTGCAGGACGCCGACGTTCATGGCGGTGGCGAACCAGTTGTGGGGCAGCAACGACGGCGAGACCGCGCCCCACGTGGCCACCTCCGCGCCGACCGCGCCTGCGCGGAAACTCTGGGGCAGCCGCTGCAGACCCTGCAGACGCAGGGCGGGGGAGAGGTCGGCGAATACCTGCAGGGCGGCGACCGGGGCGGCGAGGACACCGTCGCGGCTCACCGAGTACCGGCGCCGCGCGTTGCGCACCGAGTTCACGGTCTCCGGCACGACGTCGGACAACGGACCTGGCAGGCGGCGGAGGATGGAACGGGGGTTGAAGCTGCCGTCGACAAACATGACGCTCATTGTCCCAAAAATCGCGGCCGGGTGTGGGGCGCGATACCGTGGCACCCGTGACTGAGATTGTGGCGCACCGCGGATTCTCCGGCATGTACCCCGAACTCACCCAACGCGCGTTCGAAGCGGCGCTCGAGCTGCCCATTCACGGCATCGAATGCGACGTGCGCCTCACCCGCGACGGGAAACTCGTGGTGTTCCACGACGCGACGGTGAACCGCGCCACCAACGGCCGCGGCCGCGTCGGCTGCATGGATTACGCGGAACTGCGCGAACTCAACGCGGGCACCGAGGACGATCCGCAGCGCATCATGCTGCTCGAGGAGCTGCTGGAACTGATGCAGGATTACCCCGGCAAGCACATCTATATAGAGACGAAGCACCCCACGTTCTACGGCCCCGAGGTGGACGAGCAGACGCTGCGAGCGCTGCGCTACACCCACCTCTGGGACTCCGAATACGTGAACGTCATCTCCTTTTCCCACAAGGCTATTCGCTACTTCACCGAGTTCGCGCCGGAGCTGGAGACCTTCTACCTATTCCGCCTGCGGGAGAAGCAGTGGAATCCCGGCAACGCCATGCTCTCGCGCCCGTACGGCGTGGGCCCGGGGCTGACCCACCTGCAGGCACGGCCCTCCCTGCTGGGTTTCAAGGGTTTGAAGACGTACACCTGGACCGTGAACACCCCGCGCCAGATGCAGTGGTGCCAAGATCACGGCGTGGATGTCATGGCCACCGACCTGCCAGATCTGGCGCTGCAGACAATCGGTACGATTGCCAACCATGGCACCTAGGAAACCGAAGAAGCAGAAGGCCAAGGACACGCTGCCGGAGGGTATGACCCGCCGCGAAGCCAAGCTCGCCGCCCGCGCCGCCGAGCGCGAGGCCCTGGCGAAGGATCCCCGCCCGTTCGGCGGGCTGGCCGCCGAGACCGACCTCATCGCACTGCAGGAGTTCGTCCCCTCCGCAGTGGCAACGGCCGAGGTCAACGGTACCCCGATCAACCTGGTCACCGTGCTTCCGGGCGCCGGCGCAGGCCTAGTCCGCGCCGAGAGCGAGGGCGGCGAGCGCTTCGTCGCGCTCCAGGTCGGCTCCCACTCGCAGAACCCCGGCCGCGACTTGGCGTACGCACTGAACTGGGCGCTTTCCGCCGAGCCGGGCACGACGCTGGGCTCCACCGTCGCGGACGGCACGCAGCCGGAGCTTTCCACGCTTATCGACGCTTCCTCCGAGCTCACCATCACCGAGTACAACGACTTCTCGTGGTGGTTCCCCGAGGGCGCGCAAATTCCTGCCGAGGTGCGCCAGGCACTCGCCCGCGCCAACGACGCGGTTGTGCCTTCCTCGCAGGTCAAGGCCGACGTGCCAGGTTCTGTCTGGTGGGTTGATCCGGGCAACGGCAAGGCCCACATCCGCTGGGTGCGCCCGGAGGACAACGAGAACCAGATGCTCGCCGCCCTGGCCCGCATCGCCGCGCGCGGCGAGCTGCACCTGGGCGAGGGCTCGAAGTTTGCCGGCGCCTTCCGCACCCACGGTGTGGCCGTGCCGGTGTGGGACCTCGACCCGACCGTGCCGGCCGAGTCCTACGCGGACGCGCTGGTGACGCTGAACAAGGCGATCGAGGAGGAGTACGCCTCCGACGCGCAGCTCACCGCCGACGAGCGCAAGCAGCTGGACAACATCAAGTCCCGCCAGGTGACTATATAAGTCCGTCAGCGATTTCTTCCGCGAGTTCGGCCTCGAGCTCGGCCCTGTCGAAACCGAGCATCTCGATTGCGTCAACGAGTTCGATGCGCGCGCCACTGTCTGTTGCGAAGCGCGCCGCCACCAGGGTGGCATCGAGCAGATCTTCCGAGGTTTGCGCGTGCATGCCTCGAAACCTACCCGTGCACTTTCTCGCCGGCGACCCAGGTCTGCCAGGTAATCGGCATACCGGGGCGGTAGGCGAGGTTGATCGCGTTCTCCGCGTCTAGAACGTGCAGGTCTGCTGCCGCGCCGGGCACGATGGTGCCCTTGGCAGGACGGCCCTGGGGATCCTTGCCGCCGCCCGCATCGTGCCGTCGTAAAGCAAAAGCTCCGCCTGCGGTCGCGGCCTCGATCGCCTCGTCGAGCGTGAGGTACTGCTGCAGCACCGCGGTGGTGACGCAGAAGTTCATGGAGCTGGTGAAACTCGTGCCCGGGTTCAGGTTCGAGGCGATCGCGATGCGCGCGCCAGCATCCACCAGGCGCCGCGCCGGGGCGAGGTCCTCGCGGGTGGACAGGTCGCAGGCGGGCAGCAGCGTGGCGACGGTATCGGAGCCGGCCAGCAACGCCACATCCTCATCCGTGATGTAGTTGACGTGGTCGACGCTGGCCGCGCCCATCTCCACCGCGAGCGCCACGCCAGGGCCCTCGCCGAGCTGGTTGCCGTGGACGCGCACGCCCAAACCAGCGGCCTTGCCCGCTTCGAGGACGCGGCGGGACTGCTCCTCGTTGAAGGCGCCGCGCTCGCAGAACACGTCGATCCACTGCGCGTGGTCCTTGACCGCGTCCAGCATCGGGCCGACCACCAGCTCGACGTACTCCTCGGCATCCGCGCCGGGCGGCACCAGGTGGGCACCGAGGAACGTCACCTCATCCGCGTGGCGAGCGGCGACGCGCGCCGCTTCCGCCTCGGATTCGACGTTGAGGCCGTAGCCCGTCTTCGTTTCGAAGCACGTCGTACCGCCGGCGTGGCCAGCTGCGATGCGCTCGCGCACCAGCTGGTCCAAGCGCTCCTCGCCAGCGGAGCGGGTGGCCTCCATGGTCACCGCGATGCCGCCGGCGGCGTAGGATTCACCCGCCATGCGCGCCTCGAATTCTTCCGCGCGGTTACCGTCGAACACCATGTGCGTGTGGCTATCCACCCAGCCGGGCAAAACCGCGCGCCCGCCCAGATCGACCACCTCATCCACTTCCGCGTCCGACGGCCTGTCGGCGGCGGGACCGAGGGAGTGGATAACGGGACCGTCGATAAGCAAGAAAGCGTCCTTGATGGTGCCTTGCTCCGAAACGGTGCGGAGTTCGCTGATGCCGGTGAACAGGGTGCGCATGGCGTCCTTTCTAGCGCGGATTGGGTTAGTCGCGGGCGGTGAACGGCATTGGAATGCGCACGCCGCGCTCCTCAGCCACCTCGTTGGCGCGGGTGTAGCCGGCGTCGACGTGGCGGATCACGCCCATGCCCGGGTCGTTGGTCAGCACCGCGCGGAGCTTCGCCTCGGCGATCTCGGTGCCGTCGGCCACGGTGACCTGGCCGGTGTGGATGGAGCGGCCCATGCCCACGCCGCCGCCGTGGTGGATGGACACCCAGGTGGCACCGCCGGCGACGGCGGTCATGGCGTTGAGCAGCGGCCAGTCCGCCACAGCGTCGGTGCCGTCCAGCATGGACTCGGTCTCGCGGTACGGGGAAGCGACGGAGCCCGAATCGAGGTGGTCGCGGCCAATCACGATCGGGGCCTTCACCTTGCCCTCGCGGACGAGGTCGTTGAAGATCACGCCGGCCTTGGCGCGCTCGCCGTAGCCCAGCCAGCAGATGCGGGCCGGCAGGCCCTCGAACTCCACGTACTCCTCCGCGGCGTCGAGCCAGCGGTGCAGGTGCTCGTTGTCCGGGAACGCCTCCTTGATGGCCTGGTCGGTGACCTTGATGTCCTCCGGGTCGCCGGAGAGCGCCACCCAGCGGAACGGGCCGAGGCCCTCGCAGAACAGCGGGCGGATGTAGGCCGGCACGAAGCCCGGGAACTCGAAGGCGCGGCCGTAACCGGCCTTGCGGGCCTCGTCGCGGATGGAGTTTCCGTAGTCGAAGACCTCGGCGCCCTCGTCCTGGAACTCCACCATCGCCTGCACCTGCGCGGCCATGGACTCGCGCGCCTTCTTGGTGAAGGTGACCGGGTCGGCGGCGGCCTCGGTGTGCCACTCGGCCACGGTGTGCTCGGTGGGCAGGTAGGACAGCGGGTCGTGGGCGGAGGTCTGGTCGGTGACAATGTCCACCGTCAGCTCGCCGGCGCGGTGGCGGCGCAGCATCTCCGGGAACACCTCGGCCGCGTTGCCCACCAGGCCCACGGACAGGGCGCGCTTCTCCTCCTTCGCCTCAGTGACCAGCGTGATTGCCTCCTCGAGGTCGGTGGTGACTTCGTCGAGGTAGCGCTTGGCCTGGCGGCGCTTCAGACGGGACTCGTCCACGTCCACGATCAGGCAGGCGCCGCCGTTGAGGGTGACGGACAGCGGCTGGGCGCCGCCCATGCCGCCGCAACCGCCGGTGAGCGTCAGGGTGCCGGCGAGGGTCCCGTCGAAGCGCTTGCGCGCAACCGCCGCGAAGGTCTCGAAGGTGCCCTGCAGGATGCCCTGGGTGGCGATGTAGATCCAGGAACCGGCCGTCATCTGGCCGTACATCATGAGGCCCTCATCCTCGAGCTCGCGGAAGTGCTCCCAGTTGGCCCAGTCGCCCACCAGGTTGGAGTTGGCGATGAGCACGCGCGGGGCCCACTCGTTGGTCTTCCACACGCCGACCGGCTTACCGGACTGCACGAGCAGCGTTTCGTCCTTCTCCAGGTCGCGCAGCGTGTCGCAGATCGCGTCAAAGGCCTCCCAGCTGCGGGCGGCGCGGCCGGTGCCTCCGTACACCACCAGGTCGTCGGGGCGCTCTGCCACCTCCGGGTCGAGGTTGTTCTGCAGCATGCGCAGCGGTGCTTCCGTCTGCCAAGACTTCGCGGTCAGCTCAGCGCCGCGCGGGGCGCGCACCTCGCGCGCGCCCTCGGACCAGTTCTTCGCCATCGGTGTGGGCCCCTTTCAACGTGTGTTGGTTGCGTGGTGTGTGCAGCGGGCCGGTCAAACCGGGGCTGTCCCCGCCGCGTTGGATGCAGGCTACCTGCGCAGCGCTTGCCTTCACCACGGCATCGTGCTGGAACGTGTCTCGGATTTGAGACGTCGCTCGCGGCGCATCAACGCAGCGTGCCGACGACCGCTTCCACCGCCGCCACGTACGTCCCGTCCTGCACCAACGCGACGGAATCGGCGATCTCCGGGGCGAGGAAGCGGTCTGTGGCCGGGCCGGCAACGCGCTGGCGCAGGGCCGCGATTGCCGCGCCAGTGCCGGGTGCGGTCTCGCCTTCGCGCATGTCCAGCGCTCGGGCCGCGGTGAGGATCTCCACCGCCAGGACGCGCTGGAGACCGTCGACGCTGCGGCGCAGCTTGCGGCCCGCCGCCCAGCCCATGGAGACGTGGTCCTCCTGCATCGCGGAGCTCGGGATCGAATCCGCCGACGCGGGCATCGCGTTGCGCTTCAGCTCGGACACGATGCCAGCCTGCGTGTACTGCGCGATCATGTGACCGGAGTCCACGCCCGGATCGTCCGCGAGGAACGCGTTCAGACCGCGGTTGCGGGCGGTATCCAGGAAGCGGTCGGTGCGGCGCTCGCTAATCGACGCAAGATCAGCCGCCACCACGGCCAAAAAGTCCAGCACGTAGGCCACCGGCGCGCCGTGGAAGTTGCCGTTGGATGTCACGCGGCCGTCCTTGGCTACCACCGGGTTATCCACCGCGGAGGCGAGCTCGCGGCCGGCCACCAGCTCGGCGTGCGCGACGGTGTCGCGGAAACCGCCCGCGACCTGCGGCGCGCAGCGCACCGAGTAGGCGTCTTGCACCTGCTTGGACTTGAACTCCTCGACGGCCGCGTCGAGGATCTGGGAGCCGGCGGCGACGGCGCGGATGTTCGCCGCCGCGTCGGCCTGGCCCGGGTGCGGGCGCAGCTCCTGCAAGTCCGCATCGAACACGGTGAGGGTGCCCTTGAGGCCCTCCACGGTCATGGCGGTGGCAATGTCGGCGACCTTTGCGGCATCCTTCAAGTCCGTAATAGCCAGGCACAGCATGCCGAGCATCCCGTCGGTGCCGTTGATCAGCGCCAACCCTTCCTTCTCCCGCAGCACGAGGGGTGCAATCCCGGCGTCGGCAAGCGCCTGCTCCGAAGGCACGATCGCCCCGCCGCGGACGCGGCACTCGCCCTCCCCGAGGAGCGTGAGCGCGCAGTGGGCGAGCGGCGCGAGGTCGCCCGAGCAGCCGAGCGAGCCGTACTCGTAGACCACCGGGGTGATACCGGCGTTGAGGACGGCGGCGTACGTTTCGGCGACGACCGGGCGTACGCCAGTGCGGCCGGTGCACAGGGTGGACAGTCGCAGGAGCATGAGCGCGCGGATGACCTCTTCCTCCACCTCCGTGCCGGAGCCCGCGGCGTGGGAGCGCACGAGGGAAACCTGCAGCTGGGCGCGCAGATCCTCCGGGATGTGTCGGCGGGCGAGCGCGCCGAAGCCGGTGGAGATGCCGTACACGGGGGTCGGATCGCTGGCGAGTTCCTCGACGCGCGTGCGGGTCGCGGCGATGGCCTCGATCGCCTCCGGATCGATAGCCACCTGCGCACCGTGGCGCGCAACGGCGACAACATCTTCGATGCGCAGCGCACCAATGCCGACGGTGACGGTGGAGGGGGAAGCGGAGTGGGCGGTCATGGCTGTCCTTTCGTGGGTCGAGGTGCATCAAGGGTGCACAAGGCGAGCGACGCGCGACAGCCAAACGCGGTTCGGCAGCCATCCTAAAGCAGCCCGGCCGTCGCCTGCTAGGGGAGGGGAATCAACGCTTGCCGAAGAATCGGTTGGCGATGTCGTTTGAGGTGGCTGACAAGGCATCAACGAGCGAAAGTTTGCGCTGCTCGGGCGCGCCCACCGGGAACGTGACGGCGAGCGCCGCGGCGGGGCGGCCCAGGTGGTCCACCACCGCGACAGCGACGGATTCCTGGCCGCGGCTGACTTCTTCGTACTCGCTGGCCCAGCCGCGCGCCCGCACCTCGGCGAGTGTGGCCTGCACGTCGCGGTAACGCAGCCTCTCCCCTGAAGAGTCGAACACGGCGCGCAGCTCCGCGTCCGGCAGGTGCGCCAGCATCGCGCGCCCGGATGCCGTGCGCAAGGCGGGCAGCCGCACCCCCACCTCGGTGACCAGGGAGACCGCGTGCGCCGCCCGCTGCTCGTCCAGGTACACAATCTCCGACCCCGCGAGGCGCGACAGGTGCGTCGACCCGCCCGCGAGCTGCGCGATCGACCCCATTGCCTTCGCCGCCATGCGCACCAGCGGCTGCTGTGTGGTGTACGCCTGCGCGATGCGGTAGGCGGCAAGCCCCAGGCCGTACGTGCTGGGCTTATCCAGGTGGACGACGAAGCCGGACTCCTCCAGCTCTTTGAGCAGGTGGTACGTGGTGGAGCGCGGCAGACCCAGCTCGCGCTGGATGCGCGCGGCCGAAAGCGGCGCGTCCGTGTTGGACAGCAGCGTGAGAATCCGCAGCACGTTGTGCGCCGCCGGGACCTGGGGCTTGCTCTCCGGGGAGTTGTTCATGGCTCACAGTATGCCGGGTGGAAACGCGGTTAAGCTGTGCGCCATGAACACTGTCTCCGCACCCCTGTTCGCCCCCGCCGAGCCCTGGTCCGGCCGCGACGACGGCCCCGGCCCCGAGCACGCCCGCTGGCACAGCGAGATGCAGTTCGGCGCGCCGCGCGATGCCGTGGCCCTCATCGGCTTCGCCTCCGACGAGGGCGTTGCGCGCAACGGAGGACGGCAGGGTGCTGCGTCCGGGCCGCAGGCGTTGCGCGCCGCGCTCGGCGGGCTCGCCGTCCACCACGAGCTACCGCTTTTCGACGCAGGCACCGTGACCACCCAAGGCGACGACCTCGAAGCCGCCCAGCGCGAGCTGAGTGACCGCGTCCGCGAGCTGACCGGCGCCGGGAACCTGGCGGTGGTGCTCGGCGGCGGCCACGAGACCTCATTCGCCTCCCACCGGGGCGCCTACGAAGCACTCGGGCCGCTCAAGGTGATCAACTTCGACGCCCACTTCGACCTCCGCCGCGCTGAGCGCCCGACCTCCGGCACGCCGTTTTTGCAGATCGCGGACCTGGTCGGGCGCACCGCCTTCGACTACAGCGTCTTCGGCATCTCGCGCCCCAATAACACCAAGGTGCTCTTCGATACCGCTGCCGAGCTCGGCGTGACGACGGTGGAGGACACCGAACTCGCTCTGCTCACCGCCCGCGAGGCCGCCGCCCGCGCCGTGGAGGCCGTGGCGGGCGACATGCCGATCCACCTCAGCATCGACCTCGACGTGCTACCCGCGGCAGTCGCTCCGGGTGTGTCCGCGCCGGCCGGGTTCGGCGTGGAATTCGCGCTGCTGCGCGCGATGGTCGAGGCTGTCGCCGAAACCGGCCGCGTGGCACTTGTGGATGTGGTGGAGCTCAACCCCGACTTCGATGTGGACCAGCGCACGGCAAAGGCCGCCGCGCGGCTGATCGACGATATCGTCGGCGCCCACGCGGCGGCCGTGGCCCCCTAGAACACCAGGTGCGCGACCGGCACCGTGATCAGCACGGTGAGCACGACGCGGATGAACCAGATGACCACCATCCGGCCGATGTTCAGCGGAATGTCGGTGGCCAGCACCGCCGGCACCATCGCCGAGAAGAAGAAGATCTGGCTCACGCACACCACGGCGACGGTGAACTTGAGCACCATGTCGTCCGAGCCCGCCACCAGTGTGGCCGGCAGGAACATTTCTGCGAGACCGGTGGCCAGCGCGCCCGAGGTCGCCCACGGGTCCGGCAGGCGCAGCGCCCACACCAGCGGGTAGAACACCACGCCGAGCGCCTTGAAGACCGGGGTGTATGTGGCCAGTGCCAGGCCGATCACGCCGACAGACATGATGCCCGGGATCACCTGCACGGCCATGGTGATGCCGTCGCGGAAGTTCACCCACAGCACCTTGCCCAGGCTGTCCGCCTTGGCCAGCTCGCGCTTGGCCTCGTTCCACGCCGCCACGAAGCGGTTGCCGGTGATCTGCGCTTCAGGGTGCGGCTGCGCGCCGGGGTAGTAGTCGTCGGAAATGCGGGAGATCGGCGGGATGCGCACGATGATCGCGGTGACGATGAACGTGATGACGAACGCGAGCCAGAAATACGCCGTCCAGTGGTCCATGATGTCGAGCGTCTTGGCCACGATGACCATGAAGGTGGCAGAGACCGTCGAAAAACCCGATGCAACGATGGCTGCCTCGCGGCCGTTGTAGTGGCCGGATTTGTACATGCGGTCCGTGATTAGCAGGCCGAGCGAGTAGGAACCCAGGAAGGACGCGACCGCGTCGACGGCGGACTTGCCCGGGGTGCGGAAGACGGGGCGCATGATGGGCTGCACCATCACGCCGATGAACTCCATCAAGCCGAAGCCCACGAGCAGGCCGAGGAAAATTGCGCCCACCGGAATCAGCAGGCCCACGGAGATGACCAGCTTGTTCAGGATAAACGGGCCGATGTCCGGGTTGTGCAAGAACGCCGGTCCGAAGCCGAACACCAGCATCGCGCAGAACACCACGGCCAGCACCGAGAGGAATGCGAAGACCATGCGCGCGATGTCTTGCCTCCACCGGCCGGAGACGAACTGGTAGACCGTGCCCGCGACAATCGCCGCCAACGCGAGGTATTGGGTGCCCTCGCCGAGCGTCTTGGTGATCAGCGTGACGATGTGATCCAGCAGAATCGTCC
Organism: Corynebacterium stercoris; assembly: GCF_024160105.1. Taxonomy (GTDB): domain Bacteria; phylum Actinomycetota; class Actinomycetes; order Mycobacteriales; family Mycobacteriaceae; genus Corynebacterium; species Corynebacterium stercoris. Next base: position 26,419 of record NZ_JAMFTQ010000004.1, read on the forward strand.
TCTTCTCGTTCCAAGTAAAGGGGATGAAGAAGGCGAATATGCCGATGCCCGAGTACAGGAAGAAGCGCCACACATGCGGCGCATGCACCGGGCTCTGCGTATCGACGTTCGTTTCAGACAACATGCCGTCGTATTGCTCGTGGGGCGCCGGGATTTCCTTGACGTCGTAAGCGGGGCGCAGTTTGCGGCTGATGCCCGGAGTTGCGGGGTCCATGCGATCTCCTTTCGGGGGTGGAAGTTTCTCACAGTTCTAATTCCCCGCCGTTGTCGCCGGAAGACACTGCGCAGGGCAGGAATCTGGGATACGAGACTTAAAAAATTCCGGTGAAAGTGACGCGCAGCACAGTTTTATCGCCTAGATTCACATGCAACTCGGCGGTTTTTATAACCCCGGATCCAGCAAGCCCCGGACGACAAGGAGCGCAATGTGGAATCGATAATCAGTACCCTTGACGGGATCATCTGGTCCCCGGCCCTGGTGTTCCTGTGCCTCGGCGCAGGTGTTTACTTCACCGCCGTCACAATGTTCGTGCAGGTCCGTGGTTTGCCGGATATGATCAGCCAGCTGCGCTCCGGCGAGAAGTCCGAGGCGGGCATCTCCTCGTTCCAGTCGCTGATGATCTCCCTGGCCAACCGCGTCGGCGTGGGCAACATCGCCGGCGTGGCCACCGCAATCGCCTTCGGTGGCCCAGGTGCCGTGTTCTGGATGTGGATCGTGGCCTTCCTCGGCGCTGCTACCTCCTTCATCGAGTGCACCCTGGCGCAGATCTACAAGGAGAAGGACCGCGACACCGGCGAATACCGCGGCGGCCCGGCCTACTTCATCGAGAAGGCTTACTCCCACACCGGCGCCCGCGGGTTCGCACTGTTCTACGCCGTCTTCTTCGCCATCTGCATGATCCTGGCCACCTCCTACTTCCTGCCAGGTATCCAGGCCAACGGTGTGGCAGCCGCAGTTGAGAACGCATGGGGCGTTAACGTGTGGATCTCTGCCGCCATCATGGCCGTGCTCCTCGGCCTGATCATCATCGGCGGCATCAAGCGCATCGCTTCCTTCGCATCCCTCGTCGTGCCGTTCATGGCCGTTGCGTACATCGTGATCGCGATCATCGTCTTGATCGTCAACGCTTCCGAGATTCCGCACGTCTTCGGCCTCATCTTCTCCTCCGCGTTTGGCCGCGACGAGATGTTCGGCGGCATGATCGGCGCCGCGATCATGTGGGGCGTCAAGCGCGGCATCTACTCCAACGAGGCCGGCCAGGGCACCGGTCCGCAGCACGCTGCGGCCGCCGAGGTGTCCCACCCGGCGAAGCAGGGCTTAGTCCAGGCGTTCGCCGTCTACATCGACACCCTCTTCGTCTGCTCCGCCACCGCGTTCATCATCATCTCCACCGACATGTACCGCGTCCACGAGGGCCAGTCCGCCGACGGCGCGCTGATCTACAACGGCTCCATCGGCGAGTCCGTCCCGGTCGGCCCGGGCTTTGTCCAGGAGGGTCTGAACACCCTGGCCGGCGGCCTCGGCCCGAGCTTCGTGGCACTTGCCATCATGTTCTTCGCCTTCACCACCGTGTTGGCCTACTACTACCTGGCAGAGGTGAACTTCACCTACCTCAACCGCTGGGTGAAGAACGAGGGTGCCCGCCGCGCCATCATCTGGCTCCTCCGCGTTCTCATCGTCGTCTCCGTGTTCATCGGTGCGACCACCACCCCGGGTACTGCCTGGGCACTCGGCGACATTGGCGTGGGCGCGACCGCATGGCTCAACATCGTCGCGATCCTGTTCCTGCAGGTACCGGCGCTCAAGGCCATGCGCGACTACTCCCGCCAGAAGAAGGCTGGCCTCGACCCGCATTTCGACCCCGAGGCACTCGGCATCAAGAACGCCGACTTCTGGGTTGAGCGCAAGCGCGAGATGATCGAGGCTGGCACCTGGCCGGGTGCGGAGACCCGCACCACCACGACCACGACGACTACGACAACGACCACCTACAGCGACGAGCCGGGCGCAGGCCCAGCTGGCACCACCGGCGGCAGCACCGCGGTGCGCTAGTCAGTAGCACATACTTCAGCCCTCCCGGCCGCGACTTGGAGCCCGCAGCCGGGAGGGCTTCAGTCTGTCTCGGCGGGGTGTGTGCCGTGCCAGTGCCGGTGTGTTCAGTGAGACTGTCGAGCCGCGAGTGCTCGGGTGCTGACAGCTCCAGTTAGGGTCTGCAGCTAATTGGAGCTCTCAGCGTTTGGAGCTGTCAACGCTAACTCTCTGACCTGCACGTTTGAACTGGACACTTGTCTGCGAGGGTGTTGAGAGCTCCACCGCCGTCCAGCCACTGCCGCCCCAGAATCCGGCCAGCCCCCCAACCCCTACCGCAGCGAGCTGAACAGCTCCTCGGCGGCGTACTCGTCCCAGATCACGACGTTACCAACCTCGGTGTCCATGAAGTTGCCGATCGGGATGGTCACGGTCTCGATGCCGCCGCGCATCGCGAGCGGGATGCGCGCCAGGTTCCACACGTGGTCGCCGTTGCCCACCACGAACAGTGTCGGCACCGTCCACGCCAGCGGGATGAACCGGAACGGATTCAGCAGCACGGCAGGGGAGAGCACACGATCCACCAGTGCGCCGAGAAATTCGCGCTGCCGAGCAACGCGGTCGAGGTCGCCCTGGGCGGTCGCGCGCGTGCGCACGTAGCCGAGGCCGGTCGCGCCGTCCATTCGCTGGCAGCCGGGTTGGACGTTGAGGTTGGCCAGGGGATCGTCGATAGGCTCGGCGACGCAGATCTCCACGCCACCCACCGCGTCGGTCACGCGCGCGAGGCCGCCCATGCCGATCTCCGCATAGCGATCCACCCGCAGCCCCGTCGCCTGCTCCACCGTCGCCGCGAGCAGCTGCGGCCCGCCGAACGCGAACGCCGCATTGATCTTGTCGTAGCCGTACCCCGGCACGGCGACGTAGGAGTCGCGCGGAATCGACATCAGTGTCGCCTTGCCGGTGAGCGGCAGGTGCAGCAGCATGATCGTGTCCGTGCGGGTCGACCCGATGTCGCCGCCCGTGCCCAGCCGGTCGATGTCCTCCTGGCTCAGGCCCTCGCGCGAGTCCGAGCCGACGAGCAGCCAGTTCGTGCCGGCCGTGTTCGCAATCCGCTCCTCGGGTGTTGCCTGGACGCGCTGCATGCGGGCGTCGGTAAGCAGGGTGCCGGCAAGGACCAGCACCAGGATCGTCGCAAGAATGGCCGCGCAGCCGGGGACTTTTGCTTGACGACGCTTCCTTGCAACCCGCGGCTGACCAGCCCGCTGTGTTTGCTTGCTGATGACCGGCTGCTCCTCCGGGCGCGGCTGGCGGCGCGGAGGACGCTGCGCCGGCTGCTGCACCGGACGCTGCTGCACGGGCCGCTCCGGAATACGCCGCGGTTGATACTCCTGCCGCGGGCGCTCAACAGGCCGCTCCGTACGCCGCTCAGCCGGCCGCTCCACGCGGGTGCGATCGCGGACGGGTTGGTGGCGGGGTCGATCGTCGTAACGCGTGGGCTCCGGGCGCTGAGCCGAAGATTGCGCGGGGCGGCGGCGCACCGGGCGCCCGTAGCGGTCGACGACGGGTTTACCGTCCTTGCCCAACACGTAATCCCCCAGGTTGTCCCGGGGATCGTTGGAGTGCGGCGTGGTTGGCATGGGGACAGTGTAGGTCGCCGGGCTAGATCCCCAGCCACGACAGGTCGAGCAGCGGGTATGCGATGAAGGCCACGGCATCGATGAGGAAGTGGGCGAGCACGAGCGGCCAGACGCGGCCGGTGCGGTGGTAGTACCAGGCGAAGACCGCGCCCATCACGATGTTGCCGACACCGGCCGACACGCCCTGGTAGAGGTGGTAGGAGCCGCGCAGCACGGAGGAGGCGGCGATTGCCTGCCACGGCTTCCAGCCGAGCTGGCCGAGGCGGGTGAGCAGGTACATCACCACCACCACTTCCTCGCCGAAGCCGTTGGCGAATGCCCACAAGAGCGAGGTGGGGATCTGCGCCGCCTGCGTCGCCGGCACCACGACTTTGGACAAGCCCAGATGCACCGCCGCGACGTAAAAGGCCAGGCCGGGAATGCCGATCAGCGCGGCGAATCCGGCGCCGCGACCGAGGTCGCGCCAGGAGGGCCAGCGCCAGCGCTCGCCGAGGAGGTACCACGCGAGCCCGCCCCAGCCGATGAGCGTCAGCGCCGAGGTCGCCTGGAGGGCGAGGTCGAGCCAGGGGATGGTGGACGCGGCGTCGACAAGCGTGGTGCTCTGCTCATTCAGCGGGGCCTTGAGCAGGGAATCCACCAGCCGCAGCGCGGCGCGCAGCCCGGAGGTGCCGAAGGTGACAATCAGCACCAGCCAGATTTCCGTGACCAGCCGGGAGCGGGAGCGCATGCGGTAACTTTAGCGCCGTGAACGCCCCCGCAATCACCGACGCAACCGCCCGCGCGTGGGCGCGCACGATCACCCAAGTAGTTACGCTCGAGTTCCCGGCCGCCGCGCACCACGTCAGCGCCGGCCCCGCCGACACGGACTGCACGCCCTCGCGCCTCCACCCCGCGTTCTGGGGCAGCTTCGACTGGCACTCGTGTGTGCACATGCTGGCCACCGCGGTGAAACTCCTCGCCTGGGACCTCGGGGCGGTGCGCGGGGAGCTGCTTTCGCTTCTCGACGCTCGTTTGCACCCCACAGCCATCGCCGCCGAAGCCGCCTACCTGCGCGACCACCCGCTGTACGAGCGGCCCTACGGCTGGGCGTGGGCGCTGCACCTGGGCAAAACTTGCCGCGACATGGCCAGCGCGGTGCCGGAGGCGGGCGCGTGGGCGGCGGCGCTGGAGCCGCTGGAGGCGCAGATCGCGGAGAACGCGACCGCGTGGCTTCACGCGCAGCCGATGCCGGTGCGCCACGGCGTGCACGACAACTCCGCGCTCGCGCTGTACCTCTTCCACGACGCGCTTCCGGCCGGCCACCCATTGTGCGAGCAGGTGGAATCGAAAGCCCGCGCATGGTTCGGTTCGGACGCGGACTACCCATTCGCGTGGGAACTCAGCTCGCACGACTTCGTGTCCAACGGGCTCGCCGAGGCAGTGCTCATGCAGCGGGTCCTCGAACCGGGCGAGTTCGAGGGGTGGCTTGCGGGGTTCTTTCCCGAACGTCGTGAAGCAAGTGCTTTTTACTCGCAGGTGCTGGACGTGCCGGACGCGCGCGACGGGAAGCTCGCGCACCTGCACGGGTTGGCGCTGACGCGCGCGTGGATGTTGCGGCTGCTCGGCGCGCACATGCCCGGTGCGGAGGCGGGGGCGCTCGTGCGGTCCGCACGCGAGCACTTGAGCGGCGACAATTTCATGGCCACGCACTGGCTGATTACGTACGCCCTGCTCGCGGAAACTGCGATACGTTAGCTTTCGTGACCCGCATCGCGTACCTCGGCCCCGCCGGCACCTTCACTGAGGCCGCCGCCCGCCGCTTCGATCTGCCCGAACCCGAGTACGTGGCGAGCGATTCGCCTGCCGCGGCGCTGGCCGCCGTGCGCGCGGGCGAGGCCGAGTACGCGGTGGTGGCCATCGAGAACTCGGTAGACGGCGCAGTGACGTCCACCTCCGACGCGCTCGTCGAGCCCGGCGTGCAGATCGTCGGCGAGACCGAGCTGGAAATCAGCTTCGCCATGATGGCGCGGCCGGGCTTCACGCTTGCCGACGCTCGCACCCTGGCCACCCACCCCGTCGCCTACCAGCAGGTTAAGGGCTGGGTTGCGGACAACCTGCCGGGGGTTGAATTCGTCTCGGCGTCCTCGAACGCGGCTGCCGCCCGCATGGTCGCCGAGGGCGAAGCCGATGTCGCCGCCGCGCCGGAGCGCGCCGCCGACCTCTTCGGCCTCGACGTGCACGCGACCGGCGTAGCCGACATGGACACAGCCCGCACCCGCTTCGTGCTCGCCGGCCCTGTGGGGGCGCCGCCAGCGCGCACCGGGTTCGACCGCACCTCGGTGGTCTTCCAAACCCCGAACGAGCCGGGCACGCTCGTGGCCATCCTGCAGGAGTTCGCCTACCGCGGCGTGGACCTCTCCCGCATCGAATCGCGCCCGACCAGGCAGGAGCCGAACACCTACAACTTCTTTGTCGACGTGGTTGGCCACATCGACGACGCGCCCGTCGCTGAGGCGCTGCGCGGCGTCTACCTGCGCGCGAGCTGGGTGCGCTTCCTGGGCTCGTGGCCGCGCTTCGTTGCCGCCGGTGCCGCCCGCGCCGGCGCCGTGAGCTCCGACCGCATCGCGGAGGCCGACGCCTGGGTTCGCGCCGCCAAGGAAGGAAACTAGACCATGCTGATTCTGCTGCGACACGGCCAGACCACCTCCAATGTGGACCGGAAGCTGGATACCCAGCTGCCCGGCGCGGAGCTCACCGAACTCGGCCGAGAGCAGGCCCTGGCCGCGGGCGATGAGATCCGCGGGCTGTACGACGTGGACCGCGTCGTCTCATCCGAGGCGCTGCGCGCCCGCCAGACCGCGGCGCTGGCCTTCGGCCCGGAGACCGCCAGCGGGTTCGCCGACATTCCGGCGGTGCCGGGCCTCCACGAGGTCAACGCCGGGCGCTGGGAGATGCAGAATTCCCGCGAGGCCCACGAGGGGTACTTCCGCGCGTTCCGCGGCTTCTACCAGCGCGACCTTGCGGCCGCGATTGAAGAGGGGGAGTCGCTCGAGCTCTTCCTCGCCCGCTACCACGGCGCGCTCGCGCCCTACGCGCTGAAAGACGGCAACACCGTGATCGTCTCGCACGGCGGCGCGATCCGCGCCTTCGCCGCCAACGCTACCGAGGTCAGCGCCCAGTACGCCGAGCAGTCGCACCTGGCTAACTGCCAGTTCGTGGTCATCGACCCGGTGGGGGAGTTCGGCGAGTGGCGCGTGGTGCAGTGGGCGGATTACCCCCACCCGAGCTCGTGAAGCTCGTGCTCCTCCATGCCGAAGTAGTGGCCCACCTCGTGGAGCACCGTCACCTTCACCTCGTGGCGTAGCTCCTCTTCGTCGGCGCAGATCGCCTCGAGCGCGTTCTTGTAGATAAATACAGCATCCGGGAGAAAACCCGAGTGGTTCGCGTACTGCTCCGGCAGCGGCACGCCCTCGAAGAGGCCGAGCAGCTCCGGGTTGTCCTCGTTGAAGTCGCGCGCCAGCACGACCATGTTTGTCATGTGGCGGGCGAACTCGTCCGGGATGGTGTCCAGCGCGTCGTTGATCATGGCCTCGAATTCGGCCTGCGTCACCGGTGTCATTGCGGCGCTTCCGCATCCGGCGCGGGTGCCGCCTCGCCAGCACCGCCAGCCCCGGTTTCGGAACGCAGGGGGCGTCGCTCGGGCCTTTCGGCGGGAGGTGCGCCGTCGATAAGCAATTGCTCCCTGCCCCCGAGCGCGGTGCCGCTGAGCTCTGCGAACTGTCCCTCGGGGCGCGAGGACACTAGCGCGCAGTTCACGGAGCGCGAGCCGCCGTCCCACGCCGCGGGTTTCTGCGTGGTCCAGAACGGCTGCAGCGTGATCTGGTACAGGTTCTCCTCCCCGCCGAGGTAGTCCTGCGCGGCGGCGGTGCACACGTCGCCCAGGTGCGCATCCTGCTCCTCCACGGCCGGGGTGTGGTCCGGGAACACGCTGGCCAGCGACACCTTCGAGGTGATCTCCATCTGGTGCGGCTCGGCACAATCCACCACGGTCAGCGAGTTGGTCTGGTCCACCGCCACGCACTGGCCGGGCTCGAACACGCGCGCCTGGTCCTGGTCCGCGACGCGGCCCGTGGTCAAGATCGGCGCGCCGGAGCGGTCCGTCTCCTGCAGGCCGCACAGCATCGTGCGGTCGCCCTTCTCCCACGCGGCCGCCGGCGGCAGGATCGGGGCGATGGAGTAGCGGCCGGTCGGGTCGTAGCGCCCGTCGAGGTAGCGGATCGTCGCCGCGCCGCACAGCTCCTCGCGCAGCTGCGCCTGGCGAGTTTGGCTCGGCATCGGCGCGTCCGGCCCGAACTCGCTGGTCGGGTACGTGCCCAGATCCTCGCGCAACGACACCTCGAAGCGGTGCTCGCCCTCGCAATCCGCCTGCTCGAAGCCGGAAATCGCGCCGTCCGGCCCCACCGTCCACGTCAGGCAGGACCCCTGGTCCGCCGTCGTGAACGTCATGGCGCTTTCGCTTGCCGACGGCTGATTCCCGCTCGTCTCCGCAACCGTCGTCCCCGTCTGCGCCTGAGTGGTCGCGCCGGTGTCGGGCTGGCCGGCGCGCTCCGCCACGAAACCGTAGGAACCGACGCCGACGGAGCCCGCCAGTGCAGCCACCATGAAGGCGCGCGCGGCGGAGGTGCGGGTGAGTCCGGATGAAGCCATGCGGGTTAGCCTAACCCAGCTCGCGTACGACGCGGGTGCGCAAGGTGTAGCGGTCCGTGCGGTAGACAGACGTGCAGTACTCCACGTGCATCGCGCCGCTGCGCCCGTGGCGCACCACGTGCAAAAGCGGGGTGTTGGCCGTGACATCGAGCAGCATCGCGTTCGGCATGCCGGCGCTGGTCGCGCTCACCGTCTGGTCCGCCTCGGTGATGCCGCAGCCGTATTCGCGCTCCAGCACGGTGTAGACGGATTGCTCCACATCGTTATCGAGCAGGTCGGGGACCAGCTCGGCGTTGTACCAGGCGTCGTCTACCGCGTAGGGCTCCCCGTCGCCGAGGCGCAGGCGCCGTAAGTGAATGTGGGGCGTGTCCGGCGCGGTGCCGAAAAAGGCCGCGGCCTCCGGGGGCGGGGGAGCGGTGCCGGAGAGCAGCACGCGTGACGACGACTCCACGTCCTGGTGGCGCATCTCCTCCGAGAAGCTGGCGAGGTGCAGACGGCTGACCACCGGTGACGGCGCCACGAACGTGCCCTTGCCGCGCACGCGGCGCAGCTTGCCGGCGTTGACTAAATCCCCGATGGCGCGGCGCACCGTAATGCGCGAGACCCCGAACTCTTCCTCCAGCGCGCGCTCGCCCGGCAGCGGGTCGCCGGGCTTGAGCTCCTCGACGCACTTCCGCTCCAGAATCTCGCGCAGTTGCGCGTGCTTGGGCTGGGGGCCGTCGGTGATCATGACACCCAGTTTACGCTGCTGGTTATGACCAGTCTAGGGCGTGGACGAGCCTGTAGAGTCAGAAGGCGTGATCGATCTCAAGAGTGTGCGCGAAAACCCCGATGCCGTCCGTGAATCCCAGGTCGCCCGCGGTGAGGATCCCGCGCTGGTGGACCAGCTGCTCGCCGCCGACGAGGCGCGGCGCGCAGCCATCCAAGTTGCGGATGAGCTGCGCGGGGAGCAGAAGGCCTTCGGCAAAAAGATCGGCCAGGCCTCCCCGGAGGAGCGCCCGGCCCTGCTCGAAGGATCGAATGAGCTCAAGGCCCGCGTGAAGGCAGCCGAGGCCACCCAGGCGGAGGCCGAAGCTGAGGTGGCGCGTCTGCAGGTGGCCATCCCGAACCCGATCGTCGGTGCCCCGGCCGGCGGCGAGGAGGACTTCGTGGTGCTCGAGCACGTCGGCGAGGTGCCCGAGTTCGACTTCGAGGTCAAGGACCACCTCGACCTGGGCGAGGGCCTGGGCATCATCGACATGGCCCGCGGCGCCAAGGTCGGCGGCGCGCGCTTCTATTACCTCGTCGGCGACGGCGCCTGGATGCAGCTGGGCATGCTCATGCTCGCAGCCCAGAAGGCGCGCGAGGCAGGTTTCAAGGTCATCGTCCCGCCGGTGCTCGTGCGCCCCGAGATCATGGCCGGCACCGGCTTCCTCGACGAGCACGACGAGGAGATTTACTACCTCGAGCGCGACGAACTCTACCTCGTCGGCACCTCCGAGGTCGCACTCGCCGGCTACCACCGCGACGAGATCATCGATCTTTCGAACGAGCCGCTGCTCTACGCCGGGTGGTCGAGCTGCTTCCGTCGTGAAGCGGGGTCCTACGGCAAGGATACGAAGGGCATCCTGCGCGTCCACCAGTTCGACAAGCTCGAGATGTTCGTCTACTGCAAGCCGGAGGAGGCCGAGGAGATGCACCAGCGTCTGCTGGGCCTCGAGCGCGAGATGCTCAGCCTGGTCGAGGTGCCGTACCGCATCATCGACGTCGCCGCCGGCGACCTCGGCTCCTCCGCGGCCCGCAAGTTCGACACCGAGGCGTGGGTGCCGTCGCAGAACACCTACCGCGAGCTGACCTCCACCTCAAACTGCACCACCTTCCAGGCCCGCCGCCTGAACACCCGCTACCGCGACGCCGACGGCAAGACCCAGACCGCCGCCACCCTCAACGGCACCCTGGCGACCACCCGCTGGCTCGTCGCCATCTTGGAGAACCACCAGCAGGCCGACGGCTCCGTGGTCGTGCCCGAGGCGCTGCGCCCGTGGGTGGGCAAGGACGTGCTGGTGCCGTGAGCGGGCTGACCCTCCCCGCCGGGTACACGCCGCCCGCCGACCACCCCGAGGAGTCGAAGGAGCGCTTCTATCAGGGCGCGGTCCGCGTGGCGCGGCGCCTGCTGAGACTGACGCGTATCGACGTCACCGTGTACGGCGTCGAGAACATTCCCGCCCGCGGCGGCGCCCTGCTCGCCGGCAACCACACCGGGTACTACGACTTTGTCCTCATGGGGGTCGGGCCGCACCTGGGCGGCAACCGCCTCGTGCGCTTCATGGCGAAGAAGAGCGTCTTCGACGTGCCGGTGCTCGGCCGCATCCTGCAGACCATGGGCCATGTCCCGGTCAACCGCGCGAAGGGTGGCGGGGCGATCGACGACGCAGTCAGCGAGCTCAAGGACGGCAGGCTGGTGGGCATCTTCCCGGAGGCCACCATCTCCCGCTCCTTCGAGCTGGCCAAGTTCAAGACCGGCGCCGCGCGCATCGCCCACGCCGCCGACGTCCCGCTGATCCCCTGCGTCATCTGGGGTTCCCAGCGCATCTGGACCAAGGACCTGCCGAAGCAGCTGCGCAAGGTGCCCGTCATTGTCCGCTACGGCGAGCCGGTCGCCCTCACCGGCGACGCCGACACCGACACCGCGCGCCTCAAGGCTGCGATGCAGAAGCTTCTCGACGCTTCCCGGCAGGAATACGCCGAACTCGTCGGCGTGGAAGGCGGGGAGGCGTGGATGCCGGCGTCGCTCGGCGGCGGAGCGCCCACCATCGCGGAAGCCGATGCCATCTACGCCGCGGAGCGCGAGGCGCGGGCTGCGAAGAAGGCGGCGAAAAAGCGCCGTCGGCAAGCGAAGAAAGGCTCCTGATGGGCGCACCCAAGCTGATCATCAGCGACATCGACGGCACGTTCCTCAACTCGCAGGGCCGCGTCAGCCCGCGGCTGCGCGACGTGGTGGCGCGGGCCGTGCGGCGCGGAGTGCATTTCGGGCTTGCGACCGGTCGCCCGCACCGCTGGCTCATGCCGGTGCTTGATCAGCTGCCGCTCGCGCCGATCTGCGTGTGCGCGAATGGTGCCGTGGTGTACGAGCCGGCCTCCGACTCCGTACTCAGGGCTTTTGAACTATCGACGGACGCGATGCGCGACGTTGTCGACGCTGTCGAAACCGCGCTCGCCGGCATCCCGCACGGCTACGGCGTAGAGCGCGTGGGCACCAGCGCACTCGAACCGGAGGAGGAGTGCTTCCTGATCACGCGCGAATACAACCCCGACGCTTGGGACGCGCGGTTCGGCGTGGTGACGGTTGGCGAGCTCATCGGTGTGCCCGCCGCGAAACTGCTGGTGCGCTGCATGGACATGTCGTCTGCCGAGATGTTTGAGCTGGTCGCGCCCGCGATCGACCCGTCGAGCGCCCACGTGACCTACTCCATGGACGAGGGCCTCCTCGAGTTCTCTTGCCCCGGCGTGAACAAGGCCACCGGCGTGTCCGTACTCGCCGCGCGCTACGGCGTCGACGCGTCCGAGGTCGTCGCGTTCGGCGACATGCCGAACGACGTCGAGATGCTCGCCTGGGCCGGCATGGGCGTGGCCATGGCCAACGCCGCGCCGCTGGTGCAGGACGCCGCCGATTACGTGACCGCCTCCAACGACGAAGACGGTGTTGCCGCCGTGCTTGAGCACTGGTTCTAGGGGGTCCGGGGGCTCAGGGGGCCATTTCCTCCGCGCGCACAGGGAGGTTGACCGGCGCTGGATGGTTGGCGAGCGCCGTGCGGATGAGATCCAGCAGCGGCTGCCCCCGGCCGCTTGTCCACCCAGCCCGCCTGACCAGCAGGCTTTGGTTCTGCAACTCTGTTTCGCGGTGGCGTTCGTCGCGAGTCACGAAGTCCGGGTCGCCGAACGTGCCGTCAGTCTTGATGCTGCCGTCCAGCTCGATGACCAGGTAGCCGTTGATGAGGATGTCCACTCGCGCGATCTGCATCGTGCCGTCGCGTGCTTTGATCCAGAACGGGATCTGGAACTCGACCGTGTGCACTTCCGGCAGCTCGCCCGCGGCCATCGCGGTGAGGATCGTGTCACGCGCGAGCGTCTCGAGCGGACTCTGGCTCGTGCTTCCGGAGTACTCGATGAGCCTGCGGAACTCTCGCAGCCCCTTCGCGCGGGGAAGAGTTTCGCAGCGTTTCAGCAGCTCTTCGATGGTAAGTGTGTTCCACTTGTAGCGGGCTGACTCGATCTGGACGAGCGCTTCCATGCGGCCGTGGTACCTGAAACTGTCGAAGAAACACCTGATCAGCGACGCATGCGCGATGCCGTCTTTTGTTCTGATCTGTTCGGGGTCGATGGAGGAGCTGCGGTAAACCCGGTCCGTGTACGGGCGAGATTGACCGTACCCGTGCCCGTTGCCTTGCTTCAGCAGGTCGACCTTCTCAACCCAGTTGTAGGTGCTGATGCCCAGCAGGCGTGCTCCGGCTGGCCCCGTGACCACTGCTTTCTTAGCTCGACCGGATACCTTGCGGATGAGCGCCAGCTCTTCCGCGCGCTTCTGTTCTCTATACGTTTTCCCCTCCATGGGCTTCAGTGTTGCTCACGGGTGGCGGTTCCGGAAGCTCGCGCACCTCGCCTGTGGATAACTACCCTTGTTGTGTTGATGTGTCACCTGGGGCGCTGTGGATAACCTGCTGAGGGGCGCCAGTTCTCTAGCTGCTCAACGCTGACAGCTCCATCTGCAGGTTGCAATTGGAGCTGTCAGCGAGTTCGTTGATGGGTCAGCTAACTAAAACCGCAGGTCAGGGCGTTGCCGTTGAGAGCTCCAGTCGCTGACAGCTCCAGCGGCCACTGCAACCTGAATGGAGCTGTCAAGGAAAACGCCTGGTACCAGCCGCGCGCCTCGGCCCACCCCACCCCACGCCACTGCACAAACCCGTGCACCCCACCCCGTACACTGCCGGTATGCCGCACAGCGCCACGTACATCGCCGCGATTGATCAGGGCACGACGTCTACCAGGGTGATCATCACTGACACCGACGGGACGGTGGTGTCGCAGGCTCATTACGAGCACGCGCAGATCATGCCGCGCGAGGGTTGGGTGGAGCACGATGCGATGGAGATCTGGCGCAACACGCGCCGGGCGGTCGTGGAGGCGCTGGCGAAGCAGGACATCGCTGACGAGGACATCAGCGCGCTCGGCATCACCAACCAGCGCGAGACGGCGGTGATCTGGGAGAAGGACACGGGCCGGCCGATTTACAACGCAATCGTGTGGCAAGACACGCGCACGAACCCGGAGAGTACGGATGACCTGGGCAAATACTTGAAGCAGACGGGACTTCTGCACAACTCCTACCCGTCGGCGCCGAAGTGGGCGTGGATTCTGGACAACGTGGAGGGCGCGCGCGAGCGCGCGGAGCGCGGCGAGCTCCTCGCGGGCACGATGGACACGTGGCTGATCTGGAACCTCACGGGCGGTGCGCGTGACGCGGCGAACTCGCTCCACCTCACCGACGTGACCAACGCCAGCCGCACGCTGCTCATGGATCTCAACACGCTGGATTGGAGCGACGAGCTCTGCGAGGCGATGCGGGTGCCGCGGGCGATGCTGCCGGAAATTAAGCCGTCGATAGGCATGTTCGCCCCGGTGCGCAGCCGCGGCCCGCTCGGTGGGGTGCCCATCACGGGGGTGCTCGGTGACCAGCAGGCTGCGCTGTTCGGGCAGCACTGCCTGAAGCGGCACGACGCAAAGATGACGTACGGCACAGGCCTGTTTATGCTGCTCAACACGGGTGAGACGCCGGTGTTCAGCGAGACGGGCATGCTCACCACCGTCGCGTACCAGGTTGCGGGGCAGTCGCCGGTGTACGCGCAGGAGGGCTCGGTCGCGGTCGGCGGGTCGCTGATTCAGTGGCTGCGCGACCAGCTGGGCATCCTGAATTCCGCAGAGGAGACGGAGACACTCGCCGCGCAGGTGCCGGACTCGGGCGGTGTGACAATCGTGCCGGCGTTCTCGGGGCTCTTCGCGCCGCGCTGGCGCCCGGACGCGCGGGGGATTATCTGCGGGCTGACACGATTCGTCGATAAGCGGCACATCGCCCGCGCGGCGCTGGAGGCGACGTGTCTGCAGACGCTCGAGGTGGTGCGCGCGATGGGCGGCTCGCCGGACACGCTGAAGGTGGATGGCGGGATGACCGCGAACAACCTGCTCATGCAGATGCAGGCGGACATCCTCGGGTTCAACGTGGTGCGCCCGGCCAACATGGAGACGACGGTGATGGGTGCGGCGTCGGCGGCGGGGATCGGGGCTTCGCTTATCGACGTTCCTTTGAGCCTCGGCCCGACAACCACCTTCTCCGCAAGCTTGGGCAATGAAGAACGCGACCGCCTCCTCGCCAGGTGGGAGGACGCGGTCGCGCGGTCGTATAACCAGGTCTAGCGGTTGGTGATGATGTTCACCGTCTTGGTGGACGGGGTGAACACGATGGTGCCGCCCTCGAACTCCATGCGGATGTCGTCGGCGTTGATGCTGGTCTGCGCCGCAATCGGCAGGCCGAGCGGGCCGAGGTCGAGGCCCTGCTGCAGCCAGGCGTTGGCGATCTCGCCGACGAGGGAGAAGATCTGGCCCTGGGCGTCGCGCACGCCGATGCCGTTGGCGTAGAACGTCATCGCGGTGCCGTTCGGGCCGGACACGGTGCCGGCGGCCTTGCCCAGTGCGGGCTCGAGCTGCTGCCAGACACCGGCGACCTCGGAGCTGCCGACGACCTTCAGCGCCGGGGTGATGTACGGCGTGATGTCCTTGACGGTCAGGCCGGCGAGGAGTTCGGTGCCGCCGACGTTCTTGATGGCGTCGTCGAACATGCCCTGCTGGAAGGCGTAGATCAGCGCGACACCGGCGATGGTGCCTACGACGGTGGCGATGGCGACGGTGTCGCCCGAGGCGAGGTCCGACAGCAGCGTGGTGTTCACCTTCTGGGTGGTGCCCTGCTGGTTGGTCACCGTGGTGGTGGTGCCGTCCGGGCTGGTGATGGTGTTGGTGACGGTCTTGGTGCCGTCCGTGGTGGTCTCGGTGGTGCTCACCCGCGGGTTGGGCATGAGTGGGTTGGCGAACACCCGGGAGCTGCGCACCTGCGTGTACTTCACCTGCGCGGCGCCGCGGATGGCGCCCATGCGGGCGTAGAGGTAGTCGCCCGGGCACTGGTTGTAGTGGAAGTCCCGGTGCGCGTTGATGTTCGGGAACGTCGCGCCCTGGCCGGCGGCGTACTTGGAGCCGCGGAAGTCGAAGTCGGCAGTGTGGTAGCTGTAGCCCATCGGGTCGAAGCCCGCGACGGCGGCCTTCCAGCCGATGATCTCGCCGAGCGCGGAGATGGCCTGCGTGCTCGGGGTGGTCTGCATGTAGTCGCCGAGCAGGGACACGCCCCAGGTGTTCGTGTTGAAGCCGCCGACGTGGGCGCCCTGGACGGCGCGGTCGAGGCCGCCGGCGCGGCCTTCGTAGATGTTGCCGTACTTATCCACCAGCGCGTTGTAACCTATGTCGCCCCAGCCCTGGGTGACCGCGTGGTAGTGCCAGATGCCGCGGACGATGCCCGGCGCCTGCGCCTCGGTGTAGTTGTTCGAACCGGCGGTGTGGTGCACTGTGACCGCGGTGACCGGCTCGGTGTACGTCGGGGTGCGGGAAGCACCGGCGCCCCACTGCGTGCGGGTGATCACCTTTGGCATGTAGCGGGAGTAGGAATCAACGACCGGGGTGATGTCGCCGGCGACGGTGCCCACGCCGCCGTCGATGAACACCGCGTCCAAGTCGCGGGCGGTGGTGGGGGCGTCGGAAATCTGGCGCCCGCCCTCGAGCATGTCCACATTGCCGGTTGAGACCTGCACGCGCGTGGTCGGCTCGACGTAGATCGGCTCGGTGCCGAAGAGGTCGGAGCCGGCCGGCGGATCCAGCGGGTCCATGGCGTGCCACTCGTTCCACGTGCCGTCGGGACGCTGGGAGCGCACGTACGCCGCGATGTCGCGGTCGCCGCGCCAGGTCAGCGCGAAGATGGAGAACTCGCGGTCGCGGGTGAACTCCTTCACCACGCGGCGGACGTGCTCTTCCTCGCCGCCCTGGGTGCGGATCGCTGCGTCGTCGACGGTGACTTCCGCGCCGCCGGCGAACGAGGCGGTGTCGCTGTACACCTCGACGTCGGCGGGAGCCGCCGTCTGGACCTGCAGGATGCGGCCGTTGGAAAACATTGCGGCGGCGATCATGGCCGCGGTGAGGATCGCCGCGAGAAGCGCCGCGAGCAGCGGGTGCTTGGCGGCCGGGGCCGCCGGATTGAGGCGTCGTCGTTGTTGCACTGTTCATCTCCTGGGGCACATGTGAAAACAGTTAATCAATGTGCAGTGTAATGCACCCTCAAGTTTCAAGTAAGGGTTGAAGCTTCGGCGTGTCGCGCAAACAAACGTCGAAAAGCAACTATGCGAAAATAGGCCGCATGGAATACGACCTCATCGTTGTTGGATCCGGGTTCTTCGGCCTCACCGTGGCGGAGCAGGCCGCGAGCGAGCTGGGCAAGCGCGTGCTGGTGGTGGAGAAGCGCAGCCACATCGGCGGCAACGCGTACAGCGAGCAGGAGCCGGAAACCGGCATTGAGGTGCACAAATACGGTGCGCACCTCTTCCACACGTCGAATGACCGAGTGTGGGAGTACGTCATCCGCTTCACCGATTTCACGGATTACCAGCACCGCGTCTTCGCGATGCACGACGGCACCGCCTACCAGTTCCCCATGGGCCTCGGCCTGATCAACCAGTTCTTCGGCCGCTACTACTCGCCGGAAGAGGCGAAGGCGCTCATCGAGGAGCAGCGTGAGGGCCTCGACCCGGCGGCGGCGACGAACCTGGAGGAGCGCGGCATCGCGCTGATCGGCAAGCCGCTGTACGACGCCTTTGTGAAGCACTACACCGCCAAGCAGTGGCAGACCGATCCCACCGACCTGCCGCCGGAGATCATCTCCCGCCTGCCGGTGCGCTACACCTTCAACAACCGCTATTTCAACGACAAGTACGAAGGCCTGCCCGTCGACGGCTACGCGGCGTGGCTCGAGCGCATGGCGGAGCACGAGCTTATCGACGTTCGTTTGAACTCCGACTGGTTCGACATTCGCGACGAGGTCATGGCGGCGTCGCCGGGCGCGCCGGTGGTCTACACCGGCCCCGTCGACCGCTACTTCGACTACGCCGAAGGACGCCTGGGCTGGCGCACCCTCGACTTCGAGCAGGAAGTCCTAGAAGTCGGCGACTTCCAGGGCACCCCGGTGATGAACTACAACGACGCCGACGTGCCGTACACCCGCATCCACGAATTCCGCCACTTCCACCCGGAGCGCGCGGACGTGTACCCGGACGACAAGACCGTGATAGTGAAGGAGTACTCCCGCTTCGCCGAGGAAGACGACGAGGTGTATTACCCGATCAACACTCCCGAGGACCGCGAGAAGCTGCTCAAGTACCGCGAGCTGGCGGCTGAAGAGTCGCGTTCCGCACGCGTGCTCTTCGGCGGCCGCCTGGGCACCTACCAGTACCTGGACATGCACATGGCCATCGGCGCTGCGCTCAGCTTGTTCGACAACCACCTCCGCCCGTTCTTCGAGCACGGCGAGGCCATCAACCAGGCGCGCGGGCACTAGGGGGTCACGGATGCCTGAAGCAGCACGCGCTGAGATCCGCGCTGAGATTTTTGTGCACGACCAGTGCCCGCACTGCGCGGGAGTGATTGCAGGCTTTAAGCCCGAGCCCGGCGTGGAGCTGGTGAACATCAACGGCTCCTTGCCGGCGTTGAAGCGTTTCCTCGCGTACCGCGACGCGCTCGACGGATACACAGAGGTGAAGACAGCCGGCAAGGTCGGTGTGCCGTCGAAGGTGATCGACGGCGAGCGCGTCGAATTCTTCGACGAGGTGTAGTCGCGCACTGCTCGCTTGAGCGGGGGCCGACGTAGACTGCCCTGCGTGACTGTTTTCCTTGCCATCATCGGTTTGCTCCTCGCCACCGTGCTCGTCGCGGCGATCGGTGAGCGCACCGGCCTACCGTGGCCGGCGCTGTTGACCATTGCGGTGGCCCCGGTCCTGTTCATTCCGGGGATCCAGACCGTGAGCCTCGACACGCATTTGATCCTGCCGATCTTCCTGCCTCCGCTGCTGTGGTCGCTGGCCAGGCGAACGTCGTGGGGCATGATCCGCTCCCAGCTCAACGTGGTGCTGTCCATGTCCGTAGTGCTGGTGTTTCTCACCATCGCTGCGCTGACTGGTACCGCGATGTGGCTCATGCCCGGCATCGGTCTCGCCGGTGCGATGGTGCTGGCCGCGGCGATCGCGCCGCCGGATCCGGTCGCGGTAGATGCCGTGGCTGGCCCGGCCGGCATCCCGCGGCGCATCACCGGCACCCTGCAGACGGAGGGCTTGTTCAACGACGCCGCCTCGATCGTCGCGTTCAACGTCGCGCTGGCCGCATTGCTCGCCGGCGATGAGATCGATTTCGGGGCCGGATTCTTGAAGTTCCTGTACGCCGCGGTCGTCGCTGTGGTGATTGGCCTGATCGTCGGCAGGCTGGCAGCGTGGTTCATGGACCACGTGCCGGATTCGGTGATCCGCACTGCGTTCACCTGGGTGCTGCCGTTCGCGATTTACGCTGCGGCGGAGGAGATCCATGCGTCGGGAGTGATTGCGATCGTGATCGCAGCCGTTGAGATGAGCTCGCGTGCCTCCCTCACCGCGGAGGATCGCCTCTCCGGCCACTCGTTCTGGGAGACGGTGGAGCTGCTCTTCACCGGCCTCGCGTTCGGCCTGATCGGCATGAGCGTGCGCGACGCTATCGACGATGCGGGCACTAACTTCTGGGAGGCCGTGTGGATCGGTGTCGTGCTCTCCCTGGTCGCCTTCGCGGTGCGTTTCGCCTGGATGTGGGTCCTGTGCACGATGAATCAGCGCAAGGGTCGCACCAACGTTGCGCCGCTGCGTCTGCAGGAAGTGCTGCTCATGGCTTGGTCCGGCATGCGCGGCCTGGTCACGCTCGCGCTCGTGCTCTCGATCCCGGCCGGAACCATGGCCTACCACCACGAACTTTCCGTCATTGCGCTGTCGGTGCTCACCTTCACCATGGTGATCCCCGGCCTGCTCCTGCCGTGGCTTGTGCGCCAGCTCGACCTCGACAGCGGCCCCGACGCACGCGGCGACCGCGTCAACGCCGAGCTCAACGAGCGCGCCTACGCCGCTGCCCGCAAAGCCATTCAGGAACGCGGCCCTGAGCTCGCGCCCGAATCTTACGACATGGTGCAGGAATGGCTCGAGGCACTTTCTGAACGACGCCAGGTTGACCCCGAAGGTGCCCGCGAGCGTCGGGAAGCATTTGAGCGCGCCCGGGTTGCCGCGAGCGAGATGCAGCACGTTGCGCTCGCCGCGGCGACGAACGAGCTGCAGCGCGCCCGCCGCGAGCGACGTTACAACCCCGCGGACGTGGACGCGGTGCTCGCCGACCTCGACCGGCTCATGCTCGCGCGCGAACGCGATGCGCTGGCTGCGCCGCGCAGGCGTACCGACGACAGCGAGAACCGCTAGCCGCGCGGCGGCTGCTCACCCGGCTGGCCCGGGTGGCCTGGCTGGCCCGGCTGGCCTGGCTGTTCGCTGCCGAAGTCGCGCTGGTAGTGCGCGTCCCAGTCGAAACCGTCGTCGAAGTTCTGGGTGATCGCGTCGTTCTCCAGCTGCAAAGGGTCCGGCGCGGGCTCGGCGGGGTTCTGGAGCGCGCGGATGATGCACACCGCGCCGCCGATTGCGCCCGCGATGCCGATGAACACCGCCGTCGGCCCGTCAAGGAACACGAACGAGGCCACCGCGAGGATGATGAAGAACGCCCCGAGCGCGTAATCGCGTCCGGGATTGCCGCCGGTGTTGTCAGTGCTGGGAGTCCCAGGGGTGCCGTACTGATCCATGCCGGCCAGTGTAGGGGCGGGTGCCACGGCGAGGGTGCGGTACCGGTGGCGCCGCTCACGCTGACAGCTCCACTTAGGGTGACCTAAATGGAGCTGTCAGAGTTAGAGATGGAAAATCAGGTCGCAAAACCGCAGGTGGCGTGTTACGCGTGTGACTCGCTGTCGCTGACGGCTCCAGTTAGTCAAGCCTAAGTGGAGCTGTCAGCGCAGAAGGGGGGCACCGCGGCGACAAGGCAACCACCCGCGGCCATGCCCTGGCCGCTACTACCGCGCCTTGGGGGATGATGTTGCTCAGGGCGAAGTTGGCTTCTCGATCACGGCTGCCATGCCCTGGCCGCCGCCGATGCACATCGTCACCAGGGCGCGCTTCGCGTCGGTGCGCGCCATCTGGTGCGCGGCGGTGACCAGCATGCGCGCACCCGTCGCGCCAACCGGGTGGCCAAGCGAGATGCCGGAGCCGACCGGGTTGACGCGCGGGTCGTCCTCGGAAATGCCCCACGCGTCGAGCACGGCGAGGGCCTGGGCGGCGAATGCCTCGTTGAGCTCGATCAGGTCGATGTCGTCGAGGGTCAGGTCCAGGCGGCCCAGCACCTTCTCGGTGGCGGCGACAGGACCGATGCCCATGGTCTCCGGGGCGACGCCGGCGACGGCCCAGCCGCGCAGCACGGCCATCGGGGTCAGTCCCAGCTCCTCGGCCTTCTCGCGGGTGGTCACGATCATGGCAGCCGCGCCGTCGTTCTGGCCGGATGCGTTGCCCGCGGTCACGCTGGCGCCCTTGATCTTCATCACCGGGCGCAGCTTCGCCAGCTGCTCCTCGGTGGTGCCGGGGCGGATGTGCTCGTCCTTGTCCACGATCACCGGGTCGCCCTTGCGCTGCGGCACGCTCACGGGCACGATCTCGGCGCTGAAGTCGCCGTTCTCGGTGGCCGCCGCCGCGCGCGCGTGAGAGTTCACGGCCAGCTTATCCTGGCGTTCGCGGGTGACGGAGTACTCTTCGCGCAGGTTCTCGGCGGTCTCGATCATGCCGCCCGGGATCGGGTGGTGCTTGCCGCCGGCTTTCTCGCGGCCCTCCTGCAGGCGGTCGACAAATTCCATGGTGCCGCCCTTGGCACCCCAGCGAACCTTGCCGTCCACGGTGTACTCGGTGTTGGACATGGATTCCGCACCGCCGGCGATGATCACGTCGGCGGCACCGGCAGCGACGTGCGCGGCGGCTGTCGCCACCGCCTGCAGGCCGGAGCCGCAGCGGCGGTCGAGCTGCATGCCCGGCACGGACACGCCGCCTTCGCCCAGCTGGGTGTCCAGCGATACGATGCGGCCCAGCGCAGGCGCGGCGCCGTTGGGGCCGGCCTGGCCGAAGATCACGTCGTCGATCACGGCGGTGTCGATGCCGGATTCCTCAATCACCGCGTTGACCACGGTCGCCGCGAGGTCCTGCACGGGCACGCCGACGAAGGCGCCGCCGTAACGGCCGACCGGGGTGCGCTTGGGGTTGCAGATAACGATGTCAGTCATGGGGTTTCTCCTTCGTTGGGTGCTAGTTCAGGGCCGCGGTCCGCACGTCGTGCGAAATCGCGCGCGCCGTGGCTTGCAGGGAGGGCAGAAGCTTTTCGACGATTTCCTCGTACGTGTACGCCGCAACCTGCGTCGACACGTTGACGGCCGCCACCACGTTGCCGCGCTCGTCGAGGACGGGGCAGGCGACCGACCGCAGGCCAGCCTCCAGCTCCTGATCGACGATGCACCAGCCCTGCTCGGCGACGTCGGCGAGAATCTCGCGCAGTTTTTCCGGGTCGGTGACGGTCTTGGGGGTGAGCGGCGGGAAGTCGGACGTCGTCAAGTACTGCTCAAGCTGCTCCTGGGGGAGGCCGGCGAGCAGCACCCGGCCGAGCGCGGCGGCGTAGGCGGGGAAGCGGGTGCCGATGGTGATGTTTTCGCGCATGATGCGGTTCGCGGCGGCGCGGGCGACGTAGACCACGTCGCCGTCGTCGAGTACCGCGGCTGAGCAGGACTCGTCGAGCAGGCGCGAGGCGGACTGCAGGTGCGGCTGCGCGATCGCCGGCAGGCCCAGGCTGGAGAGGTAGGAGTAGCCGAGGCCGAGGACGTGCGGGGTGAGCCAGAACTCGGAGCCGTCGGTAAGCGCGTAGCCCTCGGCGACGAGCGTGTGCAGGAAGCGGCGGGTGGTGGCGCGGGGGAGGCCGGTGACTTCGGCGACCTGCGCGAGGGTTTGGCGCGGGCGGTCCGCGTCGAATGCGCGGATGACGGCCAAGCCGCGGCTGAGACTCTGGATGAGCTGCACGTTTGATTCTGGCTGCGGTGCTGCCATAGCAACCTCCCTTCGACGGTGATGGTGTAAGCATACTCGCAATCAGTTCGATATGTGAACCCTTGTGCAGAAAGCGAACCGCTGTTACGGTAGACACATGATTAATAAGGTGGTTTCTTCGGCAGAGGAGGCGGTCGCCGACATCCAGGACGGCGCCTCCATCGCCGTCGGCGGATTCGGTCTGGTCGGCATCCCGGCCAAACTCATTGAGGCGCTCCGCGCGCAAGGCGCGGGCGACCTGACGATCATTTCGAACAACCTGGGCACCGACGGCTTCGGCCTCGGCCTGCTGCTGGCGGACAAGCGCATCTCCCGCTCCATCGGCTCCTACCTGGGCACGAACAAGGAGTACGCGCGCCAGTACCTCGAAGGCGAGCTCACCGTGGAGTTCACCCCGCAGGGCACCTTGGCGGAGCGGATGCGCGCCGGCGGCGCGGGCATCCCGGCGTTCTACACCAAGGCCGGCGTGGGCACCCCGCTGGCCACCGGCGAGATCCCGACCCGCTACAACCCGGACGGCACCATCGCCGAGTACTCCAAGCCGAAGGAGCTGCGCGAGTTTGGCGGCGAGCAGTACGTGATGGAGGAGGCGCTGACTCCGGATTACGCCTTCGTGCACGCCGCGAAGGCGGACCGCTTCGGCAACCTCGTGTTTGCCAAGACGGCGCAGAACTTCAACCCGGACGCTGCGGTGTGCGGGAAGATCACCATCGTCCAGGCCGAAGAGGTTGTGGACGAGATCCCGGCGGCGGAGGTCAACCTGCCGGGCATCTACGTAGATCGGGTCGTGGAAGTCGGCCCGCAGGAAACCGGTATCGAGTTCAGGACGGTGAGCGAGTAATGGCCTGGTCGCGACAGGAAATGGCGGCGCGCGCCGCGAAGGAGCTCGAGAACGGGCAGTACGTCAACCTGGGCATCGGCATGCCGACGCTCATCCCCGGCTACCTGCCGGAGGGCCTCGAGGTGGTGCTCCACTCCGAGAACGGCATCCTCGGCGTCGGCCCGTACCCGAAGGACGATGAGGTTGATCCGCAGCTCATCAACGCCGGCAAGGAGACCATTACGGTTGCGCCGGGTGGTTCGTTCTTCTCGTCGTCGACAAGCTTCGGCATGATCCGCTCGCGCGCGATCGATGTCGCCGTGCTCGGCGCGATGGAGGTGTCCCAGTACGGCGACCTGGCCAACTGGATGATTCCAGGCAAGATGGTCAAGGGCATGGGCGGCGCGATGGACCTGGTCCACGGGGCGAAGAAGGTCATCCTCATGATGGAGCACACCACCAAGAAGGGCGATTCGAAGGTGCTCGCCGAGTGCCGCCTGCCGCTCACTGGCGCGAAGTGCGTGAACCTGATCATTACTAACCTCGCCGTCTTTGAGGTCGACGAGAAGAAGGGCCTCACCCTCATCGAGGTCGCCCCGGACGAGACCGTCGAGTCCGTCCGCGAAGCTACCGAGGCGCGGTTCGAGGTCGCGGTGTAGGTCCCTAGGATTCTTCCTCGGGCCACATCGAAAATTGCCCCATCGCGTCCGATGCGGGGTGGGAACGTAAGTACTCGCGCATGTAGGGAAGCTCGAAGTCGATGAACCCGTAGCCTGCCGGCTGGATCATTTCCGCGTCGATGAGGCGGCGCCGGTACTTACCGGCGTACTGGGCGTCCACACCGAGGCGCTCAGCCACATCCCCGATGCGCGATGGCCCATCATCGTGGGACATTGCGACGAGAAAAGTCCGATCGACCTGGGAGAGATCAGCGAGTGACGGTTCGTGGACAAGTTCGCCGAGGCGGCGGCGGGCATCTCCCACGCCTTTTTCGACGGCGTCGATGGCGATCTCATCGCCATCCGAGTTCCTGAACGCGTATTGCCCGACAAGCTGGATCATAAACGGGTATCCGCCGGTTGCTTCGCATGCAGCGCTGAGCGCGTCTTCTGTCCACGACCACCCAGCAGCTTCAACTGGCTCTCGCAAGGCGCGGGCAACCTCATTCTCTGAGATAAGGCCAATTTCTATGCGGTTCGCGCGGCGTAAAAACGTAACTGGGTTCTTCCCCTCGTTAGCCGCAAGTAGCGGTTTCACCGCGCTCGGGATGCCAGCCATAGCTACAGCGATTTCGCGCCCATCGCGAACCATGTGCTGGATGGTTGTTCCGAACTCCACGATGTCCTGCATATGCGCATAATGCAGTTCATCAAGCGTGATAAGCAGGCCAGTGGGGTCTTGCCGACGTTCGCGGTCGCGCGTCTCTTGAAGCTCGAAAAAATCCTCCAGTACAGAGCGAAGAGTCGGAGCGGGTTGGTGCGTTGCCGTGTGTTCCCACGTTGCTCCCGTGTTGAAGGGGAGAGTGAAACCGATGAGCCGGCGGCTTGGTACGTCAAAGTTGCGGTCAATGAGGCGCAAGATTGCATCTCGGATTCGAGTGGTGAACCCCTGCGTCGTCGTTTCCGAGACCACGTGCCACGATTGGGATCTGGCAGAGTCTTCCAGCTCGTTGAGTAACACGGTCTTGCCGATGCCGCGTGGTCCGGTCACAATCGAGATGCGTTCGTGCGCTCCGGGGCCGTCATACAACGCGTTGGAAAAATCCTGAACATATCGCTCGCGCCCGACTACTACCGGTGGAGTTCGTCCAAGCGTCGAGGTAAAGGGATTCCTTGGTCGTCGGCCGATAGCTGTCATAATTTCCGCTCTTTCCCGCATCTTTATTATCTCTTACTATCTTTACTATCTTTACTATCTTTACTATCTTTACTATCTTTACTATCTTTACTATCTTCCCGTCTGCATCTGGCCCGCTTTCTCTGCCGAAGTGGTCCGACGACACATTCCTCACTCGCCGCCCTGAGCCAATTTCCCAAACGCCAAGCAAACCGTTTTCAAAACGCCAAGCAGATTGCTTTCAAAACGCCAACCTAGACCCACTAGCTGCTACGATGAGGACCCATGGCTGACGGGTATTTACCGCGTCTCGCGGATGGCGAATTGGAAAGAGCACTCCGTCGTCAGGGCGGGGTACTGATTCAGGGGCCGAAAGGCTGCGGGAAGACAGAAACGGCGAAGCGGCAAGCTGCGAGTTTCCTCAACGTGGAGACGGATCCCGGTGTCGTACTTGCCATGGACACGGACCCGCGGCTGTTGTTGGAGGGCGCGACGCCGCGCCTGATCGATGAATGGCAGCTGCAACCGCGTCTCTGGGATTTCGCGCGGCACTCGATTGATGAGCGCCGGGCGAAAGGGCAGTTCATTTTCACCGGTTCCACGGCACCCGGGGCGGACGCGACGAGCCACTCGGGCGCTGGCCGGTTCGCCCGCATGACGATGTCGACGATGACCTTGTTTGAGACAGGGGAATCCGACGGGTCGGTTTCTCTTGCCGCGGTGGTCGCTGGTGACCCGTTGCCGTTCTCTGCGCCCGCACTGACACTGCCGGAACTCGCTGAAAGGGTGTGCCGGGGCGGATTGCCGTACAATGTTGGGCTTCCGCTTGGCGACGCCTTGGACAACGTCCAGGATTACATCCAAACCGTCGCCGACGTGGACATCCACACTGTCGGAGGGGTGAATCGTGACTCGGAGCGCGTAAGGCGGATGATCCGTTCGCTTGCTCGCGGCATCGGCACAGAGCTAGAGCTGCAAACCATCGCCACAGATTCCGATACCTCACGGGAAACAACACGGGACTATCTTGGCGCACTGGCGAGCATTTTCGTCTCCGTAGATCAGCCTGCTTGGTTCACGCACCTGCGCTCGAAGGCGACGCTGCGGAAAGCACCAAAGCGCCATCTCGCTGACCCCTCCTTCGCCATGGCTGCACTCGACCGCGGTCCGGAGCACCTGCTGCGCGATCCCGCCTATTTCGGCCAACTCTTTGAGTCCCTCGTGGTGCACGAACTGCGGGCTCTTACGGGCAGAACGGTCTACCACGCCCGTCTAAACACGAAATTAGAGGTAGACGCGGTCGCGAACGTCGGCGGACGGGACGTGCTCGTCGAGGTGAAGCTCGGGTACAGTCCCGAGGTAATCGATCACGCCGCCGACACTCTGAAACGGTTCGCTGGCCAGCTAGAGGACGATCCGGCGTTGGTGGTAATCACCTCTGGTGGCCCTGCCATTCGACGAAACGATGGTGTAGCCGTCATCCCGATTGGGGCGCTTGGGCCGTAGCTAAATGCTCGTTTCGGAGGAGTGCACCGTCAATTTCTTCAGCGTCGCCCACATCACTAAACAGGTAGAAGTTTGGAGGATCCGACCAAAATTGGCCACATAAAAGGTGGGCATGAGCCGTGTAGGTGGAGAATATGCTCATTCAGAGTTCGGATTAGCCGGCTTGTTACTTCACGCAGATAAGCGATAGTGGCAGGCCAGTTGATGGCTTCGTCGTAAGGGTTGGTTGCGTGAAGTAGAGAAAATCAACCTTCCCCAAATTTCTGCTACTTCCTCCTCTTCGATCCGCCCATCTGTATCTTTCCACTCGATCCGGCCGTCGGGATGGCGAACCTGCGTTACGCCTCGGGGCCAATACCGAGTGTTCAATCGTCACAGCGAAGTACTGGTGTGGTTTAGCCACACGCATACGCAGCTCCCCGTCCATTTCATCGAACGCGGTGAAATCCACGAAGATCTGGCCGAAATGCTCGACATTGAACAAGCCCCACATGAGCATGTCGAATTCGGTCATCTGCTCGCCGTCAACGACGACGAGGGGAGCCTGTTCAAATGGTTCTCCGTCATCGTCGACACGCCATGTGCTCATGTGCTCGCGCGGGGTGAACGACGTGCCGTAGATGGCATCGATGCCGTCGGAAGCGACCACAAAGTTGGCGAAGCGGAACGCCATCGGGAATTCTTCAACGTAGGTTCGGAGCTGGTTGAACGCATTCTCGACGGTGGCCGTGGAACCGGACTGTTTCAATTCGATGATCCCTAACGGCATCCCGTTGACATACAGCACAACGTCAAACCGCCGCTCCTTGTCCAGATTCCGGATGGTGATCTGGTTCGCCACGATGTAGTCGTTCTTGGACGCGTCGCCGGAGAAGAAGGTGATGGTCGGGTTCTGACGCTTCCCGTTGGGGTCGTAGGTGTGCGTAGCGTTTTCCGCTTCCGCTGCACGGCTACCGCATGGCCCTGAAACTGAAGAAGTGATCGGGGAAACTCCCGTCAACGAAAGGTTGAATATTCCTGCGCAGACACTGCAAGTTACGTGTTTTAACTCACTAGCTGGGAGGTGGGGGAGGGCGGCGCTGGATGGGCGCGTGGGTTCTGCTGTTGCTGAACCTTGTGAGTTGGATGTTCTGGTGGTCTTCTGTGTGGGATCAGGGGTTATGAACTGCGGCCGGGGCACCTTTCGCCATTGCTAACGTTGAAAAGATCTGGGGGAGATGACACCTTCTAACGTATCGAACGTAGGTGAGCAAGGGAGCGAATCTGATAAGCCCTTTCACGGCTCGCCTGCTGAACCACCCTGAGTGCGGCTGGACTCGCGGCTGAAGTGCGGTGGACCGCCTCATTATCGCGCGCGACCGCAAGGCGCTGGCGGCTCCGAGCATGATGTGGCAGCAGTAAGAGCCTTTGCTGATTAACAAGCCCCACACTTGTGTTAGGGTAGGCAATCCTATATAGTCCGTGCAGTGAGCTTCCGGCCCTTCCTTGCAAAAGTCGTTCGCAGCGAGCGCATCGCACCGAGTTTTCAACGTGTGACGTTCACTGGTGTCGACGCAATGGGCCCCGCTGTGCCCATCATGGACCTGCGGATCAAACTCATCATCCCGTCGGAGGCGGGGCTTGTCGATTTGCCGGCCGAGGGGTGGTGGGACCTCTGGCGCGCGATGCCGGAACAAGTGCGCGGGCATCTCCGTACCTACTCCATTCGCGACCTCCGGCGCAACGACGGTAACCCGGACGAACTCGATGTGGATTTCGTGCTGCACAGCCACAACGCTGGGCCGGCCTCCGCGTGGGCGGAAAGCGCACTGCCCGGGCAGAAGCTGTGGATCATCGGTCCGACCCGCGATGACGCGTCCGGCGTCGGCATCGAATTCGCTCCTGGCACCGCCGCGGCCGCTCGACTGTACGGCGATGAAACTGCTCTCCCGGCGATCTCCCGAGTGTTGGAGGACTGGCCCGAAAACCTCGCCGGTTCCGCCGACATTGAGGTGCCGGTGGGCAACGCACTCCAAATCGATGCGCCTGCCCACGTTGACGTCCGTTGGCACTTCCGCACCGAGCCCGAAGCCGGGCATGGGGACATGCTTTACGCGCAGCTCAAACAGGACATTGAGCTGCTGCGAGCCCCAGTAGGTCCCACCGCCGATGAGCCTGATAACGACGAAGAGGATCAGCGAGACCGAGACAATGTCTGGGAAACCCCGACGTATTCAGGAAGCGGGGAGCCCATCAACGGTGGGGCGGGCGCGTCCGGCCACACCTACTACTGGATCGCCGGCAAGAACACTTCGGTGAAAGCGATGCGTCGCCTGTTGGTAAATGAGGCAGGGTTGCCGCGCCAGCACGTCTCGTTTATGGGGTACTGGCGGTGACAGACCATGAGTGCGACTAAACAGGCGGTATTCGTCGTTGTGCTCGGGATTTCGGCTGTCGCCGCGGTGTTGCTCTCGCTCGCCGTCGGCGCGCGGGAGATGAGCGTGGCAGAAAGCGTCAACGCTGTGCGTGACGGGCTTGCCCTCGCGTTCCACATTAAATCTGAGCAGGTCAGCGAGGAGGCGCACGTGGTTGCCCATCTACGGGTTCCACGCACGCTGCTGGGCCTGCTCGCCGGCTCGGCGCTAGGCACAGCGGGAGCCCTGCTCCAGGGGCACACACGCAACCCGCTGGCGGACACAAACCTGTTGGGCATCGCCCCAGGGGCGGCGCTTGCAGTGGCTGCGGCAACTGCCGTGTTCGGCTCGCTACCGGTGCTGGTCGCGGTGGTGGTCGGTTTCCTCGGCGCGACATCGGCGGTAGCGCTCGTATTCGCACTGAGCGCGCGAAGCCGCGGCTCCACCCCGATCACGGTGGTGCTCGGCGGGTCCGCACTCGGTGCGGTATGTTCCGCGCTGACCAGCGGAATCGTGCTCACAAACACTCAAAGCCTCAATGACATGAGGTTTTGGACGGCGGGCTCCGTAGCGGGTCGGGACATGCACGTTGTCGCCACCGTCGCCCCGGTCGTCCTGGTCGGCCTGGTCGCCGCGTTCGCCACGGCGAACCGGGTAAACATGGTGAACTTGGGCGATGACGTCGCGCACTCCCTCGGCGTCAACGTCGCAGCTGCACGCGCGGTGGGGATCCTGCTGGTCGCCCTGCTTGCCGGTGCAGCTGTGGCGGGGGCGGGCCCGATCGGGTTTGTCGGCTTGGTAGTGCCGCATATCGTTCGCTCCCTGACTGGGCCAGATTACCGGCTGGTGCTGCCGTGCTCCGCGCTTGCCGGTGCGACGCTGCTGCTCCTTGCGGATGTCGCCGGCCGAGTCATCGCCCGCCCTGGTGAGCTGCAAGTTGGCATCACCCTCGCCTTCGTCGGCGCCCCGTTCGCCTTGTACCTGCTGCGGAAAGGGGCGAAGCTGTGACCCGCACGTTTGTAGTCAATGTCGTGCTCGCGGCGTGCGGGCTCGCCGTTGCGCTCGGGGGCATCATGGTGGGGGAATTCGGGCTTGGGCTTCATGACGTCCTCGCCGCCCTTACCGGACAGTCCACCGGCATGGCCCGCACCGTGGTCGTCGAGTGGCGCTTGCCGCGTGTTGTCACGGCGCTGGCGGTGGGGGCCGCGCTCGGATTCGCGGGCGCGATCTTTCAGACGATCACTCGTAACCCGCTGGCCAGCCCAGACATCCTGGGCGTTGTTTCAGGTGCGTCGGCGTTCGCACTCACGGCACTGCTCGCGGGTGGCGGCACCGGGGCGCTGCTCAGCGCGCTCGGGGTGCCGCTGAGTGCGTTTGTCGGCGGGATCGCGGTCTCCGTGGCGATGTGGTGGCTCAGCCGCGGGGGCGGTCTGGGATCGTTCCAGCTCATCTTCGCTGGCATCATCCTCAATGCCCTGGCGGTGGCGTACAACTCGTTCCTCCTCGTCCGCGCCGACTACCGCGATGTGGGCAAAGCTCAGGCGTGGGTGACCGGCTCGGTCGGATCCTCGGGATGGGGTGACGCCGCTGCTGTGCTGGTGGCGCTTGCGTTGGTTGTGCCGCTGCTGCGCTGGGCGGCGTTCCAGCTCGAAGCCCTATCTCTCGGCGCCGACATGGCCGCGGGACTGGGTGTTGATCCGCGGCGCACCCAGCTTGTGCTCATGGTGCTTGCCGTGGCGTTGACATCGACGGCGGTGGCGGCTTCAGGTCCGATTGCTTTTGTGGCGTTTGTGGCGCCGCACGTGGGCCGTCGACTAGCGCATACCCCCACGCCCCCACTCGGCACCGCGATGGTTGCCGGTGCGCTAATCGTCGCTGGTGCGGACCTCGCGGTGCGCACCGTTGTGCCGGGTGACTTGCCGGTAGGCGTGGCCACGTCGGCGTTCGGTGGGGCGGCTCTGCTCTATGCGCTGATGCGCGCGTCCAGAAAGGTGACCTTGTAATGCTTCACGTGCGTGATCTCACTGTCAGCTACGGTGCGGCAACGATCATCGACGGGCTCGCCCTTGACGTCCCGCGCGGCGGCGTCACCACCATCGTCGGACCGAACGGCTGCGGTAAATCGACGTTGTTGCGTGCGGTCGCTGGCCTGATCCCGCGCGAGCACGGCGAGGTTGTCTTGGACGGCCGAAACACCGAGGAGATGAAACGCCGCGAGATCGCCCGCACGCTCGCGGTGCTGCCGCAAACCCCCGTAGCGCCGGATGGGCTGACGGTGCGAGACCTGGTCGGGCGCGGGCGCCACCCGCACCAGACGTGGCTGCGCCAGAGCTCGGAGAAAGACCGCGCGACGGTGGACGAAGTGATGGAGCTGACCCAGGTGGCCGAGTTTGCGGAGCGCCCGCTCGAGCGGCTCTCCGGCGGGCAGCGGCAGCGCGCGTGGATCGCGATGGTTCTCGCCCAAGACACCCCGCTCGTGCTTTTGGACGAGCCGACCACGTATCTGGACCTTTCCCACTCCGTCGAGCTGCTTGCACTCATTCGCCGTCTCGCCGATGACATGGGGCGCACCGTGGTCATGGTACTGCACGATTTGAACCTCGCGGCGCGTTTTTCCGACCAGTTAGTCGTGATGAAAGGCGGCGAGGTGCAAGCGGCGGGTACACCCGCCGAGGTTGTGTCGGAGCAGTTGCTTGCCGACGTATTCTCTCTGCCTGCCGTGGTCGCCGAAGACCCGGTGGCAGGAGGGCCGCTGATCGTGCCCCGCTAGCGCGCTCTAGAGCTCCTGGTCAAGCTGTGTGATCGCGTACGGGATGGTCAGCGGGTTGGGCATACTCATCGCGTTTGCGGTGTCGGTGTCGAGCCAGTGCACGCCGCCGCGCGTGTTTACGTCGAGGTTCGCAAACGAGGCATCGTTTTTCAGCGCGTCGATCGCGCCGTAATAATCCAGGATGAACACGTAGTCCACATCATTGAAGTCGGAGTAGTTTTCCGGGGACCAATCGATGAAGAAGCTGGATCCGTCACCGTTGAACTTGTCCGGGATGGTAAACCCGAGCTTCTCAATGAAGGAGCCGCGGCCGTCGCCCGCCGTGTACACGCCGAGCTTGCCGCCGTAGGGCATTCCGATGACCGCGGTCTTGCCCTGCAGCTCCGGATGCGCCCGCCGGAAGTCCGCGAAAGCCTGCTCGGATTCTGCGATGAGCTTGTCGCCCTCCGCTTCCTTGCCTAACGCCGCCGCGATCTCCTTGATCTGCTCGTCCCACGGCACCTGCCAGTCTTCGTGTTGGTCGGA
Source organism: Corynebacterium stercoris (assembly GCF_024160105.1). GTDB lineage: Bacteria > Actinomycetota > Actinomycetes > Mycobacteriales > Mycobacteriaceae > Corynebacterium > Corynebacterium stercoris. The sequence goes on from NZ_JAMFTQ010000004.1 coordinate 58,921, forward strand.
ATGGAAGGTCGCCGGCGCAATCTGCTGCAACAGGGCCTGCTTGTCGCTGTCGAAACCGCTGTTGACCGCGATGATCTTGGTCGGATCGAGCGCTGCGACCTGCTCAGCGGTATCAGTGCTGAACTCGGTGGTGGTGTTGCGGATCGGGTTCGGCTCGACGGTGAGCTTGTCTTTGGCCCACGGTCCGAGGCCGGACGGATCGCCCGAGCCCTCTGCCTCCCAGGTGGCGTAGCCGACTGGTTGCTCCCCCAGCGCGAGGACGGTGTCCACGTCGCCAAGCCCCAGCGTGACAATACGGTCGTTCGACCCCGCCGCGTCGGTGTGCTGGCTGGAGTCTGCGGACTCGTTGGAGCAGCCGGTGAGAAGCAGCGCAGCCGCAGCGAGGGTAGCTGTCAGCCGCCGGAGCGGCAGTGGGGAAGTGCGTTTCAAGGTTCGCCCTTTCGGTCTGGAACGAAAGCACCCTGAGTTAGGAGTGCCTAAGCTAACGGAACTAGCATACGGCACGGCGCTGCTGTCGGGCAAGCAACCCCCGTCGGGGCGAGCGGTTCGCGAGTGGTCTCGGTGTGAGGGGTAGCTACCGTAACGGCCCCGGGGAGGCAAGCGCACTGCAGCCGCCGCGCGAAAACAGTCCTCACTACGAGGCGGGGAGGTCGCCGCGGATCGTCGCCACGCTGTTTGCCACCATGTAGATGCCGACGATGGCGGCGATCCACAACAGCGTCACCTTCGCCTCGTACTCGAGGCGGGGGATGATGCGCTCGAGCTTCGGGAAGAACCGCTGCCCGAAGACGAGTGCCAGGGTGGCCAGAATGATCGTGGGGGCGATCATGATGAGGCAGTAGATGCCCACGGACCCCACCTTTGCCGCGGTCGGGATGTCCCAACTGCCGATGATGCCCATTGCGGCGAGGTAGGGGAGCATGGTCGCCGCCTCAGTGAGGGAGGCTCCGAGGCCGATGGCCACCATGCTCGGCACGCTGTTTGTCGCTCCAGCTGCCCGTTTCGGAAGCTGCCCGGGTTCGGGCTTTTTGGGGTCAGGGCTGAAGATGCCGAAGATGGCGAGGGCCGCGCCCAGTATCAACGTGATCCACGGGAAGACGTCAGTCTGCGTGAGCCGCTCTAGTGCAGTGCCCAGGCCCGCAAACCCGAGGAGGATCCCGAGTCCGAGGAGGAAATATACCCCGGCAACCGTGACCAGGTACGCGGTCAGCGCCGGAACGCGGACGCTGCGCCAATGGACGATGAGTGCAAGGGGAATGACAAGGGTGCCCAGGCTCAGGCTGTCGAGCAGCGCCAAGCCGATAACGGGGATGACCGAACCCACAGGTCGCTCCGATTCTCTCGTACGAACGTATTACGCCTTACGAACGTACGAGAAACTAGACTGGTGCGCAACCATGAACGACTATTCGTTAGACCACCAGTTTTCGGAATCGGCCGCGACCATCGCCGATGCGACCATCCGCATCATTGCGTCGCGCGGCCTCGACGCTGTCAGCGTGCGGGAGGTGGCGAAGGAATCAGGGTTCGCCGCAGGCTCGGTGCAGTACCACGCACCCAACAGGGACACCCTGCTTGCGCACGCGTTCATCCGCTCTATCCAGCGTTCGCGAGAGCGTGTCGGCGCTGTCGCCGAAAGGGACGGCGTGCTCGAGACATGGGTGGCGAGGCTCGCCGAGCTCCTCCCCATCGGCGGCGTGCGGTCTGAAGACGCCGCGATCTGGGTCACGTACGGTTCAGCTTCGGCTACTCGGGAGTGGATTGCGCAGCTCTATACCGAGGTGCTCGAAGATTTCCAGAATGGCGTGGTCGCGGCGCTCGGCGGTGACGAGCAGTCGAGGCCCAAGGCGCGACTGGTTACAGCGTTGATCAACGGTCTGACGCTGGACAACCTGCGAGTCCCAGAATCCGAGGCCGAGCGCATTCTGGCCGACCTCCGAGAGGGCCTGCGCCTCCTTTTCTCCAGTTGAGTGTTGCGAACTGCGACCCCGTACCGCGCCGCCCGCCCGCGAGCCAGACCGGGAATCCATAACGCACCCGTTACGCTTGGAACCCGTGAATACACCTATTGCAGTCGACGTCCTCGCGCGCGTCCTGATGCCGAAAAAGGGCGAGCCGCGCGATGTGCGCATGCTCTACCTGATCGAGCCGGAGTTCAACAAGCAGCGCCTGACCTGGTCTGACCGCACGAGCTTCGCCGTGCCCGCGGGCAACGAGGTCAGCTTCGAGACGTACTTCAACGCCTTCCCGGCCTCCTACTGGCGCCGCTGGTCCCAGCTGGACAGCATCGTCCTGGCCATGGACATCGAGGGCACGGCCACCATCTCGGTCTACCGCTCGAAGCACGACGGCACCCGCGTGGCCGTCGGCAACTACGAGGCCGCCGACCAGCGCGTCGAGATCCCGCTCGCCCTCAACAACTTCGAGGACGGCGGCTGGCTGTGGTTCGACATCACCGCCGAGACCGACGTCCGCGTCGCCGACGCCGCGTGGTGCTCCCCGCAGGAGCCCAAGGAGCAGGTGCTTGCCGACGGCACCGTCGTCCCGCCCCAGCCCAAGCAGGTCGCCGTGGGCATTCCGACGTTCAACCGCCCGCGCGACGCCGTCAACGCACTGCATGCGCTTGCGGAGGACGCGGAAGTACTTTCGTCGATAAGCCATGTCCTCATGCCGGACCAGGGCAACCAGCACCCGGCGGACGAGCCCGACTTCGCCGCAGCCGAGGCTGCGCTCGGCGGCAAGCTGCGCATGTTCTCGCAGGGCAACCTGGGCGGCTCCGGCGGCTACGCCCGCATCATGTACGAAGCGCTGAACACCACCGATGCCCCGTTCATCCTCTACATGGACGACGACATCGCTATCGAGCCGGACTCTATCCTGCGCGCGGTGCAGGTGGCGCGCTACGCCAAGCAGCCGTTCCTCGTCGGCGGGCAGATGCTCAACCTGCAGAACCGCTCCCAACTGCGCACCACGGGCGAGACCGTGGACAAGGACATCTTCATGTTCCGCCTCGCGGAGCACGCGGTGTACGACCACGACCTGGCGAAATACCCGCTGGGCTACGTAGGCACCCCGGAGGAGCAGATGGATCCGCGCAAGATCACCTCGCGCCCGCTGCACCGCCGCATCGACGTGAACTACAACGGCTGGTGGATGGACCTGTTCCCCCGCGTCGTCGCCGAGCGTATGGGGCTGCCCCTGCCGCTGTTCATCAAGTGGGACGACAACGAGTACGCCTTCCGCGCGGGCGAAGCCGGCTTCCCGACGGTCACCTGGCCCGGCGTCGCAATTTGGCACATGGCCTGGGCAGACAAGGACGACGCGATTGACTGGCAGGCGTACTTCCACATGCGCAACCGCCTCATCGTCGCGTCCCTCTACGGCCCGGACACGCCTGACGCGATGCTGCGCAACATGATGAAGTCCACCCACAAGCACATCATGTGCATGGAGTACTCCACCATGGCCATCCAGCTGGAGGCCATGCAGGACTTCCTCCGCGGCCCCGACCAGCTCTTCGACATTCTCGAAACCGCGCTGCCGAAGGTCCAGGCGATCCGCAAGGACTATTCCGATGCGCAGATTGTGGCGTCGGCAGCCGACCTGCCCGCCCCGACCGGCGCGCCGGGCGTGCCCACCCGCAACATCGGCGGCCGCCTGGCCAAGATCAAGAAGCTGCCGTGGGCGGCGAAAGCGTTGCTGCACCAGCGCAAGCCGGAGGACCGCGCCCACTGGGAAGCGCCGCAGCTCAACCTCACCGCCGACGAGGCCCGCTGGTTCACCCTCGCCCGCGTCGATTCCGCGACGGTGTCCACCGCGGGCGGCACCGGTGTGGCCTTCCGCAAGCGGGACAAGGCGCTTGCCGACGATCTTTTGGAGCAGACCAAGACACTCTACGACGAGATCAAGAAGCGCTGGCCAGAGCTGCGCGAAACGTATCGCGCGGCCATGCCCGAGCTGACCAGCCACGAGAACTGGGGGAAGATCTTCGATGAACAGTAGGGAAGCCGACCTCCTTGTTTGGCTGCAGGACAAGGCGTACTCCCCGGCCGTCGCGAAGACGGCGAGAGGCCTGAGCCACTTCGGCGAGCACGACTTGGGCTGGATGGCCGTCGCCGCGGCCGGTGCGGCGCTGGATGGGAAGCGCCGCCGCAAGTGGATTGCGCTCGGTGTGGGCACGTTCACGGCGCACGCGGTGAGCGTAGTGCTGAAACGCATCGTGCGCCGCCCGCGCCCCCACGACGAGCGCGTGACTATCGGCGTGAAAACGCCGTCAAAGCTCTCCTTCCCGTCGTCGCACGCCACCAACACCGGTGCCGCTGCGGTGCACCTCGCGGACATCACAGGAAAGAAGTGGCCTTTCGCACTCGTGCCGGTGATGATGCTTTCGCGTAACGTCCTCGGGGTGCATTACCCCACCGACACCCTGGCCGGTGCCGCCCTCGGCGCCGCGGTGGCCAAGGGGGTCATCGAGGCGGAAAGGCGGATCTAAGTGAGCGAGCTGAGAAGCGAGGCGGCTGCGTACGACGCGCGCAACCACGACCGGAACCCGGAGCACGAGCCCTTCTTGAAGCCGGAGCCGCACACCGAGGGCGTGGACTACCAGCGCAAGAAGACCCCGCCGAAGAACCTGCCGGACGCGATGATCAAGGGCCTGCGCCCGAAGCAGTGGGTCAAAAACGTCCTGGTGCTCGCAGCGCCCCTGGCCGCCGGCTTCGACGCATTCACCGGCCGCACCGTCGTCGACATTCTGATCGCGTTCATCGTGTTCTGCTTCGGCGCGTCGTCGATCTACCTGATCAATGACGCCCGCGACGTGGAGTCGGACCGCCAGCACCCCACCAAGCGCTTTCGCCCGATCGCCTCCGGCATGCTGCCGATCAACCTGGCATACGCCATGGCGGCGATCCTCATCGCGCTGGCCATCGGCCTGTCCTTCCTGGCCACCGACGGCTCGGCGCTGGCCACCGTCATCGCCGTCTACATCGCGCTGCAGCTCGGCTACTGCTTCGGCTGGAAGCACATCCCGGTCATCGACATCGCGCTGGTGTCCTCCGGCTTCATGCTCCGCACCATGGCCGGCGGCGTCGCCGCGGGCATCGTGCTGTCCCAGTGGTTCCTGCTGGTCGCCGCCTTCGGCTCCCTGTTCATGGCTTCCGGCAAGCGTTACGCGGAACTCATCCTCGCCCAGGAGACGGGCGCGAAGATCCGCAAGGCGCTCGAGGGCTACACCCCGACCTACCTGCGTTTTGTGTGGACACTGTCCGCCACCGCCGTCGTGGTCTGCTACGCCCTGTGGGGCTTCGAGCTCTCCGCCGAGGTCACCGGTGCCGCCGCGCTGTGGTACCAGATCTCGATGGTCCCGTTCGTCATCGCCATCTTGCGCTACGCCGCCGAAGTCGACGGCGGCCGCGGCGGCGCCCCGGACGAGATCGCCCTGGAGGACCGCGTCCTGCAGCTGCTCGCCCTGGCATGGATCTTCTGCATCGTCATGGCGGTGTACGTCGCCCCTGCTCTGGGCTGGTAGCCGGTTACCTCCTGGCCACGAAGTAAACTCCGCATAATGCATCGCAACGCCCGCGCCTCTCTCGCCGTCGCCACGGTGATCGCGGGCGTTTTCGCATTCTGGGGCGGCTGGGCGCGGCGTTGGATGTCGGACGACGGCCTGATCGTCCTACGCACCGTGCGCAACCTGCTCGCCGGCAACGGCCCCGTGTTCAACGTCGGCGAGCGCGTGGAGGCCAACACATCCACCCTGTGGCAATACCTGATCACCGCCGTTGCCTGGCTTACCGACGGCCGACTCGAAGACATCGCCACCGCCCTTGCGCTCACGTTCACCGTGCTCGCCGCGAGCTTGGGCACCTACGCTTCCGGCCGTTTCTGGCAGCTCAGCTTCCGCCGGGCACTGCCCGTCATCCCCTTCGGCATCATCATCTATCTCGCGCTGCCGCCGGCGCGGGACTTCGCGACCTCCGGCCTCGAATGGGGCCTAGCCCTGTTCTGGCTGGCCATCTGGTGGGCGCTGCTCGTGGAGTGGGCCACGCCCGCCCGCCGGGCGGTGCCGTCCGCCGGGTACCTGCTGGCCTTCTGGTGCGGCCTGTCCTGGCTGGTCCGGCCCGAGTTCGCGCTCTACGGCGGCGTGACCGGCATCCTGCTCATCGCGTACCCGCCGCGCAAGACGCCGGGCATTCTCGCCGCCGCGCTGCCGGTGCCCGCGGCGTACCAGATCTTCCGCATGGGCTACTACGGCCTGCTCACCCCGCACACCGCGGTGGCCAAGTCCGCCGCGGACTCGCAGTGGGGTCAGGGCTGGAACTACATGATGGACTTCGCCGGCCCGTACGCGCTCTGGCTTCCGGTGGTGATCACCGCCGCGGTGCTGGTGCTGCTGGGGAGGCGGGTAGGCGGACGTCGGCTAGCAATTGTGCTCCTCGTCGCAGGCTGCGCTCTCGCGCACGTCCTGTACGTGCTGCGCGTGGGCGGCGACTTCATGCACGGCCGCATGCTGCTGCTGCCGCTGTTCGCGCTGCTGCTGCCGGTGCTCGCTGTGCCGTACAACCGCGGGATGGCGGCGCTGGCGACGGTGCTGATCGTGTGGGCCACGGTGATCGTGGTGCGATCGAACCCGGTGGATGAGGACAACTACCAGGGCAAAAACATCAGCATCGTCGACGAGCGCGATTTCTGGACCGTCGCCGTCGGGCGCGAACGCGGTAACCCGCCGCAGTACGCAGAAGACTTCCTGGGCCTGCCGATGATGCGCCACTTCACCGAGAAAATCGCGGAAGGCCGGGAAGAGGACGCGGCGCAGGCCACGCTCGGCCTCGACGAGGACGATCCGGAGCTTTTCGAGTGGTGGGTGCGCCCGCGTATCGACGATTCTGAGACCGACCTCAACGACCTCGCGCTGACCGCCTACTGGATCAACCTCGGCATGACCAGCATGAACACCCCGCTGGACGTGCGCGTGCTGGACACCGTCGGCCTGGCCACGCCGCTGGCCGCGCGCATGCCGCGCGATCTCGACGGCCGCGTGGGCCACGACAAGCAGCTGCCGGAGCAGTGGCAGGTGGCCGACACGGCATTGGACTTGGACGATCTGCCGGATTGGTTCGACATCCGCGGCGCCAAACAGGCCCGCGCAGCGCTGCGCACCGAGGACATCGCCGAGCTGCTGGCGTCGTCACGCGAGCCGATGAGCCGCGAGCGCTTCTTCAAGAACATCCGCTACGCCCTCGGCCCCGGCCGTACACTCCAGCTTGACGACGATCCCTCCACCTATCTCGATGCCGCCACCCTGCGCGCGATCCGCAACGGCGAGGACCCCGGCCTGCACAGCGATATCGCACGAATCGCCTGGCCTACCCGATAGCAGCGCCAAGCGACTGGCTCGGCACGCCCCCTGTTGGTAACGTTGCGGTAACAATCACCAAGTTTTGAGGGGTTTACTATGTCCGCAGTATCCAAGCGCCGCAGCTTGCTGGCTCTGCTGGTCGCGATGTTCACCATGCTGGGCAGCGTGATCGCCGCACCGCAGGCCCAGGCTGCGCACCGCGACTGGCTGCGCCCGGACGCCACCGGCCACTGCGAGTGGGACCCGGTCGGCTACTGGGTGCAGCGCTGCGATGTGTGGTCGCCCGCCATGAACCGCACCATCCCGGTGCAGATCCAGCCGTCGCAACGCGGCGGCAACGCGGGCCTCTACATGCTCGACGGCCTGCGCGCCATGGACACCACCAACGCGTGGGTGCACGACGTGAATGCCGCGGCCAGCTTCGTCAACCACAACATCACCCTCGTGATGCCGGTCGGCGGCCAGTCCTCCTTCTATACGGACTGGAACGCGCCGGCAACGTATGACTTCAACAACCCCGTCACCTACAAGTGGGACACCTTCCTGACCAAGGAGCTGCCGGTCTACCTCGAGCAGCACTTCGGTGTCGCCCGCTGGAACAACTCCATCCTGGGCCTGTCCATGGGCGGCACCGCCGCGATCAACCTCGCCGCGCTGCACCCGGAGCAGTTCCGCCAGGTCCTGTCCTACTCCGGCTACCTCACTACCACCATCCCGGGCGCGCAGACGGGGCTTCGCGTCGCACTTCTCGACGGCGGCCTGTACAACCTCAACGCCATGTGGGGATCCGTGCTCAACCCGCGCCGCTACGAGAATGACCCGTTCCTGAACATGGGCAACCTTCGCGGCCGCGACGTGTACGTGTCCGCCGGCAGCGGTGTGCCGGGTCCGGCTGATGCCAAGTACCTGCCGGAGCACCGCGCGGCCGGTATCGCGCTGGAGCGCGTCGCCAGCTTCACGACGAAGCTGTGGGCCGCCAAGGCGACCGCGACCGCCGTGCCGCACACCGCCGTGTTCACCCCGACCGGCCTGCACAACTGGGACCAGTTTGGCTCCCAACTCGAGGCGACCAAGCCGCGCATCCTCGACGTAATGAACGCCTGGTAGGGGGCATCCCCGCCACTCATTTCGTTGACAGCTCCAGGGGTGGAGCTGTCAACGCTGTTGCTGTCAGGTGTCCAACGGAAACACCCAGGTCACAGGGTTGGTGCTGACAGCTCCAGTCGCTGACAGCTCCAATCGCAAAATGCACTGCGCTCTCCATTCGTTGAGAGCTCCAGGGTGGAGCTCTCAGCGCTGTTGCAGACAACTGTTTGTTTGGAAACTGCAGGTCACAGGGTTGTCGCTGAGGGCTCCAGTCGCTGACAGCTCCAATCGCTAAAAGTGCACTGAGCTCCACCCGCTGAGAGTTCGAATGCCTCACCGCCATCACCCCCAAATCCCCAGCTCGCGTGTGGCTGGTGTGACTCATCTGATATCCCCCGGCGTGTCGCCGTGTTAAAGTCTCAAGTGAAACTTAACCTTTTGGGTACTCCCGACCCCAAAAGTTTCCCGACCGAGAGTATTGAGGCTGACTTTCATGCGCGCACCACGATTCTCCAAGCAGGCCACCCGGGCACTCGCTCTCCCCGCAGCGGCGGCGATGGCCCTGTCGCTGCTGCCGGCCTTCACCGCCACGGCGCAGGCGCAGGACCTGTCCTCCCGGCTGTCGTCGAATAGCTCGAACCGTGGCATCTCGGACGGCATCCGTCCGGCGGACCCGCCGCAGCGCACCCCGATCGAGGTTGACCGCAACCCGCAGATCCCGGGTCTGCCGGCTGGCGTGTCGGTGGACCGTATTGAGTGGCTTACCAACCGTCGAGTAGCGGTGTTCATTAAGTCCGCAGCTATGCCGGAGCAGCTCGTCCAGGTGCAGATCCTCCTGGCGCGCGACTGGCACTCCAACCCGGGCGCGAAGTTCCCGGAGGTCTGGGCGCTCGACGGACTGCGCGCGCGTGACGACGAAAACGGCTGGACCATCGAGACGAACATCGCGCAGTTCTACGCCGACAAGAACGTCAACGTGATCCTCCCGGTCGGCGGCGAGTCTTCCTTCTATGCCGACTGGCAGCGCCCGAACAACGGCAAGAACTACAAGTGGGAGACGTTCCTGACCAAGGAGCTCGTGCCGATTCTGAACAACGAGTTCCGCTCCAACAACCGCCGCGCCGTCGTGGGCATTTCCATGGGCGGCACCGCCGCAGTGAACCTCGCGGAGCGCAACCCGCACCTCTTCGACTTTGTCGGTTCCTTCTCCGGCTACCTGGACACCACCACCACCGGCATGCCGGCGGCGATCAAGGCCGCGCAGCTGGATGCGGGAGGCTACGACACCGACGCCATGTGGGGCCCTCCGGGTTCCCAGGACTGGATCGACCACGACCCGAAGATGGGCATCGAGAACCTGGCGGGCAAGACGGTGTACGTCTCCGCAGGTTCCGGCCGCGACGACTTCGGCACCGCGGATTCCATCGCCAAGGGCGCGGCGAACCCGGCCGGCAAGGGCCTCGAGGTGATTTCGCGTCTGTCCACCCAGACCTTCGTGGATTACGCGAGCCGCACCAGCGTGAAGCCGATCGTGCGCTTCCGCCCGTCCGGCGTCCACTCCTGGGAGTACTGGCAGTTCGAGATGGCGCAGGCGTGGCCGTACATCGCTAACGCCCTGTCCGTGCCGGAGGCTGACCGCGGCGCCGCCTGCACCGCGATCGGCGCAATCGGCGAGGTGACCCAGTCCGGCGTCGTCGGCACGTGCGTGAACGACGAGTACCCGGTGGGCGAAAACGGTAAGGGCCGCGCGCAGGACTTCCGCGGCGGCACCGCGTTCTGGTCCCCGGAGACCGGCGCGCACGCGCTGTTCGGCGCGATCTTGGCGAAGTACTCCGGCCTCGGCGGCGCTGCCGGCTGGCTGGGCTTCCCGCTCACGGGCGAGACCAAGACCCCGGACGGCAAGGGCCGCTTCGTGCACTTCCAGAACGGCTCCATCTACTGGACCCCGGAGACCGGCGCGTACGCCATCCCGGGCGACATGGTGAAGGCGTGGGGCGAGCAGGGCTTCGAGACCGGCCAGCTCGGCTACCCGGTGGCCGAGGCGACCAAGACCGGCGAGGGCTACGTCCAGCGCTTCCAGGGCGGCTACCTGACCCGCAACCCGGATAAGTCACACAACATCGTCATCGGCGCGATCGCCAAGAAGTACGGCGAGATGGGCGCCGCGAACTCCGACCTCGGCTTCCCGAAGAGCAACGAGATCGCCATCCGCGGCGGCTTCTTCCAGGAGTTTGAGAAGGGCAACATCTACTGGTCCGCGGGCACCGGCGCCCACTGGATCGGCTACGGCGACATCTTCAACGAGTGGGGCAAGCGCGGCTACGAGCAGGGCGCGCTGGGCTGGCCGACGTCCGATTACGCCGCGATCCCGGCCGGCGGTCTCACCATCGACTTCCAGCACGGCCGCCTGAAGCAGGTCAACGGCATCGTGGTGGAGGAGAAGCGCTAATGCGCCGCGCACTCGGGGCTCGCGGATTCGGGGCACTGTGCGTATCGACGCTTCTTTACGCCACCCTCACAGCCTGCGGCGGGTCCGCCACGGTCGAGGGCGACAAGGCGACGGTGACCCCGACGACCACTACCGCGACCTCGACGACGGCGACCGCCGCGACATCGGCCACCACGACCACCCCGCGCGCCTCCGGCGGCGCGGCGGTGCCCCCGGGCGACGGCGACCGGCCAGCCCGCGAGGTGGAGACCGTGCCCGACCAGGCAACGGGTTACTCTCCGGCGGAGGAAGCTTTCCTGGAACAGTTGCGGGAAAACGGTCTGAATATTGAGGGTGTTGAGGACCAACTCACAGCAACAGGCTTTAGCGTGTGCTCGAACGACATGATCACCCGCGACGCGGTGGCCGGTCAGCTTGTCGAGCAGCGACGCACGGACATGGATCCGGCCGCCCTCGGTCAGCTACTGACGGACACCGCGCGCGCCAACCTCTGCTAGGAGGCGTTGCCGCATGCGCGATTCGCGCACGCGCCCCCGCTCCGGGGGCGCCCGAAACGTATTCGTCGTCGCCGCTGTCATCGTGGTGCTCGCCCTGATCGGGCTGGGCATCTACCAGTGGCGCTCCGGCCCCGGCCCGCTGCCTGGCCCGGACCCGATGCAGACGCAGACCGAGGCGCAGCCCGAGGAAACGACCACAACCCCGTCGCAGCCCGAATGGTGCCCTGCGGTGGAGTTCGTCTCGGTACCGGGCACGTGGGAATCCTCGCCCGAGGATGATCCCTTCAACCCGCAGGCGAACCCGGCGAGCTTCATGCTCACCATCACGCGCCCGCTGCAGGAGATGTACGACATCAACCACGTGCGCGTGTTCACCGTCCCCTACACCGCCCAGTTCCGGAACATCCAGACGGAACGCGGGCGCGCGGAGATGACGTACGACGACTCCCGCGCGGAGGGCACGGCGAAGCTGAATGGTGAGCTCGCATTCGTCGGCAAGCTGTGTCCGGATACGAAGTTCATCGTCGCCGGGTTCTCCCAGGGTGCGGTGATCGCGGGCGATGTGGCGAGCGAGATTGGCAACCGTCGCGGCGTGATCCCGCCGGAGCGGCTGCTGGGTGCGGTGATGATCGCCGACGGGCGCCGCGAGAACGGTGTCGGCGTGAACCCGGGTGTCGAGATGGCTGGCCAGGGGGCGGAGATTACGATGCAGCCGCTGCAGCGCGTCGTCGACCTGGCCACCCCGGGCGCGACGATGACGGGCCCGCGCCCGGGCGGCTTCGGCGAGGTCGCGGACCGCGCGTACGAGATCTGCGCACCGAACGATACGGTGTGCGACGCGCCGCTGGCGGTGGGGAACGCGATCGACCGCGCGTCGGCGCTGCTGCTCGCGAACGGCAACCACGCGCTCTACGCCACGAATCCGGAGGTAATTCCGGGAACTACCGCGTCGCAATGGACCGTGGACTGGGCGCGCTCTACAATCGATACTTTGTAGGTAGAAACTATCCCGAGTGAACGTGAAGGAGTCCCATGGATCTCGAAGTAATCATCCAGAAGTTCCTGGATGAGCAGGGCAACGTTGTCCTCCCGCCGAACTTCACCATCCCCGCGCTGACGGAGATGCTGTACGGTGCAGCTGTCCAAATGGGCCAGGCAGACACCGTGAACCTGCGGTTCTGGGACTACTCGCAGGACGTGGACGGTGAAACAGTCGAGTACACCCGCCGCGAGTGCAACACCCGTTTCAAGGCCGTAGCCGCGCGACTTCAGCAGGTGGGCCAGCCGGGGGACCGCGTGGCCATCCTGGCCGGCAACTCCCCGGAGTACATCTTCGGCTTCATGGGAGCCCTCTACGCCGGCCAAGTGCCGGTGCCGCTCTATGACCCGAACGAGCCGGGCCACGAGCACCACCTGCGCGCGGTGCTGGGCGATTCCGGCGCGAAGACGGTGCTGACCAACAAACAGGGTGCCCCGGCTGTGCGCGAGTACTTCGCCGAGCTGCCTGCTGCGGAGCGTCCGCGCATCCTCGCGGTGGACTCCCTGCCGGATTCGCTGGCGGATTCTTGGCAGCCGATCGAGGTGCCGGAGGGCACGGACACCTCGCAGAACGTCTCCTTCCTGCAGTACACCTCCGGCTCCACCCGCAACCCGGCTGGCGTGGTGCTGACGAACGAGTCCATCGTGACCAACGTGCTGCAGATCTACACCGGCATCGGCATCCAGCAACCGATGCGCATCCCGTCCTGGCTGCCGCTGCACCACGACATGGGCATCATCCTGACGCTGGTGCTGATGATTCTTGGCAACGAGCTGGAAATCTTCGCCCCGCGCGACTTCATCCAGCAGCCGAAGCGCTGGCTGGACCGCCTCAACCGCCGCGAGGGCGACCCGGAGGACATGAAGATCTACACCGCGGTGCCGAACTTCGCGCTCGAGCTCAGCGCCCGCTACGCCACCCCGGAGAACGCGGGAGACTTCGACTTCTCCCAGGTCGAGGCCGTGCTCTGCGGCTCCGAGCCGGTCACCGAGTCGTCCGTTGAAACGTTCCTCGGTGCATTCGGCGAGTCCGGCATGCGTCGTGAAGTACTGCGCCCCTCCTACGGTCTGGCCGAGGCGACGCTCATCGTCTCCACCCCGCAGACCGGGGACCGCCCGAAGTTCGCCTACTTCGACCGCGCCCAACTCGCTGAAGGCAAGGCCGTCGAGGTGGGGGAGGCCGACGGCGTGGCGTTCGCCTCGAACGGTCAGCCGGTGAAGTGGATGCACTTTGCAATCGTCGATACGCAAACGCGCGACGAGCTGCCGGAGGGCAGCATCGGCGAGATGTGGGTGCACGGCAAGAACAAGGCCGCCGGCTACCTCGACCGCGAGGAGGAAACCCGCGAGACCTTCGAGAACACCATCGGCGAGACCATCCAGGAGAACCTACCGAAGGACGGCTGGATGAATACCGGCGACCTGGGCACCCTCGTCGACGGCCACCTCTACATCACCGGCCGCGTGAAGGACCTCGTTGTCATCGCCGGCCGCAACCACTACCCGCAGGACATCGAGGCCACCGTGCTGGAGTCCTCCGAGCACGTGCGTGCGGACTCCGTCGCGGCGTTCTCCGTGCCGGGCGAGGACGTGGAGCGCCTCATCCTGCTCGCCGAGCGTGCCGACGACGCCTCCGAGGACGGCGACAAGGCCGCCGAGGATGCCATCCGCGCAGCCGTGACTACCAAGCACGGCATCAGCCCGGATGTCATCGAGTTCTACCCGCCGAACGGCATCACCCGCTCCTCCGCGGGCAAGATCGCGCGCCGCGTGAACGCGAAGCGCTACATGGAAGAGCACGCGGAGTAAAAACGCCCTGGTTGGGCCCCTCGCGGGCCCAGCTTTGTCGTTTTCGCTCTACCAAAATTGCCTGCCCAACGCGCGCGGGCGTGATAACGAATTGGATACGGTTGCGCGATAAGCTTCGCATTATGACAGAGAACGAATTGACCGCATGGCTGACGCGGTGGGTGGCCGCCACGACCGGCCAGCCGGACGTGGATACCGCAACACCGCTCGAGGCTTACGGTCTGTCGTCTCGTGACGCTGTGGTGCTCTCCGGCGAGCTGGAAAACCTGCTGGGGCGCAAGATCGACCCCACCATCGCGTACCAGTACCCGACCATCGAGGCGCTGGCGAAAGCCCTCGTGGCGGCGCCTAGTGCGGCGGCGCGCTCCTACGAGCGTCGTGAAGCGGAGAGCTCCCCTGCGGAGCGCGACATCGCCATCGTGGGCGCGGCGGGGCGCTTCCCGGGCGCGCGCACCGCGAGCGAGTTTTGGCAGGTGCTTATCGACGGTCGTGTCACCACCGGCCCCCTGCCCGCCGGGCGCTGGAGCGAGTACTCGGGCGACCCGTACTTGCGCACCAAGATGGCGGAGGAAGCCACCGACGGCGGCTATCTCGACGACATCGCGTCCTTCGACAACGAGTTCTTCGGGTTGAGCCCGCTTGAGGCGCAGAACATGGACCCGCAGCAGCGCATCATGCTGGAGGTCGCGTGGGAGGCGCTCGAGGACGCGCACATCCCGGCCGACAGCCTGCGCGGCGAGGCCGTAGGCGTGTTCGTGGGTTCGAGCTCGAATGATTACGGCATGCTCATCGGCGCGGACCCGGCGAACGCTCACCCGTATGCGCTGACTGGTTCCTCCTCAGCGATCATTCCGAACCGCATCTCGTACGCGTTCGATTTCCGCGGCCCGTCCATGAATGTGGACACCGCGTGCTCGTCGTCGCTGGTCAGCGTGCATCACGCCGTGCGCGCGCTGCGCGACCGCGAGTGCGATGTGGCGCTTGCCGGCGGCGTGAACATTCTGGCCAACCCGTTCGCCTCGCTGATGTTCTCCGAGCTCGGCGTGATCTCGCCGACGGGCGCGATCCGCGCGTTCTCCGACGATGCCGACGGCATCGTCCGCTCCGAGGCTGCCGGTTTCGTGGTGCTCAAGCGCGTTGCCGACGCGATTGCGGACGGCGACGAGATCCTCGCCGTGGTCAAGGGCTCCGCCACCAACTCCGACGGCCACTCCAACGGCCTGACCGCCCCCAACCCGGAGGCGCAGGTGGACGTGCTGCAGCGCGCCTACGCCGACGCCGGCATCGACCCGGCCGAGGTGGACCTGGTGGAAGCCCACGGCACCGGCACCATCCTTGGCGACCCGATCGAAGCAACCGCACTGGGCACCGTGCTGGGCCGCAACCGCACCAACGCGAGCCCGCTGCTGCTCGGCTCTGCGAAATCGAGCATCGGCCACGCCGAATCTGCCGCCGGCGTCGCTGCGCTGATCAAGGTGATCGAGGCCCTTAAACACGACACCATCCCGGCTTCCGCCAACTTCACCGCGCCCAACCCCTTCGTGGACTTCGACGCGGAGCACATCGAGGTGGTGCAGGATCCGCGGGAGTGGCCGCGCTACTCCGGCCGCCGCGTCGCAGGACTCTCCGGCTTCGGCTTCGGCGGCACCAACGCGCACGTCGTGGTCGCGGACTTCGACGCTGGCGAGTACGGTGCCGCGGGTGAAACCGCGGCACCGGGAGACATCGACACTGGCCTCGCCGGGCTCGAGGTGGCAGCGTTGCCGGTCTCCGGACTGCTGCCGTCGCGACGCAAGACGGCCGCCGCCGCGCTCGCCGATTTTCTGGAGGGCCGCCCGGACGCGGACCTGATCCCGGTCGCGCGTTCCCTGGCGAAGCGCAACCACGGCCGTTCCGCCGCTGTGGTGCAGGCCGCCACGACCGAGGATGCGGTGGCGCGGCTGCGCCAGGTCGCCGAGGGCAAGATCGGCACCGGCATCACCGTTGCCGATGCCCCCAACACGATGGGCCCCGTCTTCGTCTACTCCGGCTTCGGCTCCCAGCACCGGCTGATGGCCAAGCGCCTGATGGAAGCCTCCGAGGTCTTCGCCGCCCGCATGCGCGAGCTGGACCAGTACGTCCAGTTTGAGGGCGGCTGGTCCATGCTCGACATCATCGCCGACGACGAGCAGACCTACGACACCCAGACCGGCCAGGTCACCATCACCGCCATCCAGATCGCGCAGACCGACTTGCTGGCCACGCTCGGCATCACGCCGGCAGCCACGATGGGCATGTCCATGGGCGAGATCGCGGCCGCCTACGCCGCGGGCGGCATCTCCGACAAGGATGCGATGCTCATCGCCTGCCAGCGCGCCCGCCTCATGGGCGAGGGTGAGGCCATGATTGCCGGCACCCCGCAAGAAGGCGCGATGGCCGTGGTGGAGCTCGGCGCCGACGAGCTCGCCGCTTTCGTCGAGGAGCACCCGGAAGCCGCCGGCGTGGAGCCGGCCGTCTACGCCGGCCCCGGCATGACCACCATTGGTGGACCTGGTGGTGCAGTGGATGCTGTCGTCGAAAAGCTCGAAGCCCAGGAGAAGTTCGCCCGCAAGCTCAACGTGCGCGGCGCGGGCCACACGTCTGCCCTGGACCCGATCATGGGCGATCTCGCCGCCGAGATCGCGGGCATCACCGCCCGCCCGCTGCGCGTGCCGCTGTTCTCCTCCGTCGACCGCGGCGAGGTGTACCCGGCCGGCGCCGTGGTGCACACCGACGAGTACTTCCTGCGCATGACCCGCCAGCCGGTGTACTTCCAGGACGCGACCGAGGCCGCGCTCCACGCCGGCCACACGACGCTGGTGGAGATCACCCCGAACCCGGTCGCGCTCATGGGCATGATGAACACTGCCTTCGCTGCCGGCAAGCCGGATGCGCAGCTGCTGTTCACCGCCAAGCGCAAGGTCGACGAGGCCGAGTCGCTGCTCGATCTCGCCGCGAAGCTCTACGTGCAGGGCACGCGCGTGGACTTCACCGGCTTCTACGGCGCCGAGCCGCGCATCGACGCGCCGGGCGTGGTCTTCAACCGCAACCACCTGTGGACGCAGGCGCGCCCGTCTTCGAACGGCGGCACGCTGCTCGGCGCGAAAGTGGTGCTACCTGACGGTCAAGTCGCGTTCGCCACGCCTGCCGACGCCGTCTTCAGCCCCTACCAGCTCATCGAGGCCGCAGCCGCCGAGGTCGTGCCCGGCGCCACCGTCGTCGCCACGGAAGAGCACAGCTACCTGCCCGCCGACGGCGAGGTGACCACGCTCGTCGCCCGCTCCCTCGGCGGCGCGAGCATCAGCGTCTACGACGGCACCACCCTCATCGCGGAGGGCTTCGCATCCACCCTCGACACCGGCGCGCGCCGGCAGGAAGCGGGGGTCGCGGAGGTCGCGGCTTCGGAGCCCGTGCTTATCGACGACAGTGATGACGCCTTCAGGTGGGATCCCGCCACCGGCGAGACCGTGGCCGAGCGGCTGCGCGCCATCGTGTCGGAATCTATGGGCTTCGAGGCTGAGGACCTTCCCGACGAGTTGCCGCTCATCGACCTGGGCCTGGATTCGCTGATGGGCATGCGTATTAAGAACCGCATCGAGCACGACTTCCAGATCCCGCAGCTGCAGGTGCAGACGCTGCGCGACGCCTCGGTTGCGGACGTGATCCGGCTTGTCGAGGACTCCGTGGCCGGCCGCGAGGACGCGCCGCAGCCGATGGCCATGAACGCCGAGACCCGCGACGTCGCCACCGAAGTGGCCAAGGCCCGCGAGGGTGCGCAGGGCGTGGGCGTTGCTCCGCGCGATGCGTCGGAACGCATGGTTTTCGGCGCCTGGGCCAAGTTCACGGGTGCGGCTGCGGCTGGCGTGACCAGCGAACTTCCGTCGATAAGCGAAGCCCAAGCCGAAGAGCTCGCCGAGCACCTCACGCAGCGCAGCGGCATCGAGATCACCGCGGAGCAGGTGCGTGAGGCGCGCACGCTGGAGCCGCTGGCGAACTTGGTGCGCGAGGGCCTCGAGACCGAGGTCGAGGGCAACATCCGCGTCTTCCGCGACGGCGATGCAGGTGTTCCGCCGGTGTTCGTGTTCCACCCGGCCGGTGGCTCGAGCGCGGTGTACGCACCGCTGGCGCGCCGCCTGGATGAGCACGTGCCGGTGTACGGCGTGGAGCGCCTCGAAGGTTCCCTGGAGGAGCGCGCGGCTGCGTATGTGCAGGATATCGAGCAGATCGCGGACGGCCGCAAGGTTGTCCTCGCCGGCTGGTCCTTCGGCGGTGCGCTGGCCTACGAGGTCGCGCACCAGATGGGCAACGACAAGATCGAGTACATCGCGCTGTTAGACACCACGCAGCCGTCTGTGCCTATCCCGCGCACGATGGAGGAGACCAAGGCGCGCTGGGGCCGCTACGCCGCGTTCGCCAAGGAGACCTACGGCCTGGACTTCGAGGTGCCCTACGAGCTGCTCGAAACCGCAGGTGAGGAGGCGCTGCTCGCAATGCTGCAGGAGTTTTTGGCCAACACCGACGCCTCCGAGCACGGCCTCGCCGCGGGCGTGCTGGAGCACCAGCGCGCGAGCTTCGTGGACAACCAGATTCTCAACCACCTCGACTTCTCCCGCTGGGCCGAGGTGGACGTGCCGGTCCTGCTGTTCCGTGCGGAGCGCATGCACGACGGCGCGATCACCCTCGAGCCGAACTACGCCCACATTGACGAGGACGGGGGATGGGGCGCTATCGTGGATGACTTGACCATTGTCCACCTGCCGGGCGACCACCTGGCCGTGGTGGATGAGCCGGCGGTGGGGATCGTCGGCAAGCATATGAATGAGTGGCTGGCGGCGCTGCCCGGACGCGGCGTCGGGAAGGGTGACGTGTAGTTGTGACTACCGCGGAGAAGCTCGCTGACCTGCGCGCGCGGCTGGAAACCGCCCAGGACCCGGGCTCGGAGCGCTCGCGCAAGCGGCGCGACGACGCCGGCCTGACCACGCCCCGCCAGCGCATCGCGGCGCTCCTCGACGAAGGCTCCTTCGTCGAGATCGGCGCCCTCGCCCGCACCCCGGGCGACGAGAACGCGGTCTACTCCGACGGCGTGGTCACGGGCTACGGGCGTATCGACGGTCGCCCCGTGGCCATCTACGCGCACGACAAAACCGTGTACGGCGGTTCCGTCGGCGTGACCTTCGGCCGCAAGGTGGTCGAGGTCATGGAGTTCGCCATCAAAATCGGCTGCCCCGTGATCGGCATCCAGGATTCCGGCGGCGCCCGCATCCAGGACGCGGTGACGTCTTTGGCCATGTACTCCGAGATCGCCCGCCGCCAGCTGCCGCTGTCCGGCCGCTCCCCGCAGATCTCCATCATGCTGGGCAAGTCCGCCGGCGGCGCCGTGTACGCCCCGGTGACGACGGACTTCGTCATCGCCGTCGACGGCCAGAGCGAGATGTACGTGACCGGCCCCGACGTGATTCGCGAGGTGACCGGCGAGGACATCACCTCCGCCGAGCTCGGCGGCGCCCGCATCCAGGAGCAGTCCGGCAACATCTCCGCCGTGGTAGGAAGCGAGGAGGAGGCGTTCGACTTCGTCCGCGACCTGCTCGACCACCTGCCCACATCCACGTTCGACCCGCTGCCCGAGGTGTGGGCGCCGGCCGATGAAGAGCTCGACGACACCGAGCTGGACGCGTTCCTCCCGGACGACACGAACGCGGGCTACGACATGATGGAGCTTCTGGTCCAGCTTGGCGACGATGAAGAGCTCGTAGAAATCCAGTCCGGGTACGCCGAAAACCTGATCTGCGCTTTCGGGCGTATCGACGGCCGCCCCGTCGGCTTCGTCGCCAACAATCCGCTCTACCTGGCCGGATGCATCGACGCGGACGCCGCGGATAAGGGCGCGCGCTTCATCCGCACCTGCGACGCTTACAACATTCCGATTGTCTACGTCGTGGATACGCCGGGGTACATGCCGGGCGTGGAGCAAGAGCGCCAGGGGCTGATCCACCGCGGCGCGAAGTTCGCATTTGCGGGCGTGGAGGCCACCGTGCCCAAGGTGACGCTGATCGTGCGCAAGGCCTACGGCGGCGCGTACGCAGTGATGGGCTCGAAGAACCTGAACGGCGACATTAACTTCGCGTGGCCCACCGCGCAGATCGCGGTGATGGGCGCGGCCGCCGCCGCAATCACGCTGCAGGGCAAGCAGCTCGCCGCGGTGGAGGACCCGGTGCAGCGCGAGGCCATGAAGAAAATGTTCATGGATTTCTACGACGAGAACATGACTTCGCCGTACGTGGCTGCGGAGCGCGGCTACATCGATTCCATGATCCAGCCGTCCGAGACTAGGCTGGCCCTGCGCCGCGCCCTTCGGCAGCTGCGCACCAAGCAGGCGTTTGACCTGCCGAAGAAGCACACCATTTCCCCGCTTTAAGCGGGCACTGCGAAAGGCGTACCCATGCTCTCCAGCACCCTTGACCTGCTCGGCGACGTCATCTCCAACCTCGTGTGGTTTGTGAACGGGCTGCTCTCCGGCAACCCGCTCTACGCCTGGGGCTCCAGCTTCTAGGCCTTCTTGCCGCCCACCAGCCCGGCTACCGCGCGCCACCCGAGCATGAGCAGGGCGGACATGACCGTGGCCACGATGACGAAGGACCAGTGCGGCACCGCCTGATTGCGCAAGCCCCAGATGACCAGGCCGGTGATCACGGTGACCGCCCAAATGATGCCGCCCTTGTTCTGGCGCACGATCAGCCACCCCAGCGTCACGCCGAGCGCGAACGGCCACAGGGTGGATAGCCACCCCGTGAAGGTGAATGGCATGTCGTCGCTTCGGTGCGCCGCTCGCGCCAGCAGCGCGAAGACGGCAATGGCTACGTAGTCCGCGGCGATTGCCGACGGCTTCGAAATCGTTCGCTTCATGCCCACCACTCTAGGCTCGGCAAACGGTCATGACCAGATGGTCACCTGCAGAGTGTTGCTAGCAAAGGCGCAGAATCCACAGCCAGCGCACGGCCCTTTAAAATACCGAGTCGTTCCACCACCGGCGCTCGGGCGTCCCAGCGCGTGAGCCGTTGCTATCTAGTTTGATGCCCAGCACCTGGTGCAGTTCCACCACGTCGTGTTCGAAGCCCCACTGCGACCCAGCCATGTACATCCCCCACAGCTTGGCGGTGTTTTCGCCGGCGAGCGCGACTGCTTCGTCCCAGTTGTCTTTGAGGTTGAGGCACCAGTCGCGGAGCGTGCGCGCGTAATCGAGACGGATGTTCTCTTCGTGGAACACCTCGAACCCGTTGTCCTGCATCATCTTGATAATCGTGCCGGAACCGGTCAGTTCCCCGTCGGGGAAGATGTAGCGGTTCATAAACGCGCCTTTGTCCGTCTTGTGGTTGTCCGGGTACGTGATGCAGTGGTTCACCATGACACCGCCCGGGCGCAGCTTGTCCGAAAGGAACTGGAAATAGCTGGCGTAGTTGCCCACACCGATGTGCTCGAGCAGGCCGATGGACGAGATGGCGTCGAAGTCGGTTTCTGAAACGTCGCGGTAATCCAGAAAGCGCACCTCCGCGAGGTCTTCGAGACCCTCCTCCTTGATCTTCGACTGCGCCCACTCGGCCTGCTCTTTGGACAGGGTGACGCCGAGCGAATGGACACCCTGGCGCGCAGCGTAGCGCACCATAGATCCCCAGCCACAGCCCACGTCGAGGTGCCTGTCGCCAGGCTTCAGGCGCAGCTTTTCAAACACGAGCCGGAACTTGTTCTCCTGCGCCTCGTCCAGGCTCGCGTCCGGGGTGGGGTAGTAAGCACAGGTGTACGCCATTGAATCGCCGAGGAACAGCTCGTAAAAGTCGTTGCCCACGTCGTAGTGCGAGGAAATCACCTCAGCGTCGCGCTGCTTGGAATGCACGGCCAGGCCTTGGCGCACGCGCCTCTCCAGCCAGCTCGCCTGCTCCGCCTCGGGGATTGGCTGGATCTGGATCGCACC
The DNA here is from genome assembly GCF_024160105.1 of Corynebacterium stercoris. GTDB lineage: Bacteria > Actinomycetota > Actinomycetes > Mycobacteriales > Mycobacteriaceae > Corynebacterium > Corynebacterium stercoris. The sequence goes on from NZ_JAMFTQ010000004.1 coordinate 81,141, forward strand.
CATAGATCGCAGGGAGCGCATGATGCGTACCAATGCGCCCGCGTCCGGCTTCTGAAACGAGTCGTACAGTGTTCGCAGATTATCGAAAACCCCGTAGGGGTACGCCAAGTGCTCGCCCTCGACTACAAGGCCCCCGGTCACCCACGCACGCGCAAGCCCCACGTCGCCGGGCGCGGTCACAATATAAGACAACCCCTCCGGGCTGGTCACGCGGACCGTGTGCTCGGCGTCCTCGGGGCCGGTTGCCGTGCCGTCGAAGGCGACCCACCGGAACGGATTGTTGGAGGGAAACAGCGTGTCGACGATGTCGGCCACCGTCATCGGTTCAAAACTAAGCATTCTCCACCGCCTTTTCGTAGAGGCCCGGGAATCTGCCGTCCGGGTCGTAGGTGCGTTTCATCTGCTGGGGAAGCTCGCCGCCGTATAACGCTGCGAACTGCTCGCGAGAGTAGAACGCCTCCGAGTACAGCGACTTATGCCCGCCAAGATCGGAGACTTTCGCCTCAATGACCTTGTTGAAGGCACCGGGTTCCTGCGCGGGCGAGACGTGGTCAGCGGGCACGCCGGACCAGAACCCGACGTTGACCCACGTCGTGCCCGGCTTCAAGGGGTAGAGAGGCCACGGCTCGGCCGCGTCGATACCCGCTCCGGCCAGCTCCTCAACGCCGCTGCGCAGCCGGATGGGGCACAGCCACACCGGCTGAATCGAGCTCGCGTCAAAGAACCAGTCTAGGAACTCGGCGAGCCGGCCGTCGGTGACCTCGATGTCTTGCACCACGCGCTCGGTGCGGGCAAGCCCCTTTGGCTTCTTCAAGAAGCGGTACTCCAAGTCGTACTTTTTATCCAAGCCGACCAACTTCCAGTAGAAGGAGCTGCGGCGCAGCTCGCGTGGCCACAGTTTGCGCGCGGTGGGGTGCTGTGCTCCGAGTGCGCGCGAGCACCAGAACCAATCGGTGTCCCAGCGCCAGATGTAATCGCGGATGGTCAGGTAGTCGTGCTTCGTCCCGTGTGGGTGCTGGATCGATCGGTAGTAAATCTGCTGCCGCGTGTAATCAGACACCCCAGGCGCCGACTCGGCGCGAAACGCGAGCACGAGGTACTGCTCGTCCTTGCTAAACGCCACGCCGTCGAGGCCGTAGATCGCCCGGCCGTCCCACTCGCCGCTTTCGGCAGCGCGGGCCAACGCGGCTTCGTAGTCGCGCAGGTCCGAAAACCGCACGTGGTTAAGTTCGATGAACTCGGGCACGGCTTCCAGCTCGATGGTCAGACGCACGGCGTAGCCGAGCGATCCGTACGAGTTCGGGAACGCACGGAATAGCTCCACATTCTCGGTGCGCGAACAGGTGACGATTTCGCCGGTACCGATCAGCACATCCATCTCGATGACGGATTCGTGCGGTAGCCCGTTGCGAAACGATGTCGATTCGACCCCCATGCCGCTCACGGCACCGCCCAGGGTAATCGTCTTCAACTGCGGCACCACCAGTGGCGCGAGCCCGAAGGGCAACGTTGCGTCGACAAGATCCTCGTAGGTGCACATGCCCTGCACATCAGCGGTTTTCGCCACCGGGTCAACCGCAATCACCCCGCCGAGCCCGCTGACGTCAAGCCCCGCGCCGCCGCTTTTCCGTTTGCGAAACAGGTTGGAGGTCTTCTTCTTCAGCCGCACTCTGCCTGTTTCAGGAAAAGAAGCTTGTAGCTTGTCGACGCCCCGCTGATGCCCCTCCCAGCCCACACACGCAATCGGCTCCCAGTCAACGCTACGTTCAGTTATCGGTGGCAGCTTCATTCCCCGCAGCATAGTTCCGTCTCTCAGCATCCGCTAGGCGAATTCCTAGCATGTACCCGCGGCCCGCGTAGACCCAGGCGTACACCACCCAGCCGATCGCGGTGATGAGCGCGAAGGAGATGGTGCGGTACAACACGGTTGCGGCGGTTGCGTCGATAAGCGTCATGCCCCCGGCCACGAGCATGCCCGCAAGGACCGGCTCCACTGTGCCCACGCCGCCCGGGGTGATCTGCGCGGCGCCGGCGAGTTTGGTCATGATGAACGCGATTGCCACGCCCATGATCGTGATCTCGTTGAGCCCAGCGGTGAAGCCGGGGGCGCTGCCGAGGACGGCCCAGACGGCGAAGACCATGGTGCAGACGTCGAAAAGCTGGTTGAGCAGCGACAACACCGCTGCCGTCACGAACTGGCCGCCTGTCATGCGGATCTCCGCGACCTGATCGATCACCCGCTCCACCCGCTCGCGCACCTTCTGCGGCACGAATCCGACCCAGCGCTTGAGCACTTCGGGGTGGCGCGTGGCCCAGAACAGCCCGCCGATTGCCGCCACTGCGAGCAGGAGCGTCACGCTTAACGACGTCAGCGACAAGTCAGCCCCCATGAGCACCACCGCGGCCACTCCGATGACCACCATCCACACGGTGGATAACGCGCCGGAGATGACGAAAAACCACCCGCACAGGCCGACGGACGCGCCCCATGAGCGGTGCACGCGGTAGGTCAGCCACGCCGAGATGGCGGGGCCGCCGGGCACGGTGGTGGACCATGCGTTGGAGGCGAGCGTGATTGCGTTGGTGCGGGCGGGGTCGGTGATGCGGCCTTCGATGTTGAGGAGGATCTGCATCACCCCGGCCATCGCCGCGATGGCGAGCGAAGCCGTGATCACGCCAGCGACCACCGGCCACGGCTGCGCCCTGCCGAGCACCTTCCACGCCTTGCCGAGGAACGGCAGCTCGTCGCGGAAGACCAAGAGCAGCAGGGCAAGCAGGACGACGGGCGCGAGCCAGCGCAGCCACTGCTGCCAGCGGGGCTGCATCGGCGGTGCGTCAGCGGTATTAACGCTCAAGCTCGGGCTTCTTCAGTTGCTCGAGGGCCTCGCGCCGGCGGCGCTGCTCCAGCTCGCGCATGAGCTGGTCGAACGGCACCAGGGAGGAGTCCTCGTCGACGCTCACGCCGGAGCGGTAGGGCTGGGTGTCCACGACCATCTCGCCGATGGCCACCTCGTCTGCCGGGCGGGTGCCTCCGCCCGCGGCAGCGCCGGCACCCGCCATCGCCGGGGCAGCTTGGCCATCGGCCACCCCGCCCGCAACTGCCCGACCAGCGAACTTCCCGCCGTCGCCGCTCTCGCCGAGCGCGGCCGCGGCGCGCTTGACCCAGCGGGGGGCCCACCAGTTGTCCTCGCGCAGCAAGTGCATCACGGCGGGGACGAGGAGGAGGCGGATGATGGTCGCGTCCAAAGCCAGGGAGAAGATCATGCCGTAGGCGATGTACTTCATCATGACGATGTCGCTCATTGCGAAGGCGGCCGCGACCACGATCATGATCGCGGCGGCTGCGGTGATAATGCCGCCGGTGTGCGCGGTGCCGTCCTTGATCGCCTTGTCGGTCGATGCGCCACGGTTGCGGGCCTCCACCATGCGGGAGACCAGGAACACCTCGTAGTCGGTGGACAGGCCGTAGAGGATCGCAATGATCAGGACCAAAACGGGCGACATCAGCGGGCCCGGGGTGAAGTTGAGGAACCCGGAGCCCACGCCGCCCACGAACACGGCGGTGAGGAAGCCCAGCGTTGCGCCAATGCCGAGGATGTTCATGATCACGGCCTTCGCCGGCAGGATCAGTGAGCCGAACACCAGCGCCATCAGCAGGAATGTGGCCAGCACCATGTAGAGCGCCATCCACGGCAGCCGTTCGAGGAGGGCCTCGATGGACTCGACTTCCATGGCGGGGGTGCCTGAAACGTACGTCGATACGCTCTCGGGCACCTCGATGGCGCGGAGTTGCTCGACGACGTCCTTGCCGTTGTTGCGGTCCGCAAGCGGCGCGGAGAGCACGGTCGTGCCGTCCTCGGTGGGGTGCACCGGCGCGAGCGGGGCGGCGAGCCCGGTGACGCCGCGGGTCTGCATCACGATGTTCACCAGGTCCTCGTTGCTCGCGCCCGTGACCACGTACTTGATGGGGTCGGTGCGGAACGCCGGGAATTCCTCGTTGAACGCGTCCTGCGCCTGGCGGGTCTCCTGGCTCGGCGGCAGGTACGTCTCGTTGATGCCGCCGAAGGTGATGCCCACCATCGGCACGGTGATGAGCAGCAGCAGTGCGCTCACACCGACGGCGACACTCTTCGCGCGACGCATCGCCCACGCGGGGATGCGGTACCACACGGTGTCCTCGAGGCGCCGTCCGCTTCGCGACGTCCGCCTCACCGACCACTTATCAATATTTGTGCCCAGCATGCCGAACAGCGCCGGCAGCATGGTGACGGAGATGATCGCGGCGAGCCCCACCGCGCTGATCGCGCCGTAAGCCACCGACTTGAGGAAGGCCTGCGGGAACATGAGCAGGCCGGACAGCGCCACGCCCACCATGAGCGCGGAGAAGAACACCGTCTTGCCGGCGGTGGTGGTGGTGACGGCGACAGCCTCAGCGACAACCTCCGGTTCGTCGCTGTGGTGAGAGGAACCGAGGCGGTCCAGCTCCTCGCGGAAGCGCGACACCATGAACAGGCCGTAATCGATAGCCAGGCCCAGGCCCAGCAGCGTGATGATGGACTGGGAGAAGATGTTCACCTGCTGGTACTGCGCAAGGATGGCGAGCAGCGACAGCGAGCCGACGATGGAGAGGATGCCCACGATCAAAGGCATCGCCGCCGCGACCACGCCGCCGAAGACGAACAGCAGGATGATGGCCACGAAGACGAGGCCGATGCGCTCGGCGCGCGCGATGTCGTCGGCCATGCCCTTGTCCAGCGCGTCGGCGACTGCGGTGGCGCCGGCGATCTGCACCGTCGCGTCCCCCGGCAGCTCGATCGCGTCGAGGGCGGGCTTGATGGTGCGGAAGTCCTTGAGCGTCTGCTCGCCGTCGCCCGCCAGGCCGATCGCCGCGAATGCCGCGGTGCCGTCGGCGTTCACCTGCTGCTGGTTCGGGTTGGCGAAGTAACTGCGTATCGACGCCACCTCCCCCGGGAACTGCTCCCGCAGCCCGTTGATCTGCTCGTTCGCAGCGTGGAACACCGCCGGGTCATTCACCCCGCCCGGCGCGGTGACGTACACAATCACGTCGCCGGAGTTGTCGCGCCCGAACTCCTCCTGCTCGATCACCGCAGCGGTGGTCGAATCCGCGCGCGGATCCTCCCACCCCTCCTGCGAGAGGCGCTCGCCCAACTTTGAGCCGAAGAACACCTGCATGAGGATGATCAGCAGCACCACCACAATGGGGATGATCTTGCGGTGGCGGTAGGCAACGTGGCCCCACCTGTAGAACACAGCGCGCCTCCTACTGCTCGCGGGTGTTGGTCAGCAGCGAGATCAGCGGGCGGAACGGCTGCAGCCAGGCGCCGCCCTCCGGCAGCGCATCCAGGTTGACGCGCGGCAGCGGCTCGCGGAACACGCCCGGGATGTCCTCGAGATCGATGAAACGCACGTCAGGCGAGTTCACGGCCCACGACGCGTGCTCGTGGAACCCGATCACCGTCACCGGGATGCCGTCGGCCGCCAGCGCCTCGATCGGCTCCAGGAAGTTCTGGCCGTCCGCCGAGGCCACAACCACGCCCCGGAGCACGCCTTCCGCTTGCCGACGCTCGATATGCGCCAGCATGTCCTTATCCACGTCCGAATCTTCGTCGCTCTTCGGCTTGGCGAAGACCGCGAAGCCCACGTTGCGCAGGGCCTCAACCCATGGACGCACCGAATCCGCACCTTGCGGGGAGACGTTCGTGAACACGGTCGCTTCGGGCTCGACGCGCTGCCCGGAGGCGTCGGCAAGCGCCTGCGCCTCGCCGATCAGCCAGCGGCCGATCGCGTCGAAGCGGGGGCGGTGCGCCGATGTCGGGCGCCCGCCGAGAATGGCGCCGAGGCCCATGTCCAGGTTCGGGGCATCCCACACCAGCAGGTAGCTGGCGGGGCCGGGGGTCGCGCCGGGCGTGTACGGGTGGGTCAGTTCGTGCAGGTCCATGCTCCTAGCCCTTCTTCCGCCACAGGTATTCGCGGATCACGTGGTCCTTCTCCAGGCCCTTGCCCTCGAACTTAGTAATCACCTGGCGGTCCGTGAGCAGGGGTGCCTCCTCCCACGGCCAGCCCATGTACTCCAGCTGCGGCTCAACCTCCACCAGCTCGTCGATCCACTCGGCGTAATCGGCATGGTCCGTGGCCACGTGCAGCACGCCGCCGGGTTTGAGGCGGGTGGCGATGAGGTTCAGCGTGCCGGACTGGATGATGCGGCGCTTGTGGTGGCGAGCCTTCGGCCACGGGTCCGGGAAGAAGATGCGCACGCCGTCGAGCGATTCCTCCCCGAACATGCGGGCCAGCACCTCGACGCCGTCGCCGCGCACCATGCGGATGTTCTCGATCTCCCCGCGCACCACCGAGCCGAGCAGCTTCGCTAGGCCCGGCTTGTACAGCTCCACGGCCACGATGTTCGTCTCCGCCTCCAGCGGAGCCATCGCGGCGGTCGACGTGCCGGTGCCGGAGCCGATCTCCAGGATGGTCGGATGGCCCTCGCGTCCGAACCATGCGGGGATGTCTATCGTTTCGTCGGCAAGCGTGCGCCCCAAGCGGGGCCAGTGCTCCTCGAACAGCGCTTCCTGGTTGTCCGTGAGCGTGCCGCGGCGGAACGTCACCGACCCCAGACGCGGGTAATCCAGGCCGGTGTCGAAGTCCGTCTGCATGGGGCGGCCGTGCGGGAGCTCGCCCGCACCGTGGCGTTGCGTAGTATTCATCGCCTCAATTGTCCATATGACATGCGCAAAAACAACTTCCCACGCCCGCAAACCCAGCTGGGAGAAGCTTGGGGCTCCCCACTTTTTAACTGGGCTTTTCCAAGTTCACCACGGGTGCGAGCGGGTTTCGTTAAGCTGGGAGTGATACCGCGTAAAGGAGAGACAAGGAGAGACCATGACCACTGCAGTCAAGCGCCTGGAGGGTCCCCAGCCGACCGAGAACGAGGAACTGATCGCCTGGATCAACGAGGCAGTCGATCTTTTCAACCCGGATCGTGTCGTGTTCGCCGACGGCTCCGATGAGGAGTGGGACCGCCTCGCCGCCGAACTGGTGGAGAAGGGCACCCTGATCAAGCTCAACGAGGAGAAGCGCCCGAACTCCTACCTCGCGCGCTCCAACCCGTCCGACGTCGCTCGCGTGGAGTCCCGCACCTTTATCTCCACCGAGAAGCAGGTCGGCGCCGGCCCGACCAACAACTGGATGAAGCCGGAAGCGCTCAAGGAAGAGATGCGCGAGCACTTCAACGGCTCCATGAAGGGCCGCACCATGTACGTGGTGCCGTTCTGCATGGGCCCGATCTCGGACCCGGACCCGAAGCTCGGTGTCCAGCTCACCGACTCCGAGTACGTCGTCATGTCCATGCGCATCATGACCCGCATGCGCACCGAGGCGCTGGACAAGATCCAGGGCGACAACTTCGTGCCGTGCCTCCACTCCGTCGGCCACCCGCTTGAGGAGGGCGAAGAGGACGTCGCCTGGCCGTGCAACGACACCAAGTACATCTCCCACTTCCCGGAGACCAAGGAGATCTGGTCCTTCGGCTCCGGCTACGGCGGCAACGCCATCCTGGCGAAGAAGTGCTACGCCCTGCGCATCGCTTCCGTCATGGCGAAGGAAGAGGGCTGGATGGCTGAGCACATGCTCATCCTCAAGCTGACCAACCCGGAGGGCAAGGTCTACCACATGGCCGCCGCCTTCCCGTCCGCCTGCGGCAAGACCAACCTCGCCATGCTCACCCCGACGCTGGAGGGCTGGAGCGCCGAGGTTGTCGGCGACGATATTGCGTGGCTCAAGCTTCGCGACGACGGACTCTACGCCGTCAACCCGGAGAACGGCTTCTTCGGCGTCGCGCCGGGCACCAACTACGAGTCCAACCCGATCGCCATGCGCACCATGGAGCCGGGCAACACCCTCTTCACGAACGTCGCGCTTACCGACGACGGCGATGTCTGGTGGGAAGGCATCGACGGCGAGAAGCCGGAGCACCTCATCGACTGGCGAGGCAAGGACTGGACGCCTGAGGACGACCGCAAGGCAGCCCACCCGAACTCCCGCTACTGCGTCTCCATCTCCCAGTGCCCGACCGCGGCGCCGGAGTACGACGACTACAAGGGCGTGAAGATCGACGCCATCCTCTTCGGCGGCCGCCGCCCGGACACCGTGCCGCTGGTCACCGAGGCGTACGACTGGGAGCACGGCACCATGATCGGTGCGATGCTCTCCTCCGGCCAGACCGCCGCCTCCGCCGAGGCCAAGGTGGGCACCCTGCGCCACGATCCGATGGCGATGCTGCCGTTCATCGGCTACAACGTCGGCGACTACTTCCAGCACTGGATCGACATGGGCGAGGCCGGCGGCGACCGCATGCCGAAGGTTTACCTGGTCAACTGGTTCCGCCGCGGCGACGACGGCCGCTTCCTGTGGCCGGGCTTCGGCGACAACTCCCGCGTGTTGAAGTGGATCACTGAGCGCATCGAGGGCAAGGTTGGCGCACTCGAAACCGTGGTCGGCCACACCGCCCGCGCCGAGGACATCGACCTCACCGGCCTGGACGTGCCGCTCGAGGACGTCCGCGAGGCACTGCACCCGGACCCGGAGGGTTGGAAGTCCGACCTCGCCGAGTCCCGCGAGTACCTCGAGGAGCTGGGTGCCCGCGTGCCGCACGAGATCTTCGACGAGCTCGACCAGCTCGGCGAGCGCATCAAGATTGCCAACCGCGCCTCCCAGAAGATGGCCGAGGCCATCGCCGAGGCCGTGTCCAAGGCAATCGCAGAGGCCAACGCCACCGGCGACGCCAAGGCCGCCATGGCCAAGGCCGAGCGCGAGGCCGAGGCAGCCGTCAAGGGCAAGTAGGTCTTGTTGGGCGGCCGATTGGTCGACTTGTAGGTGGCCCCCGGGCGAGTGTTGCGCACTCGCTTCGGGGGTTTTCCCTTGCCTGGAGGCCCGCGAGCCGTCCCCGGGCCCGCCCCTCCTCCAGGATCTTGTCAGCGAATGTAGTGACCTGGGGATTTGCGGGCGTTATGAAAGATTCTGTCGACAAATGTGGAATGGCCGCCCCGACTACTCCTTGACCATCACCAGGACGAGGTTGGACACGAGGAACTCGCGCAGCACGGGCACCCGCACCAGCCACCAGGCCCACCAGGGGTGGTAGCGGGGAAACGCGCAGGCCAACCGGGTGCCAAGGCCACCGCCACCCGCACCACCGCCCGTACCACCGACCCCCTCCGCCCACCGCAAACCCTCTCCAGCGGAAACAGCGAACAGCGATTCGCTCCAGACGTTCTTGGGCGGGTACCCGTGGACGCGTTCGTAGCGTCGGCGAGCGAAATCGCCGCCCACGTAGTGTTCCCACACCCCGGTTTCGTGGCCGCCGAAAGGCCCCAACCACACGGTGTAGCTGATCACCGCGAGGCCGCCGGGGCGGACAACGCGCAGCATCTCTTCGCCCATCGCCCGCCAATCGGGGATGTGCTCGGCCACGTTGGAGGAAAACACCAGGTCAAAAGAACCGTCCGCGAACGGCAGCGCGACGGCGTCGCCGCGCACTGCCCCGTACCCGGAAATTCCCGCCGCGGACATCTCGGACACGCTCGGCTCCATGCCCACGTACCAGCCTTCCGGAAACATGCGGGCGAACTCGTCGGCGAAGTAGCCCGGCCCGCCGCCCACATCGAGGACGGAAGCCTGGCGGAGGCCGGTGCCGGTGAGGTCGTGGGAACAGGCGTCGAGAAGCGAAAAAGTGTCCCGCGCGAGGCCGGAGTAGAAGATGCGCGGGCGGAACTGCTCGTAGGTGAATGAGCGGAGGAGCCGCAGCGAGCGTCGGAGCGTGGCGAGGCGGCGGGTGCGGTGCATGCGCGCGATGCTAGCAGCGAGGCCGCGGTGCTACGGTTGGGCTGCGATGAAGATCTTGCTGTTGTGCTGGCGCGATTCGACGCACCCGCAGGGTGGGGGCTCGGAACGCTACCTGGAGCGGGTGGGGGAGTACCTGGCCGCGCAGGGGCACGACGTGGTGTACCGCACGGCGAAGCCAACGGACGCGCCGCGGCGCTCCACGCGCGGCGGGATCCGCTACGAGCGCGCCGGCGGCAAGTACGGCGTGTATCTCCTCGCGCCGCTGGCGATCTGGCGGCACCGCCCCGACGTGATCGTGGATACGCAAAACGGCATCCCGTTCTTCGCGCGCCTGTTCACGCGCCGCCCGGTGGTGCTGCTCACGCACCACTGCCACCGCGAACAATGGCCGGTGGCGGGCCCGCTGATCGGCCGCCTCGGCTGGTTCCTCGAATCGCGCGTCGCCCCGCGCGTGTACCGCGGCGCGCCGTATGTGACGGTGTCGGAGGCGTCGCGGCGCGACCTGGTGCGTCTCGGGGTGCGCGAGGCGGACATCACCATCGTCCCGAACGGCGTCGACCCGGTCCCACCTGCGCCTGTGCTTGCCGACGACGGCCTCACCCACCTCATCACCCTCTCCCGCCTGGTGCCGCACAAGCGCCTCGAGCTGGCGGTCGACGCGGTCGCTGAGCTCGACGGCTGCGTCCTCGACGTGGTCGGGTCCGGCTGGTGGGAGGACAAGCTGCGCGCGTACGTCGCCGAGCGCGGCGTGGCGGATCGGGTGGTGTTCCACGGCCACGTCGCCGAGGACCACAAGCACGCCCTGCTCGCGCGGGCCGCGGTGCACCTCATGCCGTCGCGCAAGGAAGGCTGGGGCATTGCCGTGATCGAAGCGGCGCAGCACGGCGTGCCGACGGTCGCCTTCAGCGACGCCGGCGGCGTCAACGAATCCATCCGCGACTTTGAAACCGGGCGGCTCGTCGCCGCTGGTGAGGACTTCACGGGTGTCGTCGCCGAACTGGTCCGGGAGTTGTCGGCCGAGCCTGGCGGGGGCTGGGCCTTGTCTATGCCCGCCTCGCCGATGCCCGCCGCCGCACGCGAATGGGCGGCCACGTTCTCCTGGGAGGAAACCGGCCGCCGTTTCGCCGACGTGCTCGCGCGGGCGGCCGGGTCTCGGGCGGCTGGGTCTCGGGTCGCCGAGTCGCGCTAGATCAGCTGCGTCGACCAGTTAATCTGCTGGATCTTCGTGTCCAGCTGGCGGTATTCGCGCGAGGCCTTGTCCGCCATGTCGCGCAGTTGCGCCACGTCGACGGTGGGGACGAAGCGCACCTCGGAACGCGAGTAGCGGTCGTGCCGCACGGTCGCCGACTGCGCCACGTCCGTGTAAATCCGGCGGGCTTGCAGGAGGGCATCGCGCCTGGCAATGGCGTCGGTAAGCGTCGCCCCCTCAAACGGCGTCTGCGCGTTGGTGTGGTTGATGCGGCGCACCAGCGTCTCAATCTCCTGCAGCAGCTCGGCGACCTCAGAAAGCAGCGCAGCCGGATCCTCGGCGGGCGCGTCGCCCTCCTGGATCAGCGCGCTCTCCGCCAAGCGCAACTTGAGCGCGTTCAGCCGGTCCTGCGCCTCCGCACGGCGCGCGAGTGCTTCTGCGAGCAGCATGGTTGCCTCCTTGAAAAGTTTGTCCCCGTTCCCAACCCTCGCCCGCACATGCTTGCCGACGCCTCCCCCCAACGCCGCGGTAGTAATCAATGCGAAGTGCGGACCCCTTGTGAGGGTCTGTGCCCATGTGCTCCGTGCAGGCCGCGAATCTGTGCGGTGAGCGGAGTCGAACCACTCGGCCCTTTGCGGCCACAGGGCGCCATGAGACCTGCCATAGCCCGGGCAGATGCGGGGTTCCTGGCGTTCGCTGAGGTGGCGGTGGCGCGCAATGCGAGCTACCGACAGATGAAGTTGTGTAATGGCCGATCGTAGCCGAAAGGGCCGCCGCGCTGCCAGGGGCTGCGCGACCCAGCGGCCAAGGAGCCCGCTGAGACGCCGTACCCCCATAGGCAGGCCCCCATAGTGATGCGTTTGAGCGCCACTATGGGGGCATGCCTATGGGGGTCTGTAGAGGCCGGCTCGGCCGGCGGGGGCTTAGGCGGCTGCCGGGAACAGCTCGCCTGCGTAGAGACGGTTCTTCATCTCGGCCTCGACGAGCACCGGGACAAAGTCCTCGATGACGGCGGTTGCGCGGTGGTGGCGTAGGACGGCGTCGAAGGCGTCGTTGATCTCGAGGGCGTCGAAGCGGTCTGACCACTCGTTGAGCAGGTCCTCGCGGATGTTGCGCAGCGCGCGCTCGCGGATGATGGAGAAGTCGATGTTGTTGATGTCGGTGACGTTGCGCATTGTGGTGCGTCCTTTCTTGAAGTTCTTGAAGTTCTTATCGTTGGTTTCGCCGATCGCGGCGGGGAAGGCCTGCGCGTACGCATCGTTGTCGCACTGCGTTGCGATCCCGCCCTCTTCCAGGTCTGGCATCGGGGTGGCCTCCTTTCTGGTTCACCGGTTGCGCCCGAGGACGTAACCTTTTGTTCATCTGGCGTTCACTTTAGGACCGTGGCGTTCATCATGCAAGCATGTCCACTATTGGCACTCGCCATTTATGGGTGAGAGCCAACTATGGGTCGAAAACGCCCAGGTCAGAGGCCTGAGAACAAGAAAAAACGGCGAATGTGATCTCCGTCACTGATTGTTTCTGAGGCACATTTCGCCAGGTCGCAACGCGAGCAACGGCGCCGCGCACCACAGTGCAAACAGGGCCACGCCAAGCGGCGGCCACCCGCCGGCCGGAGCACCGGTATCCACCGCGCGCCCGTCGGGGTACACCACCACCCCGATGTCGAGGTCGCGCAGCTCAGCTGTCGGATCGCCCCCCGCCCCGAGCGCCGCATGAGCTTGCGACCAGCGGGGCGATGGTGGGTCGGTGAACACGCCGTCGACACGCAATGCCCCGGACTCGACGGTGTTCATGGCCTTCGGCGCGGGGTCGACGGCGACCGTGCCGGAGCTGAGGGTGATCAGCGCAGGCCTGTCGACGAAGAGGACATCGCGGCCGCAGGCGTCCACGAATGGCACCTCAACTGTCGTCGGTACGAGCGCAGCGACGGCGAGCGGCGCGTCCGGGACCTGCAGCAACGCCAACCCGACGGCGAGTGGGGCAAGGCGCGGCCGCAGTGCGCCAGCGGCGGCGACGAAGGCGGGGATGGCGAGGATGAGCCATTTTTGGGCGTCGCGAAGCAGGCCGCCGCCGGGGACGTGCGCGACCACCGGCGTGAGCCAGCCCGCCCACGACGCGAGCGCCACCGCGAAACCCAGGCCCGCCAGCACCACCCAGCGCCGCGGCACCGCTCGCCACGCGCACGCCAGGACCAGGAACAACGCCATGCCAAAGACCGCCAACCCCGCCGCGCGCGACGGTGGCACCGCGTGCGCGTTCCAGATCCCCCCGAGCCCCACGAGCGCCCCGAGCGTGCCGACGTACCCTTCCGCACGCGGCGCGAACGCGGCCGCGCCGGCCTCCGTCGACGTGCCTGCGCCGGTTGCCAGCGCCCCCGCCACGACCCACGGTGCGCAGGTGACCGCGCTGGTCAGCGCGCCGAGGCGCCCGCGGGAACACAGCGCGGCCGCGATCGCGCCCGTTGGCGTGAGCGAGCAAACCCACTGCGCGACCACGCCTGCCGGCCGCAGGCCCGGCCGCGACCAGCACAGCGCCACCGCCGGCAGCAACCACGCCGCCGCAACCAACGACCACTGCCCCTGCAACAGCCGCTCCACCACGAACGGGTTCCACACCGCGACCGTCATCGCCGCGGCGCGCCCGAACGTGGAGCGCCCGAGCTGCCACCCCGCCCAAGCGGCGAGCGCCGCCGAGCCGACCATGATCACGCGCACCGCCAGCATGGGCCGCGGCAGAATCCCCAGCAGCGCGTCCTGCGGCACGTTGCGCGCGGGCAGGTCCCCGAAGCCGAGCGACGCACGGGTGAGCGCCATACCGTCGAAGACCATCATGTCGCGCAGCGCGAACGCCGCCACGGAGCCGCCGGCAGCGCCCGGCCCGCCCTGCCCGAACGCGCTCGGCACCAAAAACGGCCAGGTCACCGCGACCACGAGCGCAGCTGCGTACGCGCGCAGCCACCACACGGCCCGCCCGCTACCGCCCATGCGCGTTTCCTACAATGGCCACATCGGAAACCATAACGTACTGCCTGAGCTGGAGGGTCTGCGCGCGGTCGCAGCCCTCGGCATCCTGACCACGCATGTTGCGTTCCAAACCGGCACCGACTCCCCGCTTCTCGAGCGCTTCGACTTCTTCGTCCCCGTCTTCTTCGCCCTCTCCGCATTCCTCCTCGCGCGCGGCGGGCTGCGCGAGGGCTATTACGAACGTCGATTAGCACGGCTCGCGCCCGCGTACCTCGTGTGCGCCGCGACGGTGCTCGCAGTGCTGCCGCCGCTCACCACGGTGACGGGCGGGCAGGCGCTGGCAAACCTGCTGCTCGTGCAGATTTACGTGCCGGACGGGCTGATAGAGGGCCTGACGCAGATGTGGTCCCTGTGCGTGGAAGTCGCGTTTTACCTGGTGGTGCCGCTGTACCTCCGCCTCGGCGCGCGCGGCCGCTGGACCGTGCTCCTCGCCGCGGTCCCGCTCGGCCTCCTCTGGCCCTGGCTCATCGACGGCGCCGCGCTGAACCTCCAGATCTGGCCCCCGTCCTACGCGCCGTGGTTCGCCGTCGGGCTGGTGCTCGCGGAGCTCGAGCGTTACGACGTTCATTTCACCGGACCCCGCTGGCCATTTCCCCTGCTCGGGCTGGGTGTGGCGTGGTTCGCAGGCGTGATCGGCCCGCCCGGTTTGACCCACCCCACGCCCACCGAGTTCAACGCCCGCGTGATCCTGGGCACCGTGTTCGCCGCCTGCTTCGTCGCGCCCTACGCGCTCGGCCCGCGCTTCGACGGCGTCCTCGCCTCCCACCCCATGCGGCTGCTCGGCCGCTGGTCCTACTCGCTGTTCCTCTGGCACGTCGCGGTGCTCTACTTCGCCTTTCCGACGCTCGGATACACCCACTTCACCGGCCATTTCCTCCCCGTCTGGCTGTTCACCGTGGTGGTGAGCGTGGCCGTGGCCTTCATCTCTTACGAGTTGGTGGAGGTCCCCGGGGCGCGGCTGGTGCGCTCCGCGCTCGCTGCCCGGCCCCGCCCGGCTCTGCCACAGAATGCATTTTCGCCTGCCACAGAATGCATTCCGGGGTCGGAAAGACCCCGTTTTGGGCACGCAATGCATTCTGTGGCAGAGAGCGGGGGCGGCGTCCCCACATTTGGTGACAAAATCTTTCATAGAGACCGGAAAACCCCAGGTGGCTACATTTGCTGACAAGATTCTGGAGGAGGGGCGAGCCCGCAAGCCCTAAATGCCGGTGGCGTTGGCATCGTCGGGCCACGCGAGCGCCGCGACCGCCAGGCAGCCGGCCACGGCGAGCAGCCACGAGTCGCCGGCGTAGCCCGGGGTCGGCCACGGGGCGCGGGCGAGCCACAGTCCGGCGGCAGCCATTGCGCCGCTAGCCAGCCACGAGGCCCTGATCAGCGTGAATCGGCGAACCACCCACGCGACTGCGACGGCGACAAGGCCGGCGAGCGGCCCGGCGGCCACCGCGGCGAGGGTAGGCGGGAGCACCTCGGCGAGGCGGGCGGTACGGCCGGCGTCCGCGAACCACTCAAACCGCCGCCACGGCACCCACAGGCACCCAGCCAGCACGACCAGCGAGAACGCGCCGCCGAAGAACAGCGAGCCGCGGTAGACCCGGTCGCCGGCGTGCCACATCGCAACGTCACCCGAGGCGCCGGCGGGGACGATGAAGGCTTGGGACGCGGCGTCGATACGCACAGGCTCCAGTGGCACCCCGCCGACGCTCGCGCGCAGACCGTCGTTGAACGCGCGCGTGGTCAGCAGGATGCGGTCGCGATCCGCCGCCTCGACGGTGCCCGCGAAGGGTTCCCAACTGGGCAGCCGCAGCTCGCGCGAAAGCAGGACGGTCTCGGCGCTGGTGACCAGCTCGTGCGTGCCGGCGGGCAGCCGGACGGTGCCGCTGACCTCGGCACCGTCGATGCGCGCGGGCGCGGAGAGCGTCCATTCGGCGTCGACGGCGGTGGTGAAGCGGCGTTGCAGCACGTCGGTGGCAGGGAAGCGGCGCTGGAAGAAGTACGCGTCGCCGGTGCCGGGGACGTCGACGATGCGGGTGATGCCGGCGTCGATCTCCGCGATGCCCGCCGGCTCGGTCAGCCGAATCCACGGCGCGGCGGCGACGGTGCGCGGTTCGCCGCCGACCAGGGTGACGGTGCGGCTGCGCTCGCCGTCGGAAAGCTCGACGCGCGTGGTGTCGGTGGCGGTGATCGTCATGGTGGGGCTTTGCGTATCGACGCTCACCCACGCCGCCTCATCGCCCGGCGCCGGCCACCACGCCGTGTTCTCCAGGCCGTCGAACGCACTGGTCAGCGACTTGGCGGGGTTGGGGCCGCCGAACGCCCCGGCGTCCGCGGCGGAGGAGGATGCCCGCGCGCGGCCCTCCATCGCGACCGCCGCGCGCGTGCCTGACGACGGATAGTCCTTGACCCGATTGCTCACCGACCCGTCCTCGTCGAGGTCTGCGAGGTGGGCGGATTGGCCGTCGAGGGTGCCGTAGTTGCGGGCGGCGAGCGCGGGCGTGTCCGTGATCACCGCGGCGCCGCTCCCCGCACCCCCGCCGCCCACAAGCCGCGCGGGGAAGTAGCCCAGCTCGCGCCACAGCAGCGGCAACGCTTCGCCGCCGGCGTCGACGGTGAGCGGCTCGTCGGCGGTCAGCATCATGCCCCGCTCCGGTTCCAGCATGTAGATCGCCACGTCGCCGAAGCGTGCCGCCGGTTCGCCGAGTTCGCGGATCGCGCCCGGCTGCGGTTTCAGCACGCGGCCGGCGCCGCGTTTGTCCAGGTCGCGGCGCACCACCACCGCGCCGACGCCGATGGAACGCAGCGCCTCCGCGTCCAGCGCGGCGACCTGGCCGTCGAGGCCGCGGATGGCCTCAGGATCGACAAGCGGGATCGCGTCGCGCACCGCGAACGGCACCGAGGCGAGCGCCTGGATCGGTTCGTCGCGCGTCCATCCCCACTCCTGGCGGGCGAATGAGGCAGCCGGGACGACAATCGTGCGGGTGCCCGCTGCGTGCTCGGTGAGCCACTCGCCGACGGCAACCCAATCCGGAGAGACCTCGTCCCACGTGCCCTGCGGCATGAGCCGCAGCGACCATGCGGGCGCGACAGCCACCGCAGCCACCAGCACCACACCGACCACACCAGGCAGCGCCGCCCGCCGCCCAGCCGCATGCCTGCCACCGGCGCCAACGTCCGCGGCTAGCACCGTTACCGCCCACCCGGCACCCAGACACAAGGGCAGGCGCACCAGCGAATCGAATTTGTGGAGGTTCCGGAAGGCGGCGAAAGTGGCGTCGTAAAGCGAAACTGCGAAGTGCGCGCTGGCCAGAAGCGCGAAGCCGACGCTGAGCACGAGGACGAACGCCCCGCGCTGCGGCATGTCGCGGCGCGCGAGACCCGCGAGCCCGACCGCGGCGACGGCGCATGTGGCGAGGACGAACGTCGGCTCGGCGACGAGGAGGAAGCCGGCGGTGCGCTCGGCGTCGACGAACGGCGCCCAGCTCGTGGTGCCGCGCAGGATTTCGGCGGGGCTGAGCCAGGAGGTGGTGACGGTGGCGGATTCGATGAAGTCGGTGAACGGCGGGGAGTAGCGGCCGAGGACCACGAGCGGGCCGAGCCACCACGCCGACACCGCCGCCGCGCCGAGACCGAACCCGGCCGCGCGCAACCACTCCCTGCGCCACAGCAGATAAAGCCCCGCCGGCACGCAAGCCGCGATGGTGGCGGTGGCGTTGACACCGCCCATGAACGCGACGGGGACGATCGCGGCCGCGACGTTGGGCCGCCGCCCGACCAGCGGCACCAGCGTCCACGGCACAAGCGCGACGGGCCACGCTTCGGAGGAAATCGCGGTCAACGTCGTGAGCACGCGCGGCGACAGCGCGTAGAGCACCGCGGCCACCACCGGCCCCGCCCAGCCGACGCGCGGCCCGAGCACCCGCCGCGCCAGCACCAACGTGCCGGAATACGCCAGGCCCACAAGCAGCGTCCACCACAGCCGCTGCGCGATCCAGTCGGGCACGCCGAGCAGATCTGCCAGCCAAAACCACGCACCCTGCGGAAACAGATACCCGTAGGCCTGGTTCTGCATTTGGCCGAGGGTGAAGTCGTCGGTCCACGCATGCAGCGCGCGGCGCAAGAACCCGCCCGGGTTGGCCGTCAGATCAAACTTGGTGTCCGCCGCGACACGCCCCGGCTGCTGCAGAAACGCAAGCAACCCCAGCGCCAGCCACCCGAGGGCATGCGCCAGCCGCGCACCCATCGCGCGCCCCTACTGCCGCGAGCCGTACTCCGGCCCGCCGAGCACGGCCTGGTCCGCGGGCACCGCGCCGCCGGTGGGCACGGTGGTCTGCCCGGAAAACGTCGCGATGCCCAGCACGCCCACGATTCCCAGCACCACGCCGACAACGACGCTGGCCAGCACCGAAGACAGCGCACGGCCAGACGCGGGCCCTTCCTGGGGCGCGGCGGGTGCGACTTCCACGCGGTGCGACATGGCAAGAACCCTACCAGCGCGCCCCGATAATCAATGCGTACAGTTGAGGGCGTTTCGCGCTCGGAAAAGGAGGGAGGCAGCAGCATGGCACGTATCGCACGCGCGCTCCTCGCAGGGGCTTTGAGCTTGACGACGCTCATTTCCTGCACCCCCACACCCGAGCCGACCACCGCGGTGTTGGAGTCGGCGGAGGCGCCGGTGGCGGAGGTGCCGCCAAGCGTGAGCCCCGCCGAGGCGCGCGTACCGCAGGACCTGCGCGCGAAGGTGGCCAGCCTCATGGTGGTCGGCGTAGCCAACTACGAGCAGGCGCGCGCGGCGCTCGACCAGGGCGCGGGCGGGCTAATCATCCCGAGTTGGGCGGACCCGGCGCTGCTGCATGAGCCGGGGCGGGACTTGAACGCCCTGCGCGCGGAGTACGGCGGCTACGGCCGCCCGTTCTCCGTGGCCATTGATTTCGAGGGTGGGCGCGTCCAGCGCCACACGCACGTGCTGGGGGATTTCATGCCGCCGCGCGTGCTCGCCGGCACCCCGCCCGAGGTGATTCAGGGCACCGGCTACGACATCGGCGTGGCCCTGCGCGCGCACGGCATCAACGTGGATTACGCGCCGGTGGTGGACTTGGACCTGGTCGGGCTGGAGATCGTCGGCGACCGCGCCCTCGGCTCCGATCCGGCAGAGGTCGTGCGCGTGGCGGGCCTGTTCTCGCAGGGGCTTATCGACGCCGCCGTCACCCCCACCTTCAAGCATTTCCCGGGCCACGGCCGCGCCTCCGGCGACACGCACCACCAGCTCGCGGTGACGCCGCCGATCGAGGAGCTGCGTGCCGCCGACACCGCGCCCTACGGCCCGCTGCTCGCCCGCTTCCCTCAGGCCAGCGTGATGATGGGCCACATGATCGTCCCGGGCCTGGTACCCGCTGGGTGGAACCCGGCCGACTTCGGCGTGGGCATCCCGAGCTCGCTGAACCCGGAGGCGTACCGCATCCTGCGCGAGGGCGACTACCCCGGGGGCGTCCCCTTCAACGGCGTCGTGGTCACCGACGATCTCTCCGGCATGCGCGGCATTCTCGATTACGCGCCCACGCCGGAGGCGGTGAAGCGCGCCATCGGCGCCGGCGCGGACCAGGCGTTGTGGTCCTCCGGCGCTGACCTGCCGCACATCATCGACGTGGTGGTCGCGGCCGTCGAGGCGGGGGAGATCCCGATAGAGCGAGTCGACGAAGCTGCAACTCGTGTTCAACAGCAGCTCATCGACGTGGGGCTTTGAAGCCTGCCGACGGTGTAGGTCGCCCGATGCGCTAGCGTAGAACGGGTGAGTACGGTACAGGCGTCGTCACGCAAGTCCGGCGGCGGCAAGGGCGGGAAGATCGCGCTTGGCGTTGTGCTGGGACTTTTCGCGGTCCTTATCGCCATCTACGTCGCGGATGTGGCCATGAACCGCGGCACCGTGCCGCGCGGCACCACAGTCGGCGGCGTGGCCATCGGCGGCATGCAGCCCGATGAGGCGGAGGCCACCTTGCAGCGCGAGCTCGGCGGGGTGGAGGACAAGCCGGTGGAGATCAAGGCCGGCAGCAAGCGCGCGCAGCTCACCCCGTCGAAGGCGGGGCTGGGCATCGACTGGCAGGCCACCGTGGACGCGGCCGGTGAGGAATCGCTGAACCCCTTCACCCGGATCGCCGGGTTCTTCCGCACGCACGAGGTGGACGCCGTCGCCGCCGTCGACGAGGCAAAGCTCGAGCCGGCGCTCAACCGCACCCGCCGCAACCTCACGCTCGAGCCCAAGGACGGGGCAATTACTATCGACGCAGGCAAAGCCGTCATTCAGGCCCCCGAACCCGGCCAGGAGGTCGACTACGACGCGCTGCATGAGCGCGTCACCCACACCTGGCTCAACCCGGACGGCGTGAAGGTCGAGCCGACTGTGATCCAGCCAGCCGTGGATGATGCCGCGATCAAGGCCGCCCAGGAAGGCCCCGTGCGCGCCGCCCTCAACGGGCCGCTGATCCTGCGCGGCGCGTACAAGGTCGACGCGGGCGACGCGATGGACGCGTCGCCGGAGGGAGACGAGGCCGCGGGCGGGGCGGACCACGGCCCCGTCGCCGCTTCCGTGCCGCAGGACCGCCTCGGCGAGATCGTCCAGTTCCCGGTGCGCGAGGGCAAGCTCACCCCTGAGATCAACCGTGAGGTCGCACAGGCCATCCTTGGCGAGCAGCTCGCCGACACCGAGACCGAGAAGCGCAACGCGCGCGTGCTCGCCGGCGGCGGCGTCGAGCCATCCGTGGACGGCTACGAGATCGATTGGGAAGCGACCTTCGACAAGTTCGACGACCGCGTCCTAGGCACGCTGCCCCGCGAGTGGGACGCCACCTACCAGGAGGTCGCGGCGGACTTCACCACCGAGGACGCCCAGAACGCCACCTTCAATCAGGTCGTCGGCTCCTTCACCACCGGGGGCTACTCCGCCGCCTCCGGCGAGAACATCGCCGTGGTGGCCCGCACCGTCAACGGCGCGATTGTGAACCCGGGCGAGACGTTCTCCCTCAACGGCTACACCGGCCCGCGCGGCACCGCGCAGGGCTACGTGGAATCCGGCATCATCCTCAACGGCCGCGCCGACAAGGCCGTGGGCGGCGGCATCTCCCAGTTCGCCACCACCCTGTACAACGCCGCGTACTTCGCGGGCATGACCGACATCGCCCACACCCCGCACTCGTACTACATTTCCCGCTACCCGGCGGGCCGCGAGGCCACGGTCTACGAGGGCGCGATTGACCTGCAGTTCCGCAACGATTCGGCCTACCCGGTGAAGATCACGACTTCCGTCGGCGGCGGCCAGGTCACCGTCAGCCTCATGGGTGTGAAGACCGTCAACGTCGAATCCGTCAACGGCGGCCGCTGGGCGCAGACCGAGCCGAAGGAGCAGACGGTCACCGATTCCTCCTGCATCGCGTCCTCGGGCACCCCGGGCTTCACCACGTCCGACACCCGCATCATCTACGACCTCGCCGGCAACGAACTTTCCCGCGAGACGCAGACGACGGTGTACAACCCGCAGCCGATCGTGAAGTGCGGGTAGGACGCAGGACGCACATTTTGAGGCTCGAAGTAAAGTAGCCGCGGCTCAAAATGTGCGTAATCGGTATATTTTGAGCCGTGAAAGCTCCTGAAGCTCTTGAGATAATCGGTGAGTTAGCCTCCCAGCAATGGGGCCTGTTCACTGCCACCCAGGCAAAGGATGCGGGCGTTGATCCGACAAGCATTCGTCGATTAGCGGAACGCGGCCTGACCTTGCGTATGCGCCACGGCGTTTATGCCATTGCTGGCACCCCATTTTCACCTGACCTAGAAGTGAAAGCGCTTTGGCTCGGGCTTCGGCCCGGTATCATGGCCGCGGATCGGACTCGCGGTTTCGATCCCGCAAACGACGCTGTCGTTTCGCATTCCACCGCGGCCAGTATCTGGAGAGTTGGAGACCTCTGGCCGGACGGTGCTCACTTCACGGTGGGAGGCAGAAAGCGGAGCCGCCAACCCGAGGTTGTTTTCCACCTCTCTCAACTGGGGGTTGACGAATGGGTGATCCATGAAGATGCAGGATTACCGGTTACCTCCGTTCCCCGGACACTCGTAGATTTGGCTGAGGCTGGCACCGAAATTAGCCACCTGTCGTCCCTCATTGGTGATGCGGCAGATGCATTGCTCACTGACCAAGAAGAGCTGATCCGAGCGTTCAACGGTCGAGAAGATGCGCTCGGGCTCGAATTGGGCGATTATGCGGGATTGAGGGGGTTCATTCGAGAAGCGTTCCCGACGGTTGAACTGGATCCCCGGGTCGTTGAAGCAATTGAAAAATCGTTGGCCCCATACATACAACAAATGGGTGACTTCTTGGCGGGTAGGACTAATGCATCAAAAGGGGGGAACGGTGCAGGGAGCGAGCAAGGGTAGGGGCATCAAATCGACTCATGGTCAGACCCTCCCTGCGCACTGCCATTGATTCCCAGAGACGAATTCGAGCACTTTCACTTCCGTCTCAGGTTGAGGTTCCGGACGAATCCTGGGTCGAGCAATATCCAGCGAAAGCAATGACGTTCGGAGGCGCATACCAGGCGCTTCAGAATCTCGGCGAAGCGATAGGAGTGGCTGGCCTGCTACTCGACCCAGTCTTAGCGACGCCTCCGATCCAGGCTCAAACCTGGGATCCGGACCGCATGGTCTGGGATTAAGCGCAAAGGGGCTAGATCCACTCCACCCGCGGCGGGGTGTGGTCGCCCGGCTCGCGCGACAGCCCCCACTCCGTGAGCACCGCGAAGAGCGGATCGCGCGGCATCAGCGAGTGGTGCGGGGCGTAGCCGTCGTACCACTCAGCGACGTCGATATTGGCTACGTCTGCGCCCTCATCGCGCAGCGCCGACGCGGAGTTCGGGGTCACCACCGTATCCGCCGGTGAGTACAGCGATGTGTACACCACCCGCGGATCCGTGTCCGGAATCCCTGCGCGCTCCGCCGCCCACGCCGATCCCGCGAGCTGCTGCGACGCACCCCTCGTAGCAAACAGCCGCCCCAGCCACGGGTGATCAGTCAGAAGCGGGCCCATCCAGGAGACGCGTCCGTGGAAGTCCGTGCCGTGGAAGTTCGCGCCCATTGCCACCACGCGCCGCACCTTCTCCGCACCGCCCGCAGCGATGTACAGCTTTGTCATCAGCCCGCCTTGCGAGTGCGCCACAATATCCACCTGCTCCGCGCCCGTCCGCGTTAGCACCCGGTCGACGTTCTCGGCCACATCGCCGACAATCGCGTCGAGATCCCCGATCCCGCGCACCCCCGGCGCCAGCTGGTCGCCGTAATCGTAGCCCCACACCCAGTACCCGCGATCCCGCAGGTACTCCGCATTCTGGCGGAAGGCACGCGTGCGCGAATTGATGCCGTGGAGGTAGATCACAGGCGTCGGAAAGCGCGGCTCGAAGCTCATGTCGTTGAAGGGCAGCGCCGGGCGCCCGCCGAGGCCCAGCGCCGCTCCCGCCGCCCACATCGCCGCCACTGCAATCCGCATAGGGAGCATTATGCTTGCCGACGCTTGCAATAGACCAAGCGGTCTACTATTCTCGACCTCACGATCACGAAGCCCGACGCAGGACTCCCGGCCCGTCGGCTGGCAACCGCGCAGCTCGCGCACGGTGCCTCCGGGAGAAGATCGGCCAGTCGCTGACCTGCGGTTGGAAGTGCGAAGCCGGCGGGGCGTCTTTGACCTCCGCAGCTGCGATGAATTTAAGGAGAAGAAGCCTTGTCGCAGACTGAGCGGTCTAATAATCTGGGGTCACCTTCGGACCGACCGTGGGAGAGTGAGGAGTGGGAGATGTGGGCACCTGCAACCCTGGATAACCTGACCGGACAGACCCTAACGTTCCTGGTAGATAGCGCGCCGGTGGTACGTACCTTCCCGTCGACCGACGCCGTGATGAAGTTCGTTGGCACCGCCGGGACCCGCTTCGAGTTCAACGCACTAGACAACTCTGTCCGTTCCGCCGACGGTGTTGTGATTGACCTTCCGGAGCTCGCCGCGCCCCAGCACTTCGTCCACCACACCAAGTGTCGGCTGGTGACGGCCGGGCACCGCGTCCACCACATCCCGTACCTGCATGCCGTGAATGATCGCGACACGCTCTGGGTGCCCGTGGACGTCCTGGGTGTCGACGACCAAAAGGTGGTGTTCTCCACCCCCGACGGCGTGACCACCGGATACACCCACGATCCCGAGCGTTTCGCCGGGATGCGCGAGTTCTCGCCGAAGTGGAAGATCCTGCGCAGCGGCGCTGCGGAGCACGCGCTCGGCGGCGTGACGCGGGACTTTGCAAACTTCTCGCCCGTCCCGATCAGCCCCTGCGTGGGGTAGCGGTTCGGGGTGGCGGTGCGGGATAGCGGCGCCCGTGTTGACGCATCAATGCGCTACATACATCCGCCGAATCCAATAATTGGCGCATTTGCGAAAAAACCTACTCGGCCCCGCACCTGTCCGGACCCCGCGACAGAAACACCCCAAAAACAAAAAGCGCAGCAAGCGAAAGCCAGCCGCACTAACAAAATTGGAGCCGGCGACGAGAATCGAACTCGCACTCTCAGCTTGGGAAGCTGATGTTCTACCACTAAACTACGCCGGCACTGCCAGGCGAACGCCCAGCGCAGCTCACTTTAGCACCGCCCTCCCGCGCCCCAAAAACACCCCGACGAGCGCCCCACTAGACTCAACGACGTGCTGCTCTCCGACCAAGACATTCGCGCTTCCATCGATTCCGGCCAGCTCCAGATCGACCCGTTCGACGCGAGCCTGATTCAGCCCAGCTCCATCGACGTGCGCATGGACAACCTTTTCCGCGTCTTCAACAACTCGAAGTACACGCACATTGACCCGAAGCAGGAGATGCCGGACCTGACCACGCTTGTGGAGGTCCCGGAGGATGAGCCCTTCGTCCTCCACCCGGGCGAGTTCGTCCTTGCCTCCACGCTGGAAAAGTTCACACTCCCCGCAGACCTCGCCGGCCGCCTCGAAGGCAAGAGCTCGCTCGGCCGCCTGGGCCTGCTCACGCACTCTACCGCAGGCTTCATCGATCCGGGTTTCTCGGGGCACATCACGCTTGAGCTTTCGAACGTCGCAAATCTGCCCATCACCTTGTGGCCGGGGATGAAGGTGGGGCAGCTCGCGCTGTTCAAGATGACGTCGCCGGCGGCCACGCCGTATGGCGCGCAGGAACTCGGTTCGAAGTATCAGGGGCAGCGCGGCCCGACGCCCTCGAAGGCGTACTTGAATTTTCGGTAACCTTGAGTTGAAGCATCAAGCTTTCCGACGAAAGGAACACCCCATGACCACCCCGAACAACGAGGGCCTGTACACCAACGGCGCTGACCTGAACACCGAGGCCAAGTCTTCCTGCGGCTGCGGCCACCACAAGCCGGTGGAGACCACCGAGGTGCGCGAGGAGATCAAGATCGTTCCGGCCGACCACGCCGCTACCCGCGAGGGCGCTACCTGCAATTGCGAGCCGGGCCACTGCAACTGCGGCCACCACCAGACCTGCGATTGCGCTCCGAACGAGTGCAAGTGCGGCCACAACGACGGTCTCAAGGAGACCGCGCCGGCAGAGCAGTCTTCCTGCTGCGGCGGGCACGGCCACGGCCACCACGGGCTGACCGAGGAGGAGTACTACGACCCGGACAAGACCGACACCCACGGCGTTGACCCGGCTGTGAAGACGGTCGAGGAGGCCCAGGGGTACGACGAGTCCGCGGGTTGGAACGACGGCATCCGCCCGACCGACGCTGGCGAGGCCGCCGAGTCCGGCGCCGGCAAGTCCGACGACGGCCAGATCAACTAGCCACACCTCTCACGAAAGCGTCGCGCCCACCGCGCGGCGCTTTTCGCTTGCCGACGTCCGCTGCGCCGACCCATAAATTGGGCATAATGAATCGCATGCGTATGACGGTGATTGGAACGGGCTACCTCGGTGCCACCCACGCGGCCTGCATGGCGGAACTCGGCCACGAGGTCCTCGGCGTGGATGTGGACCAGCGAAAGATCGACTCGCTGCAGAAGGGCGAAGTGCCGTTCTACGAGCCGGGTCTGCCGGAGGTGCTGGAGCGCAACCTCGAAGCTGGCCGCCTTGCCTTCACCACGGATTACCAAGAGGCCGCGGACTTTGCGAACGTGCACTTTATTGGCGTCGGCACGCCGCAGCAGCGCGGCTCCTACGCGGCCGATACCCGCTACGTCGAGGCTGTGATCGAGGATCTGGTGCCCAAGCTCAAGGGCGAGCACCTAATTCTCGGCAAGTCCACCGTGCCCGTCGGCACCGCCGCCGCGCTGCAGCAGAAGGCGGACGAGCTCGCGCCGGAGGGTACGAGCGTCGAGATCGCCTGGAACCCGGAGTTCCTGCGCGAGGGCTACGCGGTGAAGGACACGATCACCCCGGACCGCATCGTGCTCGGCGTGCGCGGCGAGGATTCCGCTGCCGAGGCCGTAGCCCGCGAGGTCTACGCCACTCCGCTGTCTAACGACACCCCGTTCATCGTCACCGACCTGCAGACGGCCGAGCTGGTCAAGGTCTCCGCGAACGCGTTCCTGGCCACCAAGATCTCCTTTATTAATGCAGTGTCCGAGGTCTGCGAGATCGTCGGCGCCGACGTGACCCAGCTTGCCGACGCCATCGGCCACGACGACCGCATCGGCCGCAAGTTCCTCGGCGCCGGCCTCGGCTTCGGCGGCGGCTGCCTGCCCAAGGACATCCGCGCCTTCATGGCCCGCGCCGGCGAGGTCGGCGCCGACCAGGCGTTGACCTTCCTGCGCGAGGTGGATGCCATCAACATGCGCCGCCGCCAGCGCGTCATCGACCTGTCGCGCGAGGTGCTGGGCAGCTTGATCGGCAAGCGCGTCACGGTGCTGGGTGCCGCGTTCAAGCCGAACTCCGACGACGTCCGCGATTCGCCAGCGCTTGCCGTCGCCGGCCAGCTGTCCCTGGCGGGCGCGAGCGTGCGCGTCTACGACCCGCAGGGCATGGACAACGCCCGCAAGGTCTTCCCGACGCTCGACTACGCCTCCTCCCTCGAGGACGCCCTGCGCGGCGCCGAGCTGGTCATCCTGGCCACCGAGTGGGACGAGTTCAAGACCATGGACCCGGAGTGGGCCGCAGGGCTGGTTGAGGGCAAGGTGCTTATCGACGGTCGCAATGTCCTACCCGTCGCCGCCTGGCAGTCCGCCGGTTGGGAGCTCCACGCGCTGGGGCGCAGCCTGTAGTTCGCGGGGTTAGAAAAATTGCGCGGGATCTAACCCCGTGGCCGGGAGTCCTGAGCGTCGGAAAGTGGTGTGCGACGGGTGGAGGGCACGGCTTATCCGTGGCTCGCTCACGGCTAATTTCCAGCGAATCGAATTCGATCCTGGGATGCCGCGGAGATTTTCCGCTGCTCAGGGGAAGGGGAGGGGATCTCGCAGGTCAAGCGAGGAAAGTAAGCGAATCCGTGGTTGAAAAAGGGGGTTCGTGTTGACTGTGGGCGGCACTCCAAACTGACAACCAACTGCCAACTTTCCCGGCTAACGGTATGGTCGGAGGCGGAAATAATGTGTGCAGCCTAAATACACGTGTAGGTTGCCCTTTGACGTTTGGAGTCCCCGTGAGTTCCCACACCAGTGCACCTCGCACCAACCGCCGTATCGCGAACCGCGCGCTCGGCGCCGCAACCGTCGCCATCCTCGGCCTGACCACCGTGCAGGTGGCCGCCCCCGATTCGACCTTCCTGCCAACCGCCGATGCCGCGACGCGCACGGTTCAGGGCACCACCGTCACCTACGACGATCAGACCCCGGCGTCGGTGCCGTGGTCGACCACGGTGAAAGCAAGCCCGTCAACGCGTTTCGGAGCCCTCTACCTGAGCCTGGACGCCGTCGAAAAGGACGGCATTGCGAAGACCGGTACCTACGACCAGTGGGGCAGCCCGGTGCCGCTTAATATTTGGGACGCTGCGAAGCCGACGATTTACCGCAATGGATTCACATCCACCGTCCGCCCCGACCCGTTCAGCAACTCCAACAAAATTACGACTCAGCTTGGCGACTGGACCTACGTCTCCCAAAGCTCCACGTTTTCGGTGACCTGGAACCCGGCGCCCGGTTACATCGGCTATGCCCCGCCGCTGCCGATCCAAATTGACCCGCTGAAGCCCGACGGCCAGCCCGCTCCACGGTATCACTACGCCACGACCGGTCTCCCGGGCAAGACCAAGAGTCCACTGGCCTCTACGGGCGCACTCGGCACCACTCAGACTGCGCAGGCCGGTACGGGTTTCCAGGGTGTCACGGACGGCATCGTCTGGGCCTACCTGCCGACGTACGCGTTCCAAATTGATAGGAACGACCCGATTGCGGCCAAGGCGACGATCGCGGGCGCGGACTTTGCCACCGACGCAGACGGCAACTACGTCGGCTACGTCACCAACGAGCTGAACACCAGCGAGGGCCGGTACACGATTAACCCGGACTCCGGCGAGGTCACGTTCACCCCGAACAACGACTTCTTCAAAACAGGCGACCCGACCACCAAACAGGCCACCCCGATCCGCGTGATCGTGTCCAACATGACCACGAACACGGACGAGGGCAACGGCCGCGTCATGGCGTACGGCGTAACCCGCCCCGCGCACACGATCAACGCGAACAACCAGTCCTACTCCGAGGTCAACACCACTTACACCCCGACGGTGACCAAGCCGTCGGTGCAGCTCGTGGACGTCGCAGGGCAGAACCAGGTCGGCCGCGCCGTGACGTTGCGCCCGAACTACGCGCAGGCTGACGGCGCCCCGGCGATCAACACGGACACCGTTGAGCTGCTGAACCCGGACGGCACGACCGCAGGCAAGACCCTCGCCGTCCCAGGCGAGGGTACCTGGCAGGTCAACAGCAACGGCACCGTCACCTTCACCCCGCAGGTCGGCTTTATCGGCGACCCGACCCCGGTGAAATACACCGCGAAGAACACCGTCGGCATCCAGGCGGACCCGGCCACGCTCACCGTCGACTACTTCGTGCCGGACGGTCGCCCGGCAACGACGTTCGGCACCCAGGGCGTGACGCAGAAGTCCACCGACAGGACCACTTCCGAGGGCGACCGCGGACTGACCGCCCAGCAGATGTTCCCGGGGTATCCCACCAACTGGTACAGCTCGTTCACCTACCAGCTTGTCGACCGGAACGGCAACGCAATCGCGCCGAACACCGCGCTCACGTACGACAACGTTGGCACCTACACCATCGACGCCGCCTCCGGCGAGGTCACCTTCACCCCGGACCCGCTCTTCACCGGCCCGGCACCGGAGGTCGGCGTGCGCATCGCCAACCTCACCACCGCGAACGGCCAGGAGCGCGGCGCGGACGGCTCCTACCTACCCGTGGTTACCGCCTCGAACGTGTACCTCCAGCCCGCGTTCGCCAACGGCGACGTCGGCGACACGCTCAAGGCCACACCGGACTACGCGATCGCCGGCCTGCCGAAGATCGACACCCAGAGCATTTCGCTTATCGACGATTCCGGCAAACGCGTCGGCACCACACTCCCGGTCCCTGGCCAGGGCACCTGGACCGTCGATCTTGCGACCGGTGAGTTCTCCTTCACCCCGGTTGCGGGCTTTTTGGGCAACCCGGCACCGGTGAAGTACACCGCGCGGAGTGTCGACGGTATCGCGGCCCGCGAGCCATCCACCGTCACGGTTACCTACAACCCGCTGGTCACCCGTACCGCCACCACCATCGGCGGCCCGACCGAAACCCAAAAGTCGACCGACCTGAACTCCCCGGGCGACGCCGGCAAGACCACCGCGGAGCTCTTCCCGGGCCTTCCCGAGGCTTGGTTCAACGCGCCGATCCAGTTCAAGCTTGTCGACGGCACCAACCTCGTCGACACCCTCACCGTCGATGGCGAGGGCACCTACACCATTGATCCCGCCACCGGCGTGGTCTCGTTTACCCCGGTCGACGGGTTCCTTGGCGGCCAGCCCTCGAAGCAGGCGGGCGGGGTGAAGATTCAGGCCATCAACACCACTGCCAACGGCACGAAGGTGAACTCGACGCTCATTGCGCAGTACATCCCGACCGTCGAAGACCGCACGTACACGCTGCCGTCCGCCACCAACTTGGCGCCGATCGGCCAGCCGGGTAAGGCGACGCCCGATTACGGCACTACCATCGCCCCGACGAGCGTGCAGCTTCTCGACGCTGCCGGCAACCCCGTCGGCAAGACGCTGGATGTTCCGGGCCAGGGCACTTGGACCGTCGACCCAACGACGGGCGAATTCACCTTCACACCGGTGCCGGGATTCGTCGGCACGCCGGTGAGCGTGCTCTACACCGCCGCGGCCACCAACGGCGGCACGGTGACCGGCACCGGTGGTGTGACCATCACCTACCCGGCGGCCATCACGGTCCCCGCCACCACCGTCGGCCCGCAGGGCACCGCCCAGAACAGCTCCGACAAGGACGCGAACGACACCGGCCGCACCCCTGCCGAGATGTTCCCGAACCTGCCCGGAGATTGGTACGGCAAGGACAACAGCCCGGTGAAGTTCCAGCTTGTGGGCGCAACCGACAATGTTCTTACGGTCGACGGCGTGGGCACCTACACCATCGACCCGGTCAAGGGCACCGTGAAGTTCGAGCCGGAGAAGGACTTCACAGGCCAGGCCCCGGCAGTGGAGATCCAGACCGTCGGCCTCAGGGACGCCAGCGGCCAGCCGGCCGAGATGACCAGCACCTACCAGCCGTTCGTGGTGCCGGTGCGTGTTGAGATCCCGTCCGACTACGCCAAGGCCACCCGCATCGGGCAGCCGATCACGGTCACCCCGGAGTACCTGGACACGACGGTGGACAAGAGCACGATCCGGATCATCGCGCCGCAAGGCAGCACGCTCTCCGATGACGGCAAGACGCTGGTTGTGCCAGGCGAGGGCACATGGACCGTCGATAAGCAAGGCAACTTCACCTTCACTCCGCAGGGACCTGACGGTGAGGGCGGCGCGTTTGTGGGCAGCCCGACCCCCATCGACTACACCGCCACCAACTTCGACGGTATCCCTGCACAGGTGCCCGGCCAGATCTCGGCGTTCTACCCCACGCCGGATCCGACGTCGGCTGTCACGACCAATCTGCAGGGCGTGACGCAGCACTCCGACGACAAGAACCGCCAAGACCAGGGTCTCACTGCGAAGGAGATGTTCCCGAACATCGCCCAGGCCACCTGGTGGGACCAGGCAGTCTTCGGGTTGTTTGCCCCGGACGGCACCCCGGCGGAGAACAACACCCTCACCGTCGCGGGCGAGGGCACGTACACCATCGATCCGACAACCGGCCAGGTCACGTTCACCCCGGACCCGGCATTCGTCGGCACAGCGCAGTCGGTCGGCATCGGCATCGTGAACGCGCAGGGCACGCCGATGGCGAAGTACACCGCCGTCGTTGAGCCGGTGGATGTGCACCTTTACGACGCCTCCGTGATCGGCAACATCGGCACCCCGCTGAAGGTCACGCCGAGGTACCTGGACACGATTGATAAGTCCACGGTCGAGTTCGTCGGCCCCGACGGGAAACCCGCGGGCAAGGAGCTCAAGGTTGACGGGCAGGGCACGTGGACCGTCGATAACAACGGCACGTTCACCTTCACCCCGGTAGACGGCTTCTACGGCACGCCGACCCCGGTGAACTACACCGCGAAGAACACCAACGGCGTGCAGTCCACCGACACCGGCACAGTCTCCGGCGACTACTGCTCGCCGAGGACGTCTCCGTCGATAAGCACTGGCGATGTGAACCAGACCCAGACCTCGAAGACTGGCGCGGAAATGTTCCCGTCCTTCCCGAGCACCTGGACCATCACGTACTCGCTGCCGGGCGCGACGGACAACAAGATCGAGACCGATGAGGGCGCGTTCCAGATTGATCCATCGACGGGTGTGGTCACCTTCACCCCGGCGAAGGACTTCAGCGGCACGCCGGACCCGGTGACCGTGCAGGCCACCACCGCGACGGGTGCTACCAAGACCACCACGTACCAGGTGTCGGTGACCAAGACGACGACCACGACATCCACGGCGACCACCACCAACACCGCCACGACCACCAACACGGCGACGACCACACAGACTGCGACAACCACGCAGACTGCCACCACCACAAACACGGCGACGGCAACCGAGACGGCAACCACGACGGAGAAGACCACCGTGACTCTGACGCCGGAAGTTGTCACCACGACGGTCACGGCCGCTCCGGTCACCGTGACCCCGGCACCGGTGACGGTGACGCCGCCGGCACAGGTCACCACCGTGACCCAGTCCGCAAAGCCGATCACTACTACGTTCACCCCGGCGCCGGTTACCGTCACCCCGGACCCGACCACCATCGTCACGACGATCCCGGCTACCCCGACGGCGATCACCACGACGCTGACGGTCACCCCGGAGCCGACCACGATCACACCGGCACCGGTGACCTCCACTATCCCGGCGGGCACCGAGGTCATCGAGATCACGATCACTCCGGGCCCGGTCACGGTCACGCCGAGCCCTGTGACGGTGACTCCGAACCCGGTGACCATCATCCAGAACGCGACGGTCACCCAGACGGCCCCGGCCGGCACCACCGCCGAGTTCACCCCGGGCGGCGTGAAGATCAACACCACGCAGGGCACGGCGCTGCAGCTTGAGGTGCAGGGAACGAACGTCGACAAGCAGTCGCTCACTCTGCAGCAGGTGCCGGGTGGAACGCTGAGCCCGGACGGCAAGACCCTCGTCATCCCGGGCGAGGGCACGTGGACTATCGACGCAGGCGGCAACATCAACTTCACCCCGCTGCCGGGCTTCACCGGCAACCTCACCGAGGTGAAGGTGAACTACTCGCGTACCGACGGCGTCCCCGTGGCCAACCCGTACG
This sequence comes from Corynebacterium stercoris, assembly GCF_024160105.1. GTDB lineage: Bacteria > Actinomycetota > Actinomycetes > Mycobacteriales > Mycobacteriaceae > Corynebacterium > Corynebacterium stercoris. The sequence goes on from NZ_JAMFTQ010000004.1 coordinate 114,142, forward strand.
TGATCGGCGGCACCTACCGCTCCGCCGGTGCGACGGTGACTGTGACTGAGCGCCCGGGTTCGAGCTCGGAGGGAACTGTTGTTGAGCGCTGTGTCCAGAACGCGGTGCGCTCGCCGCTGCTGTACCTGATCCCGCTCGGCCTGCTCGGCTACGGTCTCAACCAGGTCGCGGGGCCGGTGATTCAGCAGGCGACGGCTCCGTTCCAAGAGGCGCTGAACCAGCTGAACGGCCAGATCCACAGCCAGCTCAACCAGCAGGTGAAGGATTCGCCGATCGGCCGGATTGGCGACGATTTCAACCGCCGCCTGTGGGAGAACAAGGACTTCGCACGCATCGCCGGTCAGGTCAACGAGATTAATGCACAGGCCAACATGCTGGCGGCGCAGTTCCAGCCGCAGCTGCAGCTGATCGGTCAGGCTGCGGGTGTGATCCTTGCGGTCACCGCCGCGGGCGCCGTGCTCTACGACTGGTGCTCCAACGACGCCGGCCAGGCTTGGACCGCCATCGGCACCGACAAGTGGGCCAACCTGGGCAAGAAGCAGTAGCTTCCCTGGGGTAGCGAAGACCGCCACCTTCTCCTTGAACGGAGAGAGTGGCGGTCTTTCGTCGTAAAGCTAGCGGCCCTGTGCTCGCAGGATTGCGTCGTTAAGGGCGGCGTCGAGGCCGAGCGCCTTAATGATGCCGATCGCTACGACCGGCAGCACCACCAGTGGGACGAGTACCGCGGCCGCGATGGCGCCGGGGGAGGAAAGCAGCTTCGTCTTCTCCCACTTCGGAGCAATGCCGGTGTCCTGGTCGCCGATCCACCACATGCCGTTCGGGCCGACCTTTACCGTGTGGCCGTTAGCTGCGACGATGCGGGTGTCGCGGTTGCCGATCCACCAGTTGCCATTACCGCCGACGTACGGATGGTTGTACACCGTGCGGGTCTCGTACTTTGGCGTCTCCGGGGTGCTCGGCTGCTTGGCACCCGGGTTCTGGGTGCTCGGCTTGCCCTGGGCGTTGATACCGGTGTCCTGGCCGTTGATGAACCAGTTGCCGTTCGAGCCGATCGTGGGCACGACGGTTGCGCCGTCCTTACCCGGGGCACCGTCCTTGCCGTCTTTGCCCGGTTCGCCCTTCGGTCCCTGGTCACCCTTGGGACCCTGATCGCCCTTGGGGCCTTGCTTGCCCTCCGCGCCTTGGTCACCCTTCGGACCCTGCTTGCCCTCGGGGCCCTGTGCGCCGGCAGCGCCATCAACACCAGGGTCGCCCTTGGGGCCCTGGTCGCCCTTGGGGCCCTGGTCGCCCTTGGGGCCGGTTGCAGGGGTACCGGTGTCCTTCTTACCGATCCACCAGTTTCCGTTCTTGCCGATGTGCGGGATCACAATGTTCCCCGAGCCGTTCTGGCCGGGATCAGCCTTCGGGCGGAGGAACTCCCAGAAGTCATCTAGGGTCTTGTTCTCGTTGCCAGGCTGCTCACGCCAAAGGTCGAATGCGCTCTTACCGGGAGCGCCGGCAGTGCCGTCCTTACCGGGGGCACCTTTGTCGCCCTTCGGGCCCTGATCACCCTGATCACCCTTGGGACCTTGATCCCCCTTTGGACCTCGCGGGCCCTCGGGACCCTGGTCGCCCTTGGGACCTCGCGGGCCCTCGGGGCCCTGGTCGCCCTTGGGGCCCTGAGCACCCGGGGCACCGTCTTCACCCTTCAGGCCGGGTTCGCCAGGATCACCCTTGGGGCCCGCAGGGCCAGTTGCCGGCACGCCCAGATCTTGGTCGCCGACCCACCAGTTTCCGTTCTTAATCTCCGGAGCGTTTACAATCTTGCCCGGTTCACCCTGAGGCCCTTGAGCCTTCACATTGGTGTTCGTATCGCCAACCCACCAGTTTCCGTCGGCGCCGATGTAGGGCACGTTGTCGGTTTGCACCGGAACTGCAAATGCATCGCCGATGTTCTGGTTCTGTCCGTAGCGGGCAACGGTCGCACCGTCGGACGACTGGCGCGGCTTGCCCTGAACCTGAACCCTCACGCTCTTCTCAGCGTTGCGGTAACCCTGCGGTAGAGAAATGCTCACTGCGCCGCCGGGATCGACAGTCACGGTTGCACCGTCCACGCGGGTGTCGTTCTGGTCGGTGACGAAACCGGTGAGGCGAGCCGCGTCACCGGTCGACAGGCCATTCACCTTGGCGCCGGTTGCCTGGATCGAGCCATTCGGGATGACAGTCTGTGCTTCTTGGACAGAGACGCTCAGGGGCTGGCAATCGTTGTTCTCGTCCGGCCAGGGTTTGACCGCGGCAGTGGTGTTGATCGAGACGCGTGCAAAGCGGCCGCTTTCATTCAAATTGAATCGAGCGTTCTGGTTACTCGATGCGGTCCAGGCGTAGAGACCAGCCGAAGACGGAGAAACCGTGAACTCGTCGCTAAAGGAACCCGCAACAATCTTGCTGCCGGATGACTTGGAAGGCGGAGTCGTATTGTCCACAGTCCCGCCGGACACAGAAGTTCCGAGCGGCGCAGCAGTGTAAGCGAACCTGGTTCCGGTCGCACCCGCAATGGCGGCTCCACCGGTCTCGACCTTGATCCGTGCTTGGACGTTGTCGCCGAAGAGACGGCCTTCCTCAGCGCTCAGCTTCACCCACGGTGTCGCCGAGTACGGCGCGTTATTCCCCGGGGTGTACTGGGTGTCAATGCCCACAAGCAGGCCACTGGCACCTTGCGGTTCAGCGTTGCGGAGGCCAACAGTTTGCTCTACGGCAGCGCTGATCGAACACGTGCCGGCGTTGGCACCCGCCGGCGGGGACTGCGGGGCGGCGACGGCCGCGGGCACGGCGACAAGGCTCGCGCCGAGCGCCAGCGAGACCGCGCCGGCCACCAGGGTTTTCTTCATAGGGGTGCTCCGATCGTGGAGAGGTACAGACATCTCTCAACGTATCGGCACCGGCCACACGAACGTGACTATTTTTGTTCGTGTCGCGAACCATCTCTGCGCGGGCGAGCGGTTCCATGTACCTGCCTAACCCCTGCCGGCCGAGCCGGCTTTCACAGACCCGCATAGTCATGCCCCCATAGTGGCCCGCTCAAACGCATCACTATGGGGGCATGACTATGCGGGTACGGCGTACCAGCGGGCCCGTCGGGTATCAGCCGAACTGGCCCCTAGCGGCGCACCGGCCTTCCGCCTCCGCACAACTTCATCTGTCGGCAACCCGCATTGGGCGCCGTCGCCACCTCAGCCAACCTGCGGACGGGCGGGAGCAACCAGGCGTCGGCAAGCAGAAAGCCCCTAGTGCTGGTGGTAATCCGCCAGGAAGTTGCCCAGGCGCTCGATCGCGTTCTCCAGCTGGGATGCCCACGGCAGGAACACCACGCGGAAGTGGTCCGGCGTGGGGTAATTGAAGCCCGTGCCCTGCACCATGAGGATCTTCTCGGCCTTGAGCAGGTCGAGCATGAAGCGCTCGTCGTCGTGGATGTTGTACATCTCCGTATCAATCTTGGGGAAGCAGTACATCGCACCCTTCGGCGCGACCACGCTCATGCCCGGGATTTCACGGAGCTTTTCGACGGCAACATCCCTCTGCTTCCGCAGACGCCCGCCCTCGGTGGTGAGTTCGTAAATCGATTGGCGGCCGCCGAGCGCCACCTGGATCGCGTGCTGGCCAGGCACGTTCGCGCACAGGCGGGTGCCGGCGAGCAGGTCGAGGCCCTCGATGAAGCCGGCGGCGCGGCGGCGCGGGCCGGTGATGATCATCCAGCCGGCGCGGTAGCCGCACACGCGGTAGGCCTTGGACAGGCCGTTGAACGTCACCGTGACCAGGTCGGGGGCGACTTCGGCCATCGAGATGTGCTTGGCGTCTTCGTAGAGAACGCGGTCGTAGATTTCGTCGGCAAGTACGAGCAGCTCGTGCTCGCGCGCGATGTCCGCGATCCCGTTGAGCACCTCGCGGGAGTACACCGCGCCCGTCGGGTTGTTCGGGTTGATCACGACGATCGCCTTCGTGCGGTCCGTGATCTTCGAGCGGATGTCCTCCAGCGACGGGTTCCACTCGTCCTCCTCGTCGCACATGTAGTGCACGACTTTGCCGCCCGCGAGCGTGGACGCCGCCGTCCACAGCGGGTAGTCGGGGGCGGGGATGAGGATCTCGTCGCCGTCGTTGAGCAGTGCCTGCGTGACCATGGTGATCAGCTCGGACACGCCGTTGCCCAGGTAGACGTCGTCGATGTCGAACTCGGGGAAGTCCGGAATATCCTGGTAGCGAGTCACCACCGCGCGGCGCGCCGGGATGATGCCCTTGCTCGTGGTGTAGCCCTGCGAGTTCGGCAGGTTAGCGATCATGTCGCGCATAATCACGTCCGGCGCCTCGAAGCCGAAGATCGCCGGGTTGCCGGTGTTCAGCTTGAGAATCGTGTGGCCGTCGCGTTCCATCTGCTCCGCGGTGGCGCTCACCGGGCCGCGGATGTCGTAGAAGACGTCCTTCAGCTTCTCCGCCTGGTCGAAGTGGCGGTGCTTCTTCACGGATTTCGCGCGCTGCTCGCTGCTTTGCTCGCTGCGCTCCGCGGCCTCGCGCGCGGGCGGTTCCGCGATCGGCTCGGCTCCTGCGGTGACCCCGGTTTCTGGGTTGCTGCTCATGCGCATCATTCTAGGCGTCACACCAGTCACACGAAGCACAACGGGGCCAATGCTTGCCGACGCTCAATTGCGTCATTTATTGGATTCCGCGGATCTATGTGTGCGCCGCACAATTATGTGCGCCGATCCCACAATGTGGCGCATTACAAAAAAGCTTTGTGCGACCCCGCGCCCGGGCCTGGCGTCGGCCGGGCATCGGGCACCGAACCGGGGGCGCTAGTTGCCCTTCGGCTTAAAGCGGTCGAGGGTGTCCTGCGCCATGCCGAGGGCGTCGTTGGTCAGGCGGTCAATCTGCGCCTTGCGCTCCAGCTTGCGCTGCGCCTGCTCGTAGGCGTGCGACGCTTCGAGTTCGAGCGCCTTCGCCTTCGCCACTTCGCGGCGGCCGCGCTCGAGCTGGCTCAGCGTGGGCATATACCAGTCGTCGGGGCCGACCTTCATCACGTACAGCAGCACAAACAGCGTCGGAATGAGGAGGACCGCGAAACCGGAAAGAACGGACGCGCCGAGCGCCTCGCCGAGACTAATGAGCCCGACGGCACCGATCGTGCCCAACCAGAACGCGCCCGCGCGCTTGCGCTGGCCAGCGCGGCGGACCTGCATGATCTCCGGCGCGGTGTACACCTGCAGCTCGTTGCCCACGGCCGACGTGTTTGCTTGGGACCACACGGTGGAGCCAGTAGCCGTCGACAAGCTGGAGCCGAAGTCCGGGCGCTGCGGAATGTCCTGGAACAGCGGTGCGAGATCGGCGTGGAAATTCGCGGCGGCGACGGCCTTGCAGCGGGTGTCGTACTCGTCGAGGCTGAGGCGGCCCTCACCGAAGGCCTTGCCGAGGGCACTCATGGCTTCGGTGCGCTCGGCGTCGGACAGGCGGAGATTATGCGGGTGGCTCACGTGGCACATCTTAGCGGGCGCGTCTACTCCTCCTCGGCGAACTGGGTTTGCTGCAGCTCAAAGTAGGCGCCGCGGGCAGCTATCAGCTCCTCGTGGCTGCCCTGCTCGACGATGGTGCCGTCGCGCATGACGATGATCAGGTCGGCGTCCCGGATCGTCGACAAGCGGTGCGCGATGACGAACGACGTCCGGTCCGCGCGCAGCGCCTTCATCGCCTCCTGCACTAGGACCTCGGTGCGGGTGTCCACGGATGAGGTCGCCTCGTCGAGGATCAGCAGCGCCGGCTGCGCCAGGAATGCGCGGGCGATGGTGATCAGCTGGCGTTCGCCGGTGGAAATGGAGCCGCCGTCTTGGTCGATCTCGGTCTGGTAGCCGTCGGGAAGCGCGCGCACGAAGCGGTCCACGTAGGTTGCGCGTGCGGCTTCGATGACTTCCTCGTCGGTGGCGTCGAGGCGGCCGTAGCGGATGTTGTCCATGATCGTGCCCTTGAACAGCACCGCATCCTGCAGCACCATGCCGATCTGTTCGCGCAGCTGGGCGCGGGAAAGGTCGCGTACGTCCGTGCCGTCGAGGAGGATGGCGCCGCCGTCGACCTCGTAGAAACGCATGATGAGGTTCACCAGCGTGGTCTTGCCGGCGCCGGTCGGGCCGACAATCGCGGCCGTCTGGCCCGGCTCCACGCGCAAGTTCAGCCCGCGAATCAGGGGCTCGGTGCCGGGCTCGGGCTCGCCGTACGTGAACTCGACATCGCGGAACTCCACCAGCCCGCGGGCGCGTCCCTCGATGGCAGCGTCGGCCGCGTCGGGCTGCTCTTCGCTTTCGTCGAGAAGCTCGAAAATGCGCTCGGCGCTGGCCACGCCGGACTGCAGCATCTGCATCATGCCGGCGATCTCGCCGAGGGGCTGGTTGAACTGGCGCGAGTATTGGATGAACGCGGTCGCGTCGCCGAGCGTGAGGCGCCCCTGCGCGACTTTCACGCCGCCGAGCACCGCGATGGCCACGTAGCTGAGGTAGGAGATGAACTGCATGATCGGGTGCATGGAGTTCGCCAGGAACTGCCCCTTCTGCGCCGCGTCCGCGAGCTCCGCGTTCCGACGTTCGAATTCCCCGCGCATCGCTTCCGTCCGCCCGAAAATGAGCGCGACATCGTGGCCCGAGAAGCTCTCCTCGATGTGCCCGTTCACGTCGCCGGTGGCCTTCCACTGCGTGCGGAATTGGCGCTGCGACCGCGTGCCGACGATACCCATCACCACACCCGTCAGCGGTATCGCCAGCAATGCCACCAGCGCCAGCTGCGGGGAGATGGCGAACATCATGACGATGATGCCCACGAGCGTGATGATCGCGTTGAACAACGAGCCCAGCGATTGCTGCAGCGCCCGCTCCACGTTGTCCACGTCGTTGGTGGTGCGGCTCATCACGTCGCCGCGCTGGCGGGTGTCGAAGTAACTCAGCGGCAATCGGTGCAGCTTCGCCTCAATATCCTGGCGCAAGCCGTACATCGCGCGCATGGTCAACCGGTTCAGCACCGCGCCCTGCGCCCACATGAGTACGCCGGACACCACGTACAGCGCCAGCACCGCGGTAATCAGCGTGCCCAGGCGTTGAAAATCGACGCCCTCTGCAGCGCCCTGCATGCGGGCGAGCCAACCGTCGAAGATTACGTCCACGGCGAAGCCCATCACCCTCGGCGCGTACACGCCCAGGATCACAGACACCGCGTTCATGACGAACACGGACGTGAGCGCCAGCTTGTACGGCGCGAGCAGCCCGATCAGCCGTTTCGCGGACGGCCAGAAGCGCTTCGCCTTGCGGGGCGCCTTGTTGGAGTAATCATCGCCCGCCATCTTCTCTTCGTACTCGGCGAGCTGCTCGTCGGTCATCTGCTCACTCATGCGTCCACCGCCTCCTGGCTGCGAGCGATCTCGCGGTAGGTCTCGCTGACACGCATCAGCTCCGCGTGGGTGCCGCGGTCCACGATTTCGCCGGCCTCCATCACGAGGATCTGGTCCGCCTCGGTGATGCTGGCCACCCGCTGCGCGACCACGATCTGCGTCATGGTTCCTGTGGCGTCCGCCAGAGCGCCACGCAGATTCGCCTCGGTGAGGGCATCGAGGGCGGAAAAGGAATCGTCGAAAAGCATGATGCTCGGGCGTGCGACCAGTGCGCGCGCGATGCACAAACGCTGCCGCTGCCCGCCGGAGACATTGGTGCCGCCCTGGGAAATGGGCATGTCGAGCGTATCGACGAACGTTGCCTGCGCCGTGCCCAGCGCCGCCCACAGCTCCTCGTCGGTCGCGTCCGGGTTCGCGGTGCGCAAATTACTTGCGACGGTGCCCGAAAACAGCCACGGCTTCTGCGGAACCATAGCGACGCTGCCGCCCACCGCGATGGTGCCGCTAGTAGGGGCGTAGAGCTGGGGGATGAGGCCGAGCAGGGTGGACTTGCCACTGCCCGTCGCGCCAATGATGGCCGTGGTGGTGCCGGGTTTGGCCTCGAAACTGATGTTCTTCAGCACGGGCGCTTCGGCTCCGGGGTATTGGTAAGACACGTCGTCGAAAAGCACGGTGCCCTCGGGGGCAGGGGAGATGGGTGCGGCCTCGCGCGGGGAGTGGGAGAGGACCTCCTGCACGCGGCGGGCGCAGACGATGGCGCGCGGGAGCATCATGAGCATGAACACGCCCATCATCACGGCCATCAGGATCTGCATTAGATACTGCATGAATGCGGTCAGCGCGCCGACCTCGACGAGGCCTTCGTCCACGCGGTGGCCGCCGAACCAGAGGACTGCCGCGGTGGCGACGTTGAGAATCAGCATGATGACGGGGAACATCAGCACGTACACGCGGCCGATGTTCAGGCTCAAGCGCGTAAGGCTGGTGTTCGCCTCTTTGAAGCGCTCGGTTTCGTGCTCCTCGCGGACGAACGCGCGGATGACGCGGATGCCCGCGATCTGCTCGCGCATGATGCCGTTGATGGCGTCCAGACGGGTTTGGAACTGCCGGAACATCGGCATGAGGACGGCCGCGAAAATGGTCACCGCCACGCCCAAGACCAGTACGGCGGCAATGACCAGCCAGCTCATGCCCGCGTCCTGGCGAACCGCCATGATGATGCCGCCGATGGCCATGATCGGCGCCGTGACCATGAAGTTCAGGGCCAGCAGCAGCGTCATCTGGATCTGCTGCACGTCGTTGGTGCCGCGGGTGATCAAGGTGGCGGTGCCGAAGTGGTCCATGTCCTCCTTGTTGAAGGCGGTCACGTGGTCGAACAAGGCCGCGCGAACGTCGCGGCCCGTCGCCATCGCCGCCTTGGAGGCGAACCAGGTCGCGCCGATCGCAGCGATGACCTGCACGAACGCGACCACAAGCATGACGAGGCCGGTCGCCCAGATGTAATCGACATCGCCCTTGGCTACGCCGTTATCGATGATCGCGGCGTTGAGATCCGGCAGGTACAGCGTCGCCAGCGCGGTGATGAGCTGCAGTACCACCACCGCCGCGATCTGCGGGGTGTACCGCCGGGCGTAGCGCCCGATGATGTTGATGAGGTCCACAAGGGGGAGATGGTACTACTGCGCGGGCGGGGCTCATGTCGATGCGATCGACACGTTCGCGCGATATGTCGATTTCGGGCGAGAAAATCGACACGTCGGCGCCCCAACGCCGCCCCCCGAACCGCCCCTAACCCTTGGTGTGGGTGGTGTGGGCAAGCATGTCCTCCCACTCCACGAGCTTCTTGCGCTCGCGCGGGTTGGTGCCGCAGGATTCGCCGGCGGCGCGCTCGGCCTCGTCGAGGCGGTACCAGCCGTCCCAGGTCGCGTAGTCCACGCCGCGGGATTCGAGCAGCTTGAGCACGGCGTCCGGGTCGTCGTTGGTCGGGGCGGCGAGCTTGCCGGCGAGGGCATCGGCGACCAGCATGTCGGTGGTCTCCTTGGCGTCGGACTTGGTGTTGCCGATCAGGCCGACCGGGCCGCGCTTGATCCAGCCGGTGACGTAGAGCTTGTCCACCGGCTGGCCGGCGGCCGACGCACCAGCGTCGCCCGCGCCGGAAAGCTCGGAATCTGCGCCGGTGACAGTGCCGTCGGAAAGCACGTGTCCGCCGTCGTTGGGGATCACGTGGCGCTCGAAGTCGAAGGGCACGCCCTCGACGGGCTCGGAGCGGTAACCCACGGCGTGGTACACCTGCTGGACCGGCCAGTCGGTGAACTCGCCGGTGGCGCGGATGCCGCCCTCGCCGTCGAGCTCCTGGCGCTCGGTGCGGATGCCCACGGTGTTGCCGGCGTCGTCGAGCAGCACCTCGACCGGGTTCTCGAAGAAGTGGATGTAGATCTTGTGCGGGGAATCGTCCGGGTCGCGCATCGCGTACTGCTCCAGCACGGAGCACACGAGGTCGACGGACTTGTCCGCGCGGCGGACTTCCTCGGACAGCGAGTCGTAATCGATGTCCTCCGGGTTGACCAGCACCTGGATGGTGGGGGACTCGTCGAGCTCGCGCAGCTCCTTCGGCGTGAACTTCGCCTGGGCGGGGCCGCGGCGACCGAACATGTGCACCACCTCGGCCTGGTTGGTGCGCAGCGTCTCGTACACGTTGTCCGGGATCTCGGTGACCAAGAGCTCGTCGCCGGTCTTGGCCAAGATGCGGGAAATGTCGAGCGCCACGTTGCCCACGCCCACGACGGCGACTTCCTTGGCGGAGAGGTCCCAGGAGCGCTCGAAGCGCGGGTTGCCGTCGTAGAAGCCGACGAATTCGCCCGCGCCGATGGACTTCTCGCCGCCCGGGATGAGCAGCTCGCGGTCGCGCACGGCGCCCGTGGAGAAAACGACAGCGTCGTACAGCTCGGTGAGCTCCTCGACCGTGATGTCGCGGCCGACGGTGACGTTGCCGATCAGACGCAGGCCGTCCTTGTCCATCACCTGGTGCAGGGACTTCACGATGCCCTTGATGCGCGGGTGGTCCGGCGCGACACCGTAACGGATCAGGCCGAACGGCGCCGGCATCTGCTCAAACAGGTCGACGTGCACGTCCACCTCGGGGTTCTTCAGCAGCAGATCGGAGGCGTAAATCCCGGCAGGGCCGGCACCGACGACGGCGACGCGCAGGCTCATAAGACGATCGTTTCCTTTCATCGCAACAGATACTTCCCGCCAATATAGCCGATAGACCGCATGGTCTGTAAATCGCGGAGAATTTGATGCAGGCGCACCGTTTCGCACGAAAGTGTCGCCTTTCGCGCGCCGACGATCATTTTATGCACCTCTAAACTACAAGCTCACAGCCCATAGCATCGAAACCTTCTTGCGGTAGACAAGGCGGTACGGCAAGCTGCGTTGCAATCGTCGTGAAGCGATAGTGCAGTAGACAGCTAGGTCTAGGAGGAAAAGCCTGTGAGCGCACCAACGGTGAAGCGCACCCGCGCAGCCAAGCCGGAAGGCCAGTGGCTCGTCGACGGCCCCGCGCCCCTGAACCGGGACGAGGAGATCAAGCAGGAATCGGAGATCTGGGCGGTCAAGCAGCGGGTCATCGACACGTACTCCAAGCTCGGCTTCGACGCGATCGACCGCGAGGACCTCTACCCGCGCTTCAAGTGGCTCGGCCTGTACACGCAGCGCAAGCAGAACCTCGGCGGCGAGCACACCGGCGCGGACAACAGCGTGCTCGAGGACAAGTACTTCATGATGCGCGTGCGTTTCGACGGCGGACGCTGCACCACCGCCCAAGCCCGCGCCGTCGGCGAGATCTCGCGCGACTACGCGCGTTCCACCGTGGACCTCACCGACCGCCAGAACATCCAGCTCCACTGGGTGCAGGTGGAGGACGTGCCGGCGATCTGGGAGAAGCTCGAGGCGCACGGCCTGAGTACCTGGGACGCGTGCGGCGATGTGCCGCGCGTGGTGCTGGGCAGCCCGGTGGCGGGCATCGCGAAGGACGAGATCATCGACGCCACCCCGGCCATCGAGCGCATCCAGGAGATCTTCCTCGACGACGAGTTCCAGAACCTCCCGCGCAAGTTCAAATCCGCCATCTCCGGCAACGCGCGCCAGGACGTGGTGCACGAGATCAACGACCTCGCCTTCATCGGCGTCGAGCACCCCGAGCTTGGCCCCGGCTTCGAGTGCTACGTCGGCGGCGGCCTGTCCACTAACCCGATGCTCGCGCAGTCGCTCGGCGCCTTCGTCACCCTCGAGCAGGTGCCGGACGTGTGGGCGAACGTGGTGCGCATCTTCCGCGATTACGGCTACCGACGCCTGCGCAACCGCGCGCGCCTGAAGTTCCTCGTCGCCGAGTGGGGCGTCGAGCGCTTCCGCCAGATCCTCGAGGAGGACTACCTCGGCTACGCGCTTCCCGACGGGCCGCACGCGCCGAACAATCTCGTCGACCGCGACCACATCGGCGTGCACGAGCAGGTCAACGGCAACGTCTACATCGGCGTCAAACCCACGCTCGGCCACATGTCCGGCGAGCAGCTCATCGCCGTCGCGGACACCGCGGAGCGCTTCGGCGTCACCCAGCTGCGCTTCACCCCCTTCAAGGAGCTTTTGCTTATCGACGTTCGGAAAGCAGACGTCGAAAAGCTCAAGCTCGAGCTCGAGGCGCTGGGCCTGACCAGTGAGCCGAGCGAGTTCCGACGCGGCATCATCTCCTGCACCGGCTTGGAGTACTGCAAACTTGCGCACGTGACCACCAAGTCCCGCGCGATCGAGCTTGCCGACGAACTGGAGCAGCGCTTCGGCAACCTCGATTCCCCGATTTCCATTTCGCTCAACGGCTGCCCGAACGCGTGCGCGCGGCACCACGTGTCCGACATCGGGCTGAAAGGCCAGATGGTCGCCGGGCCGGACGGCGAGAAGGTCGAGGGATTCCAGGTACACCTCGGCGGCACGATCGGCGAGGGTGCGAACTTCGGCCGCAAGCTGCGCGGCCACAAGGTGCTGTCCTCCGAGCTCACCGAGTACGTGACCCGCGTGGTGCAGAACTACGTGGACCAGCGTGCCAGCGGCGAGACCTTCCGCGCCTGGGTGCAGCGCGCCGAGGAGGATGACCTGCGATGAGTTTCCGCCGCGCGCCCAACCCCAATCGGAACCACCCCACCTTCTGCCCCTACTGCGGCGGCGAGGACCTGTGGCCCAACGAGGAGACCGATTTCGCCTGGAAATGCGGCGAATGCCTGCGCGTATTCGAGGTGAAGTTCCACGGCCAGGATGACCCTGGACGGGCCCCGGCCGCCGCGCTTTCCACCCCCGATGCCCTGCAGGCATCGCTGTCTCGGGCGGGCCGCACTGCAGTACTGCGAGCAACCGGAGATACTGGCAAGAATGAGTAACACAATCAACCTGCTGCCCTCCGGCGGCGGCGCGAACTACCGCGACCCGGCGGTCAGCCCAGCAGGGCCGACCACCACGGCCCCGCTGGACGAGGCGACCGCGGAGCGCAACGCCGAGTTAGTGGAGCGCTTCGCCGCCGAGCTGTACAACGCCCCCGCCGACACCATCCTCGCCTGGGCCCACGAATACGCCCCGGGCCCGCTCGTGGTGACCCTGTCCATGGAGAACACCGTGCTCGCGGAGCTGGCTGAGCGCCACCTGCCCGGCGCGGACTTTCTCTTCCTCGACACCGAGTACCACTTCCCGGAGACGCTCGACGTCGCCGCCGAGGTGGAGCGCCGTTACCCGGGCCACCGCCTCGTGCGCGCCACCGCGCAGCTGACCCGCGCGGAGCAGGACGAGGTGTACGGCCCGAACCTGTACCTGCGCGAGCCCTCCGCCTGCTGCCGAATGCGCAAGGTGGAGCCGCTGGCGGTGCACATGAGCCCGTACGTCGGCTGGATCACGGGCCTGCGCCGCGCCGACGGCCCGACCCGCGCCGAGGCGCCCGCCCTGTCGCTGGACGCCACCGGCCGGCTCAAGATCTCTCCGCTGGTGACCTGGTCGCTGGAGGATACGGAGGCCTTCGAGCGCGACAACGACTTGATCATTCACCCGCTGACGCGCCAGGGCTACCCGTCGATCGGCTGCGCCACCTGCACCATGCCGGTGGCCGAGGGCGAGGACCCGCGCGCCGGGCGCTGGGCATTTGCAAACAAAACGGAGTGTGGACTGCATGAATAACCAACTTTCCCCGCACCTGAAGGATTTGGAGAACGAGTCGATCCACATCCTGCGCGAGGTGGCCGGCCAATTCGACAAGATCGGGTTGCTGTTCTCCGGCGGCAAGGATTCTTGCGTCGTCTTCGAGCTCGCGCGTCGGGCGTTCCAGCCCGCAGCGATGCCGATTGAACTCCTGCACGTCGATACCGGGCATAACTTCCCGGAAGTTATTGAGTTCCGTGATGCGCTCGTCGCAAAGCATGGTGCCCGGCTGCGCGTGGCGCATGTGCAGGATTGGATCGACCGCGGTGACCTGGTCGAGCGCCCCGACGGCACGCGCAACCCGCTGCAGACCGTGCCGCTGGTGGAGACCATCGCCGAGGTGGGCTACGACGCCGTGCTCGGCGGCGCCCGCCGCGACGAGGAACGCGCCCGCGCGAAGGAGCGCGTCTTCTCCGTGCGCGACTCCTTCGGCGGCTGGGATCCGCGCCGCCAGCGCCCCGAGCTGTGGGATCTGTACAACGGCGGCAAGCTGCCGGGCGAGAACATCCGCGTCTTCCCGATCTCCAACTGGACGGAGGCGGACGTGTGGGAGTACATCGGCGCGCGCGGCATTGAGCTGCCGTCGATCTACTTCGCGCACGACCGCGAGGTGTTCAACCGCGGCGGCATGTGGCTCACCGCGGGTGAGTGGGGCGGCCCGCGCGACGGCGAGGAGCTTCAGACCCGCCGCGTGCGTTACCGCACCGTCGGCGACATGAGCTGCACCGGCGCCGTCGATTCGGACGCCACCACCATCGACGAGGTGCTCGCCGAGATCGCCACGTCCAACCTCACCGAGCGCGGGGCAACGCGTGCCGACGACCGTTTGAGCGAGTCCGCAATGGAGGACCGCAAGAAGGAGGGCTACTTCTGATGGCTACGACTGATTCCGGCGCCGGCGCACGAGCGACGGACGCCCTGGCGCACCGCGAGACGCTGCGCCTGTGCACCGCCGGCAGCGTCGACGACGGCAAGTCCACCTTCGTCGGCCGCCTGCTGCACGACACGAAATCGGTGCTCGCCGACCAGCTCGCCTCCGTCGAGCGCACGTCCGCCGACCGCGGTTTCGACGGCCTCGACCTGTCGCTGCTCGTCGACGGCCTGCGCGCCGAGCGCGAGCAGGGCATCACCATCGACGTGGCGTACCGCTACTTCGCCACCGACAAGCGCACGTTCATCCTCGCGGACACGCCGGGCCACGTGCAGTACACGCGCAACACCGTGACCGGCATGTCGACCTCCCAGGTCGTGGTCCTGCTTGTCGACGCCCGCAACGGCGTCGTCGAGCAGACCATCCGCCACCTCACCGTCGCGCACCTGCTCGGCGTGAAGACGGTGATCCTCGGCGTGAACAAGATCGACCTCGTCGACTACTCCCAGGAGGTCTTCGAGCAGATCCGCGCCGCATTCGAGGCGAAGGCCGCCGAGCTGGGCATCGAAGAGCCGATCGCCGTGCCGATCTCCGCCCTGCGCGGTGACAACATTGCCGAGCGTTCCGCCAACACCGACTGGTACACCGGCCCGACCGTGCTCGAGCTGCTCGAATCCATCCCGGTGCACTCCGGCCGCGCCCTTGAGCTGCCCTTCCGCTTCCCCATCCAGTACGTCCTGCGCGAGCACGCCTCCGACTACCGCGCGTACGCGGGCAAGATCACCGCGGGGAGCATCGCGCTTGACGACGCCATCACCGCGCCGGGTGGCCGCCAGACCACCGTCATCGGCATCGACACCGCCGACGGCGAGGCCGAACGCGCCCAGGCCGGCGACTCCGTGGCGCTGCGGCTTGCCGACGACATCGACCTCACCCGCGGCGACCTCCTCGCCGCCGCCCCGCGCCCGGAGGACGTGCGCGAATTCGCAGCCACCGTCGTGGGGCTGACCGAGAAGGAGCTCACTCCGGGCAAGGCCGTGAAGCTGCGCTACGGCACCTCGCTGGTGCGCGCGCGGCTGGCCAGCGTGGACCGCGTGCTGGACATCGACTCCGCCGCCGACGACGTCGTTGCCGGCGAGACCGAAGCGTCGATCGGTGTCGGCCTCAACGACATCGCCCACGTGACCATCCAGGTCGCCGACGAGCTGCCGGTGGAGGAGTACGCCGCCCGCGGCGCCGTCGGCAGTTTCCTGCTCATCGACCAGGCCAGCGGGAGCACCCTCGCCGCCGGCTTCGTGGGGACCCGCCTGCGCTAAGCAGGGGAGGAAAACGATGGCCGCGCTGATCACGCTCTCGCACGGGTCCCGCCACCCGGCGGCCCGCGCCGGCATCCAGGCGCTCACCGCCGCGGCGGCAACGCGCCTGGGTGTTGCGGGCGTCGATGCGCACCTCGAGTTCACCCGCCCCACCCTCGAGACCGCCGCCCGCGCGCTCGACGGGCCCGCCGTGGTCGTGCCGCTGCTCTTCACCGAGGCGTTCCACGCTACCCACGACGTGCCCGCGCACCTCGCCGCCGCCTCCGCGCACGCGCAGCTCACCCTCGCGCGCGGCCTCGGCATGGGCGAGGACATCGCAGCGCTGCTCGCGGAGCGCCTGCTTCACGACGCCCCTCCCAACGCCCACGCCGTCCTCTATCCCGTCGGCACGTCCGACAGGGCGCAGGCGGAGGGGTATGAGGCGCTGGCTGCGAACGTCGGAAAGCGAAGTGCAAGGGAAGTGAGCGTGGTGTCCGCGACGCGCGGGGACCTCGCCGAGCTGGCGCGGTTGCGCGGTGACCTGCACCTGCTGCCGCTGTTCGTGGCGGAGGGGCTGCTTTTGGATAAGGCGCGGGAGGCTGCCCCGCGCATCGCGGCGGCAACCGGGGCGCGCGTGACGTGCTCCGCGCCGCTCGCAACTGACTTGGCCGCGATCGTGGCCGACCGATTCTTGGAGGGGTGTCATGCGTAACCTGACCACGCTGCTGCTCATTGCTGCCGCCGGTCTTGCCGCCCAGCTTGTCGACGGCGGTCTCGGCATGGGCTTCGGCGTCACCTCCACCACCATGCTGATCATGCTCGCTGGCCTGACCCCGGCGGCGGCGTCCGCGGTCGTGCACACCGCCGAGCTGGGCACGACGCTCGTGTCCGGTGTCGCGCACTGGCGCTTCGGCAACGTGGATTGGCGCACGGCGTTCGCGGTGGGTATCCCGGGTGCGATCGGCGCGTTCACCGGCGCCGTTGTGCTCACACAACTGTCGATGGAGCACGCGCGGCCCATCATGTCGGCCATCCTCGCCGCGATCGGCGTGAATCTGATGCTGCGCTTCGCGCGCGGGTTGACCAGGCGCAAGCTCTCGCCGCAGCCGCACACCAAGCGCTTCCTCGGCGCGCTCGGCCTGTTCGGCGGCTTCGTCGACGCCACCGGCGGCGGAGGCTGGGGGCCGGTGACCACGTCCGCGCTGCTCTCCGCCGGCCGCAGCGAGCCGCGCCGCGTCGTGGGCACCGTGAACACCGCCGAGTTCCTGGTCACGGCCGCTGCGACTGCCGGTTTCGTCGTCGGCATGTGGAACGACCTGCTGGCGAACCTCGCCGCCGTCGTGGCGCTGCTGATCGGCGGCGTGATCGCGGCGCCGATTGCCGCGTGGCTGGTGACGCGCCTGAATCCGATCCTGCTCGGCGGGGTCGTGGGCACCTTGATCACCATGCTGAACCTGCCCGTGGTGCTCGCCGCGCTGGGCCTCGACCACCACTTGTGGATTCCGCGCCTGCTCATCCTCGGCATCGGCGCCGTGCTGTCCTGGCGCGGCGTGATGAAGGCCCGCGCAAACTCGAAGGCTGCCTCCGAAAAGGAGGGCGCGACCGCCGAAACTCCGGTCAGCGTCGCCGCGACCCCCGTAAGCTAAGCGCATGCTGATCTCGGAACAGGTTTTCCTGCTGCTCACCGCCGACGGCGGCGGGGGCGAGGCGTGGGTGTCCAGCTACCGTCGGTACGCACTCGGCGCCGCGGCGCTCGCGGACTTGGCCGTGCTCGGGGCGATCGAGCTTTCCGACGAACGCCGCCCCCGCGTCACCCCACTCCCGCTCGTGCAGCCGCTGCCGACCAAGTTCCTGGCGCACGCCCACGCAATGATTCAGCGCAGGCCGAAGCGCCGCGCGCAGACGTGGATCGGCGACACGCGCTTCGGGCGCATCGACTACGCGGCGGACTCACTGGTTAAACGCGGCGTGCTGGAGGAAAAGTCGCGCGGTTTCCTCTTCGTGCAGTGGCAGCAGTATCCGGTGCGCGACGCGTCCGCCGAGCTGCAGCTGCGCGGCCGTGCCCACCAGATCTTCCGCGGGCAGGCGCACGAGACGGTCAACGAAGGTGTCGCGTTGCTCCTCGTCGACGCCGTCACCGGCACCCGCAACGTGCTGAAACAAGAAACGCGCGACTTGCCCCGCAAGGAGGTCAAGCGCGCGCTGGACGAGATCTACTTTTCGTTGACCTCGCCCGAGCTCAACCGCACACCGCCGGAGGTGGCGGTGGCGATCCGGCGCATCAACGACGCACTTGTGATGGTCGTCCGCGCCGCGCAGAGCTCGTCGTCGTAAGTCGGAGCGTTACTTCGCGAACTCCTCGACGAGCGCCTTGTTGAACGCCGGCAGGTCGTCCGGGGTGCGGGAGGAGATGAAGCCGGAGTCGATGACGACCTCCTCGTCGACCCAGTTCGCGCCGGCGTTAACGAGGTCGGTCTTCACGTTCTCGACGGAGGTGAGCTTCACGCCCTTGAGCACGTCCGCCTCGCAAAGAATCCAGCCGCCGTGGCAGATCACGCCGATCGGCTTGCCTGCGGACTGGAACGCTTTCACCAGCTCGACCGCGTCCTTATCGATGCGGATCGTGTCGGCGTTGACGGTGCCGCCGGGGAGGATAAGAGCGTCGTAAGAAGCGGCATCGGCCTCAGCGGTCGTCGTGTCGACGGCGACCTTCGCGCCCTTCTTGCCCTCAATCTCGCCGGTCTCGGTGGAAATAACGTGGGTGGTGGCACCCGCGGCCTCGACGGCCTCCTTCGGGCTGGTGAGCTCCGAATCCTCGAAGCCGTCGGTAGCGATAATTGCAATGGTCTTGGTGTTCAAATCAGCCATGGGCCCCACCGTACGTGAAAACGCGCAACTGGCGTGCGCACTGAAATGTACATTCGGGCTCTTCCCAGGTGGGCGGGCCGCGGTTAGCGTCGGGGCCATGAATTTGATGTCGATCCTCGAGGCCATGGCCAGCCGCCCGCTGGACCTGCTGGCCGGGTTCGACGTCGCCCAGGCCGTGGCGCTCGGGGTGGAGCCGTCGAAGGCGCGGGACTGGGCCGAGCTTTCCGACGTTTACCTAGGGGCCACCAACGCCCACAAGCAGCAGGCGAAGGCCGTGAAGCTGGTCGCGGAAGCGGGCGTGACGCTCGATGAGCTGACGTTCCTGGAGCGGCGGCTGAAGAAGGTTGCGCCCCGCGAGCGCGGCGCCAAGCGGCTTGACGTGCTGCGAACGGTGGCGACCGAGCGGCCGAAGAACTACAACGCGTTCACCCGCCTAGTAAAGGCCGCGGTGCCGGTCGAGCCGAAGCCGCCGAAGAAGGGCGCCTTCTTCGGCCGCTCGCGCCTTGGCATGCGGGCGGTGATGCTGTGGATGGACGAGCACCGCGCCGCCGAGTGGGAGCACTTCGCGCGCCAGAACATCGATCCGGCGCAGCCCGCCGCGCCGCAGATGCTCGACAACCTCGATGCACTGTTCTCGGCGAACACGGACGGGGACGACGAGAAGGTGGTCATCCCCGTCTCCGCCCCGCAGCCGGTGATCAACGTGCCGCTGGGGGACTGGGTGGAGATCCTGGAGGGCCGCGGCGACGAGGTGGTGCTCGGGCTTACCGACGGCACCACCATCACCGGCGCCGAATTCCTGGAGCGTTTCGTGGCTACCGCGGAGAACCACCTGCAGGCGGCGCTGTTCAAGCCGGGCTACGGCGCAGTGAACCTGTACGACACGAGCCGCTTCGCCAACGACAAGCAGCGCACGCTGGCCAGCATGGTGAATCCGGTGTGCCCCTGGCCGGGCTGCAAGTCGCCGGCGGTGCACAACCAAGCCCACCACGTCATACCGTGGAAGCAGGGCGGGCCCACAAACTTGAGCAACCTCGTCATGGTGTGCAGGTACCACAACTATGTCAATGATGATGACGTCGGAAAGCATGTGCGGGGACGAATAGAGATCCGCGACGGCGAGGGTGTGTGGGTATCGCCGGGCGGAGTTCCAGTGCACAACGACTACCACCCCTACGGCGCGATGCGGTAGGGGTGGCAGGAGGCGTGCTTTTCAAGCGTCGTTAAGCGTCGTTAGGCGTCGTCCTTGTCCAGCTCGCGCTGGCGCTCCTTGTCGGAGGACTGCTTCTCGTCCGGGTCCATGGCGCGGGAGCGGCCGGGGACCTCGTGGTCGTAGGTCTTCTTCGGCGCTTCCTTGCCCACCGGCACGCGGGTCGAGCCGAGGGAATCCTTCACCGGCGCGTCGATGTCCGGCTTCTCGCGCTTCGCCATGCGCACCATGTGGCGGCGCACCGCGAAGAACGCCTCCTTGGAATCGAGCGCCTGCGACTGCTGGGTGGCGATCTGGATGTCGTCGGCAGTAATCTGCCCCGCGCGCAGCGAGACCATCTCGGCCCAGTAGCGGAACCACACGGCGGCGACTGCGGCGACCGGCACCGCGAGGAACGCGCCGATGATGCCGAACATCGTGCCGCCGAGCGCGACCGCGAGCAGCACGATCGCGGCGTGCAGGCCCATCGCGCGGGACTGCAGGATCGGCTGGAGCACGTTGCCCTCGATCTGCTGCACGGCGATGACGAGGATCAGCACGAAGATCGCGTTCCAGAAACCGTTGGACACCAGCGCGATGATCACCGCGAGGGCGCCGGCGGTGAACGCACCGACGATCGGGATGAAGCCCGCGAAGAACGTGATTACCGCGAGGACCGGCCACAGCGGCACGCCGAGCAGCAGGAGGCCGACACCGATGAACACGGCGTCAACCATGGACACGATCGCCTGCGTACGGATGAAGCCCGCCAGCGTGTTCCACGAGCGCATAAGCACCTCGGTCAGGTGCCAACCCGCGCGCACGCCGGTGTACTTGCGCAGCCACGGCAGGAAGCGGTCGCCGTCCTTGAGGAAGAAGAACGTCAGGATCAGCGTCAGCGCGAGCGTGGTGCCCACCGACGCAATCGTGCCGATGCCGCTGAACACGCCCGACGCGATGTTCGACGCCTGGCCGCGCACGAAGCCCGTCAGCTGCTCAAGGCCCTGCTGGACCTTGTCCGCGTCGAAGATCTGCGGGTCGAGCTTCTCGTCGATGAAGTCGAGAATCTGGCGCACGCCCTGCTGTGCCTGCTCATAGAGCTGGACGCCCTGCGTGCGCACCGTCGGCGCCATCGCGGAGAACAGGCCGATGATTGCGCCGAAGAACGCGATCAGCACGATGAACACCGCAAGCGCGGACGGCACCTTGTGGTTGCGCAGCCAGCGCACCGGCGGCCACAGCACGGTGCAGAAGATGAGCGCCAGCAGGATCGGCAGGATGCCCATCCAGATCTGGCCGATCATCCAGAACAGCAGCGCCGTCGCGGCCACCACGATGATGAATCGCAGCGCCCACGCGGCGGCGGTGCGACCATCGGCGGCGATGACATCGCCGCGGTCGATCGGCTCGTCCGACAGCTCCTGAGCTGCGTCGGCCGGCGTGGGCATCATGCGAATGTCGTCGACGGTGGTGTCGAGCGCGCCCACGTAATCCTGTTTCTTGTCAGTCACACGAAGTATCTTGCCACAGATCGCACTTTTCGCTTATCGACGCCTGATTTTCACCGGCACGTATGCCGCCGCCGAAAAAAGTTGAGTGAACCGGGAACAACTTTGGCTCTGTGCCGTTATAGATATTGAGCGTGCTCGACTCAAGGGTGTGATTGCCCGAACCGCTCCGCTGGTACAGTGGCGGTCGTGAGGTTGAGCCGAAGCGCTTCAACTTTATTAATGAATCCCACTTCAACAGGAGGAACTTCAAACACCATGGCACGAGCAGTAGGTATTGACCTCGGTACCACCAACTCCGTCGTCTCCGTCCTCGAGGGCGGCGAGCCGGTAGTTATCGCGAACGCTGAGGGTTCGCGCACCACCCCGTCGGTTGTCGCGTTTGCGAAGAACGGCGAGGTGCTTGTCGGCCAGTCTGCGAAGAACCAGGCTGTCACCAACGTCGACCGCACCGTGCGCTCCGTGAAGCGCCACATGGGCTCCGACTGGTCCATTGACATCGACGGCAAGCAGTACACCCCGCAGGAGATCTCCGCGCGTACGCTGCAGAAGCTGAAGCGCGACGCTGAGGCTTACCTGGGCGACGAGGTCACCGATGCAGTTATTACTGTCCCGGCGTACTTCGAGGACGCGCAGCGCCAGGCCACCAAGGAGGCCGGCCAGATCGCGGGCCTGAACGTGCTCCGCATCGTCAACGAGCCGACCGCGGCTGCGCTCGCGTACGGCCTGGAGAAGGCTGACAGCGAGCAGACCATCCTCGTCTTCGACCTGGGCGGCGGCACCTTCGACGTGTCTCTGCTCGAAATCGGCGACGGTGTCGTCGAGGTGCTCGCCACCGCCGGCGACAACGAGCTGGGCGGCGACGACTGGGACAACCGCGTCGTCGAGTGGCTGGTGGACAAGTTCAAGGCCCAGAACGGCGTCGACCTGTCCAAGGACAAGATGGCCATGCAGCGTCTGCGCGAGGCCGCGGAGAAGGCGAAGATCGAGCTGTCCTCCCAGCAGCAGGCCACCATCAACCTGCCGTACATCACCGTGGACGCGGAGAAGAACCCGCTGTTTTTGGATGAGACCCTGTCCCGCACCGAGTTCCAGCGCATCACCTCCGACCTGCTGGACCGCACCAAGGCACCGTTCAACCAGGTGATCAAGGACGCGAACCTGTCCGTCTCCGACATCGACCACGTTGTGCTCGTCGGTGGTTCCACCCGCATGCCGGCCGTGACCGATCTGGTCAAGGAGCTCACTGGCAAGGAGCCGAACAAGTCCGTGAACCCGGACGAGGTCGTGGCTCTCGGCGCTGCGCTGCAGGCCGGCGTGCTGCGCGGCGACGTGAAGGACGTGTTGCTGCTCGATGTCACCCCGCTGTCCCTCGGCATCGAGACCAAGGGCGGTGTGATGACGAAGCTGATCGAGCGCAACACCACCATCCCGACGAAGCGCTCCGAGACCTTTACGACGGCTGAGGACAACCAGCCTTCCGTGCAGATCCAGGTCTTCCAGGGCGAGCGCGAGATGGCGTCCGCGAACAAGCTGCTCGGCTCCTTCGAGCTGGCCGGCATCGCTCCGGCACCGCGCGGTGTCCCGCAGATCGAGGTCACCTTCGACATCGACGCAAACGGCATCGTGTCCGTGTCCGCGAAGGACAAGGCCACCGGCAAGGAGAACACGATCAAGATCCAGGACGGCTCCGGCCTGTCCCAGGAGGAGATCGACCGCATGATCAAGGACGCGGAGACCCACGCCGACGAGGACCGCAAGCGCCGCGAGGAGCAGGAGACCCGCAACAACGCGGAGACCGCCGCGTACCAGATCCGCAAGTTCATGGACGAGAACTCCGACAAGCTGCCGGAGGACCTTAAGACCCGCGTGACCGAGTCCGCCGACGCTGTGGATGAGGCGCTGAAGGGCGATGACCTTGAGGCGATTAAGGCAGCCGTCGAGAAGCTGAACACCGAGTCCCAGGAGCTGGGCAAGGTGCTGTACGAGGCTGAGGCGAACGCCGGTGCTACCCAGGCCGAGGCCGGCGAGCCGGTCGACGACAACGTGGTGGACGCCGAGGTCGTCGAGGACGACGCCGCCGAGGAGGACAAGTAAATGACGAACCCCAACGTGAACCCACCGATGCCCGACGACCCTGGCGCACCGGAGAACACCGACGAGCAGTACGTGTCCCCGGACCAGGCTGAATCGCTTGCCGACGAAGCAGCCGAAGCCCACGCCTTCGAGGCGGCCGCCGACCCGGAGTCGGGCGCGGACGCTGAGGACCCTCTCACTGAGATCTCGGACGCGGAAATCGCCGACGCGCTCGAGGCCGATTTGGAGGGGATCGGCGACGGCATCGTCGCTGACGCTGACGGCGACGGCACGGTGAGCGACATTGAACTGCAGCTCGCCGAGCGCACCGAGGATCTGCAGCGCCTGAGCGCGGAGTACGCCAACTACCGGCGCCGCACCGAGCGCGAGCGCTCGCAGATTGTCGACCAGACGAAGGCGAAGTTCGTCGAAAAGCTGCTTCCGCTTCTCGACGATCTCGATCTCGCCGAGCAGCACGGAGACCTCGCCGAGGGCCCGCTGAAGTCCTTCGGGGACAAGCTGCGCTCCACGCTGGAGGGCCAGAAGCTGGCCGCCTTCGGCGCGGAGGGCGAGGCCTTCGACCCGGAGATCCACGAGGCGGTCCAGGACCTGTCCTCGGGCGACACCAAGGTCATCGGCACCGTGCTGCGCAAGGGCTACCGCCTCGGCGACCACCTCGTGCGCAACGCGATGGTGATCATCGCCGATCCGGTTGCGGAGTAGTACCCACGCCGCGGGCGAGCGGCACACCCTTGAGAAACATGTAAGCGAAAGGAGGATGCGAGATGGCTATGCAACAAGAGTGGGCCAATAAGGATTACTACGGCGACCTCGGGGTATCCTCGAGCGCCTCTGCCGCCGACATTAAGAAGGCGTACCGCAAGCTCGCGCGCGAGAACCACCCCGACTCCAACCCCGGCAACAAGACGGCCGAGGAGAAGTTCAAGCGCGTCGCGGAGGCGTACGACGTCGTCGGCGACGAGGCGAAGCGCAAGGAATACGACCAGTTCAAGTCGATGATCGGCTCGGGCGGGTTCGGAGGGTTCTCCGGCCGCTTCGGGGGACAAGGAGGTTCCGGGTTCCCGGGCGGGTTTCGCACGACCTCGACGCAGAGCGACTTCGACATCGGAGACCTCAACGACATCTTCGGACCCGGGGCTGGCGGACAAGCTGGAGACGGCGGCCTTGGTGATATCCTCGGTGGCTTCTTTAACCGCGGCGGCGGTGCTGGGCGCAGCGCTCGGCCGTCGCGGGGGGCGGACGTCGAAACCGAAATAAGCATCGACTTCCGCGAGGCCGCCAAGGGCACCACCTTCCCCGTGGAGCTCACCGGCGAAGCCCCGTGCACGACGTGCCACGGTTCGGGTTCCAAGTCCGGCAAGACCCACACCTGCGAGGTCTGCTCCGGCAGCGGCTACATCCGGGAAAACTCCGGCGCGTTCGGCATGGCCCGGCCGTGCACGAACTGCGGCGGCACAGGTGAAGTCATCGAGGATCCGTGCGCGACCTGCGGCGGCACCGGCACCGTGCGCCGGACGCGTTCCATCACGGTGCGCATCCCCGCCGGCGTCGTGGACGGGCAGAAGGTGCGCCTCGCCGGCCAAGGCGAGGCCGGGCCGAACGGCACCCCGTCCGGTGACCTCTTCGTCACCGTGCGCGTGAAGCCTGATGCGGTGTTCACCCGCAGCGGCGACGACCTCGAGATCACCGTCCCCGTCTCCTTCGGCGAGCTGGCTCTCGGCGGCACCATCACGGTGCCGACGCTGGACAAGCCCGTCAAGGTGAAAGTGCCCGCCGGCACGCCGAACGGGCGTACTCTTCGCGTGAAGGGGCGCGGCATCCAGCGCAAATCCGGCACCGCCGGCGACCTGCTGGTGACGGTCGAGGTCCGCGTGCCCAAGGACCTGGATGCCAGCGCCATGAGCGCGCTGCGCACCTACGCCCAGGCGGAGAAGGACTCCGGCTTCGACCCGCGCGCCGGGTGGGCCGGGGCCAAGTAGCGGGAGGTGAGTGGCATGGCAGACGAAAAGTACTACGTCATCTCCGCCGCCGCCGAGCTCACCGGCATGCACGCGCAAACGCTGCGCCAGTACGACCGGCTCGGCCTGGTCACGCCGATACGCACGCGCGGGGGCGGCCGCCGGTACTCCACCCGCGACATCACGATGCTGCGCCGCATCCAGCAGCTCTCCCAGGAGGAGGGCGTGAACCTGGCGGGCATCAAGACAATCATCGAGCTGACCGAACGCATCGAGACGCTCGAGGGTCAGCTCGACACCCAGAGCGCCAAGGTGGAGGAGCTGCAGCGCCAGCTGGTGTCGCGGCGCACGGGCGGCGAGCTGGTGCACGTCCCGCGCTCGACGCAGATCGTGCTTTGGGACGACAGCGTGAGGCGGCGCCGCAAAACCGCCGAGCGGTAGAGAAAAGCCCGAACGGGAGTGATCCTGTTCGGGCTTAAGCTTTCGTCGGAAAGCGAGTTACTTGCGCACGATCTGCTGGTGGTCGTCGCGGTTCAGCACGGAGCGGGCACCGGCTGCACCGGCGAGGGAAGCGATCACGGCGCCGATGATCAGGCCTGCGAAGGTCCACCAGGTGCCGACGGCGGCCTGGTCGGAGATCTCGTCGGCCTTGCGGGCGGCGTCGTCGGCCATCTCGTTGGCCTGCTGCTTCGCGTTGTCGATGTCCTCCTGGGTCACGTTCACGTTCTCCTGGACCTCGTTGCGCGCCTCGTTGATGGCGTCCTCGAGCTCCTGGCGGGTGACGTTCTGGGACGCGTACTCACCAGCCGCGCCGACGGTGGTGCCGGCAGCAGCGCCGAGGGCGGAACCAGCGGAGCCGAGCAGGGAGCCGACGCCGCCGATCACGGAAGCGCCGAGCCAACCGGCGAGGATCAGGGATGCGATAAGCGAGGTCGCCCAGGTAGCGAAGCCGTGGAACAGGCCCGCGCGCACGCCGAGCGCACCGGAGACGTAGCCGGCGGCGGCGAAGGCCACGGCGAGGGAGATCAGCGCGAAGATGCCGGTCGCGATGCCGGAGGAGCCCTGCAGGCCCATCGCGGCAGCGCCGACGCCGAGCAGGATCATGATGCCCAGGAAGGTCACCACGCCGGCGAAGATCGCGCCCCAGGACACGTTGCCGTTGGAGACGTTGTCGGAGCCGGTGCCGATCCACGCTTCCTGGCCGATGTGGTCCTCAGTCTGGTACGCGGTGGAGGTCGTCGCGGCGGCCGGAGCTGCCTCGCGGGTGGTCGTGGTGCGCTTCACGCGCTTGACCTGCTTCGGGTTCTGGTTGGTCATGGGAAATCCTTTGACAGTGAAGTTTCACGGCAGGCCGTGTGCCTGCCACTCCAACGACCGTACGGAAGTTGATGATTCAAAAAAGTCTCAGTTTGATAACACTAACCTCGCTTCCACGCTTTTCGACGTTCGCCTTCTCCCGTATCTCGCCTCCCATTCCTGCCATCGTCGCTGGACAGCGCGGTTTTGGCGCACACGGGCGCGCAGTGAGGACGGCGCTAGCGTGCGATTGCTCACGTTTGCAGCCCTGAAAGCGACCCACGCCACACAAACCCCGGCATGGAAAACCCCAAGCAGCGTTGGGCTGCCCGGGCTTAAAGAACCTACTTGAACTCGATGGACGCCGCGCCGCCGATGTGGCGCAGGTTGGACTTAGCCAGGTCGAAGAGGCGGCCGACGCCGCCCTCGAGGAACGCGGTGCGGGCGCCGGACTTGGCGAAGCCCTTCATCATGTCCCAGGTGATGTCCGGCGGGAGGGACAGCGCGTTCGGGTCGGTGACAATGTCGACGAGCACCGGCCCATCGAAGGCCAGCGCCTCGGCGAGGACCGGCTCGAGGTCGTCCGGATCCTCGATGCGGTAGGACTGGATGCCCACACCCTTGGCGATCTCGGCGTAATTCGCCTCCTCGTGGTCGGTGCCGAAGTACGGCATGCCGGCCACCATCATCTCCAGCTTCACCATGCCCAGGGAGGAGTTGTTGAAGCAGATCACCTTCACCGGCAGCTGGTGCAGCTTGATGGTCAGCAGCTCACCCATGAGCATGCCCAAGCCGCCGTCGCCGGACCAGGAAATCACCTGGCGGTCCG
Organism: Corynebacterium stercoris; assembly: GCF_024160105.1. Lineage (GTDB taxonomy): Bacteria > Actinomycetota > Actinomycetes > Mycobacteriales > Mycobacteriaceae > Corynebacterium > Corynebacterium stercoris. The sequence continues at coordinate 141,680 of NZ_JAMFTQ010000004.1, forward strand.
GGAACGCGGCCTGCACGCCGATGGCCATCGGCAGGGCATTAGCCATGGTGCCGTGGAGGAAGGACGCGGCTTCGTCGCGCTTGCCGTTCGGGGTGAGGTAGCGCGAGGACCACACGTTGCACATGCCGGTGTCGACCGTGAAGTAGGCGTCTTCGTCGGCAAGCTTGTCCAGCACGGACGCGGCCAGCTCGGGGTGGATCGGCTTCTTCGCCTCGGAAGCCTTGTGGGTGTAGTGCTCGATGACGTCGTGCAGCAGCTCGTAGTGGCGCTTGAGCATCTTGTCGAGGAACTTGCGGCTCTTCTTCTCCTCGACGTGCGGGAGGATGTTCTCGATGGTGCTCTTCACGTCGCCGACCACCGGGTATTCGACGGTGGTGCGGCGGCCGATGTGGGTGCCGTCGATGTCGATCTGCGCGACGTTCTCGTCCGGCAGCCAGTCGGTGTAGGGGAAGTCGGTGCCGACCATGATGAACAGGTCGCACTCCTCCATCGCCTCGACGCAGGAACCGTAGCCGAGCAGGCCGGACATGCCGACGTCGTAAGGGTTGTCGTACTCGAAGAACATCTTGCCGCGGAAGGTGTGGCCCACCGGCGCCTTGATCTTCTCGGCGAGGGCGAACACCTCGTCGCGGGCGTCGCGTGCACCGTAACCGGCGAAGATGGTGACCTTCTCGGCCTTGTTAATCGCCTCGACGAGGCGGGCGGCCTCGTGCGGGTCCGGGTAGACGCGCTTGCCGGCGCCGGTGGCGTAGACGCCGTCGGCGGTGTGCGGGCCGTCGGCGACATCGGCGGCGAACACGTCGCCCGGCACGACCATCACGGACACGCCGTTGCCGGCCAGCGTGTTCTGCAGGGCGTTGTGCAGCACGCGCATGCCCTGGTCGGCGTTGTGCGCGACCTCGCAGTACGAGGAGCACTCCTGGAAGAGCAGCTCCGGGTGGGTCTCCTGGAAGAAGGAGGAGCCGATCTCGATCGTCGGGATGTGGGACGCAATGGCGAGGACCTTCGCGCCGTTGCGGTGGGACTCGAAAAGGCCCTGCACAAAGTGGGTGTTGCCCGGGCCGCAGGACGCGCCGCACACTGCGAGCTCGTCGGCGGCGAGGGAATCGGCGCCGGCGGCGAACGCGGCGGCCTCCTCGTTGCGCACGTGGATCCACTCGATGTCGCTCTGGCGGACGGCGTCGGAAAGCGGGTTCAGCGAGTCACCCACCAGACCGTAAATGCGCTTCACGCCTTCCTTCTCAAGGCGCTGCACCAACTGCGTGGCGAAGTTCGTCATGATGCTCCTTTTATTGGTCACATATTTGCACCCGCCGATGCTACTGAAGTTTCAACAAGCTGTCCGTGCGCCGCGAGCGCGCTCAGGAACGCCTCGTCGGTGAAGTACGCCCCGTGGTCCCCGCGCACGCCGCCGACCACCTGCGCGCCGTACGCGGCACTACTCGGCGACGCCCCCAGCACGCCCCGCGTCCCAGACCGCAGCGCCAGAATCGGGTCCCGATCCGCGTCCACCACGTACACCTGCGCGTCCGGGCCAGCCAGCGTCAGGTCCGCGGCCGACTCACCGGCGACGCCGGGGCTGCCGAGGAGCCACAGGTCGTCGGCAAGCAAGCCGCGCTCGGCCGCCGCCTGCGTGGCCACGCGCGTGCCGTACGAGTGCGCGACCACAGTTTTCTGCGCCTCCGGGAACCGCTCCTCGAGCGCCGCCTGGAACAGGGCCAGGTTCGCGGAGCCTTCGCTTGCCGACGCCGGGCTGATCGCCAACCCAACCTCCTTCGGCGGCTGATAACCCTGCCACACGACCACGGCGGCACCGGTGCGCGCGGCGATGCGCTGCGCTTTCTCCACCTCGTGCGCGAGGTCGGCGGGATCGCCCGTGGTCGCACCCGCCACCATCGTGATCACGCGCGCGGGATCGGCGGTGTTGCCGACCATCACCGTCGTCGACCGCGGCCCCGCCTCCAGCACGAGCCCGCCCGCATCCTTAACCACAGCGCGTGCAGACGCCGGCAATCCAGCCACGTGGCGCGCCGACAACGCGTGCAAGTCCTCCCCGGGGTGGTTCGCCAGCGCGTCGAACCCCTCCCCGCGCGCCCGGTTGAGCTCGCGCGCGAGCTGCGTATCCAGCTGCAGCGAGAGCTGGTTCAGCCACACGATCAGGCGGTAGTGCTGGTAGCGCACGGCGGTTTCGGCGGCGGCGTCGAGCATCGCCTGGGCCGCGGCGGCGGCCTCGAGGGCCATGCGCATGCGCACCAGCGACGCCGCGCGGGTGTCCAGCGATTCGGCGAGCGCTGTGGTGCGGCGAAGCGCCGCATCGGCGGCGGGGCCGGCGAATCCGGTCGCGGCGAGTTCCGCGGCGGCGCGCCGGGCATCATCCGCGCGAGCCGCGACCTCGCGCTGGGCAAGACCGAGCGCGTCAGCGGCGGCGCGCAGCTCGGCCGGGTCCAGCTGCGGCGCGTACGCGACGGCGGCGACGTTACCCACGGTGCACCCCCAACGCGGCGGCGAGCGAGGCATCGGCGCGCTCCACAGCGGAGGCGAAGCCGGCGATGGCGCTGAGGTGGGAGGAGAGGGCCTGCAAGGAAGCGTCGTAAAGCGAGTGCTCCCTGCTCTGCGCGGCGGCGAGCGCGGCCCCGGCCTGGGACGGGGTAAGACGCGCGACAGGCAGCGGGGAAGTGTCGGGGAGGTGGGCGAGGGCGGAGCGTGCGGTGCGGGGGCCGAGTTCGATGAAGGTCATGCGGCAACAGTGGCAAGCGGCGGCGAACGCGGCAATGGTGCGCGGGCAAACTGTGGATAACCCGGCGAGAAATCAAACTAAAGTTGTCCACATGAAACTCGCCTTATTGCAAACGGTCACTGGCGGCGACGTACGCGAGAACATCGCGCTGCTGACGCCCCTGATCCGCGATGCCGCGGCCGCTGGCGCGACGCTCATTGTGCTGCCGGAGGCCGCCAGCCAGGCCTTCGACCAGGGGCGATTGGACACGCAGGCCGAGGAGTTGGACGGGCAGTTCGCCACCGCGATGCGCAAGCTTGCCGACGAACTTTCCGTCACCATCGTGGCCGGCATGTTCCGCCCCGGCGATACCAATAAGGTCGACGGCAAGGAGCTCAACCGGGTGCGCAACACCGCGCTGATCACCGGCGGCGGGGTGCACAAGGGCTACGACAAGATTCACGCCTACGACGCGTTCGACTACCGCGAGTCCGACACCGTGCAGACTGGCAATGAGCTGGTCACCTTCGTGCACGAGGGCGCGGTGGTCGGCGTGGCGATCTGCTTCGACATCCGCTTCCCCGAGCAGTTCAAGGCTCTGGCCAACCGCGGCGCCGAGGTGATTCTCGTGCCGACGAGCTGGGCGGACGGCCCCGGCAAGCTGGACCAGTGGCGCGCGCTGACGGTGGCCCGCGCACTGGACACCGGCGCGTTCATCGTCGCGCCCGGCCAGGCGCGCCCGGACTGGGAGACGAAGGCCGGCGAGGACTCTGGCCCGACCGGCATCGGCCACTCCGCGGTGGTGAACCCGCAGGGCGTGCGCCTCGCCGAGGCGGGCTACGCGCCGGAGACGCTCATCGTCGACATCGATCTCGCGGAGGTCGCGCAGGCCCGCAAAGCGCTGCCGCTGCTCACCATCACCAACGCCACCGAGATGCGCTAGATCCGCACGAACCAGCCGGGGTCCGCGTCGTGCGCGACCACCTGCGCGCCAGGCACCAGCCCACGCAGCTCGGCGAGGTCCGCCTCGGCGCCGCACAGCACCACGTCCCCCGCGTCCGCGAGCAGCTCGCCGAGCGGCGCCACAACACGCTCCACGCTTGCCGACGCCCGCCTCGTGACCACCTTTCGCCACTCACCCTCGCGCTGCGCCGCCAACGTGACGGTCAGCCACGGCTGCGCGGCGGCGAGTGCGGCGAACGTGCCGGCGTCGTAGATGTCTTCCGGCGCGTCTCCTGCGAGGATGCAGTGCGTCTCGGGGCGCGTGCCGCGCTCCAGCAGGGAGAACACCAAGGCGCGCGCCGCCGCCGCGCCCGTGCCGATGCCCACGATCACCGCCCGCTCACCCTCCAACCGCGGGGCCGCGCCGCGGGGCGCGCCGAGGGTGAGGTAATCGCCGACTGCGAGGTCGAAACCCCCGGCGTCAGCACGCGGGACGTGGAATTCCAGCTGGCCGTAGCCGTTCGCGGGCAGCGCCGGGATGACGCCGCGCCACACGCCCTGCCGGCCAACCTGCATCGCGGGCAGCACTTGGCCGGGGAGGTAGGCGACGGGCATGCCGGACTCGCAACGCACGAGCGCCACACCGCTTAGCGTCTGGGTCACATCCGTGACCTGCGCCGCGACGGCGGGAGCGATGCCGGCGAGGTCCGCGGCCTCAGTCGCCTCGCGCATCACCTCGGCGGCGGCGATGAGAACGTACCGGGCAACATCGTCCGCCCCTGACGCATCCGCGACCATGCCCGCCACCGCCGGGTACTCAGCCGCCGGGAAGCCCACCCGGCGCAAATCCAGCGCCCACGCGCGCATGCGCTCCGCGACCGCGTCCGTGAGTTCGGGGGTGGGGGAGTGGGTGAGGGTGAAAACACAGGCGTCGAGAAGCACCTGCGGAACCTGCGACGCGCCCTCCGGGAACATGCCCGCGGCGGCCGGCCCGTACGCGCCCACGAGGCGCTCGAACACCGCGGCGCGCAAGCGGGCGGCGTCGGCGGTGAGCGCGGCGGGGATCTGCATAGGGCCAAGGGTACCCACCTGCGCACCCCCTCCATTAATGTGCGGAAGCAGTGCAATCCCGATGAGAAAGGTGGCCGACGTGGAGTTCACGCCATACACCCTGCTTACCGACGTCGGCTGGATCTCCGTCCTTCTCATCGTCGGCAACGTGCTGCGCAACCGGCTGCTGGTGCTGCAGAAACTGCTGCTGCCCGCGCCGATCACCGCCGGCCTGCTCGGCCTGCTGCTCGGCCAAGAGGTGCTCGGCGTGATCACCTGGTCGCCGCAGGTGGGCACGTACACCACGCTGCTCATCGCGGTGGTGTTCGCGTCGATGGCGTACTCGATGGAGCTCGGCGGCTCCGTCGCCTCCGGCGCCCGCAACATGTGGGGCTACTCCACCGCCATGTTCATGGGGCAGTGGGGCCTGTTCATCCTGCTCGGCATCTACTTCTTCGCGCCGGTCATGGGCACCGACCCGTGGTTCGGCATGATGCTGCCGGTCGGCTTCGTCGGCGGCTTCGGCACCGCGGCGGCGGTCGGCTCCGCGCTGGAGGAGATCGGGCTCGAAGGTGCCTCGTCGCTCGGATTCACGTCCGCGACCGTCGGCACGCTCATTGCCATCATCGGCGGCGTGATCATGGCCAACTGGGGCATCCGCACCGGGCGCGCGTCCCAGCTCGCCGGCGAGCTGCCGGAGGACCTGCGCACCGGCTACATCGTCAACGAGTCCGAGCGACCGTCGATCGGCAAGGCCACCACCAACCCGTCCTCGATCGAGCCGCTCGCGCTGCACGTCGGCTTCATCGTGTTCACCGTGCTCATCGCCTACACCGTGAACACCCTGATCAAGGGCCAGTGGCCGAACGTGTCCATCCCGCTGTTCGCCATGTCCTTCGTCATCGGCCTCATCGGGCGCGGGCTGCTGCGCGGCTTCAACCGCTCGAACTACCTGGACCGCGACACCGTGACCTCCATCTCCGGCGCCGCCACCGACTACATGATCGCCTTCGGCATCGCTTCCATCGTCCCGGCCGCGCTCGCCGGCTACTGGCAGGCCCTCATCGTGATGTTCCTGCTGGGTACCCTCTTCTGCGTCGTCTGGATGCTCTGGGCCGCGCCGCTCTTCTTCGGCCGCAACTGGCTCGAGCGCGGCATCTTCGGCTGGGGCTGGGCGACCGCCGCCGTGGCCACCGGTATCGCGCTGCTCAAAATGGTCGACCCGAAGCTCAAATCCGGCACGCTCAACGAGTACGGCGTGGCCTACGTCGGCTTCGCGCCCTTCGAGATCGGCATGACCATCCTCGCGCCCATCGCCGTGATCGCCGGCATCACCACGAGTTTCGGCTGGGTCGTCTTCGCCATCGCCGTCGGCGTCGTCATCATGGCGTTCGCCCTCCGCTGGGTCCCCGCGGAGAAAACAGGGCACGCGCCGGAACACGGTGCTTCACGACGCTTAATTTCCTAAGCCCACAAGTGGTCGAGCTTAGTGCCGTGTTGGGCGCGAAACACCGCGCTCATCATCTGGAGTTTTTTGCGGAACTTGTCGGTGAATCCGTCTAACTTTTCCGCGACCTCGACCGGCACAATCTCCAGGATTCTGCGGTGGAGCTCGAAAGCAGCTGCCGAGCGTGGATCGTCTGCGCCTCCGGCAGCGGAGAAGGCAGCCAAGCCCAGCAACACCAATTCGATCTCGTCGGTGGTGAGCTGCAACGGAAATGCGCGCTCGCCGCGTTCGATCCAGTAGCAGCCGCCGAAGCCTGGGCCGCTCTTGATTTTGAAGTCGGCGCCTCTCAGCTGTGCCACATACTTCCGGATCGCGCTCTGGCTGACGCCGAGCTCGCTCGCGAGTTCCGCCGTCGTAAAGCGCGAGCCCCATTGCATGAGCTCGAGCATTCGCAGGCCCCGCAGCGCCGTGGGAACGCGCTCGTGCGGTGCTGGTTCGCTGGTGTCGGACATGATTCGAGTTCATCACGGTTCTTGGCACTCGGCGTGCGAACGCGTGCACATTTCAGTGGACATTGGGGGCGCGATGGCCGGGGGCAGGTTTCGGGGAAGCGGTTTTCCCTTTTATGAAATGGGGTAATTATTGGTATTCGCGGATCTATGTGTGCGGCTCACACATAGAACTGCCGAATCCAGCATTTGACGCATTTCATCGAAAGGTTTGCGTGTCGCCGCCTCCGGGCCCTGCCCTGGCGCCCAGAACTGAGTGGAACAGACTCAACTCTTTGCGCGTTGTCTCTAGTGACATCACTACAAAAGGCATTTGAAACTAAGGAGCAACGCGAACCATGGGATCTTTCAACCCCACAACGAAAACGCAGCAGGCTCTTCAGCAGGCGCTGCAGAAGGCGTCCGCGGCGGGCAACCCGGACATCCGCCCGGCGCACCTGCTGGAGGCTGTACTTACTCAGGAAGAAGGCATCGCGGCGCCGGTGCTCAAGGCAACGGGCGTGGATCCGGAGACCGTCGCGAAGGAGGCGGCGCAGATCGTCGCCGGGTTCCCCAAGGCGGAAGGCCAGAACATGGCCAACCCGAACTTCAACCGCGACGCGCTCAACGCGATTAACGCTGCGCAGGAGCTGGCGGGCGAGCTCGGCGACGAGTTTGTGTCCACCGAAGTCCTGCTCGCGGGTATCGCGAAGGGCTCGGACGAGGCCGCGGAGCTTTTGAAGAAGCGCGGCGCGACGTACGAGGTGCTCAAGGGCGCCTTCCCGTCCGTGCGCGGCGCGAAGAAGGTCACCTCGCAGGACCCGGAGGACCAGTTCCAGGCTCTGGAAAAGTACTCCACCGACCTCACTGCGCGCGCCCGCGAGGGCAAGATCGACCCGGTGATCGGCCGCGACGCGGAGATCCGCCGCGTCGTCCAGGTGCTGTCCCGCCGCACGAAGAACAACCCGGTGCTGATTGGTGAGCCGGGCGTCGGCAAGACTGCCGTCGTCGAGGGTCTCGCGCGGCGCATCGTCGCGGGCGACGTGCCGGAGTCGCTGAAGGGCAAGACGCTGATCAGCCTGGATCTGGGTTCGATGGTTGCGGGCGCGAAGTTCCGCGGCGAGTTCGAGGAGCGTCTGAAGGCGGTGCTCGACGAGATCAAGTCGTCGGACGGCGAGATCATTACGTTCATCGATGAGCTGCACACGATCGTCGGCGCTGGCGCGACCGGTGAGGGCGCGATGGATGCGGGCAACATGATTAAGCCGATGCTGGCCCGCGGCGAGCTGCGCCTCGTCGGCGCGACCACGCTGGATGAGTACCGCAAGTACATCGAGAAGGACGCGGCGCTGGAGCGCCGGTTCCAGCAGGTGTACGTGGGCGAGCCGACGGTGGAGGACACTATCGGCATCCTCCGCGGCCTGAAGGAGCGCTACGAGGTGCACCACGGCGTGCGCATCCAGGACTCTGCCCTGGTGTCGGCCGCGGAGCTGTCGAACCGCTACATCACGAACCGTTTCCTGCCGGACAAGGCGATCGACCTGGTCGATGAGGCGGGCTCGCGCCTGCGCATGCAGATCGATTCCTCCCCGCAGGAGATCGACGAGCTGGAGCGCGTCGTGCGCCGCCTCGAGATCGAGGAGATCGCGCTGGCGAAGGAGTCCGACGAGGCATCCCAACAGCGCCTCGGCGCGCTGCGCCAGGAGCTGGCGGATCAGCGCGAGAAGCTCGGCGAGATGAAGGCTCGCTGGGAGAACGAGAAGGGCGAGGTCAACCGCGTCCAGGCCGCGAAGGAGGAGTTGGAGCGCCTGCGCAACGAGTCCGAGATCGCGGAGCGCGAGGGCGACTACGGCAAGGTGTCCGAGCTGCGCTACGGCCGCATCCCGGAGCTGGAGGCGCAGGTCGCTGAGGCGGAGGCGCAGGCCAGCACGAAGACGATGCTGGTTGAGGAGGTCACGCCTGACGTGATCGCGGAGGTCGTGTCCTCGTGGACCGGCATCCCGGCGGGCAAGATGATGCAGGGCGAGACCGAGAAGTTGCTCAATATGGAGTCGGTGCTGGGTGAGCGCGTCGTCGGCCAGCGTGAAGCGGTCGTCGCGGTGTCTGACGCGGTGCGCCGCTCCCGCGCGGGCGTGGCGGATCCGGATCGGCCGATCGGTTCCTTCCTATTCCTCGGCCCCACCGGCGTGGGCAAGACGGAGCTGGCGAAGGCGCTGGCGGAGTTCCTCTTCGACGATGAGTCGGCGATGGTCCGCATCGACATGAGCGAGTACGGCGAGAAGCACTCCGTCGCCCGCCTCGTCGGTGCCCCTCCGGGATACGTGGGCTACGACGCAGGCGGCCAGCTCACCGAGGCTGTGCGCCGCCGCCCGTACTCGCTGGTGCTTTTCGACGAAGTGGAGAAGGCCCACCCCGATGTCTTCGACGTGCTCCTGCAGGTGCTCGACGAGGGTCGCTTGACTGACGGCCAGGGCCGCACCGTGGACTTCCGTAACACGGTGATCATCCTGACCTCCAACCTGGGCGCGGGCGGCAACCGAGAGCAGATCATGGAGGCGGTGAAGCGGCACTTCAAGCCGGAGTTCATCAACCGTCTCGACGACGTGGTGGTCTTCGAGCCGCTCAGCCAGGACCAGCTGGTGGGCATCGTGGAGATCCAGCTGCAGGATCTCGCGGCGCGCCTCGCCGCCCGCCGCCTCACGCTGGAGGTGTCGGACGCGGCGAAGCACTGGCTGGCGGACCGCGGCTACGACCCGGCCTACGGCGCCCGCCCGCTGCGCCGCCTGATCCAGCAGGCGATCGGCGACCGCCTGGCCAAGAAGCTTCTGGCCGGCGAGGTCCGCGACGGCGACATCGTCCACGTCGACGTGGCCGACGGCGGCGAGGAGCTGGAGGTTGCGGCGCGGTAGTAATACCGCCGTCGGCAAGCGTGGTGCCCTAGACTGCTTGCCATGCAGCCGACCACCACGATCACCACCCGCGTTGCTGTCCCCGGTGTCGAGGACGAGCAGCTCGCGGCGCACCAGCTGAGCCCCACGCACTTCGTGGTGGCCAGCGTGCCGTTCGTGGATACGTCGCTGGCGCTCGGCGACATTGTCGAGTGCGTGCTGGTCGGCGGGCAGTTCCACGTCGACCGCGTGGTGGTGCGCGGCGGCGCGTCGACGGTGCGGATCATGCCCGAGACGGACGAGCCGCACCAGATCGCCGAGACGCTCCTGGCGTTCGGCTGCCGCGTCGAGCTCGGCCCCGGCGGCATGCTGGCGGCCAGCATCGGCGCGGACTGCCCGCGCGAGGGGATTATGGAGTGGCTGGACGGGCTGGAGTCGGACGGCACGATTCAGCAGGCCCCCGGCTTCATGGCCTAAGCTCCGATTTCCTCGGACTGTGACCTCGCGGGTTGCTGGCTAGACTGGCGCGCATGAGCGTCTTTGTCTCCGCCGAAGCCCTGCACGAACGCATCCAAACCGGTAAGAAGCACACCATCCTCGCCGCCCTCTGGGAGTTCAAGGAGGGCAAGGCGTGGTCGAAGTTCCAGTCCGAGCACATCCCGACCGCCCTGTTTTGCGAGCCCGCGTCGCAGCTCGCCGGCATGCCCGGCCGCGCGAACGGCCGCAACCCCATGCCGCACATCGACGTGGTCAACCAGGCAGTGAAGCAGTGGGGCATCGAGCCCGGCCGCCCGACCTACATTTACGACACCGGCAACGGCCTTTTCGCCGCCCGCGCCTGGTTCGTCCTGCGCTGGGCCGGCATCGAGGACGTCCACATTGTCGACGGCGGCTTCGCGGCCTGGGATGCCGCGGACCTGCCCACCGTCGCCGGCCCGGGCAACGTTGTTGTCCCGCGCGAGGTGGAGATTTCCCCCGACCACCTGCCGCTCGCGTCCATCGAGCAGGTCCGCGATTTTCACGGCACGCTTCTCGACGCTCGTTCCAAGCGCCGCTTCGAAGGCCGCCGCGAAATCCTCGACCTGCGCGCCGGCCACATCCCGGGCGCGATCAACCTGCCGGTGTCCGAGCTGTTCAACGAGATCGGCGAATCCAGCGAAGTAAAGGTCAAGAGCCCGGAGGAGATCCGCGCCCGCCTCGCCGAGGTCGGCATCACCGAGGACACCGACCCGGCCAGCGTCATCGTCTACTCCGGTTCCGGCAACCACTCCGCCCTGCTGCTCGCCGCCATGGATCACGCCGGCCTCCCGGTGGTCACCCACTACGTGGGCGGCTGGTCCCAGTGGGCCGCCGACAACCGCAACCCCATCGAGGTCGATGTCTAGTTCGGGTTTTGCGCGGACGCTTGAATCGTCGGCCGCGAGTGCACGGGGCACCGGTGAGTTGCTCAGGCAATGCGTCAAATTCGTGATTCCGCGGATCTATGTGTGGCTCGCGCACATTTATCCGCGGATTCCAAAATGTAGCGCGAAGAGCATTTCGGTGTGCCCCAAAATGCAATCTGTGACAGAGCGATCGGCGGGCCAGACTAGGGGACCCCGCGCCCTCAGCGCCGAGTGACAGTTTGGGCAGTAACATCTTTGCCCGATGGCATACCTACTTATCCTCCTCGCGCTGATCGCGCTCGCAGCCGGCATCTGGCTCTGGAACGCCGATGCCCGCGAGCGCCGCGCCGCGGTGCCCGCGCCCCGCGAGGACCTTGAGACCAGCACCGTCGAACCGGAGCCCGCTCCCGAAGCACCCGCGCCGGTACCGCCGTCCGAGGACGAAACGACGCCCGGCATCGAGCCCGTGCTTATTGACGATTCCCCCGAGCCCGTTGAGGATACAGTCTCCCTGGAGGTAGACACCCAGGGGGGTGAAGCGGTCGAACCCGCGCAGTCGGGGTCTACCCGGTGGGTGCCGGCAAGCACGCCGGCCGCGGCGCAGGAGTTCGACGTCGCCGACGAGGCAGAATACGAACTGGACACGCCGGTGCCGCTGGAGGGGGAGTTCGAGCTCGACACGCCCGAGGAACCCGAGCCTGAACCAGCCGAGGAGCCCGCGCACGCTGAGCCCGCGCACGCTGAGCCCGCACCTGCACCCACACCACAAGCGAAACCACAGCCGTGGCAGCACCGCCGCTCGGGTTTGCAGCTGCCGGGGGCGAGCCGCCGGGAGCGTAGGTCGTGGGCGGAAGCGAACGGGTTCACGTTCGCCAAGCAGGACGATTTCCTGACAGGCGAGTGGCAGCGCGGGGCAGCGTCGACGGGCGCGCCGGTGCGCGACATCGCGAGCGGCCACGTGTACGGGCACGACACGCACGTGATGGACCTCGGCGACGCAACGGTGATCGCGATGGCGACGGGCGAGGTCAGCGACATGGTCGTAGACATGCGCCGTGCGAGCTACGCCGCACACTTCACGGCCGCCTCGTCGGACGACCTGGTGGAGGTCGCCAACGAAGAAGGCTTTACCGTCTACGCGACGGAGGCGGGCCCCGCCCAACGATTCATCGACATCCGCGTCCGCACCGCACTCAACGAGCTGCCGCCTGCCGTCCTCGCCGCGTGGTTCGAGGGCGAGTGGGCGCTCGCGCAGCTCGCGGGCAACGGCCACTCCACGCCCGCGGACTGGGACGCCACGCTCGCCCCGCTCGCATTGCTTGCCGACGCCGCCCGCACCCTCCCGCCGCGCGACCCGAAACCGCTCGACCTCGACGCAATCACGCCGGAAGCCACGGCGGAGGTTGTGCCGGTGGAGAGGGTGGAAGCGGACGTCGAAAAGCCAAAAGTCCAGCGTCCCGAGGAGCCGCTGGAACTGCCGACCCGGACCACCGGGGCGGTGCGCGGGCCGGTGGAGCTGCGCGCTGTCGGCGGGGACGAGGTTGAAGCCATCGCGGACGGCACGGCGCCGGACGCAACGGGTGATCTGACCCGGGCGCGCCGGGCGCAGACCCCGCCGTCGATTTTCCAGGACGCAACACCAGAAAAGGAGCGAAAACGATGAGTGAGAAGAAGCAGCGCCTCGCTGAGCTGGTCAAGGAGCTGGCGGTGGTGCACGGGAAGGTGACGTTGTCCTCGGGGCGGGAGGCGGATTACTACGTCGACCTGCGTCGCGCGACGCTCCACCACGAGGCGTCCCGGTTGATCGGCGATCTGCTGCGCGAGTTGACGGAGGACCTGGATTACGTGGCGGTCGGCGGCCTGACGCTGGGCGCGGACCCGGTGGCGACCGCGGTGATGCACGCGGACGGCCGCCCGATCGACGCCTTCGTCGTGCGCAAGGAGGCGAAGAAGCACGGGATGCAGCGCCGGGTTGAGGGGCCGTCGATTGTCGGCAAGCGGGTGCTCGTGGTGGAGGATACGACGACCACCGGCAACTCCCCGCTGACCGCGGTGGAGGCCTGCCGCGCGGAGGGTGCGGAGGTCGTGGCGGTGGCGACGGTCGTCGATCGCGCGACCGGTGCCGCCGAGGTCCTCGCCGACGCCGGCCTCGAGTACCGCTTCCTGCTGGGCCTCGAGGACCTCGGGCTTGACGCTTAACGACGGCCGCGGCCCGACCGAGTGGCAGGAAGGCCGCCACGGCGTCGGCCCCTGGGAAGGTCCGTGGCCCGAGGACCCGCGTTTCGACGCTCGTTTTCTCGCCGACGGCGACTCGAGGAACGTCGTCGACGCGTACCGGTACTGGTCATTGGACGCGATTGTGGCGGACCTGGATACGCGGCGGCACGACTTCCACGTGGCGATCGAGAACTTCGAGAACGACATGAACATCGGCACGGTCGTGCGCACCGCGAACGCGTTTCTGGCGCGCGAGGTGCACATCGTGGGCCGGCGCAGGTGGAACCGGCGCGGCGCGATGGTGACGGACCGCTACCAGCACATCCGCCACCACGAGACCGTGGCGGACCTGGTGGCGTGGGCGCGGGCGGAGGAGCTGACGATCGTGGCCATCGACAACACGCCCGGCTCCGTGCCGCTGGAGACGGCCGAGCTGCCGCGCCGCTGCGTGCTGCTCTTCGGCCAGGAGGGCCCCGGCGTGACGGACGCGGCGCAGGACGCGGCCGCGATGACCTGCTCGATCGCCCAGTTCGGGTCGACCCGCAGCATCAACGCGGGGGTGGCCGCGGGCATCGCCATGCACGCGTGGGTGCGCCAGCACGCAGATCTGAGCCAAGCGTGGTAAACCGGTAACCATGCCCGAAACCTGGTCGCACCGCGCTGACCTGGCAGCTTCCGCCATCGACGAGCGCCACGCCTCGCGTCTTTGGGGCATCCCGAAAACCAACCTCGCCATGGCGACGTGGCCGCCCGGGACCAAGGACAAGGTGTTTCTGCACTGGCACTACTGGTGGCAGGCGCAGTACCTGGACTGCCAGGTGGACGCCGCGCTGCGCCGCCCCACCAAGTCGCGCCGCCGCCGCATCGGGGACACCATCCGCGGCATCCAGCGCCGCCACAGCGGCAAGCTGACCGCGAACCAGCACAACGACGACAAGGCGTGGATGGCGCTCGCGTGGAACCGCGCGCTGCAGCTGGACGGGCTGAAGCGCACGAAGGCGCTCGACGAGCTGGAGTTCGACGTGCTCGCCGGCATCGACTCTGTCACCGGCGTGCTGCCGTGGCGGGTGGGGGAGACGTACTACAACATCTCCTCCAACGCGCCGGCCGCGATCCTCTTCGCCCGCACCGGCCGCCTGGACAAGGCGCGCCAGATTGTGGACTGGATCTTCGACAACCTCGTCACCGAATCCGGCCTGCTCAACGACGGTATCCGCATGCGCATGCACGGGCCCGAAGTCGTGGAGAAGATCTACACCGCGAACCAGGGCACCGTCCTCGGCGCGAGCCTGGAAATCGCGCTCGCCCTGCGTGCCGACGTCGGCCTGGAGCGCGACGAGCCCATCGACTCTTTCGAGTACTCCGAGCGCGCCGACGCCTCAGTGTTCTACATCACCCACATCCGCGCGATTGTGCAGGCGGTGGCGCTGCACCTCGCCAGCCCGCAGGGCGTGATCTTGAGCCCCGAATCCGAAACTGGCGAGGGCGACGGTGGCCTGTTCAAGGGCATCCTCGCCCGCTACCTCGCGGACGTGGCGGTGCGCCTGCCAGCCGACAGCCGCGAGAACATGGCCACGAAGAAGGTCGCCGCCCGTCTCGTGCTCGCCTCCGCGCAGTCGATGTGGTCGCACCGCCTGGAGGTTGACGGGCTGCCGATCTTCCCCGCGGAGTGGAACGAGGATGCGCGTTTGCCGCACAATTACGGGCTGGGACCGGCGTCGATAAGCGAGGCCGTAGGCCTGCTCCGCATCGACGAGCGCGACCTGTCCGTCCAGCTGTCTGGGTGGATGCTGCTGGAGGCGGCGGCCGCGGTCGCAGCTGCAGGGCTGGCGTAAAAGGGGCATACTTGGGGGTGTAACTGGCTCCCACGAAGGAAGGTCACCTATGCCTATTGCAACCCCCGAAGTCTACGCCCAGATGTTCGATGCCGCTAAGGCTGGCGGCTACGCATTCCCGGCCATCAACTGCACCTCCTCCGAGACCATCAACGCCGCCATCAAGGGCTTCGCCGAGGCGGAGTCGGACGGCATCATCCAGTTCTCCACCGGCGGCGCCGAGTTCGGTTCCGGCCTGGGCGTGAAGAACAAGGTCGCCGGCGCAAAGGCGCTCGCAGCGTTCGCGCACGAGGTCGCCCAGCACTACGACGTGAACATTGCGTTGCACACCGACCACTGCCAGCTCGAGGTGCTCGATGAGTACGTGCGCCCGCTGATCGCCATCTCCCAGGAGCGCGTGGACCGCGGCGAGCTGCCGCTGTTCCAGTCCCACATGTGGGACGGTTCCGCAGTGCCGATCGACCAGAACCTCGAGGTAGCGCAGGAGCTGCTCGAGAAGGCCCACAACGCCAACATCATCCTCGAGGTTGAGATCGGTGTCGTCGGCGGCGAGGAGGACGGCGTCGAGGCGAAGGCCGGCGCGAACCTCTACACCACCGAGGAGGACTTCGAGAAGACCATCGACGCGCTCGGCACCGGCGAGAAGGGCCGCTACCTGCTGGCAGCCACCTTCGGCAACGTCCACGGCGTGTACAAGCCGGGCAACGTGAAGCTGCGCCCGGAGGTCCTGGACATGGGCCAGAAGGTTGCGGAGCGCAAGCTGGGCCTCGAGGCCGGCGCGAACCCGTTCGACTTCGTCTTCCACGGCGGCTCCGGCTCCGAGAAGGAGAAGATCGAGGAGGCGCTGCGTTACGGCGTGGTGAAGATGAACGTGGACACCGACACCCAGTACGCGTTCACCCGCCCGATCGTGTCCCACATGTTCGAGAACTACTCCGGCGTGCTCAAGGTCGACGGCGAGGTTGGCAACAAGAAGGTCTACGACCCGCGTTCCTACATGAAGAAGGCCGAGCAGGGCATGTCCGAGCGCGTGATCGAGGCGTGCCAGGACCTGCACTCCGTGGGCAAGAGCGTGTCCAAGTAAGCGCTAAGCTCTGAAAGCACCGGGTTTATCCCCGGTGCTTTTTGCTTTTCGACGTTCTTTTCACGGAGCCGGTATCCCACATGCCCCAACAACGAATGAGCACCCGCGACCGCCTACGGGCAGTCGACAAATCCGTGCAGGCGCGGCTCCGCCGCGTGCGCCGCGGGTTCATCCCCATCATGCAGACGGCCATCGCTGCCGGTGTGGCCTACTGGATCTCGAAAGACCTGATCGACCACGAGCGCCCCTTCTTCGCCCCCATCGCGGTGGTGCTGATCATCGGCGTGACCAGCGGCGACCGCATCTCCAAGGCCGCCGACATTGCGCTCGGCTGCATCCTCGGCGTGCTCGTGGGTGATCTGTTGTTCTACCGGCTCGGCGACGGCGGCTGGCAAATCGCCGTCATTGTCGGCGGCTCCCTGCTCATCGCGTCGTTCTTCTCAAAGTCACAGCTCTTGATCAACCAGGTGGCCATTGGCTCGATCCTCATCGCCACGATCATGCCCCCGGGCGCCGAGGTGACCGGCATCGACCGCACCATCGACGCCTTCGTCGGCTGCACCGTCGCCCTGCTGACCTTGGCCCTCATCCCGACCGGCCCCATGGCCTCCGCCCGCGCCGAGATCTCCCACATCATGGGGCTCATGAGCTCCGTGCTTGACGACGTCGCCGAGGGCCTGCGCACCGGCAACCCCGAGTGCATCCGCGAGGCCCTCGACCTGATCCGCGGCACCCAGTCGCGCATCGACTCCATGTCCGCCGCCATCCAGTCCGGCGAGGAAACCTCCAAGCTCTCCCCGTTCCTGTGGGGCCAGCGCCGCTACATCAACTCCCTCGCCCTTGTGATCCCGCCGGTGGACAACGCGGTGCGTACCACCCGCGTCCTCGCCCGCCGCGCCCTCGTGCTTTGCGAGGACGACGACACCGTCACCGACCTCCAAATCTCCCTCATCGACGAATGCTCCCAGGTCTGCCTCGAAATCTCCGAGATGTACGACATCGACGCCGCCCGCGGAAGGCGTGGTAGGAGTACAGCCGGCGACGTTGAAGCTGGTGGTGGTGCCGGTAGTGACGACGGTGCTGGTGGCGACGGCGCGGGCGCGGGTGCGGGCGGCATCGACGGGCGCGTCGGCGGCCAAGCGGTCATGATCCCCCGCTTAGTTAACCAGCTGCGCGGCGTTGCTCAGCGCTCCGGCATGGAGGTTGTGGAAGGGGCTTACGCTGGCGGCGGGAGCGCCGACCGCCCCGAACCGGTCCTCTCCGCCTACGCGATTCTCGCCCAGACCCGTTCGCTGGTCGTCGACTTGCTGCAAGTGTGCGGCATGTCCCGCGAATCGGCCCTCGCGGCGCTCGCCCCCACCTCCACCACGCCCCACGTCCCACCGGAGCAGTTCGAACTGTAGCGCGGAGGGTCCCCGGCGGGCCCCGCGGGCCCCCGGCGGGCTCCGCCACCTCCGACAGGTTGTCAGCAGATGTAGCGACCTGGGGATTTGGGGGCCGAAGAGAAAGATCTTGTCAGCAAATGTAGGGGTGCCACTCCGGCCCCTGCCACAGACTGCATTCGGGGCCCGAAAAGGGATCTTTTGGACCCGAAATGCATTCTGTGGCAGCCCGAAATGCATTCTGTGGCAGGAACCGGCCCGGCCGGTGCCGCCCCCGGCCCGCCGCCAACGGTGCTGTCGCCGCCAACGGACCCGCCGCCGCCACGACGCACCCACAAATACGAAAGAACCCTGGGGGGAAGCTTCCCACCAGGGTTCGTATCTAAGAGGTGTTGGCGCCCAGAGCGCTTACAACCTCGGTCGCTAGTTAGCGGACGTCAGCGTCGCCCTCAGCACCCGGGACGCGGCCCTCGGCGTCGAAGTCAGCAGCGGTGCGGTCGTAGTCAGCGGTGCCCTCGACAACGCCGTCGGTCTCGAAGCGCTCCTTGCGGACCTCCTCGGAAACGCGCTCGGTGTCGCGGACGGTCTCCTTCTCGAGGGAAACCTTCTCAACCGGCACGGACTCCTTGGACACGGTGACGCGGTCCTCGTGCAGGGTCACGGAAGCCTCAGCCTCGCCGATCTGGCCGTCGAAGTTAGCGCGGTCAGCGTCGGTGATCGGCTCGCGGACAACGCGAACCTCTTCGCGCTCAACCGGAACCTCAACGGTCTCGGTCTCGGAAACGACGTACTTGCGCAGGCGAACCTGGCCGGACTCGACGCGCTCGGTGCCAACGTTGAGCTGCTCCTCGGAGCGGATGATGGTGTCGTTGTCGGTTGCGACAGCGTCACGACGCTCGGTCTCAACGAAGTCGCGGCGGTCAGCGTCAACGTCGGTCTCAGCGTACTCGCGCTCACCAGCAGCGTAGCCAGCTGCAGCGCCAGCGCCTGCGGCACCAGCAGCAGCCGGAGCGCCGAACTCAGCGCCGGTCTGGTAGGTGGTGACATCCTGGGTCTCGGTCAGGCCGTAGTGGCGGTAGAACGCCTCCTGGTCCTCGGTGGTGAGGTGGCCGTTCTCGTCCAGGTCCGGAGCGTCCTCGATGCGCTCCTTCGGGAATGCGAGGTGCAGCTCGCCGTCACGCAGGGTGTGGCCGCGCAGCGGGACGATGGAGTCGCCGCCACCGAAGAGGCCGTGGTTCACGGAAACGAAGTCCGGCTGGCCGGTGGTGTCGTTGACGTAAACGTCCTTCACGCCACCAACCTTGTCGCCGTTGACGTCGTATGCGGTCGCGTTTGCCAGGTCCTCAATGCGGTTGTAGTCAGCCATGATTTCTCCTAAGTGGTCTATCTCGTCCACTCCGGTGATTCGGAGCGGATCCCGTTTGGGAACAAGCCCCAACGTAGCCACGTTTTGAAAAGTGCCGCCGGGCCGACCGGGAAATTGTCGGTATCAAACGAAAGTTTTACCGACACAATTCCAGATTTCAGGTATACCGCGTGGAACACCGTCCCTACCTGCGAGTTTGCACTCGCTTTCCGACGCACGGCTCCCCGCCCACAGGAATTACCCATCTCTTTTTGATTACGAATCACCAACAAAGCGCCACAAAAGT
Organism: Corynebacterium stercoris; assembly: GCF_024160105.1. Classification (GTDB taxonomy): domain Bacteria; phylum Actinomycetota; class Actinomycetes; order Mycobacteriales; family Mycobacteriaceae; genus Corynebacterium; species Corynebacterium stercoris. The sequence goes on from NZ_JAMFTQ010000004.1 coordinate 160,766, forward strand.
CACAGTGTGATCTTAATCACATAGGTCAAAATTGGGCGTTTCTGACGCTCTGGATGTCGCGCAGATGGCGGTAAAAGGTGGCGCGGGAAACGGGCCGGGGCTTCTCCTGATCGTCGATACGCACCGCGATCTGTTCGCCGCCGGTCTGGACCGCGCGACCGGAAAGCACGCGCGAACCATCGGTTTGACCTGCGGGAACGGACTTGCCGCGGGTTATCCAGCCCAGGCCCGGCGTGGATGCGAGCCATTCGAGCTGCGCGGGAGAGCGCCGCGAGGGGGAACCTTCGCTGATAAGTGGAGTGGTCAGTGGCGCGCACGCAATTCCTGGAGCGTCCATGGTGGGTACGAGGCGCGCTCCGAACTGGCCGTGGAAGCGCGCGGAGGGGGCGGAACCGTCGCGGAACACCAGAGTTTCGGAATCCACGACGATCTCGCCGACGAACTCCTCGCGCCCGCCGAACCGGTGAATAGAGGCGGAGCCGGCGACCACGTCGCCGGTGTCGGTGCGGATACAGGCCGCGGGTGTGACTGGGGCTTCGAGGGCGAAGGAATGAACGTCGTTAAGCGAAGAAAGTCCCCAGCAGACGGCGGCGGGGGAGGTGGGGTCGGAGGGGATGTAGGCGACTTCGACCCACATGGTGTCGGCGCGCATGAGGCGGGTGAGGATGGCGCCGAGGGCGGCGTCGGTACCGGAAACGATGACGCGCAGGGCCTCATCGGGCTGCTGCGGCGCGAACTGCGGCTCGCCGAGGTGCGCGACGTCGGGCGCGGCCTGAATCTCCGCGAGCGAGGGGGTCGGATCGGCGGGGAGCGCCTCGCGTGCTGCGTCGTCGAGGAAGCGGAGGTCCTTGCGCGTGGGCACTGCGGGCAGCGCATAATGCTCGGCGCCGGGAAGGATGTCGCTGGTACCGCACGCGCAATGAATGAGACGCATGCAGGTCACGCTACAATATGCACGGTTGCAGGCCCTATATAAGGAGTGGAACATGTCCGCCATCGTCATCGTGGGCGCCCAGTGGGGCGACGAGGGGAAAGGCAAAGCCACCGACATCCTCGGCGGGAAGGTCGATTATGTGGTCAAGCCCAACGGTGGCAACAACGCGGGCCACACCGTGGTTGTCGGCGGCGAGAAGTACGAGCTGAAGCTGCTGCCCGCCGGTGTGCTCTCGGAAAACGCGGTGCCGATCCTAGGCAACGGCGTGGTGGTGAACCTGCAGGCGCTGTTCGAGGAGATCGACGGCCTCGAGGCGCGCGGCGCGAACGCGTCCCGCCTGCGGATTAGCTCGAACGCGCACATGGTTGCGCCGTACCACCAGACGCTGGACCGCGTGCAGGAGCGCTTCCTGGGCAAGCGCGCGATCGGCACCACAGGCCGCGGCATCGGCCCGACGTATGCGGACAAGGTTGCGCGCGTGGGCCTGCGCGTGCAGGACATTTTCGACGAAAGCATCCTCCGCCAGAAGATCGAATCTGCGCTGGATGTGAAGAACCAGATGCTGGTGAAGATGTACAACCGCCGCGCCATCAGCGTGGATGAGACCATGGACTACTTCATGGGCTACGCCGACCGCCTGAAGCCGATGGTGATTGACGCGGAGTACACGCTGAACAAGGCGCTCGACGAGGGCAAGCACGTGCTCATGGAGGGCGGGCAGGCCACCATGCTGGACGTGGACCACGGCACCTACCCGTTTGTGACCTCTTCCAACCCGACGGCCGGCGGCGCGTGCGTGGGTTCCGGCATCGGCCCGACCAAGATCACCGGCGTGTTGGGCATTGTCAAGGCCTACACTACGCGCGTGGGTGCGGGACCATTTCCGACGGAGCTCTTCGACAAATGGGGCGACTACCTGCAGGAAGTCGGTGGCGAGGTGGGCGTGAACACCGGCCGCAAGCGCCGCTGCGGCTGGTACGACTCCGTGATCGCCCGCTACGCCTCCCGCGTGAACGGCTTCACCGACCTGTTTCTGACCAAGCTGGACGTACTTACCGGCATCGGCGAGATCCCGATCTGCGTGGCGTATGACGTGGAGGGCGAGCGTTTCGACGAAATGCCCCTCACCCAATCCCAGTTCCACCACGCGGAGCCGATCTTCGAGACCATGCCGGCCTGGGACGAGGACATCACCGGCTGCAAGACTTTCGACGAACTGCCGAAGAAGGCGCAGGACTACGTGCTGCGCCTGGAAGAACTCTCCGGCGCGCCGATCAGCTACATCGGCGTGGGCCCGGGCCGGGACCAGACAATCGTGCGCAACGACATTCTGGAGCGGTAGGGGGCGCGCGCTTTACGACGATAGGGACCGACGCTCCGGCGCTCGGTACCTTTTTCCTTGCTTGAAATGACCATAGTTTCTTGTATCGAAAATTTAGCTTTTGGGCGCTTTAAACAATTTCTCGCAATAATGCAAACTTGATAGCGCTTTAAATTCGCTGTAGTGTTGTGCTGTACACGACGTTGTTGCCTTGTGTCTATGCGAAGGTGACGCTCCAGTCAGAGTTGCTTCGGCCTCGCTGGGGTGCGGAAGGATGATCCGCCAACGTCAATCCCACACGCTCCAGGAAGGACCTATGTCTCAGGCACAACCTGCACGCCGTAATTCCGCTCGTCGCCGTGGCACATCCGTGGCGGCGGCTGCAATGTCTGTAGCTCTTGTGTTGCCGTTTGGGCAGCCGATTGCGCAAGCGGCCCCAACTGAAACCCTGGCCGCGCAGGGCAACAACCGCGCGCTCCCATACAACCTCGACCCAAACTGTCAAGCCCCCAGCGCAGGTACTGGCTACTCCTACGGCCCGAATGCTGACCTGGCTAACGCTGTGAAGGCGGACGCGATTGCGAACGGGTACGTCCGCAACGGTGTTGACACGACGAATGCCAAGAACACCATTTCTGGCCACGTGTTCATCGGTGGCTACGGCACCATTACGAACAACCAGTCCGCGAGCAAGCTTGCCGTTCCGGAAGGTACGAAGGTGTACATGCAGTGGCGTTCCGCCACCGGTGTGCTTTCCCCGATTTACGTCACTGAAACCCACACCATCCCGGGCGATGCGTTCGGTGCCGGCTACTCCGGGTCTTACGCTTTCGACCTGCGCGAGGGCTTCTACGACAACCAAGGTAACCACCACGTTTTCGGCGCCTACAACGACCAGTTCTACCGTGTGTGGGTTGAGCCGACGGTGAATGAGCGCTCGGGCAATATCATGTACCCCGTCCGTGCCGGTGATGGCATTCGCCCTTACTTCCGCACCGCATTCGGTGGTACTCGCAACACGGGTCAGTTCCAGCTCATCGGTGTCAACCAGCAAAGGGTCGATCGCTGGGTTGCGGAGCTGCCGATTGATTTGGCGACGAACCGCAATTACATGAAGTCCGCCAACGTCGTCGAGATGAACTTCGTTGGTGAAGGCCCGGGGGCGAACACCGGCAAGAACCGCGTCGCGGGTCGCGTGTGGATGGAAGGCGGCCAAGGTGCCGATGCGTCCAACGGTATGACCGGCCCGTCCTACCAGCCGAGTAAGTTCGGCCAGGACGCTCCGGCGGCAGGCTACAAGGTCTACCTGACCACGCTGACCCAAGAGGGTGTCAAGGGGCTCGCGGACATCTCCAGGGTTGATGTCGAGCTGCGTTCTGCAGAGACGAAGAAGCGTCTCCTTGCTCACCCCGAGTGGCTGGAGAAAACCTACGTTGGCACCACCGATAAGGATGGCCTGTATTCCATCGACGGCATCGAGTCTGCCGGCCGCAGCTTTGCCGACGTCACACGCGACGTGTACATGTGGGTCGAGGATCCCAACGGCGTGATCATGCAGGCGGCTTCCGGGTTTGTGCACGCGGAGTTTGGCAACGCTGTCGGTGCGAATAACTGGAGCCCGACCGTGGTGCCGTCCCGTTTGGTCGGCGCAGTTATCAACGAGAACTTTGCGATTCAGTCGACTCCGTATGAGTCCAACATCCAGCTGTTTGTTCGCGGCTTTGACGAGCTCGACTTCCCGGCGGAACCTGGCAACACGGCCGAACTGATCATTGACGGCACTGTGCCGCTTCAGGAAACCCGCATTGTGTGGACCAAGACGGATAAGCAGGGCAACACAATTGTTGTCGATCCCTCCGGTGCGCCGGTTAAAAGCGGCGGGAAAAACGTCACCGTTCCGACCGATGCCCCGGGCACCCCGGTGCTGAAGTGCGGTGATGAGGCGAAGGCGAATCTGACGGTTCCGGCGGGTGCCGAAGACGGTGACCTGTACACTGCGTACCTCATCGTCGGCAGCGACGTTCGTGCGTCCGATTCCTTCATCGTTTCGTCCGGTAATGCCTCCAAGTTCAAGCCGGAATACGAGGGTGTCGTTTCGGCAGAGGCGACGGAGTCTGCAGCGCCGGTCTTCTACACCGAGAAGAACGGTGTTAAGGGCGAGCGTGTGAACAACTCTGAGGTGCCGGTGAAGGAGTACACCCTGGCACCGAGCGCGCCTGAAGGTGCCAGCGTTGATCCCAAGACGGGCGTAGTCACGCTGCCGAACAGCGCTCGTGGCGGTGACAAGAACGTCGTTGTTCCGGTACTGGTGGTGTACGAAGGCAACACCCGTGACCTTGCGCTGGTCGAGTTCGCACCGGTGCCTAACGAATCGGACCGATTCGAGCCCGTGTACGACCAGGTTCAGGTTGATTCCAAGACTTCCTTCGAGGTTCCTGCACCGAAGTGGCAGGACACTAAGCAGCAGCCAACCGAGAACCCTGGAGCGAAGTTCTCCATCGACTCGAAGACGCTGCCGACCTATGAGGGCGGCGGCAGGGAGAAGCCTGCATTCAGCGACGTGAAGGTCGATCCGGAGACCGGCAAGATCACCATCAAGTCCGCTGAGCACTGGGGTGACTACCAGATCCCGGTCACGGTGACGTACCCGGATAAGTCTTCCGAGGTCATTTACGTTCCGGTGCACGTGAACTCTCAGGCTGATGCGTTTACTCCTGTCGCGGAGAACCCTGTGCTGGAGAAAAACGCAGCGGTTCCGGACGCCTCCGGTGTGATCACGAACAAGACCGATCTGCCCGACGGTACCGAGTACAACTGGGTCACTCCTCCCTCTACCGAGGCACCAGGGACGTTCGAAAACGCTATTCGGGTGACCTACCCCGATGGCTCTACCGAGGATGTGCCTGTCACCATCAAGGTGACGGGCATGGCAGACCAGCACGAGCCAGTGGGTAAGGACATCACCGTCAATCAGAATGGTGAAGTGCCGAACCCTGAGACGGCCATTGAGAACCCCGGCGATTTGCCCGAGGGCACGAAGTTCCACTGGCTGGAAAAGCCGAAGGTTGAAACGGTCGGCGAGTATCCCGTGACCGTTATCGTGGATTACCCTGACGGGACGCACGACGAGGTTACGGTCACGCTGCAGGTGACGCCGGCCTCGCCGGTGGTGAAGCCGGGTACTGAGGTTGAGCAGGTGCCGGCTGGTGGTGAGCCGAAGAAGCTGGACGATACGGTCATGAACCCGACTGAGGGTATGACTGGTGTGGTCCGG
>NZ_JAMFTQ010000004.1:166394-182083 GCF_024160105.1 Corynebacterium stercoris
AGGTGCCGCAGGATGCGACGCCGGGTGATGGCACTGTTCAGATCAAGGACAAGGACGGCAATAATGTTGGCGATCCGATCAAGGTGACGATCACTGGGCCGACTGGCACGACTGACGCGCCGGGTGGAAGCACCGGAAACCTGACAGGCAACACCTCCGACACTCCGTCGAAGGGTTCCGGCCCGTCGAAGGACACCACTACCGTCGATACTTCCGACGTCGCCACCATCGACCCGAACCTCGGCGAGCAGGGCACCAATATCAAGGTGGACAATGCTTCCGAGCAGACGAAGGTTGTGGCCCGGGACGAAGACGGCCAGAACGTCAAGGCCGGTATCGACGACAACGGCAACATCGTCGTGGATCCGACCAAGGACGCGAACGGCAACGACATCAAGGTCGACGGCCCGATCACGGTGACCATCACCGATCCGTCCCTCCCGGGCGGCAAGACCACGGTCACCGTGCCGGTGAAGGATCACGTCAAGGGTGTTGACAACAACGCCAACGGCACCCCGCGTCCGGGCAGCTCCTCGGGCTTGAACGGCGACATCGACGCCGGCCGCTGCGCCGCAACGGCGATGGGCTTCGGCCTCCCGCTGCTGGCACTTATCCCGCTCGGCTTGGCGACGCAGATCGACATCCCGGTCGTGTCCCAGGCGGTACAGCAGTTCAACCAGCAGCTGCAGCAGGTGAACACGATGATCCAGCAGCAGATGGGTGTCTTCAACCCGCAGCTCGCGGGCCAGGTCGATTCCTTGAACGCTCAGCTCGCACGGGTTGCGCCGGTTGCTGGTGGCCTCGCTCTGATCGCGGTTGGCCTCCTCGCAGGCACCCTGATCTACGACGCCTGCGCCCCCGGCGGCCTCGGTTCCTCGAACCACTAACCGCTGAACGCAGCTAGGGCCCGCACTCCCGTTCACAGGAAGGTGCGGGCCTTCGCTTTCCGACGTTCGCACCCTCAGCCGGAATATTTTTCACCAGCTGAAAGTAACGACTCTCTCATTTCCGTACGATTGCCCTTATAGGTCATTGCGAGGCTGTCTCCGGGGTTCTCCCAGGGTTGCTGTTCTCGATGGCGCAATGTTCAAACCGTTGAAAGGACGCTCATGTTCAAGAACACCGCTACCCGCCGCGGCACCGCAATCGCGGCTGCCGTTCTCTCCCTCGCTATGGTCGCACCGTCGATCACCCCGGCTGCTGCGCAGAACAACGCCCCGGCATCCCCGACTGCCACCGTGACCCCGACGGTCGACCCGATCAACCTTGCTCCGGCAACCGCCGCCGAGCTGGCCGCGATCCTCAAGGATCGAGTTATCGAGGCTTACCCTGGTGAGACCGTTGAGACCAACCTGAAGGCTGTTCTTCCGGCGAACACCACGGTGTCGATCCAGAGCGACAATCCGAAGCAGATCTCGTACAAGAACGGTGTCCTGAAGGTTGCGGTTCCGGCTGACGCAAAGGCGAATGCCGAGTACAAGTTCACCCTCACGCTGCACGAGGGCACCAAGGCTGAGCAGGCAAACGTCACCGTGAAGGTGATTGAGAAGTCTGAGATCAAGACTCTCGCTCCGACCACCGCGCCGGCTGCCGCCGAGAAGACTGTTGCGCCGGGCAAGGCCGAGTCCTTCAAGCTCAATGTAACTGGCGCGACGCTGTCGAACCTCAAGGCAAAGGTTGACAAGGACGGCGCGGCGACCGTGAAGGTCGAGGGCAACAAGGTGATCTACACGGTCTCCAAGGATGCTAAGGAAGGCGACAAGTTCAACGTCGAGATCTCCTACACCCTGACCTACCCGGGTGGCCTCTCCCGTGACGTGACGAAGGTTTTCCCGGTTGTGGTGGGTAAGGCTGAGGCTACCTCCACCACCCCGACCTCCGAGACCTCCAAGACGACCGAGCCGACCGCTGACGCGAGCTCCAAGCTCCCCGAGAGCTGCAAGCAGATCCTGCCGCTGGCTGGTATCCCGCTGCTGGCTCTCATCCCGGCTGGCCTGCTGAGCCAGATCGCCCTGGGCAGCTCCGCGAACGTCACCAACGTGATCAATCAGCAGATCCGTGACTTCAACGCTGAGATCCAGCGCCAGGCTGGCATCCTCAACCCGGAGCTCGCTGCGGCAATCGAGTCCGCTGACAAGTTCCTGCAGGCGTACGGCTACAGCGTTGCTTCTGCAACCGTGGGCCTCGCATCCCTCGCAGGTGGCATCGCTGCAGCTGCAGTGATTCTCAACCGCTGCCTGCCGGATGCTACCGGTGGCACCACCGTCGAGGCTGAGGCCGAGATCTCCAAGGAGACCAAGGAAGTCCTCGACCAGCTCAAGGGCTCCAGCGAGAAGCTGCGCGGCAGCAGCGTCAAGGCCGGCGCTACCTCGACCCCGACTGCTACCACAACCCCGACGGCTCCCGCCGACGCTAAGTAGCCAAAATCGTTGAAATAGCGCTCACGGCTACCGCCCTCCAGTCCCCGGATTTCCCCGGGGGATGGAGGGCTTTCGTGTTCGCATGCAGTCCCCCACAAAAACTTGAAACATGGAGTACCATCTTTCTTGTATCTGGGTGCCAGGTTTCCTTTAGACTTGGGCCACACCTTCGAATTGCCTTTGAAAGGATTCACGTTGAAGAACGTTTCCCGTCGCGGTACCGCCATTGCCGCAGCTGCTATGTCTGTCGTCCTCGTCGCTCCGTCCATCACCCCGGCTCACGGTGTCGAGGGTGAGATCACCGTCGGTAAGGACGGCGTTCAGGGCACCATCGTTGCTGGCCAGCAGAACGAGTTGTCCCAGGAGTGCAAGAACGTCCTCCTCGGCTTCGGCATCCCGCTGGTTTCCCTGATCCCGCTCGGCCTGCTCGCTCAGCTCGCACTCGGCGGCGCTTCCAACGTGACCAACGTCATTGACCAGCAGATCCGCAACTTCAACACCGAGATCCAGCGCCAGGCTGGCATCCTGAACCCGGAGCTCGCTGCTCAGGTTGAGGCATTCGACAAGTACCTCACGGCCTACGGCTACTCCATCGCCTCCGTCACTGTCGGCCTGACCGCACTGGCTGGCGGCCTGACCGCGTCCGGTGTCATCCTCAACGAGTGCCTGAAGGGCAACTCCATCACCGAGGTCGAGATCACCGGTGGCAGCTCCGGCCAGCTCATCAAGCCGAAGGCTACGAACACCAGCACCTCCTCCGCGACGCCGACCGCGACCGCGACTGCAACCACTACCGCTGAGGCAACCGCCACCGTGACGGAGACTAAGTCCGAGACCACCGTGACCGAGACCTCCACCACGACCACCACGGCAACCACCACCGAGCCGGCTCCGGCACCGGCTGCGTAAGCATTCACGCTCTCGAACCACCCCAGGACCGCCACAACCAAGGCGGGCCGGGGTGGTTTTGTCATGCGTCCAGGCAGCATGAAAACAGCACCAAATCCCCAGCCGATTCCTAAGAATCCCAGGTTCGTGTGCGATAATCCGCAAGCATGAGTGAGCAGCACGACCAGCACACGGGCCACCAGGCGGGCAGCCACCGGCTGCGCCCGCACCTCCGCGTCCTCGTGCTCGGCAGCGCGCCGGACTGCACATTCGCCAATGAGCTGGCGGCTGCGTACCGGCACTTGGGCTGTGAAGTGAGCGTCGATACGCTCGGCGAAGCCCCGACCAGCGCGAACCCGGATTTGATCGCGGTGGCTGACCCGCGCGTCGATACGCAGCGTCTCTTCGAACTCGCAGCGGCTACGAACGCCGATGTCGCGCCGTCGATCGGGGCCTGCGATGTGGCGTTTGACCGCCAGTCGCTGCGCAGCACGGCCGCTGATGAGCTGGGCTTGCCGACGCTCACTTCAGCACCCGCGCACACCCCCGACGAACTGGCTGCGGTGGCGGAGGAGATTGGGTATCCGATCGTCGTGAAGCAGAGGCGCGGAAGCAGCAAGCAGACGTTCCGCTCGGCGGAGGAGCTGAAGCAGAGCCCGTTTGCGACGCAGCTCCCGGAGGATGGCCTGGTTGCGGAGCGCTACATCGACTTCGATTATGAGGTGACGATTCTCACCGCGCGCTCGGTGGATCCGGCGACGGGGCAGCTGGCGACGTGGTTCTGCGAACCGATGGGGACGCGCCACGAGGCCGGTGAGCTGGTGGAATGCTGGCAGCCGGCACCGATCTCGGAGGCGGCGATGGGCAACGCGCGCTCTATCGCGGCGCGTGTGACCGGCGCGCTGGAGTGCTGCGGCCTGTACGCGATTGAGCTGTTCGTGGACGGGGAAGAGGTGTACTTCTCGCAGGCGTCGCCGCTCGCGGGGCTGGACGGCATGCTCACGCGCGCGACGCAGCGCCTCGACCAGTTCGAGCTGCAGGCTCGCGCGTCGCTGCGCTTGCCCATCGACGCCACCCTGGTGTCGCCGGGTGCCGCGCAGCTGGTGCACGGCGGGGCGGCGAATCTGTCGGCGCAGTCCATGGTGCAGGCGATGGCCGTTGAAGAGACGGGCGTGCAGGTCATCGGCGAGGATATTCTCGTGCGGTCGACGGGGGATAGCGTCGAGGAAGCGCGCGCTCGGGCGGCTGCCGCGGCGGCCTGTTTCGCGGACAGCGGTATTTAATTCGTCTCCCCAAAGTACGGCGACGGGGAGGGTGTTGGCCGGTAGACTTGTTCGCGTATGCGCATGACCCGCAACTAGAAAGGCGAACCCATGGCTGAAACCCAGTCTCTGCTGATCACCCCCGTGAACCGCTCTCTCGACGGCATCGATGTGAATGCTGTCGCTTCCCAGCTCGGCCTTGAGCTCGCCAAGGTTGAGGGCACCGACCTGCACGACGCGTACGGCGCCGGCCTGACCGAGGGTGCGGCGAAGCTGATCGTCGGCACCGGTGATTACAACTTCGACGCCGACCTGGCCGCCGCCATCGGCGTGCCGGTGCTGCTGGTCGCTGACAACGCAGAGCTGGGCGAGCTGGCGCAGCGCCGCGTCGAGGAGCTCCGCGGTTCCGTCGCGGCTGTGGTGAGCGCCGATCAGCTTGCCGACGTTTCCTCCGTGACCCTCAACCGCGACGCCGACCAGGTCATGTCCCCGGCAGTCTTCGAGTCTTGGCTGCTGAACATGGCCAAGGAGAACCGCAAGCACATCGTGCTGCCGGAGGGCGAGGATGACCGCATCCTGCAGGCTGCGCACCAGCTGCTGAAGAAGGACATCGTCGACCTGACCATCCTGGGCGAGGCGGACGACATCAACCGTCGCGCGGCGGACCTCGGCCTGGACCTGTCCAAGGCCAACATCATCAACCACCTCGAGTCGGAGCTGCTCGAGGAGTTCGCGGCGGACTTCGCCGAGCTGCGCAAGAAGAAGGGCGTCACCCTCGACGAGGCGCGCGAGACTCTGAAGGACATCTCCTACTTCGGCACCATGATGGTGCACAAGGGCCTTGCCGACGGCATGGTCTCCGGCGCCGCGCACACCACCGCGCACACGATTAAGCCGTCCTTCCAGATCATCAAGACCGCCCCGGGCGCGTCCGTGGTGTCCTCCATCTTCCTCATGGTGCTGCGCGGCCGCCTCTGGGCGTTCGGCGACTGCGCCGTGAACCCGAACCCGACCGCGGAGCAGCTCGGCGAGATCGCCGTCATGTCTGCGCGCACCGCTGCGCAGTTCGGCCTGGACCCGAAGGTCGCCGTGCTGTCCTACTCCACCGGCACCTCCGGCGCCGGCCCGGACGTGGACCGCGCCGTCGCCGCCGTCGAGGCCGCCCGCGAGATGGATCCGGAGCTGGCCGTCGACGGCCCGCTGCAGTTCGACGCCGCTTGCGACCCGGGCGTGGCCAAGAAGAAGGCGCCGGAGTCCCCGGTCGCCGGCCAGGCCAACGTGTTCATCTTCCCGGACCTCGAGGCTGGCAACGCCGGCTACAAGATTGCACAGCGCACCGGCGACGCACTGGCCGTCGGCCCGGTCCTGCAGGGCTTGAACAAGCCGGTCAACGACCTGTCCCGCGGTGCCACCGTGCCGGACATTGTCAACACCGTCGCCATCACCGCCATCCAGGCAGGTGCCAAGTAAATGGCGTACGTCCTTGTCATTAACTCTGGTTCTTCCTCGGTGAAGTTCCAGATCGTCGACCCGAACGCCCACGCCTCGGACGATCCGTTCGTCTCCGGCCTGGTCGAGCAGATCGGCGAGCCGCAGGGCCGCGTGACGGTCAAGCACGCGGGCCAGAAGTTCGTGGTCCAGCGCGAGATCCCGACCCACACCGTTGGTCTCCAGGAGTCCTTCCGCCTGCTGGATGCGAAGGGCATCGGCCCCACGCAGCTGGACATCATCGCCGTGGGGCACCGCGTGGTGCACGGCGGCATGGTGTTCTCCGCGCCGGAGCTGATCCTGGACCCGGTGGTGGAGATGATCCGCTCCCTGATTCCGCTGGCGCCGCTGCACAACCCCGCCAACATCGACGGCATCGAGGTGGCGCGCGCGCTGCTGCCGACCATCCCGCACGTCGCGGTTTTTGACACCGGCTTCTTCCGCGACCTGCCGCCGGCCGCCGCGCTGTACGCGATCAACGCCGACGTGGCGGAGCGCAACCTGGTCCGCCGCTACGGCTTCCACGGCACCAGCCACGAGTTCGTGTCCTCGCAGGTCCCGGACCTGATCGGCCGCGACCCGCTGCACACCCGCCAGATCGTGCTGCACCTCGGCAACGGTGCGTCCGCCTCCGCCGTGGAGAACGGCCACCCGATCGACACGTCGATGGGCCTGACCCCGTTGGCTGGCTTGGTCATGGGTACGCGCTCCGGCGACATCGACCCGGGCATCATCTTCCACCTGTACCGCCAGGGCGGCATGAGCATAGACGAGATCGACAACCTGCTCAACCGCCAGTCCGGTGTGAAGGGCCTCTCCGGCGTGAACGATTTCCGCGAGCTGCGCACCCTCATCGACAACGAGGACGAGAACGCCTGGCTGGCGTACAACGTGTACATCAACCAGCTACGCCGCTACATCGGCTCGTACATGATCGCCCTCGGCCGCGTCGACGCCATCACCTTCACCGCGGGCGTCGGCGAGAACGACAAGCACGTGCGCATGGATGCGTTGGACAACATGCACATGTACGGCATCGAGATCGATCCGGAGAAGAACAACCTTCCGAACGACGGCCCGCGCATCATCTCCACCGATGATTCGAAGGTCAAGGTCCTCGTCGTGCCGACGAATGAGGAGCTGGCCATCGCCCAGAAGTCCGCGAAGGTCGCCGCTTCCCTGGCGTAGCGCGTTACGGCACGGCCGCGGCTTCGCGCCGCGGCCTGCTAGAACCAGGTGGCGGGGCGCACCTTATTCGCCATGTCCACCAGCGCGTAGCGGTGGCGGGCGTAGGGGGCCACTCGGGCTTGTTCGCGCAGCGTAATCGCCAGGCCGCGGCGCAGGCCGCGGACGGTGAAGTCGTACTCGAACAGCGGCTTCGACGAGGCGGCCGCGGCCACGCCGTTATCCCGCAGGAACGTCAGGCCCGCGCGCAGCACGAAGATCTTGATCTGCAGGAAGCGCGGCTCGGTGTTGGGGATCTTCTCCAACCGTCGGGCGGCGCGGCGGATGCGGGACTCGGTCAGATCCTGCGCCACAAGGCACAGGATCGCGGTGAGCGCGGCCATGCGGCTGTGGCGGGAAGACTGCGGCACGCGGTCCAGCGCCGAGACCGCCAACTCCACCTCGTCCTCGTTCATGAGCTGGCGCGCAAGCCCGAACGCCGCCGACACGGTGGTCGGGTTGGCCAGCCACACCAGCGAATACAAGCGCATGGCGTGGAAGCGGAGCATGGCTGGGTCGGAGGTGACCATGGTCCAGTCGTCGTCAAGCACCTCGGCCTGCACCATGGAGTCGAAGACGGATGTGGGGACCTGGTCCAGCGTGGTGCTCATGCCCGCGCACGCTGCGGCGAGGGAGTCGGGCAGCAGCTCGCGCTCGCGCATGCCGGCGCGCTGGAGCAGGAGCTCGTCGACGGCGGCGATGGCGAGCTTCGGCGCGGCCTCGCCGGGGAGGATCTCAAGCACGGCGGAGAAGTCGCGCTGCGCGGCGGTGAAGTCACCGAGCAGCAGGTTGACCACGCCGAAGTACCAGTGGAAGCGCCAGTTGCTGCCGTATTTTTCGTCCAGCGAGCCGAGCCAGTTGCGCGCCTGGGAGGTCAGGCCGAGGTCCAGCATGGTGCGCACAACGGCGAAGGGGATTTCGCGCGACTCCTGGTACTGCGGGGTCTGCATCGCCTGGCGCAGCGTCTCCAGGGTTTCCTGCGGCTCGGCGTAGGAGGAACCTTGCAGCATGGCGGCGCCGACGTCGTGGCGGTCGATGAGCGGGGAGGGCAGCGCCGCGACGACTTCCTGCGGCGTGATCTCGACGGTGCGGGTGATGCCGTCGATGAGCTGGTCGGTGCGGAAGACCAGGTGCTTGGTACCGAACGTCGTACGTTGCGGCGAGAAGAACGAGTGCTGGGCGGGGTGGGTGATGCCGTCGCGCACCGCGATGACCTCGCGCAGCACGCCGAGGAGCTGGGCCTCCAGGGACTTCACGGAGCTGTAGCGCTGCTTCGGGTCCTCGTTGCAGCAGCGCGCGATGACTCGGTAGAGCGAGATGTAGCGGCGGAAGAGCGGCTCCTCGGTGGGGGTGGGAATGCGCAGGTCGTAGACGCCGTCGGTCTTCGGCAGATCAATGATCAGCGCGGCAAGCGTGCGGCCGACGGTGTACACGTCCGACTCGATCGACGGGCCCGCCGTGGCCACCTCCGGCGCCTGGAACCCCTTCGTGCCGTAGATGAAGCCGTACGCGCCGATGCCGCTCACCGCGCCGAGGTCGATGAGCTTGACCTGATCCTCGGTGACAATGATGTTGTCCGGCTTCAGGTCGTTGTACACCACGCCGCGCGAGTGCAGATACCCCAGCGCCGGCAGCACCTCGAGGATGTATGCGATGGCCACGTCCGGCTCCAGCCGGTGGCCCGCCTCCGCGTTGCGGCGCTGTCGGAGACTCGGGCCGCCCACGTATTCCATCACGATGAAGCCGCCGGGCACGCGCGGGTCGTCGATGAAGTTGAAAATCTTCACAATGCCCGGGTGCGTAATGTCCGCGAGGAACTCGCGTTCGGCCGCAGCGGCCGCCGCCTCGTCCTCGTTATCCGTCGAGTGCAGGCCTTTGAGCACCACGACGCGCCCCGCCACGTAGTGGTCCTGCGCCAGGTAGATCCAGCCGAGGCCGCCGTGCGCGATGACGCCCATGATCTCGTACTGCCCGGCCACCACGTCGCCCGGGTGAAGGGTCGGGGCGGTGATCCCCTTCTGCACCACCGCCGTCGTCGGGTCAACCAGCGCGTCCTTCGGCTCATCCGGCGACACCCACGGCAGCTCCACCATGCCGTCCGCAACCACGCGACTCGCGCGCCGGGTGCCGCGCCGCTCGCGGAAGGTATCCAGGGCTTGGAGCCTGGAGCGTTGCGACGTTTGGTTCCTCCCCCCGCCCTGCCTCAGCTGGTCCAAATCCTTCAGCAGGCCCGCCATGTCGCCCAAACCCGCGTAGGCGGAATCGCTCAGCGCGACGGAGCCGGTCGTCTCGTCCTCGTCGTCGTCCGCGAAAGGATCGAACGCGACGGCCTCGGTGCCGGGGCCTTCCTCGTCCTCGTCGGCGAAGGGGTCGAAGAGGACAGCTTCGGTGTGCTCGCCTGTCTCCTGCGCGGCGGGGTCAGGCGCGCTCGCGTTGTGCTCGTCGCGGGTCGTCATTTAGCCCTCCTCCTGCCGGTACATGCGCCGCGGCAGCCACGATTCAGTCAAAGAACCGCCCAGCCACTGCTTGAACATGCGGTTCCACGTGCCGTCGCTGCGGATGCGCTCGATGGTGAAATTGACTTGACGCACCACGTCGTCGTGCCCCTTGGCCACGCCGATGGCGTAGAGCTGGTTCGCCAGCTTGTCGGGGAAGACCTCCACCAGCGGGTCTTGGGCCACCATGCCGGCGAGCACCGCGTCGTCGCCCACCACTGCGTCCGCCTGGAACTGCTGCGTGGCCATGAGGCAGTCGGACCAGGTGCGCGTGCGCAGTACCGACGATTCCGGCATTTGCGTGCGAACGAGGTTGAGCAGGTTCGTGCCGTCCACCACGCAGATCGTCTTGCCGGGCAGCTCGGCAGGGCTGCCGATGCCGCGGTCGCGCGGCGCGAGCACCCGTACGTACGACTTCAGATACGGGGTGGAGAAGTCCACCACCTCGGCGCGGTCCGGGGTAATCGACATGGTGCGGATGACAATGTCTACCTCGCCGGCCTGCAGCGTCTCGGCGCGGGCGGCGGATTCGACGAAGCGGAAGTCCACCTTGTCCGGGTCGCCGAAAATGTCGCGGGAAATCTCGTGGGCTAGGTCGACCTCGAAGCCGCGCAGGTCGCCGCGGGCGGGGTCGCGGTAGGAGAGCAGGTACTGCGACTGGTCCACACCGACGATGATGCGGCCGCGGTCCTTGATGCGGCGCATGTGCATGCCGTCGCGGTCCTCGTCCTCACCAGGCGGCAGAGACCCCGGCCACTGCCAGTCCCCGCCCTTCTCGCTGGCGCCGACAAACGGCCCGTCCGGTTCCGCGCCCGGCGGATCCAGCTTGGCGTTCGCCGGCATGGGCGCGCCCCGGAACGTCAGCGGCGGGTCGCTCGGCGGCGGCGGGGGTACGTCGTTGGCGCACGCCGCGAGCGCGAGCACCGCGGCGCAGGCACCTACCAACCTCAACGCGCGCATCACATGTACTCCCCGAGTCGGCGGCGGATGCCAATCCAGATGCACACCACCGCGAACGCCGACAGCCCCGCTACGGCGCCGGACACTAGCCGGGTCGCATCCAGCGAGGCGTTGATGTGCACGCGGGTGTTCTCGCGGGTCTGGTTGATCAGCTCCTGCAGGTCGTCCTCCAGCTGGCGAAACGCCGCCGCTGAGCCCGGGCGGCCGTCGGCGCCTTCGGTGGCGTTGAGGAGGTTGATGGCGTGCTCGAAACGACCGTCGGAAAGCGCGGAAACAAGCTCCTGATGAGCGGAAGCCCAGTCCTCCAGCGCCTGGCGCGCGGAGGCGACGGTGGCTTCGGAGATGGTGGGGCCGCCGAGCTCCTCCGTGGCGTCGAGTGCCTGGGTGACGTGCAGGTACGTCAGCTCGAAGGACTGCGAGGAGCGCGAGACGGACTGACGCGAGAGCAGCGCGAGGGTCTCGTCGGTGCGGGATTCCTGCGCGTCGATGCGCGAATCGGCGAGGCGCTGCCACGGCTCAGCGGCGCGCTCGAAGCCGACGACGCCGTTCTGCCAGGACTGGAAGTTGGAGACACCGACCCAGCAGATGGCCACGATGATCGCCGCAGTCGCCGCGATAAAGCCCTTGTTCAGGCGGCGGCGGAACGCCCGCCACAGCCACCACTGCGCGATGATGAGGAACACCAGCGCGGCGACGAGGCCGGACAGCGGCACCCATTGCGGGGAGGAGAGGCGCTGCACCTCGGCGGCGACCTCGTCCTGGGTGAGCGAGGAGAGGTCCTCGGCGTTTTTCAGCATCTGCTCGCGCATCACGCTCGACGCCTCCGTCATGTACGCGATACCCACCGGGTTGCCCATGCGCTGGTTCACCTTCGCGCGCTCCATGATGGCGGTGTACATCGGCAGGTCCCGCAGAATCTCGGTGACCAGCGAGGAAATTTCGGCGCGCACCGCGTCGGCATCCTGGCCCGACGGCGCCGCGGAGCCGAAGCTGGACCCGACGGTGGCCACGGTGCCCTCCAGGATGTCGCCGGCCGTCACCGCGGCCCGGTCGATCGAGGCCAGGTACGTGCCCAGCTGCTCCTGCGTAAGCAGGCCCGGCTGCACAAAACTCGTGGTGGAGACGGTATCGGCCTGCGAGAGCGAGGAATACAGCAGGTGCGCCGAGTTCGCCATCGGCTCCGTCGACGTGATCAGCGTGTCCAGCGCGCGCTGCCTCGAGGCCATCGACTGGCTCATCGAAAAACCCGCCGCAGCCAGGGACAACGTCAGCACCAGCATCATCGCGATGATCTGCCCCGGCGTTGTCGCCGCAAACACGCTGATGCGCCGCGCCCAGCGCGCCGGGCCGGTGAACGTGTCCTGCACTACTTGCCACGGCGTGCGTTGCTGGGGAGCGCCTTCGAGGGCGTCCAGCCATTCGTCGTCAAGCTGGGGGGCGCTGCTGCTCACCTGCTTGACCATTCCCCAACAATATCGCGTTGTGCCTACAGTTGGGGGCATGCTTGGCGATGGAAACGGATGGGTCCACGGCGACGGCGGCGCAAAGTACTGGGGTCTGCACGGCGCGGCCGGATTATTCCTGCGTGCGGGTGGGACCGTGCTGGTGCAGCACCGCGCGACATGGACCGCCCAGGGCGGCACGTGGGGCATCCCCGGCGGCGCGCGCGATTCGCACGAGACCCCCGCCGAGGCCGCGCTGCGCGAGACGGTGGAGGAGTGCGGCATCGACCCCTCCCGCGTCGCGGTGGAGCGCGAGCTAGTCACCATGGAAGTCCCGGGCTGGAGCTACACGACGGTCATCGCCCGCACCCGCGACGACGCCCCGCTCGATGTCGTGCCCAACGAGGAGAGCGACGAGCTGCGCTGGGTGCTTTTCGACGATCTTGTGCATCTCCCGCTGCACCCCGGGTTCGCCGCCTCGTTAGAGACAGTGCTCGCCGCCGTGGGGCATACTGGCACGCATGATTGAAGTACAAGGCCTGACCAAGCGCTACGGCGCGGTCCAGGCTGTTGACGACCTCACGTTTACCGTCAAACCCGGCATCGTCACCGGCTTCCTCGGCCCCAACGGCGCCGGCAAATCCACGACGATGCGCATGATCCTCGGCCTCGACAAGCCCACGTCGGGCACCGCGCTTATCGACGCTCGCCCCTACACCTCCTGGTCCAACCCCGCCCAGAAAGTCGGCGCGCTCCTGGACGCGAAGGGCGTGCACCCGAATCGCAGCGCGCGGGCGACCTTGCTGTGGCAGGCGCAGGCCGCGGGGCTGAACGCCGCGCGTGTCGACGAAGTGCTCTCCCTCGTCGGCCTGTCCGACGTCGCCGGCAAGAACGTCGGAGGGTTCTCCCTCGGCATGAACCAGCGCCTCGGCATCGCCGCGGCGCTTCTCGGCGACCCGGAGTACCTGATCCTCGACGAGCCGGTCAACGGCCTCGACCCCGAAGGCATCCGCTGGGTGCGCGGGCTCCTGCGTGCGCTCGCCGCCGAGGGGCGCACCGTGCTCGTGTCCTCCCACATGCTCGCCGAGATGGCGCAGACCGCCGACCACCTCATCGTGATCGGCCGCGGCAAGCTCGTCGCCGACACCTCCGTGGCGGAGTTCATCAAGGCGAACTCCTCGGTGTCGACGCAGGTGAGGGCGGGCGTCGATACGCAAGCCCTGTTCAGCGCGCTGACCGAAGCCTTCGGTGCCGACGCCGTCACGCGCGGCGCCGACCCCGAAGGGCGCGAGGTGGTGACCGTGAGCGGGCGCGCCTCGGACGAAGTGGGCGCCGCTGCGTTCGCCGCAGGCGTGCAGCTCGCCGAACTCGCCGAGCGCCGCGCCTCGCTTGAGGAGGCCTACATCCAGTCCACCGAGGGCCACGCGCAGTACGTCTCGGGCGCTGCCCCCGCCGCTCCCGCTAGCGCTCCTGCCCCTGCCCGCGCCCCGGAGGTGCCGAATGCTTAACCAAATCCGCGCGGAATGGACCAAGCTGCGCTCCACCGCTTCGTTCTGGTGGTCCAGCGGCATCATGATTGCGCTCGGCGCCATGTACGGCGGCCTGTGGGGCTGGATGTCCCAGCTCGGGGGCATGCCGTACCTGCCGATCACCGTGGTCTCCACCGTGGCCATCACCACCGCAATCGTCGCGATTGTGCAGCAATCCATGATCGTGACCACCGAGTACCGCTTCGGCATCCCCGCCACCAACTTCCGACTGCGCCCGCAGCGCTGGCAGGTCGCCGTGGCGAAACTGCTGCTCGGCGCCGTTCTGGTTGCGCTGTTGACGCTGGTGACGCTCGTGGTGGCTTTCACCGTGGGCGACCTGACCGCCGCCGTGTCCGCCGACTGGCCGTCCAACCCCGCCGTGCGTCGCGCGCTGTGGGCACTGCCGCTGGGCATGGCTTTGCTGACCATGTTCGTGCAGGGCGTGGGCTGGCTGGTGCGCAACACCGCCGGCTCCGTCGTCGTGGGCCTGGCGATGATGCTGGTGCTCGAGACCATCGTCGGCCTCTTCCCCAAGTTCGGCCAGAAGCTCGTTGGCTACCTGCCGTTCAACAATCTCATCGCCTTCATGACCAACCAGCCGACCCCCCACTGGGAACTCGGCACTTCCCTCGGCATCTTCGCCGCCTGGGCCGTGGTGATCTGGGCCGCCGGCGTCGCCCTGCTCCACCTGCGCGACGCGTAAGGCGGTGTTACTGTTCCCCTTGCGCGGTGGGGTCGCGCAGGGGGATTTTTCTATTTTCTGGGGGAGTCAATGGACTATTCAGCGCTGATGAAGCTGGTGGCGGGGCCATCGATCGTCGAAAAGCACGAGTGCGTGCAGGTCGCGGGGAACCGGTTTGTGCTTGCCGACGCCTGGCATGCGCTCAAAACGCACGAGCAGCAGTATGTGCGCAGCTACGCAGCCGTCGCCCGGGCGAAGAAAGCCGTGGCGGTGGGGCGCTCGGCGGCGCGCATCATGGGGATGTGGGTGCTGCCTGCCGAGTGCGAGGTGGAGCTCGCGATGCCGAACGGGCACCCGCCGCCCAAGTCGCAATGGCCGGAGGGCCTGGTGTACCGCCACATGACCATCCCGGACAGCGATATCCTCACCGGTGGGCTCAAGCGCGAAGTGCGCTGCACCACCGGCTACCGCACGGCCGTCGACATCGCGCGCATCCACGGCGTGCGCGAGGGGGTCATCGCCATGGACAGCCTGTTCCGCGACCAGTCCGACGCCAACAAGGTGGTGACGTGGAACAACCTGCAGAAAGCGGTTGAACGCGCGCGGGGGAAGGACAAGGTCCGATGGGCGCGCGAGGCGCTGGAGCAGTGCTCGCCGTATTCCGAATCGCCGTATGAGACCCTCATGCGGCTGATCCTGCTGGAGCACGGGATCGTGGTTGACGTGCAGCAGCAGATCGGCAAGTACATCGTCGACCTGCTGTGGGGCACGCTGATCATCGAAATCGACGGCTACGTGAAGTTCGAGGACAAACCCAGCGAGGCGGTGCGGAAACAGCTGCTCCGCGAAAACCGGCTGAAAGAGATGGGCTACGAGGTCATCCGCTTCTTCCCCTGGGAGATCCAGAACGATCCCGAGGGCTGCATCGCGCGCATCCTCGAAGCTAAAGCGCGTGCCGACGCCCGGGGCCCCGCCTCTGTCCTCCCCGCCATCATCCCGGTCCCCGAGGGCGCCGGGTGGGTGAAGTAGGTGGTGGTTGCCGGGCGGGCGGCGCGGGCGGCTGCCGGGCGGGTGGGCGTGTGGCCTTGGCGCGCCGGGTGGCGGCCTTGGCGCGCCGGCCTGGGCACCGGCCTCCCTGTACCCCCATAGGCATGCACCAATAGTGGCGCTAAAACCCGGGCGGTGTCATGTGGTGAATGCGCCACCTGACCGGGAGGTTGTTGTGGGTCGACGTTCGACGCCTATGCATGTGCGCCAGGCTGCGCTGGCCAGGGTTGAAGCGGGTGAGGGGGTGTATGC
>NZ_JAMFTQ010000005.1 GCF_024160105.1 Corynebacterium stercoris
CTGCGTGTGGGATGGGGTTACGTGGTGCGCTTGATGTTGATAAGGGGGTGATTAAAACACGTGGTCGGCGTGTGCCGTTTGTGCCTGATGGCCAGGCAGTTTATCGCTATAAACGGCTTATGCAGGTTCTTGCGTATGTTGATGGCCGGGTCAGTGTTCCGGTGGAGGTGTTGCCGCAGGCTGCGGTGGAGAAGGTGATTGACCGGCGGTACTTGTCGTTGGTGGAGCGGGAGCGCATCGCGGATCGGGTGAATCGGAATTTATCGGTTCGGGCGATTGCGCGTGAGCTTGGGCGTGATCCGGGGACGATTTCGCGCGAGATTAGTCGCAATAGTGGTGATGATGGCATTTATCGCCCGTATGAGGCGCACCGGAAGTCAACGCTTCGGAGGTTTCGGCCGAAGGTGTCGAAGATTGCGGCGAATCCGCGGTTGAAACAGCAGGTGTGGCAGTGGTTGCGGATGGAGTTTTCCCCTGAGCAGGTGGCTGGCCGGTTGCGCAGGGAATTCCCTGGCGATGAGACTATGCATGTGAGTCATGAAACGATCTATCAAGAGCTGTATTGCCAGGCCAGAGGCGAGTTGAAGAAGGTGGTGGCCCATGCCCTTCGTACGGGGCGGACGCGGCGTAAACCGCGTGGTCAGCGTGTTGCGAGGAGTCGGTTTATTGATCCGATGATCATGATTGCCGATCGTCCTGCTGTTGTTGAGGATCGGGCTGTGCCGGGGCATTGGGAGGGTGATCTGATTATCGGTGCAGGTGGAAGGTCTGCGATTGGGACGTTGGTGGAGCGGA
This sequence comes from Corynebacterium stercoris, assembly GCF_024160105.1. Lineage (GTDB taxonomy): Bacteria > Actinomycetota > Actinomycetes > Mycobacteriales > Mycobacteriaceae > Corynebacterium > Corynebacterium stercoris. The sequence continues at coordinate 796 of NZ_JAMFTQ010000005.1, forward strand.
CGACGCGGTATGTGATGTTGCTGCATTTGCCGGATGGGCATGGTGCGGTGGCGGTGCGTGATGCGCTGGTGGAGGCGATTATGACGTTGCCGCAGCATCTTCGGGGGTCGTTGACCTGGGATCAGGGTTCAGAGATGGCTGGTCATAGGTCGTTTAGCATTGCGACGGATTGTCCGGTGTATTTCTGTGATCCGGGGTCGCCGTGGCAGCGGGGGACGAATGAGAACACTAATGGGTTGTTGCGTCAGTATTTTCCGAAAGGTGCGGATTTGAGTGTTTATGGGCGGGAGGAGTTGGAGCTTGTTGCTCATCGGTTGAATTGTCGGCCGCGTAAGACGTTGGGTTTTGCTACTCCTGCGGAGCGGATGGCGGAGCTGTTAGGTTTAGCTGAAAGCTAGGAAATGTTGCAACGACCCCTAGAATCCGCCCTGCTAGCCAAACACGAAAAGACCCGCTCTCAACCCCGGTGGGGGAGAGCGGGTCTTTGTTTAGCCGAAGGCTACGCTGCTGACGTCGTTACCGCTAGGGTTTAGCGGCTGGTGAACGGCAGAAGAGCCATCTCGCGCGCGTTCTTCACGGCGGTGGCAACCTGACGCTGCTGCTGCGGGGTCAGGCCGGTGACGCGGCGGGAGCGGATCTTGTGGCGATCCGAGATGAAAAGACGCAGGGTCTCAACATCCTTGTAGTCCACGGTCTCAATGCCCTTGGCCTTGAGCGGGTTCTTCTTCGGGCGGCGGGACTGCTCCATGCGCGGCTTGCGGGTGTTATTGCGCTTCATAGTGTGCGTTCCTCCTTACCACGAAGACTTGCGGACGCCAGGCAGCTCACCGCGGTGAGCCATCTCGCGCATACGGACACGGGAAACACCGAACTTGCGGAGGTAGCCGCGCGGGCGGCCGTCACGCGAGTCGCGGTTGCGCACGCGCACCGGGGAGGCGTCGCGCGGCTGACGGTTGAGCTCAAACTGAGCGTCGAGACGGTCCTCGTCGGAGGTCTCCGGGTTGCGGATGATCGCCTTCAGCTCGTTACGGCGCTCTGCGTAACGTGCGACGATCTCCTTGCGCTGCTCGTTCTTAGCGATCTTGGACTTCTTAGCCATTGATTATCGCTCCTCGCGGAATTCGACGTGCTTGCGCACAACCGGGTCGTACTTCTTCAGCGTGATGCGATCCGGGTTGTTGCGCTTGTTCTTGCGGGTGACGTAGGTGAAACCAGTGCCCGCGGTGCTCTTGAGCTTGATAATCGGGCGAATATCGTTACGTGCCATTAGACCTTCTCACCTCGTGCGCGGATCTGGGCGACAACGGACTCGATGCCGTCGCGATCGATGATCTTCAGGCCCTTGGTGGAAACGGTCAGGGTGATGGTACGGCCCTCGGAGGGCAGGTAGAACCGGCGCTTCTGCACGTTGGGGTTCCAACGGCGCGAGTGGCGGCGGTGCGAGTGCGAGACGGTCTTGCCGAACTGCGGCTTCCGTCCCGTGACCTGGCAATGTGCCGACATGGGTTGACTTCCTTTACTTCTGCCGCCCACGCACTGACTGCAGGTGAGGAATGTCCCGGCAAAGGCGAGCGGAGTGAGGGCCGCTACCACGCATCGGAACAGGTGCAATCGGTTGACGCAGGCGTAAACGTGTACTTCGACAACAGCGAGAGACAACCCTACACGCTGGCCCGGCGTATTCCTAATCGCTTTTGTTAGCATCGCCGCCATGCAACACTCAGCCGCCAAGCGGGCGGAGTTCACCACCTACCGGCGCATTGTCGCCCTCGATGTCGCCCGCGGGCTGGCCATTTTGGGCACCCTGGCCACGAACATCTGGATCTTCGCCACCTGGAACCTGGACAGCAGTGTATTGGAGGCTGCACTCGACCCGAACTACACCGTCGCCGGCGAGATCGCCGACGTCGCCGCGCACGGTTCCGGGCTCGAGCTTGCCGACGCGCTTTTCAGCGGCCTGTCCTACTTAATCACCGACGGCAAGTTCCTCGGCCTGCTCACCATCATGTTCGGCATCGGCCTCGAGATCCAGCGCCAATCCGCCCTCAAGCGCGGCGAGCGCTGGCCCGGCCGCTACTACTGGCGCGCGGCCATTCTGGTCGGAGAGGGCCTGTTGAATTACATCTTCATCTTCGAGTTCGACGTGCTCATGGGCTACGGACTCACCGCGCTCGCCGTCGCGCCGATCCTGGCACGCAGCGAGAAAGTGCAGAAGGTCTGGATGTGGATCGGTCTCAGCCTGCACACGATCATCATGGCCCTAATTTCCCTCAGCGCCTTGTGGGTGGCCAACTGGGCCGGCGAGGAATGGCAAGAAGCGCAAATCGCCGCAGACGACGCTGCGGCTGCCGACGGGGGCCTGGCCCTGTACACCGACACCAGCAACTACTTCGACATGGTGCGCACGCGCCTCGCGGACTTTGTCAATGGCCGTTTCGAGATCCCGATCATGGTGCTGATGGGCCTCGGCGTCTTCATCCTCGCCGCGCGGCTGTACCGCGCGGGCCTGTTCCAGCCGGCGATGGCCGCGTTGCGGCGCAAGGTGATGCTCGTCGGCCTCGGCGTCGGCCTCCCGCTCGACTGGGGCCTGCGCCTGTTCGCCAGCGGCGCCGCGGCGGCGTTCACCCGCTACGTCAGCTCCACCGTCGTCGCCTTCGGTGTGCTCGCGCTGATCGCCGCGTACTACGTGAAACGAGACAACCGCCTCGGCGCTGTGGGCAGCGCTTTGGCGGCTTTGGGCAGGATGGCACTCACGTGCTATCTGCTTCAGAACATCTTGGCCTCCATCGTGTTCTACGATTTTGGCCTCGGCGCGGCCCGGGTGACTGCCGGTGAGTGGCAGACGCTGTGGGTCACGCTGATTTACCTGGCTCTGTGCGGGGTGCTGATCGGCTTAAGCCTTCTGTGGCTGCGGTTCTTCCCGCGCGGGCCCGTGGAGTTAGCTATGCATTGGGCGTACGAGGCGCCTGGCCGGGCTGGGCGGCGAGCAGGTCGCGGATCTCGCTGAGCAGCTCGGTCTCGGTCGGAGCCGGGGCCTCCGGGTCGATGCCCTTGCGGCGCTTCTGGGCCTCATCCAGCTTGTTCATCGGGGCAACGATGATGAAGTACACAACTGCCGCGATGAGCAGGAAGTTGATGATGGCGGTGATCAGCGCACCGAAGTCGATGAAGGTCGCGTCGTTGCCCGGGATGACGTGGACGCCGAGGGGGGAGAAGTCGACGCCGCCGATGGAAGCGATCAGCGGGTTGATGATGTTGTCCGAGAACGCCGTGACAACAGCGGTGAACGCTGCACCGATAACCACACCGACTGCGAGGTCGATGACGTTGCCGCGCAAAATGAAATCTTTGAAGCCCTGAATCATGCAAACTCCTTAATATAACCGTCTGTGGATGACGGCTGCACAATCTACAACAGGTCAGAGACTTCCGCGCAATTAGGAAACCCCGCTCGTGCGCAGTAATATATTGCGGGTTGTCTGGCGAATGCCGGACGAAAAGACCACGATCCCAACTCAGGCACGATCCCGCACGCCATTTTCCCGCGGCAGGAACCGACCTGAAGTTCAATCCTGAGGGAGACAGATCCATATGAGGAATGACATTCACCCGGATTACCACCCGGTGATTTTCCAGGACGCGAACACGGGCCACAAGTTCCTGACGCGCTCCACCCTGAAGTCCGACCGCACCGAGCAGTGGGAGGACGGCAACGAGTACCCGCTCGTGGTTGTCGATGTGACCGCTGAGTCCCACCCGTTCTGGACCGGCGCACAGCGTCTCATGGACACCGCCGGCCGTGTTGAGAAGTTCAACCAGCGTTTCGGCGGCATGGCCCGCCGTAAGAAGAAGTCCGCTAACTAAGGCCGGAGAGGAGACACTTAAATGGCAACCCCGAAGTTCCGTATGTCCCGCGCGAACACCCGCATGCGTCGCGCGCAGTGGAAGGCAGACAACGCTGACCTGCAGACCGTCAAGATCGACGGCCAGGAGGTTCGCATCCCGCGCCGCCTGGTGAAGGCTGCTCAGGCTGGCCTGATCGACGTCGAGCAGTTCTAAGCTTTACGACGATTCCCTGCGAAACCGGACCGTTCCGAGCGAACGGGTCCGGTTTTTTCATGCCCGGTGACCGGAAGATGCATCGTTTATGATGAGCCGTATGAAAATACTTGTCGTTGATGATGAGCAGGCGGTGCGCGATTCGCTCCGGCGCTCCCTGCGCTTCAACGGCTACGAGGTCGTGCTCGCCGAGGACGGCGAGGAGGCCCTGGAGAAGATCCGTACTGAGCGGCCCGACCTGACGGTGCTCGACGTGATGATGCCGAAGATGGACGGGCTCGAGGTGTGCCGCGTGCTTCGTGAGGAGGGGGACCTCTCGCCGGTGCTCATGCTCACGGCGCGGGAGGGCGTGGCGGACCGGGTCGCTGGCCTGGACGCTGGTGCGGACGATTACTTGCCGAAACCTTTCGCGCTGGAGGAGCTGCTCGCGCGCGTGCGCTCGCTGCTGCGCCGCACCCAGGACCTCTCCTCAGACGGGACCTCTCTGGAGGACGCGACGATCAGCTTCGAGGATCTCTCGCTGAACACCGAGACGCGCGAGGTGCACCGCGGCGAGCGCCAGATCACGCTCACGCGCACCGAGTTCTCTTTGCTGCACCTCCTGATGACGAATGCCCGCCGCGTACTCTCGCGCCAGCAGATCCTGGAGGATGTGTGGGGCTACGATTTCCCCACCTCAGGTAACGCGCTGGAGGTCTACATTGGTTACCTGCGCAAGAAGACCGAGCTGGAAGGGGAGTCGCGGCTGATCCACACCGTGCGCGGTGTGGGTTACGTTCTGCGGGAGAACGCTCCGTGATCCTGCGGCAATCTGCCGCGCTGTATGAGCTGCGCAACCCGGAGGACGATGGCGAGGCCCCGAGCTTCACGCCCGCAGCGCTGTTCGGATCGGGCCTTTCATTGCGCGCGCAGCTCGCCGCGCTGACAGGCATGCTGCTGGTGCTCGGCATCGTGCTCGCCGGCGGCATCGGCTACTGGGCCGCCACCGCGGCGCGCAACTCCGTGCTGGACATGGAGCTCAACGACCGCTCCTGCGCGCTGGTACACGAGATCCGCGAGATTGAGAGCAGGGATCCTGCCGACGTCCGCAGCGCCGTGAGCGCGTTCAAGGAAGCCAACCCCCTGGTCCGGGCTGCCGTTTCACCCACCTGGACGGAGGCGTTCATCGGCGACCCGGTGCCCGTTGGCGGCACCTTCATCCAACAGCCGAGCGGCGACGAGCGCTCCACGCGCTCCATCGGAGACAGCCGCGTTGTCGCGCTGCGCACCGCGGAGGGCGAGGTGGTCGCGCTCGCGCAGCACGTGGATCCGCACGGCAGAATCCTCGGGCGCGTCGGCGGCGCGCTGCTTCTGCTGTTCGGCCTCGGGGTGCTGCTCACCACCGCCGTGGTGTTGGTGGTTCCCGCCGTCGCCATCCGCCCCTTCGCCCGGCTCAAGGAAACCGTCGACGACGTGACGCGCACCGGCGAGCTGCGATTCGTCCCCGTCGAGGGCGATGACGAGTTGGCGAGCGTGAGCCGCTCCTTCAACGACATGGTGCAGACGCTGCAGAAGATGCGCACCACCCAAGCCCAACTCGTCGCAGACGCCGGCCACGAGCTGAAAACCCCGCTGACATCGATGCGCACCAACATTGAACTGCTCCTGCTCGCGCACCGGACTGGGCGTGCCGACGAGTTGCCCGCGGAGGAGCGCGAAGCCATCGAGCGCGACGTGATCGCCCAGATGGACGAGATGACCGCGTTGATCAGCAGCCTCGTCGACCTCGCCCGCGAGGAGGCCCCGGGCCAGGTGTCGGAGGAGTTCCGCCTCGACGAGGTACTCGACGAGGCAGCACAACGCTGCAACCGGCGCCGCCCCGACCTGTTTTTCGATGTCGCTCTGGAGCCCTGGTTGATGTACGGCGACCGCGACGCCATGCTGCGCGCGCCGCTGAACATCATCGATAACGCCGCGAAGTGGTCGCCGCCGGGCGGGAGGGTGCGTATTTCTCTTGAGGCATCGCAGCGCCGGGCAGTGCTCATGGTCGACGATTCGGGCCCCGGCATTCCGCCTGAGGAGCGCGAGCGCGTCTTCCACCGCTTCTACCGCGCGACCGAGACGCGGTCCACGCCCGGCTCGGGACTTGGCCTCGCCATCACCAAACAGGTGCTGGAACGCCACGACGCCAAGGTCTACGTGGAGGAGTCCGACGACGGCGGCGCCCGTTTCCGCGTCGTGTTCCCCGGCCGCGTGCCGCCCGACGGGGATTAAGCAAACGCACAGGCAACATTGCGCTTCGTGTTTCCCGCCCGGAAGTGACCCCACAGAGCAGTACGGCACAATGTCGCGCATGAGTACCGCCTACCCGCCGCAGGAACCGCACGGCACTGCACCCATCCCCGTTACTGACCCTTACGCCACCGCCTACGGGCCTACGGTGACGCAAGCGAACGTCGAGAAGCCCAAGCGCCCCAGTGTGTGGCCTGCGGTGGCGGCGGCGGTGGTGACCTCGCTCATCGTGGGCGCCGGCGCCGGGTACGTGGCGGGATCGGCGGGAAGCGGAAACGCGCAGCAGAGCGAAACCCAGAACGCGCTGGAGCAGCCGGTGCGCGAGAGCCTCGAGGAGGCGCCGGACGGGTCGGTGGAGAAGGTCGCTGCCGCGGTCTTGCCGACGGTTGTGTCCATCGAGGTGCAGGGCACGCGCGGTGTTGCGGAGGGCTCCGGGTCGATCATTTCTTCCGACGGCTACGTGCTCACCAACCACCACGTCATCGAGGCGGGGGCGAGCGAGCAATCCCAGATCACCGTGACGCTGAACGACGGCTCGCGGCACCCGGCCACCTACGTCGCGTCCGACGTGAACACGGACATCGGCGTGCTCAAGATCGAGGGTGTGACCGATCTGCCGGTCATCGAGTTCGGCGACTCGGACAGTCTGCGCGTCGGCCAGCAGGTGGTGGCGGTCGGCTCGCCGCTGGGGCTCTCCGCAACGGTGACCAGCGGCATCGTCTCCGCGCTCAACCGCCCGGTGCGCGCGGGGCAGGGCGGGGGTGAGAGCTCGCTCATGGACGGCATCCAGACCGACGCCGCGATCAACCCCGGCAACTCCGGCGGCCCGCTCGTGGACATGCAGGGCCGCCTCATCGGCATGAACTCGGTGATTGCGTCGCTGTCCTCCGGAGGGTTCGGCCGCTCCGCCTCCGGCGGGTCGATCGGCCTGGGCTTCGCCATCCCGTCCAACTTCGCGCAGCGCGTGGCGCAGCAGCTTATTGAGAGGGGCGAAGCCACCCAGCCGATGCTCGGCGTGCAGGTCAGCGTGCTCGAAAGCGGTACCGACGGCGCGCTTATCTCCGGTGTCCAGCCGGGCAGTCCGGCGGAGGCGGCCGGGCTTACAGCGGGTGAGACTGTCACGCGGCTCAACGACAGGCTCATCGATTCGGCCGACGCACTTATCGCGGCGACCCGTTCCCGCGGGTTCGGCGAGACCGTCACGCTCGAGGTGCGTTCGCCGGATAACTCCCTGAGAACGGTAGATGTGACGCTGAGTAGCGAGTAACATCCCACACGAACATTCCCGCCCTTGACGCCCGCGAGAGAGTAGGCAACAACGTATGTCTGTCCCCCAGGATTCGCTCGATTTCCTTGAGCCGGACGAGGAGCTGCTGCGCGCCTCCGAGCTGGAGGGCGATACGCCGAACACCCCGTGCGCCCTTGTGGTGCTGGTGGGGGACCGCCGCTTCGAGGGACCGGGCGATAAGACGCACACCATGGTCTCTGAGTTGCTCACGGAGATCGGCTTCCAGGTGGACGCGGTCGTGCGCGCGAAGTCGAAGAAGTCCGAGATCCGCAAGGCGATCGAGACCGGCGTGGTCGGCGGCGTCGACCTGGTGCTCACCATCGGCGGCACGGGCGTGGGCGCGCGCGACAAGACGCCGGAGGCCACCCGCGCGGTGATCGACAAGATGGTCCCGGGCGTCAGCCAGGCGATCCGCTCCTCCGGCCAGGCGTGCGGCGCGGTGGACGCATGCACCTCCCGCGGCATCTGCGGCGTGTCCGGCTCAACGGTGGTGGTGAACCTCGCGCCGAGCCGCCAGGCGATCCGCGACGGCGTGGCCACGATCGGCCCCCTAGTCCAGCACCTCATCGCAGAGCTCAACGAGCACAGCGTCGCGTAAGAACCATGGCGCCAGAACCCCGCCAGCGCCGGCGTGCCCGCCGCGTGGCAGACGTAGATTATGACCGCACTGCGGACACCGCCCCGGAGGGCGTGGAGACCGCGGCCGATGCGGAGCGCGTGGTCGAGCTCGACGAGTTCGCGGACGAGCAGCTCACCGGCAAGGAGTTCTACGAGAGCGAGCGCCCGCCCCACCACGGCGATTAGCCTGCGCTGAGCACCACCGTCAACGGGTCGGTGAGCGAGGCCGCCGCTACCGCGGCCGCCTGCGTTTGGCGCAAGAGCACCAGCACCGTGCCCGCTTCGCCGACGGTGACAATTCGCCCGCCAGCAGCGACGATCGCGGGGCCCTCGCCGATCACATCCACCCGCGCGCCGTGGCGCAGCATCGGCAAGATGTCCGGCTCAGCCAACGGCACCGGCACCATGGTGAAAGCCTCGCCGGGCGGTTCCTCGGCTACCAGGGCTGTGAAGAGGTCGGGGCCGACCAGCCGTGTCGCCGTCACCACCTCACCGGGCGCTGCGCCGGCGGCGAGGATCTGTCCCTCCGCCTGGGCAACCTCGGTGAGCGCCCCCTCCGGCACGATGGCCGCCGGCAGACGCACCGCAGCGAGATCCGCAGACGTGAGTACGGCACCGGCAGGCACGGGTGCGGCGAAGGTGAGGACGAGGGGGTCGGCGCTGCGTGCGTCGAGAAGCATGCTGCCCAGCGCAACCAGCACCAGCGCCGCGGCGAGTGCGCGCCGGACCAGAGTGCTGCGGTGGTGGCCGGGTCGTGTGATGGCGTGAAAGCGGTCTATAAATACAGTGTCCATGCGTATTAGACGCACGGATCGCGCCGCCGGTTCCCTAAGCGCGCGAAATCACCTTAAAGCTGCTCGGGGTGATCACGGCGGAGACGGGCACGTCGTGCGGGTCGTGGGGGACGGCGTCCAAGCATTCTTCGTCGTAGACCACGGCCGCGACGGGTACCTCAAGGCCGGCAAGGGCCCGATCGTAGTAGCCCGCGCCCTTGCCCAGGCGCATGCCGCGCACGTCCACCGCCATCGCGGGAGCGAGGATCAGCTCGCACGATTTCAGCACGTTGGAGTTGAAGCGGGGGCCTGAAGGTTCGGTAATGCCGAGCGCACCGGGACGCGTCGCGCCATCCGCCTGGGCCCACGCGAGAATGCCGTTTGGCAGCGAAATGGGCAGCCACACCTTGTGGCCCGCGGCGGCGAGGCGCGCGGGGAAGTCCGCAGGGCCGGGCTCGGAAGGCAGCGGGGCATAGGCGGCGACGGAACCGGAAACACCGAAGTGCGCGAGGCAATCCAGGGTGGCGCTAAGCAAACTTTCGTCGAGAAGCGCCTGAGCCCCGGGCTGCGCCTTGCGCTGAACGCGCTGGGCGGAGATCGCGGTGCGGAGTTCCTGCTTGCGGGCGGCAGTGGTCTCGCTCATGCGCACATCTTCCCACGGCCGAGTCGGATACGGGGCAGCGCGCGTAGGCGGGTAAACTCACACCTTATGCAGAAGTCTCACGATCTCGCCCCGGATTCCGCCCAGCCCGCCGTGCGCACGGTGGTGGTACCGGCAGCGGGCATGGGGACGCGGTTCCTCCCGGCCACCAAGACGGTGCCGAAGGAGCTGCTGCCCGTCGTGGACACCCCGGGCATCGAACTGATCGCGGAGGAAGCCGCCGCGCTCGGCGCGGAGCGCCTGGCCATTGTGGTCGCGCCGGAGAAGCAGGAGATAATGCGCCACTTCGGCGAATTCTCCGCGCTGCGCAACCGCCTTATGGAACGCGGCAAGGACGAGCAGGCAGAGAAGGTCTCCCGCGCGAACGGCTTGATCCATGCGGTGGCGGTGACGCAGGATGAGCCGCTGGGTCTCGGCCACGCGGTGGGCTGCGCCGAGGCCGCGCTGGATGCGGAGGAGGACGTTGTCGCCGTCATGCTGCCGGATGACTTGGTACTGCCGGCCGGGGTGATGGAGAAGATGGTGCGCGTGCGCGAGGAGTTCGGCGGTTCCGTGCTCTGCGCCTTCAACGTCACCGAAGATGAGGTGTTCAACTACGGCGTCTTCGACGTCGTCCCCGCCGACGGCGACGTGGCAGGCGTCGAGGTGCTCAAGGTGCGCGGCATGGTGGAGAAGCCGTCCAAGGAGGAAGCACCCTCCACGCTGGTGGCCACGGGCCGCTACCTGCTGGATCGCGCCGTGTTCGACGCGCTGACCCGCATCACCCCGGGCAAGGGCGGGGAGCTGCAGCTCACCGACGCCATCGAGCTGATGATCCAGGAAGGCCACCCCGTGCACGTGGTGGTGCACGACGGCAAGCGCCACGACCTGGGCAACCCTGGCGGCTACATTCCGGCGAACGTGGACTTCGGCCTGCGCGACGAAAAGTACGGCCCGGCGCTCTACACCGCCATCAAGCAGATCATCGCCGATTTCGAGGCGGAGCACCCCGAGGTGCTCGCCCGCGGCGAGCAGGCGTAGGCACACACCAACCAGGCGAGGGGAGCGGGGCCGATGCGCAGCGTTGAACAGCAGCTGGACATGGTCGTTGATGCCGCCGTGGTGCCGGAGCCTGTCCGCGTGGGCATCGGCGACGCCCTCGGGTTGATGTGCGCCGAGGAGGTCAGCGCCACCCGCCCGCTGCCGGGCTTCGCGCAGGCCGCGGTAGACGGCTACGCGGTGCGCGCCGTGGACGTGGGCGGCACCGCTGGGCTTTCCGCGCGTCACGACGCAAGCGATCAGCCCGACGCGGAAGCCCCCAAACCCGCCCGCGACGGCGCGCTGCCCGTGGTGGGTGAAGTGGCTGCCGGCTCGCAAAAGCCGCTCCGCCTGCAGCCGCGCCAGGCGGTGCGCGTGGCCACGGGTGCACCCTTGCCGACGCTTGCCGACGCCGTCCTGCCGCTCGAGTGGACCGACCGCGGCGTGAAGCGCGTGACCCCGACCCGGCCCGTCGGCAGCGGCGAATTTGTGCGCCGCCCCGGTGCCGACATCCAGCCGGGCGACATCGCCGTGCGCTCGGGCGCGGTCCTCGGCCCCGCCCAGGTGGGCCTGCTTGCCGCCGCCGGCCGCGACAAGGTGCTGGTCTACCCGCGTCCGCGCGTCACCGTGATGAGCTACGGCCTGGAGCTCGTGGATGTGGACCGCGAGCCAGGTCTCGGACAGGTCTACGACGTGGCGTCGTACGTGGTCGCCGCCGCTGCCGAGGAGGCCGGCGCGGACGTGCACCGCGTGGGCATCATAAACGCCGAGCCGCGCCGCCTGCGCGAGGTGGTCGCCTCCGCCGTGGCGCGCAGCGAGCTAGTCATCATCTGCGGCGCCGTCGGCGGCTCGGGCGCCGGCGCGATTCAGGACGTGCTCGGCGAGCTGGGGGAGGTGGACACCACCCGCGTGGCCATGCACCCCGGCTCGGTCCAGGGCTTCGCCCTGCTCGGCGACGAACGCGTGCCCGCCTTCCTCCTCCCCGCCAACCCGGTCAGCGCCCTCGTCATCGCGGAGACGATCGTGCGCCCTGCGATCCGCAAATCCCTGGGCAAGAGCTCGACCGGCCGCCGCGCCGTGCGGGCGCGCTCCCTGCGCGCTATCGAGTCGATCGGCGGGCGCCGAGGCTACGTCCGAGCCCGCCTCATGCGCGATGCGGACACCGGCGACTACCTGGTGGAGAGCCTCGGCACCGCCGACGGATCGCCGGCGCACCTGCTCGCCGGCTTCGCTGAGGCGAACGCGATGATCCGCCTGCCCGAAGGTGTGACCTACGTGCGCCCGGGCGATATCGTGGACGTTGAGTTTCTGCAGCAGCGGTCCTAGATGTTCGACCGTGTTCTCGCGCCCTTTCGCGCACCTACCCCGGGCTGGCCGGAATCCACCGGCGATGTCATCCTCCGCGACGGCTCCCACGTGCGCCTGCGCCCCCTCGCCTCGCGGGATGCGGAAGCCTGGATGCAGATGCGCATCCAGGACGAGAAGTGGCTGAAACCCGTCGAGCCCACCACGCAGGGCACGTGGCGCGACGCGCACTCGCCTGCGGCCTGGCGCAACAGCTACTTAAACCTCAAGCGCCTCGCCGCCGACGGCACGGTCGTGCCCTTCGTCATCGAGGTCGACGGGCATTTCGCCGGCCAGGTCACCCTCGGCAACATCCAGCACGGCGCGGTGAGCGAATGCTGGATCGGCTACTGGGTGTACTCGCCCTACATGGGCCGCGGCGTGGCCACCGCCGCCTGTGCTCTAGGCACGGACCACGCCTTCGGCCGGGTGGGCATGCACCGCGTCACCGCGACGTATTTGCCGTACAACCCTGCGTCGGGACGCGTGCTCAAAGCCTGCGGCTACCGCGAGGAAGGCTTCATGCGCCGCAACCTGCACATCGACGGCCAGTGGCGCGACCACCACTTCGTTGCGCTGAACATCGAGGACTTTCCGACGACCGCGGTGCAGCGCCTCGCTGCCGCGGGCCGCATCCGCTGAATTCGCCGGGCACTTTCACGGCGCGCCGGGCGGGTGAGTCTCGCGTGTGCCGATAGCGTGATGGGGAACAACCCTGGGTGAATTTTGTGACGAAAGGTGGCGCGTGCTGATGGGCAGCCCGAGCCTGATCATTCTGCTGATCATTGTCGTGTGGATCATCGTGCTGGCACCGCTGGTGCTGGGCAACAACAAGCCGATCCGCCGCTCCGGCGAAGGCTACGAGGAAACCCGCGTGCTGCTCGAGGGCGGCACCGCACCAGTTGCCACCCGCCGCCGCCCGAAGCTCACCGCTGCCGACGTGCACCGCCACAACACCGCGTCCGACGAGGACTACGAGGTCGTCGAGGCCGTGGCCGAGGAGGAGCAGGTGCTTATCGACGACACGAACGGGGCGCTGCGCCCGCTCTTCCCCAAGCGCGCCGGTTCGTCCCGCGTTGCGGTGATTGAGCAGCCCGTCGTCGAGGCAGAAGCAGAGGAGCCCGCGGACGCTGCGGCCGCCGAGGAGACGGAAACATCGGGCGGCTCCACCGCATACTCCGTGCTGAAGGCCGAGGCTGGCTCCACCGTCTACGAGGTCGACGAAGCGTACCTCGCGCCCTCCGACTTTGGCTACGAGGCAGAAGCCGAGCCGGATGCGGAAGCCGAGCTCGAGGACGAGGTAGAGCTGGAGGCTGAGACCGAGGAGGACGCGGAGGACGCGGAGGACACCGAGGTCGTCGAGGCGACCGAGGACGACCAGGCGTACGCCGAGACCCGCAAGGGCCGCGGCGGCTGGGATCCGAAGCGTGACGAGTTGATCCGCGCCGACCGCCAGAAGCGCCGCCAGCGCACCTTCCTGGGCCTCATCATCGCCTGCGTGATTACCTTGGTCGCCGCGACAGTCGCGGGCGGCTGGGTGTGGGTGCTGCCCGCCATCTCGATCGCGCTGACGGTGTGGTTCATGGTGGCGCTGCGCCGCGTCGTCAAGCAGGAGCGCGCCCTGCGTGCCCGCCGGATGCGCCAGCTGCGCCGCGCCCGCTTAGGCGTCGACACTGTGGAGCGCCCCGCCCCGGCAGCCGGCGAGCGCCGCCGCGCAGGCTCCGTGATCCTCAACTTGGACGACGAGAGCCCGGATTTCGACCACCTCCCGCGCTACCGCCAGCCGGAGCCGGACCACGGCCGCTTCCGCGAGGACCGCGTCGCATAACGACCCGATTAGCCCAGCTCACCCCGGCGATTTCGAGGTGGAGACGCGCGGGAGTAACCTTGCTCGCTGTGCGGGGCTATAGCTCAGTTGGTAGAGCGTCGCGTTCGCAATGCGAAGGTCAGGGGTTCGATTCCCCTTAGCTCCACAAATTCCCCCTCTCACCAGCGCAAATAGCGCCCGGTGAGGGGGGTTTCCCTTTGGCGGGGTAGCATGTCCCGGCGTGACCGCACAACGGATCCGCCGCGCCGTGCTCATCGTGGCGCTGCTCAACTTGGCCTACTTCTTTGTCGAGTCCTCGAAGACACCGCCATCAACCTGCTGGTGTTTGTCGCCGTCGCGTGGCCGGCCGAGCGCCGCCGCGCGGTGGGTGGCGTACTCGCCGGTTTGATCCTCATCCCGGCCATCGCGGCGATCGCCATGGTGGTGCACAAACTGCTCAACCAGGTCCCGCCGTCGGAAGGCTTGACGGTTACGGCGGTGGGTGCGCTCATCGTCAACCTCATCTGCGCCGTCATCCTCCTGCGCGTGCGCGATGCCGGCTCCTCGCTCACCACCGGCGCGTGGCTCGCGGCGCGCAACGACGCGCTGGCCAACATCCTGATCATCATCGCTGGCCTCATCATCGCCGCGGTGAACTTCTTCGCCTTCAAGGAGGTGTGGGAGGAATCCCGCGAGGAGCACGACTCGGTGGAGGAAGCCTTCGCCGAGATGGACTGCGACTAGCTCCGGTTACGCTTCGGCGCTGCCTTCCGGCGTGGCGTGGTCCTGATCCACGATCACGTGCAGCAGCGCCACCTGGCCGGCCTCGACCTGCTCGAAGGCCCGCGACACGGCCGCAGCAACCTCGTCGTTGCGCTCGATCTTCTCGGCCCATGCGCCCATCGACTGCGCCCACATGACAAAGTCAGGGTTCACCAGCTGCGTGCCCTCCACGCGGCCCGGATACGTCTTCTCCTGGTTCGCGCGAATCGTGCCGTACTGCTCGTTGTCCACCACGACGACCAGCATCGGCGTCTCGTAGCGCACGGCGGTGATCAGCTCCTGGCCGTTCATCATCAGCTCGCCGTCGCCGGTGAACGCCACCACGGTGCGCTCCGGATCGGCGAGCTTGGCCGCCATCGCCGACGCCACCGAGTACCCCATCGCGCCCAGCCGGGTCGCCAGCATGGACGGAAACGCGCGGGTGGGGAAGAAGCGCTGCGGCCAGAAGCAGTGGTTGCCCGCTCCGTAGGTGCACAGCGCCCGGGCATCGAGCTTGTCGACGATCGCTTCCATCACCGCGTACATATCCACCGCACCCTCGGGGAGGTCGGGGAAGCGGGCGTCGGCAGGCGGGATGGCGCTGAAGTCCTCGTGGATGCGCCGCGCCTCGGCGAACCACTCGCTGGTGTCCGGTTTGCCGCCCAGATCGAGGCTGTCCAGCGCCTTGGCGAAGGTGGCCGGGTCCGCGAGCACGTGGTGGGTGATCGCGCCGGAGTTGGCGATCTGGTCCGGGTCGACGCTGATCACCAGGTTCCTGCAATCCATGCCCTGGCGCAGCTCGAAATTGTCCGTGGGCTTGTCCCAAAGTTTGGCGCCGACCTGGATCAAAACGTCGGCACGCTCTAAAAGCTCCGCGGTCTTTTCGTTGCGGGCGGTGCCCAGCCAGCCGGCGTTGGCGGGGGAATCGAAGTTGATCTTGTCGCTGGAGCGCATGTCGTTGAGGACTGGGATTTGGTGCTCCTCGGCGAAGCGCTGCCACGCGTCGGCGGCGTCCTGCGTCCAGCCCTGGCCGCCCTCGAAGATGAGGGGGCGCTCCGCGCCGCGAAGCGCCGACGCCACGGCCTCGAGGTCGCTCGGAGAGACGGCGCCTGCGGCGCGGGTGTGGGGGCCGGAGATGGTTCCGGTGAATTCCTCGGCGATGATGTCCTCCGGCAAGCCCACCACCACGGGGCCGCGGCGGCCGGACGTGGCCAGGTGGAACGCGGCGGCGACGATGCGCGAGGCGCGCTCGGGGGCGTCCACCACGTAAACGCCTTTGGCGATGTCGCCGAACCAGGCGTTCACGTCGAACTCCTGGAAGGACTCGCGGTAGCGGTCCGCGGTGGGCACGAGGCCGACGAAGAGCACCATCGGCGTCTCGTCCTGCCACGCGGTGTAGAGGCCGATCTTGGCGTTCGCCGCCCCGGGGCCGCGCGTGACCATGCACACGCCCGCCTCGCCTGTGGCCTTGCCGTGGGCCTCCGCCGCGAAGGACGCGCCGCCCTCGTGGCGGCACACAATCGCGTCGACGGGGGAGTCGTGCAGGCCGTCCAGCACGGCGAGGAAGCTCTCGCCGGGCACGAGGAAGGCGCGCTTGACCCCGTGGGCCTCGAGGGTTTTCACAATGGCTTCGCCAACATGCGTCATGCCACCCAGGATGCCGACGAATTTTCCCGCGCGCTACACCCACACCCCCGACGCGCCGCGCCGCCAGGTGCCCACCAGGTTGGTGTCCACGATGCCCACGGACTCCATGAGCGCGTACATGGTCACTGGGCCGACGAAGGTGAAGCCCTTGCGCTTCAGGTCTTTCGCGAGCTGCACGGACTCGGGCGATTGGGAGGGCACGTCCGCCGCCGTGAGCGGCACCGGGGTGGTGTCGGGCTGGTAGGACCAGATGAACTCGGCGAGGTTCGTGCCCTCTTCTCGCAGCGCGAGCGTCGCCTTCGCGTTGGTGAGCGGGGCGAGGAGTTTTCTGCGGTTGCGGATCAAGGAAGCGTCGGCAAGCAAATGCTCGATGCCCTCCATGGCGGCGACCTTGTCCGGGTCGAAGCCGTGGAACGCGGCGCGCAGGGCCTCGCGGCGGGTGAGGATGAGCCGCCACGACAGGCCCACTTGGAAGCCTTCGAGGCAGAGGCGCTCGAACATGCCGGCCTCGTCGCGCACGGGCATGCCCCATTCGGTGTCGTAGTAGTGGCGCAGGAGGGGGTCGGTGACAGCCCAGGGCGGGCGCGCGAGTCCGTCGGGGCCGATAACTGGAGTGAGGTTTTGAGAAGCTGTCATACGTATTCGACTCCTCTCGAAGCGGTTTGGTTCCATGAGTAGGCTAATTCGCATGAATAGGCCTGCCGTGCGCGACTTTGCGCTCCTGTTGTTGCGCATTGTGCTTGGCGTGGTGTTCGTGGCGCGCGGCTACCAGCACTGGTTCGGCACCGGCATGCGCGCGTTCGGCTCCGAGCTATCCAAAGCCGGGGTGCCGCAGCCGCAGGTCAGCGCCTACCTCGCCGGCACGGTGGAGTTGATTGCCGGCACGTTTATCATCATCGGGCTTTTGACCACTATCGCGGCCTCGATTCTGGTGCTGCTCACCCTCGCCGCCGGCTACTTCGTGCACCTGGATAACGGCTTTTTCGCCGACACCAGCGGCGTGGAGTATCCGCTGGTGCTGGCCGCGTCCCTGTTCATGATTGTGGTGTTCGGCACCGGCCGCGCCAGCCTCGACGGGGTGCTCACCCGTGATTGAGCACGATCAGATCCAGGCCGCGCTCTCCGCGCGGCTCGACGGGGAGGCGCATTCGCTTGACGACGCAGTGGTGGACGCACACGTCGCCCAGTGCCCCGAATGCAGCCGCTACTGGGAGCGCTCCGTGGCGCTCTCCCGCGAGCTGAAGGCCGCGGAGATTGAGCCGCCGGACCTCGCCGACGTGATTCTGGCCGGGGTGAGCGACCCGTGGCGCAAAATGGCGCAGCGCCGCATGGTCACCCTCGCGATCGGGCGGCTGGCGCTGGTGGCGATGGCGCTGGTGTGGGCCGTGTGGGGCATCGCGCTGATGGCGAACCCCGAGACCACCGACCCGGCGGCGACCTCCTTTGCGGCAGTGCGACTCGGTGTGGCGCTGGCGCTCGGGCTCACCGCGTGGCGCCCGCGCCAGGTGCCGGGCGTGCTGCTCATCGTGGGCACGATGTTCACGTTTACCGCGGGCTTTGCGCTTCGCGACGCTCTTTTGCACTACGGCGAGTATCCCTTGAGCCTCGTCCTTGTACCGCTGGCCACGCTGGTGGCGCTGGTGTGGACGTGGGCCGCCGACCGCGGTATCGAGGTGCGCCGCGCGTGGTCGCTGCTGAACGCGAACCCGCTGTAGATGTTTAGCGCCAGCTGGGCAGCCACATGAGCGACTGGTAGTAGCTCTCCGGCACCATGAGCCCGTAGAAGATCGGGCCCCAGTAGATGAAGCAGGCCGCCACCAGCGCGAGGTAGATAACCACGGCGAACTGGCCGGAGGTGACGGTGGCGTCGGCGAGCTTGCGCAGCCACGGCCACGTGAGCGGCCGGCCCCTCTGCGCGATGTTGCCCAGCGCGAGCGCGATGAGGACTGCGGTGAAGGGCACCAGCGCGGTGGCGTAGAAGAAGTACATCTGGCGGTCGAAGGCCGCGAGCCACGGCAGGAAGCCCGCCATCCAGGCGATGAACGGCACCATCACGCGCAGGTCGCGGCGAGTGATCCACGCCCACAGCGCCCACAGCAGCACCGGCACGGTGAGCCACCAGATGGCCGGGGTGCCGAAGAGGTAGATCATCTCCCGGCAGGTGCCGCCGTTGCCGCACTCAATGTCCGTGGCGGAGTAGTAGAGGATCGGGCGGGCACCCACCAGCCACGCCCACGGCTTGGAATCCCACGGGTGGGAGTGGCCGGAAGAGCTGGTGAGCGAGCCGTGGAAGTTCAGCACGGAGAAGTGGTAGTACAGCCACCCGGCGACCGGCTCCGGCAGGTTGGTCAGCCAGGGCCAATCGGAGCCGGCAATGGTGCCGTCGGCAAGCGAGTGGCGGTACACCGAGGTCTCGGAAGCGAACCACGCGCGCCAGGACCAGATGTAGAGCAGCGCCGGGAGAAGCACGATCGTCGCGAGCGCCGGCGGCACGTCCTTGAGCAGGGCGCCGGCCAGCGGCTTCTCAACGCCGTAGCGCTTGCGCAGCCACAGGTCCCAGAATGAGCCGAGCAGGCCGAAGAAGGCGATGTAGTAGAGACCCGACCACTTCACGCTCAGCGCGAGGCCGAGCAGCACGCCGGTGGCGAAGCGCCACCAGCGGAAACCCATGCGCGGTCCCAGGGGGCCGGCCTTGTCCACCTCGCCGGCCAGCCAGGCGTCGTGCCAGCGGTGGTGGATCTGGCGCATGTCGCCCGCCAGCGTCCACGCGGCCATCACGATGAACAACACCTGGAAAATGTCCAGCATGCCGAACTTGGCGGCGACGAGGAGGACACCGTCGAAAAGCGCGATAATGCCCGCGAAGATGCCGATCGAGGTGGACTGGCTCACCCGCCGCGCCAGCAAAAACACGAAGACGACCACGGCCGCGCCGAAGAGCGCCGTCATGATGCGCCAGCCCAGCGGCGTGTAGCCGAACAACGTCTCACCGGCCGCGAGCAGCTGCTTGCCCAGCGGCGGGTGCACCACTAGGCCATAGCCCGGGTTGGACTCGATGCCGCCCAGTACCGGGTTGAACGAGGAGCGCACCATATCCCAGCCCTGCGGCACGTAGTGCTTCTCATCGAACACCGGTGTGCCGGAGCTCGTCGGCTGCGTCAGGCCCAAAAAGCGGGTGAACAGTGCCAACGCGGCGATGACGGCGGTAGCTACAGAGTCGCGCCTCGTCCACGGCACGGTAACGGGCGCGCCCGGCGCCGGACGCTTCGGGCGGGTGGCGCGGGGCAGCTGGGGCGTGGCGGCGACGGTACTCACGCAGATGGATATTAGCTGCCCTCCCGTACACTCACGGGCTATGGCCTCCGATGCACAGACCACACAGCCCGCGCTGCCCGCCACCGGGGTGGTGCTCGCGGCCACGCCGCTGGGCAACATCGGGGACGCCACCGACCGGCTGCGCGACGCGCTCGCGAACGCCGATGTCATCGCGGCGGAGGATACGCGCCGGGCCCGGGCGCTCGCCGCGGCGCTCGGGGTCGCACCCCGCGGGCGCATTGTGTCCAACTTCGACCACAACGAGGATGCGCGACGCGAGGAACTCCTGCGCGACGCCCGCACCGGCGTGGTCCTGGTGGTCACCGACGCCGGCATGCCGATCGTGTCCGACCCGGGGCTTGCACTCGTCGCCGCCGCGCACGACGCCGGCGTGCCCGTGACCTGCATCCCCGGGCCGTCCGCCGTGACCACGGCACTGGCGCTGTCCGGGCTCAACGTGGGGCACTTCATTTTCGACGGTTTCGCACCGCGCAAAGCCGGCGCCCGCGAGACGTGGCTCGAATCCCTGCGCGGGGAGCGGAGGGCCGTGTGCTTCTTCGAGTCGCCCCACCGCATCGAGGCGACGCTGCGCGACGCGGCGCGGGTGCTGGGGGAGGACCGCCGCGCTGCGGTCTGCCGCGAGTTGACGAAGACCTACGAGGAGGTCAAGCGCGGCACACTCGGCGAGCTGGCGGCGTGGGCTGCGGACGGCGTGCGGGGGGAAATCACGGTGGTCATCGAAGGTGGGACGGCGGAGGCTGCGGATCCGGAGGATTTGGTCGCCGAGGTGCTGCGCCGCGTCGACGCTGGTCAGCGAATGAAAGATGCGGCCAAAGACGTCGCAAAGGAGCACGGCGTGAAGGGCGGCGAACTCTACGACGCTGTCCTTGCGCAGCGGTAGCACAGCTTTCCCCGGTTCGCGGTCCTGGGGTTAGCTCCTGTAACCTGCGGGGGTCATTGATCATCCCTATATGTTTCGAGGAAACTTCATGTCCCAACGTGATGCAACCGAAAAACCGATAGCTACTGACCAATCGGAACCAACCGACCAGACCGCCACCAGCGAACTCGCGTCCATGATCGCCGCCGACCGCCGCGGCGACCTCGCGGAGGCCACACTCCCCGAAGACACTGTGGAGATGCAGTCCGAGGCGAAGGACGCGCCGATCGACCTCGCCATCGTCATCCCGCTCGTGGTCATCGTCGCAGCTGTCGTCGGCTGGGCGCTGGCCACCCCGACCGGCTTCACCGAGTTCGCCGACGCCGCCTTCGCGTGGGTCATGGAGAACGTCGGCTGGGCCTTCATCTTCTTCGGCACCGCCTTCGTGGTGTTCGTGCTCGTCGTCGCCCTGTCCAAGTTCGGCTCGATCCGCCTCGGCTCCAACGATGAACAGCCGGAATTCCGCACCTCATCCTGGATCGCCATGATGTTCGCGGCCGGCATGGGCATCGGCCTGATGTTCTTCGGCGCCTCCGAGCCGCTCGCGTTCTACACCGGCGGCGTGCCTGGCCACGAGCCGAACGAAGTGGGCACTGCCATGGCGCAGACCATGTTCCACTGGACGCTGCACCCCTGGGCGCTCTACGCCATCGTCGGCCTCGCCATCGCGTACTCCACCTTCCGCCTGGGCCGCAAGCAGCTGCTCAGCTCCGCGTTCATCCCGCTCATCGGGCAGGAGCGTGCCGACGGCTGGTTGGGCAAGCTCATCGACGGCTTCGCCATCTTCGCCACGATCTTCGGCACCGCCTGCTCCTTGGGCCTGGGTGCCATCCAGATTTCCTCCGGCCTCGAGGCCAGCGGCTTCGTGGACAACCCCTCGGACAAGCTGATCATCGGCATCGTCGCCGTGCTCACTCTGGCCTTCCTGCTCTCCGCCATGTCGGGTGTGGGCAAGGGCATCCAGTGGCTGTCCAACTTCAACATGGTTGTTGCCGCGCTTCTGGCCATCTTCGTGTTCGTGCTCGGCCCGACCGTGTCCATCCTCAACCTGCTGCCGACTTCCATCGGCATGTACCTGCAGCAGTTCTTCGAGATGGCCGGCCGCACCGCCGAGTCCGCCGACGGTGAAGCCGGCGGCTTCCTCTCCGGCTGGACCATCTTCTACTGGGCGTGGTGGGCGTCCTGGTCCCCGTTCGTGGGCACCTTCCTGGCCCGCATCTCCCGCGGCCGCACCATCCGCGAGTTCTGCCTCGGTGTGCTGCTCGTCCCGTCTGGCCTGTCCACCGTGTGGTTCGCCATCTTCGGCGGCACCGCAATCAAGCTGGAGCAGGAGGGCGCGTCCATCGCGGGCGCCAGCAACGAGGAGCAGCTGTTCAACCTGCTGCACACCCTGC
This sequence comes from Corynebacterium stercoris, assembly GCF_024160105.1. Classification (GTDB taxonomy): domain Bacteria; phylum Actinomycetota; class Actinomycetes; order Mycobacteriales; family Mycobacteriaceae; genus Corynebacterium; species Corynebacterium stercoris. Next base: position 22,692 of record NZ_JAMFTQ010000005.1, read on the forward strand.
CGGGCGGCTACTTCATGGGCATCTTCGCGGTGATCCTGCTGGGCACCTTCTTCATCACCTCCGCCGATTCCGCGTCCACCGTGATGGCCTCCATGTCCCAGAACGGCCAGTCCAGCGCCAAGCCGTGGCTCGCCGCCATCTGGGGCGTAGCTACCGCAGCCGTAGGGCTGACCATGCTGCTCATGGGCGGCGCCGACAGCCTTAACGCGCTGCAGAGCGTCACCATCGTGGCCGCGTCCCCGTTCCTGATCATCCTGGTAGCGCTGATGTTCGCGATTGTCCGCGACGTGTCGAACGATTCGCTGTACCTCGCGCAGAAGGAGCAGGAGCGCTTCGCCCGCAAGCTCGCCATTGAGCGCCGCGCGCACCTGGATCAGCTCGAGTTCGACGAGCGCCGCCGCCAGATGGCGCGGATGCTGAAGCGTCGATAAGCGCCCAAGCCCCCATAACTTATGCTTGGGGGCATGAGTGCATCCCAAAACGTTCTTGTCTGCGTCGCGTGGCCGTATGCGAACGGCCCGCGCCACATCGGCCACGTCGCCGGGTTCGGCGTGCCGTCCGATGTGTTCGCCCGCTACCAGCGGATGACCGGCAAGAACGTGCTCATGGTCTCCGGCACTGATGAGCACGGCACCCCGCTGCTGGTGCAGGCGGACAAGGAAGGCGTGACCGTCAAGGAACTCGCCGACCGATACAACGCCCAGATTGTTCAGGACCTGGCGGGCCTGGGCTTGAGCTACGACCTGTTCACCCGCACCACCACCCGTAACCACTACGCGGTGGTGCAGGAGCTGTTCCGCGGCCTCTACGCCAACGGCTACATGGTCAAGGAGACCACCCAGGGCGCGATTTCCCCGTCCACTGGCCGCACCCTGCCGGACCGCTACATCGAGGGCACCTGCCCAATCTGCGGCGCCACCGATGCCCGCGGCGACCAGTGCGACACCTGTGGCAACCAGCTCGACCCGGCCGACCTGATCAACCCGGTGAGCAAGATCAACGGCGAGACGCCGGAATTTGTGGAGACGGAGCACTTCCTCCTCGACCTCCCCGCGCTGCACGACGCGCTCGAGGCGTGGCTGTCCACGCGCGAGGAGTGGCGCCCCAACGTGCTGAAGTTCTCCCTCAACCTGCTCGAAGACATGCGCCCGCGCGCCATGACGCGCGACATCGATTGGGGTATCCCCGTGCCCGTCGAGGGCTGGGAGGACAACCCGGGCAAGAAGCTCTACGTGTGGTTCGACGCCGTGGTGGGCTACCTGTCCGCTTCCATCGAGTGGGCGGCTCGCTCCGGCAACCCGGACGCGTGGAAGGACTTCTGGCAGGACCCCGCCACCGAGGGCTACTACTTCATGGGCAAGGACAACATCACGTTCCACTCCCAGATCTGGCCCGCTGAGCTGCTGGGTTACGCGGGTCTCGGCTCCAAGGGTGGGGACGAGGGCCCCCTCGGGCGCCTGAACTTGCCGACGGAAGTGGTCTCCAGCGAGTTCCTCACCATGTCCGGCTCGAAGTTCTCCTCCTCCAAGGGCGTGGTGATCTACGTCAAGGACTTCCTCGCCGAGTTCGGCCCGGACCCGCTGCGCTACTTCATCGCCGTTGCCGGCCCGGAGAACAACGACACCGACTTCACCTGGGACGAGTTTGTCCGCCGCGTGAACAACGAACTGGCGAACGGCTGGGGCAATTTGGTCAACCGCACTGTATCTATGGCGCACAAGAACTTCGGCCAGGTACCGGTGCCGGGCCCGCTCGAGGAGGCGGACGAGCGCATCCTGGCGCTCGCCGAGTCCACTTTCGAGTCTGCAGGCGCAGACCTGGGCGCGGCGCACTTCAAGAGCGCCATCACCAAGATCATGCACGTCGTCGGCGAGGCGAACGCCTACATCGCCGAGATGGAGCCGTGGAAGCTGGCCAAGGACGAGGCCCAGCGCGAGCGCCTGGCCACCGTGCTGTGGACGGCGCTGCAGGTCGTGTCGGACTGCAACACCATGCTCACCCCGTTCCTGCCGCACACCGCGCAGCGCGTCCACGAAACCCTCGGCCGCGAGGGCGTGTGGGCCGCGGAGCCGCGCATCGAGGAGGTCGTCGACGACGCCGAGTTCGACCTCGTCGGCGTCGGCCTGCCCGAGCAGGGCCAGACCTACCTGACCATCACCGGTGATTACGGCGCGGAGCAGGCCGAGTGGGGCCGCGTCGAGGTGGTGCCGGGCACGGAGCTTGCGAAGCCGCAGCCGCTGATTGCCAAGCTCGATCCGGAGCTCGGCGAGACCGGTCCCGAATGGGCGCCGGTGCAGTAACTACAAGAACATCTATCAGGAGCCGCTCGCTTGTCGACGGCTCCTTTATGCATTTCACCTAAAATTTTATGCATTTCACCTAAAATTCACATTGCGTGGACGGAGTGTTCACATTGCATAGTTATTGTGAACGCATCGTCCAAGTTTGAGGGAGACCGTAGAAGTGACTCGCAGTGTGATCTTCGACTTCGATGGAACGCTCGCCATCGGGCACGGGCCGGTGGTGGCGTACGCCAAGCAGGTGGCACCGTCCGCTGGCGCGGACTTCGTCCAGCGAGTTGAGGAGGCGCTGCGCACATTCGATGCCGGCCGTTCCACCTACCGCGATGGTTACCACGTCGTGGGGGAGCTGGCCGCGCAGGACGGGGTTTCTTCCGGGACGATGAACCAGGCCTACCAGGCCAGCCGTGAAATCTTGGGCACCGCGGAAGCGCCCGTTGCAGCACCCGAAGGCCTCGCCGGCCTGCTGGAAGCGCTGCGCGAGCACGCGGAGCTGCACCTCGCAACAAACGCGCCCGGAGTCGGAGTCGAGCAAGTCCTCGACTCCTGGGGCGTGCGCCACCTCTTCGATCACCTGCATTTCAGCGTCGGCAAGCCGGATGGGCTTTACCCGATCTTGCGCGAAGCCCTCCAGCTGGGGCCGGTGATGGCAATCGGCGACATCGTCGAATTCGACCTGCAGCCGGCGATCGACCTCGGAGCGGATACCGCCCTCGTCGGCGCAACTGCTGCAGAGTCGGACGCGGACGTGACGCTGCGCGGGGAAACGCTCAACGATCTTCGCGGCGAGCTTGTCACCTGGGCTGCGCAACCCCCCACCCAGTAACCCTCCCACACCACGCCCCACCCCGAAAGGTCAAACCCATGCGTAAGTCTGCTCTCGCCCTCGGCGCGCTGGTCACCACCGCGGCGCTTTCCCTCACGGGCTGCTCCTCCGACTCCAACAGCGACGCCACCAGCGCCACCAGCGCCGCCGCCGACGACAAGGCGAACTGGCCGAAGTCCATCACCATCTCCCTCGTCCCGGCCACCGAAGGCGAGAACCTCGCCGAGGCGCTCAAGCCGCTGACCAGTTACCTCTCCGAGAACCTCGGCATCGAGGTCAACGGCGTGGTGGCGAACGACTACGCCGCGACCGTCGAGGCCATCGGCGCGAATCAGGCGCAGGTGGCCATCACCGACGCCGGCTCCCTGTACAACGCCATGAAGCAGTTCGACGCTGAGCTGCTCCTGCGCGATGTCCGCTTCGGCGCCACCTCCTACGCCTCCGTGGCCTACACGAACAACCCGGACAAGTACTGCAAGGATGAGCCGGTCATGGCCACCTACGAGGCCTCCAAGACCGAGTTCAAGTACTGCAACGGCATCGAGAAGGCCGGCGAGACCGCCAGCGGCCAGGGCCCGGCGGCTACCGACGCACTGAAGAACATCGAGCCGGGCACCAAGGTCGCCATGCAGGCAGCCACCTCCCCGGCCGGCTACCAGTACCCGATTGTCACCCTCGAGGATGAGGGCGTGGACGTGGACAAGCTCACCCAGGTTCCGGTGCAGGGCAACAACAACGCCATGCTCGCCGTCCTGAAGGGCGATGCCGAGGTCGGCTTCGGCTACTGGGATGCCCGCGCGTCCATCATCAAGGAGGCCCCGGAGGCCGCCACTGACATGGTCGCTTTCGCATACACCGAGATGATCCCGAACGGCGGCGTGGTTGTGGCGAAGAGCCTGCCGGAGGACCTTAAGGCCAAGCTGGCTGAGCTCATGGACACCTACGTCGATTCCTCCGACGAGGCGAAGCAGGTCATGCAGGACCTGGTCGGCCTGACCGACTGGACCAAGGACACCAACCAGGCTGAGATCGAGCGTTACGGCGAGATCTACACCCGCTTCAAGTCCTAAGCGCCTAAGGAACCGACATGCAGCAAGATCGTGCCGGCCGCGCCCGCGAACCGTGGCCCATCGTGCTCGAGAACGTGTCAGTGACCTACCCGAACGGGACCCAGGCACTGAAAAATGTCTCGCTGAACATCGAACCTGGCGAGATGGTCGCAGTCGTCGGCCTCTCGGGTTCCGGCAAGTCGACGTTGATCCGCACGATCAACGGGCTGGCTGAACCCACCGCCGGGCGGGTCAGCGTTGGCCCTTACGTCATCAATGAGCTCAAGGGCAGGCAGCTCCGCGAGGCGCGGGGGCAGATCGGCATGATCTTCCAGCAGTTCAACCTGGCGGAGCGCACGGACGTGTACCACAACGTCCTCGTCGGCAGCTTCGCCCGCAACCCCTGGTGGCGCACCCTCTTCGACCGGCCGACCGAGGAGGACAAGGAGCTCGCGCTGCATTCCCTGGACTCCGTCGGCATGCTGGAGAAGGTCTGGGCGCGCGCCGGGGCGCTTTCCGGCGGCCAGAAGCAGCGCGTAGCCATCGCGCGGGCGCTCACCCAGCAGCCAGCTGTCATGCTTGCCGATGAACCCGTCGCCTCCCTCGACCCGCCGACCGCCCACTCGGTGATGGCCGACCTCATGCGAATCAACCAGGAGCAGGGCTTGACCGTCCTGGTCAACCTGCACGTCATCGACCTCGCCAGGCAGTACACCACGCGGCTGATTGGCCTGCGCCAGGGCGAGCTCGTCTACGACGGGCCCACCGCGGAGGCCACGGACGCCGATTTCGAGCAGATCTACGGCCGCCGCGTCCAGCCCGGCGATGTGGTGGGGAAGCACTGATGACCGCGCCGACTAGGCGGCTGACGCTGCCCGAAAAGCCGACCAACCGCACGCGGGCGTTGCTCATTGTCGCCGCTTTCGTCGCCTTCACCGCGCTTACAATGACGCCGCAGATCGGCGGCATCAATGTCGACCTCCTGTCGATCGCGCAGAACTGGCGCAACGGCGCTGAGAAGCTCCTGCAGATGCTGCAGCCGAACTTCGCGTTCTTGCCCCGCACGGCGCGCCCGATGCTGGAGACGCTGCAAATGGCCGTCGTCGGCGCAGTGCTCTCCGCCGTCGTCTCTGTGCCGCTGACGCTCTGGGCAGCGAGCCCGACCAACCCGAACAGCATCGGCCGCACCGTTGTGCGCACGCTGATCAACATCATGCGTTCCGTGCCGGACTTGGTCTACGCCTCGATTCTCGTGGCCATGGTCGGCGTTGGCGCGTTGCCCGGCGTGATCACCCTGTTCCTCTTCGACCTCGGCATCGTGGTCAAGCTTGTCTCCGAGGCGATTGACTCCGAGGACCACGCCTACATCGAGGCCGGACGCGCAGCTGGCGGCACGCAGTTCCAGATCAACCACACGATGGCGCTTCCCGAGGTCATGCCGCTGTTCATGAACCAGTGGCTCTACACCTTGGAGCTCAACGTGCGCGTCTCCGCGATCCTCGGCCTCGTCGGAGCGGGCGGCATCGGCCGCCTCCTGGAAGAGCGCCGCTCCTTCTTCGCGTACGACGACGTTTCCATCATCATCCTCGAGATCCTCGTGGTTGTGGTGCTGGTGGAGATGCTGTCGAACTGGCTGCGAAAGAGGCTGGTCTAAGTGTCGTTGCAACTCCCTTCGAAACCACGGAAAACGTACGAGACGATCATCTCGGTAGTCATCGCCCTAGTCATACTCGCTTCCTTCGTCTCCCTGCGCATCACGTGGAGCGATCTGCCCCAGGTGCCCGCCCAGGTGTGGCACTACCTTAAGCTGATGTTCGAGAACCCCGACTGGTCGCGCCTCCCGCGCGCACTGATGGAGATGTGGCGCTCCATCTCGATGGCGTGGATCGGCATGATCGGCACCGTGATTCTCTCGATCCCGCTCGGCATGCTCGCCGCCCGCGGGGTCGGACCGGCGTGGCTCCGGGCGCTGTTGCGCGGACTGTTCGCGGTGATCCGCGCGTTCCCGGAAGCCGTCGTGGCGATCATCCTGCTCACCGTCACTGGCCTCACGCCGTTCACGGGCGCGTTGGCGCTGGCAATCTGCGGCATCGGCCAGCAGTCCAAGTGGGCGTACGAGACGATCGAGTCACTTCCGCCGGGTCCCGCCGAAGCGGTCCGCGCAGCCGGCGGCACCACCGCCGAGACGGTGCGCTGGGCGCTGTGGCCCCAGGCCGCTCCGGCTCTGATCTCGTTCGCGCTGTACCGCTTCGAGATCAACATCCGAACCTCCGCGGTGCTCGGCATGGTCGGCGCCGGCGGTATCGGCGACATGTTGTCGAACTACACCAACTACCGTCAGTGGGACGTGGTCGGCATGACGCTGATCGTGATCATTGTCGCCACGATGATCGTCGATGCAATCTCCGGCGCCATCCGCCGCCGGATTATGAGAGGAGCTACCGTCCGTGCCACCGTCGCCGAGCCCGGAAGCGATGCCGAGCGTGAGGATCGCCGCCGCGATGTCCTCATTGCAGCCGAAGGAACGGGCGGTCGCTGAAGCCATTAGCGCCGACCCGGCAACGGCCGTGGAGATGACGGCGCAGCAGCTCGCGGACCACGTGGGCGTGAGTCGCGCCAGCGTGGTCCGCACCGCGCAGAGCCTGGGTTACTCCGGCTTCCCGCAGTTGCGGGTGGCGCTGGCGCAGCAGATCGCCGGCGCGCCGCAGGCTTCCGCAGTGAGTGGGGAAGGATCACCGCTGGATACGCTGCGGCACAACGTAGCGGAGTTCTCCCGCCGCCTCCACGCATCCTTCGCCGCGCTCGACGAGGCATCGTTCTCCCGCGCGGTGCACCTCCTCGACGCCGCGGATCGGGTGCTCGTCGTGGCGAACGGCCTTTCCGCCCCGCTGGGCCTCGACCTCACACAGCGGCTCATCTCCGCCGGCCGCCCCGCAGAATTCCACGCCGACGCGATGACGCAGCGCATCGCCGCGCACTCCCTCGGGGAAGGGTCGGTGTGCTTCGTCTTCTCAGGTTCTGGAGCGAACCGCGCCACGCTCGATGTCGTGGCGCAAGCCCGCGCAAGCGGGGCGGCCATCATCGCGGCCACGTCCTTCGCCCCCTCGTCGCTGACCGATCTCGCCGACGTCGTGCTGCTCGTCCCGCCGGTGGATCCTTCCTTCCGTGCGGAGTTGTTGCACACCTCGCGCGCGGCGCTCATGGTGCTTACCGAGCAGCTGGTTGAGGCGCTCCACGCCGAGCGCGGCGAGCGCAGCACAAGGTGGCGCGCGGCGGTGCTGGACTTGGTCAGCGAATCCCTGGAGGGCTAGCCCGAACTACAAAAACTGCCCGATGAACGTCGTGAGTTTCCCGGGCTCCTCGTCCTCGAAGCGCTGATCCACGACGATGAGGGGAGCGGTGTACTTCTGGTCCGCGCCGCCGGCGTCGCGGACGACGACGAGGTCGGTGCCGTAATCGTCGATAAGCAGCTGCCACGTAAACCCCTCGCGGACCAGGGCTTCACCGAGTGCGGTGCCGTAGAGGCGCGCTGTCTCGCCGCGCGGGTAAGAGCGGCGCACGTCGGCCGGGAGTGCGAGGTAATCGGTGAGTTCCGCCTCGAACTGGCCGACGACGTCGGTGACTGCACCGCCGATGCCGCGTCCGGCAGCCTCGGCGAGGTCGCTCTCCAGCTGGCGGCGGGTAGCGGAATCCAAATCTGTGAATGCCATAGGGTTGATCCTATGAGCAAGAAGCCGCGCCCCACGCCCGTGCCCGCCGAACGCGTTGACGGGCTGATCGACGCCCACACGCACCTTGCGTCCTGCCGGGCTCGCTCGCCCGAGGAGGTCGACGCGATTGTGGCGCGCGCCGCCGACGCGGGTGTCGCGCGGATCTGCACGGTCGGCGACGGCCTCGAGGAAGCGGAGCTCGCGCTCGCTGCCGCGCACTTCGACGAGCGCGTGTACGCCGCATGCGCCATCCACCCCACCCGCGCGCACGAGCTCGACGACGCCGCCCGCGCCCGCCTGACCGAGATGGCGGCCGACGAGCGCTGTGTGGCGATCGGGGAGACCGGCATCGACACGTACTGGCTGCAACACGATGCCGAGGGCACAGCGCCGCTGAACGTGCAGGAGGAGGCGTTTCGCTGGCACATCGATCTCGCGGTGCAGACCGGCAAGGCGCTCATGATCCACAACCGCGAGGGCGACGCGGAGATCATGCGCATTCTCGCCGACGCGCCGCGGCCGGAACACGTGATCCTGCACTGCTTCTCCTCGCCGCTGGATGTGGCGCGCGAGGCGCTGGACCGCGGCTACGTGCTCAGCTTCGCCGGCAATGTCACGTTCAAGCGCAACGAGGAGCTGCGTGAGGCGGCGGCGCTCGCGTCTGCGGGGCAGTACCTTATCGAGACCGACGCGCCGTACATGACGCCGGAGCCGTTCCGCGGCGCGCGCAATGAGCCGGCGCTGATCGGCCACACGGCGAATGTGGTCGCCGAGGCGCGCGGAATCACCCCCGAGCAGGTGGCGCAGGAGGTCGGCGAGACCTTCAGCAGGGTCTACGGTTTGTAGTTTCTGGACGCACGGGAGGGGCTTCAGAGGCGCATGTGAATCGTGTGCCGAATGTGACGTGCTTGCCGGCACGAACCTCGGCAACGGCCTTGTCTTCACCGTTTCGTTACCGTACCGTGACCAGGGTTGGATCGTTTCCCGGTCCTGGACTGTTACAGAACTTGCAAGGATGCGCCTCCCTATGTCCCGTCAGATCAAGCGGATCAACCCGTCCACCACCTCCATGCCGAAGCGCGTCGCCGCGGGCGTCGTCGCCGGCGCGGTGATCGTCGGCGGTGCCGGCACGGCGCTGGCAGCCCAGAAGAACGTCACCATCGACGTCAACGGCGAGGCGACCCACATCAAGACGTTCTCGGGCAACGTAGAGGGCGCGCTCCAGGCCGCCGGCGTGCAGGTCGGCGCGCAGGACCTTGTCTACCCCGCCCCTGCCGACGCGCTGGCGAACGGCGACACCGTCACGGTGCGCACCGCGAAGCCTGTAGCTGTGGTCATCGACGGCGTGACCCAGCGCCTCACATCCACCGCCGCCACCGTCGGCGAGCTCATGGAGGAGGCGGGCATCGACGCCGCAGCGGCCACGGACATCGATCGCGCCCAGCGCGTCACCGAGGGCCTCAGCATCGACGTGACCACCCCGAAGGTGGTCGCCATCACCGACGCGGGCCACACCAACTTCACCACCGAGACCGCGAAGACCGTCGGCGCCCTGCTGGCCGCCCGCGGCATCGCCGTGGATTCCGACGACCGCGTGAACCACCCGCTCGATGCGCCCGTCACGCCGAATATGGACATTGTCATCGACCGCGTCGAGGTAAAGCGCACCTCCGAGATCGTGGCCGTGGAGGTCGCCCCGAACTACGTCGACGACCCGAACCTGGAGGCGGGCACCGAGGAACTGCGCGAGGAAGGCGCGCTCGGCGAGACCGTGTTCTACTACCGCACCACCTACGTCAACGGCGAGGTCGAAAACCAGGAGACCGTCGGCGAGCAGGAGACCCGCGCGCCGAAGGCGGCCACCATCGCCCGCGGCACGAAGCAGTCTGCGCCGTCCGCCCCAGCCGTGGCCGGCGGCTCCGTGTGGGACGCGCTCGCCGCGTGCGAGTCCGGCGGCAACTGGGCGATCAACACCGGCAACGGCTACTACGGCGGCCTGCAGTTCTCCGCCTCCACCTGGGCGGCCTACGGCGGCACCCAGTACGCGCCGACCGCGAACCTGGCGACCCGCGAGCAGCAGATCGCCATCGCGCAGCGCACCCAGGCATCCCAGGGCTGGGGCGCGTGGCCGGCGTGCACCGCGGCGCTGGGCATTCGCTAGCCGACGTTTAAACTGGGCACCCATGAGCGATTCCCACCTCCTGGGCCCGGTCGAGATTCGTGAGCTCGCCGCAGAGCTCGACGTCACGCCGACGAAGAAGCTCGGCCAGAACTTCGTCCACGATCCGAACACGGTGCGCCGCATCGTCGCCGCCGCGGATCTTGCGCCCGACGACGTGGTTATTGAAGTCGGCCCGGGTCTCGGTTCGCTGACCTTGGGGTTGATCGATACCGCCTCGCAAGTCATCGCCCTTGAGATTGACCCGCGCTTGGCGGGTCGGCTGGAAGCGACCGTCAGCACGCGTGCGCCCGAGTACGCCGAGCGCCTGACCGTGATCAATATCGACGCGCTTAAGGTCACGCGCGAGCACATCGACGCGACGCCGACCGCGCTGGTGGCGAACCTGCCCTACAACGTCTCCGTGCCGGTGCTGCTGCACCTCCTCGCCGAGTTCCCCACGATCCGCCGCGTGCTGGTCATGGTGCAAAAAGAGGTGGCGGACCGCCTGGCCGCGCAACCGGGGTCGAAAATTTACGGCGTGCCCAGCGTGAAGGCCGCGTTCTACGGCGACGTGTCGCGCGCGGGCACCATCGGCAAGAACGTGTTCTGGCCGGCGCCGAACATCGAGTCGGGGCTCGTGCGTATCGACGTCAGCGACGAGCGTGACCGCGCGCTCCGCAGTGCCGTCTTCCCGCTGGTGGACGCGGCCTTCGCCCAGCGCCGCAAGACGCTGCGCTCCACACTCGCCGGCGTTTTCGGTTCGCCCGCGGCCGCCGAGGAGGCGCTGCGCGCGGCGGGCATCGACCCTGGCCTGCGCGGCGAGGCGCTCAGCGTGGACGACTTCGTCAGGCTGGGTGAGCAGCGTGGATAGCTTCGGCGAGGTTTTCGCGGCGAGCGCGCCCGCGAAAGTGAACCTGCACCTCGGCGTGGGCGAGGCGCGTGCCGACGGCTACCACGACCTGGTCACCGTCTTCCAGGCCGTGGACCAGCTCGACGACGTCAAACTCGTCGTCGAGGCGCACACCGCCACCGAGGGCAGCGTGGTTAACGCGATCTATACGAACCTCCTCATGGACATCGAGGTCGCGGAGGACCTGGACACGCCGTCCAACCTCGCGTGGCGCGCCGTCGACGCCGCCGTCAACGCCTTCTGGGCCGAGCACCCCGGCGCGGCGCTGCCGCGGATCCGCATCGAGGTCACCAAATCCATCTTCGTCGCCGGCGGCATGGCGGGCGGTTCCGCCGACGCCGCCGCCGCGCTCGTGGCCGCGAACGCATACCTCGAGCGTTTCGGGGGCTCGGCGCTTTCCGACGACCGCATCCTCGAGATCGCCAAGACCCTCGGCGCCGACGTGCCGTTCGCGCTCATGGGCGGCAACGCGCTCGGCACCGGCCGCGGCGACGAACTCGTGGAGATGCTCGGCCGCGGGGAGTATTGGTGGCTGTTCATCAACCCCGGCACATCGATTAGCACCGGCAAGGCCTTCGCTCTGCTGGACGACATGCGCCACGACAACCCCGCGCTGGTCCCGCACCTGGACACCACCGCAGTGGCCCAAGCGCTCACCTCCGGCAATCCCGCGCAGCTGGGTGCCGCGCTGCACAACGACCTGCAGCCCGCGGCACTGAAGATGCGCCCGCAGATCACACGCATCATGGCGCTCGCCGAGGCGGCTGGCGGCCGCCCGATAGTCTCCGGCTCGGGCCCGACCATCGCGGTGCTCTGCGACGACGAGCAGCACGCCAAGCGCGCCTACTACGCCATCAACCCACACCTCAGCGAGGGCATGGACATCCTCCTGGCGAAGGGGCCTGCGGAGGGCGCAACGCTGCTGTAGCCGAACGGGTGTACGATTCGCGGCATGGCCCTCATCGATTCGCTGCGCTACTACCTCGACGGCACCACCGCGGAGATCGAGCGGCAGCTGCCCGAAACTGCGGCGGGGAAAGGCAAGGCGGCGAAGTACCTGCCGTCGGTAAGCGAACTGCTCAAAGGAGAGTACGTCACCGTCGACTTCGAGACTGCGAACCGCGTCGGCGGGGCGTCCGCGTGCCAGGTTGCGCTGGTGAAGGTGCGCGACGGCGAGCTGACGGGGCAGATCTGCACGTACCTGCGCCCGCCGGAGGAGCACATCGCCTTCGAATTCAGCCACATCCACGGCATCTACCGCGGCGACGTGGAGGACGCGCCGAGCTGGTTCGACATCGCCGACGAGGTGGTCGAATTCGTCGGCGACGCTCCCGTGTACGCCCACAACGCCACCTTCGACGCGGCTGTGTGGAGCGGCCTCGACCGCTACTTCTTCACCGGCACCATGCCGAAGCGCCTTTACTGCACCGCCCGCATGGCCCGCCGCCTGTTGCCGGAGTTGCCGGACCACAGGCTGCCCACCGTCGCCGCGTATTGCGCGCCGGGCTTCCAGCTCGCCCACCACCGCGCCGACTCCGACGCGCTGGCCTGCGCGCACATCGTCGCCCAATTCCAGCGCAGCCGGGAGCTGCACCCGCTCTTGCCTGCGTAGAATGAGCACCCGCTATGGCTAACCTGATCAACCTCGAAAACGTCTCCAAAACGTGGGGGCTGAAAACGCTGCTCGACGGCGTCTCCCTCGGCGTGCAAACCGGCGACCGCATCGGCATCGTCGGCGTCAACGGCGGCGGCAAAACGACGCTGCTGGAAGTGCTCACCGGCATCGAGCCGCCGGACGCTGGCCGCGTCTCGCACAACTCCTCTTTGCGCATGGCGGTGGTCACCCAGCGCTTCGAGCTTGACGACGCGTTGACTGTCGGCCAAGCAGTCGTCGAGCCCCTGGGGTTGCAGACCTTCGAGTGGGCCTCCAATGCCAAAGTGCGCGAGGTGCTGCAGGGTACCGGGGTCGCTGCGCTCGGCCTGGACACCCCCGTCGGCCAGCTCTCCGGCGGTGAGCGCCGCCGCGTGAACCTCGCCGCCGCGCTCGTGCAGGACCTGGACCTGGTGGTGCTCGACGAGCCGACCAACCACCTCGATGTGGAGGGCGTGCAGTGGCTCGCCGACCACCTGCTTTCCCGCAAGCTTGCCGTTGTGGTGGTCACGCACGACCGTTGGTTCCTCGACACCGTGGCCACCCTGACCTGGGAAGTGCACGACGGCCAGGTCGACGTGTACGAGGGCGGCTACAACGACTGGACCTTCGCCCGGGCCGAGCGCGCCCGCCAGGCCGACGCGGTGGAGCAGCGCCGCCGCAACCTCGCCCGCAAGGAACTCGCGTGGCTGCGCCGCGGCACCCCGGCCCGCACCTCCAAGCCGCGCTACCGCATTGAAGCGGCCGAGGCGCTCATCGCCGACGTACCCGCTCCGCGCGATTCCGTCGAGCTCATGGCGTTTTCTAAGCAGCGCCAGGGCCGCGTGGTGATTGAGCTGGAGGACGCGCGCATCGACGCCCCCGACGGCCGCACCCTTGTCGACCACCTCACCTGGCGCCTCGCCCCGGGCGAGCGCATCGGCTTGGTCGGTGTGAACGGCTCAGGCAAGACGACGCTCTTGCGCACCCTCGCCGGCGAGTACCCGCTGGCGGCCGGCAAACGCATCGAGGGACAGACCACCCGCATCGGCTGGCTGCGTCAGGAGCTCGACGACCTCGACCCGACCCGCCGCGTCATCGACGCCATCGAGGACGTGGCCACTTACATCGAGCTGGGCAAGGGCCAGCTGTCCGCTTCCCAGCTCGCCGAGCGGCTCGGCTTCTCTCCGAAACGCCAGCGCACGCCGGTGGGCGACCTCTCCGGCGGTGAGCGGCGCCGCCTGCAGCTCACCCGCGTGCTCATGAGCGAGCCGAACGTTTTGCTGCTCGACGAGCCGACGAACGACCTGGACATCGACACCTTGCAGGAACTCGAAGACCTGCTGGACAACTGGCCGGGCACGCTCGTGGTGATCTCGCACGACCGCTACCTCATCGAACGCATCGCCGACGTGACGTATGCACTGTTCGGCGACGGGCAACTGACCAACCTCCCCGGCGGCATCCAGCAGTACCTCGACCGGCGAGCCGCGGCCCAGGGGCAGGCGGGGGTGCTGGATCTTGGAGAGGAGAAAACAAACGGCGTCAAGCAAAAGGCAATTTCTTCCCAGGAGGAACGGGAGCTGCGCAAGCGGATGAACGCGCTGGAGAAGAAGATCGAGAAGGTGGACGCGCAGGCAGAAGCGCTGGAGGCCGAGATCGCGGCCTTGTCCGAGGCCGGGGATTTCGCGGCGATCGGGGAGAAAAACCGGGAGCTTGCCGACGCTCGTGAGGCCCGCGACGAGCTGGAAATGGAATGGCTTGAAATTGTGGAGCGACTGGAGGGTTAGCTCGGCTAACATAACCCGGGTCACATTCACTACATGTTGAAAGGGGTGTCACTTTGACCTCTCCAGACCCGGCTTCGCGCGGTGGTTCTACCGCTGTGACCTCGGATTCCTCCACGCCAATGCCGGCAACTGCGCCGCGCGGCATCGGACCCATGGTTGGCGCCGTGTTCCTGATGGCGACCTCGGCCATCGGCCCGGGCTTCCTCACCCAAACGTCCGTCTTCACCGTCAGGATGGGCGCCGCGTTCGCGTTCGCGATCCTGCTGTCGATCCTGGTAGACATCGCCATTCAGCTCAACGTGTGGCGCATCCTCGGTGTCACCCAGCTGCGCGCGAGCGAGCTCGCGAACAAGATCGTCCCAGGTCTGGGTTGGTTCCTCGCAGTCCTCGTTGCTGCGGGCGGTTTGGTGTTCAACATCGGCAATATCGCAGGTACCGGGCTGGGTCTGAATGCGCTTGCCGGTGTGAACCCGAAGATCGGCGGCGCAATTTCGGCCGCTATTGCGATCTTTGTGTTCTTGTCCCGCCGTGCCGGAGTAGCGCTCGACCGGATCGTGGGCGTGCTCGGCGCGATCATGATCCTTCTGATGCTCTACGTCGCCATTGTGTCGAACCCTCCGGTGGGTGAGGCCCTGAAGCAGACGGTCCTTCCGGATGATGTCGATTTCAAGGTGATCACCACCTTGATCGGCGGCACCGTTGGCGGCTACATCGTGTTTGCTGGCGTGCACCGTTTGATCGACGCGGGCGCAGCAGGTCCTGAGAACATCAAGAGCATCACCAATTCGGCCGTTACCGGCATCATCGTCACCGGCATCATGCGAGTGCTCCTCTTCCTCGCAGTGCTGGGCGTGGTTTCTACCGGTGTTGCGTTGTCTAAGGACAACACCGCCGCCGATGTCTTCTTCAACGCCGCTGGTGAGATCGGTCTGCGAATCTTCGGCCTCGTGTTGTGGGCAGCTGGCCTGTCCTCCGTGATTGGCGCGTCCTTCACCTCTGTGTCGTTTTTGACCAAGCAGGGCTACGACGAGAAGAAGCGCGGCTGGATCACGGTTGGATTCATCCTGATCTCCGCCGTCATCTACCTCTTCATCGGCTCCGCACCGCAAAAACTGCTCATTTTCGCGGGCGCATTCAATGGCCTGATCCTTCCCATCACGTTCGCGATCATTCTTTACGCCGCTTGGCGCCGCAAGGATCTGCTGGGCGACTACAAACACCCCACCTGGATGCTCATCATCGGTGCGCTGGTGCTGGTGCTGACCTTCGTGATGGGCGGTATCGCGCTCTTTGGCCTGAAGGCACTCTTGGCATAGCGCTGAGTGCGGCCGTAGCCTTGAAGGCATGTCTGCCGCCACTATGACCCCACGCGAAGCCCGCGCGTTGTTCCGCCACGAAAATGTGGCAACAACCGCGGGCTTTTCCGCTGGTTACGCCCAAGCCAACCTGATCGCGCTGCCCAGCCGCTACGCGTTCGACTTCCTGCTTTTCGCGCAGCGCAACCCAAAGCCGTGCCCGCTGCTCGGGGTGCTCGAGGCCGGGCAGACCAGCTCGGCGCTCCTGGCGGGCGGCGATATCCGCACCGATATCCCTGCGTACCGCGTGTATAAGCACGGCGAGCTGGTCGCGGAAACCACGGATGCCACCGAGTACTGGGAAGAGGACATGGTGTCCTTCATCATCGGCTGCTCATTCACCTTCGAGCAGGCACTCTTAGATAACGGGGTGCCCGTGGCGCACATCGAGCAGGGGCGCAACGTGCCCATGTACGTGACCAACATTGACTGCGAGCCCGCGGGTGTGTTCGCGGGCAAGATGGTGGTTTCCATGCGCCCCATCCCCGCTGCGCAGGTGGCAGATGCTGTCCGCGTCACCTCGCGTTACCCCGCGGTGCACGGCGCGCCGATTCACGTGGGGGAGCCAGGCGCGATCGGCATTCAAGACCTCGCCGCCCCCGATTTCGGCGAGGCCGTGGACATCCCCGCAGGCATCGTCCCGGTGTTCTGGGCCTGCGGCGTGACTCCGCAATCAGTGGCCATGCACTCCAAGCCCGAGCTGGCGATCTGCCACGCGCCGGGCAAGATGCTGGTCACCGACGCGCGGGATCTCGCCTACCAGGTGCCCTAAGAGATCGTCGCGAGCGTAGCGTTCGCCTTCACGCGCTCGCCCTGCTTGGCCACGATGGAGATCTGACCGCCACGCGGCGCCTTGACGGTGGATTCCATCTTCATGGCCTCGATCGTGGCCACCGGGTCGCCCTTGGCCACGTTGTCGCCGTCAGCAACGAGCCACTGCACCACGGTCGCCTCGTACTTGGTGGTCACGGCACCAGCTACGTCACCGCCGGCGGCGGGGGCGCTTTCAGCGCCCTGCGTGCCGACGCCCGCCCCAAGCAGCGCCACCGGGAATCCAATCTGGTGCAGCTTGCCGTCGATCTCCACGACAACGTTCGTGCGCTCCTCGTAAACGTGCTCGATGTCCACGGCGCCGTGGTTGCGGGACGGGGTGTAGTTCTTGTCCACCCAGTCCGTGTACACGTCGAGGGAGTCGCCGCGCAGCTCGGAGGAGCGAATCATGTCGAGGTGGAACGGCAGCACCGTGCGCACGCCGCGGATGTCGAACTCGCTGAGTGCCTGTTCCGCGCGGCGGATCGCGGCGTCGCGGTCCGGACCCCACACGATGAGCTTCGCCATGAGCGAGTCGTAGTAGGCGGGGATGGTGGTGCCGGTCTTCACACCGCTGTCGACGCGGATGCCGGGGCCGGTGGGAACGTCGAAGCGCGTGATGGTGCCGGGGGAGGGGGCGAACCCGTTCACGACATCTTCGCAGTTGATGCGGAACTCGAATGCGTGGCCGTCAAGCTGCGGATCCTGGCCCGCGAAGGAGAGCGGCTGGCCGTCCGCGATGCGGAACTGCTCGGCGATGATGTCAACGCCGCTCACAACCTCGGTGACGGGGTGCTCCACCTGCACGCGGGTGTTCACCTCGAGGAAGGACACGGTGCCGTCCTCGGAGACGATGTATTCCACCGTGCCCGCGGAGACGTAGCCTGCCTTCGCGCAGATGTCTCGCGCACCGTTCTCAATGGCTTCGCGCTGCGCATCGGTGAGGAACGGCGCCGGTGCCTCTTCGATGAGCTTCTGGAAACGGCGCTGCGTGGAGCAGTCGCGAGTGCCCAGCACGGCGACGTTACCGTGGGTGTCCGCCAGCACCTGCGCCTCAACGTGGCGCGGGTTGGTCAGGAACTTCTCCACGTAGCACTCGCCGCGGCCGAAGGCTTCCTTTGCTTCGCGGCCGGCGGACGCGAAACCCTCCTCGATATCGGCCTCGTCAAACACGACCTTCAAGCCGCGGCCGCCGCCGCCAAACGCGGCCTTAATCGCGATCGGCATGCCGTGCTCCTCGGCAAAGTCGCGCGCCTCCTCCCAGGTTGAGAGCGGCTCCGGAGTGCCCGGTGCGAGCGGCGCGCCCACCTCAACCGCAAGTGCGCGGGCGGAGAGCTTGTCTCCCAAAAGCTCGATGGATTCCGGCGAGGGGCCGATCCAGGTCAGGCCCGCGTCTTGGACGGTGCGGGCGAAGTCGGCGTTTTCGGAAAGAAAGCCATACCCCGGGTGAAGGCAGTCGGCGCCCGCGCGGTGCGCGATGTCGATGAGGGCCGGGATGTTCATGTACGTCTCGGCGGAGGTTTTACCTGGCAGGAGGTAGGCCTCATCCGCCACCAAGGTGTGGGGCGCGCCAGTGTCCGGCTCGGAGTAGACGGCGATGGAGCGGATGCCCAGCTGGCGTGCGGTGTGGGCGATGCGGACGGCGATTTCGCCGCGGTTCGCAATCAGTACGGCGTTGAGTGTCATTGTGCTGTCTTTCTGTTGGCGGCTGGCTAGGCAGAGGGGTCGAAGCGTTCGAAGCGGATGGTTCCGCCCGGCGGGAGTTGTGCGGCGATGTCGACATCTTCATTGATCACGGTGGCGATCACGGGGTACCCACCGGTCACCGCGTGGTCGCGGAGGAAAAGCACCGGCTGGCCATTCGGCGGGATCTGCACTGAGCCGGCCACCATGCCTTCGCTGGGGAGTTCGCCCTCGCGGGCGCGCTCGAGGGGTTCCGCGCTTTCGAGGCGAAGCCCGACGCGGTTCGAGTCGGAGGTGACTGCGAACTCGGTGTTCAGGAAGCGTTCGACAGTTGCGGCATCGAACCAATCGTCGCGAGGCCCGAGCACGCAGCGCACGGTGCCCGTCGTTTTCCCGTTCTCGTGGGTGACGCGCAGCGGGTTGCTGAGCAGCGAATTCGCGCTATCCGGGGGTGTCAGCGCCATTGCGATCCTGTCGCCCGCCTGAATCGGGTCCGGACCGAGGCCGGAAAGCATGTCGGTGGCGGCGGAATCCAGCTCGGTGTCGGCGATGAGTCCGCCTCGCACGGCGATGTAGGTGCGCATGCCGAGCGTTGCCGGTGCGACGACGAGCTCGGCGCCCGCTGGGACGATCGTCGGCGTCGCGAGGAGCACGGGCCGGCCGTTGATCGTCACTTTCGCCTCCGCGCCGGTGATGCACACGACCGTCTCGGCGAGCGCGGTCAGAGCGCAACCGCCGATGTTTTCCAGAAGCGTCGCGTTGCGCTTGTTGCCCACGGCGGCGTTTGCGGTGCGTGCCGACGCTCGGTCCGCCGAACCCGACGTGGTCACACCCAGATTGGCGTTCCCCTGCCGGCCAAGGTCCTGGTACAACGTCTGCAAACCGGGGTCATCGACGGAAAAGATCGGGCGGCGCGCGGGCCGCTCGAGGTGGCGGTGGTAGGTTTCGGCACCGTCGGCAAGCGTATCGACGGCCGTGTATCGCACTCGATCCCCGGGGGCGACCAGCGCGGGCGGGTGCTTGGAGGAGTCCCACATCGGCGCGCTGGAGCGGCCGATCAGCTGCCATCCGCCAGGGGAGGTCCGGGGGTAAATTGCGGAGAATTCGCCCGCCAGTGCCACGGAGCCGGCGGGGACCTCAGTGCGTGGCGACGTTAGGCGCGGCACGCTGAGCGCGCGTTCCGGCGATTCCGGCACGCAGTAGGTGAAACCCGGGGCGAAGCCGCCGAATGCCGCTGTCCACGTGGTCGATGTGTGCCAATCGATGAGGCTATCGACGCTCATCTTCAAATGTTCAGCCAGCGATTCGAGATCGGCACCGTCGTAAAGCACCTCGATGGTGATGTCGCGCGGTGCGGTGCGCTGCGCATGCTCGGGCCGGAACTGTTCCAGGGCGCGCGCTGCCTGCGCGGTAGCCGCCGGGGCATCGAAGGTGATGAGGACGGTGCGCGCGGCGGCGACAACATCCGTCTGGCGGTCGAGCGGGTTCGCGCTCAGCGCCGCGTGCCAGTCCATGACGGATTCGAGGTCGGGCAGGTCGACCATGAGTGCGCGCGACCCGACGCGCTTGATCTGCGCCGTCACAGGAAGCTCCGAATCTCCACGCCTTCAGCGGCGAGGCGAGCGACAACGCTGCGCGTCATCTCGACCGAACCGGGGGAGTCTCCGTGCACGCACACGGACTCCGCGCGCACGTCAACCTTGGTGCCGTCGATCGCGGTGACGGAGCCGGTGGTTGCCACCTGCAGCACGCGCTGGGCGACAGCTTCTGGGTCGTGCATGACGGCGTTCGGCTCGCGGCGGGACACGAGCGTGCCATCCGGGTTGTACCCGCGGTCGGCGAACGCCTCGCGGATGACGCGCAGGCCAGCCTGCTCCGCAATGTCAACGGCAATCCCGCCGGGCAGCAGCATCAGCGGAAGGTCAGGGCTGTACGCCTTCACGCCGTCGACCACCGCGCGGGCATGCGCCTCGTGGTGGACGATGGTGTTGTACAGTGCGCCGTGCGGCTTGACGTAGCTGACCTTGGTGCCGTTCGCGCGGGCGAGCGCGTCCAGGGCACCGATTTGGTAAAGGATTTCATCCGCCAGCTCACCCGGTGTGTAATCCACGAAGCGGCGGCCGAACGCTGCCGGGTCGTTGTAGGCGGGGTGCGCGCCGACGGTCACGCCCGCGCGCGCAGCGTCTGCGAGCGTGCCAGCGATGGAGTGGGGGTCACCTGCGTGGAAGCCGGTGGCCACGTTTGCGCTGGAGACCATGCCCAGCATCGCGGCATCATCCGCAACCGGGTTGCCCGCGGTGGTTTCGCCGAGATCGGCGTTGAGATCAATTGCGTACATAGTCCTGTTATACCGCCGTAGTGACCTATCCCACGCCGAATGGGCGGGAGTTATTTCGGCCCGGCGCGTCGCAGCGACAGATGAGACAGATGTGACACAATCGCACGTATGTGGACTAACGGACATAATCGCCGCGGTGCTGTCGTGATCGCCGCAGCTCTCGCGCTCGGCGCTACCGCCGCCCCCGCATCAGCGCAGGGTGCCAGCTTGGACTTTGGCAACCTCTCTTCCCACGCGAATTTCCCCCTTCCGCAGGTGCCGCCTATTGACGTGCCGCGCGGCCTGGTTGACGGCGCGAAGAAGGTCGGCATCACCCTGCCGGAGCGAATCACTTTTGGGTGGGACGTCAGCGATAACCCGCCGTCCCTGGTGTCGGAGGAGTACTTGGTGGCGGAATCCGATAAGCAGCTGACCAAGGAGGGCCACCGCAAGGACCCGGAGGCGCAGGCGATCGCGGAGGCGTGGGCGCAGCAGGCTGTGCGCGGTGAGGCCACGTTCACCGGCGATGTCGGCCGCGGCACCACCGGCACTGAGAAGGGCAAGGGCCAGATTTACAAACTCGACCCGCAGCAGGCGGCGGAGCGCGTCACCTTCCTGCAAAGGGACGAAGTGATCGAGGCGGTGGAAACCACGCCGACGAAGGATCCGAAGCGCTACGGCGTGGCAGCCACCCGCGACGGGGAGACGATTTACCTGGTGGAGTACTTCCTGAACTAGCCGCTGGCGGTGCCTCCCGGTCGATCCGTTACGGTTGGGAGGTATGAGCGAGAAGAAACCCCCGAAGCTGTCGCGCAAGGCCTACGAAAAGGAGCTCCTGCGGCTCCAGGCGGAACTTGTGGCCATGCAGCAGTGGGTCGTGGAAACCGGCGCCCGCTTGGTCATCATCATGGAGGGCCGCGATGCCGCAGGTAAGGGTTCCGCGATCAAGCGCATCACCCAGTACATGAACCCCCGCACCTGCCGCATTGAGGCGCTGCCGAAGCCAACCGAGCGCGAGCAGGGCCAGTGGTATTTCCAGCGTTACGTGGAAAAGCTGCCGGCCGCGGGCGAGATCGTCATCTTTGACCGCTCCTGGTACAACCGCGCCGGTGTCGAGCGCGTCATGGGCTTTTGTACCTCTCAGGAGTACCGCCGCTTCCTCCACCAGGCCCCGATCTTCGAGCGCCTGCTTGTTGAGGACGGCATCATGCTGCGCAAGTACTGGTTCTCGGTGTCCGATGAGGAGCAGTACAACCGCTTCGTCTCCCGCCGCGAGGATCCGCTGCGCCAGTGGAAGCTTTCGCCGATGGATCTTGAATCCATCACCAAGTGGGAGGAATACTCCCGCGCGAAGGATGAGATGTTCATCCACACCGACATCCCGTCCGCGCCGTGGTACACGGTCGAGAGCGAGGACAAGAAGCGTTCCCGCATCAATGTGATCTCCCACCTCCTCTCGACAATCCCGTACGAGCACGTCAAGCCGGATCTGCCGGAGATCCCGCCGCGCCCGGAGATTACGGATTACACCCGCCCGCCTCGCGAGGAGTTCCGCTACGTGCCCGACGCCGCCGCGAAACTCGAGCTAGATGCCGACCCCAAGAAGAAGCACAAGAAGAACAAGAAGCATTAGCTTTTCGACGCTCGTGGGTACCCACGCGGCGTCGAAACCGTGCGATTGCCCGGGATCCAGAACCGCAGCGGGGCACTAGCGTTCTTCGAAATGCCGATGCGCGGCCCCGCCACCCATTCCGGCTCCGCGTCTCTCGGCGTGAGTGCGACCGGGGTGCCGTTATCCGGCAAGGTCAGACCCAGCGCCTGGCCCAAGTTCCCGGGCCCGCGGGCGAGGTTTTCAAAAGGAATGAGCGCGTGATCCGCCCGCTGCCTGCGCTCGCGGGCCAGCTCCTCGCCGGCCACAACTTCGCCGCCGCGCATGAGGCAGCCTTGGCCGTCGCCCTCCGGCGCGCACACGATGTTGCCGTTGTGGTGGATGCCGTAGGAGAAGTACACGTACAGCCGCCCGGGCGGGCCGAACATGGTCGCGTTGCGGGCGGTTTTCCCGTTGAATGTGTGCGCCGCCGCGTCCGCCGCGCCGAGGTACGCCTCCACCTCCGTGAGCCGGATACTCACACCGTGCATGGTGATCACGCAACCCAGAAGTTGCGGCGCAACGACGTCGGCAGGCAGGGAGAAGTCGATCACAGCCACGCCTTGAGCTTTTCGACGGCAGCTTCATCCGCGTTCGTGCCCACAACCTCATCCGCGATCGCTTTGAGGTCGTCGTGGGCGTTGCCCATCGCCACGGCGTAGCCGGCTGCGTTGAGCATGCCGTAGTCGTTGAGGTAGTCGCCGATGGCGGCGGTGGCTTGGTGGTCGATCGAGAGAGCGTCGGCAAGCGAAAGCAGCGCAACACCCTTGTCCGCCTCTGGGTGCATGATGTCCAGCCAGTGCTTCGAGCTCACCAGCGCGCGCAGCTCGGGCACGAGGGACTCGACCCACGGCAGCGCGTCGGCCTCAGCGTCGGACGCGACGTAGAGGGCGATCTTGATGACGTCGTTCAGCGGCGCCTCTGTCAGCGACGCGAAGGTTTCGCGCGAGTGGTAGTACTTGGCGATCTCCTCGTCGATCTCCGCGGGCAGATCGTCGCGCGTGTAGCAGACCGACGGCGCGCACACCACGACGTACGCGGTGAACGGCGCGTCCTCGAGCGCGGCGACCAAGCGGGCGACCGGCGCTTCGTCCATCGGCGTGGTGGAGACAATCTCCCCCTTATGCCACACTGCGGCACCGTTTTCCGCGATGAATGTGTCCGGTTCGTCGCGCTCAAACATTGACCGCAACGTTGCAAGTTGGCGACCAGAGGCGGGGGCGACGACGAGGCCGGCAGAGCGGGCGTCGGCAAGCACTTGCCAAAAGCTCTCCGGAACAGTGCCGGTGGGGGTGAGCAGTGTGCCGTCCATGTCGAGGGCGACGAGTTTGGGGGAAGTCACACCGGCCAGGGTAGCGCCGCTACCCGGCAGCGCGGTCGAGGGAGCGGAACACGCCCATGTTCAGACCGAAAGCGCGCTTGGCGGTCTCGATGAGCGCGGTGGTCTCGTCTTCCGTCAGCGCCATCTCATCCAGCGCAGCCTTGTACGCCTTGCGGTACGGCGGAATCTTGCCGATCTCGGCGAAGTCGTAGAAGTGCAGCGCCTCGTCCTCGAGGCCGTAGTGCTGCGCGAACACGCGGGCCAGCACCTGGCCGCCGGAGATGTCGCCCAGGTAGCGCACGTAGTGGTGGGCGATCACGGCGGGGCCGTCCTCCGCGCCGAGAGCGTTCAGCTCCGCCACGTACTCCTCGGTCGCCTCCGTCGCCGCCGCGTGCTCGCGCCAGTCTGCGCCGAGGAGGGCGGCGAGGTCCGCCTCCAGAGCGGGGACGCGCTCCAGGCGCGGGTCTGCGACGAGCGCCACAGCCGGGTGGGAGGACGCGCGGCGTACCGCTGCCTCGAGCGCCGTGTAGATGTGCCAGTACTGGACGGTGAGCCGGGTTACGTCGTCCTTGCTCAGCTCGCCGTGCGCGAGGCCCGCCATGAAGCGGGAGTTCTCTGCCTGGTCGTGCGCTGCGGCGGTGTGCGCCTTCAGCGCTTCGGAAAGCTGCTGGCTGGCCGGTTTCGTCAGAGTCTCAGTCATACTTCATAGGGTATAGGCAAGGCTGGCCTAAGTTCAATCCTCCTAAAGGTGGACAGTGTGCAGAATATTAGGCACGCGCCGCCGTGTGATGTGGAACACTGGGCGCATGACTGAAGCAACTGCGACGAATGAACAGCTCGTGATCGCGGAGGTGCGCGGCACCACCGGCGTGCTTACCCTCAACCGCCCCAAGGCGCTGAACTCCCTGAACTACGACATGATCAAGGTGATCGACCAAGCCGTGCGCGCATGGGCCGAGGACGATGCCGTGGAGCAGGTGGTCATCCACTCCAACTCGAAGCACTTCTGCTCCGG
Source organism: Corynebacterium stercoris (assembly GCF_024160105.1). Lineage (GTDB taxonomy): Bacteria > Actinomycetota > Actinomycetes > Mycobacteriales > Mycobacteriaceae > Corynebacterium > Corynebacterium stercoris. The sequence continues at coordinate 47,217 of NZ_JAMFTQ010000005.1, forward strand.
CGGCGACGTCAAGACCGCTCGCCAGCTCATCCTCGACGGCGACGAAGCGCATTGCGACGAGTTCTTCGCCGTGGAGTACGAGATGAACAACTTCATCGCCGACTTTCCGAAGCCCTACGTTGCGCTCGTTTCCGGCGTGAACATGGGCGGCGGCATGGGTGTCTCCGCGCACGGCTCCCACTTCGTCGTCGCCGAGGGCGCGTTTGCCTCGATGCCGGAGATGAACATCGGCTACATCACGGACGTGGGCATGAGCTGGACTCTGCAGAACCTGCCGAAGCACCCCTCGACCAACCTGGGCAAATTCCTCGGGCTCACCGGCTACCGCCTCACCCCCGACGACATGCTCGCGCTCGGCCTGGCCACGCACAAGGTGGGGAGCTTGGAGGGGCTCGTCGACCGCATCGTGGAGGAAGGCCTGGGCGTGCTCGACGAGGTCGCGCTTGAGGCGGGGGAGAGCGAGCTCGCCCGCTGGTTCGACGAGATCGAGGCGACGTTCGGCGGGTCCTGGGAGGAGATCCAGGCGCGTCTCGACGGCGACTTCAAGACCTTCGTCGACGAGCTCACCGCCAAGGCATCCCCGTCCGCGCTGGTCGCGGCCGCCGAGCTGTTCGAGGCCAACGCCAACCAGGATCTCACCGGGGCGCTGGAGAACGAGCGGGTGCTCGGCGAGCTCGTGCGCCGCGAGCCGGACTTCGCCGAGGGCGTGCGTGCCGTGCTGGTGGATAAGGACCAGTCGCCGACGTTTGAGCCGCAGCCGGACGCAGCGAAGTACCGCAAGGTGCTGCGTTAGGGGTAACCCCGAGCCGGGAAAGTCGGCCCGCGGGGCGGTTGCGGACGATAGACTTGGGGGTGACCTATGGGCTGTTATTGCCCCCGAGTCTCACATTGTTAAGGAGCGACGTGACCGAGACCACCAACCCCCGCGACGACTGGAACCACAAGCTTGAGCTTGCGCAGGAGATGCTGCCGCTGATCAGCCGCCTGCACCGCGAGCACAACGCGGTGACCTCGATCTACGGCCGCCTCCTCGTCGGCGTGACGGACATTGACATCATCAAGGCGCACCGCTACGCCCGCCGCATCGAGGAGAAGGAGCTGCCGCTCGACGAGACGCTGCCGATCCTCAAGGAGCTCGTCGAGATGGATCTCGGCACCGCCTCCATTGACCTCGGCCGCCTCGCGCGCGAGTACCGCAAGTCCGAGGGCCAGGACCTGCGCGCCTTCCTGGAGCAGGAGCTTGCCGACGTTGTCGGCACCTCCTCCGAGCTCGAAGCCCGCGACGTGGTCCTCTACGGCTTCGGCCGCATCGGCCGCCTGCTCGCCCGCATCCTGATCGCCCGCGAGGCGACCTACGGCGGCGTGCGCCTGCGTGCTGTCGTCGTGCGCAAGAAGGGCGACGAGGACATTGTCAAGCGCGCCTCCCTCCTGCGCCGCGACTCCGTCCACGGTGCGTTCAACGGCACCATCACCGTCGACCGCGACAACGACATCATCTGGGCAAACGGCACCCCGATCCAGATGATCTACGCCAACAACCCGTCTGAGATCGACTACACCCAGTACGGCATCGACAACGCCATCGTTGTCGACAACACCGGCGCTTGGCGCGACCGCGACGGCTTGTCGCGCCACCTCGAGGCCAAGGGTGTTGACCGCGTGCTGCTCACCGCGCCGGGCAAGGGCGACATCCCGAACATTGTCTACGGCATCAACCAGGACATGATCGGCGACAACCGCGTGCTCTCCGCCGCATCCTGCACCACCAACGGCATCACCCCGGTGCTGAAGGTGATCAATGACCGTTATGGCGTGGTTCACGGCCACGTGGAGACCGTCCACTCCTACACCAACGACCAGAACCTGGCCGACAACTTCCACAAGGGCCCGCGCCGCGGCCGCGCCGCCGGCCTGAACATGGTGCTCACCGAGACCGGTGCAGCCAAGGCCGTATCCAAGGCGCTGCCGGAGTTCGCCGGCAAGCTCACCGGCAACGCCATTCGTGTGCCGACGCCGGATGTTTCCATGGCTGTGATCAACCTCGAGCTGGAGACCGAGGTGGAGAAGGAAGAGGTCAACAACTTCCTGCGTCGCGTGTCCACGGACTCTGAGCTGCGCCAGCAGATCGACTACATCAACTCCCCGGAGGTCGTATCCACTGACCTGCTCGGCTCCACCCACGCTGGTGTTGTCGACGGCCTGGCCACCATCGCCACCGGCAAGCACCTGGTGCTCTACGTCTGGTACGACAACGAGTACGGCTACTCCAACCAGGTCGTGCGCGTGGTCGAGGAGATCGCGGGCGTGCGCCCGAAGATCTACCCGGCGCGTAAGGAGCCGAGCGAGATCAAGTAATTCGCTCCGAGCACGGCGAGTACTGCAAGCAGGGCACCAGCGATGCCGATCGTCTTCGCGTCGGCGGCTGCGCTGCCCTGCGCTTTGAATTTCTGCTCTTCGTGAGGTGCCGGGGTGGGTGCTCCACCCTCGGGGTGGAACTCAAGGGCGATGTTCAAGCGGCCGTCGTCAAGCGTTGTGCCCTCGCTGTAGTTGAGAAGCGACGCGGCACCACCGGCGGCGAGTGTGGGGGTCACCTCCGCCGTGTAACCGTCGTCCGCTGCGGCGGTGATGGGGCGGGGGAGGGTGAAGGTTGCCAACGCGGCGTCGTCAGCGATTTTGCGCTCGGCCCGGGCGCCCGGAAGGCCGCCCTCAACGATGTAGTCGGCTGTCAAGGTGGCCTGTGTTGAGCCGGTGACGAGGATCTTGAGATCGTCGTAACGCAAGTTCAGGCCCCACGTCCCGCCCTTGCCCAAGCCAGCGTGGCCGTAGAAGTGCAACGAGCCTTCGAGATCGATAACGGTGCGGTCCTGGCCGACGACGGTGCCTTGCGGGTTAACCGGGAACTCGAAATTGGTCACCTTGCCTTTGGCATCGGTGATCGCCTTCGTGCCGTTCGCGGTATGGATTTCGCCGCCGGCGATGCCTTGGACATAACGCAGGAACGATGCCTTGATCGGCCATGTGACGGACCCTGCGACATCAGTCAAGACGGGAGTTTTTGCGTTGGCGACGGGGGTAAGAAATGCGGAAGCTGCCACTGCGACGGCGGTGCTGAACGACGTGAATTTCCTCATACGAGATAGGTTAGCCTGCGATTACTTACTGTGCCCTTATTTTCGCGAAAACTTGATGGCTACCCCCTATGGTAAGGCTCGCCTCAATATGCTTAGCTTAAGCTTACCTGTAGCCTACTAGGAGGGAACTTCATGAGAACTAGGAAGTTGTTTGTGAGCGCAGCCACCTTCGCGCTCGTTGCCGGCGCCGTGCCCGTGCCATCCGCAATCGCGGCCGAAGCGTTGCCGAACATTCAGGACGCGCGGCTTGATTGGAACCTGAAGCGGTCATTCAGCAACTACATCACTGGCATGATCGCCCACGGCAAGGTTGAAATCGGTGAGCCTGCAGACATCGACAACTTCGGCGGCTTTTTGGTGCACAATCCGCCGAATCACAAATGGCAGCCGCGAGAAGCGCCCCTCAAGTACGGCTTTAAATTCAACCCGGATAATTCCCAGCTCGATGCAAACGGCAATGGCGTGCTGGCGTTCGACGGTTCGGTGCGCTGGACCGGCCACAAGAGCTTCGCCCCGCCTGGCCAGGATTATGGCTTGGACATCCAGTTTTCGGACGTAAAGGTCAAGGTGGAGGGCACCAGCGGCAAGCTTTTGGTCGACTACTGGGTGCGCGGCAGCAACATCAGGGGGAACCAGGAAGCTCTCGACGAGAAGGGCGACGACGCAGTCTTTGCGACGTTCACGTTGCCTAACCCGGTGAAACCGTCGGCAGGGGGAAGCTTCAACACCTCCCCCGATGGTGTCACGAAGGACAGCGGCATTGAAACCACGCTCACCGATGAAGGCGCGAACAAAGTGATGATCGGCTTCTACGAAGCCAAGCAGTACGATGACGCGCTCTTCGACTTGAAGGTTGACTTTGAGTCCCAGGAATCCATGTCCGACCGTGAGAGCGCGGCGAAGGCGGCTGCTGACGATGTCGCGCGTGCGGAAGCTGCAGTAGATGCCGCCAAGGGCGAGATCGCGAAGATTAAGGACGCAGAGAAGAGGTCTGAACTGCAGGCGAAGCTCGATGCGTCGGCAAGCAAGCTCGAGACCCTGCGAACAGCTGCCGTAGCCGTGAAGCAAGCACGCACCGGTGAGCAGGCGAAGGTATCCGCGGCAGACGTGAAAAAATCTGCTGATGCGGAGGTCGCGGCAATTGACGAAGTCAAGGTTGCCGCTATTGAAACCGTGAAAGCGGAAGGCGATGCCGCAGCAGCTGAAGCTGGCGCACTCACCGCGGCGAAGCAGACTGCCGCCGAACGTGCCGAGCGTGCCGAGAAGGCTGTTGCGCAGGCCAAGTCGGAGGCTGAAAAAGTCAAGGATGAGGCGAAGAAGGCCGCGTTGATGAAGCGGCTGGAAGAAGCGGAGAAGGAAGCCTCGAACGCCCGCGCCGCCTCTGATCGGGCGCAGGCTGCTGCTACCTCTGCCGAAGCCAACGCCGAGGCACAAGCTGCAAAGGTGGCAGCCGATAGGGCAATCGCGACCGCTGAGGCCGCAGAGCAAGAAGCCGAAGATGCCGCTAAGGCAGAGCGGGCAGAGCAGCAGCAGGCCGCTGCTGCCGCGAAGCAGGCAGTCGACAGCGCTGAGTCTGAGATCATTGCGGCGAAGACCGCCGTGGAGGCGGCAAAGCAGGCTGCCGCAAACCCCAAGGATCCCGCCAACAAGCCCCAACTCACCGAGAAGCTCAAGGAGGCCGAAGAGGCTCAGAAGGTGGCCGAGGAAGAGCTGGCGAAGGCGAAGGCCGCGACGGACAACGCAAAGAAACAGGAGCTTGCCGGTGCAGCCAAGAGCGCGGCCTCCAATGCAGTCGCTGCAGCGAACGCAGTGAAGGAGCTAGCTGCAAAGCCTAAGCCGGAGACCAAGCCCAACCCGGAGACCAAGCCCAACCCGGAGACCAAGCCCAACCCGGAGACCAAGCCCAACCCGGAGACCAAGCCCAACCCGGAGACCAAGCCCAACCCGGAGACCAAGCCCAACCCGGAGACCAAGCCGAGCCCGCCGGCAGGTACGACTGATGCCGCTGCTCTCGAGACCGGCCTGACCGTGTTGGCCATTATCTCCAGCATTGCTGGCGTCCTCGCTGTTGCGGGTGCAGCCATTGTCAGCTTCGCTCCCGCGCTGATCCCGGCACCTGTTGCAGCGCTCTTGAAGAGTGTCGGTATCGCTATTTAGTCGCGAACCGTAACTCCACAAAAGAGGGGACCGCCTACAAGGCGGCCCCCTCTTTTTTACGGGCCAAAACAGGACACAAAAACCGGTCCTGACGCAATTTCGGGACCGGTCTGAGGGGAGAAGATTAGTGCTTCATCCCCTGCATGATCTGCGGCAGCCATTGCTGGCCGACGAAAGCAAGTGCGCCACCGAACGCAAGGAGGCTGACCAGCGTAATAATCACCGGCACGATGATCTTGGTGTTACCGATGTCGTTGTTGCCGGAGGAACCTTCTGGCGTGTTCGGCTGAGTTGGCTGCGCCGAGGTCGTCGCAGGCGTGCTGCTTTCGCTCGGGGCCGGCTTCGAGGAAGACGGCTGGGCGGAAGAGCTCGGCGCCGACTTCGTGGAAGACGGCGCTGCGGGAGCACTCGGGGCCGGCTTCTGCAATTCCTTGAAGTCGATCTTGAGATCGAGAAGAGCGTCAGTGTATTCCTCAGCTTTGTAGAAGCCGATCATGACCTTCTTGGCGCCCTCTTCGGTGAGGGTCGTCTTGATGCCGCTGTCCCTGGTGACTCCGCCTGGAGAGGTGGTGAAGGATCCGCCTGCGGTCGGCTTGATCGGCTCAGGAAGCGTGAAAGTCGCGAAAACGGCGTCGTCGCCGCGCTCGTTCAGAGCGCTCTGGTCGCCGGTGATGTTGGTGCCGCGTACGACATAGTCCAAGCTGATTTTGCCGGCAGTGCCATCGACGTGGACCTTGACATCGGAGAACTGGACATCGAGACCATGGTCTTGACCTTCAGGGGCGAACGCCTTGTGGCCGGTCCACCGGACAGAACCATCGAACGCCAGCACACCCTTGCCGTTGGCATCCAGGTTGGAACGCTGCGGGTCAAGCTTGAAGCCGTACTTCAGCGGCGCTTCGTCTCGCTGAAAATTCTGGCTAGGCGGTTTGTGCTCGAGGAAGCCCTTGAAGTTCGTGGTATCGGCGGGGGCGTTGACCGTCACCTTGCCCTTAGCGATCGGGCCGGTGACGTAGTTGCTGAATGACCGCTTCAGGTTCCAGTCCAGGCGACCGCTCGCAATCCCCGGAACCTCCGTCGCCGCAGAAGCCTGCGGAGCAACCACAGCGCCGCCCAGCAGGGCGAGGGCGGTGACCGGAGCGAGCAGTTGGTGTGTTCTCATAAATCCTCCTTAAAGGAACTAGGTAAACCTCACCTAATTATGGTAGTGCTAACCTATCTCACAGGCAAGGGGGATTCCCCGCAAAGGTGGCGCCCATTATTTGGGCAGCCTGGGCTTTAAGAAGCGCTCGAACGCGAATTTGCTGAATCCGGAAAGAACGCCCAGCAAACCGAACGCCGCAATAGCCAATGTCACGCCGGTGGTAATGCGTTCTGCTGGCGAACCCTTGTCCGTTGAGCTGAGTTCTTTCCAGGTGGGGCCGCTCTGCGGAACCGGCACAGGGACACAAGTTGTCGTTGTCGGGGCCGGGGCCGGGGTCGCCGCGGGAGGCGCGGGCACGCTCTGGCCGCTGCCGGCAAAAGAAACGGTCAGGTCGAAGAGTGCGTCGTCGTACTCGATGGGCTCGTAGAACCCGATCATCACCTTCTTCGCGCCTTCCTCCGTAATCGTCGTCGTCGCGCCGCTGCCCTTCGTAATCCCGTCGGGGGAGGTGTTGTAGGTTTTTCCGGCGGCCGGGGTGATCGGCTCGCTGAGAGTGAAGGTGGCGAAGACGGCATCGTCGCCGCGCTCGTTCAGGGCGCTCTGGTCGCCGGTGATGTTTGTGCCGCGGACCCAGTAATCCACCGAAATCTTGCCCGCGGTGCCATCGACGTGCACCTTGACGTCGGAGAATTGGATGTCCAGGCCGTATTCCTGACCCTGCGGGGCGTAGGCCTTGTGGCCGGTCCACCTCACCGCGCCGTCGAACGCCAGCACGCCCTTGCCCCCGGCATCGAGCGTCGAGTTGGCCGGGTTGAATGCGAACCCGTACTTCAAGGAAGCGTCGTCAGGCTGGAAGCGCTGGGATGGCGGGTTGTGCTCGAGGAAGCCTCCGAAGTGCTGCACATTCGCGGGGGAGACGACCTCGATCTTGCCCTTGGCAATCGGCCCCGTGATGTAGCTGGAAAACGTGCGCTTGAGGTTCCAATTCAAGCTCGCGGCATCGATGGCGGGGACCGTCGCAGCGTGCGTGGCGGGGGTAGCAACCATGCCTGCCGCCAGCACGAAGACCGCGGCGGCGCTGGCGGAACGGATCTGGGACATACTTTTCTCCTTAGGTGCGGACGGGGAAGAGGAGGTCGCGTGCGCGGGCGCCGAGCGCGTCGGCATCGGTGCGCGCGGGGGACACGTGGATGGCGCCGCCGTGGCGGCGGACCTCGAGGGGGTACTCGTACACCGCGGAGAGCGTCTCGCTGGTGAACACTTGCTCAACGGGGCCGCTGGCTGCCACCCGGCCGTGGTTCAGGCAGGTCACCCGGTCGCAGTAATTGGCGGCAGCGTTCAAGTCGTGCAGCACGACGACGACGGTGCTGCCGCTGCGCGCGGCCTGCCGGATGAGCCCGAGTGCCCGCTCCTGGTGCTTCACGTCCAACGCCGCCGTAGGCTCGTCGAAGAATACCACCGGGGTGGTTTGGGCGAGCACGCGGGACATGGCCACGCGGGCGCGCTCGCCGCCCGACAGCGTCACGATTTCGCGCCCAGCCAGGTGGGACACGCCGGTCGCATCGAGGGCGGCATCGATGATTGCGTCGTTCACCTCCGGGCTCGTGATGCCTTCCCACGGGGAGCGGCCCATCGCCACCACATCGCGCACGAGAAACGCGAAGGAGACGGACACGTCCTGCAACATCACAGCGCGTTTCCTCGCCATTTCCTTCGGCTTCGTGTGCCGCGGCTCCACGCCGCCGATCTGCAAGACGCCGGACGCAACCGGGATGTCGCCGGACAACGCAGCCAGGAGCGTCGACTTGCCTGCGCCGTTCGGCCCGATCAGGCCGGTGACGGTGCCCGGTGCGGCGTGGAAGGAGACGTCGGAAAGCAGTTCAGCGTCGCCGATCCGGACTGTTATGTTGTGCGCTTCCACCGTCATGTCAGTGCACCCCCTTGCGCATCATCTGGCGCAGCAGAATGAAGAACGTCGGCCCGCCGACCAGCGCCGTGAAAATGCCGATGGGCATGTCCGCGTAGGCGATGAGGTTGCGCGCCACCACGTCCGCAACCGCGATCAGCGCCGCTCCGCCCAGCGCGGAAGCGGGGATGAGCACGCTATTCGACGGTCCGACTACAGTGCGGATGATGTGGGGAATCACAAGTCCCACGAACCCGATGAGGCCGGCGTAGGAGACAGCGCCAGCGGTGAGCAAGGTTGCGAGCAGTACACTGACGGTGCGCAGCTGCTGCACGTTGACACCGACGTGGGTCGCGGCGGATTCGCCTAGCGCCAGCAAGTCGAGCTTGCGGCCGAGGAACAGCGCGCACGCGATGCCGAACACCGCGATGCAGGCGACCGGCGTCACGTGCTTCCACTGCGCGCCGGCGAGGGTACCCATCTGCCAGAAGATGATCTGCTCACGGGCGGTGGAGGGTGCGAGAAAGACGAGGAAGGAGATGGCCGCGCCGGCGACCGCGTTGACCGCGATGCCCACCAGGATGAGGTTGACCACGGCGGTCTTGCCCCGGTGCCGCGCCAGCGTCCACACGAGGATAGTGGTGGCGACACCGGCGACGAAGGCCCCGAGGGGAATGGTCATGGTGCCGGCGAAACTCGCCCCGCTGACGATGAAGACAGCCGCGCCGACGCCGGCGCCCGAGGTCACCCCCATCACCGAGGGCTCAGCGAGCGGGTTGGCGAAAACCGCCTGCATGAGGGCACCGCCCACGCCGAGCGCAGCGCCGACGAGGATGCCTAGCACCAGGCGCGGGATGCGCACCTGCCAGATGACGGAAGCGTCCATGCCGTCGACGCCAAGCGGCCCGCCGGCGAGGATCCGCGGCAGGTCGCCGAGGCGCACGGTGTACTGGCCGACGCTCAAGGACACGACAAACGTTGCCGCAAGCAGGACGATGAGGCCGATGAACAGCGCGATGCGCCGCCGGTGCCGCCGCGCGAACGCCTGGTTTGAGCGGTTAACCATTCGCGCGCTGCTCGCTCTTCGTGTCCACCGAACCGGTGTATGCGTCCTCGCCGTAGAGCAGCTTCGCGGCGCGCAGCAGCAGCTCGCCGGTCTGCGGCCCGAAGGCCAGCGAGTCGCCGTCGTTCATGGTGATGGCCCGCTGGTTCTGGCCAGCAATCGTCTGCGCCACACCCGGCCGCTGCAGCAGGCCCTCGATGCCGCCGGCGGATTCGAGGCCCTTTGTCATGAGCACGAACATCTCCGGGTTGAGCTCGGCGAGCGCCTCCGGGCTCGCGGGCTTGAGGTCGGTGATGCCCGCCTCAGCCGCCATGTCGCGGCCGCCGAGCGCGGTGATCAGGCTCGTGGATCCGTAATCGTCGCCGATGATGTAGAAAATGCCGCCGGTGCCGCGGAGGTAGAGAAACGCCATGCGCAGCGGCTCGGCCGGCTTGATCTCGTCGATGACGGCGAGTGCCTCCTCGACCTCGCGCACACTGCGCTCGGCGAGCTTCTCGCCCTCCTCGGGGAGGCCGACCACCGACGCGACTAGGCGGATGTCGTCGCCGATGGTCTCCAGGGAGCGCTTGGGGGACATCATGACGGTGGTGATGCCCGCGTTGCGGATCTGCTCGATCACCTCCGGCGGGCCCACCGACTCATCGACAATCACCAGCGTCGGATTCAGCTCGAGGATGGCTTCCGCGTTGAGGTTGTGCCCGCCGACGGTGACCACGGGCCGGTCCGCCAGCGACGGCTCGGTGCTCGACACCGTCCTGCCGACGATATTCTCGTTCAGCCCGAGGCCGGTCAGGGTCTTGGTGTAGGTGCCGTACAGGTCAAGCGCCAGGATGCGGGAAACATCCGTGACCTCCACGTCGAAGCCCTTCGCGTCCACCAGCGAGACCGGGAGGGCTGGTTTCGGGTTCTCGGTCACAGGTTCAACGTCGGCAAGCGAAGGCACAGTTTTCACGCCCTGCGCCGCGCGCGGATCGACCTGGCCCGCCTCGGTGCGCAACTCGCTCGCGAGCTCCGCATTCACATTCGACGTGCCGTCCCAGCTCGCGCACCCGCCCAGGGTGAGCGCGCAGGCGAGCACGGCTGCTACTAGACGCCTCATTGCGGTGGAAGCTCCTTAGATGCTCGGGGCCTTGCGGCCGAAGTTGATGACGCTGCCGCCGCTGATCATCAGCGACGCAAGCAGCGCGAGTACCGACGGCACACTGTTGCCGTCGAGGTTCATGCCCGACGGCGATGCGCCGGAGGACTTGATGTGGAACTGGCTTTCGCCGTCTCCGGACTTTTCCTGGAACCCTCCGAGGGAAGAGTTGTCGCCCAAGCCCTGGGCGGTGCTTTCCGTGGCTGCCGCGCCAGGCGCAGCACCTGCGCGCAGCGCCGCGGCGGCGTCGGAGGGGCTGCTTTTGCCCTGCGCGTCGCCTGTCGACGCTCCGCCCTGCCCCTGCGCGCAGTTCGGCGCGCCGCTGAGGTTGACGGTGAAATCGATCGGATCGAGCGGGTCGCCGGCGGGGTAGAAGTTGGCGAAGGCTTCGGCGCCCACCGGCGTGAGACTCGTGGTCGCGGAGCCGGAAACGGACGAATCGGACACGTTCAGCGAGGTGAACATCAGATTCGCCATCGCGACGCGGCCGTAGTCGCCGGGGTTGCCTTCTACGTCGTTCGATGTGACATCCATGACCAAAAGGCCGGAGTTGCCCTTGAACTGCACTTCGATGTTGGAGAAGCGGGTCTCCAGAATGCCCTTGTGGCCGTAGAATTCGATGGTGCCGGGGAAGAGGATCGAGCCTTCCTTCGTCTGCGGGTTCACGGCACCGCCCTGCGCCTTGAAACGATACTGGCCGTCGGAGTACCCGACGTTGTTGGAGAGGTTCCAGCCGCCCTTCGCGATCTGCCCCTGGATGTACGCGCGGAAGGTGGAGCGCACGCCCCATGCGAAGTCGCCGCTGGTGACGCCTTTCGACGAAGGAGCGGAGCAGATGTCGTTCGAGACCGCCTGCGCCGCGGGGGCGGACCAGGCCGATGCCGACTGGCCGGTGCTCGCCGCGCGGTTCGCAGCGGGTGCTCCCCCAGAAGCGATCGCCCCGGGTAGTGCTGGTGCAGCGGCGCCGCCAGTCACGCCAGCGCCGCCGCCAGAGGTTGCCGCTGTGGCGAACTCGCTGGTATAAGCCGTGCCGCTCGCGCTCGGGGCGGCTGCCTGGGTGGGTGCTCCCCACACCCGGTCGTAGAACTGGCCGGAGTTGTCCATGAGCTTCTCGGTGTTGTCGATCAGCCCGTTGACTTCGATGAGCGTGTCGTTGACCTGGCCTAGCAGTCTCGCGGCACCTTCGGTGGCGTTCGAGCGGGGTGCTGCGCCTGTCGCAGCACCAGTACCAGTACCCGCGCCAGCGCCCATCTTCAACGAGAGGTTGAGCGGGGAGAGGGGCTCGCCGGCGGGGTAGAAGTCGGCGAAAATCTTGCTCGCGCCCTCCGGCGAGACTTTCGTTTCGCCGGAGAGCTGCACGGTGTCCTTTGTAAAGTCCGGCGCAGCGGAAAACGCGACGGTGGCGAGGACGGCGTCTTTGCCGGTGAACAGCGGGCCGACGTTTCCGGGAACGCCGGTGTTCTCGCGGCTTTCATAGTCCACACGGATCTCGCCGCTCGTGCCGTTGACCACCAACTTCATGTTGGTGAGCTTGAGGTCCAGGGTGCCCTTGTGGCCGTAGAAGCGGATGCCGCCGTTGAAGGAGATGGTGCCGGCGCTCGCGCCGGTGATCGCGGAGTTGCCGGCGGGGATGCTGAACACGCCGTTGTTCAGAGTGATCCCGCCGGTCGTCTGCACCTCGCCCTGAGCCACGGGGCCGACGATGTACTTCATGAAGGAATCGCGGATCGACCAATTCAGCTGGCCGGACTGCACCGAACGGTTGGCTTGGGCCTGCGCTGCGGGGGCTGCGATCAGCTCGAATCCCAGCGAGCCGCCGGCAGCCACAAGCGCCCCGGCGAGTGTGAGTGCGGCAATCCTGTGGACTTGGCGATTGGCAGCTTCCCGCATGTTGTGCGCTCCCTCTAGAATTCCATAAAGATTAGGCTACACTAATTTAGCAATGGCTTAGTTTAGAGCACAAGCAGGAGGAGGAAAGTCGATGCGCGACAAGATGGGTGAGGCGTTCGCCATGCTCTACCCGGACGTGGATCCGGGAACGCCGCTGCCCCCGTCAACCTGGGAGCGCGCCGCTATCGCAGTGAGTTCCGGCGTGCTGTTCTTCGGTGTGGCGGCCGGCAATCTCATCGTCGCCGGGGTCGGCCTGTTTATGGTCCTGGCGGCAACGATCATGCCCACCCAGCGCACCGACCGGCGCGTGCGCAACGAGGCGCGCTCCCGCTTCCCGCAGATGGAATGGGCGGAAAAGCAGGTCTCCCGCCAGTATGAATCGACGACGGTAATCGGCGTGACGTGGGCGGCCATCGCGATTGTGGCGGTTCTCGCGCTGTTGCTCGTCCCCGCCAAATTCAGCCTCGTCGCTGCGGGCGTCTGCGGCGTCGCCGCGGCGGCCATCATGTGGTTTGTCCCGGGCATCCATCCGTCCCGGCAGCCGGAGATTGCAGTCTACGAAAACGGGGACGATTCCCTCGATGTCTTACGCGACACCGAGGAAACCGCGACGTTTAGCCGCGTCGAGCAATAGCCTTCTCGTACACCTCGACCACAGCTTCGGTCGAGGTGTGCCAGTTCCAGCGCAACGCCTCGTCGCGGGCGGCGTGGGCCATGCGGGTGTGTAACCCATCGTCGGCAAGCAATTGCTCTAGGCGCGCAGCCCACACGGTCTCCGGTTCTGCGGGGTCGACGAGGAAGCCCGTCTCGCCGTCGGCGACGACGAAGGGCAAGCCGCCCGCGTTCGCCGCCACCACCGGCACGCCCGAAGCGAATGCCTCGAGTGCCGCGAATCCCAAGGTCTCCGTGGTGGAGGGGAAGAGGAGCGCGTCGCCGGAAGCGTAGGCTGCGTGCAGCTCGGCACCGGAGAGGTAGCCGGTGAACGTGATCCACTCGCGGTCGAAGCGGCGCTGCATCTCCTCGAATTGCGGGCCCGCGCCGATGAGCGCGAGGCGGGCGTCGGGGATGCGCTGGCGCAGCGCCTCCATGATCGGCAGCGTGCGCTCGACGGACTTCTCCGCGGAAATGCGGCCGACGAAGATTACCAACGGCGCCTCAGGGTGCCCACCGGTGAGACGTTCGCGCATCTCGCTTGAGCGCGCATCCGGCGTGAAGCTCACCGTGTCCACTGCCTTCGGCCACAGCTCCACGTTCTCGATCCCGTACTGCGCGGCCTTTTCCATCATCGGCCCCGACGTAACCAGGTTGTACTCGCACGCACCGTGGAACGTGCGTAGGCCCCACTCCGAAATCGGCTTTACCCATGGAATGCCCAGGTTGAGGCAGTATTCGGGGATGTCGGTGTGGAACGAACCCACGACGGGGAGGCCCTGCCGCGCCGCGATCAGCGTCGACCACCCAGCCGTCCAGATCGGGTTCACCGCATGCACCACGTCCGGCTCGAACTGCGCAAGCCGCCGCGGCAACTTGGGGCCGAGCAGGCCGAACTTAATCTCGGGGTAGACGGGCCGCAAGCTTAACGACGGCAACTTCACCACCTCAAAGCCCGCATACTCTGCGGGAGCATCGCCGGTGGCAAAGATCAAGACCTCATGGCCCATCTCCGCCAGCTGGTCGAGGTGGCGCGTGGTACGGGTGACAACGCCGTCGATCTTGGGCAGGAAGACCTCGGTGAGCAGCGCGACGCGCACTACTTCTCGCCCTCCGGCACACCCTCGTGTTGCTGCTTCGTCCACAGGGAACGCGCCGGGATCTTGGAGCGGTCCACGCGGTCGGCGTACTTGCGGGCCACGTCCTCCACCTCTTCGAGCAGGCCCTCGGCGAGGAAGGTCGGCTCGAGGCCGAGGCCGATGAAAGTATCGTTGGCTACGTGGAGCTCGTTCTCGGCGGCCTCGTTGCGGGGGTTCGGCACCATCTGCACCTCCGCACCAGAGATCTGGGCGATGAGGTTTGCCAGGTCGCGGACGCGGTGGGTTTCCGTCATTTGGTTGATGATCATGACTCGCTCACCCTTCGCCGGCGGATTCTCCACCGCCAGCTGGATGCACTTCGCCATGTCGCGGATGTGGATGAATGCGCGGGTCTGACCGCCGGTGTCGTGCACCGTCATCGGGTAGCCAACGGCGGCCTGCATGAGGAAGCGGTTGAGCACGGTGCCGTAGTCGCCGTCGTAGTCGAAGCGGTTGATCAGGCGCTCATCCCGCTCAGTTTGCGGCGTGTGGGTGCCCCAGATGATGCCCTGGTGCAGGTCAGTGATGCGCAGCTGGTCGTTCTTGGCAAAGTAGGCGAACATGTTCTGGTCTAGCACCTTGGTCATGTGGTAGACCGAGCCCGGGTTGGTGGGGTAGAGGATCTGCTGCTCCACAATGCCGTTTTCGCCGGCATCCACCTGCACGTCCAGGTAGCCCTCCGGGATCTGCATGCCAGCCGTGCCGTAGCCGTACACGCCCATGGTGCCCAGGTGCACGATGTGGATGTCCAGGCCAGACTCCACCACGGCGACCAGCAGGTTGTGGGTGGCGTTGACGTTGTTGTCCACCGTGTAGCGCTTAGTGCGGTGGTTCTTCATGGAGTACGGCGCGGCGCGCTGCTCGGCGAAGTGGATAATCGTGTCCGGCTGGTACTCGGTGATGAAGGAGTAGAGGCTCTCGTAGTCCTGGGCGACATCGATGTTCTGGAAGCCGATCTCCTTGCCGGAGACTTCCTTCCAGGCAGCGAGGCGGTCCTCGATGGAGGCGATCGGGGTCAGCGACTCAGCACCGAGCTCCTCATCGATCTTGCGGCGGGAGAGGTTGTCCACGATGACCACGTCGTGGCCAATATCCGACAGGTGCAGCGATGCGGGCCAGCCACAGAATCCATCCCCACCCAGTACTGCAATTTTCACGTGAACGCTCCAAGCTCCAAACGACAACAAACTTCCCGAATACGTTACCTGCGCACGCGCACCTCCGCCGGACAAGCGACGTTTAGAAGACCAACATCAATGCGCGCACGAGGGAATCCCACAGACCTGTCACCGAATAGGTCAGGTCGGTCACTGACTGCTGCCACGACGTAGGGAACCACTGCGTGGCCTGCTCGGTCCATGCGAGCCAGCGCACGTCCTGGGCGCCGAGGTGGAAGTTGACGTTCAATGTCGAGCTCAAAGGTGTCATAGTGGCAATGCTAGGCGCACGTGCTCACAGTTCGTGCGCCGCCAACGCCTCGGCCATGAACGGCCACTCGCCGAAATCCGCCTTGAACACCGCAAGCTGCCCCTCCCACTGGGCGAGGCCCTCCGCAGCGAGCAGCGGATCTTTCACATCGAGCAGCAGGCGGGTACGCAGCTGCCGCACTCTGAGCGCGACGTGGGCGGCACTCTCGCGGGTGCGCGGGAGGGGGAGCTCCGGCATGCCGGTCAACCACACCCGAAAGTAGGCATAGAGGCGGCGCACTGCGGTGACCGGGTCGCGCGGAAGCTCCACATCGACCGCCCATCTGCCCACTGCCAGCGAGTTCACGCTGTGATTTTCCACAATGAACAAGCCCTCGTCGTACAGCCCGAATTCCGTAGCGGCGGACAGCTCCCAATTGGGGTCGTTCAGCCCAAGCTCCGCCAGCGTCGTCATCACCTCGTGGTACGTCTGCCCGGGTGCCTCCAGGTACTCAAAGAACGTGCTTGTCGACGGTTGAAACCGCAACTCACGCCGCAGGAATCCGCGAACGGTATCCGCATCCACGTACTGCGCCGCCTGAAAACGAATCAGCGGGGCAGAAAGCTGCACGGGGTCGGCCGGATCGATCGCGCGCCTGAGCAACTCCTCGCACTCGGCATCGAAGTCGTTGCGTTCGAAGTACCAGAACAGCTTGTCGCGGTCGTTAAGAACCGCAGATAGCTGCTCGGCCTCGTACACGTCGTGGCGCGCCAGCGCTACATCGACTGCGACGTTCGCGTACCCCTTGGCGAATGTGCCGGTGGTGCCGCGCGCTGCTGCTGCGGCGAGGACGGCATCAAAGCCGCCGTCGTCAAGCAATGGCTCGTAATCCTCCAGATCGGGGTCGGGCAGGGTGGGCGTGAAATACTGCTTGACCAGGAAATCTGCGAGGTCGTCGACGGGCCGCTCCACCTCGCGCACAAGCTCGCGGTGCTGCTCGAGGAGCCGGGCGATGAGGCTGGTGAAGCGGTCATCGCGAAGAGCGGTCCCGTCTTCGAGCGCGAGGAAACCGATCGCCTGCTCAACCACGGTGAGCATGCTCGCGAGGTTTCCGTCACCCAGCTCGTGGCGCAGCATGCCGGCGGCGCGTTCCCAATCGGCCACCCGGTGCGTGCGGCGGGCCTCGTTCACGGCCACGATGGTGCGCCGGACGCCGCCCGGGTGATCCCGGTCAAACCACTCCGGCACCGCCAGCGTGGTGAGGAGCGGCTCTGCCTGCGGAAATTGGGAACGGAACGCATCGAGGAGCGTGACCAGCTCGGCCGCCGACATTCGGCCAAGCGCGGAGGTGAGCAGTGGATCGCGCCGTGGTGCGAGTTCGGGCAGATGCTTGACGACGGCGACCGCGTGTTTGCACCAGTCCCGTTTCACCGGGCAGGTGCAGCTCACGAACACGTTGACCGGGTCCGCCTTGAACGTGACCAGGTAAGGCTGCGTGCCGACGACCTGGGCGTGCAGCAGAGAGTCTTTCGCCTTCAAGAGGGTGATCGACTCGATAGGAATGGGTGTTACCAAGTCGCGAAAGTGCCGCTCCGCGTATTCCTGCAGCCTGCCGATGATCCACTGCTCGTCGTGTGCCATGCTTCGCACGTTATCGGGGTGCTCCGACATGGCTTGTGAGTTTGTCGAACGCGTAGGCTAGGAACGTACGCTCCGAAATGGTATTCCCTGCGCCATCTGAGTGTGCTAGTTTGGCTAAAAACGGAACGATCGATCTGAAATGAACTGGAATCCCGCATGACTCCCGCACAACTGGGTGAAATTATACGAGCCGAACGGCGAGCTAGGGGGCTCACGCAACTGGATCTCGCCGAACTTGCTGAAGTGTCCGACCGATTTGTTCGCGAATTGGAAAAGGGAAAAGCCACAGCAGAGCTCGGAAAAACCATGGCAGTGTTCGCGGTCTTGGGATTTGATCTGGTGCCGGTAGTACACCAAGGTGAGCGCGCATGGCAGTAGCAGATGTCTACGTGGCGAATGAGTGCGTCGGCTACCTCAAACACCTCGACGGAGGTCGAACAGAATTCGCGTACTTTGCCGGTGCCGCCATGCAGGTGGCGACCTCGCTTCCGATCAGCACTGAGCCAGTGATTTCTCATGGAGGAGCCCTGCCACCCTTTTTCTCGAACTTGCTGCCTGAAGGTCGCAGGCTTTCAACGCTGAAGCGCAGTGTGAAAGCTTCGCTGGATGATGAACTATCCCTGTTGCTCCCAGTTGGTTCGGACACTATCGGGGATGTGAGCGTGGTTCCCGTCGGTGAATCACCTAGCCCACCTCGAGCGAGCATTGACTTGACGGATGATCTCGACTTTTCTTCCGTCCTCTCCGAGGCGGGGGTCGTAGATCCGATTGCTCTGCCGGGTGTGCAAGACAAAGCTTCTGCGCGCACAATTGCGGCACCGGTACGCGGCGAGGAACGGAGTTACATCCTCAAAATCTCTCCGCCGGAATATCCGGCACTTGTGGAGAATGAAGCCGCCTGCCTCGACATTGTTCGCGCCGCTGGGAAAGGGTATCCAGTTGTTGAGTCAAAGCTGGTACGGGACCGGCACGGACGATCTGGGCTCTTAGTTTCCAGATTTGATCGTGTTCGGGGAACAAAGTTGCACGTCGAAGATGCTGCCCAGGTCATGGGGTTATATCCAAGCGAAAAATATGATCCCGCGATGGAAGACCTTGCTAATGCGCTCAGCCGGGTGAGTTCTTCCCCGCTGCTCACTGCTAGGTCCATCGCACTGCAGGTTGCCATAGCCTGGCTCACGGGCAATGGGGATCTGCACGCAAAGAACATTTCGCTCATGTGGGACAGAGGCGTGATTAAAGTTGCCCCTATTTACGACGTGCCTTCCACGATTCCATATGGCGACACCACGCTGGCACTCGCGGTGCAGGGAAAGAAGGACAACCTCAGCGCAAAAATCTTCCGTGCCTTCGCAGCAGACATAGGGTTGCCGCCCAAGGCCACCGAGTCGGTGATGCGCACTGCACTCTCCGCGACGGACGGTGCGGCAGACAAAATCATCGCAACTACGGATTTCGATCCGAGGAGAGCCAGGGACCTTAGGCGCGTGCTGGACTATCGACGCCGCCTGTGGCTCTAAGACGCCTGCTGGGCGGTGTACCGCTCCACCACGTCAATTGCCTGAACTAGCGCGTGGTCGATGCTCACAGCATCGATGGAGGGCAGCCGTTCGGAACGGAACTGTGGCCCCATGTTCTTGAACGGCGAGATCCGCTCGCCGGTGGATTGCGCGTGGGCGATCCGCTTGAAAATGTCGTCTAGGTGGCGGCCGACAATCTTTTGCTGCCTGCGGTTGTAAGTGCGCGGTGCGTGCGGGTTCTCGGGGCCGTAGACGTGGCCGACCAGGCGTCCGATGCGCGGGTCGAACACAAACACAGCGACTGGGAACGTCTCCGTAGTTTTCAGGTTTGGCCGGAACTCAATGGTGAAGGCGGTGTAGAGGAGCGTGTCCCCATCGTCGTTCGCGATCGCGTATGTGGCGGTTGTCATGCTCTCAGCGTCGAAAGGCATACCGCGCTTCAAGGAGAAGGCGGGATCGGTTGGCTCGCGGAACTCGATTGTGTGCTCGTCCGGTGCGTGCAGAATCGCGGCAAGCTGCTCGACCACGCGCTCTGCGTCCTCGCCATCCATCCACGACGGCGCGGACGGCGTTCCGGGCTGGGACAGTGCCAGCTCGACTTCCTGGGTTTCCAGGTCGTGAATGATCACTGCTACCCGCTCCCCATCGTCGGACGTTGAGTAAACGCTGCGGTAGAAGAGCTCATAAGGAACAAAAGTCATGGTGATTTCCCCCAAAATGTCTCGCGGTTTCGCGCGCCCCCTGCGCGCGCCGCTCGGTGGAAACCGTAGCATCGGTCAGTGTTGCGTGCAGGGGATACAGTGAACTGCATGACTGATGCACCCGGGTTCGCCGTACTTGACTTGGAAACGACCGGGTTTGGGGGTACGGATCGCGTCATCGAGATCGGTGTCGTGCACCTCGCGCCAGACTTGTCGGTAGAGCGCACGTGGGAGACTCTGGTGCAGCCGAACCGAGACATTTCCAACACGTTTGTGCACGGCATTTCTGCCACCGACGTGGTGGGTGCGCCGCTGTTTGCGGATATTGCCAATGACCTTGCGGCGCTGCTGCAAGGCAGGATTCCCGTCGCCCACAACGCGCAGTTTGAGCGTCGGTTCCTCACCATCGAGTTCCGTCGCCTGGGTGTGTCTACCGAGTTCACGCAGAGCCCGTGGCTGGACACCATGGAGCTGTCTCAGCGGCTGCTTGGGGTGGGGAAGTTGGAGGACGCGCTCCATCAAGTCGGGTTGAGAAACCGTGCCGCGCACTCCGCCCTCGCGGACGCCGAGGCGACCGCAGCACTCTTGGCTCACCTCGCCGCGCAGCACACCATCACCATCTCGGGTATCCCGCCGGTGGAGATCCCAGACGTCGGGGCGCCGAGCGGTACTGCTGTGGTTCTTCGCGGGGAGCGCAATTCGCAGCGGATCAGCCACCTGGTTCGTGCTACTCCGGCCGCCGCCGAGGCTGATTCCCCTGACCTCAACCACTACCGCGAACTTTTGCGCGAGGCGCTCACCCAACGCACGCTGGACAACCCCGAGCTCGCTGCTTCCGCAGCACGCTTGCCGACGGCGGACATCAACGACCTCCACGAAGAGTTCCTCCGCCAACTCGCCATCGAGGCCTGGATGGACGGCATCATCACCGCAGACGAGCGGGCGGAGATCGTCGCGATTGCTGCACACCTCGGCATCGATCCAACGCTCGTCGAGACGCTCCTCGCCGCCCCCGCCTCAACCCGAGACCTCAAACTCGAAGCCGGCGACGCGGTGGCGTTCACAGGTTCGCTTGATCTCCCCCGCGCGACGTGGGAGGAGCGGGTCCGAGGGTACGGCTTCACGGTCAGCCAGGTGACGAAAACAACCCGTCTCCTCGTGGCTGCCAACGTGGACTCGATGAGCGGGAAGGCAAAACGCGCCCGGAAATACAGCATACCCATCATCACCGAGGCGGAGTTCGCCCAGCTGC
Organism: Corynebacterium stercoris; assembly: GCF_024160105.1. Taxonomy (GTDB): domain Bacteria; phylum Actinomycetota; class Actinomycetes; order Mycobacteriales; family Mycobacteriaceae; genus Corynebacterium; species Corynebacterium stercoris. The sequence goes on from NZ_JAMFTQ010000005.1 coordinate 67,957, forward strand.
TGTGGCGCTTCCACGTTCCGGGGATGGAGATTGTGGCCTCTCAGGACGACCACGATCCGCAGCAGTGGTCTCGGTTTGCGTGGCTTGCTGAGGAGCCTGAAACGGCCACGTTTACCAGTCCCGCCGTGGCAGCCGTCTGGATCAACCGTTACCCCTCCCGGCCGCTGCACCACATCAGTTCAGTGCTGCCGGTGGACACGGTCATTGATCTCTCCAACTCCAGCGCCGAGCGCGCAGCTCGCGCCTGGCTCGATCGTTTCCCCCGCATGTTGGAAGCAACGGTGGAAGATCTCCGCGACTTACCCGGCGTTGGTTCGAAGCGCCTCGCGTCACTTGTAGAGGCGGTTGTTCTCGCTGCACTTGATGCGCAGGAGGTGCTGAGCACCGACGTGTACATGGAGGACACCACGCCTGCGCCCGAGTGGGCGCCGCAGGATGCCGACGCCGACCTGCTCGTCCTTGCTGGGTGGCATGAGCTGCAGACAGGAGCTCCTATCGATCCGCGCCTCAGTGCCGCGTTGCCGCAACTGTCCGCGGCAGTGGCGCAGCGCGACGCCATCGAGGAGCTGTTCAAACGCTGCGTGGACGACCTCGAGCGTGCGTGCGCGAACGATGAGCGCTTCCGCATTATTGCTCGACGACGTTTCTTTGAAGACGCCACCCTCGAAGAAATCGGCCAGGAGTTCGGGGTTACGCGTGAGCGAATCCGCCAACTCGTGCAGCAACTCACCGCATCCTATCGACGCGATAGCGAGCTGACGCAAGCCGTGGCCCAGGTGATCGCAACCAGGATTGGGCCGATGCAACTGCGCTCCCGAATCGAAGCAGAGCTGCCCCAACTCTCGGCCGACGCTGGGTTCGGCGGCTCCTACGGCGATTATTTCCGCCTGGCGAGCGGGCAGTGGGAGGAAAACGGTCAGTGGCTCGGCTCGATTGGTTTTGTCACGCGCGCTGAAGAGACACTCCAGCAGCTGGACAACGGCTACGGCGTGGTGAGCATCCCGGAACTCGCGGATGCCCTCGGGATCCCGCCAGAGGACGCAACACACTGGCTGGCAGAACAACCGAACGTGGCCGCGCTCCCGGGCACTGATGTGGTGGTGCGGGCACGCAGCCACCAAGACCGCGCCGTCGGCGTGCTCGCCTTGGCCGGTACGCCGCTCACGATCGAGGAGATTGCGCAGCGGATCGGGAGCGACGCGCCCGTGCGCTCGATCAGCAACGCGCTGAGCGCGGATGCCAGGGTAGTGAAGGTCAGCACCGCGACGTGGGCACTCAAAGACTGGGGGCTGGCGGAGTTTTCCACCATCTTCGATTGGATCGGCGAGCGCATCGATGCAGGTGGCGGCTCTGTGACGCTGCAGCAACTTCTCGCGGAGGCCCCGGCGCTGCGGATCAGCCCATCCTCCGTCATGGCTTACGCAAATAGCGCCGGCTACCGCGTGGAAGACGGCACGGTCACCCGCGATGCCGCGACAGCTGAGGTCATTGAGGATGACCCTCAGGACTCCCGCGATATGTACTTGCGTGATGGGCAGTGGCATCTTTTACTCACTGTCACCTCTGACCATCTCCGCGGTTCTGGGTTCGCCGTTCCCCGCGGCGTTGCGGGGATCTATCACGTGCCGGTTGATGCCGCGGTGGAGATTCCCAGCCGCCTTGGGCCGCAGTCGGTGCGAGTGAATAAGTTGAAGCAGCCCACCACCGGCACGATCCGCCGCTTCCTCCTCGAGCTTGGAGCGCAGGAAGGGGATCGGGTGTGGCTGCGCTACGACGCTGAGTTCGATGTCATCCCGGCACCGCGCGAGCGGCGATCAGAGACCGGGCTTGGGGTCATCTTGGATCGGATGGGGCTGGATATTGCGCTCGCTGCTGAGCCAGACGCGGCGCTTGCCGCCATCAACACTGCGCTGGGCCTGGCAGCGGATGCCCCGCGGCGCCGCACTGTCGCCGTCTTCGGGCACCGGCGCCAAGACGAGCTCGCCGACATCATCCGTTCGCTCTAAGGATGAAACGTGCAGTACACCCCGCCGAAACTTCCCTCCCCGGACGATCCCCGCTGGCTGATCAAGACGTTGAACAGCCGGTGGCGCTACTCCGTCCCCGCGGCGCTCGGCATCACCCTGATGATGGTCACCAACGCATCCGCGCCTGTGATCGTCGGCAGGGCAATCGATAGCGCCATCGCCACGCAATCCGTCGCCGATCTCAAGCGCTACATTGTTCTCCTCGCCGCCGTCATGCTGCTCGGCGCGATAGGCGGGTGGTTCGGCCGCGGCTGGCTGTCCAAGGCTGTGCTCACCGTCGGCCACGATCTGCGTATGGCCGTCACCGGCCGGATCCTCGATCCGCGAGGCGTGGGCGGCACCCGCTACACCCCGGGTGAGCTGCTCTCCATCGCATCCACCGATGTCAAACGCGTCTCAGAGGCCGTTTTTCTCATGGTCTTCCCGGTGGGGCACCTGCTTACCATCGCGTACGTGGCTTACGTCGTGGGTGCGATCCACCTGCCGCTCGGCATCGCGATCCTGGCCGGCGGGCCGCTGGTTGTCTTCGGCACCATGGCGGCTGGCAAACCACTGCGCCGCACGTCCGGTGCGCGGCAAAGGGCGCTTGCGGATGCCGCCGCCACAGCCACCGATGTCGTCGAGGGCCTGCGCATCATCAAGGGGCTCGGCGCCGTTGATGTGGTGAGTGGCCGCTACAAGCAAGCGTCGGCACGCGCACGCGACACCACGATTCGCGCGAACGCTTCGCACGCGAAGCTCGATGCCACTACCGAGGCCCTGGGCACGCTGTACGTGATCGCCACCTCCCTGCTCGCAGCGGTGTTCACAGTGCGAGGGGTGATCAGCATCGGCGACCTCATCACCATCATCGGCATCACCCAATTCGTGATCACGCCCATGACCTTCCTGGGTAAGCACATCGCCGCGCGTTGGGCCCCGGCTCAGGCGAGCGCCGCGCGCATCACCGAGCTGCTCCTTGCGCCCCCGCTTTTCGACGCTTTCTTCACACCCCCCTCCTTCCCGCCCGGCCTGACAGTAATCGACCAACCGCCACCCGCAGACCTCGCCCAGATTGATCCGGCGAAGGCGCTTGTTGCACCCCACGCCGCCCACATCTTCGAAGGCGGCGTGCTGGACAATGTTGCCGACGACCCGGATGCCGCCCGCGCGGCACTTGACGTTGCGGCGGGCGGCGACATCCTCGGCCCCGGGCTCTCTGGCGGCCAGCGGCAACGCGTGGCTCTCGCCCGCGCCATCGCCGCCGACCCCGACGTGCTCATCCTCCAGGACCCGACCACCGCCGTGGATTCCGTCACTGAGCAGGCCATCGCCGAGAACGTGGCCGCGCACCGCGCCGGGCGCACCACCGTGGTCTATACCTCCTCGCTGGCTTGGAAGGCGGTGGCGGAGTAGTGCGTTTCCCCACCGCAACAGGTGCCGAGGTGCGCCGTGAAGTCTCCCGCCAGCTCAGCGAGCTGCCCCAGGCGCGTGCACGCTTTTGGGCGTCTGTCCTCGTGCTCTCGTTGGGCGCAGCTGCGTCGATGGCGGTGCCGCTGCTTCTTGGCCGGGTGGTGGACGTGGTGCTCGAGGGTGGCAGTGACATTCTCGTCATCGGCCTCCTTGTCTCGCTCGCCGCGGTGGTCAGCGCCAGCCTCAACGCCGCAGGCTTCTACATCCTCTCCACCGTCGCCGAGCGCGCTATCGCCAACCTCCGCGAAGACATGGTGGATACCGCCCTCCACCTGCCGACCCACCAGGTGGAAGAAGCGGGCTCCGGCGACCTGTTGTCACGCTCCACCGATGATGTCGCCGAGCTCTCCAGCTCCATCTCTGAGGCTCTCCCGGCCGTCACCTCCGCCGTGTTTGTGCTGGTGGCAACAGCAATCACGCTGGTCGGCCTCGACCCGTACTACCTCGTCGTCCCCCTCATTGCCGCACCCGCGTATTACCTCAGCTTCCGCCAGTACCTCAAGTCCGCGCCCGAGCGTTACGCCAAGGAACGCGCATCGATGGCGGAGCGCGCAACCAGGGTGCTCGAGTCGATCCAAGGGTTGGAGACGCTGCACGCGTTCCGTCGCGAAGCAAAGGCCCAAGAACGCATCGGGGAGGCCTCTTACCGAGTTGTCGAGAACGGCTACGCCGCGCGGCGCACCATGATGGTCACCCAATCGCAAATGGCCGCGATCGAAGCTGCGATGCTGATCGCCGGCCTCGTCATGAGCTACCTCGCCGTCCGCAACGGCCAGCTCACCATCGGCGAGGTCACCGGCGCGATGATGATCATCATCCGCATCAAACGCCCCATGATGGGCATCATCCACACCCTTGACACCGTCAATTCCGGCTACGCGTCGCTGGCGCGCATCGTCGGCGTCGTGCACAACCCGCCGCCGCGCGTACCCGACAGCGGCGCACCCCAGCCCAGCGGCGAGGCGGACCTTCGCGATGTCAATTTCGCCTACGACGGCGGCTGGGCCGTCCGCGACATCACCTTCCACGTCGCGCCGGGGGAGAAGGTCGCCCTTGTCGGTGCGTCCGGTGCCGGCAAAAGCACGGTCGCCGCGCTGCTCGCGGGTCTACGCGTCCCCGATTCGGGGCACGTGCTTATCGACGCCACCCCCGTCACCACCTTGTCCGATTCCGAACGAGTCGCCCGCCTCGCGCTCGTGTCTCAAGACGTGCACGTGTTCTCGGGGACGTTGCGGGAGGATATGAGCGTCGCCAAGCCTGGTGCGAGCGACACCGAGCTACGCGCGGCGCTGGATGCCGTCGGCGCTGATTGGTTCGCGGACTTGCCCGATGGCCTCGACACCGTCGTCGGGTCTCGCGGCGAACGCCTCGATCCCGTGCAGGCGCAACAGCTCGCGCTTGCCCGCATTTTTCTGATGGACCCAGCAATTGTGGTGATGGACGAGGCAACTGCCGAAGCCGGATCCGCCGGTGCGGGCGAGTTGGAACACGCCGCCCGCGCTATCACCGACGGCCGCTCCAGCGTCGTCATCGCCCACCGTCTCGACCAAGCCGCCGACGCGGACCTCATTCTGGTTATGGACGCAGGCAGAATCGTCGAGCGTGGCACCCACGAAGAGCTCCTCGGCCTCGGCGGGCGCTACGCCAAGCTCTGGGGAGCGTGGTCGCGGGGGAGGGTATAGACCAGCTCAAAGGTCTCGCACTGCACGATTTCGTCTTCGCTGAAACCCGGATCTACCGAGGTGAAGAAGTCCTTGTGCTCGCTCCGCCAGTATTCCAAGGACAGGTCGCCTTCACCTTCCGATGCCGCGAATTCCGCATTCACATCGTTGAACGGCACCTGCTCGACGCGCACGTAGCGAATGACCGCGGCGGGTTCCCCGCGGCCGTCGAGAATCGTGTCCTCGACACCTACCCGCACATCCGGGTCGCAGGGCCAGCTTGTTGTGCCGGTCTTGGCGCCGGACAGCACCAGCGACAGCAACGTGTCCGCCATTTCCGGCGTGTTTCCGAATGCGAATGCAGCCACGAGAATCACATTAGAGCGACCTTCTCGGAGCCTGTGGAAGGGGTTACAGTGAGAAATAGCACTTTAATATTTGAGGAGGTTCTCCGTGAGTACCGCAGTTACCGAAGCCAAGCCGCCAACGCCTGCAAGTACTACTCAGGAGCGCAGCCGAGGCAAAAACATCGCGTTTTTCCTCTCCTTCGCCGCGTTGATCGCGGTGCTCCTCATCCCGATTCCGGGCCTCGACTGGCCGGGCAAGATTGCGCTGGCGATGCTGGCCTTCGCCGTGATCATGTGGGTGTCCGAGGCCGTCTCCTACCCGGTCAGTGCAGTGATGATCATCGGACTGATCTCGCTCATGCTCACCTTCGCGCCCGATCCCGATGATCCGGGCAAGCTGATCGGCGCCAAAACGGCGCTGAGCACCGCAATGGCGGGCTTCTCCTCGTCCGCCGTCGCCCTGGTCGCCGCCGCGCTCGCGCTCGCAACCGCCATGCAGGCCACCGGCCTGCACCGGCGCCTCGCCCTGTACGTGCTCAAGTTTGCGGGCGAGAAGGTGTCGCACATCGTCATCGGCGCGATCGTCATTTCCATCATCCTGGCGTTCTTCGTGCCGTCGGCAACCGCCCGCGCGGGCGCCGTGGTCCCGATTTTGTTGGGCATGGTCGCCGCCTTCGGCCTCCCCACGGACTCAAAGCTTTCGGCACTCCTGATCATCACCGCAACGCAGGCCGTCTCCATCTGGAACGTGGGCATTAAGACCGCGGCCGCTCAAAACCTCGTCGCCGTCGGCTTCATTGAGGATCAGATGGGTCAGACCATTTCCTGGGGCCAGTGGTTCCTGTGGGCCGCCCCGTGGTCGGTCCTGATGTCCATTGCGCTGTACTTCATCATGCGCTGGGCCATCAAGCCGGAGACGGAATCGATTACGGGCGGAAAAGAGCTCGTCGAAAAGCAAATTGCGGAGATGGGCCCGATGTCCGGCGCCGAGAAGCGCCTCACCGCCATCGCTGTGGTCCTGTTGTTCTTCTGGGCCACGGAGGGTGTGCTGCACCCGCTGAGCTCGGAGATCACCACGATTGTCGCGGTGGGCATCATGCTCCTGCCGGGCATCGGTGTCATGACGTGGAAATACGCCCAAGAAAAGATCAACTGGGGCACGCTCATCGTCTTCGCTGCGGGTATCTCGCTCGGCTCGTTCCTGCTGAAAACGGGCGCGGCGACCTGGCTCTCCGAGGTCACGTTCGGCGCCATCGGCCTCGATTCCATGCCGATCTTGGCGACGATTGCGCTGGTCTCCCTCTTCAACATCATCATCCACCTGGGCTTCGCCTCCGCCACCTCGCTGGCATCCGCGCTGATCCCGGTCTTCATCGCGCTCGCCGCGACGCTCAGCGTGCCTAACGACGGCGTCGGCTTCGTGATCATCCAGCAGTTCGTGATCTGCTTCGGCTTCCTGCTGCCGGTTTCCGCGCCGCAGAACATGCTCGCCTACGGTACGGGCGCGTTCACCCCGCAGCAGTTCCTCCGCACCGGTATCCCGCTCACCATCATCGGCTACCTGCTGATCCTGCTGCTCTCCGCAACCTATTGGAACTGGATCGGGTTGGTGTAGCTACTCCAACACCAGCCCGAGGTGGATACTTTCCAGCTCGTGCTCACCCGGCCCCGCGGGTAGCGCCTGCAGCTCGCGGGCGGTGGCGGGGGACACAGGTATGATCCAGCCGTGTTTCGGGTCGAGCACTGGGGCTTCGGCGCTTTTCGACGGCACAAATGTCACCGCGCGTTCGTCATGGGCAACGAATTGCACCGCGCCGCGCATGCCCCGAAGCTCCTCGAGCACGACGGGGGTGGTGGTGAGAATGACAATTTTCTCGTCGGTATCGGGGGAGAGGTTGGCGGTGTGGATGTGCAGCACCGGCACCTCCACGCGCCCATACGAAGTCGGCATTTCCACCAACCGCTCCCGCCCTGAACCCCGCACCCAGTCCATGAAACCCATGCGGGCGAGTGTAATTGCGTACGCTCGCACTCGCGAGGAGCTCGATGACATCCTCGGCTGGTTTTCGGGCCTGACCGCAGACCAGCTCCACGCAGCCGCTGACTCGGAGCAAACACTTGGTGATTTCGTGCGAACTACCGCCCGCATCACCGAAAACGCCGAACTTATCACCGGCAGCATCTGTGGGGTGAAGGTGCAGGAAGTGGAGGACCCGACGATGCGAGCGATTCGCCAGATGGACAAGATCGTCGACGAGCTGGCAAAGGGCAAGGCTTCTGACAAGATCAAACGCTCAGGCCCCCTAGAGTAGGACGCATGTCAGAGCCCGCGCCGCCTCCAGAATCCACCTCCTACCGCGCCGAGCTGATCATGCCCTACGGCGTCGGCGAGGTGGACCTCGTGCCGCCAGACGCCAAACATGTCGATCCCCTGGCTCGGAGCAATCGGCTTACCAAACCCGGCTGGAAGCTGGTGTTCAAGCGCGTCATCGCCGACTGGGGTGCGGACGCCATGGTGGACCGCGGGGCGACGCTGACGTACTACTCGGTGCTCTCGGTCGCGCCGATGCTACTTGCCGCCTATTCCATTGCGTCCCTGCTGTTGCGCCGCCAAGAGGACGTGGCGAACTCGCTCATGGCCGATGTCATCCACACCTACGTGCCGACAGAGCTCCAACCCCAGGCGTTCAACCTGCTTTCTAGCATCATTGGCACGGCGGCCCAGAGCACGGTCGCGCTGACCATCTCGCTCATCATCTCGCTGCTGTCAGCCTCGGCGTACGTGCGCTCTTTTTCCCGCAACGCGAACCTGATCTACGGCCGCACGGAGGGCCGCAACATTTTCGTCACGTGGATCACCATGTGGATCATCACGCTGGTGATGGTTGCCGGCGGCGTCATCATCGTCCTCGGCGCGCTGCTCACCGACTCGATTGTCCAGGCAGTCCTCGGCCCGATCGCGAAACCGCTCAAGCTCGAGGGCACCCTTGAGTACCTCACCAGTATTTTCCTGCCCGTCTGGTCCTACCTGCGCGGGCCGGTCATCCTAATCACCGCGATTGCCTTGGTGAGCATCCTGTACTACCTCGCCCCCAACGTGAAGCCGGGGCGGTTCCGCCTGCTCACACTGGGCTCAACGCTGGCGCTCACCGTGGTCATCCTCATCTGGGTCGCATTCACGTGGTACCTGAGCAATATCGGCATCCGCACCACTTACGGTGCCTTCGGTACCGTGCTGGTCATCCTCGGTCTCATCTGGGTGATGAACATCGTGCTGCTTGAGGGCGTAAAGATCGACGCGGAGGTCTTGCGCGCCAAAGAGATCCAAGTCGGCATCGATTCCTCCCGCGTCATCCACGCCGCGCCCCGCTCGAACGCGGGTGCCGCGTGGCGCTTGCAGCTGGAACGCTGGATTGACAAATCAGTGGCGGAGATCGAGGCGCAGCGCGAGTAGGGTGGCCGCATGGCACTCATTGATCCCCGCACGAAGTACCCGTCCCAGTTCCCCAAGGAGGGGCGCCAAGAAAATCCCGGTCTTGACGTGGCCATGACCACCGAGCCGGATCTCGGCCTGTCCACGTACAAGGGCTCCGGCAAGCTGGAGGGCCGCCGCGCGCTGATCACCGGCGGCGATTCCGGCATCGGCGCGGCCACGGCAATCGCGTTCGCGCGCGAGGGTGCCGATGTTGCCATCGCGTACCTCCCGGAGGAGCAGGAGGACGCGGACCGCATCATCGCCGCGATCGAAGATGCTGGCCAGAAGGCTGTCGGCATCCCGGGTGATCTGACTGACCGCGAGACCTGCACCGCGACCGTCGAAAAGGCGGTGGAGGCACTCGGCAGCCTCGACATTTTGGTCAACAACGCCTCCCGCCAGGTCTACAACGAGGGCCTCCTCGATATTTCGGACGAGGACTTCGACGCAACGATGAAGACCAACATCTACTCCGCCTTTTACATCACGAAGCAAGCGGTGCCGCACATGCCGCCGGGATCCTCCATTATCTTCTCCACCTCCATCCAGGCGTACGACCCCTCCCAGCCGCTCCTTGATTACGCCATTACAAAGGCCGCGTTCAACAATTTCGCCAAGGGGCTGTCTCAGGAGCTGCTGAAGGAGCGAGGCATCCGTGTCAACGCCGTCGCGCCGGGCCCGATTTGGACCGTGATCCAGCCCGCCGAAGGCCAGCCCGAGGAGAAGGTGGACACCTTCGGCCAGGACTCGGACATGGGCCGCCCGGGCCAGCCGGCGGAGTTGGCCGGCGCGTACGTCTTCCTCGCTTCCGAGGACGCGTCGTACATTTCCGGCGAGACCCTGGCAGTCACGGGCGGCCGCCTCACCCCGTAATGGAGCACGTCGACACCGCCGCCATCGACGCGGCCCACATTTGGCACCCCTACGCGGAACCCGGCCTGTTCGCGTATCCCGTCGCGTCTGCGCGCGGCACCCGCATCACACTCGAGGACGGCCGCGAGCTCATCGACGCCATGAGCTCCTGGTGGGCCGTCATCCACGGCCACTCCAACCCGCGCTTGGTCGCCGCCGCAAAAGCCCAGATCGACCAGATGAGCCACGTCATGTTCGGCGGGCTCACCCACGCGCCGGCAGCGCGCCTCACCAAGCGCTTGCTTTCGCTTACCGACGGCACCTTCAACCAAGTCTTCTTCTCTGACTCAGGCTCCGTCGCCGTCGAAGTCGCCATGAAAATGGCGCTGCAGTACGCGCGAGGCTGCGGCCACCCGGAACGCACAACCTTCCTCACTTGGCGCTCCGGCTACCACGGCGACACATTCGCGACGATGAGCGTGTGCGATCCCGAGGGCGGCATGCACTCCTTCTGGGGTAACGCCCTCAAGCGGCAGGTGTTTGCGCCTGCGCCGCCGGTGATGGGGGCGTCGGCAAGCGAGCGCTCCGCCTACCTCGAGCAGTTCGCGGCGCTGATCACCGCGGACATCACCGGCGTGATCATCGAGCCCGTGGTGCAGGGTGCCGGCGGCATGCGCTTCCACGACCCCGAGCTGGTCGCCGGGGTGCGGATGCTTTGCGACGATTTCGGGATCCCCCTCATCGCCGACGAAATCGCGACCGGTTTCGGGCGCTCGGGGGTGCTGTTCACCACGTTGTCGAATGGCGTTGTGCCCGACATTATGTGCGTGGGCAAGGCGCTGACCGGCGGGTTCATGTCGCTGGCCGCAACCCTCGCCACGCAGAAGATCGCCACCGGCATGGAGCCGCGGGCGCTCATGCACGGCCCGACGTTCATGGGCAACCCGCTCGCGTGTGCGGTGGCGGCGGAATCGCTGGCGATCATCGAGGAAGGCGGCTGGCGCGAACAAGTGCCGGCAATCGAAAGGGGCCTCCGCGAGGGGCTCGAGCCACTGCGCAGCAAACCCGGCGTCGCCGACGTGCGCGTCCTCGGCGCGATCGGCGTGGTGGAGATGGAGCACAACGTGCCGATGCGCGAGGTCACCGAGGCTGCGATGGCAGAGGGTGTGTGGATCCGCCCCTTCGGTCGCCTCATCTACACCATGCCGCCGTACGTCTGTACCGAGGCCGAAGTGCATCAGATTTGCCGCGGCATCGCGGCGGGAGTGGAGGAGTTCTCATGATCATCGCCGTGACCGGCACGAACACGGACGTGGGCAAGACCGTGGCCACCGCCGCGCTCGCCAGCGTGCTTGCGCAGCGCGGCCAAGATGTCGTCGCCGTCAAGCCGATCCAGACTGGCGAAGCACCCGGAGAGGGCGACGCGTCCACGGTGGCGAAGCTCGCCGGCATCGAGACGTTCGAGCGCTGGCGCTACCCCGAACCGCTTGCCCCGAACCTCGCCGCGCGCCGCGCCGGCATCGAAACTCCCAGTGTCGAGGAGGTCGCCGAGTGGGTGCGCAGCCTCGACGCACCCGACCGCACCGTGCTCGTGGAAGGTGCCGGCGGCTTGCTCGTCCGGCTTGCCGACGATTACACCCTCGTCGACCTCGCCACAGCTCTCAGCGCACCGCTTGTGGTAGTGACGTCGCTGGGCCTCGGCAGCCTCAATCTCGCCGAACTTACCTGTGTCCAGGCCCGCGCCCACGGCCTCGAGGTGCTCGGCCTGATCGGCGGGAGCATGCCGGAGCACCCCGACCTGGCGACGAGACTGAACGTTCAGGAACTGCCCGTCGTCACGCAGGCGCCCTATTGGGGCCACCTCCCAGCCGGCGCAGGCCAGCTCACCCGCGAGGCATTCGCGCAGGTCGCGCTGGAATCGCTGCGCTTTTAGTCCGCGACCAGCGGCTCCATGGTGAGCTCCGGGTGCTCCTTCTCCACGAACGCGAGCTTCCACTTATCGCCGAAGAGCGCGATAAGCTCGCCGTCGGAGCGGGTGAAGATTTCCACGCCGCGCTGCCTGCCAAGCTCCGGCGCACTCGCCGCGTCGGTGCGGCGTGCCACGGAGTACGGCACCGGCTCGGTGACGGTCTCCACGTTGTACTCGACATCCATGCGGGCCTGCATGACCTCGAACTGCATCGGGCCGACCGCCGCCATGACCGGAGCTGCGTCGCCGCGGAGATCGTTGCGCAGAATCTGCACCACGCCCTCCGCGTCCAGCTGTTCCAAGCCCTTGCGGAACTGCTTGTACTTGCCAAGCGACTTCGCGCGCAGGGTGCGGAAGTGCTCCGGGGCGAACTGCGGCATCGGCGCGAACTGCACCTTCTTGCCTGCGTAGATGGTGTCGCCCGGTGCCAGCGAGCCGGCGTTGACCAGGCCGATGATGTCGCCCGGGTACGCCGTCTCCACCGTGTCGCGGTTGCGGCCGAACACGGTCAGGGCGTACTTCGTCGAGAACGTGCGCCCCGACTGCGCGTGCGTGACCTGCATGCCGCGGTCAAATTCGCCACTCACCACGCGCATGAATGCGAGGGTGTCGCGGTGGTTGCGGTCCATGCCTGCTTGGACTTTGAACACGACGCCGGAGAAAGCGTCGTCTAGCTCTCGCTCCTCCTTGCCCTCAGGGGAGGGAGCAATGGCGCAGAGCGTGTCCAGGATCTGGTGCACGCCGAAGTTCAGCATCGCGGAGGCGAAGATGATGGGGGAGGTGACGCACTGCTCGAAAAGCTGCTGGTCGTGCACGGCGCCGTCGTCGAGCAGGAGCGCGGCCTCCTCGACGGCGGTCTCCCACGCGTCGCCCTCCTTGGCTTCGGCCTCACCGGGGGAGTAGTGCTCCTCCGGCGCGATGGTCGAGCCGCCGGCGGTGCGGATGAAGTGCACGTAGCCGTCGATTTCGCCGTCTTCGGACACGTGCGCGAGGCCGCGGAAATCGCCCGCCTCGCCGACCGGCCAGTACAGCGGAGTGGGCTGCAGGTCGATTTCAGTGACGATTTCGTCGACCAGTTCGAGCGGCTCGCGGCCGACGCGGTCCCACTTGTTCACCACCGTGACAATCGGCAGGCCTCGCGCTTTGCACACGCGGAAGAGCTTGAGGGTTTGCGGCTCGAGGCCCTTGGCGGCGTCGATGAGCATCACCGCGGCGTCGACGGCGGAGAGCACGCGGTAGGTGTCCTCCGAGAAGTCGGCGTGACCCGGCGTGTCCACGAGGTTGATCACGTACGGCTCGCCCTCGTGGCCCTCGGGCGAGTATTCGAATTGGAGCGCCGACGACGCGATGGAAATGCCGCGGTCCTTCTCCATCTCCATCCAGTCCGACACCGTGGACTTGCGCCCCGCCTTGCCGTGCACCGCACCCGCCTCCGAAATCACGTGCGCGTGCAGGGCCAGCGCCTCCGTCAGCGTCGACTTACCGGCGTCCGGGTGGGCGATGACGGCGAATGTGCGACGGCGCTTGGCTTCGGCGAGGGTGCTCATAGCCTTGCGATTCTACGTACTATCGGCCGCATGACTGTTATCGGTGTATTCCTGGGTTCCGTCCGCGAGGGCCGTTTCGGCCAGCACCCCGCGCTGGACAAAATGCTCGGCGACTTGGAACTGCAGCTGCGCTAGCGCGCTGCGTGGATCACGTTCTGGGCCTGGGGGAGGCCCTTTCCCACGATGAGCTGCACCGCCTCGGCCGCGAGGGCAACGTTCTCCTCCCCGCCAATCGGTGCTAGCACCCAATCCGGCACCGCGACACCCTGCGGCGGCCGCCCGATGCCTACGCGTACCCGCACGTAATCGCGCGTGCCCAGGTGCTCCGTCAGCGACTTCAGCCCGTTGTGGCCGTTCTCGTTCCCGCCGAGCTTCACACGCACTTTCCCCGGCGGTAGGTCCAGCTCATCGTGCACCACGATGATCCGCTCGGGCGCGATCCCCAGCGGCGCCACCGCCTCGCCGGACGTGTTCATGTACGTCGTCGACCGCGCGTAGGCCACGCCATCTCGCACCGCGACCCGCACCGGCACGCCGCGCACCGGTTCAAGCGGCACACCATCCAGCAGCTCGTCGACCACCATGTAGCCCACATTGTGCCTGGTGGCCTCGTACTTCGCGCCGGGGTTGCCGAGGCCCACCACCAGCCACTCCGCCTCGATCGTCTGGGGCCTGCGCCGCCGCAAGAATCCGAACACGCCCCATAATGTACCCATGGATCTGCCCCGCATCGTCGCCGCACCCATGGCCGGCGGCCCCACCACGCCCGCGCTCGTCAACGCCGTCACCTTCGGCTTCCTCGCGCTCGGCACCTGCTCCGCCGCCGACGCCCGCGAGTGGCTGGCCGCCTGCCGCGCCCCGTTCGGCGCAAACCTCTTCCTGCCGCAGCCGGAGCCTTCGCTTGCCGACGTCCATTCCCTCGCCGCCCAGCTCAACACCAGCGTTCCGGAAGTTGACGTGACCTCCGGCTTCGACGAAAAGTTCGCGCTCGTCCTCGAGGCCGCCCCAGCCATCGTGTCCTCCACGTTCGGCTGCTTCACGCAAGCGCAGATCGCAGAGCTTCACGATGCCGGCTCCGAGGCGTGGGCGACCGTGACCAGCGTTGCAGAAGCCGAAACCGCCGTCGCCCGCGGTGTCGACGGCCTCATCGTCCAAGGCCCTCTCGCCGGCGGGCACCGCGGCACCTGGGACCAGCACGACGAACCCGGCGCGGAGAGCCTCGAGGACCTGCTGGTCGCGATAGTCCCGCTCGGGAAACCGGTGATCGCGGCGGGCGGGGTGAGGACGAAATCGGACGTCGACAAGCTCCTTGCTCTGGGTGCGGAGAGCATCGCGTGCGGGACTGCCTTCCTGCTCGCCGACGAGGCCGGGACTTCCGAGCGGAACCGCGTGTTGTTGCGCAGCGCGCGCCCCGACGTGCTGAGCAGGGCATTTTCCGGCCGCTACGCGCGCGGCATCGAAACCGAGTTCACGCGCGCGCACCCGGATCTGCCGCCGGCGTACCCGTATGTGCGGCCGATGACCTCGGGAAACGATTACTGCCTCGTCGGCGCGAACCGCGGAGAACTCATGGAAGCGCCGGCTAGCGAGATTGAACGCGCGTTGTGTTCTCGATAGCGCCGAGACCCTCGATCTCCACGCGCACCGCCTCGCCGTTCTGGATGTAGCGCTTCGGGTCGCGCGCGTGCCCGACGCCGTCCGGCGTGCCCGTCGCAATCACGTCGCCCGGCTCCAACGGGTAGATGTGCGAGATGAACTCGATCAACTTCGCGGGGCTAAACACCAAGTCGTCGGTGGGGGAGTGCTGCATGACGGTGCCTTCGAGCGTCGTCGTAATCGCCGGCCCCGGCCGCCACTCCGTGTCCAGCCAAGGCCCGAACCCAGCCGTCTTCTCCAGCGACTTGCCCTGGTGCCACTGCTGCGTGCGCTTCTGGTATTCGCGCTGCGTGTAGTCGTTGATCACCGCGTAGCCCGCGATGTACTCCGCCGCGTGCGCCTCCTGCACGTGCCGCGCCCGCTTGCCGACGATCACAGCCAGCTCGCCCTCAAAGTCCAGCGTCTCCGCGTTGAACGTCGGCACCTCCACGTCGTCGTACGCCCCGATGAGCGCCTCGGGGAATTTGATGAACAGCGTCGGCACGTCGGGCCTCTCGTGCCCCATCTCGTCGATGTGCTTCGCGTAATTCAGCCCGACGCAGATGATCTTGCCGGGCCGCAGAATGACCGGCGCGAAATGATCTTTCTCGGGGTTAAGCACTGCGCCGTCGGCAAGCGCGAGCTCCTCCCACCCGTCCTGCGCAAGCAGCGTGCCGACGTCCGGATAATCAAGCGCGATCGCCGTTGCGTCGCTGGTCATGCGGGCGGCCGTAGTGCCGGTTTCAGTGCGAAGTGTTGCGAGTCTCATGCGTTCCAAGGGTAGCAACCCTGTTCGAATCGCACGGGCGCTTGCAGGAGGGGGCCGTTATTGTTGTGCGGTGCCGGAGCGGGGGCGTAGCGCAACTGCATCGCACATAAGAACTAATTTATACTAAAAATATCTGGCAAAACTCTTGCGTGTCGAAGACGTATTCTATAGACTTTGTGTTAACGGAGAGGGGGAGAACATGACCACCGCAGTGAAGCCAGCGCCGTACTTCCGCACGCAGCGCCCCGGCGATATCGAGTGCGCCGCTGGCCAAGCCGCGCGCGAGGCGCACTGGTTGGCGTTCTCCCGCTACGCCGAACCTGGCACCCAGGTCGTCGATATGGAGGTGGAAGTCACCCGCCTCATCGCCGCAACCCGCTGGGGCAAGGGTTTCATCGAGCACGGCATTTTCGCCCACGCGCGCCTCCAGCAGCTACCGGGCCTGCGAGAACTGCAGGCTGAGACGAAATTGCTGGATTACAGCCACCTGTGCGCCATCGACGATGTGCTCAACGAGCTCGGCCCCGACGTCACCCCCGAAGCGCTCGAAGAGTTCGACGCCATGCTCGTGCGCACCTTCACCCCCAAGCGCGTCGACCAGGAAATGCCCCACCGCGCAACGGTGACGAAGCGGATGCGCGACATCATTAAGCGCCTCGATCCTTCACGTTCCTACGACCCGAAGCGCCGCAAGGAACGCACCGGCGAGGTGGCCGACAAAGTCACCGTCGAAACTGCCATGGCTGGCGGCACCGAGACCGGCATGGTGCAGCTGCTGACCAACACCGTCAACGCCTTCCGCATCAAGCACCACTTGGTGGCAACAGCCCGCGAGCACGGCATCTCCATGGCCGACGCCGCCGTGAAGCTGTTGACCGGTGAAATTGCGCCGTCGTCACGCGCGGTGTTCAACATCTTCGCGCCCCGCGACCGCAAACCCGGCGAGCCCGCCTACCTGCCCGGGTTCGGGTGGACAGGCCCGGCCGACACCGTGGCGCTCGATGAATGGCTCGAAAACGTAGAACCCAAGATCGTCGACCTCGACACCGCCGCGGAGCAGACCACCGAGGCGTATAAACCAACCCCTGCGATGCGCAATGCCGTCATCGCCCGCGACGGAACCTGCATTTTCCCTGGCTGTGAACGCGCCGCCGCCAGTTGCCAACTCGATCACCGCATCCCGTTTGACGAAGGCAGGCCGACGACCGTCTCGAACCTCTTCGCCTTGTGTGCGCGGCACCATAATGTGAAGACCGATCGTCGTGCGTTCTATGTGCCGGACCCGGAAACGGGCGATATTGTGTGGCTTTTCGCCGACGGCACCTACGAAATCGTCACGCCCGAGGGCATCCTCGGCGAGCAAGTCACCCCGACATGCCCCCGCTGGCGCACCAGCCTCGAAGGAGCCCGCCGCAACCGCGCCCTTTCCGCAGAATTCCACGCAAAGGGCCACGCGATCCTCGACGATTTTGACAAGGATCTCGACCTCGAGCGTGCCGACGCCCGCATCGCGGACCTTGAAAAGGAATACGGCATGGAATTCCCGGTCAAGGCCGTGCTGCCGGAGGTTCCGCCGATCCAGGAAGAGCCGGATTTCTCAGAACCCGCGTACCCGGACTTCGCCGACACCCATATCTATATCGAAGGCCAGTACACGGCACTGGAGGAAAGTCTGCTCCGCCTGCTGTACCGGCCTGGCAGCGCGGCCTAACCGCCAATCGCCCGCAACAGTTCGTCGGCGGCATCCGCGGCGGCGATCGCAACCTCGATGCGTTCTTTCGCTGAAAACGGCTTCAACACGTAGTCCGCGGGCGCCATCCGCCCCGGCGGCCGCCCGATCCCCACGGCCATCTTGTTGTACGGCGCCCCGCCGACCGCCTTGGTCACCGACTTCAACCCGTTATGCCCGTGGTCCCCGCCGCCAACGCGCAGCTTCATCTCGCCGAGGCCCAGATCTAGCTCGTCGTACACCACATACAGGTCGGCTGGTTTCACGCGAAAGTAGTCCATGAGCGCCTTCACCGGCCCGCCGGACAGATTCATGAACGCCCGGGTGCGCGCCACCACCACCTGCCGCCCAGGCACGAGCCTTCCCCCGGCGAGCTCCGCGACCTCGGTGTTGGTGCGCTTGTGCACAGACAGCTGCGCCGGCATCGGGGTGGCGCGTTCGAGGATTTCCTCAACCACCGCGATGCCGGCGTTGTGCCGTGTGGCCTCATACTGCGGCCCGGGGTTGCCCAGGCCGACGATCAGGGCGGGGGAGTCAGACATGGCTCCCCATGCTAGCGCTTACTCGGAAGCGCCCTCGTCGCCCTCGCCGCCGTCAGCGACCTCGACGGTCTCGTCGGCGTCTGCGCCAGCCTCAGCGCCGCCTTCCTCAGCCTCAGCCGCGGCAGCCTCGAGCTCCTCGTCAACCTGCTCGAAGGTGACGTTGACCAGCAGGGTCTCCGGGTCGGAGAGCAGCTCTGCGCCGGCCGGCAGGGTGATGTCGGAAGCGAAGATCTGGTCGCCGATCTCCTTGCCCTCGATGGACACGGTGATCTCGTCCGGAATCTGCAGTGCGTCGACCTCGATCTCGAGCTCGGTAGCCTCCTGCAGAACCACAGCGTCCTGCGCAGCCTCGCCCTCGGTGACAACCGGGACGGACACGGTGACCTTCTCGCCGCGCTTGATGCCCAGGAGGTCGATGTGGTCGATCTCGAGGGTGAGCACGTTCTGGTCGATGTTCTTGACCATGGAGAGGAGCTTGTTGCCCTCAACCTCGAGCTCCAGGATGGCGTTGGTGCCGTCGTTACGCACGAGCGCGGTCATCTCGATGCGGTCCACGGCGAAGTGGACGTTCTCGACACCGGATTCGTACAGAACGCCCGGGATCTTGCCGTCGCGGCGCAGGCGGCGGGCGGAACCCTTGCCGAACTCTTCGCGCTTCTCAGCCTTAATGACCGGAGGGGTGGTTGCCATGATGGTCTCCTTCTTGCTTGGGAAGGGCCGCGCGCTTTACGACGAAAGCCTGCGACCACTTAACGGTTCATGTGCTCGTCGAGTGATCGCAGGCCTGAAAATACACAAGTCTGTGATGCAAAAATCGCGCCGATAACGGCCCAAAACCAGGGCCCTCGCCGAGACCGCTACAGACTACCAGCGCGGGGCTGCCACACAAAATGCCCCGTTGCCTGCGCAGACTCGTGTTCGTAGCCGAGCGGGATGCCCTTGCGCTCGCGCAGCGTGAGCGACACGACGAGGCCGATCGCCGTCATGATGAGGAGGTAAATCGTGATGGCGCGGGTGCTGCCCGTCGCCTCGTAGAGGCTCGCAGCAATCGTCGGGGCGAAAGCGCCGCCGAGGATCGCGCCGAGGGCGTAGCTGATCGACGCACCCGAAGCGCGCACGGACGCGGGGAAGAACTCCGCGTAGAGCGCCGCGATCTGGCCGTAGGACAGGCCGAGGCCGAGGGACAGGAAGATCAGCGCAAAGTAGATCTTGCTCAGCTCGCCGGTGTTAACCAGCGGGAAGAGCATGAGCACGCCGGCCGCCTGCACGATGAAGCCGAGCGTGAGCGTGCGGGTGCGGCCCACATAGTCCGACAGCCAGCCGGCGAACGCGGTGCTGAGCATCCACACCGCGGCGGAGGCGGTCACAGCCCACAGGATGTCGCCCCGCGGGATGGCGAGCCCGTCCGGGTTGGTCACGTAGTTCTGCACGTAGCCGCCCGTCGTCATGTAGCCAACCGCGTTGTTCGCCGCGAACGCGAGCGCGGCGGCGAGCACCAGCGGGAAGTAGCGGCCGAACAGCACGCCGATCGGGCTGGCCACCTCGTGGGAGCGGTCCCGCGCCATCTCGGCGTAGACGGGGGATTCGTCGACACCCGTGCGGATCCACCAGCCCAGCAGCATGAGCACGAAGGAGAACAGGAACGGTACGCGCCAGCCCCATTCCATGAAGGCATCGCCGGGCGCGATCATGTTCATCAGCGCCAGCGCGCCGGAAGACAGCAGCAGACCGGCGGGCGCGCCCACTTGAGGCCCGGCACCGTAGAGCCCACGCTTATCGACGGGCGCATGCTCCACCGACATGAGCACAGCCGACCCCCACTCGCCGCCGGCCGAGATGCCCTGGACGATGCGGAGGAACACCAGCGCGGCCGGAGCGAGCCAGCCGATCTGCGCGTGGGTGGGTAACAGGCCGATGAGCGTCGTGGCCAAACCCATGGAAAACAGGGTGATCATGAGCACCGTGCGGCGGCCGATCCTGTCGGCGAAGTGCCCGGCGAGCACGGCGCCGAGCGGGCGGAACAGGAAGGACAGGCCGACGGTGAGGAAGCTGACGATGGTCGCGGAGGCGGAGCCGAGCGGCGCGAACATCACCGTCTTGAAGACGAGACCCGCGGTGGCGGCGTAGAGGAAGAAGTCGTACCACTCGATGGCGGTGCCGATGGTGGTCGCGGCAATTACGCGGCGCCGTTCTTGCGGCGTACTCGTAGTCATGCAAAACATTATGCGCGCGAGCGCTGGTAGAACGGAAGAATGAATACGCAGCAACTCTTGGACAAGGTAGAAAAGCGCCTCTTCATCGGCGGTGAGTGGGTCGACGGTGCCGCAGGCGAGACGTACGAAGTGCACAACCCGGCGACCGGGGAACTGCTCGTCGAGATGGCTTCCGGCACGAAGGACGACGCGATTCGCGCGCTCGACGCCGCGCACGCCGCCCGCCGCGAGTGGGAGCGCACTGCCCCGCGCACCCGCGCCGAGATCCTGCGCAAGGGCTACGACTTGGTCAAGGAGCGCAAGGACGAATTCGCCGCGCTGATGACGCTGGAGATGGGCAAGTCCCTTACCGAGGCAAAGGGCGAGGTGGATTACGGCGCCGATTACCTCCTCTGGTTCTCCGAGGAAGCGAACCACTTCTACGGCGACACCAACCACTACCCGGCGAAGCCGAACCGCATGCTCACCGTTCGCAAGCCGGTCGGGCCGTGCCTGCTGATTACCCCGTGGAACTTCCCGCTCTCCATGGCCACCCGCAAGATCGCCCCGGCGCTCGCCGCGGGCAACACGGTGGTGATCAAGCCTGCGAAGCTCACCCCGCTGACCATGCAATACTTCGTGCAGACGATGGTGGAGGCAGGAGTGCCGGACGGCGTCATCAACATCGTCTCCGCGAAGTCCGCCTCCGACGTCTCGGGCCCGATCATGTCGGACCCGCGCTGCCGCAAGGTGTCGTTCACCGGCTCGACCCCGGTAGGCTCCACGCTGATGGAGCAGGCCGCGGAGCACATTCTGCGCATTTCGCTGGAGCTCGGCGGCAACGCCCCGGCAATCGTGTTCGCCGACGCTGACATCGACCTCGCTGTCGAGGGCGTGAAGGCGGCCAAGATGCGCAACATCGGCGAGGCCTGCACCGCCGCGAACCGGATCTTGGTGCACGAGTCGGTCGTCGACGAGTTCGCTGAGAAGTTCGCCGCCGCGGTCAGCGCGATGAAGGTGGGCAACGGGCTTGACGACGGTGTCGAGGTCGGCCCGCTCGTCGAACCCAGCGCCGTCGACCGCATGGAGGAGTTGGTCGCGGACGCGGTGGCGAAGGGCGGCGAGATCCTCACCGGCGGCAAGCGCATCGACGGGCCCGGCAACTTCTTCGAGCCGACGGTGATCCGCGGCGCCTCCCGCGACGCGCGCGTGTTCACCGAGGAAATCTTTGGCCCCATCGCGCCGATCTTCACCTTCGCCACCGAAGAGGAGGCGTGGGAGATGGCGAACGACACCGAGTACGGCCTCGCCTCGTACGTGTTCTCCGAGGACCCGGACATGCTGTGGCGCGCCTCGGACAACCTGGAGTTCGGCCTGCTCGGCTTCAACTCGGGCGTGGTGTCGGACGCGTCGGTGCCGTTCGGCGGCGTGAAGGCGTCGGGCATGGGCCGCGAGGGCTCCCGCGACGGCATGCTCGAATACACCGAGGTGCAGATGATCGGTGTCCGGGACCCGTACACCAAAAACTAGGGGTTGCGGGGCCCGCGCGGGCCGAAATCGAACTCGGCCGTCGCGGGCCCGAAGGCCTTGAGGCCGGCGGGCGCGTCGAAGGGGTCGAGGTGCAGTTCGATGAAGGCTGCGCCGTCGACGTCGGCAAGCACCTGCGCGAGCTCGCCCTCGGTGCGCGCCTGGTAGGTGCGCATGGAGGAGCCGGGGCTAAACACCTCGACGAGGTCGGCGTAGCGCCAGTTCGCCACGTCGTTGTATTCGCGCTCCATACCCAGGATGTAGCGCTCGATGGTGTAGCCGCGGTTGTTCACCAGAAAAATGATGGGTTTGAGGCCCTCGCGCAGGATGGTGGAGAGCTCCTGGGCGGTGAGCTGGAACGAGCCGTCGCCGATGAACAGCAGGTGCCTGCGCTCCGGCGCCGCCATCTGGCTGCCGAGGAGCGCCGGCAGCGTGAAGCCGATCGAGCCCCAAATCGGGGAGTTGATGTACTGCACCCCGTCCGGCATGCGGATCGGGCCGAGGCCGATGTTCGACGTGCCGGCCTCCGCGATCACCACGTCGCCCTCACGGATGAACTCGCCGATCTGCGGCCACAGCCGGGCCTGCGTCAGCGGCGCGTCCGCGTCCGGTTCGAAGGGCCCGGGGCTGTACCGCGTGCCGACGCTTCCTCGCTCCGGCAACGCCGCCGCCACATCTGCGAGGACTTCGAGCGAGTTGATGCCCACGTAGAATTCGCCGTCCATGCTGATGTGCTGGTCGCCGATGTTCACCACGTGCTCTTCCGGCAGGTTGTGGGTGAAGCTGCCGGAGTTCGCCTCGATGAAGCGCGGGTTGAAGGTGATGAGCAGGTCGGACGCCTCCACGCGCTCGCGCACGCCGGGGCTCGACGCCTCGCCGTTGTAGGTGCCGAGGCATAGGGGGTGGCGTTCGTCGAGAAGCGCCTTGCCCGAGGCCATGTGCGCATACGGGATGCCGAACTCGCGCAGGAGCGGCAGGAAGCCGTGCCGGTCCGCGTCCTGGTCGAGGAGCAGGATGGGGTCCTCGGCCGCCTCGAACAGGTTGAGGATCTTGCGCACCGCAGCTTGCCGACGCTCGCTATCGCTGCCCGGCAGTTCCGCATCGAACGGGGGCGCCTCGATCTCGAGGTGGGTGATGTCGGAGGGGATCTGGATGTGCACCGGGCGTTTCTCGCGCAGGCAGGCGCGCAGCGCCCGGTCTATTTCCTCGACGGCGTTCATGGGGAAGATGCGCGTGGCCACCTCGGTGAACGGGCGGATCGCGTCGAGCATGTTGGTGTAATCGCCGTTGGCCAGCGAGTGGTGCAGGTTCCAGCGGTACTCGGTGGCGTACTGCGGGGGTGCGCCGGCGATGGAGACGACGGGCACGTGCTCCGCGCGCGAGCCAGCGATGCCGTTGATCGCCGAAAGCTCGCCAACGCCGTAGGTAGTGAGCAAGGCGCCGACGCCGCGCTGGCGGGCGTAGCCGTCGGCGGCGTAGGCGGCGTTGAGCTCGTTGCAGGCGCCGACGAAGCGGATGCCGTCCGCGGCCTCGATCTGCTCGAGCCAGCTCAGGTTGAAATCGCCCGGCACGCCGATGATCTCGGTGATCCCGATGGCCTTGAGGCGGTCGATGAGGAATTCGCCGATCGTCGTTTTCATCGCACCTGCTCCCATGCCGCGATGCAGGCGTCGGCCTCGGCCGCGTCGGTGACGGTGATGCGGATGCCTTCGTCGAAGGCGCGCACGAGGAGGTCGGCGTCCGCGAGCTTGGCCGCGAACTCCTGCGGGGTAACAGGGAGGGCGTCTGCCGGCACCCACACGAAGTTCGCCTCGGAGTGCGGGGAATCGAAGTAGCGCTCAAGGCGGTCCCGCTGGGTGCGGGTGGCGGCGACGCGCTCGGCGAGGGCATCGGCGAGTTCGAGCGACGCGAGCGCGCCCGCCTGGGCGACGGAGCTGACCGAGAACGGTACGGCGACCTTGTTCAGCGCCGCGATGATCGGTTCGGGCCCGAACGCGTACCCCACGCGCGCGCCGGCGAGGCCGTACGCCTTGGAGAAAGTGCGCAAACCCACGACGTTGGGGTAGCGGGTGATCTCCTGCGTGGCGACGGGCGTGTCCTCCGCCTGGTTGTACTCGAAGTACGCCTCGTCGAGGGCGACGAGCACGTCAGCGGGGACCTGTGAGATGAACGCTTCCCACTCGGCGGCGGTGATGGTGGTGCCGGTGGGGTTGTTCGGATTGCAGACGAAGACGACGCGGGTGCGCTCCGTGATCGCGGCGGCCATGGCATCCAGGTCGAGGCGGTGCTCCGCGGTGAGCGGGACCGGGACCGGGGTGGCGCCGGCGATGCGGGTGAAGATGGGGTAGGCCTCGAAGGAGCGCCAAGGGAACACGACTTCGTCTCTGGGGCCGGCCGCGGCGGTCACTAGCTGCTGGCACAGGGCCGAGGAGCCGGTGCCGACGGCGACCTGCTCGACCGTGACACCAAGATGCTCTGCGAGCGCGGCGCGAAGCTCGCTCGCGCCCATGTCCGGATAGCGGTTGACGCCGCTCAAAGCGTCGGCCATCGCTTGGGTGACGGTGGGCAGCGGGGCCTCCGCGGATTCGTTGGAGGAGAGCTTCACGGCGCGCTCGTTGCGCGCGCCGGGCACGTAGGCGGGGAGCTGGTCGAGGTCGGGGCGAATCATGCGCCCCATCGTAGGCGCTACGCCTGGCCCTCAAACAGCGTGGTTACAGAACCGTTCTCGAAGATCTCGCGGATCGTCTTGGCCAACAGCGGAGCGATGGAGAGCACGGTGAGGTTCTTCCAGCCCTCGGTGTTCTGCGGCAGGGTGTCGGTGGTGATGACTTCCTCGGCGCCGCAGTCGCTCAGGCGCTCGCGCGCAGGGTCGGAGAACACGCCGTGGGTGCAGGCGATGACGACGGACTTGGCGCCCGCCTCCTTGAGCACGCCGACGGCGCCGGAGATGGTGCCGCCGGTGTCGATCATGTCGTCCATGAGGATGCAGTCCTTGCCCTCGACCTCGCCGACGACGCGGTTGGACACGACCTTGTTGGCCGCGTCGATGTCGCGGGTCTTGTGCACGAACGCCATCGGGGCGTCACCCAGCGAGTTCGCCCACTTCTCGGCGGACTTCACGCGGCCGGCATCCGGGGAGACCACCACGAGGTTGTCCAGCGGGTACTTGGACTTGATGTAATCCACCAGGATCGGCATCGCGTGCATGTGGTCGACCGGGCCGTCGAAGAAGCCCTGGATTTGGTCGGTGTGCAGGTCCACGGACACAATGCGGTCCGCGCCGGCCGCGGTGAGCAGGTCCGCGATGAGGCGGGCGGAAATCGGCTCGCGGCCGCGGTGCTTCTTATCCTGGCGGGCGTACGGGTAGAAGGGGAGGATCGCCGTGATGCGCTTCGCGGAGCCGCGCTTGAGCGCGTCGATCATGATCAGCTGCTCAACCAGCCATTTGTTCAGCGGCTGGGCGTGGGACTGCATGACAAAGCAGTCGGAGCCGCGGACGGACTCCTCGAAGCGGATGAAGATCTCGCCGTTGGCGAAGTCGCGCGCCGTCGTCGGCACCAGCTCGATGCCGAGCTCCTGCGCAACCGCCTCCGCGAGCGCCGGGTGGGCGCGGCCCGAGAAGACCTTGAGATCCTTGTGGCTTTCCGTCGAGTAACCAGTCATGTCCTAACTTTCTCGTGCGTGTTTCGCGGCTTCGGCCGCGTCGGTGCCGGGGCGGTTAGCCTCCACCCAGCCTTCAATGTTGCGCTGGCGGCCCTCCTTGATTGCGAGCGCTCCCGGCGGAACATCATTGACCACCACTGTACCCGCGCCGGTGTACGCGCCATCACCCACGGTCACGGGGGCGACGAACATAGTGTCCGAGCCGGTGCGGCAGTGATCGCCGATGACGGTGTGGTGCTTCTTCACACCGTCGTAGTTCGCGAACACGCTGGAGGCGCCGATGTTGGTGCCCACGCCGATGGTGGCATCGCCGACGTAAGTGAGGTGCGGGACCTTGGAGTCCGCGCCGATCTTCGCGTTCTTGGACTCGACGAAGCCGCCGAGCTTGCCGCGTGCGCCGAGCTCCGTGCCGGGGCGGATGTAGGTGAAGGGGCCGACGGTGGCATCCTCGCCGATCACGCCGAGCTCGCCTTGGGTGCGCACAACGCTCGCGCGCGGGCCGACCTCCATGTCGGTCAGCGTGGTGTCCGGGCCGATCACGGCGCCGTCGCCGATCACGGTGGAACCCCACAGCTGGGTGTTCGGGTGGATGACCACGTCGCGGCCGATCTCTACCTCGACGCCGATCCAGGTGGTGTCCGGGTCGATGACGGTGGCGCCGGCGCGCATCGCGCGCTCCACGAGGCGGCGGTTAAGTTCCTTGCCGGCAGCGGCGAGCTGCACGCGGTCGTTGACGCCGGCCAACTCGCGCGCGTCGGGGGCGGTGAAGGCGGCGACCTTCTTGCCGTCGGCACGCGCGATGCCCAGCACGTCGGTGATGTAGAGCTCGCCCTGGGCGTTGTCCGTGGTGATGCGTGTCAGCGCGTCGCGCAGCACGGCGCCGTCGAAAGCGAAGACGCCGGAGTTGACCTCGCGCACGCGGCGCTGCTCCTCGCTCGCGTCCTTTTCCTCGACGATCTCGAGCACGTTGCCGTCCGCGTCGCGGATAATGCGGCCGTAGCCGGTGGGGTTGGAGAATTCGAGGGAGAGCACCGTCACCGCGGCGTCCTCGCGCTCGTGCGTATCGACGAGCGCCTGAATCGTCTCCGGTTGCAGCAGCGGCACGTCGGCATTGGTGACCACCACGGTGCCCTGGAACTCCGGAATCGCGGTCAAGCCGATCTGCACGGCGTGGCCGGTGCCGTTCTGCTCCTCCTGCACGGCCTGCAGGATGGTGACCTGCATTTCCTCCGCAATCGTGTCTACGGCGGGGGAGACCTGGTCGCGCTGGTGGCCCACCACAGCCACGAGGTAGTTCGGGTGAACCCCGGCCGCGGCGTGCAGCGAGTGGGACAGCAGGCTGCGGCCGCCGATCTCGTGGAGCGTCTTCTGGCGGTCCGACTTCATGCGGGTTCCGGCGCCCGCCGCAAGCACGACGACGGCGCGTTCAGCGTGTGTAGGCATGGGCCCAAGCATAACGCTTAAGAAGCGTCAGCCGAGACGTCCTTCAGGCGTGCCGCGCCCACCACGCCGGCGAAACCGATCGCGGCGAGGAAGATGAGCGCGGCCTGCGGGCCGAGCACGGAGACCAGCGACGATACGGCGCCGACCACCAGCAGCACCACACCCATGACGGTGTTCGAGGCGCCGGTGATGACGGTGCGGCGATCGCCCTCCGCCATGTCCACCAGGTAGGTCTTGCGGCTCACGCGCCCGGCGGTGTGCGCGAGGTTGACCAGGAAGAACCCGAGCGGCATCACCCACGCGTTCACGCCCTCCGGGGCGAGCCGCGCGCTGAGCACCAGAAGGACCAGCACCGTCGAGGCGACACCCGCGGCCCAGGCCATGGTGCTTTTCGACGATCGGTCAGACCACAGCCCCGAAATCCGCCCACCCAGCAAGGACGCGCCGCCGGAGGCGATGATGAAGGCGCCCAGCCCGGTCAGGTCCGCGCCCTCTTGGCTGGCCAGCACGACGATGAACGGGGTGGACAACGCGGTGACCAGCATCAGCGAGCGCACGAGGAGGAAGCGCTGCAGGTCCCGGTCGCTCTTCACCAGCGCCCACATGTCGCGCAGGCTGGTGCCGTCGTGGTCCTTGTCCACGTCCGCCTCCGGCTCCTCGATGCCGCTAAACACCAGGGATGCGAACGCCCACGTGGACGCGCCGCCGGCGAGCAGCGCTGCCGACGCCCACTGCGGCAGCTCGTTGGGCAAGAAGGTCAGTGCGAGGCCGATCGCCAGGGTGAACGCACCGGCGAGCGCGGTGGCGCGGCCGGTGATGTCGCCGCGGTGGCTCTTCGAGATGGTCCGGCCCTGGACGTCCTTGCCCGCAATCGAGCACAGCGCGCGGAAGACGGCCAACACTGCGAGGAGGATGAGGACGGCGAGGCCGAGCACGATGCCGTCGAGAAGCAGGGCGCTCACGGCGATGCCCGCGGCGGCTGCGGCCTGCCCCCAGGAGCCGATGAGCCACATGCGCTTGCGCGAGGCGTGGGAGGTGACCCACGGCGTGAGCGCGGCCTGGGGAAGCATCGAACCGGCCTCGCGGATGGGGACGAGGAAGGAGGTGAAGATGGCTGGGACGCCGGCGGCGCTGAACAGCCACGGCAGCACGGTTTTCGGCGCCACAATCTGGTCGCCGATGTTCTGCAGGCCGTTCGACCAGATGAACCGGCGGGCGTTCGCTTCCTCGTTGCGCATGGTTCTGGATAGTAGGGTCGACCACAAATCAACAACGGGATAAGCATTGGCTTAGCAGGAGGTTCGAGGTGGCGGCGTTCAGTAGGCGGACATTCGTGAAGGGAGCAGTGCTCACCGCCGCGGCGGTACTCGCCGGCTGCGCGGCGCCGACGCGCTCCTTCGACCAGGCCCGCGCCCTGCCCATCCCGCCGCTGGACGAGGGCGAGCTCGACGGCACGACGCGCCGATTCGAACTCACCGCGCAGTCCGGCGAGTACGAAATCCAGCCAGGCACCATGACGCCGACCTGGGGATTCAACGGCGCGTGGCTCGGCCCCACCTTGTACATGCGCCGCGGCGAACGCATCGAGATGCGGGTGCACAACGGGGTGGACGAGCCGACGGTGGTGCACTGGCACGGCCTGCACCTGCCCGCCGCCGCGGATGGCGGCCCGGCGCTCACCTTCGACCCCGGCGAGACCTGGGAGCCCGCCTGGGATGTCGACCAGCCAGCGGCGACCTGCTGGTACCACCCGCACCCGCACGAGGTCTCCGCGCTGCACGCGTACCGCGGTCTCGCCGGCGGCATCGTCATCGCGGACGACGAGTCCGACGCGCTCGGGCTGCCCCAGGAATACGGCGTGGACGACATCCCCGTCATCATCACCGACGCGAAGTTCACCGCGGACGGCCACCTCGACGAGACCATCGACCCCACCTACGGGC
Source organism: Corynebacterium stercoris (assembly GCF_024160105.1). GTDB lineage: Bacteria > Actinomycetota > Actinomycetes > Mycobacteriales > Mycobacteriaceae > Corynebacterium > Corynebacterium stercoris. Next base: position 96,730 of record NZ_JAMFTQ010000005.1, read on the forward strand.
TGCTCGGCGACACGCCGCTGGTCAACGGCATCACCCAGCCCCGCTTTGAGGCAACGACCCGCCGGCTGCGCTTGCGGCTGGTTAACGGCGCGACGATGCGCTTCCACAACCTCTCACTCGGCGTGCCCTTCCACGTCATCGCCACCGACCAGAGTCTGCTGTCCGCGCCGGTGGAGGTCGACGAAATCCTGCTCAGCCCCGGCGAGCGCGCCGAGATCATCGTGGATCTCGCGCCCGGCGCGCAGCTCATGCTGCGCAGCACCGGCATTCCGCGCCGCGGCGGCTTGCCCAAGGAGGCGGCGCAGGGCTTCGGTTTCGAGGACACCTTCGACCTGCTGGAGATCGCAGCGCCTGCCGACGGCGCGGACCCGGCCCCGCTGCCGGAGGGCCTCAGTGCTGCCGTCGATACGCTCGACGGCCCCGTCGCGGAGCGCGAGCTGCGCCTGAACGGGTTCCAAATCAACGAGCAGTCGATGGACATGCACCGCGTGGACATCGTGGTCGACCACGCGGGCCGCGAGCTGTGGCACGTGACCAACGAGAATGACGATTGGCCCCACAACTTCCACATCCACAACGCGCGCTTCCAGGTCGCGGAGGTGAAAGACGGGGCCATCGCGTTTGCGGACGGGTGGCACGACACGATCTCCATCCCGCCGCTGGCTACGGTGTCGCTGCTCGTGGAGTTCGGGTATTACCCGGACCCGACGCTGGCGTACATGTTCCACTGCCACATGCTCTTCCACGAGGATCAGGGCATGATGGGGCAGTTTGTGGTGGTAGAGCCGGGGCAGGAACCCCGGCTCGGCGGCCACTAGTTGGCGGTGGTTGCGGCGGTCTCGCCCGCGGTTGCCGTCACCTCGGCGGTCGGGGAGGTGGGCTGCTCCTGATCGCCGCCGCTGCAGGAGCGGAAGCCGAAGAAGAGCAGGATCGCGGCGAGGAGGAGGCCGACCCACCAGAGCCAGCCCTTGCCGGCACCGCCGGTGGTCTGGGCGGGTTCGGCGGCGTGGGTCTCGTCGGCGGGCTCGTTCGGGTTCTGGTTCGGGTTCGGAACTGCGGTGGTCACGGGCGTGGTCCTTTCACTGAAAATGCGGTGCGGTGGCACTTACCACGCTAGTGATTTTTCATGCAAAAGGGGTGCAAAAAGCTTCCCCACATGGACTCGAACCATGAATGACGGTACCAAAAACCGTAGTGTTGCCAATTACACCATGGGGAAAGACAGTGATGAAGTTTAACCTATGGCCCGGGGAACCCAAAGCAGCCCTCTGGTCGCACGTAATGTACTGGGTATGGCTCGTCAACGTATGACCGGCAAGCAGCGCCGCGACCAACTCATCCTCATCGGGCGCGCCGCGTTTGCCGAGCGCGGCTATGAGGGCACCACCGTCGAGGAGATCGCCAATCGGGCAGGCGTGTCCAAACCGGTGGTGTACGAGCACTTCGGGGGCAAGGAAGGCCTTTACCGCGCCGTGGTGGAGCGCGAGATGGAGCTGCTGCACGACGCGATCTTCGACGTGGTCAAGGACGGGCGCTGGCGCGACCGCATCGAGCAGGCCGTGTATGCCCTGCTCACCTACGTGGAGGAAGAGACGGACGGGTTCATCATCCTGGCGCACGGGCAGCTGCCGGGGGAGGAGCGCACCTATTCCACGATCCTGAACATGGTCACGGCGCAGGTGTCCTATCTGCTGGCGCAGGCATTTCGCCACCGCGGGTTGGATGGGGACGCGGCCACGCTGTACGGTCAAGCCCTCGTCGGCACCGTGTCCAACACTGCGCTGTGGTGGCTGGACGTGCGCACCCCGGATAAGGCGTCGGCGGCGCGGCACATCGCTAACCTGTGCTGGAACGGCCTGCGCGGCCTCGAGGCGCTGCCGCACATCGGCGAGGCGGACGACGACAACGACACCGAGAAGGACGCATGACCACACCCACCCCCGAACTCCCGGCACTCGCAGGTTTGCTGACTACGGCGCAGGCGGACCCGAAGCTTTCAGGCCTGCGCGCCCGCATCGGCGACGATTCGCTGCACATCACCTCCATTGATCAGGCGCGCGCGTGGGTCGCGGGCACGATCGCGCGCGAGACGCCGCTGGTGCTGGTCACCCCGACGAGCCACGAGGCGGAGGACCTCGCCGCGGAGTTGTGCGCCATTGTGGGAGAAGACAACGTCGGGCACTTCCCCGCGATTGAGACGCTGCCGCACGAGCGCCTCTCGCCGGCGGCGGACGTGGTGGGCCGCCGCGCGAAGGTGCTGTGGGAGCTGCCGCGCGTCATCGTCGCGCCGGCGCGCGCCGTGTGCCAGCCGTCGCTGCCCGCGGTGGAGCCGATCATGGTCGCCCTCGACGAGGAGCACGATTTCGAGGCGCTGGTGCGCCGCATCGAGCACTTCGCCTACGAGCACGTGGACATGGTGGCCAAGCGCGGCGAGTTCGCCACCCGCGGCGGCATCGTCGACGTCTTCCCGACGACCGCGAACAACCCCGTGCGCATCGAGTTCTGGGGCGACGAAGTCACCGACATCCGCACCTTCGCGGTCGCCGACCAGCGCACCATCGAGGACATCGCCGAGGTGGAGCTGTACCCCGCGCGGCAATTGCTTATCGACGATTCTGTCGCCGCCCGCGCCGACGAGCTCGCCCGCACGTACCCCACCAACCCGACGCTGACAAGCCTGCTCAGCCGGGTTGCAGACAGGATCCACGTCGACGGCGAAGAGGCGCTGCTGCCTGCGCTCACCGACGCGCCCTGGTCCGTCCTGCCGGAGCTCATGCCCAAGGGCTCGGTCGTGCTGGTCACCGCGCCGGAGAAGGTGCGCGCCCGTATCGAGGATCTGCAGGCCACCGACCGCGAGTTCCTCGAGGCCGGCTGGGAGGCCGCCGCGATGGGCGCAGAGGGGCCGGTTGCAGTGGAGGGCCTCGACGTATCCGCGTCGTCGTACCGCTCCTACGAATCGCTCGAGGTTTCGGCGCGCAAGGCCGGCAACGCCTGGTGGACGTTCGCGCCCCCGGGCATGTTCGTCGCCGACGACGCCGAGACGCTGCCCCTCGAGTTCGATGCCGCCCCAGCCCCGAAGGGCGAGCCGACGGCGATCGAGCAGCTTTATGCCACGCTCAAACTGCACGTGCAGCGCAACCACGGCAAGGTCGCGTTCGTCGCGCCGGCGAAGGGCACGATCGAGCGCACCGCGGAGCGCCTGCGCGAGCACGGCATCTCGGCGCGCATCGCCACCCCGGGTCTCGAGCCCGTCGAGGGCGCGGTCACCCTCTACCAGGCGCTGTCCCACGGCGGCATCGTCTTCGGCGGCCCGAACCTCGTGGTGGTCACCGAAACAGACGTGACCGGCAACCGCGTCGGCGACATCGCGGGCGCGAAGCGCCGCGCCCCGCGCCGCCGCAACCGCGTCGACCCGCTGGCGCTCACGCCGGGCGATTACGTCGTGCACGAGACGCACGGCATCGGCAAGTTCGTGAAGATGGCCGAGCGCACCATCGCGGATTCGCGCCGCGAATACATCGTGCTCGAGTACCAGCCCGCGAAGCGCGGCCAGCCCGGCGACCAGCTCTGGGTCCCCATGGAATCGCTGGACTTGCTGTCGAAGTACACGGGTGGGGAGCAGCCGTCGTTAAGCAAAATGGGCGGCAGCGACTGGAAGAACACCAAGCGCAAGGCCCGCGCCGCGGTGCGCGAGATCGCCGGCGAGCTCGTCGAGCTGTACGCGAAGCGGCAGGCCGCGCCGGGCCACGCGTTCGCCCCGGACACGCCGTGGCAGCACGAGATGGAGGACGCGTTCCCGTTCGTGGAGACGGAGGACCAGCTCGCCGCCATCGAGGCGGTCAAGGAGGACATGGAGAAGCCGGTGCCGATGGACCGCGTGATCGTGGGTGACGTGGGCTTCGGCAAGACCGAGGTCGCGGTGCGCGCCGCGTTCAAGGCGGTCCAGGACGGCAAACAGGTCGCGGTGCTCGTGCCGACCACGCTTCTTGCGCAACAGCACTTTTCGACGTTCTCCGAGCGCATGGACGGCTTCGGGGTGACCGTCAAGGAGCTTTCCCGCTTCACGACGGCGAAGGATTCCAAGGAGATCATCACAGGGCTCGCGGATGGCTCCGTCGACGTCGTGATTGGCACCCACCGGCTGCTGGCGACTGGCGTGCAGTGGAAGAATCTCGGCCTCATCGTGGTGGATGAGGAGCAGCGTTTCGGCGTGGAGCACAAGGAGCACATCAAGGCGCTGAAGAGCCACGTCGACGTGCTCACTATGACCGCGACGCCGATCCCGCGCACCCTCGAGATGAGTCTGACGGGCATCCGCGAGATGACCTCGATTACCACCCCGCCCGAGGACCGCCACCCGGTGCTGACGTACGTCGGCCCGTTCGAGGAGAAGCAGGTCGCCGCCGCGATCCGCCGCGAGCTTTTGCGCGACGGCCAGGTGTTCTACATCCACAACAAGGTCTCCGACATTGAGAAAACTGCGCGCCAGCTGCGCGAGATGGTGCCGGAGGCGCGCGTGGTGGTAGCGCACGGCCAGATGAGCGAGCAGGTGCTCGAGCAGACGGTGCAGGGCTTCTGGGACCGCGAGTACGACGTGCTGGTGTGCACCACAATTGTGGAGACCGGACTGGACATCGCGAACGCGAACACGCTCATCGTGGAGAACGCCCAGAACATGGGCCTCAGCCAACTGCACCAGCTGCGCGGCCGCGTGGGCCGATCCCGCGAGCGCGCCTACGCATACTTCCTGTACCCGAAGGACAAGACGCTCACCGAGACGAGCTACGACCGCCTCGCCACGATCGCCCAGAACAACGACCTCGGCGCCGGCATCGCCGTCGCTCAGAAGGATCTCGAGATGCGCGGCGCCGGCAACGTGCTGGGCGCGGAGCAGTCGGGCCACATCGCGGGCGTGGGCTTCGACATGTACGTGCGCCTCGTCGGCGAGGCAGTGGAGACCTACAAGGCGCTCATGCAGGGCACGCTTGTCGACGCCACCGATCAAGCCCCGAAGGAAATCCGCATCGACCTGCCCGTCGACGCCCACATTCCCGAGGCCTACATCGGGGCGGAGCGGCTGCGCTTGGAGGTCTACCGCAAGCTCGCCGAGGCGCGCAGCGAGGAAGACCTGCAGAAGGTCGCCGACGAGATGGTGGACCGCTTCGGCCCGCTGCCGCGCGAGGTTGAGTTCCTCATGGCGGTGGCCCGCCTGCGCCACCAAGCCCGCGCGGTCGGCGTGGCCGACGTGCTCTCCCAAGGCACCCGCATCAAGTTCCACCCGGTAGAGCTGCCGGACTCGAAGCAGGTGCGCCTGAAGCGCCTCTACCCGGGTGCGACCTTCCGCGCCGCGGCGAAGACGCTTCAGGTGCCGATGCCCCGCGAGTCCAAAGCCCTCAACAGCCCGAACCTGCGCGACATGGAGCTGGTGCAGTGGGTGGCCGATTTCCTCTCAGATATGCTCGACGCCCCCGCCGTGACCGTCAGCGGTTCGACGGCCGTCGGCGAGGGCGGCGGGAAGGTGTTCAGCTTCAGCGAGTAGTTACTCCTGGGGGGAGCCCATGTTCAGCACGGCGTTCTGCCAGAGCTGAAACTCCTCCGGGTTGTCCTCGCGGAAGTGGCGCACCGCACGGATGGCCTGCTTGATCTGCTCCACGATATCGTCGTCAATGCTCTTGCCCTCCCGGGCCAGGAAGATCACCGGGCCGGAGATGGCGGAGGCCGGGTCGGTGAGGAAGTCCGGGTTCTCGGTCGCCGCGGTGTTCAGCGCCATGGACGCGAGCGGGTTCGGCAGCGCGCGGTTGTCGCGGGCCTCGGGGGAGTAGATGGCATCGAACTGGTTGCCCTGCTGCACGAAGGCGACGTGCACCGTCTCGTGGACGACTGGGCCGAGGAACTGGTTGGCGTTGTCGGCGTTGAAGATAATGCGGCGGTAGGTCAGGTCCGGGTTGACCAGGAAGCCAAACCGTTCGCGATCATTGCGGGTACTCATGAGCACCACGGTAGCCGTTTTAGAACGGCACGGCAGTGTCCCAATACGGGTCATCTTCGTCGGGGCCTTCGGGCCAATACTCGAATTTCCTGCCGAACTCCTTTTCCAGGGCCTCGAGTTCCTTCCAGCACTCCCAAATGTCGGGGAAGCGCTCATACTTATCGACGGCTGCGTGACACCGCGCTTCGAATTCGAAATCGTCGGCAAGCTTTTGCCTGCGCTGGGCCAGGGTGGTGACCCACCTCGGTGAAGTGGGCGCGGTGAAGCGATCGAGGATGCCGTCGGGGCGGGTGGTGGTGTAGGTGCCGTCAGCGAAAAGCCAGACGATGTCGCCGGTAGCTGGATCGGGCAGGTAGAACGCCCGTTTATCGGTTTTGACGTTGTGGTGTTTCGGGCAGAGGCAGAACAGGTTCGAAGCTGTGGTCGGGCCGCCGTCGTCGAACGGAATTCTGTGGTCGAGTTGGCACTTGACGGCGGGTTTGTCGCAGTTCGGGTACACACAGTGTCCGTCGCGGGCTTGGACGAACGCCTTGATCGGTGCGGTGGGGGTGTAGGACTCCGTGGTGGCCTCTGCTGCTGCGTCGAGGTCGACGATCTTGGGCGGGTTGTCCTCCATCAGCTCGTCAAGCGCGGCAGTGCCGGCGGCGTCGGTCCAGCCGAAGTTTGGCAGGTAGTAGGAGGAGCGATCGTCCTTGGCGGCGAAGACGTTCAGCACGATCTTCGGTGCGGGACCGCCCCTGCCGGTGAGTACCACCTTCGCCGCCTCGGCGAGGGGCAGGTTGAGAACCTTGGCGACGTCGGTGATGTGGGCCCGCACTTCCTCCAACGTGGCTGCGTCGCTGTTGAACATCATGGATGCCTGCAGCTCGTTGAGTCCGAAGAAGTCGACCGTGCTCGTAGGCGCCTGGCGTTCCTTCTCCTCCTTGCGCTCTTTCTTGCGGCGGAGGCTGGGAGCCAGCGCAGCGTCGATGCGGCGCAGGCGCATGTTGAGACGGCGGCGAATCGCGGTTGGGGAGGGCAGTGGTTGCGCCTCTTTGGTGGGGGTGAACATCCCGACGAGGACCTCGTCGAATTCCTGCCAAATCTCCGGTTCGTTGAGGTTGAGCAGGACGAGCGCGGTTTCGGAGATCGCGTCGATGCGAGGCATGTCGAGGCGGCGGGTTTCGCCTTGGAGGTCAACCAGACGAGGGAAGATCTGGAGCGAGTGGTACGCCATAATGCACCCCTCCGCCCAGCGGGTGGAGCGGCCGAGGGCGGTGGCGACGTGGAGGGCTTCCTGCTCGAGGTCGGCGAGCTCGCACCCCGGCTCGGCGAAGCGGCCGAACACTGCGAACTCGGCATCGCGCATGGCTTGGCCGACCTTGCAGAGGTCGTTGTCGAATTCGGTAGTAAAGTGCACGGTAACCCTCCTTTCGTCTGTATCGAGTGGTGTCAGTAGATAGTGTATTCGAACCGTGAGCCTTTGTAAAGGGGTAAACCAAGAAAAAGGGATAAGACTTTCGATATATAAGCATCGTATAATGTGAATGGCTTTAGGTCGTGGGTGTGCCGTATGCTGCATGGAGTTTCGTCGTTAAGCGAAAGCCCCTATAGCCCAATTGGCAGAGGCAGCGGACTTAAAATCCGCGCAGTGTCGGTTCGAGTCCGACTGGGGGCACAGGTCCGGGGGAGCGGTCGCCGCGCAGGCGTTTGAGCACGTTCTCGGCGGAGATGAGGCACATGGGCACGCCGACGCCCGGCACCGTAGTGGCGCCGGCGTAGTAGAGGTTCTTCAGCTTCCTCGAGCGGTTTGAACCGCGGAGGAACGCGGACTGGCGCAGGGTGTGTGCAGGTCCGATCGAGCCGCCGGACCAGGCGTGGTAGCGCTCGGCGAAGTCGGCCGGGCCGAGGGTGCGGCGCACCACGATGCGCTCGGCGAGGTCGTCGATGCCGCACCACTCGCCGATCTGTGCGACGGCGGCGTCGGCGATGCGCTCGACGGCTTCGGAACCCGCGCCGCGGTACATGTCTCCGTGGCCGAGGGATTCGGCCGCTGCTACCGGAACCAGCACGAACAGGTTCTCGTGACCGGCAGGGGCGGTCGAGGTGTCGGTCGCGGAGGGCTTTGACACGTAGATCGAGCGAGACGCGCCGAGCGGGCGGGCAGCGGCCGGCGCGTTGAACACCGCGTCGAAGTCGTCCTCCCAATCTTCGCTGAACAGCAGGTTGTGGTGCTCGAGTTGGGGGAGTCCGCCCTCGACCCCCAGCATCACCAGCACTGTGCCGAGGCCCGGGTCGCGGGGCGCGAAGTAGGACTCGTCGTAGGTGCGCTTCGACTTCGGCAGCAGGCGCGTCTCGGTGAAGTGCAGGTCGGCGCAGGACACGACGACGTCGGCACGAAGCTCCTCGCCGCTGCTGAGGCGCACGCCGGTGGCAACGCTGCCGTAGTACGTAATGGCGGTGACGTCGGCGCCGCAGCGGATCTGCGCGCCGTTCGCCACCGCGAGCCGGTGCAGTGCGTCCATCACAGCGGCGAATCCGCCCTGCGGGTACTGCACGCCCTGGGTGAGGTCGGTGTGGCTCATCAGGTGGTACATCGACGGCGTGCGCGACGGCCGCGACGACAAAAACACCGCAGGATACGTCAGCATCTGCCGCAGGCGCGTGTCCGCGAAACGCTCCGCCACGAAGCGGTCCAGGGGCATGGTGAGGAACTTCGCCAGATCTGCGTACCGGGGGAGCATTCGCTTATCGACGAACGGTTTCACGCTGTCGAAGTTCGTATACAAGAAGCGCTCGACGGCCATGTCGTAGGTGTCGGCGGCGGAGTCGAGGTAATCGGCGAGGGCTGCTCCGGCGCCCGGCTCGATCGATTCGAACAGTGCCTCGGCGGCGCCGCGGCCGGAGGGGACGTCGAGAGGTGCGTGGTGCTCGGGGAAGAGCCGATAGGCGGGGGTGAGGTCGACCAAGTCGAGCTCAGCGGCGGTGGAGGTGCCCATGAGCTCGAAGAAATGGTCGAAGGCGTCGGGCATGAGGTACCAGGACGGGCCGGTGTCGAAGCGGAAACCGTCGACCGTCTCCTCGCCGGCGCGGCCGCCGATGGTGTCGAGTCGCTCGCACACAGTGACGTCGTAGCCGTCGCGGGCGAGCAGACCTGCGGTGGCGAGTCCCGCAGCTCCGGCGCCGATCACGATCACGGTCTTAGACATGGGTTCCTTTCCTCGCCACGGCGCGGGCTGTGACTGCGAGCTTGCGGTGGGCGGGCACGCTGATGCGCGTGGTGGCGAGCTCTGCGGCGGGGGTGCGTTCGGCGGTGTCGGTCAGTTCGGCGAAGAGTGCGGCGGCCGCTGCGACACCGGCGCGCGCAGAACGCGGCAGCAGGGGGATGGCACTGTCTGCCTGCGCGAGTTCCGCGCGGATCTCGGCGACGACGGCGTCCTTGGTGGCGTCGTCGAGATCGTAGTAGCGGCGGCCGAGGGTGTCGCGGTCCTCGCCGTAGTCGCGCAGGAAGTTGATCTTCTGGAACGCGGAGCCGAGAGCGCGGGCGCCTGCTTCCATCTCGGCGCGGTCGGCGGGGGAGGTGTCTCGGCCTGTGAGGAAGATCCCCAGGCAGAGCAGGCCAATCACCTCGGCGGAGCCGTACACGTAGGCCTCGAGCTCGTCCGCGGCGTAGTCGGTGTGGGTGAGGTCGCGGCGCATCGTCGTAAAGAATGCCCGCACATGTTCCTGGTCGAACCCGCAGCGCCGCGCGGTGGCCGCGTAGGCGTGGAGGACTGGATCGGTGTGGAAGCGCTGCGCCGGCGCGGCGAGCACCTGCGCCTCGTACGCGCCGAGCGCGTCGGCGGGGTTGACGCCTGCGGCTGAGGCGGTGCCGTCCACGATCTCGTCCGCGATGCGGACCATCGCGTACAGGTTGGCGATGTCGCGCCGGACTCGCGGCGCGAGGAACTTCGACGCCAGCGAGAAGCTGGTGGAGTACCCCGCGATCACTTGAGCGGCCGCGTGGTCGCACATGCGATCGTAGCGCTGCAGGTAGTCGGCGGTCACTGGGCTACTTACATCGAGCCGGCGGCGATGGTGCGGGGCAGACCTGGGAATTGCATACGGACGAACCTACATGCTGCTGCGCACTTCCTGGTAACTTTCCAAGGCGCGTTTGCGGGATTCTTTCACGTCCACCATCGGCTCCGGGTAGAGCGGCGTGAACGCCTCCGGCACCCAGCGCTGCACGTACGAGCCGCCCGGATCGAACTTCTCCTGCTGCAGCAGCGGGTTGAAGATGCGGAAGTAGGGCGCTGCGTCGTCGCCCGAGCCTGCGACCCACTGCCAGTTGAAGGGGTTGGAGGCGACGTCGGCGTCGACAAGCGTGTCCCAGAACCACTCCTCGCCGTGGCGCCAGTGGATGCCCAGGTTCTTGGTCAGCCAGCTCGCCGCGACCATGCGCACGCGGTTGTGCATGGTGCCGGTGGCCCACAGCTCACGCATGCCGGCATCCACCAGCGGCACGCCGGTCTCGCCGCGCTGCCATAATGCCAGGTCGGCGAGGTGGTCGGTGTCGCCGGCCCAGGACCACTCGAAGCGGTCGAATTGCTCGCGGACGTTGCGCGTCGTCATGTCCGGCACGTGGAAGTAGCGGTGCCAGGCAAAATCGCGCCAGATCACCTGCCGCAGCATCGCCCACACGCCGGGGGCGTCGAGGGCGGACGCCTCGGCCCAGATGTAGCCGGGCGAGATCTCGCCGAAGCGCAGATGGGGGCTGAGCCCGGTGGTGGAATGGCCGCTCAAGTCGTCATTGTCGTACCCGCCGCCGTCCGCCAGGTGCTCCAAGAAATTGTGGAAACGCTCCAGCGCCGCGTCCTCACCTGGGGTGCAGTGCGTGGCGAGCGTATCGGAAGCCCAGAACGGCTCCGGCTCTGCGGCGCGGTCCGAAAACTCCGCGGTGTCGATGTCCAGCGGGGTGATATCGGGTGCGGGAAGCGGCTGCGGGGGAGCGTCGGATAGCGCTGCCTGCACCGCTTTCGAAAACGGCGTGAACACTTTGTAGGGCTTGCCCGCCCAGGGCTCGGTGAGCAGGAACCCGGGGTGGCTGGTGGCGCCGGTTGCCTCCTTGACCTGCGCGTCGACGTCCGTGAGGTGGTAGCGGCGGTTCCACGTCACCTCCGCGCCCAGCTCGGCGGCGATGCGCGGCACGATCTCCCGCGGGTCGCCCGTCGCGCGGATCAGCGGGAGCTTTCCGCTTAACGACGCTTCACTTCTTCCCCTCCACCAGCGCGCAGCCGCCCCCAGCGGCCGGCCGACGGTTTAGAGGGTGGGGCGGGTCATCTGTCCGTGTCTACCACGTGAATCTCAACTGGCACGGTGCGCAGGCGATACACGCCGGGGGTCGCGTCGAAGGTGGCGACGAGTTCGTCGATGAGCTTCCGGGATGCGGGCAGCTGCACGTGTGACTCGGTCGCCTCGAACGTCGCGTCGGGGCTGATGCGAAGCCACGTCTCACCGCGCACGAGGGCGAAGGAATGCCCGCGCCCGAGGCGGAACCGAGCCGCGCGCAGCAGCGCCTGGGCCGCGAGCGGGTCGAGGTCGATGCGCCCGCTCGGGTCCACGTCGAGCAGCTTGGCTTGCGCCGCGCTTACCGACGATCCGTCCCTCAGCGTGCCCTCCTTCACCCGCGCTCGGACCTCCGGGATAGCGAGGATGTCGGCGCGCGCCGGGTCAGTGATGCCGAGCGGAACGAAATCTCCGAGGACGCCAGTGAACTTCATGGGGTCCCAGCTCAGCGCGGCGTCGAGCTCGCGCAGGGTCAACCCGACGGCGTAGGTGAAGCGCACCATGCCGGTGGGGGTGTCGATAACGCCGAGGATCGGGTCGGTGACGAAGGTAAAGGCCTGAATCTCGGCGTCGTCAAGCACTGCCTCCTTCAAGCGCATGTGGTGGCCGGGCGCGATCTCGTTGCCGGTGCGGCGCACGAGCTTGACCATGGCGGCGAGCTGCTCGGCGGGCCACGCATAGGGAACAGGGGTGTCCGCCGGGACGCGCAGCGTGAGCTCCGTCTGCGTGCCAGCGACCGGCACCGTGGAGTTCACGCGGGAGAAGCCGAACGTGGTGTAGAGGAGGTGGGGGAGCGGCTCGTCGACGTGGTGGGCGTGCACCTCGAACTCGTCGAACCGGAAGATGAAGGGGTCCGTGGAAGCCACGAACTGGGAGAGGTGTTCGCGCACGGCATCCCCACCCACGCGCGGGCCGCGCCGCAGGCGGGAGGCGTAACCACTGAGCCACCGCATGCCCCACAATGTACCGCAGCAACGAATCGAACCATTTTCAAATTAATGGGAACTAAACGGGGGGAAGGTACGTTGGAACCGGTGTATACACACTCCGACATTGAAAGGAACTAGGGCAACGTGAGAAGCAATAACCCTGTTTTGAAGAATTTGCCGGGAGCCGACAACCAAGCCGTCCGGATGCCCCAGGGCTACGGTTACCAGCAGCCTGGCTTTGAGCAGGGCTACGGTGCGCCGATGGCACCGCCGCACGGTGCTCAGGTTTCGCGCCCGATGACTATCGACGATGTGACTGCGAAGACCGGCATTACCCTGGCCGTGATCATCGTGTCCGCGATCGTCTCCTTCATGATGTGGGCCGGCGGCGTCCAGCCGGTCGCCGCCATCCTGACTTTCGGCGGCGCCATCGCGGCGTTCATCACCGTGCTGGTCCACTCCTTCGGCAAGAAGTTCGGCTCGCCGACCGTAACCCTCCTCTACGCCGTGTTCGAGGGCCTGTTCCTCGGCGGCTTCTCCTTCGCCGTCACCGGCGCGTTCACCGTGGGCGGCGCCGATGCCGGCGCGATGATCGGCCAGGCCATCCTGGGCACCATCGGCGTCTTCGTCGGCATGCTGGTTGTCTACCGCACCGGCGCGATCCGCGTCACTGCGCGTTTCAACCGCATCCTCACCGGCATGATTTTCGGCGTCTTCTTCATGGCGCTCGGCAACTTCCTGCTGTACCTGTTCACCGGCATGTCCCCGCTGCGCGGCGGCGGCACCATGGGCATCATCTTCGGTGTCGTCTGCATCGTGCTCGCAGCGCTCGCGTTCCTGCAGGACTTCGATCTGGCAGACAAGCTGGTGCGCACCAACGCGCCGCAGGAGGCCGCGTGGGGCGTCGCCCTCGGATTGGCCGTGACCCTGGTGTGGCTCTACACCGAGATCCTGCGCCTGCTGTCCTACGTCAGCGACCGCTAGAAACGATCGTCGAAAAAATGCCCCGCACAATTGCGGGGCATTTCTCATGAACTGAGCGGATTAGTAGTTCGACTCCGGGTTGATGGAGTTGCCGTCGACCGAGATCACGGTGAAGACCAGCTTGCCGTCAACCTCCTGCGGGGAGCCCAGGGTCACCTGCGCACCCTCGACAACGCGGTCGGGGTTCACGGTGATGCGGGTAGCGGTACCCTTTGCGCCGTTGGCATCCCAGGAATCCCAGACGATGTCCTCGAGGCGCTCCTTGCCGCCCTTGCAGTCCAGGTTCAGGGAGGTCGGGCGCTCCAAGCCGAGGTCGCCGCAGTTGTTCAGCAGCGGGGTGCCGTCGGCAGCCTGCTGGGCGGTCGCGGTCGCGGATGCCGTGTTGGATGCCCGGACAGCGGACGCCTCGGCAACGTTGGTGGCGGAAGCAGCAGCGGTCGCGCCCGTCTTGCCGGAAGAGGCGAGGGAATCCGGGTTCTGGCTCGTGGCGGTGTCGATCTTCTGGTCGGAGTCGATCTGGTGCGGCGGGGAGCACGCTGCGATGGCCAGTGTTGCGAGCGCCGCGATGGCGGCGGAGGCTTTGCGTGCGTGGGAGGAGGTCACGGGTTTACATCCTTCAATCGTCGATACGTGCAAAATGAGCGGGGTTACTTCGCGCGCGGAGTAGAGGCCTTATCCGAATCATAGGGCTCCGCGGAGATGACCGTCACCGAAATCTCGCGGCCATTCGGCGCGGTGTAGGTGCGGGTCTCACCCTCGGCGGCACCGACCACGGCGGCGCCCAGCGGGGAGTTCTCGGAGTAGGTCTCCAGATCCTTGTTGTCGGTGGAGGCTGCGCGGGTACCGATGAGGAAGGTCTCTCGGTCGTTCTCGTCGCCGTCGTAGTACACGTGGACCACGGAACCGACGTGCGCGACACCCTCGATGACGCCGGTGCGCTCGGTGGTGGAGTTCGCCAGGATCTCGGAAATCTGCTTGATGCGGGCTTCTTCCTGGTCCTGCTGCTCGCGGGCGGCGTCGTAGCCGGCGTTCTCCTTGAGGTCGCCCTCCTCGCGGCGCTCGTTGATCTCGGCCGCGATAACGGGGCGGTTGTCAATGAGCTGCTGGAGCTCCTTCTCCAGCTTCGCCTTCATCTCCGGGGTGATGTACTGCTGCTGGGTCTCAGCCATGGGCGTTCAAACCTTCCCTCATACGTCAAACGAGCCCTCTCCGCCTTTGGTCGCGGACGGGGCATCGCTGGTTATTGCTGCAGCGAAGCTTATCAGCGTGCGTCAAGGTACGTCGTGCCGGTGTCCATATAGAACGGCACATTCTCCGAGCAGCCGTACACGCGTCCCGACGCAATCGGGCTGCGGGTCGGCAGATCCACCGCCAAGCGCTGGAGCTTGTCCCCGCCCGCCGGGATGACCACCTCGCGGCGGCCGATCTCGTTGTGCTCGTAATCCACTGCGAAGACGATGCAGTAGGCGTCCTGCGAGGTGTCCTTGCGGTCCACCTCGATCCAGAGGCGGCCAGTCGAGTCGTCGATACGCTCCTGCGAAATGAACTCCGCCGTGACCGGGCGGGACTGCGCCTGTATGAACGCGCGGGCACCCATGATGACGAGGAGCGCCAGCATGGCGACGGCGAAGACGGCGACCACCTTGCCGCTCACGCCTCCGCCGCCGGTAGCGGAACCGTAGCGGGAGCGGGGCCGCGGCTGCGCGCCGCTGGACGTGGGCTGGGTCGTGGACACAGTGATCAACCTCGATCGATGGGGTGTGTTTGGGACTGATGGTACTAAGATGGCGCGGAGATGACGCATGACCCCTACGAATGAAGGTGGAGTACGAGTGACCGGTTTGCGCTTGATGGCAATCCACGCGCATCCTGACGACGAATCCTCGAAGGGTGCCGCGACAATGGCGAAATACGCCGCCGAGGGGCACCGCGTCAAAGTAGTGACCTGCACCGACGGCCGCCGCGGCGATATCTTGAACCCGGCGATGGACCGTCCCGGCGTGCTCGAGAACATTTACGAGGTGCGCAAGGGCGAGATGGCCGCGGCCGTCGATGCCCTCGGGGTGGAGCATGCATGGCTGGGCTACGAGGACTCCGGCCTGCCCCAGGGTGATCCGCTGCCGCCGCTGCCGGAAGGCTGCTTCGCGCTCCAGCCCGTCGAGGATGTCGCCGCGCGCATCGTGGCGCAGATCCGGGACTTCCGCCCGCACGTCATCATCACTTACGACGAGAACGGCGGCTACCCGCACCCCGATCACCTCATGGTGCACGCGGTGTCCATGCTGGCGTGGGAGAAGGCCGGCGACCCGGACTTCGCGCCCGAGGCGGGCGAGCCGTGGACACCGTTGAAGCTCTACTACACCCACGGCTTCATCATGCAGCGCATGGTGCTGCTCCACGATCTGCTGCTCGAGGCCGGCAAGCCCAGCCCCTACGAGCTGATGATCAAGCGGTGGAAAGAGAATAAGGCCGACATCATGGAGCGCGTGACCACGCGCGTGGCTTGCGCCGACTACTTTGCCAATCGTGCGCAGGCACTCGCCGCGCACGCCACGCAGATCGATCCGGCCGGGGCGTTTCTGGCCAGCCCGATCGAGGACCAGCAGCGCGTTTGGCCGACGGAGGAGTTCGAGCTCGCGCGCAGCCGGGTTGACACGACCCTGCCCGAGGATGATCTGTTCGCGGGCATCACCGAGGAGGCCACCGCATGATTTCCCAGTTGCACGCAGCCGCCGTCACCACCACCGGCTGGGTCCTTGCCCAGGCTCCGGCGCAGGCGCCGGCGGGACCGGACTTCGGCAAGGCCTCCCCGATTGGCCTGTTGCTGATCGTCGGCTTGGCTGTGGTGGTGCTCTCCCTGGGCTACGCCTTCCACCGCCGCTACTCCCGTTTCAGGCGTCGCCAGGTCTTCGCGGAGATGCACGGCATCGACCCGTTCGACGAGGAGGCCATCACCCGTGCCATGGCCGAGGCGGGCGTGCTGGACCAGCGGAAGAAGGGCTTCTTCTAGGCGCTGCCCCGGTAGTATCGGGGGCGTGGCTGTGTTCGATCCTCTCCTTTACCCGCTGTATGAAGCGCGCTTGAAGCGTGAGCTGCGCGGGAAGCCGCGGCCACGCCACATCGCCGTCATGGCGGACGGCAACCGCCGCTGGGCGCGGGAGTCCGGCTACACCGACATTTCCCACGGCCACCGCGCGGGCGGCGCGAAGATCGGCGAGCTGGTGCGCTGGTCCGCCGAGATGGAGGTGGAGGTTGTCACCATCTACCTGCTGTCCACCGAGAATCTCCAGCGCACGTCCGAGGAAGTTGAGCTGCTCTTCGCCATCATCTCCGATGTCATCGACGATCTGGCTACCGAGGACTACTCCTGCCGCGTGCGCCTCGTTGGCCATCTCGACCTGCTGCCGCCCGAGGTTGCGGAGCGGATGCGCGCCTCAGCCGACGCGACCACGTCCAAGGCGGGGCTGACCGTGAACATCGCAGTGGGCTACGGCGGCCGCCAGGAGATCGTGGATGCCGTGCGTTCCCTCATCGACTGCGAGGCCGCTGCCGGCACCCCAGCCGGCCAGCTCGCGGAGAAGGTCACCGTCGATTCGATTGGGGAGCACCTCTACACCTCCGGCCAACCGGACCCGGATCTGGTCATCCGCACCTCCGGCGAGCAGCGCCTTTCGGGCTTCCTCATCTGGCAGGCCGCGTACTCGGAGATCTGGTTCACCGACACGTACTGGCCGGCATTCCGCAAGATCGACTTCCTGCGCGCGTTGCGCGATTACTCGCAGCGTTCGCGCCGCTTCGGCAAGTAGGGGCTTAACGCTTTCCGACGTTTAGAGCTTGCGCATTCGCACGCGCTGCACCGTGTGGTCGTAACCCTTGCGCAGCACGAGGGAGGCGCGGACGCGGGTGGGCAGGATGTTCTCAACCAAATTCGGCAGGTTGATCGTCTGCCACAGCTCGCGCGCCTTGAGCGCCGCCTGGGAGTCGTCGAGGCTGGCGTAGCCGGCGAAGTGCGCGCCCGGTTCGCGGAAGGCGGTCTGGCGCAGTTTGAGGAAGCGGTCGATGTACCAGCGTTCGATGTCTTCGGTCTTCGCGTCGACGTAGATGGAGAAGTCGAAGAGGTCGGAGACCATCAGGGTGGGGCCGGTCTGCAGCACGTTGAGGCCCTCGAGGATGAGGATGTCAGGTTTGCGCACCTCGATGTGCTCGCCGGGCAGGATGTCGTACGCCTTGTGCGAGTAGATCGGGGCGGTGACCAGGGGCTGGCCGGACTTCACCTCGGTGACGAAGCGCATGAGGTTGCGGCGGTCGTAGGACTCCGGGAAACCCTTGCGGTGCATCAGGTTGCGCTCCTGGAGCACCTTGGTGGGGTAGAGGAAGCCGTCGGTAGTAATCAAGTCCACGCGCGGGTGGGAGTCCCAGCGCTGGAGCAGTACCTGCAGCACGCGGGCGGTGGTGGACTTGCCCACGGCGACGGAACCGGCGATGCCGATGACGAAGGGGACATGCCCCGGGTCGCCGCCGATGAACTCCTCCGTCGAGGAAATGAGCTCCTGGCGCGCGCGGACCTGCAGGTGGATGAGACGGGACACCGGAAGATAGATCTCCTCGACCTCTTTCAGGTCGAGGTTCTCGCCGATACCGCTGAGCTGGGCGACTTCTTCTTCGGTGAGCACCTGGGGCATCGCCGCGCGGCGCTGCCGCCAATCGTTGCGGTGGAAGTCGAGGTACGGGCTGGACTCTGCGCCGCGGATTGCTCGGGACATAAGGGTTATTGTCGCATTCGGCGGCGCTGGCGGGACGTGCCGGGGCCTATACTTGGACGAGCATATTGCCTACCACCTTATTGAAAGGACCCGGTGCACGTGTCTGAAGACTTCCGTTACCAGGATCTCGCAAGCTTTGACCCTGAGGTGCACGCCGCGATCGTCGGCGAGCTGGACCGCCAGCGCAACACGCTTGAGATGATCGCCTCCGAGAACTTTGTGCCGCGCTCCGTGCTGCAGGCGCAGGGTTCCGTGTTCACCAACAAGTACGCCGAGGGCTACCCGGGCCGCCGCTACTACGGCGGCTGCGAGCACGCAGACGTGGTGGAGGATCTGGCTCGTGAGCGCGCGAAGGCAGTGTTCGGGGCGCAGTACGCCAACGTGCAGCCGCACTCCGGTGCGCAGGCCAACGCCGCGGTGCTCATGGCGCTCGCTGAGCCGGGCGACACCATCCTCGGTCTGTCCCTGGCGCACGGCGGCCACCTGACCCACGGCATGAAGATCAACTTCTCCGGTCGCCTGTACAACGTCGCGGCGTACGAGGTTGAGGAGGACACGCACCTCATCGACATGGCGAAGCTGCGCGAGCAGGCCCGCGAGGTGAAGCCGAAGGTGATCATCGCTGGCTGGTCGGCGTACCCGCGCCACGAGGATTTCGCCGAGTTCCGCTCCATCGCGGACGAGGTCGGCGCGTACCTGTGGGTCGACATGGCGCACTTCGCCGGCCTCGTGGCCGCAGGGCTGCACCCGTCGCCGGTGCCGCACGCGCATGTGGTGTCCTCCACCGTGCACAAGACCCTCGGCGGCCCGCGCTCCGGCTTCATTCTCACCAACGACCTCGAGCTGCACAAGAAGCTCAACTCCGCGGTGTTCCCGGGCCAGCAGGGCGGCCCGCTGATGCACGTGGTGGCGGCGAAGGCGACCGCGTTCAAGATCGCGGCGATGGATGAGTTCAAGGACCGCCAGCAGCGCACCATCGACGGCGCCCGCATCGTGGCTGAGCGCCTGCTGCAGGACGACGCGCAGGCGGCCGGCGTGGGCGTGGTGTCCGGCGGCACTGACGTGCACCTCGTGCTCGTTGACCTGCGCAACTCCGAGATGGACGGCCAGCAGGCGGAGGATCTGCTGCACGAGGCGGGAATCACCGTGAACCGCAACGCCGTGCCGTTCGACCCGCGTCCGCCGGCCGTCACCTCCGGCCTGCGCATCGGCACGTCCGCGCTAGCCACCCGCGGCTTCGGCGAGGAGGACTTCCGCGAGGTTGCGGAGATTATCGCCGAGACCCTGATCAAGGGCAAGGACGCCGACCTTGCGGCGCTCGCGGCGCGCTCCGCGGCGCTCGGCGAGAAGTACCCGCTCTACCCGGGTATCGAAGACTGGAAGATGCTCTAAGCGTCAGATCCGTCAACGGGCCCGCGCTCTTCCGCAAGGGAGGTGCGGGCCTTTCGCAGCCATTCCGGCTGGTCGGCAAGCAGCGCCTTAATCTCGTCCGTGGTGAGAGGTGTGTCCATGTCGTTGTTCTTCAGCGCGGTGATGGTGATGCCCAGCTTGCGCGCGACCTCCGGGCGGGGGTGCGGGCCGTTGCGGCGCAGCTCGGTGAGCCACTCCGGCGGGTTGTCCTGCAATTCGCGCAGCTCAGCGTGCGTGATGGCGCCGGACTGGAACTCCTCCGGGGTAGCCGGCAGGTAGATTCCGAGCTTCTTCGCCGCGGTGGCGGGCTTCATTGCGGTGCCGGAAGGCATCTGGTCAGTCATGGCCCACACGGTAGCATTTCGAGGCATGCTGACCATCGGCTTTGTCACCGGCACCGAGCCGGGCAAGTGGTTCCGCCGCTACGAGGAGTTCTCGGGCGCACGGGTAACGACGCTCCCTGCAGACGACCCGTTCCCCTTGCTGGCCCGCGAAGAGGAACCGGCCGACATTGTGCTCATGCGCCTGCCGGACGCGCGGGTGGGGGATGCGCACCACGTGGTGCGCTTGTATGAGGAGGCCCGCGGCGTGGCGGTGCCCAAGGATTCGGTATACGCCGAGGTGGGGGAGAAGGTCGACCCGGCCGATCTTGCGGGCGAACACACGAATTTCCACTATCAGCCGGGTGCGGAACCGGCGGGGGCCACGGATGAGCTGCGCGGCGCGCTCCAGGTGGTCGCCGCGAACGTCGGCGTGGCAATGGCCCCGCTGCCGCTGCTCAAGGCGCTGAGCAAGAAGCAGGTGGTGCCGCTGCAGCTGCGGGGCGACGGGGAGGCGACAGAGATCGCGCTTGTGTGGTTTAAAGAGCGCGACGGGGACGATGTCCAGGATTTTGTGGGGATTGTGAAGGGGCGTTCCCCGCGCTCGTCGAGAAGCTCGAAAGCCCCAGCTCAGCGTCAGCATCCCGGCAGAAAGCAGACTCTGAAACCGCGCAACCGGAAGCGTCGCTAATGCCCCCGTGTGGGTGTGGGGGAGATTCGTCGACATTTCATATTTCTGCATAATGGACTCCGGCTCAATTACAACTGTGAAAGGTAACACTAAGATGCTGAACCGTAAGATTGTCGCTTCCGCTGCTGCTGTCGCTCTCGCAACCGGCCTGGTTGCTTGCTCCAACGACGAGCAGGCTGCGGTGGTGAGCGAGACCGCTACCGCGACCAACACCAACACCGCCACCGAGACCGTGGCTGCGGAGACCGAGACCGCTTCCTCCACCGCCACCGAGACCGTGACCTCCTCCGCGAAGGAGTCCGGCGCGGCCGCAGCTGGCGCTGACGCTACCCAGGAGCTGACCCTGGCTGACGGCAAGACCGCCCTCGTCCCGCAGGGTGTCCTGGACACGATGGACGAGTACGCTGAGCCGACCTGGGGCGAGCCGACGGCTGTCGAGGAGATCGACGGCGGCTGGATCGTCACCTACGACAACGAGCACTACATCACCTGGAAGGAGTCCACCGGCGGCTCCCCGATCTGGGGCGCTATCGCTGACTCTTGGCTGAACGACGTCCGCGGCGCACGCACCGTCGGCTTCCCGCTCATGCCGGAGACCCCGAACACCGACGGCTCCGGCTGGAACCAGGAGTTCGAGAACGGCACCATCGACTGGTCCCGCGACGGTTCCGCAGACGCTCCGTTCAAGGCAACCGTGAACACCAAGTAGGTCGCGCGCTACCCGCGCAACGACTGAGGGCCTCGTCCTTTGCAAGGATGGGGCCCTTTTCGCGTGCCGACGGCAGTGGTTAGGTCAGGTCTTCCTTGAGCTTCTCCTCCTTGACCGGCAGCAGGATGAGGAAGGAGAGGATTGCCAGCGGCACCATGAGCAGGAAGACAGGGGTGAGGCCGTCGTTGTAGCTGCTCAGCACCACGTCTTGCAGCTGGCCGGGCAACCGGCCGACGAGCTCCGGGGTGAGGCTGTTTGCCGCGCCCTCCTCGAACGTTTGCGCCCACTGCGCGCCCTCGGGGCCCATGGAAGCGAGGGCCTCCGGCAGGCGCTCCTCGAGGCGGTTGCGCATGCCGTGGATGAACAACGAACCGGAGAGCGAGGCGCCGATGGCGGAGCCGATCTGGCGGAAGAAGTTGTTCGTCGACGTTGCGGTGCCGACCACTGCGATGGGGAAGGAGTTCTGCACAATGAGCACGAGCACCTGCATGACCAAGCCCAAGCCGAAGCCGAAGATGAACATGTAGACGCCGAGCGTGGTCAGCGAGGTCTGCGGCGTCAGCGTGGAGAACAAGTAGAGGCCCACAGTGGTCACGGCCATGCCGAGCAGCGGGTAGATCTTGTACTTGCCGGTGCGCGAAATGATGAAGCCCACGGCCATGCCGGTGACCAGCATGCCGATGACCATCGGCAGCATCATCAAGCCCGCTTCGGTGGGGCTGAGCTGGTGCACCATCTGCAGGTAGGTGGGCAGGTACGCCAAGCCGGAGGTCATGGCGAAGCCCAGCACCGTTCCCGCCGCGGTAGTGAGCACCATGTTGCGGTTGCGGAACAGGTTGAGGGGGATCAGGGGATCGTCGGCACGCAATTCCACGATGACGAAGAGGATTGCGGACACCAGCGCGATGGTGGCGGTGGCGATGATGGTGGGGGAGGTCCACTCGTACTGCGTGCCGCCCCAGGTGGTGGTGAGGATGAGCGACGTGGTGGCCGTGGCCATGAGCAAGGTGCCCCACCAGTCCGCGTCCATGCCCTTGGCGCTGCCGCGGCGCAGGTGCAGCACTGTGGCGGACACGCCCATGGCGAGTAGGCCGAGCGGGATGTTCATCCACAGTGCCCAGCGCCAGCCCGGGCCGTCGGTGAACCAGCCGCCGAGGACTGGACCGAGTACCGACGCGACGCCGAAGACCGCGCCCATGACACCCATGTACTTGCCGCGCTCACGCGCCGGCACCACCTCGGCGATGATGGATTGGGAGTTGATCATCATGCCGCCGGCACCGAAGCCCTGGATGGCGCGGCCGACGATGAGCAGCGTCATCGAATTGGCGAAGCCGCCGACGGTGGAGCCGATGACGAAAAGCGCAATGCCGAAGATGTAGAGCCACTTACGGCCGAGAATGTCGCCGAGCTTGCCGTTAATCGGCATGGCGATGGTCTGGCACACCAAAAAGGCGGAGATCACCCAGCTCATGTGGTTCACGCCGCCGAGCTCGCCGACGATCGTGGGCAGCGCGGTGGAGAAGATCATCTGCCCCAGCGAGCTCATGAGCATCGTGGTCAGCAGCGCCGCGAATACTAAGCCAACGTTGGGCGCAGGGGTTTCCTGCGCAGTCTCACCTGCGGTTTGATTGTCTTGCACGCGGCAATGCTACCCCTGCTGTCGCGTCACGTACATTCCGGCGGACAGGGTGCCCTCCACCAGCGCCGTGTCGCCCTCGAGGTAGGTGAGGTGGACAAGGCCGGGCTCGGAGGCATCGACGCGCCACTCGCCGGTCGCACCTGGGGTGGTGTTGCAGGCGTCGGTAAGCGGGGTGTTTGTGAAATTTTCGTCGATAAGCGTGGTGCACCCGGTATCGGGGTACGTGACGGAGCCGGTGCCGCCGCCGAAGACAGCCACCGCAGGCCAGGACGGGGTGCGCGCGTCCGGGTTGAGGCTGTTGAGCATGCCAGAGTAGGTGCCGTCGGGCGCGAGATCCTGCGCCGCGGGGCCGGGCTGCGCAGTGACCGTGACCGTCGCCGGAATGGTGTCGGCCTCAGGCTGCGGCTGGGCGTACCACCACGCCGCGGCGAGCGCGATGAGGATGAGCGAGACCGCCAGCGCGCCGACACCGGCGGCGATCCACGGCTTGTTTGGGCCGCCGGCGGTGCGCAGTTCAGAAAATGAATCGGGCATGAAAAATCCCCAGCTCCTAGAGGGTAGTGCCGGGGATTGATCCTAGCGGGGGCTAGTTGCGGTCGGTGTTCGCCATGTCGAGGACGTTGAGGCGCTTGTCCAGCTCCTCCTCGGTGAGCTTCTCGCCGTCGACGAAGCCGAGGTCGAAGGTGGCCTGGCGGATGGTGATGCCTTCCTTGACTGCGTGCTTGGCAATCTTGGCGGCGTTCTCGTAACCAATCGCGGAGTTCAGCGGGGTCACGATCGACGGGGAGGACTCGGCGAGGGTGCGCATGCGCTCCTCGTTCGGCTCAATGCCGTCAACCAGGCGGGTTGCGAACTGGCGGGCGGTGTTGGCCAGCAGACGAGCGGACTCGAGCACGTTGCGAGCCATCACCGGGATGAACACGTTGAGCTCGAACTGGCCCTGGGTGCCAGCGAACGCCACAGCTGCGTCGTTGCCGATGACCTGCGCGGAAACCTGGGTAGCGGTCTCGCACAGCACCGGGTTGACCTTGCCCGGCATGATGGAGGAGCCCGGCTGCAGGTCCGGGAGGTGGATCTCGGCGAGGCCGGCGAGCGGGCCGGAGCCCATCAGGCGGATGTCGTTGGCAATCTTGTACAGGGACACAGCCACGGAGCGCATCGCGCCGGAGAACTCGACCAGGCCGTCGCGGTTGGCCTGCGCCTCGAAGTGGTTCTTGGCCTCGGAGAGCTGCTCAACACCGGTGAGCTTCTTCAGCTCCTCGGTGACCTTGCCGCCGAACTCCGCCGGGGTGTTGATGCCGGTGCCCACGGCGGTGCCGCCGATAGCCAGCTCGCCGAGGTGGTTCAGGGTGTTCTCGACGCGCTCGATGCCGAGCTCGATCTGGCGTGCGTAGCCGGAGAACTCCTGGCCCAGGGTGACCGGGGTGGCGTCCATGAGGTGGGTGCGGCCGGACTTGACTACGTCGTGCCACTCGGCGGCCTTCTTGGACAGGGACTCGTGCAGCACCTTCAGCGCCGGGATGAGGTCGTTGGCGGCTGCCTCGGTGGCGGCCACGTGGGTGGCGGTGGGGAAGGTGTCGTTCGAGGACTGGCCCATGTTCACGTGGTCGTTCGGGTGCACCTCAACGCCGTTCGCCTTGGCGATGGAGGCGATGACCTCGTTGGTGTTCATGTTGGAGGAGGTGCCGGAACCGGTCTGGAACACGTCGATGGGGAACTCGTCGTTGTGCTTGCCGTCCGCGATCTCCTTGGCGGCGGCGATGATGGCGTCAGCCTTCTCGGCGTCCAGGTTGCCCATGTCCTTGTTCACCTGCGCACAGGCTGCCTTCAGCAGGCCGAGGGCGCGGATCTGCTGTGCCTCGAGGCCGCGGCCGGAGATCGGGAAGTTCTCCACAGCGCGCTGGGTCTGCGCACGCCACAGGGCGTTGACGGGCACCTTGACCTCGCCCATCGTGTCGTGTTCAATACGGTATTCCTGATCAGCCATGATCATCCTTTGCTTTCCGTTGCAAGAGACACTTACATCTATCAATTATGCCCGATGGGCCACTGTCAAGGAGCCGATATGCCACAACTCACCCCGCCTCGCACCAAAGACGCCATCGTGGCTGCTGTGGCGATCGTGGCGGTGTATCTGCTGCTCATCGGGCAGGGTTGGGTACTGCATAAGGCACAGGCCCCGCGCGAGGTGGTGGTTGTGGCCCTCCCGGCGATCATTTTGGCGTCGTTGGTGGTGCCTACCTGGCTACTCATCCGCTACTTGCGCCGTCGCGGGCTTGAACTCGGGTTCACACGTTTAGGCAGAGACGGGTGGCACCTGCTGTGGCGGGTTCCCGCGCTGATACTGGCTGCAGGGTTGGCCACCGGAGTGGTGGCGCCGCTGCTTGGAATTACGCCAGGCGCAGACTCGGCGGCGGAGACACTCGCTGGCGAGGCGACGAATGCCCTGCCGATCTTGCTCGTGCTGGCCGGCTACTTGCTGCTCGGCCCGTTCATTGAGGAACTGGTCTTCCGCCGTGTCTTGCTGAACTACTTCGACACCCGCATGCCCGGATGGGCGAGCATCTTGCTCACGTCGATGATCTTTGGGGTCGCGCACGTAGCGCCACCCGCGATCATCTACACCTTCTTCTTCGGCATCGGCTTGGCGTGGCTGGCGCGGCTGCACGGCGGCATCACGAGCAGTTTGATTGCGCACCTGGTGAACAACACCGTGGCCAACCTAGGCGTGTTCGCGGCGTTGTTCACCCAGGTGGCCGGTTAGTTGTTCGGGTCGGAGTAGTCCACCACGGAGTACTCCTGCAGCTTGGCCAGCTTGTGGATGGACTCCACGTAGCGCACGGTGCCGGACTTGGAGCGCATGACCAGCGAGCGTGTGGTGGCACCGTTCTTGCGGTAGCTCACGCCGCGCAGCATGTCGCCGTTGGTCACGCCGGTAGCTGCGAAGTAGCAGTTGTCGGAGGTGACCAGGTCGTCGAGGGTGAGGACGCGGTCGAGGTCGTGGCCCGCGGCGAGGACAGCCTCGCGCTCCTCGTCGGACTGCGGGGCGAGCATGCCCTGAATCTCGCCGCCCAGGCACTTCATCGCGCAAGCCACGACAACGCCCTCCGGGGTGCCGCCGACGCCCATGGCGATGTCGATGGAGTTGGTGTCCTGCGCGGCTGCGATGGCGCCGGCCACGTCACCATCCATGATGAAGCGGACCTTGGCGCCGGCCTTACGGATGTCATCCACCAGCTGCGCGTGGCGGGGGCGGTCGAGGACCACGACGGTGACCTCAGACGGGCGGATGCCCTTGGCCATCGCCACTGCCTTGATGTTTGCGGACACCGGCGCGGTGATGTCGATGACGCCCTTGGCTTCCGGGCCAACGGCGATCTTGTTCATGTAGAAGGCGTCCTTCGGGTTGAACATGGAGCCGCGGTCGGCGGCCGCGATCACGGAAATCGCGTTCGGGCGGCCCTCTGCCATCAGACGGGTGCCGTCCACCGGGTCCACGGCGAGGTCCACCTGGGCACCGTCGCCGTTGCCGACCTGCTCGCCGTTGTAAAGCATCGGCGCCTCGTCCTTCTCGCCCTCGCCGATGACAATGACACCGTCCATGTTGACGGAGTTGATCATCTTGCGCATGGCGTCCACGGCAGCGCCGTCGCCCTCGTTCTTCTTGCCGCGGCCGACCCAACGGCCGGAGGCAAGCGCCGCCGCCTCGGTCACACGGACAAGCTCCATTGCGAGGTTGCGATCCGGGCTGTATTCGGTCGGTTCGGTCATCGAGGGGCCTCCTGAAGGGCGGTTGAAGTACGTCGTGAATGCTGCCCGCGCGCCGAAAGACCGCGCACGACACAACACACCTCTATTGTGGCACTTTCCGCACGCGGGAACGCAGCTTTTCACACCAGAAAAGGGGCACAGTCGGCTGTCAACGGGCGGCGTGCCATACTTAGCCCGTGGCCAAGGACAGCAAACCGAGAGTGTTCCAAGACGGTCGCGACATGATGCTCAACGTCGCAGTCGTCGTGGTGCTGATGTTGGTGGGTGTCGGCGCCACCGGATTGTGCACCTACAACCCCGGGCGCCCCGAGCAGGGACCGGTGCAAGAAGTAGACGCGCGCACGTTCTTGAGCCTGGAATCCCGCGCCGTGAACTTCCCGGTGCGCTACCCGGATATGCCGGAGGGATGGGTCACTAACTCCGCGCGGCGCACGATGATCGGCGGGCAGCCCGCCCCGATCGTCGGCTGGATCAGCCCCGACGGCGGCTACCTGCAGCTCACCCAGACCGGCGCAGACCTCGACGAGGCGATTGCGGGCCAAGACAACCACCCGCGCCCGAACGAGCGCACCGAGACGGTGGCGGGCAGCGAGGTGCGGGTGCTGCACTCCGACGAACAGGGCGTGCGCGACCTGTGGGCGCTCGACGGCGGGGATGTGCGCCTCGTGCTTACGGGCGCCGGCACGGACGAGGAGTTCCGCGAGCTGATCGCCGCGGTGCTCGCCGCCCAGCCGATCGACCCGGACGAGAACCAGTAGCTACTGCTCTGCGCTGCTGTCGCTGCGCTGGCTGATCGCGGCCTCGACGCGCTCGGCGGCGCCTTTGAGCAGGACCTCGCAGCGCTTGGCCAGCGCTTCGCCGCGCTCCCAGTACTTCAGCGACTCATCCAGGCTCATCTGGCCCAGCTCGAGGATCTTGACAGTTTCGATGAGTTCGTCGCGGGCGCGTTCGTAGCTCAAGGTCTCCGGATCCGGAAACGCGTTCTCGCCGGCCTGACCTGCGCCGAAGGTGTTCTCTGCCATGGTTGTGCTCCTTTATATATAGGTGTGGTGGTTAGTTGGCGGGCGTGACACCCATGCTGGCCGCCGCGATCGAGCCGTCGGCCACGCGGATGCGCAGCTGCGATCCGGGCGGGGATTGCTCGATGCTGGTGACCACCGCGGGCTCGGTGCCGTCGCGGGGCTGCACCTGCACCACGGCGTAGCCGCGGGCGAGCGTCGCCGACGGACCGAGCGCCGCCACCTGAGCGCGCAGCGAACTGACGACGGACTGTTGGTGCGTCACCAGGTGCGTGACCTCCCGGCGCATACGCTGCACCTCGCGGCCCACGTCCTGGTAGCGCTGCCGCAGCGAAGTCAGTGGGTCGGCGAGCACCGGGCGGGAGCGCATCGTCTCCACGATCTGCGATTCACGGCGCACCCAGCCGCGCAGGGCGGTGGCGCTGCGTTCGCGCATCGTCGCCACGCCTTTGAGTTCCTCGGCCACGTCGGGCACCACGCGCTTCGCGGCGTCCGTCGGGGTGGCGGCGCGCACGTCCGCCACGTTGTCCAGCACCGGGTTGTCCGGCTCGTGGCCGATGGCCGACACCACCGGTGTGGACGCCGCTGCGACTGCGCGCTGCAGCGCCTCCTCCGAGAACGGCAGCAAATCCTCCACAGAGCCGCCGCCGCGGGCGATGATGATTACCTCCACCTCAGGGTCGGCATCGAGCGTTTGCAATGCCCGGATGACTTCCGGCACCGCCTTCGCGCCCTGCACCGCGGTGTTGATCACCCGGAACTGCACGGCCGGCCAGCGGCCCTGTGCCACCGACATCACGTCGCGCTCCGCAGCGGAGCCCTTGCCCGTGATCAGGCCCACCTTGTTGGGAAGCACCGGCAAGCGGCGCTTGCGGGCGGGATCGAACAGACCCTCGGCCGAGAGTTTGAGCCGCAACTCCTCGATGCGGGCGAGCAGCTCGCCGGCGCCGACGTGGCGGATCTCCACCACCCGCATCTTGAAGGAGCCGCGCTGCTGGTGAAAGTTCGGCTTGCCGTGAATCACCACATGGTCGCCGTCCTTCGGGGGAGTGGCCATAGCCATGAGCTGGCGCGTATCCATGATCAGCTCAACGCTCGCCTCTGCCTGCGTATCGCGCAGGGTGAGGTAGGAGTTCGCCCAGTTCGGCTTTGTGTTCACTTGGGTAAGCTGCCCTTCCACCCAGAGCCAGCCGAGGCGCTCAATCCACCCCTTGACGCTGGTGTTCAGCCGGGACACGCTCCACGGCGTATCCGGCGAACTCTTCGACTCCATGACCATTGCCTCCTTTATGTGTAGCTGCAGGCGCACTGACGAGTATGCCTGCAGAAAACCCTTTATCCTTTTAGACGCTGGTTAGGTAGGGTCGGTTCCATGACGAATCCAGAAAAAAAGCTTTTGCTGGCCTCCCCGCGCGGCTACTGCGCTGGCGTGGACCGCGCGGTGGAAACCGTGGAGAAGGCGCTGGAGAAGTACGGAGCACCCGTGTACGTGCGCAAAGAGATCGTGCACAACAAGTACGTGGTGAAGACGCTGGAGGAGCGCGGCGCGGTCTTCGTCGACGAGACGTACGAGGTGCCGGAGGGGGCCCACGTGGTGTTCTCCGCGCACGGCGTGTCCCCGGCGGTGCGCAACGAGGCGGCGGAGCGCAACCTGATCACGCTCGATGCGTCCTGCCCGCTGGTGACCAAGGTGCACAACGAGGCGAAGCGCTTTGCGCGCGACGGCTACCAGATTCTCCTGGTGGGGCACGAGGGGCACGAAGAGGTCGAGGGTACCTCCGGCGAGGCCCCCGAGGTCACGCACCTGGTCGACGGTGTCGAGGGTGTTGCCAAGCTCCCGGATTTCCCCGCGGAGCAGCCGCTGGTGTGGCTATCGCAGACGACGCTGAGCGTGGATGAGACGATGGAAATCGTCGAAAAGCTCAAGGAGCGCTTCCCGCGTTTGCAGGATCCGCCGAGCGACGACATTTGCTATGCCACCCAGAACCGCCAGGCAGCGGTGAAGAACATCGCGCCGCGGTGCGATCTGGTCATCGTTGTCGGTTCGCAGAACTCCTCGAACTCCAAGCGCCTCGTCGAGGTTGCGCTCGAGGCGGGGGCAAAGGATTCGCACCTGGTGGATTACGCGCACCAGATCGATGAGGCGTGGCTCGAGGGCGTTGCGACGATCGGCCTCACCTCAGGCGCGTCCGTGCCGGAGATTCTGGTGCAGGAAGTTGTCCAGCACCTCGGTTCGCGCGGTTTCACCGACGTCGAAGAGGTGACCACCACCGTCGAGACGATTACGTTCGCCCTCCCGCGCGACCTGCGCATGCCGCCGCGCCGGGACTAACTAGTCCGAGTACAGGTCGTCGCCGAGCCTGCCTGCGATCCGGGTTGAACCGCCGCGGGCGGGCTTTTCGCTTGCCGACGCATGCTTCACAGGCCGCTTCGCCCGGGTCCTCGCCGCCGCGCGTTCACGGCGCACTAGCTCGTCGACGCCGATGCCGCCGGTGCGTTCCCGGGCACGGCGGCCTTGCGTATTGGTGCGGCGGTTGCTTTCTGCGACGCGGCTGCGCTCCGTGGCCTCATATTTTCTCAGCGCGGCGTTCTGCCGCTTGATCAGCCAGATCCGCAGCGCGCCGATAATGATTGCCCCGAGCGTGACCGTCGCAAGCACAGGAAATAGCTCCACCAGCGGGTAAACCACAAGCAGCAGAGCTGCTTTGGATGTCGCCCCGCCGGAGGCGATCTGGTCGCGGCCGAGTACATAGCCCACCGCTACGACGGCGATGAGGAAGAGGATGGGGGCGGACGCGACGGTGAGGAAAATGCCGCGCGGGTTGACGAAGGTCGTGGTAAGAATGACCGCGGCAGCGAAGAGCGCCAGCAACGGCCACGTGATCTGGCCGGCGTTGACTGCGAGCAGCGCGCCCGTGAACAGGGCGGCGAAGATGATGCCGATCGCGGAGCCCGTCGGCAGCCCGACAAACGTGGTGGAGGCCGCGGGACGTGTGCGATTCGACGTATGTGTCACGGTGGATCAGCTTAGTCGCCCGCGGCGGCCGGATTCTCCACCGTCTTCTCCATCGTGTCGGCCGTCTTGCCGCGGCGGCGGCGCAGCTTGGCGCTGCGCTTGCGCAGCTTGCTCCAGCTGGTGGTGCCGGAACCGCGATCCGCAGGCTCGACGACCTCATCCATGATTGGCGCCGCGGTGAATTCGCGGCTCTCACGCCACTGTTTGCGCTCGTAGATGGATTCTTCCTCCTCAATCTGGGCGATGGCGAGACCTTCGGGGGTGAAGAAGTCCAGCTCATCCGCCGTGCGTTCGCCGGAGTGGATGCGCAGCATGTCCAGCAAGTACCGGTAGGCCACGGCGATCATGGCCGCGACCGGCACCGCCAAGAACGCGCCGACAAGGCCGAAGAGGCCGCCGCCGATGGTCACCGAGATAAGCACGATGACCGGGTGCAGGTCCATGGCGCGCGACTGCAGCATGGGGGAGAGGACGTTGCCTTCGAGCTGCTGCACCACGATGACGATTGCCAACGTGATCAGCGCCTTGGTGAAGCCCAGCGAGACCAGCGCAACCAGCACAGCAAGGGCACCTGCGACCACAGCGCCGACGATGGGGATGAAGCCAGCAATGAAGGTGATCACCGAGAGCGTGAAGGCCATCGGCACGCCCAGTATCCAGATGCCTCCGCCGATGAGGATCGCATCGATTGCCGAAACAATCGCCTGCGCGCGGATGTAGCCGCTGAGTGTGTTCCAGGCGCGGGTGAGCAGCTCCGTGGCGTGGAGGCCGCTGCGTCCGCCGGTTGCGCTGCGGAGCCAGGGCAGGAAGCGGTGCCCGTCTTTGAGGAAGAAGAAGATGAGGACGAGCACCACGACGAGAGTGACGATCAGCCCGGCTGCCGTGCCGATGCCCGAGAACACGCCGCCTGCGATCGCCCCAGCCCGGTTCTGCACCCACTGGGCGACTTCGTTGACCGCTTCGTTGAGATCTTCCGGGTTCACGTTCAAGGGCGGGCCTTGCAGCCACAGCTGTAGGCGTTGGATGCCCTCGAGCGCCTGCAGGTAGAGCAGCCGGGAGTGGGACACGACATCCGGCGCGATGAGCAGGAAGAGCGCCGCGAGCAACGCGACGAACCCGAGCAAAGTGATGAACGCCGCCAGCCCAGAGGGGACCTTATGGTTGCGCATCCACGTCGTGATCGGCGCTAGGACCGTGCAGATGATCAGCGCCAGCACCATCGGCAGAATGCCCGTCCAGAACGCTCCGATGAGCTTGCCCAGCGCGAAGACGAACACTGCGACGACCAGCATCTGCAGGGTGAACTTGGCGGTGGATTTCACCCACTGGTTCATCACCACGCCGCGGTCGACACGGTCCTCGGCGGATCCCGGTTTCACCGGTGCGTCCGGGGTGAAGGGGTCTCGCTTCGATGCGGGTGCAGTTGCGCTCACCCGCACCATTGTGCCCGATGGGCATTCGCTTCGCGACGCTCCACTACACTTGCCCAGCGTGAGCCTTACTCTTGGAATTGTCGGTCTGCCCAACGTTGGTAAATCCACCCTGTTCAACGCGCTGACGCGCAACGAGGTGCTGGCTGCCAACTACCCGTTCGCCACCATCGAGCCCAACGTGGGACTGGTGGAGCTGCCGGATCCGCGCCTGACGCGACTCGCCGAGATTTTCTCCTCCGAGCGCATCCTGCCGGCGACGGTGTCCTTCGTTGACATCGCGGGCATTGTGAAGGGCGCTTCCGAGGGTGAGGGCATGGGCAACGCCTTCTTGGCGAATATCCGCGAGGCAGACGCGATCTGCCAGGTGGTGCGTGCGTTTGCCGACGATAACGTCATTCACGTCGACGGCCGCGTCGATCCGGCCAGCGACATCGACGTGATCAACACCGAGCTGATCCTCGCCGACCTGCAGACCATCGAGAAGGCGCTGCCGCGTCTGGAGAAGGAAGGCCGCAAGGACAAGGACATCGCGGCGCAGGCTGCCGAGGCCAAGAAGGCGCAGGCTGTGCTCGAGGACGGCCGCACCCTGTTCGCCGCCTCCAAGACCGGCGATATCGATCTCCCGCTGCTGCACCACCTGCACCTGATGACGGCGAAGCCGTTCCTCTACGTCTTCAATTCCGACGAGGCAGTACTTACCGACGACGCTCGCAAGCAAGAACTCCGCGACCTCGTCGCCCCGGCCGAGGCCGTGTTCCTCGACGCGCAGACCGAGACCGAGCTGCTTGAGCTAGACGAGGAGGACGCGGCCGAGCTGCTCGCGGCCGTCGGCCAGGATGAGCCGGGCCTGCAGACGCTCGCGAAGGCCGGCTTCGACACCCTCGGCCTGCAGACGTACCTGACGGCCGGTCCGAAGGAGGCCCGTGCGTGGACCATCCGCAAGGGCGACACTGCGCCGAAGGCTGCGGGCGTGATCCACTCCGACTTCGAGAAGGGCTTCATCAAGGCTGAGATCGTGGCGTTCGACGACCTCGACGAGCTGGGCACCATGGCTGAGGCCCGCACCAAGGGCAAGGTGCGCCAGGAGGGCAAGGACTACGTGATGGCCGACGGCGATGTCGTCGAGTTTAAGTTCAATGTTAGCTAAGGGCCTTATTAAAAGCGTTTGGCAACACGCGCTCCTATTTACGATCGTATCTCGCGAGACGCTGACGTGGATGGCCTCACCATCGACCGGCAGCGTCAGGACTGTGAAGCCATTGCAAAGCAGCGTGGCTTGGACGTTGGACATAGGACATAACTACGTCGATCAGTCCATTTCCGCGTCAAAGAAGAATGTGGCTCGCCCCGACTACGACGCCATGGTGGCATCCTTTGAACGCGGCGAAATCGACGCGATCATCTGCTGGGACCTCGAACTACCCGCCCCACGTCGGTGGGTAGTCCGATCAGTCGGACAAAACTACTCCCGCACCACAGCGTAATAAGGGGTGCACCTTAAAAAACATCCGGAGGTGGGGGTAACTCCCCCTCGTTGCCCAGAGACAAAATACGCCAGTGGCGTCTGTACGACGAGCCGAAGGTAGGACAAATTCCAATCCAGAGAGGTCTTGCACTGTTGCGGTGCGGTTGTCTTCTTTCTCACCGTATTGGACCCTGCGAAATTAATTGGATACGATAGGCCCATGTTGATTTCAGGTTCCGTTTTCATGCGGCCGCTCACCAGCCGCTAAGGCGGTTTTCTCCCTCCCGCAGGTTAGAAACCGCTCCGGTCCTTTAGCCGGGCGGCCATTTGCCTTGCCCGGCTCCGTTTCAACTCCACGGAGCACACCTGATGTCTACATACGGATACGGCCGTCACGAACATGGCCAAAATTTTCTCACAGACCACAAGATCATCAACTCCATCGTCGATCTTGTAAAACAAACCTCCGGCCCCATCATTGAGATCGGGCCAGGAAGCGGTGCCCTCACTCACCCGATATCCCACTTGGGGAGGGCAATAACGGCAGTTGAGGTAGACGCAAAACTAGCTGCCAAACTCACAAAAAAGACCGCCTCGGCGTCGGTCGAAGTGGTCCATGATGATTTCCTCAACTTCCCGTTACCCGCCACTCCCTGCGTCATTGTGGGAAACATTCCCTTTCACCTCACCACTGCCATTCTTCGAAAGTTGTTGCATGCGCCGGCATGGACTGACGCTGTACTCCTCATGCAGTGGGAAGTCGCTCGCCGCCGGGCCGGGGTAGGTGCAAGCACGATGATGACGGCTCAGTGGTCCCCATGGTTCACGTTTCACCTTGGTTCCCGAGTACCAAGGTCTGCTTTCCGGCCACAGCCAAACGTTGACGGGGGGATCTTAGTGATCCGCCGGGTGGGTGACCCGAAGATCCCGATAGAGCAACGCAAAGCCTTTCAGGCGATGGTGCACACCGTTTTCACCGCCCGGGGACGCGGGATAGGGGAAAATCTCCGAAGGGCAGGGTTGTTTTCATCACGTTCAGAGACACAATCATGGTTGCGCTCGCGAGGAATCGACCCCGCAACCCTACCTCCCAGATTGCACACCAGCGACTGGATCGATCTCTTCCAGGTGACTGGTTCCTCTCCACCGCGCCATCGGCCCATTTCACAATCGGGAAGTAGTCAACGCCCTCCTCAACGGAAAAATCGAGGCCGGCGGCGGTAATCCCCCCACCATCAAAACCGAAATCCACCAGTAGTAGTGAACGACCCATGTTCGTCTACCGTGAGCCGCGTTTTGGCAGTGACGTGTTCTCGTCGGGCACAGTCATAGTTCCCGGCGTTGCCAGCGACAGGGTTCTACACCCAGCAGCGGGACCGATCAAAATCACCCGCACGGGGAACGACCCTGCTGGTGGTTTCGATTTTGATGAAAGCGAGGAGACATAGCCCCTCGCCAACTCCCCGTAGCTGGCGAACAGTAGCTCCTGGCGCTGGCGCTCGTTGGTGAGTTTGCGTGCCACATCGAAAGCCTTATCGACTTCCCGGTCCAAGTTGTTGTGAGCCTTGAGCAGAATTGGGTCCATCGATAACGGGTTGTAGTGCTCCGCGAGTGACCGCTGGGGGTGCCGCTCGCGTGCCCGCAGCACCAACTGTCCAGCGTCGATGATTCGTTGCTGCGCCTTCTCATCTAGTTCACACAGAGCTGGTCCGCAGTTGTAGCTCCCGATGTACTCCGAAAAACGGAAAAAATAAATAGTGGGGATACATCAACCTTCCACTTTCCATTCTTCCGGCTCAGAGTATTGAGGGGTCTGGGACCGGGTCCGTAAACCCTTTATGTTTTTCGCGCACAGCGGTTTTTAGCGACGCACCCTATAGGTTTTCCGCAGAACTTATATGTGTTTCTGTGCACCCCATATGTTGTCTGTTGGGGCTGCGGACCGTTTGTTGGACTGCGGTCCGGGGCTATTGTTAGCTTGCCGTTTGCCTGTGCTGGGCGATGGTGGTGTAGCCGTTGCCCAGTGTCGACTTCAGTCTGTGGTTGATGTAGAAGTCGATGTAGTCCTCAATGTAGTGGGCCATTTCTGCTCGTGTCAGATGACGCGCTGCGTCGCGCCCGTGGATGCGTTCTTGCTTCAGGGTCCCGAAGAACCCTTCGACGCGGGCGTTGTCGCCACTGTTGCCTTTACGTGACAGCGACGGGATGTAGCGCCACCGCTTTACACAGGTTCCTTCCTGACAGGCGGTGCATCCCTTGGCGTCGTGGGTGGGGTCGCTGATGAGCCTGACCCAGCTGGGTGTGCGGTACAACGAACCACGATCGGAGTGGATGATTGGGCGGGCGTCATCTGGTTTAGCGGCGTCGATAGCGCGGATCATTTGCTCGACTAGCCGCGCATCTGGCGAGGAAGACATCGTGACCGCAATGGGGTACCCGTCGAAGAAGTCAATCGCGGCACTCAGGTACAAATAGCCGTCTGAGCAGCTGATCTGGGTGACATCAGTGCCGATCTTTTGCCACGGGGCATCAGCATGAAAGTCGTGGGTGAGCCCGAGTTGTACGCCGTGTTCACTGAAGTAGCGCGAGGGCTGCAACCTTGGCGCGCCGGCAGAGTTGTACGCGTTGGCGTCTTTGCCCATCAATAGAAGATTGTCGGGGCGGTGACTGGTCTCGCCTTTGTAGGAGGAGAACTTCGTCGAAGCTTTCGCCGGCGGGCGTAATCCTGTTTCACGCATGAGAGGGTGTCCGATTCTTTGTGTGCGGGGGCTTGGTTTACAAGTAGTCCGCGAATCGGTCGGGGTAAGCCACGGCTAGTTGGTTGATGGCTTGTTTCCACCCGGTGGCTTTCGCTCCTTCAATA
>NZ_JAMFTQ010000006.1 GCF_024160105.1 Corynebacterium stercoris
CCACCGCCTGCACGAGTCATTGGGATACATCACCCCACAAGAGATGGAAGACGCCTACTATCAACAATCACACGCCCAACCGTTGGGCGTTCAATAAGCGGAACGAAAACCAGGACGCTTCAGATTTCATAGCCCGGCAGGTGGTCCAAGGTGTCGACTGGGTCCGGTGGGAGATACTCCGGGCGGATTTTGGCTACGTTTTTGCGGAACCAGGATTCTGATCCTTCCCAACCGACGCGCTGGGCGATGACCTTCGCATTCAACCGGGGCGACTCGGCCAACAGGGCGCGCACCGCTGGCTCATAAGCGTCGAAACTCGTTGGCCTTGCCGGGCGTGGGGAATACTCCGGCGGCGAATCACACGCCAGCGCGCGTTCGACTGTCTTTTTCGCGCAGCCGACTTCCTCAGCGATCTTCCTGATTGACAGTCCCTGCCCACGCAGGAACCGGATTTGAGCCCATTGATCCAAAGAAATCACCCATCCAATCTTTTTCGGATGGGCTACTTTTCGAGGAGCGTTTTGGGCTACTTTTCAACGAGCGCTGACAGAATCGTTTTCTTGCCTGTTTCTTGCTTCTCGGGCGCGTTTTAGGTTGGATCCGCCTCTCCGGCTCCGAGGCGTCGAAGCCGACAACCTCCCCGGCGTTGCGCAGGGCGATGGCGAGCCCGTTCATGGTGACCTGGATCGTCTTGGGTACGAGGAAGGTCTCGCCACCGGCGTTAGCCGGCTGGGAAGCGCTGTGCCCGACCGAGACACCCACGTTGATCAGCCCAGTCTCGCCTTCCATCCCCAAACGCCACCCCTCCCGTAGTCGCTGGGTGCTGCCTACGCGTCACCAAACGACCGCGCATCCGACAAGTACAGGGGTGACGCTCGATCCCAGCTATATTTTTCCGCTACATCAGAGCTCCACTACCTCATCTGAATTATTGGAAATAAACGCAGAATGGGTGGCTACGACGACTACTGCGCCTTTCTGAGCAAAATGGCGTAGATGTTTAAGAACGAGTTGCGCATTTGCTTTATCGAGGGCTCCGGTTGGCTCATCTGCTAACACTATTTTCGGCTGCGCGAGAATGACTCGTGCCAAAGCGATGCGTTGTTGTTCACCACCAGAAAGTTCGCTCACCGTTCGCTTCTCGGATCCGCCAAGTCCGACTTCATTCAGCGCCGCCTCCATTGTTTCGCGGGAGACGCGGGGGACAGCGATCTTGATGTTCTCCATCACAGAGAGATCGGAGACCAAACCGTAGTCCTGAAACAGATATCCGACGTTTGATCGTCGAAATTTGCGACGTGCGCGCGAATTCATAGATGCGATGTCGAGCCCCTCGAACTCGATCGTCCCCGAATCCGGCGTGGTCAGCCCACCTAACATATTGAGCAAGGTTGTCTTGCCGCTGCCGGAGGGCCCTGTGAGCGCCGTGATTCGACCTGCCCTAAACGTGGCTGTGAAAGCTTGCAAAACCGTCCGCTCGCCAAATGCGCAGGATACTTCGCTTACCTGAATTGTCATTGCGGTTCCGTACCTCCTCTTGCATCCCACCGCGAAGCAGCTTTGAGCATCAACCCCACAGAAACCATGAACCATACTGCGCCGAAACCTACTACTGCGACGATGGTGGATGGCGACCATTGATTTTCAAACCCGATACTCCAGGTTGACGGCACGCGGCTCTCGGCTTGAATCCAATGATCGCGAACCTTATAAAGCAGCCAACCAATCGTGGCTAGGAAGAATGCAACTTCGATAGCTACTGCTTCTTTTGCAACCCACCAAGGGCTTCGCCCACAAACATAGGCAACGTGGATTTTGCGCCGGTAGGTGACGCGAAAAGTAAGGACCGTGGCTCCGACCAAGACCGTCACAAGCAGGACTGATGCAAAACCATTCAGCCCCCACAGGGCCACATTCTGCTCGGCGGTGCGAATGCTCGCCTGCCATGAGTCTTCACGCGGTCTAAAGAAAGCAAGTGTGTTCCCAGTAGCGCCCTTCAACATTTGCGAAGGTACGTCAGGGGAGACAGTTAGAAGGACTTGCTGGGATACCTTTGACATCAAGTTGTGGTCGCCCAACGGAGCGAGGCCACGCGGGAGTATGACGAGAATCGGGTTATCGACTTGCGGACGGTAGTTAACGTCATAGGTGAATACCGAGCCTAAGCTGCAACCGTCCCGCCACTCTATGTCGGGTGCTGGTTCATTGGCATAGCCGGCCTCGAATTCGAGCGAATCCTCGATCACGTTTCTCGAGTGCACAGACATTTCTCCCGGCGAGCAGACCGTCACTGCAGCACCATCCAACATCGACACTCCCGCCTGTCGCGCGAATTCCTGGTTCGCTAATAGGACTGGTGCCTCTAATTCCACGGGCCATGTAATCCAATAAGGATCAACGAGGAGTACGTCTCCCGCCTCGTCGGCAACCCGGAATGG
This sequence comes from Corynebacterium stercoris, assembly GCF_024160105.1. Taxonomy (GTDB): domain Bacteria; phylum Actinomycetota; class Actinomycetes; order Mycobacteriales; family Mycobacteriaceae; genus Corynebacterium; species Corynebacterium stercoris. The sequence goes on from NZ_JAMFTQ010000006.1 coordinate 2,439, forward strand.
CGCTGCGGTCTCTGTATCTGACCAGTCTTCGAAGGCCGTGTTGACGTTCAACGCCAACTCTTGCGGCCCACGGTGAGCATCCCACAGCCCCTGCAAGCGGTGACGCGCCTCGAGTTCCGCAGAAAACCCAACCAAGGTTGCAACCACACTGAGCGCAGCAACCAGGGTCACTCCGCGGACGGCAGTCAGGGAATAGAGAATTGGCCGCGCGTGGATCTTGCCCTTGATGGATTGCGGTATCGATGTCCTGCGAACCAGAAACTGCCCACCTAGGTAGCCAACGAGCACACACACAGACAGAATCACGCTGATCGTGAAATACATTCTCCAAAATACCCAGCTCTCCGCCCACCCGTTGTAGGCATAAAGAAGGCCAGCAACAATCAGTGGGCTTCCGAGGTAGGCGATCGTAAGGGCAACGCTTTGGCGCTGAATTTCAATACGGGTCGATTCTGCGGCGCTGAGCCCAAGCAGTCGATGAACACCGACCTCCCGCGAGCGGGCAATGACATGGCCCGCGCCTAGTACCAGACACAGGAGCACAGATAGGATCAGCAGAATGGGAATTGTCGAAGATGCAAAGATTTCGGAGAAGTAACTGGTAAGAGGCACCGCGTCGAGCCCCTGTTCGGCTAACCACCGCAGCAAGTGTTGCTCGTCCGTCGCAGACCCTTTGAGATGGAGAGGTTGCCTTGGATCAGAGTATGGAAAGTCTTCCAGCGGATAAAATATGTCAACTTCCCCGCGTTCAAAGCGCGGCCGTTCCATCCGACCGCCGTTAGGCGGAAGCGAGGATGAGTAGACTCGCTGCTCACCACCAGAGACAGCGAGCGACGAGTAGTTAATCGCGATATCGAAGTCATTGCTTCGCGCAAACTCGGCCAGCTCGGAATAGAAACTCGCACGCTCCGAAGCGGTGCGATCTGATTCCACCTGTACCCCGTACTCACCCAGGTGACCATCGATCGCTGAGTAAAGCCTCGCGCCGAGGAAAGCCACGGTAGTCGACAGAATGGCCGTTGCGAATATCCCCACGGCTAATAGGCCTGATTTCAGAAGAGACATGCTCTAGCCCACAGCTATAGAGCCATGTCGAACGCCGTTGTGAAAGTAGTGGGACCACACTGTGGAAGAATCACTGCCATAATCCCAGATTCCCCCGTCAATACTGACAATCGTCGCCCCAGCAACACCGGTGCCGGCAAGGGTCAACGCACTCGCCAAGACTGCACCTCTGGTGCGGTTTCGAATTTTAATCTTCATGGTTCCTGCCGCCGGTAGGTATTGAGCGGCGAAGGAGCCTCCGCCGTATGGCAATTATCAAAGTCAGATTTGTGTTACGCAAGTAGGAAAACCTACCTTTGTGATCTGCGGCACTACATGCCATCAAGTCAGCGTGGGGCTTCTCTGTCATGGCGCAGCACCGTCTGCTCACGCACGGTCGCGTCCTTTAGCGCGGGATACCGCCTTCAGGATTACTCATTGGTACATCCCGTCATCATCGACCGGTCTTACCGGTTGTTATCTACTTTCGCCCCTTCCTGAACCAACCAAAAACCTCTCACCTGGCGAAACGTTATCTTGTCTCTTTCTTGCTCTGAAGCGGGTTGCAGGGGATCCACCCAGCGCCCCAGCCGCAGAAACCTAACCCGCGTTGCGCAGGGCGGTGGCGAGTCCGTTCATGGTGACCTGGATGGTCTTGGAGACGAGGAACGTCTCGTCGCCGGCGCGGTAGCGGCGCAGCAGCTCGAGCTGGACGGCGTTGAGCGGCAGCAGGTAGGGGTAGCGGCGCTTCAGGGAGCGGGCCTGGCGCTGGTTCTCGGCAACCAGGTCCGTGTGCCCGGTGATGCGGAAGTAAACCTCCTTGGTGCGCTGGAATTCATCGGCGATGAGCCCGTAAATGCGTTCGGCTACCTCGCGGTCCTCCACTAGGTCGGCGTAGAGGCGGGCTAGCGACATCTCCGCCTTGGCCATGACTTGCGCCATGTTGGACAGCACGGATCGGAAGAACGGCCAGTCGCGGTAAAGCTCGCGAAGCTCCTCCCAACAGTCTTCGCTCTCGCCCGCCCAGCGCTCGACCGCGGTGCCGACGCCGAACCAGCCCGGCACGTTGGTGCGCGACTGCGCCCAGGACAGAACCCAAGGGATGGCGCGGAGGTCGGAAATCGCGGTGGTCTGTTTGCGGGAGGCCGGCCGGGAGCCGAGGTTGAGCTCGCCGATCTCGTGCAACGGGGTGGACTGGGTGAAGTAGTCAATAAAGCCAGGGTCGCCGATGAGATCTTTGTACTTTTCGCCGGAGTAGGCAGCGAGCGTACGCATGATGTCGTAAGCGCGGGTCGGGTCTTCGATAGGTTCGGTATCTAGGAGGGAGGCCTCAAGGGTGCCGGCAACGAAAGCTTCGAGGTGGCGGCGCGCGGTCTCTGGCGAGCCGTACTTGGCGGAGATGATCTCTCCTTGTTCGGTGATTCGGATGGAGCCGGCGACAGCGCCCTTGGGTTGGGCGAGGATGGCGTCGTACGTGGGCCCGCCGCCGCGGCCGACTGCCCCACCGCGGCCGTGTGCGAGTCGAAGGTGGATGCCGTGTCGGTTGCAGAGTTCGACGAGGGCGAGTTCGGCGTCGTAGAGCGCCCAGTTCGCTTGCAAATAGCCGCCGTCCTTGTTGGAGTCGGAGTAGCCGAGCATGACCTCCTGGACATCGCCGCGGGCCCGGAGGTGTTCGCGGTAGAACGGGAGCGACCAAAGGTCTTCGAGGATGCGGGCGCCGTGTGCAAGGTCCTCGATGGTTTCAAACAGCGGGACGACGTTGACACTATTCAGGCCAACTTCCTTAAGCAGGACCATGGGTTCGAGGATGTCGGAGACGGCCCCGGTCATGGCGATAATGCACTGCGCGATCGCACCCTGGCCGAGGTCTTGCACGGCGCGGGCAGCGGCGGCGAGGATGCCCATTTCCTTGCGTGTGTCGTCGCTAAGCTGGGCCTCGGCGCGCAACAGCGGGCGCGGGGTGCGCAGCTCCTCGACGAGCACCTCCACGCGGTCTTCCTCCATAAGCGACGCGTAGTCCTCGCACACGCCGGCGATGCTCAGTACTTCAGCCACGACCTTTTCGAAGGATTCGGAGTTTTGGCGCAGGTCAAGCGTGTACAGGTGGAAACCGAAGGTGGTCACCGCAGAGCGCAGGCGGCCCAGCCGGTCGTCTGCAATGATGGCGCCGCCGTGCGCACGCAGGGAGGCGTCGATCACGTCCAAGTCTGCAAGCAGCTCACCCGGGTCCGCATACGACAGATGTTCGCCGGTTCTCGGCTCGCCGGCGAGTACTTCGCGGGTAGCGACGACGCGGTGGCGGATGCCGTAGATGGCGCGGCGGTAGGGCTCGTCGACGCGGGATTCGGCGGTGTTGTTGGCGGACTCCGCAAGCTTGGAAAGCTCCTCCGAGCAGGTGGAGTAGCGATCTGAGAGGGACAGTTCGCGCTCCAACTCGCCCAGCTCGTCGATGTAGTGGCTGAGCACGGTGTCGGCGGCCCGGCGGGTGGCATACGTGAGAGTGTCTGCATTCACGTACGGGTTGCCGTCGTGGTCGCCGCCGATCCAGGAACCGGGGCGCACGACGGGGGTGAGCTCGAGGTCGCGTTCGAAGGTGTCGCGCAGCTCGTAGCGGATCGCGCGGTTAAGGGCCGGGATCTGCTCAAGCAGAGAGAGCTTGTAGTAGCGCAGGCCGACATCAATTTCGTCCTCAAGGCGCGGGCGCGCGATGCGGATAAGCGCGGTCTGCCACATCAGGGTCATGCGCAGCTCCATCTCCCGTTCGATGACTGCCGGGTCGGCACCAGCGTGGAGTTCACTCAGCAGGCGCTTGATGTGGGTCTGGGTGTCGAAGACGGTGCGGCGACGGGTCTCAGTCGGGTGTGCGGTGAGCACCGGGGACACCTGCGCCCCGCTGATGAGTTCGGCGACCTTGTCAGCGTCCACACCGCTTTCTTTCAGGTGGGCGAAGCTGGTGCGCAGCGAGACCGGTGCGGCAGCTTTCTCGTCATCCAAGTCTTCAACCAAGTTGGCTAGCAGCGCGAAGTGGCTGAAAGCGCGTGCAACGAGGTTCATTTTGGTGATGTCCATGTCGTGGAAGACTGCGAGCAGATCTTCCGGGACGGCATCCCCGTGGGAGATGTCGAAGGCGGCGCGGCGGGTGGATTCGACCAAATCGAAGATCTCCTGCCCTTCCTGCTTGGCGATCACACGGCCGAGCACCCGGCCAAGGAGTCGGATGTCTTCACGGACGTGATCGGCTGGCTGGACAGACACGGAGGCTTCCTTCAAGTACGGCGCGACAAGACGTCACGGGTGTGACGCGCTAGTCAAAAGTAGCCAAGTTCCACTCCCCTGTCTCGGAATCGGAGGTCACACTATCTTTCTCCTACCGAATAAAAGGTAGACCGCTTAGTCCGCTTTAACAGTGAGTTGCCTACAGTAGATCCCATGCTTCCTTCAGAGGGCGACCTGCACACTGTTGCCATCGGCGACGTGACCACCGAAGCTGGGGCCACCATCGCCGATGCGGCCATTGCCGTCCGCCGCTGGGGTGAACTGCGGGGTGAGCCCGACGGCGAGAACAACATCCTGCTGGTGGAGCATGCACTGACCGGTGATACCCGCGCTGACGATTGGTGGTGCGAGATCATCGGCCCCGGCAAGGCCCTGGACACAGACCGCTGGTGCGTGGTGTGTACGAACGCACTCGGCTCCTGCTACGGCTCCACCGGCCCGGCAAGCGAGCACCCGGACGGCGATGCGTGGGGGTCACGCTTCCCCGCCATCTCCATCCGCGACATGGTTGTGGCGGAGGCCGCGGCGCTGGATGCCCTGGGCATCGGCCGCGTCCACGCCGTGCTGGGCGGCTCGATGGGTGGCGCCCGCACGCTGGAGTGGACGCTGCTCTACCCGGAGCGCGTGAGTTATGCCCTAGTGATCGCCGTCTCCGCCCGGGCAAGCGCGTGGCAAATTGGCATCCAGTCCGCGCAGATCACCTCAATCACCCAGGATCCCGCCTGGCAAGGGGGCGACTACCACGCCACCGGCTCCTCCCCCGACGCCGGGCTCGCCGCCGCTCGCCGCCTCGCTCACCTCACCTACCGCGGCGAGCTGGAGATCGACGAGCGGTTCGGCACCTCCCCCCAGTCGGGCGAAAACCCTCTCGGCCCATTCCGTGCCGATGACCAGCGCTTCGCCGTGCAGAGCTACCTCGAGCACCAGGGCAAAAAACTCACCGAGCGTTTCGACGCCGCGTGTTACGTCGCCCTCACCGAGGCACTGAATCGCCACGACGTCGGGCGTGGGCGTGGCGGCCTCAACAAAGCGCTGCACTCAATCAACGTGCCGACGATGGTGGTGGGCGTGGACACCGACATCCTGTACCCGTACCACCAGCAGGAACACCTGTCGCGCAACCTGGGCAACCTGCTCGCAATGGCCAAGCTGTCCTCTCCGGTGGGCCATGACGCGTTTCTGGTTGAGGCGCGCCAGATGGATCGGATTCTGCGTAACTTCATCGCTTTGACGGAGCAGGCGCCGAGCGGCAGGGAGATCGCAGCGGCGCGCGGCGAGTACGCGATCTAGGCTGTCGCCAGGTTTTCGATGCGCACCTGCGCACCGTCGTCGACAGCCATGTAGGCCTTGCCCATGCCCACCCAGCCGATGAACGGGTCATGCGCGAGCGTGATCTGTTGGTGGACGTGGCCGAGCAGCCACGCACCGTACCCGCAGGCGGTGAGCTCCTCCGCGGTGCACGGGAGGCAATCGTGGTTGGAGTATTCCCCGGTGATGGAAGTGTGTAGGAGGCCGAGGTTGGGCGTGCCGGCGATTGGGGCTGGGAACTGACCAACAAGCCGGCGCGGATCCCGGTCCACCGCAACGGCGGCCGTGTGCAGCGCCCACTGGCCCGCGTGCATCGTCTGCGGCTCGGTGCTGGCAACGGCGACACCGTCTGGGATCACGTCGGAGAGATCGTGGTGCACGTCGTGGTTGCCGGAGATGAAGAAGCAATCGTCGAAAAGCTCGAGCCCCCGTGCGAAGAAGCGCGTGACCTCGCTGTACGTGTCCTCGGTGAAGCGTTTGCGGTCAATGACGTCTCCGAGCATGACCATGTGCCGCGATCCGGCGGCGGCTCCCTGCTCCAGCGCACCGAGCGCCCAGTCGATGCCGGGGCCGGTCTTTTTGGCGTCGTGTTGCTTGCGCCCGAGGTGAATGTCTGCGAGGACGAGGATGGGTTCGCTCATCGCTCCACCCTACGACCCCAGTGAATCCACCGAGTAGGCCAGCCACATCATCGCGGCGCCGAGGGCGGTGCAGAACAGCACGTCGAAGCGCTTCGAGCGCACGGCGAGGAGTCCGATCACCTTCGAGTCGCAGCTCAGCCGCATAGCGGCGAGCCACAGCATGGTGGCACCGAGGGTGAAGGTGGCGCGGCGCCAGTGCTCCGTCGCGGAAAAGAGCGATGCAGCGGTGAACCCGGCGACGAAGACCGCAATCATGGCGTACTGCATCCACCGCGGCAGCGGGGATGGGCGGTTGCGCAGGTCGTGGGGGTTGTCCAGCGACAACCCCTCCGGCAGCTCGCGCGTTTTAGGCAAGCTGCTCAGCTCGGCGCTCGGCGGACTCGACGATGTTGCGGACCAAGAACGTGCGCGTCATCGGGCCGACACCGCCCGGGTTCGGGGAAACCCAGCCGGCCTTCTCCCACACGTCCGGGTGCAGGTCGCCGACGGTCTTCCCGTCCACGCGCGACACACCGACATCCACGAGCGCGGCGCCCTCCTTGATCATGTCCGCGGTGATCATGTGCGGCTTACCGGCGGCGGCGATCACCACGTCGGCGCGGCGGGTTTCGGCTGCGAGATCCTTGGTACCGGTGTGGCAGAGCACTGCGGTGGCGTTCACGCCGCGGGTTGTCAGCATGAGCGAGATCGGGCGGCCCACAGTCACGCCGCGGCCAACCACGCACACAATGGCGCCGTTCAAATCCACACCGAAGCGCTCCAGCAGCTTGATGGTGCCGTTCGGGGTGCATGGCAGCGGCGCGGGCTCATTGAGTACGAGCTTGCCCAGGTTGACGGGGTGCAGGCCGTCGGCGTCCTTGGCCGGATCGATGAGTTCGAGCACGCGGTTCTCGTTCAGGTGCTTCGGCAGCGGGAGCTGGACGATGTAGCCGGTGACGGCATCGTCGTTGTTCAGCTCGTCGATGAGCGCCTCAAGCTCCTCCTGCGTCGTGTCGCCGGGCAGCTCCTTCTGAATGGACGCGATGCCGAGCTCCTCGCAGTCCTTGTGCTTCATGCGCACGTAGTTCTGGCTCGCGGGGTCCTCGCCCACCAGCACCGTAGCCAGGCCCGGGGTGATGCCATGCTTTTCCTTCAAGCGAGTTACACGAGCTTGAAGGTCCGCGAAAATCTCCTCGCGGTAGAGTTTTCCGTCCAGTTTGATCGCAGTCACGCCACGATTCTATGCCTCCGCGCGCAGCGAACACGGCAATAGGATGGGAGCCATGACGAACGTGAACCTTGACGCGCTGCGCGACGGAATCGACACCGCTGCGCGGGACATTCGCGACGATGTCATCGACTGGCGCCACCACCTGCACAAACACCCGGAGCTACCGAACCGGGAGGAGCAGACGGCGGCGTTCATCGTCGAGCGGCTGCGGGAATTCGGCATCGCCGACATCACCGAGGGTGTCGCTGGCCACGGCGTGGTGGCGCGGATCCGCGGTGACAACGGGGACGAAGAGGGAGACCGCCGCACTATCCTGCTGCGCGCGGATATCGACGCCCTGCCGGTGAAGGAGCAATCCGGCGAGGACTTTGCCTCCGAGGTCGTGGATACGGAGTACCCCGGCGGCCCCTTCCCGGTGGCACACGCCTGCGGACACGACACGCACGCCGCGATGCTACTTGGCGCGGCCAAGATCTTGCACGACCAGCGGGATCAGCTCCGCGGCGACGTGCTGCTCGCCTTCCAGCCCGCAGAGGAAGGCGCACCCGCCGGGGAGGAGGGTGGTGCCTCCCTGATGGTCGAGGAGATGGAGGCGCAAGGACTCTTCGAGCCGCGCCCGACAATGGCGTTCGGCATCCACATCTCGCCGCTTCCCGTCGGGGCCGTCGCGTACGCGCGAGGTATCCAGAATGCTGCGTCCGAGACGGTGAAGATAACTGTCGTCGGCAAGCAGGTGCACGGCTCCACCCCGTGGCAGGGCATCGATCCGATGCCGGCGGTCGGCGACATCTTGAGCAACACCGGCCAGATCTACCGTCAGATCGACGTGGAGGAGCGCTTCTCCATCTCACTCGGCCACATTGTGGACCAGGGCCGCTTCAACATCGTCGGCGAGCAGGTGGAGATCTGGGGCACAGTGCGCGCCCTGCGCTCCGAGGTCATGGCGGATGTGAATCAGCGCCTCGAGCGTTACGTTGAGCACCTCGCCGCCGCGCACGGCTGCACTGGCACCGTCGAGTTCTTCGATGAGGTCCCGCCCGTGGTCAACGGCCCTGAGTGGATCGATTCGATCTTGCCGGTGTACGAGCGCATCGCGGGCGAGGCGCCGGTGATCGAAGTCCCGTCTTCCATGGGGTACGACGATTTCTCCGAGTTTTCCTCGCGCTTCGGCGGCGTGTACGCACTGCTCGGCGGGCAGAACATCGCCTTCACTGCCGACGGCGGCATCGAGCCCACCGGCGGTGACGATCGCGGCTTCGTGCCCAACCACAGCCCGCGGTTCTACGTCAACGACGAGGCGCTCGAATACGGCGTGCGCCTCCACGCGCAGGTTGCGGTGGACCACCTATTCGGCGAGCTGTCCGGCGAGCCGCAGGAGAAGCTATCCGGGGGCGCGCGCTAATCCATGCCCTTGCACATCATCTTCGACAACCCCGTCATTCCCGGTAACACCGGCAACGCGATTCGCCTCGCCGCGAATACGGGCGCGGTGCTGCACTTGGTCGAGCCGCTGGGCTTCAATTTCGACGACAAGCACTTGAAGCGCGCGGGGCTGGATTACCACGACCTGGCAGATGTCCAGATCCACCCCGATTTGGACACGTGCTTTTCGACGTTAGGCCCAAGCCGCGTCTTCGCCTTCACCACCCAGGCGACCACAATGTATCAAAACGTGAAGTATCAGTGGGGCGATGCGCTGCTGTTTGGCACCGAGCCGACCGGTTTGCCCCGGGAGCACTCGCATCACCCCCGCGTGACTGACCAGGTGCGCATCCCCATGGTGCCGGGGCGGCGCTCGATGAACCTTACGAACTCGGCCTCGGTGGCAGTGTTCGAAGCGTGGCGCCAACTCGGCTTCGCCGGCGGGGTCTAGTGTCCAGCGCGATCATGGACACTAAATTCTTCCCGCGTCAATGAGTGCGAAGACATCGTCGTCAGTCACTGGCGTTGAACCGTACGCGACCAGGAACCCGTCTTCGTTCCTCTCCACTCGCGCAGTCCTGCCGCCTGGAATGACTGTGAGGCCCCCGCCGTGCGCACTGATGTCCACTACCGAGCCAGGGGTAAGCCCGAGCGCATCCCGCAGAGATTTAGGGATGAGCAACCGCCCACCGGAATCAATCTTCGCCTGCACGGGAACAGGCTAACCGAACCGCTTGTCGTAGCGCGCCTGGTACAGCGGCGGTAGGATGTTCAGCTCCCACATCCGGTGCGCGAGCTCGTCGTCGCCCATCCACGCCGCGAATGCTTCGCCCATGGTGAAGCCGTGCTCCGGCGTATCCAGCGGGGTGATCGAGTCGCCCGGGCGGATCACGCCCTCCTTGTTCACGCGGAAGTACGCGCCGCAGTCGCCGGATTCGGTGAAGCGGCGCACCCAGGCGCGCTCCCCCATCCACTTGGCAAAAGTGCGGCACGGCGTGCGCGGCACCGACACCTCGAGCTCCACCTCGCCGACTTGGAAACGCTGGTTCAGCAACGCGCGGGTCCAGTCGATGCCGGCGGTGGTGAGGTTCTCCCCGAACACGCCGTGGGGCAGCTCGCGGCCCAGCTCCGCCGACCACGCGTCGAGACGCTCGCGCGCAAACGCGTAGACCGCTTTTTGCTGGCCGCCGTGGTGCTGGGTGTCGCCGATGTGGTCGCCCGCGACCCCGGAGCCGTCGCCGTAATCCGGCCCCGGGACGGTCACCGTGATGAATTCCGCGGATACCTTATTAATACCGCTTTGGCGCTTCAGCCCGCCCGGGTCCGGTTGGGGGTCGGCGATGTTGGTGCTCAGAACCTCTGCCATGCGCTCACGGTACCGCAGCAGGGTCTGCGCTTACGGTACAGCAGCAGGGTCTGCGCTCAGCGGTGGCAGCTCGCGGGAGCGCAGCGTATCCACGAGCTGCCGGGCCGCTGCCTCGTCCAAGTCGCGCGCCGTCATTCTCACTGGCCCTGGCACGAGGTCGAAGCGGACGTCGGCAATGTGCAGCGCGCGCTGCAGCGGCCCCTGTTTGAGCGTGAGTTCCTGGATGTGCGCGGCGGTGACCATCTGGTAGCGGCGGGTAAGGCGCCCGAACGTGGTCACCGCTACGCCCCCGCGCACCGTGGCAGTTTGCCAGCGCCAGTCCACTGGCGAGACCCAGCGCGCCCGGCGCGGTGTCACGTACTGGGCCGCGGCTGTGTCCGTGAGCTGATCCGCGGTGAGCGGCCCGACGGCACCGACAACTGCTACGGCCTGCTCCCACGTGCCAACGGGCAGCAGTTTCGCTGTGCCCGTGGCGTTGCTGCGCTCGGAGGCGTACCCGGCGGTGGTGATGGAGACGGTCCACCACCCAAAAGGCCGCCACAGCAGCGGCTGCTTCAGTTGCAGCGCGTGGATCCGGGTTTCGGGCACTGCTTGCCGACGCCTATTTGCCAGCCCGTAGGTGAGGTGGAACACGCCGTCGGCACGCGTGGCGTTGAAGCGCCAGGACTGGTCGATGGTACGCCAGATGAGCGGGATGAAGCCAACCAAGACGGGCACCACCGCGGCAAGCGAGATGCCGGTCCACAGTGGGGCGGTGGCGGACAGCAGCGTGAACACCGTCGAAAACTGCAGTGCGGCGGCGGCCAGCGAGCGCCCGATGGGGATGGGCGAGACGAGGTAGTTGCGTTCCGGCGCCGGTGCATCTTCCGCGAGCTCGTCTGCGAGCGCTGTGTCCCCGCCCTTCGCGGCGATGCGGGCGAGGATCTCTGCGCGCAGATCCTCGGCTTCGCCGTGCGGCAGGTAGGCGATCTCAATGGCGGCGTTGATGCCGCCGGCGACCTCCACGCGCACGGCGGCGAGGCCGAAGACGCGCGGCGCGAGCGGTTCGACCACGTCGACGGCCTGGATGCGGTCGTAGCGCGCGGTGCGCACCTGGTTCGTCAGCACGCCGCGCTTGAATTCCAGCTCTTCCGCGCCGACTCGGAACCCGGTGCGGGACCACCACAGCTGGCTCACGCCGAACACCAAGCCCAGGGCGGCGACCACGCCAGCGATACCCCAGAGCGCCTGGCCCCAGCCGACGTCTTCGCTGGTGAGCCAGTTGAAGAGCTGCCCAGAGAAGTTGAACACGGCCAAGGCGATAAGCGTCAGCACCGTCGCCCACACCCGCAGCAGCGGGCTGAGGCGGTGGACGCGGCGGTAGCCACCGGCGCTCGGCTGCGGGCCGGTCACAGGCCGCTCATCCTCTCGCGCGCCTTCGCCGCCAACCGGTCGCGCAACGCGTCCGCCTCCGCGGCGGGCAGGCCCGGCAAGCTCGAGTTCGAGGTGGTGGAGGCGGTGTGGATCTCCAGTTTCTTCAGCCCCAGAGCGCGGGCGATGGGCCCTGATTCCACGTCCACAAATTGGATGCGCCCGTAGGGAATCGCCGTGATGGTGTGCCACATCTTGCCTTTGCTCAGCAGCAGCTCATCCTCGGTTTCCAGGTACCCCAGGTTGCGCACGCGAAACGGCACGAGGATGAGGTTCCACAGCAGCAGCGCAGCCGCACCCGCAAGCGCCCACAGAAGCCACGTCCACTCCCAGCGGTAGTACGCGTAGCCGATGCCGCCGAGCAGAATCGCCGTCCAGATCAGCGCACCGGTGAACCGCGGCACCATCAGTTTCGGGGAGACGCGGTGCATCTCTTCGACGCTGGTCGGCAGCGGGGTGGGCTGGGAGGATGCGTCGGCAAGCATGGGCCCCAAGCTAGCGGAAGTCCCGGGAGCCGCGGGTGAGCCACTCCCCCATCTGCAGCGGCTCCAGCCGGTCCGCCACCAAGCTGGCGGCGCCGGAGGCGTTCTGGATGATGCCGCGCACCACCAGCGCTTTCGCGGTGCGGGCCAGCACTTTCTGGCGGTTCCACAACCCCACCGGGATGACCACGTTGACCAAGCCCGTCTCATCCTCCATGCCCAAAAACGTCACGCCGCCTGCAGTCTTGGGTGCCTGGCGGTGCGTGACCACCCCGGCGACGCGGATGCGGGTGCCGTCGGGGACGTGCAGCAGTTGATCGGCGCGCACCACGCCCGCGGCGTCGAGTGCGCCGCGCACCATCTCCACCGGCATCTTGTCGTGGGTGACGCCGGTGGCCACCACGTCCGCCGCCATGAGCTCGAAGGCGTTCATGCCGGGCAGCGCCGGCGCCGAAATCGCCGACAGGCCGGGCAGCATGCCTTCGCGTTCGGTGGCGGCGATGCCGGCCTGCCACATCGCCTGCCGGCGGTCCACACCGAAACAGTCCAGCGCGCCCGCCCGGGCGAGCGCCTCGACGTGCTCCACCGTCAGGTCCGCCCGGCGCGCCAGGTCCGGGATGCCGGTGAACGGTTGGGCCTCCTCGATGCGGTCGGCGGCGGCGTCGCCAAGGCCGCGGATCAGGTTGAGGCCCACACGCATGGTGCCGGTGCCTGCGTCGGGAATGCAGCGCGCCTCGCGCCCGGACTCGTTCACGCACACCGGCAACACCGTCACGCCGTGGCGCCGCGCATCCTGGATCAGGGACTGCGGCGAGTAGAAGCCCATCGGCTGGGCGCGCAGGAGCCCCACGCAGAACTGCGCCGGGTAGTAGCGCTTGAACCAGGCGGAAAAATAGACGAGTGAGGCAAAGGACTGGGAGTGTGACTCGGGGAAGCCGTAGGCGGCGAACGCCACGATCTTGGCCCACAGCGTGTCCGCCACGGCTTCGCCGATGCGGTTGGTTTCCCAGCAGCCCTCGTAGAAGCGCGCCTTCAACGCCGCCATCTTCGCCGGTGAGCGTTTAGAGCCCATCGCGCGGCGCAGCCCGTCCGCCTCCCGGCCCGAAAACCCGGCCGCGTCTACCGCCACCTGCATGAGCTGCTCCTGGAACAACGGCACGCCGAGGGTTTTGCCCAGGGATTTCTCCAGCACGGGGTGGTCGTACTGCACCGGCTCCGTGCCGTCGCGCCGCCGCAGGTAGGGGTGCACGCTGCCGCCCTGGATCGGACCGGGGCGGATGAGCGCCACCTCCACCACCAGGTCGAAGAAACACCGCGGTTTCAGGCGCGGCAGGGTGCCCATCTGGGCGCGGGACTCCACCTGGAAGACACCCACGGAGTCTGCGCGGCAGAGCATGTCGTACACCTCGGCGTCATCCAGCGGCAGCTCCCACAGCCGCACCTCGCGGCCCGTGGTGTCGCGCACCAGGTCAATCATGTGGTGCAGCGCTTCGAGCATGCCGAGGCCCAGCAGATCGAACTTCACCAGCCCGGCGGAGGCGCAGTCATCCTTATCCCACTGCACCACGGAGCGGTTCTCCATCCGCGCCCACTCGGTGGGCACCACGTCCGCGATCGGCCGGTCACAGATCACCATGCCGCCGGAGTGGATGCCCAGGTGCCGCGGCTGGCCTTTCAGCTCGGCAGCAAGCTGCTCCACTGCGGGCGGCGGCGCGGCGATCTCCTTCGACCAAGAGTCTGCCGCGCCTTGGGCGTACCCCAGCGCGCGCGCCGCATCCCGGATCGCGCCTTTGCGGCGGTACGTGATCACGTTCGCCACCTGTGCCGCGTTATCCCGCCCGTAGCGGGCGTAGACGTACTGGATCACTTCCTCGCGGCGCCCGGACTCAATATCAATGTCAATGTCCGGCGGCCCGTCGCGGTCCGGCGACAGGAAGCGCTCGAACAATAGCCCCGCCGCAATCGGCTCCACACTGGTGATGCCGAGCGCGAAGCACACCGCCGAGTTCGCCGCACTGCCGCGCCCCTGGCACAGGATGTCTTCCCGCCGGCAGAAATCCACCAGGTCATGCACGATGAGGAAGTAGCCGGGGAAATTCAGCTCCTCGATCACCTGCAGCTCGTACTCAATCTGGGCCATTGCTTTTCGACGTATCTCCTGCGGCCGCGAGGCGTACCGCACCTGGGCGCTGGAGAGCGTGAGTGCGCGCAGGTGCGTCATTTCGTTGTGCCCCACAGGGGTGGGAAAATCCGGCAGCTCGGGCGCGACCAGGTTGAGGGTGAAGGCGCACTGCTGCGCCAGCTCGGCGGCGTAGGCGAGTTTCTCCTCGCAGCCGGGCAGCATGGCGCTCAGCTGCTCGGCGCTGCGCAGCCAGTTGGCCCCCATGGGGTGGAGGTTGCCGTGCGCATCCGCCAGCGATTGCCTGCGCCCCAGCGCGCGCTTCGCCGCGGCGAGGCGCGCGGCATCCCGGGTGGCGGCGGCGGGCGCGGCGGTGACAATCGCCGGGAGGTGGACGAAGCTGTCTAATTGGGCGTGGCGGTCCGCGTCCTCCGGCAGCATCGCCACCTCGTATTCCCGCACAATATTCATCGCGCCGAAAGCATCGACCAAGCGGTCGATTTCATTCGCCCACGCCCACCCCGCGAGCACCACGCAGGTGCCGTCCAGCGCAGCGCCGATTAGCTCCAGCGGCGGGTACGCTACCTTGTCCTTCTCCCGGGTCGCCATGTGCGCGTCGGTGATCAGGTGGGACAAACGCTTATAGCCCTCCGGCCCGCGGGCGATGACTGGCAGCACACGCTCCCCCAGCGTCAACTCCGCACCGAACACGGTGGCTAAACCCGCCTCCGCGGCGGCCTCGGCGAACTTCACCGCGCCGTAGAAGCCGTCGCGGTCGAGCACGCCGAGGGCATGTAAGCCCAGCTCCGCGGCCCGCGCGACCAGTTCCTCTGGCTCGCTGGCCCCACCCAGGAAGCTGTAGGAGGACACCGCGTGCAGCTCCGCGAACGGCATCGCCGCAGGCTTGGGTGCGGGAGGCGCTGGGGCGCCCCCTGTCCCCGCCGTCGGCACGCAGTGTGCCCCTTCGGGCGCGTACGTGAACCCCGCGGGCGTGCCGGTGTGGTCAACAGGGATGGGTACGGGGCCGGGCCGGCCGGAGAGAATGCGCTCCAGCCGGGACCAGGACAGCGGCTCGCCCCCGTTAAACCTCATGCGCGAAACGCTACCAGTATTCGAAAGTATGTACCAACACTTTCGTCAGACCGAGGGCCGCGCCGCGAACCGGAAATAGACTAAGCGGTTCACACGGTGCTAGATTCAGCAACCGTAGTTTTCCGCTGAATAGAAGGATGAGCCATGCGCGCTTCCCGTTTCATCGCTGCCGCCGCGGCAGCCACCCTGGCCCTGACCGGCCTGACCGCCTGCTCCAACGAGTCCACCTCCACCTCCGCCACCGGCACCGCCGAGGGCGAGAACGTGACCGTCCGCATCGGCACCACCGACGCCGACCAGCAGGCGTGGTCCGTCTTCGCCGACCTGGCGGAGCAGGAGGGCATCACCCTGGACATCGTCCAGTTCTCCGACTACCCGCCGGTCAACGAGGCGCTCGCCCAGGGCGAGCTGGACCTGAACAAGTTCCAGCACATCCTCTACCTGGCCAAGTACAACGCCTCCTCCGGCAACGACCTGAAGGTCGTCGGTTCCACCGAGATCTACCCGCTGGCCCTCTTCTGGAAGGACCACACCTCCCTCGACGGCATCGAGGGCTCCGAGATCGCCATCCCGAACGACGACTCCAACCAGGGCCGCGCCATCAACGTGCTGGTCCAGGCCGGCCTGGTCACCCTGAAGGACGGCGCCGACGAACTCGCCCCGACCCCGGCCGACATCGACGCCGCCGCCTCCAAGGTCTCCGTCGTTCCGGTCGACGCATCCCAGACCCCGTCCGCCTACAAGGAGGGCCGCCCGGCCATCATCAACAACTCCTGGCTGGACCGCGCCGGCATCGAGCCGTCCGAGGCGATCTTCCAGGACGACCCGGCTTCCGAGCAGGGCGAGCCGTACATCAACGTTTTCGCCTCCCGCGCCGAGGACGTTGACAACCCGACCTACGTCAAGCTCGCCGAGCTGTGGCACGACGCCTCCGTCGCCGAGGCCGTGCAGAAGGACTCCCGCGGCACCGCCGTCGAGGTCGAGCGCCCGAAGAACGAGCTGAACGACATCCTCGAGCGCCTCGAGCAGAACCAGAAGTAAAGGACACGCTTTCGTGCGCACCAACCGCATTGTCGCCGCTTCGGCGGCCCTCATCCTCGCCGCCGCCGGCCTGACCGCGTGCGGCGACGACTCCGCCTCCACCGGTGCTGCCGGCGACGCCGTCACCGTGAAGATCGGCACCACCGACGCGGACCAGAAGGCGTGGACCGCATTCGCCGAGAAGGCGAAGGAAGAGGGCATCAACCTCGACATCGTGAAGTTCTCCGAGTACCCGCCGGTCAACCCGGCGCTGGACGAGGGCCAGATCGAGATCTCCAAGTTCCAGACGATCAACTACCAGGCGCAGTACAACGCCTCTGCGGGCAAGGACCTGCGCATCGTCGGCTCCGGCGAGATCAACATCCTGGGCCTGTACTGGAAGGACCACACCTCCCTCGACGGCATCGAGGGCGAAGAGGTTGCGATTCCGAACGACCCGTCCAACCAGGGCCGCGCCATCAACGTGCTGGTCCAGGCTGGCCTGGTCACGCTGAAGGACGGTGCGCCGACGCTCACCCCGACCCCGGCCGACATCGACGCCGCCGCGTCCAAGGTGTCCGTGGTCCCCGTGGATGCAGCGCAGACCTCCTCTGCGTACCACGAGGGCCGCCCGGCAGTTATCAACAACAACTTCCTCGACCGCGCCGGCATCGATCCGCAGAGCTCGGTGGCTGCCGACGACCCGAACTCGGAGCTGGCAGAGCCCTACATCAACGTCTTCACCGTGCGCGCGGGCGACATCGACAACGCCACGTACGAGAAGATCGTGGAGATCTGGCAGTCCGACGAGGTCACCAAGGCCCTCGAGGAGGACTCCAACGGCACTGCCATCCAGGTCAAGCGCACGAAGGAAGAGCTCAACGAGATCCTCGACAACCTGACTAAGGACTACAGCTAAATGGCACCCACCGGCACCCGGATTGAATTCCGGAACGTAAGCAAGGTGTTCCGCACCGGCGGGCGGGAAGTCGTGGCCGTCGACGACGTCACGCTCACCGTCGAGCCGGGCGAGGTCCTCGGCGTGATCGGGTATTCGGGTGCCGGCAAGTCCACGCTGGTCCGTCTCATCAACGGCCTCGACATGCCCACCTCGGGGCAGCTGCTTCTCGACGGCACCGATATCGTCGGCATGTCCGAGAAGAAACTGCGCGGGCTGCGCCGCAACATCGGCATGATCTTCCAGCAGTTCAACCTGCTGCAATCCCGCACCGCCGAAGGCAACATCGAGTACCCGCTGCAGCTTGCGGGCATGGACAAGGCCGAGCGTAAGGCGCGCGTCGCTGAGCTCTTGGACTTTGTCGGCCTCACCGAGCGCGGCAAGAACTACCCGGAGCAGCTCTCCGGCGGCCAGAAGCAGCGCGTCGGCATCGCACGCGCCTTGGCCACCAACCCCTCGTTGCTGCTTGCCGACGAAGCGACATCCGCCCTCGACCCGGAAACCACCGACGAGGTGCTGCAGCTGCTGCGCCGGGTGAACGAGGAGCTCGGCATCACCATCGTGGTGATCACCCACGAAATGGATGTGATCCGCGCGATCGCCGACAAGGTTGCGGTGATGGAGGACGGCCGCGTGGTGGAGTACGGCTCCGTCTACGAGGTGTTCTCCAACCCGCAGACGCACGTGGCCAAGCGCTTCGTGTCCACCAGCCTGCGCAACACCCCGAACGAAGTGGAGGCGCGCGAGCTTCTCGACGCAGCACCGGGACGCCTCTTCACCGTGAACCTCAAAGAGAACTCGGGCTTCTTCGGTGCCGCCGAACAGGCCCGCAAGCGGGGTGTGTCGGTGCAGCCGGTGCACGCCGGCATCACCACCCTGCAGGAGCACAGCTTCGGCAAGATGACGGTGCGCCTCAACGGCGACGACGCCGCCATCAACGAGTTTCTGACCACCCTGCAGCGCACCACCGACATTGAGGAGATCACCCGATGAGCACCCCAATCAACGAGTTGATCCTCGCCCAGCCGAACTGGGAGCGCCTCGGCCCGACCTTTATCGAGGCCATCGGCGACACCATGTGGATGGTCGCCATCACCATGGTGGTCGGCGGTTTCTTCGGCCTCCTGCTCGGTATTTTGCTCTACACCACCCGCCCCGGCGGCATCCTGCAGAGCAGCCCGATCTACTGGCTGATCAACATCGCCGTGAACTTCTTCCGGCCGATTCCGTTCATCATCATGATCGCCATGCTCTACCCCATCACCTTGTCGGTGGTGGGCACGACGATCGGTCGGGAGGCCGCCACATTCGTGATGTGTTTCTCCGCCACCTTCACCGTGGCCCGCATTGTGGAGCAGAACCTGGTGGCCATTGATCCGGGCGTGATCGAGGCGGCGCGCTCCATGGGCGCCGGCCCGTGGAAGATCATCAAGTCCGTGATCCTCCCCGAGGCGCTCGGCCCGCTGATCCTGGGCTACACCTTCATCTTCATCGCCGTAATCGACATGTCCGCGATGGCGGGCTACATCGGCGGCGGCGGCCTGGGTGACTTCGCCATTGTCTACGGCTACCGCCAGTTCGAGCCGCAGGTCACCTGGGCGGCCGTGATCGTGATCGTGGTCATCGTCCAGCTCGCCCAGTTCCTGGGCAACTGGCTGTCCAAGAAGGTCATGCGCCGCTAGTGGCGCACGCTGCGCCACTAGGCTTGGTCGCTATGAAGGTCGCAGCATTCGATTTCGACGGAACCCTCCACCACCCCAACTCCGACGGTGGAGGGTTTCGTCGTGCCGACCTCGAGGCGATCGAGGCGTGGCGCGCCGCCGGCAACCTCGCCGTCGCAGCCACCGGCCGCTCCCGCGCCGCGCTCGCCCACGGCATGCAAGGCTCCACACTGCAGTTCGATTACCAGGTGCTCTCCAACGGTGCGTCGGCAGCAACCGGCGACGGTGCCGAGCTCATATTCGCCTACCCCATCGACCCGGACGTGCTGCGCGCAGCCATCGACACGTTCCGCGACCAGCCGGGCATGGCCGTCTTCGGCACCACGATCGGCGCAGTCGACGGCGTTTTCGCCAACAACACCGGCGACACGTCCAACCTCACCGCCCACTTCACCCGCATGACCGAAGCGGATATCCCGGACTACACCTTCGCCGTTGTGCCGCTGTGGGTGCCGGAGGATGACCAGCTGCGCGCCGACGTCGTCGCCTGGGCCGAGGCGCTCGGCGGCGTGACGGTCGCGCAGAACCAGACCTACGTGGACATCATGGCGCCGGGCCGCACCAAGGGCGCGGGCGTGCTCGAGCTCCTGGAGCAGCTCAGACTCGACCGGGACGGCGTGGAGCTGTACACCTTCGGCGACTCCTGGAACGATCTCTCCATGCACGAGATCGCCGACCACTCCCACAGCTTCCGCCACTCCCCGGCGGACGTGCAGGCGGCGACGCACAATGTCATCGGCTCCGTCGCCGAAGCGATCAACACCTACCTCTAGCTACAGCGTCTCGATCGTCTCGGCGACCCACGCCGATCCGGTCTCCGGCTGCGCGCCGCACGACGACACCACGCCCTGCACCTGGGTTTTGCGCAGGTGGACGAGGTAGGCGCTGCCCGTCTCGCAATCGTCGACACGCACCTGCGCCTCGGTCTTGGTGCCCGCCACCTCGCCGACGCGCAGCTGGTTCACGCCGACGGCACCCCCCTCGTGCGCGAGGCGCGCGGCCACAGCGATCTCAGCGACCTGGGCTTGCGGCGCGAGCGTGCCGCGGCCGCGGTTGCCCGGCACGAAGAAGCGGCCCTCCTCGGCGTGGTCGAGCAGCGACTCGGCGGCCTCCACATTCATCCTGCCGAAGCTGAACGCCCACGGCATGAGCATCAGCGTCGCGGCGAAGCGGTGCCCCTTGATGTGCGAGGTCTCCCACACCAAGTCCTGCCGCTCCGGGTCGCGCCCCACCAGCTCCGTGACCAGCGGCCGGCCCTTCACCGCGCAGCACCGGTCGCGCTTGCCGTGCGTGCACACCAGCAGCAGGGGGCGTTCGCGTACCGACGCCCCATTTTTCCCCGGCCCGCTCAAATCCAGCCGCAGGAGATCCTCCGGGCCATCGACGTGGAGTACCTCGGTGACACCTGCGTCGGCGAAGACGAGGTAGACGTGGTGGTCCGAGATCTGCCGGCCCTCGCGCGTGGGGTGGCGGACCAGCAGCAGCGTGGCCTTGAACTTCGCGATGTGGGCCTTGAGCTTGCCGCTCAGTTCCTCGCCGAGCGTGGTGCCGTCGAGCACGTCGCGCCCCCAGGCCCCCGGCCACTCGAAGAGGAGGTAGGTGCCACCGGTTTTCGCCGTGCCCGGCAGCGGCTCCACGTCGGCGTCGGAGCATGCCAGAGCACCCGCTAAGTTAGTCATGCCTTACACCATAGCTGTCACGGCTGACGAGTCACCAGGACTGGTCACTGCAGCGCAAAGGTCAGCTAACGGTTTGGTAACCATTCTCGTATTCGCCCCTCCTGGTTTTGCCGGCCCGGGGCCCCTGGATAGCGTGGAATCCGTGAATTTTGACAGTTTCCCGCAGCGTCGCCGCCTCCTGGCGGGCATGGTCGCTGCGGCGCTGTCCGCAAGCCTCGCCGGCTGCGCCGGAATCAGCCCCGGCACCAGCGCAAATGGTACCGCGCCGGCGCCCCTCCTGGCGGGTGTCTCCATGCCGAGCACATCCGCGCTGCAGCCGCTGGGCACCGCGGATCCCTCGCCCAAAACGCAGCGCCCCTCCGAACCCGCGCTGCTCGCCGTTGCCGGCGTGCGCATCGGCAACCACCAAGGCTTCGACAGGGTGGTCGTTGACTTGGAGGGGGACGGCGACCCGGGCTGGTACGTCGATTACACCTCGACCCCGATGCATGGCACCGTCGGTCGCCCGCTCACCGTGAGCGGCAACGCCTTCTTGAACATCAACATCGACGGCACCGTCCCGCCCAGCCAGCTCGGCATCGACACATCCATGCCCGTGGAGCGCTACAGCGCAACCGGCAACATCGTCGACGTGGTCAACGGCGGCACCTACGAGGGCCGCAGCCAGGTCGTCGTGGGTCTGCGCTCCGAGGCACCGTACTCGGTGCAGGTGCTCGAGGACCCGAAGCGCCTGGTCATCGACATTGTGCAGAACTAGCTAGTACACCGCCTCGACCCGCCAGCTGCGCCGCGACCACACCAACAACCACCCGGTGACATCCCCCTGCGGCCCGCCTTCGCGCCCCACCGCCTGCAAGCGCGCCACCCGGTGCCGGTTCGCGTCGCTGGCCCACCACCCCTCATCCACCGGCCACGGCCCCGCCCACCCGGTGAGCAGGTACTTCTTGTCGCCCCACGCCAGCGCGTAGGGTTCCCCGGCCAAGAGCGCTTCTGCGGTGACGATGACAGGTTTGCCGGTAGCGTCGATAAGCGTGACGCGCGACGCAGGGTGGTCGATGCCCCCGCCCAGCCTGGCCGGCAGCGGCGCGGGGATCGCGCCCGGCCAGGTTTTCTCCTCCACGGGCGGGGCCGCCTCGCCGAAGGGGACGAGCTGGATGCGCTCGGCCACGCCGCGGCCGCCGATGAGGCGCGGCTGCAGCACCGCATCGATGCCCAGCTGCGATTGCACGCGTTCCACCACGCGGCGCGCATCGTCGGTGGAGGCGCGGTCCGCCCACAGCTCCCCCACCGCGTCCGGGGCCATGAGCTCCAGCGGCTCCAGGATCAGCGAGGTGATCGCGCCCGCGCCGCCGGAGGTGAGCCAGCCGTCGAGCTGCCAGCGCACACGGTCCGCCGTGGCGGATTCGGTGAGTGCCTCGCGGGTGCGCCACACCCGTTCCACGCGCTGCCCGGTTTCCAGCTCCGCGACGACTTTCAGACGCACGCAGTTTCGCCCCGCCTCTTTGAGGCGCTCATGCAAGCTGGCGGCGAGCGCGCGGGCGGCGAAGGCGGCGGCGTCGACGCGCTCGATCGGATCCTCCGGCGTGATCGCCACCGCGAGGTCCGCCACGGGCAGCTCGGGCGCCACGCGCCGATCCGGCGCCGCCGCTGCGATGCGGTGAATGTGCGCCCCATGCACCCCAAAACGCGTGGTCATGGCCGCAGGTGGGATCGCCGCCAGCTCGCCGAGGGTGGTAATGCCCAGCTGCCCCAGCGTCTTCACCGTGTCCGCGTCCGCGGCGAGGGCGGTCTCCGCGGTGAGCACCGCCAGTGGCTGGCGCGCCAGGTAGGCAGCCGATTCGCCCGGCGGCACCACCTGGCCGCTGCGCGCGGCGATCACCGCCGTGGCGATCTCGTCCGCAGCGCCCGCCAGCGTATCGATGCCGCGCCGCGCCGCCGCGTCCACCAGCATCTCCAGCGCCACATCCTCCCCGCCGTGGAACGCACCCGCCGCCTTCAAATCCGCCACCACGAGTCCGGGGCGCAGCACCTCCACACTCGCCGCGACATCGTCCAGACTTCCGGCCAGCGAGGCGAACATGCGCCCATCCCGGTCCGGATTCGCGTCGATCACCGTCAGTTCCGGCGCCGCCGCCTGCGCGTGGCGCACCTTCATCCCGCGCCGAATCCCTGCCGCGCGCGCCGCCTGCGAGCACACCACCACCCGGTGTTGGGCGGCGATGACCAGGGGTTCTTGCAGCTCGTCGTCGCACTCCAGCTTCGCCGCCTGCACCGGCCAATCCGGGAACCACAGCGCCGCGACCCTCACGGCACTGCCCTGAGCTTCGCCCGCTTACCGACGCTCGTTTGAGCGCGCTCACGCCCCAAGGTCACCGTCGTCGACGCCGGGCGCATGCCTTTGCGCTCCGCGCGCACCTGCATGTCAATGCCCGTGATGCGCCCCGTGCCCCGGCCGATGCCGTGGAAGCCGGTGATAGCGCCGCTGAGCCCCAGTGCCGGCGAGGGCACTGCCACGTTGACGCAGGCCAGCGCCGCGTTACCCTTGCGCAGCCGGGCCAGCAGCGGCCGGGCGCGCACCGGTGTGAGCTCGAGTGGCACCCGGGCGCGCAGGACCACTAAGTCCAGCCCCTCCGCGAGCACGCCAGCCACCGCGAGATCCTCGATCCCCGGCTCCGGCACCGTGATGACGCGCTCCAACCCTTCCGCCTCGATGGCCGCATAGGAGAGTTCCGGCCACCCCACCACGCCTGCCCGCCCGCCGTCGGCCACCGCCCGCGCGATGAGTTCGACCACCAGCGCCGGGGTGTCGCTGACCTGGGTCACCGCTTGCCGAGGCAGCCCCCCATTCGGCAGGATGAGCGAAAGCGGACCAGCAATTGCGAGCGTGCCCGTATCCTCCACCGGCCGGGGCGCGACCTCTCCACCGAGCGCCGCCATCTTGGCGCGCAGCTCAGCGATCTGGTCGGCGCGGTGTTGACCGCCTGCCTGGCCTGCGGTTTCAGGCGCTCCCACGACCTCCCCCGGGAGCGCCGCGAGTGCTCGAATAGATGTTCCACTCACGTCGTTCAGTATGCCCCGCGGCTCCGACACGGGCAAGCGCCAAGGTCGAACAGGTTTTCTATTTCCCTGTTCGTTCCGCGGCTATGTACCGCTCGTCACACCAGTCACTTTGCAAACAAATCGATTCTGGCGCAGGGCCCCAGCCCAACCCGGAATAGGTCAAGCCGGAACAACCCCGCCAGGCTGGTAACGTCCCGGCCATGTTCCCATCCGACATCCGTAACCGCGTCACGCCGATCCCCACCCCGCCCGCGGTGCGGCTCGGCGGGTCGCTCGGCGCGGCGGTGTCGGTTGCCATCATGGCCTCGCAGCTCCCCCTCGCCACGAAGGTCCCGATCGCGCTTCTGGCCGTGGCCGGCACGATCGCTTTGGCACTCGCCCACCCCTACCGGTCGCAGATGCGCGAGTACGCACGGAGAAAGGGTGTGGAGGCGGGGTTCAAGGTGCCGTCGGTAAGCATGTTGCTCCCGCTCATGGGCTGGTGGCTGCTGCTCATGCTCGCGCCGCTCGCGCAGTGGCCGGCGCTGGGCGCGGTGCTCGCGTTCGTGGGCGTGTTCGCGGCTGCGTGGGTGATATTCCCGCACGTGGACGGGTCCCGGCGCCTCGCGTACGCCTAGAACATCCTACTCGAAACAATTTCGAGTACGTTGTTATCCGCAGGTCAGAGGCTTGAAAACTGTTTCAAGCTCGTTTCGAGTAGCTTTCGAGCTACTGCAACGGCCCTTCGAGGTACCACACCGCCCGCGGGTCCCGCGGACCGTTTCCACGCCACTGGACCAACCCAGCATCGCGCATGGCTTGCAGCGCTCGGCGCACCGGCGGATTGGACAGGCCCAAGACATCTGCCACCTCACCGGTGGACATCGGACGGGCACTCGCGGACAACGCCGACAACACGCTTGAAGCGCGCGGAGGCAGGGCATTCCACATCTTCGGATCAAGGCGCTGCACCGCTTTTAAGGTCAGGATCACGCTGCCACTCGTCTGGCGGTACTCGGGATCCGCGAACCCGACTCGCCGCATTCCAGCGAACATGCGCCGAATCCCCTCCCCGAGCTCCTGGCCGATGCGAAGCTCCGCGGTCACCCGGGCGATCAACGGATTGCGTGCGAACCGTGCAATCGATTCCGGCTGGGTCGGGTCAACTAACCCAGGAAAGCGCCCCGGGCTGGAAATCTCAATGCGCCCTGGATAGATCTCGAAGCGAATGTGGTCACCTGCAACGCTGTAGGAGCGGTGGATAACGGCGTTAACGAGCCCCTCGAGCCATACATCGTGCGGGATGAGGTCTTCATCCTCAAACAGGCCTGCGCTGGTCAAACGCCGCACCTTCGGTAGCATCCCCTTAATCGCCTCCTGCGCCTGCAGGATCTGCTGGGGCAACGGCCCATCGAAACGCTCGTCGGCAATGAGCTGCTGCCAGTAGCCAGGCAACCGTTCATCCTCCCCGAATCGCAAAACCCGGATGTGCGCGTTGGGGAAGAACTCCTGCGGATTCCTACCGAAGAGAAGAATCGCTGCCGTGCGGGGAACGCCGTCCCGATTCACAAGGTTTCGGGCCTTGAGCGCGTCATTGGCTGATGACGAGCCGATCGCAGCCGCGTAAGACTCCACCAGATCCATATCGAGATCCGCGATCTCAGCACGTGGAGGGATTGTCGCATCGAATTGCTGCTCACCCTTTGTGTACCGCAGTTCCAAGATGTCATCGGCGTTCAACTGCCTAGTCTCATCCCCCACCCGCAGATAGCACTCCCCCGACTTCAAGTAGTGCACCCATTCGCTTGGGAGCACGTGAAAAAGGTAAACCTGCTGGCCTTCATTAACGTCGAAAACCTCGATGTTGACCCGCGCTGTCGGATCAGTGTGGTCGAGCGCCGTCTGCCGGAGCCGATTGTCCTGTGCGGCCGTGGGTGTGCCATCAAAGCTCCGATTCGTGATGCCAACGGCAATCACGCCACCCTCTGCGTTCGCCATCCCCACCACAGTCTTCGCCAAATCCTTCGGCTGGATGCGGAATGACTTGCGCTCGAACCACTGATCCTCCGGAAGCTGGAGGAGCAGCTGCGGATCAGCACGGTAGTTCGGGACATCCTTCATGGCCAACATCCTACTCGAAACAATTTCGAGTACGTTGTTATCCGCAGGTCAGAGGCTTGAAAACTGTTTCGAGCTAGTTCCTAGCACCTAATCTAGGTCGCGATCGGCGGCCCAGCGCGTGAGCTGATGCCTATTCGATGTCTGTGTTTTGCGCAGAATGTTCGAGGCGTGCGTCTCTACCGTCTTCACCGAGATGAACAGCTGCTGGCCAATCTCTCTGTAGGTGTAGCCGCGGGCCAGCAGCCGCAACACTTCCAGCTCGCGGCGGGTGAGCGCATCCACCACCGGGTCCTCGACCTTCACCGGTTCGCCTTCCGGATCCTCGACCACCCCGCTGGCGGCGAAAGCGTCGAGCACGAACCCGGCAAGGCGCGGAGAGAAGTAGGCGTCGCCGCCGTGAACGCGCTGCACGGCTTCGGCGAGCTCGGGGCCGTCGATGGACTTGGTCACGTACCCGCGTGCACCTGCGCGGATCAGCGCAATCACGTCCTCGGCAGCGTCGGACACGCTCAGCGCCAAATATTGCGGCCCCGGCGCTTGGCGCAACACTGCGAGCCCGCCGCCGTCGGGCATGTGCACGTCGAGCAGGACGACGTCGGGAAGCGATGCCCCGATGCCAGCGACCGCCTCGGCAACACTGCCCGCCTCGCCGACAATCTCGATGCCCTCGGCCGACGCAAGCTCGGCGCGCACGCCGGCGCGGAAAACGGAGTGGTCGTCGACGAGAAAGACACGGGTCATGGCACCCAGGCTAGCGCGGGCTAGCGGGAAGGCGTCGGCACGCTCAGCTCCACCTCGGTGCCCGCGCCAGGCGCGGTGGTGATCCGCGCTTGGCCCCCGGCGCGCTCCATGCGGCCGACGATGGAATCGCGCACACCGTGGCGATCCTCCGGCACCGTGTCCAGGTCGAACCCGGTGCCGCGGTCGCGAACGAACACCGTCAGCGAACCGGCGATGTGCTCGGCGTAGACGTCGATGCGCTCCACCCCAGCGTGCTTCGCGGCGTTCACCATGGCCTCGCGCGCGGCGAGCACCAGCGGCTCGGTCTCCGCGTCGAAGGGCGCGTCCTGGCCCACGGTGACCGGCCCGATGACCACGCCGTAGCGGTCCTCCACCTCGCCGGCGGCCTTCTGCACCGCGGCGAACACAGTGGTTGCGCCCGCACCGGTGGGTTTGTCGGCGGCGTCGAAAAGCCAGGCCCGCAGCTCGCGCTCCTGCCCGCGGGCGAGGCGCGCGACCTCCTCCGGGTCGTCCGCCTGTTTCTGAATCAGCGCGAGCGTCTGCAGCACCGAATCGTGCAAGCGGGAGGCGATTTCGGCGCGCTGATCCGCCACCGCCTTCGCCTCGCGCTCCGCGACTAGCGACGACGCCAGCTTGGCAATCAGCGGCACCACAAGCACCGCCACGCCGAACACCGTAACCAGCACCGACACCACCACGCCGGTGATGCCCGCGTTCTCCCCCAGAAGCGCAATTGCCAGCACGCCGCCCATCACCAGGACCACGCCGAGCGCCAGCGCCGCGTAGTTCGCGGCCGTGCCGGTACCGCGGTCGTAGGCCTGCAGCGCGATCACGGCACCCACGATGAGCACGCCGAGGATGAACACCACCGTGCCGCCGGCACCGCTGGTCACCTGCAACGCCACCAGCGCGCCGATGAACCCCACGGCGACAAGCGCGATGTTCACCGCGTTGCGGCGCTCCGCCCCCGGCGCTTCCGTCTCCGCCTCATCCTTCGGCTCCAGCGGAGTGAGCATCCACAGCCCCGCGTAGAGCAGCGGCCCCAAGCCTCCCGAGAAACTGGCGACGACGAAGAACACACGCACCCACAGCACCGGAATCCCCAGGTGCTGGGCTAATCCGGCGGCCACTCCCGCCACCACGCGCAGGGACCGGCTGCGCCGCAACCGCGGGTAGAGCGGCTCCGGGGTGCGCGCGGCGTACGGCGCAGGCGTGGTGGACATACCCCTCATGGTCCCACGCTTGCGCCCCGCGGCACATCGGGGACAACCCTGAATCTGCGCGCCACGCTTTCCGACGAAAGATCAGGGCCGATCCCCATACCCATCCCTGCCCCGCGGCCGGACAATGGAGTCATGGAAACGAACAACGCCTTCACGGATACGCTCCGCCAGATGTGGACCACCCGTCCGCCCCGCATCCCCGAGGACCAGGGCGGCAAGGCCGTCATCGCCGGCGTCTGCGAGGGCATCGGCGCCCGCTACCGCATCGACCCGGTGCTGGTGCGCCTCGTCTTCGTCGCGCTCAGCCTCGTCATGGGCTGCGGCATCTTTCTTTACACCCTGTGCTGGATCTCCATGCCGCGCTTCGGCATGACCACCACCCCATGGGATTCCGCCCGCAAGCCGAAGTCCGAACTCAGCGAGGCCGCCCTAAAGGAGAAGTCCACCGGGTACGTGCTGGCCTTCATCATCGGCTTTGCCCTGTTGAACTGGTTTTCCAACATGGTCGGCGACACGCCCCCGGGCTACCAGATCCTCGGCGTGGCCATCGGCTTCGGCTGCTGGTACGGCCTGCACAACCGCGTGCCGCAACCCCCCGCGGGGCTCCTCCCGGAGCCTTCGCTTGCCGACGCCGGGGACACCCCAACCGCCCAGCACACCGTCGACACCTCGCACCTCACTGTGCCGGAGGGTTACCCGCACCCAGGTGTGGGCACGACTACCCCGCCGGCCTGGGACCCGCTGGGTGCCGCGCCCGAGCTGTGGCATCTGCCGGATCCCGGCCAGCCTGTGCCTGAACCGGAGCCGGTGCGCT
This sequence comes from Corynebacterium stercoris, assembly GCF_024160105.1. Taxonomy (GTDB): domain Bacteria; phylum Actinomycetota; class Actinomycetes; order Mycobacteriales; family Mycobacteriaceae; genus Corynebacterium; species Corynebacterium stercoris. The sequence continues at coordinate 31,125 of NZ_JAMFTQ010000006.1, forward strand.
CGAAGAACCGCCCGCTGTGGTTCTGGATTCCGGTTGCGCTGGCGCTCAGCGCCGCAACGCTCACGCTCCTCGAAGTCGCCGACCAGGGCGCGCGCACCTTCGGCGCGAAAGAGATCACCTCCTACAACGTCGACGCCATTAACCCGCTCAGAACCCACGGCGGAGCCGTCACGGTAGATCTGCGCGAACTCGAGCCACTGGATGAGGAAACCACGCTCGAGATCAGCAACGGTTTCGGCCGCCTCGATATCAAGCTTCCCGACAACATCCCGCTGGAGATTCACTGCACCGCGGATCTCGGCGGCGCCGTCTGCCCAACTGGCGTACAGAACCCGGATGGCGACGGCAAGATGCTGACCATCAACGCACGACAGCAGGTCGGCCCGCTCACCGCGGCGTACTAGCGGTGTGTTACTCCCACTCGATGGTTCCCGGCGGCTTCGACGTCACGTCGAGCACCACGCGGTTGACCTCCGCCACCTCGTTAGTGATGCGGGTGGAAATCGTCTCCAGCACCTCGTAGGGCACGCGCACCCAGTCCGCGGTCATCGCGTCCTCGGACGCCACCGGGCGCAGCACGATCGGGTGGCCGTAGGTGCGGCCGTCGCCCTGAACGCCAACAGAACGGACGTCGGCAAGAAGGACCACCGGGCACTGCCAGATCTGCTCGTCGAGGCCAGCGCGGGTGAGCTCCTCGCGCGCAATCGCGTCGGCGGCGCGCAGCGTCTCCAGGCGCTCCTCCGTCACCTCGCCGATGATGCGGATGCCCAGGCCCGGGCCCGGGAACGGCTGGCGGTTGACAATGACTTCCGGCAGGCCCAGCTCGCGGCCCACCGCGCGGACCTCGTCCTTGAACAGGAGGCGCAGCGGCTCGACGAGCTCGAACTCGACGTCGTCAGGCAGACCGCCCACGTTGTGGTGGCTCTTGATGTTCGCGGTGCCGGTGCCGCCGCCGGACTCAACCACGTCCGGGTAGAGGGTGCCCTGCACGAGGTAGCCCACGTCCTGGCCCTCGAGCACGGAGGCCACGGCGCGCTCGAAGGATCGGATGAACTCGGCGCCGATAGCCTTGCGCTTCGCCTCCGGCTCGGTCACACCAGCGAGCTTGTCCAGAAACGCCTTGCGTTCGTCGACAGTGACGAGCTTGGCGCCGGTCGCGGCAACGAAGTCCGTCTCAACCTGCTCGCGCTCGCCCTTGCGCAGCAAACCGTGGTCGACGAACACGCACGTCAGGCGGTCACCGATCGCGCGCTGCACCAGCGCCGCGGCAACCGCGGAATCCACGCCGCCGGACAGGCCGCAAATCGCGTGGCCGTCGCCGACCTGCTCACGCACCTGCTCAACTAGCTGATCCGCAATGTTCGAGGCGGTCCAATTCTGCTCCAGGCCCGCGATCTCCGTGAGGAAGCGGGTGAGCACCTGCTGGCCGTGCGGGGAGTGCATGACCTCGGGGTGGTACTGCACGCCGGCGAAGCGGCGCTCGAGGTTCTCGAACGCGGCCACCGGCGCGCCGGGGGTGGACGCGGTGACGGTGAAGCCGGCCGGCGCATCGGTGACGGAATCACCGTGGGACATCCACACCGGGTGCTCGCCAGTCAGGCCGGCGTGCAGCACGCCGCCTTCCACATGCAGCTGGGTGCGGCCGTACTCGCGCGAACCGGTCTTAGCCACGGTGCCGCCGAGCGAGCGCGTCATCACCTGGAAGCCGTAGCAAATGCCGAAAATCGGCAGACCCAGGGAGAAGATCTCCGGGTCGAGCTGCGGGGCGCCCGGCTCGTACACGGAGGACGGACCGCCGGAGAGCACGAGCGCCACCGGGTCCTTTTCCTTGAGCTCGGCCGCGGTGATGGTGGAAGGCACGACCTCGGAGTACACGTTTGCCTCGCGCACGCGGCGCGCAATCAGCTGCGCATACTGCGCGCCGAAATCGACGACCAGAACAGGACGGATTTGAGGGGTAGTCACGCCTCAAATACTAACCCAGTCGCTTTTCGACGCTCGCCTAACGGCCAACCACCAAGTCAGCCTTCTGGAACTGCTTCAAGTCGGTGTAGCCACACTTCGCCATGACGCGGCGCAGGCCGCCGACCAAGTTCAGCCCGCCATCCGGCTCGCTCGACGGACCGTGCAGCACCACGTCGAGCGGGTGCTGCGTCTGGAAGAAGGGGGAGAACACCTGCCCCCGCGGGAAACGCGGGTGCGCGGCCTGCGGCTCCCAGTACGCGCCGCGGCCCGGAGCCTCCTGCGCGCGCGCCAGAATCCGACCCACCATGGCCGCGTCGGCGCCGCATGCCAGCGCGACGGCGATTTCAGTTGCGCTGTAGTAGAACTCGGTATCCGCGATGACATGCACGTAGCGGCCCTCGGTCTCGTCGAGGTATGCGCGCCGCGCGGCGGCGACATCAGCGATTGCCGTGGCCATCGGCACACCGATAGCGGCAGTGCCGCTGACGCCAGACCCGACGATCACGCCCGCGACACCGGCGCGCATGAGGTGCGTCGCGGTGGAGAAGTCGTACACGCCGCCAGCAATCACCGGGACGTCGAGCGTGCCCACGAACTCCTTGAGGTTGAGCGGCTCGCCGCCCTCCTGCACGTGCTCGGCGGACACGATGGCACCCTGAATGACCAGGATCTCTGCGCCCGCGGCCACCACCACCGGCGCAAGTTCGCGCGCGTTCTGCGCGCTCACGCGCACGCCCACGGTCACGCCGGAATCGCGCACCTGGCGGATGCGCTCGGTGAGCAGATCACGGTCCAGCTCGGCGGCGTGCAGCTGCTGCAGCACCCGGGTCGAGTCGATGGAGGCTTCCTGGTACGCCTTGTAGTCGTCGTCAGAAAGGGGAATCAGCGGGTGTTCGCTCGCCTGGAGGACCTGAGCGATCGCCTCGTCTAGGTCGGCGTGGCGGCCCCAGAGGCCCTCCGCGTCAATGACACCCAAGCCGCCCAGCTTGCCCATCTCAATAACGAACTCCGGGCTCGCCAGCGCATCCGTCGGGTGGGACAGAATCGGGTGGTCGAACGTGTACGCATCGAAGTGCCAGGTGGTGTTAACCAGCTTGGAGGATCGGGTGCGGCGCTTCGGCACCACGGACACCTCTGACAGCTCGTATGCCTTGCGGGCCTCGCGCCCGATGCCGATCTCAACGTATTCGCGCATGCGTGTATCTCCTCCGTCGGAAAGCGCCTAGTTCCTAGGCGTGGTAGTTCGGTGCCTCGACGGTCTGGGTGATGTCGTGCGGGTGGCTCTCGCGCAGGCCAGCGGTGGTGATTTGGACGAACTGCTTCGTCTGCAGCTCCTCGATGGAGGCGGAACCGGTGTAGCCCATCGCCGCGCGCAGGCCGCCGACGATCTGGTGGGTGATGGCGTCGAGCTCGCCGCGGTACGGCACGCGTCCCTCGATGCCCTCCGGCACCAGCTTCTCCTCGCTGGCGACGTCCGCCTGGAAGTAGCGGTCCTTGGAGAAGGAGCGCTTCTCGCCCGAGAGGCCGCGGCCCTGCATGGCACCCATGGAGCCCATGCCGCGGTAGCGCTTGTACTGCTTGCCGCCGACGACGACGATGTCGCCCGGCGCCTCGGCCGTGCCGGCCAGCATGGATCCGAGCATCACGGAGGACGCACCGGCAGCCAGGGCCTTGGCCACGTCGCCGGAGTGCTGCATGCCGCCGTCCGCAATCACAGGCACGCCTGCCTTGTGGGCGGGCACGGAGGCCTCGAGGATCGCGGTGATCTGCGGCGCGCCGACACCGGCGACGACGCGGGTAGTGCAGATGGAGCCCGGGCCAATGCCCACCTTGATCGCGTCCGCGCCGGCGTCGATCATCGCCTGCGCGGCGGAACGGGTGGCCAGGTTGCCACCGATGACATCGACGCGGTCGCCGAAGTCCTTCTTCACACGCGCCACCATTTCCAGTACGCGGTTGTTGTGCGCGTGGGCGGAGTCCACGACCAGCGCGTTCACACCGGCCTCCACGAGCAGGGCGGCGCGGTCGTACGAGTCCTCGCCGGTGCCGACACCGGCGGCGACGAGCAGGCGGCCCGCGTCATCCTTCGAGGCGTTCGGGTACTGCTCGCTCTTCACAAAGTCCTTCACGGTGATCAGTCCGGCCAGAGTGCCGTCCTTCGCCACGATCGGCAGCTTCTCCACCTTGTTGGCGCTCAGCAGGGAAAGCGCGTCTTCCTTACTCACGCCCTCCTCAGCCACGACGAGCGGCATCGAGGTCATTACCTCGGCGACCTTGCGGTCGAAATCCGGCTCGAAGCGCATGTCGCGGTTGGTGATGATGCCTACGAGGCGGCCGCCCTCATCCACCACCGGCAGGCCGGAGATGTGGAAGCGGCCGCAAAGGGCATCCACCTCACGGATGGTCATGTCCGGGGTCGCGGTGACCGGATCGGTGACCATGCCGGACTCGGAGCGCTTCACAATGTCCACCTGCTCCGCCTGCTCCTGCGCCGAGAGGTTGCGGTGCAGTACGCCGATGCCGCCTTGGCGGGCCATGGCAATGGCCATGCGGGCCTCGGTGACAGTGTCCATCGCCGCGGACGCAATCGGAATACCCAGCTGGATGTTGCGGGTGAACTGGGTCCTAGTGTTCACCTCGTTGGGCACGATGTGGGACTCAGCCGGCAAAAGCAGCACGTCATCGAACGTGAGGCCGCGCAGCGCAACCTTGTCCGGGTCGTCCCCACCAGTGAGAACTCGATCGATTGCCATGGCAGTGTCTCCTCTCCCGCGCGGTGCCCGCGACGTGTGGCCAAAGGGCCCAAAATCGGCTTTCCGCCATGATATACCGCGCCATCAGCTCCGACGAAGGGGCTGATCGGGCGCACAGGCAGTCTTGGGCTTCCACGGTGCGCCCACTAGGATTGGTCGATGTGAACTACGACGACATGATGCCCATCGACCCGTTCGCGGACGACCCGAACGACCCGGCATCGTTCATCGAGGATGACGAAGTCGCCGAACCCCTCTCCGCGCAGGAGCGCGTCGAGGTGATCCAGGACTTGAGCAACGTGCGCGACTGCATGCGCCGCCTGCGCCCCCGCGGCGTACTGGGCATTTACTTCCAGTGCGAGGACTGCGAGGAGTTGCACTACTACGACTGGGAGATCATGGAGCAGAACATGCTCGCCTCCCTGCGCGGGGAGCTGCCTCCCGTCCACGAGCCCAGCGCCATGCCGAACGTCGATGCGTACGTGCCCTGGGATTACGCGATGGGCTACCTCGACGGCCTCGACGCCCGCTAGCTGCTCGACTGCTCCTCGGACACCACGCGCGGCGTCGGGTCCCCGACCGGGGCAGGTGCCGGAGCCGGGGCTGGCTGCTCAACCACGGTCGGCTGCACCGCCGGTGCCACAGGCTGCGAAGGCTGCGGGGCCGGGCTCTGCTGGCTCGGCTGCGCCGGGCTAGCCGGGTTCGCGGGCTGCGACGGCTCGTTGCGCGTTGTGGACGGCTGCTGCGCCGGGCGCGAAGGCTGCGCCTGGGAAGGCTGCGGGGCGTGCGACGGCTGTGCCGGCTCCTGGTTCGGCGCGGGCTGGGCCGGCTCCTGCGGCTGCTGCGCCGGCGGCTGGACAGTGCCGTCGGGCAGAGAGGTGACAGTCACTGTGACAGTGACGGTGCGCGGCGGCGTATCGACGGCAGTGGAGTGCGCCTCGCCCGACTGCGTCACAGTCGGTTTCATCGAATCCACCAGCGCGCGGGCCTGGTGCAGCAGCGCGGCGATTGAGTCCTGGTCGCCTTCCTGGCTGGCAACCTCGAGTTCTTCCAGGGTGGATGCGAGCTCCACCGCCGCGGTGCGGTCGCCGAAGACGGAGGTCGCCAGACCCCACATCGGGGACGAGGGGGTGGCGTTGTACAGCGCGGCGCCGGAGCCGGCCACGACCACCGTCGCCGCGGCGGCGCCGATCAGGCCGGACACCCAGGGGTTCATGCCGCGGCGGCGCTCACGGGCCTCATCCAGAGACACCACGGTCTGCTCGGCCGGAACCTCCTCAGCCGCGGGCGCTGCGACGATGATCTCCGGAGCGGCGGGCATCGGACGGTCGACCTCGTGCTTGAGGCCCAGCAGCAAGGCGGCCAGGGGGTCGGCACCGCCGGAAGGGTCTTCGCCGCGCGACAGCGCGTCGAGGAACGCATCATCCCGCGTCACCGGCGGGAACTGCGTGGTTGCATCGTCCCCGTAGTGCTTCTCGGCGCGCCGTGTCATGAGTGTTGGTCCTGTTCTTCCAATGCCTTGCGCAGCTTGGCAATAGCTCGGTGCTGTGCAACCCGCACGGCTCCGGGCGTGGAGCCGACGGCCTCAGCGGTCTCTTCTGCTGATAGGCCCACGAACACCCTCAAAATGATGATGTCGCGTGCTTTTTCACCCAGTACATCGAGCATGGCGCGGATTTGGTTACTGTCATCGATTTCCAGTGCCGCATCCTCCGGAGTGTGGCCCGGCGCCACCGAGTCCGGCACCTCCTCAATCGGCGTCAGCTTGTCCCGGAACAGTGCCCGGTGCGCGTCGGCGACCTTGTTGAAAGCGATGCCGTACACGAACGCCATGAAAGGGCGCCCCATGTCCTGGTACTTGTGAATTGACGTGGCAACCGCGAGACAGATCTCCTGCGCCACATCTTCGGCTGTGGGCATGCGGCCGCCGCCGATGCGTGCGCGCGTGTATCGCAGAATCAGAGGGTGGATGAGGCGAATGACTTTCTGCAGCGCGCGGCCGTCCCCGTCTACGGCAAGGGGAACAAGCGCGGCGAGTTCGCCTTCGATGTCGGGCCGTTCCGGCTCGGTCATCGCGTCCTCCTGTCTCCTCAGCGCGTCCTTATGGGCACGATACAGCGATCCTGTTGATCACACCAACAGTCGGGTACCGGAAAGCCGCTTGCCCAAACCTACCGCCCCGACCTGCCCCGATACGTACTCAACGTAGTCTTCGACAGAAATTCACCGTCTAGTAACCTTCGGCAAACTCCCAGCTCACAAGCGGTTTATACCCAGGATTGGGGCGGAATCAAGCTGCCGGTTACCGCTCGGACACCATCTGTTCACCATGAGTGACCACACTGCCTCTTCGGTACGAAGCGCACCCTTATCGAAGGAGCACCTGAGAATATGTCCCTGCCGCACCTGCTTCCTGGTCCGAACGCTGATTTTTGGGATTGGCAGCTGCACAGCGCCTGCCGCGGCGAGGCATCTGAGGTGTTCTACCACCCGGACGGGGAGCGCGGCCGCGCCCGCACCCAGCGCGAGAACCGCGCGAAGGCCATCTGCTACACCTGCCCGGTGCTCTCCCAGTGCCGCGAGCACGCCCTGCGCGTGGCCGAGCCGTACGGCATCTGGGGCGGCATGAGCGAGTCCGAGCGCCAGGCCATCCTCCGCGGCGCACGTGGCGGCATGAAGGTGGCTGCGGCGTCCGCGAAGTAGCACGACGCTTGACGACGAAAACCCCATTCACCCCGCAGCATATGCGGATGGTGAATGGGGTTTTAAGCGGGTAGGCCCTAGTGGGCGTGGCCCTCGTGCTCGTCCTCGGCGGGCTTGGTCACCACGGAAGCCTCGGTGGTGAGCACCATGCGCGCGACGGATGCGGCGTTGACCACTGCAGAGTGGGTCACCTTCACCGGGTCGATGATGCCCTGCTCAATGAGGTTGCCGTACTGCAGGGTGGCGGCGTTGAAGCCCGCGCCGTTAGCCATGTCGGCGATCTTGGAGACGACCACGGCACCGTCCAGGCCCGCGTTCTCTGCGATCCAGTACGCCGGCTTGGTCAGAGCGCGGGAGACGGCCAGCACACCGGTCTTCTGCTCGCCCTCGAAGTCCTGGGCGAACTCCTCGAGCACCTTGGAGATCTGCACGAGTGCGGAGCCGCCGCCGGCGATGATGCCTTCCTGCACCGCGGCGCGCGCGGCGTTGATGGCGTCCTCGACGCGCAGCTTGCGCTCGTTCATCTCGGTCTCGGTCGGGGCGCCGACCTTGAGCACTGCGACGCCGCCGGAGAGCTTCGCGAGGCGCTCCTCGGTCTTCTCCTTGTCCCAGGTGGAGTCGGTGGCCTCAATCTCGCGGCGCAGCTGCTGGCGACGCTCCTCGACAGCCTCGGCGGTGCCGGCGCCGTCGACGATCACGGTGTCATCCTTGGTCACCGTGATGCGGCGGGCCGCACCGAGGTGCTCCAGGGTGGCGTCCTTGAGGTTGATGCCCACCTCAGGATCAATGACCGTGGCGGCGGTGACCACAGCCAGGTCGTCCATGAAGCCCTTGCGGCGCTCGCCGAAGTACGGGGACTTCACAGCGACAACCTTGAGGGTCTTGCGCAGCGTGTTCACCACGAGAGTCTGCAGCGGCTCACCCTCGACGTCCTCGGCGACGACAAGCAGCGGCACGGACTCGGTGGCCACCTGTTCCAGCAGCGGGAGGAAGTCAGGCAGCGATGAGATCTTGCCGCGCACGAGCAGCACGCGGGCGTTTTCCAGCACAGCCTGGCCGGCATCCGGGTCGGTGACGAAGTACGGGGACAGGAAGCCCTTGTCGAAGGAGATGCCCTCGGTGATGTCTACGAAGGAATCGATGGACTGGGACTCCTCGACGGACAGCACGCCGTCCTTGCCCACCTTGTCCATCGCGCCGGCAACCATCTCGCCGACCTGCGGGTCGCGCGAGGACACGGTTGCCACGTTGGCGATCTCCGTGGAGGAGGACACCTCGGTGGCGCGGGCCTTGAGCTCTTCGACGGCCTTCTCGGCTGCCGCCTTGATGCCCTTGTTCAGCTCGATCGGGTTCGCACCGGCCGCGACGTTGCGCAGGCCCTCTGCGACAAGCGCCTGGGCGAGCAGGGTCGCGGTGGTGGTGCCGTCGCCGGCGATGTCGTTCGTCTTCACTGCGACGGACTTCACCAGCTGGGCGCCGAGGTTCTCGAACGGATCCTCGAGGTCGATGTCGCGGGCGATGGTGACACCGTCGTTGGTCACGGTCGGCCCGCCCCAGGACTTGGACAGGACGACGTTGCGGCCGCGGGGGCCGAGGGTGACCTTGACCGCGTCGGCGAGGGTGTCCACACCGCGCTGGATGCCCTCGCGGGCCTCCTGGTCAAATGCAATGAGTTTTGCCATGGGTGGCGTACTCCCCTTCGCTTACTTCTCGATGACTGCCAGCAGATCGCGGGAGGACAGCAGCAGGTACTCCTCGCCGTTGTACTTCAGCTCGGTGCCGCCGTACTTGGCGAAGATGACGGTGTCGCCCTCCTTGACATCCATCGGGATGCGGTCGCCGTCTTCGTCGTGGCGGCCCGGGCCCACGGCGATAACCACGGCCTCCTGCGGCTTCTCAGCTGCGGAGTCCGGGATGACGAGGCCGGAGGCGGTGGTGGTCTCAGCCTCAGCGATCTGCACGAGGACCTTGTCGTCGAGCGGGCGAATGTTCACGTTTGCCATGATCGGTACCTTTGGTGACCTTTCGTAATCATTGATCGTTGGTTACCGTTAGCACTCTACCCACGCGAGTGCCAGCTCTCAACCTTGGCTCAGCGAAGCGCGGCCCGCGACGAGCGGGGTCTCAACCTCCAGCGAGGTGTCCGTCCCAACCCCCAGCCCGGAGGGGTCAGCGCCCTCGTGAATCAGCTGCGCAGCCAGCGCCGCGATCATCACTCCGTTGTCGGTGCACAAGCCCAGACGCGGCACGCGCAGCTCGATCCCCTGCGCCGCGCAACGCTGACCCGCCAGCTCGCGAAGCCTGCGGTTCGCCGCCACACCGCCGCCGAGCAGCAGCGTTTTTGCCCCGGTGTCTTCGCACGCCATGAGCGCCTTGCGGGTGAGCACATCGCACACCGCCTCCTGGAATGACGCGCACACGTCCTCGACGCTGATCACGCGCCCCTCGCGCTCCGCAGCCTCGACGTAGCGCGCCACCGCCGTCTTCAGCCCGGAGAAGGAGAAGTCGTAACGGTGTTCGCCGCGCAGGTCCTCGGCGCGGGTCAGCGCCCGCGGGAAGCTCACGGCTTCCGGGTTCCCGCGGGCAGCAAGCGTATCGACGATCGGTCCCCCCGGGTACCCAAGTCCCAGCAGGCGCGCGACTTTGTCGTAGGCCTCCCCCGCTGCGTCGTCAAGCGTGGAGCCCAGTTCCCGCATCGGGCGCCCCACCGCATCGACCTCGAGGAGCTGGGTGTGGCCGCCGGAGACGAGCAGTGCAATCGAGTGCGGCAGCTCATCCGCGCCCTCGAGGTTGGCTACAGCCACGTGGCCGCCGAGGTGGTTCACGCCGTAGAACGGCACGCCCCAGGCCGCGGCATAGGCCTTCGCGGCGGACGCGCCGACGAGCAGCGCGCCGGCGAGGCCCGGGCCGACGGTCGCGGCGACGGCATCCGGTTTCGCGATGCCCGCCTCCGCCAGCGCCGCCGCCATCACCTGCGGCATCGCCTCGAGGTGGGCGCGCGAGGCGATTTCGGGCACCACGCCGCCGAAGCGCGCGTGCTGCTCCATCGAGGAGGCCACCTGGTCGGCGAGGATGGTCATGGTGCCGTCGTCGGCAAGCTCGATAATGCCCACGCCGGTTTCGTCGCAGGAGGATTCGATGCCGAGCACGATCATGGTGCGCTCCCCTCATTCTCGGATGCGCGGCGACGCATCATGGAGTACGCGTCCGCGCCGGACGGCTGATAGTAGCCCTTGCGGGTGTCCAGGATGAAAAACCCGTAGCTTTCGTAGAGCCGGATCGCGGGCACGTTGTCGGTGCGGACCTCGAGGAAGATCGGGCCGTCGAGCAGGTCGGCGGCGTGCACCAGCTGATCCATCAGCGCGCGCCCGAGGCCGCGGCCCTGGTAGGCGCGATCGACGCCGATGGTGTGCACCTCGAACTCCGGGTCCTCCCGGGGGCCGAGCATCGCGAGCCCGGCGTAGCCTACGAGGGTCTCGCCCTCGAACGCGCCGACGTAAAAGGTGTGCCGCGCTGCAAATTCCGTCTCAAACGCCCGCTGGGACCACGGGTTGTCGTCCGCGAAGAGGTCGAGCTCTATCGCGGCGGTGGCGGGGGCGTCGGCAGGCGTGAGCTCCCGGAAGGTGATCGCCGTCATGGCAGGTGCACGTCGGGGATCGCGGGCGAGCGCGGCACGGCCTTCGGCTCCACCGCGTCGGGGCGGCGCAGGTAGTGCGGCACGAGCGGCGCGGGCTCGGCGTGAAGGTCGGCGACCCGCACCAGGCCCGCGGTTCGCGGGACGACGTATGCGGTCTCGCGCGCGGGGATCTCGATCTGGCTGGCGAGGTGCTTGGGCACACTCAGCACGTCGACCTCGTCCGCACCGACGGCGATGGCCCCCGGCGCGCACACCGCCGGGCCGGCGACGCGTCGCCCGTCGGCGTAGTACGCCCAGTACACCTCGCGGCGGCGGGCATCCGTGACGACGAGCGCAGAAGGCGCATCGATGAGCTCCGCAGCCGCGTCGTGCGTAACCACACCGTGCACCGGAACCCCTAAAGCCTGCGCGAATGCGGAGGCAGACGACATGCCGACGCGCAGGCCGGTGAAGGGGCCCGGCCCGCAGCCGACCACCACGGCCTCGATGTCGGCGAAGGTGCGCCCCGCCTCCGCGAGGGTGGTCTCTACCGTCGGCACGAGGCGCTCGTTGTGCGCCCGGGTTGCTTCGACAGATTCGGCGAGGACGCGGACTTCGGAACCCTGCGCCTCGGCGAGGCCGACCACCAAGTCCGCCGTCGCCGTGTCAAGCGCGAGGACCAGCATTACTGGCGGATACCCAGGGTCCAGTGGCCGTCAGCGAAGTAGAAGGGCATGCCGGCGTTCAGCGGGTAGGAGTCGGACTGCACGATCTGGCAGACGTCGATGTCCTTCAGCGCAACCTGGTCCAGGACCACCGGCTCGGCCTCGCTCGGCGGCAGGAGGACGATGTAGCCGTAGTTGCCGTTCAGGTCCGGCTCCTCCTCGAGACCGAACGCGCTCAGCTTCGCTGCGATGAGGTCGGCCGGCTCGTTCGGGCACAGGGTGGTGTAGCCCGCGAATGCGTTGGAGTCGTATACCTTGGACGGGTCGATCAGCTGCGCCGCAACGGCACCGTCGGTGGGGTGGGTGCGATCCAGCGTCGCGGCGAGGGAGTTGGTGGGGGCGATGTGCGCGGCCTGCGTGGAGGCCTCCGGGCGCGACATCGGGATGAAGATCAGGCCGATCAACGCGACAAGCCAGGCGATGGCGGCGAGGACGACCCAGTTACGCTCCGAATTTGAAAGCTTCAGCATGTCCCCCAGCCTAGCTGCCGGCCGTGCGCCAAGCGATGACGCGCCCCTCCGAGTCTGGGTCCTCGCGCACCAGCGTCTCCCGATCCAGCGTCACTACCAGGTACGTGCCCGCGATCTGCTCCACTAGCCCGCCGCCCCACTCCGCAACGACGACGGAAGTCTCCAATTCCGTGTCCAGATCGAGCGAGTCGAGTTCCCCGAGCGGGTCGCCGGACGAGCCCTCCCCCAGCAGCCGGTACGCGTCGACGTGGATCAGCCCGGGGCCGCCGCTGAGCGGGCGATGGTGCCGGGCGATGACGAAGGTGGGGCTTGTGACCCGGCCTTTCACCCCGAGCCCCTCCGCAATGCCCTGCGTCAAGGTGGTCTTCCCGGCCCCGAGGGGACCGTCGAGAATCACCACGTCACCGGGTTCGAGCGCAGCACCCAACTCGGCACCGAACGCCTTCGTGTCCGCCGCGGTGAGGCAGACCCGCTCGCCCGCGGCGGGGAACGTCGACTGCATGCCGGATCCTCCTTACGTACCCACGTACTCGCGCCTGGTCCTGCCCTTCGGGGCGCAGACCACTTCGTAATTAATACTGCCTACGGCATCCGCGAACTCCGTAGCAGTGACACCGCCTTCGCCGAAGAAGATGGCTTCGTCGCCGGGGCACACGCCGCGGGCGTTGTCGCCGAGCCAGAGCACCACCTGGTCCATGCACACCCGGCCGACCACCGGGTAGCGCACCCCGTTCACCGTCGGCGCGACGTGCGGCTGCCATGCGCGGACCAGCCCGTCCGCATAGCCCGCAGGCACCACCGCGGTGTAGCCGTCGCGCGGCGCACGCCAGGTCAGACCGTAACTCACCGGCTCATCCGAACTCACACGCTTCACCGCCAGGATGGTGCCCGCCCACGTCATCGCGGGGCGCAGCCCGTGGTCTTGCCCGGCGATCGGCTCCAACCCGTAGAGGCTCACCCCCGGGCGCACTTGTTGGAAATGCAGATCGGGCCGCGCCCACGTGCCGGGCGAGTTCGCCAGGTGGTTCACCGCGGGCGTGAGGCCCGCAGCTTCTGCGCGCGCAATGGCATCACGGAATCGCTCGCCCTGCAGGTCGTTGTACGAATCCTCCGGCGAATCGGCGTAGGCGAGGTGGCTCATCAACCCCGCGACGCGGATCGCCCCGGCGCGCTCCAGCTCTGCGGCCTCGGTGAAGGCGGCGTCCCACTCCGCCTCATCGAAGCCCGAGCGGTGCATGCCAGTGTCCACTTTGAGGTAGACGGTGCGCGGTGCGGCCGGCAAGGAAACGTCGGCAAGCGTGCGCAAGTGCTGCCTCGTCGGTACGCCGAGCTCGATGCCGTCCGGGATTTCCTCCCCCGGCGCCCACAGCCACGCGATGACGGGCAGGTCTGTCACGGCCTGCACCGCACGCGCCTCGGCAAAGGTGGCGACTCCGAATGCGTCTGCGCCGTGCGCGGCCATCACCGGCACGCACCGCTCGATGCCGTGGTTGTAGGCGTCGGCCTTGACCACGCACACCAGCCGCGCGTCGCCCGCCTGCCGCTTGAGCACGGCGACGTTGTGGGCGATGGCCCCAAGATCAATGCGCGCGGTCAACGGGTACATGGCACACATTGTGCACCAGCGCGCCGCCTATTAAGCCAAGTGGATCACGCCGAGGCCGATGAGCAGCGCCGACACCGCCCACGTCGCGGCGAGGGTGACAATGCGGGGGTTCGCCCGCGCCCATTCGAAGCCGCGCCCCGCGGCACTGTCGGGCGCCTCGCGCACCCAGGCAACCAGCAGCGCGGTCAGTGTGGGCAGCGACAGCGCTACGGTGGCGTAGAGCGGAATGGTGGCGTAGCGCGTGGCCGGATCCACCCCGGCCGCCGAGAGCAGCGCAAGCCCGCCGTAAAACGGCATCGACGTCGCGGATTGCACCAGGCCCAGGATGAAACCGGTGAGCATGGTCAGCGGATTCGGTGTCTTCAGGGGGCCGAGGATGCGCGCCACCAGCGCCGAATTGTCGCCGCCCCGCAACGCAAGCAGCCCGGTGACCACGCCCGTTGCGATGAGGACAATGCCGAACACTGGCCCGTCGACGAAGCGTTGCACGGCGGGTCCGAGACTGTCGAAAATCACCAGCATCAGCGTCGCCAGCGCCGCCACGCCCAGCCAGTCGCCCGCAATGAGCAGCGACGTCACCTTGCCGTAGCGCCCGCCCCCGCGAGGCGCCATGATGCCCACCGCCACAATCACGGCAATGAGCAGCAGGTTGATGGAGTCGATGAACGCAAGCCACAGTGCCCCGAGCATCGCGCCTCCTTCCCGCCGGCTAAATGGACCTGTGCAACACTAAACCATCGCACCCCGCGCCCGGGGCTTTCAGGCGCGTGCCGACGCCTGTCTTCCCAGCCAATTGAAATACACAAATCAAGTAAGCTCTATCCCGTGTCTGCGAATTTGAAACAACTGTCTGATCTGTCCAAGCGCGGCCCGCACCGGGTCATGGAGGGGGACCTCGGTTACACCGGCCTACCGGGCAAGGTGTACGCGCCGGCTGAGGGCCGCGACCTGCCGGGGGTCGCGTTCGGCCATGATTGGCGCCGTGATTCCACCGCGTATGTGGAGACGCTGCGCCACTTGGCCAGCTGGGGCATCGTCGTCGCCGCCCCGGACACCGAGACGGGCCTGACCCCGGATCACACAGGTTTCGCCGCAGACCTCGAAACCGCGCTGCAGATCGTCGCAGGTGTGCGCATCGGCAACGGCAACATCACCGTCTCGCCGGGCAAGCTCGCGCTGGTCGGCCACGGCATGGGCGGTGGCGCGGCTGTCCTCGCCGCGGTGGATAACCAGAAGGTCGCCGCCGTCGCGGCCGCCTACCCGTCCAACGTTGCGCCGTCTGCCGTCGAGGCGGCTCGCAACCTCTTCGTGCCGGGCCTCATCGTCGGCCCGGGCGAGGACTCCGATTCCCTGTTCAACCCGGGCAACCCGGCGAAGCTCGCGTACAACTGGGCCGGCGAGGTCTCCTACCGCTCGGTGAAGAAGGCCGACCAGCGCGGCTTCTCCGAGGACGGCATCGGTGCCCGCCTCATCGGCCTCGGCAAGTCCGACTCCAAGAATCAGGCCACCACCCGCGGCCTGATCACCGGCTTCCTCCTCCACCAGCTGGAGGAGGACAAGAAATACGCCGCGTTCTCCGACCCGGAGGCCACCGGCAAGGGCTTCACCTCCCTCTTCGGCGACGACCTGGCCCAGGCCGCTGGCCTCTCCCGCGACGACTCCCGCTTCTCCCTCTTCTAGAGGCTCCGGGCTTCCGCGGCTTCACCCGACGCGCTCCCCACGATGCAGACCGTGGGTGGCGCGCCGGGTTTTTCCCGCACCGGCGGCTACGCGTCGATTGAGCGCTCGGCGGCACTCGGCCCCTCGCGGCGCAGCACCGATTTCACCTGTCCCTGCGGACGCTCCCGACGCCGCGGCATGCCGTACTCCCCGCGCGGGATGTGTGTCGGCGGGCGCTGCGGGTGCAGTTCCCGCGACAGCGCTTGCTGCTGCGCGGTGATTTCCATTTTCCGTTGCGTTTCCCGCAGCACCGCCTCAAAGTCTTGCAATCGCTTCGCCGTGCGCCGCTGGTACATCTCCGCGAACTCGATGAAATCCATTTACCAATCCCCCAACTTTCTCATTCCCCATGCTTTGACGCTTTGCGTCGCTTCAATCTTCACCGCCGGGCGGTGACCCGGTCCCCCGCTCGGCTGCGTTGCCGGTGGCGGAGGTGGAGCCGCCGGAGCAGGCGCGCTTCCACCGCCCCCGCCGCCGCCGGTGCTTCCCGACGGCGCAGGTCCAGCCCCCGCAGCCCCCGGTGATGCCGCAGGTGCCGCCGCTGCCGGTGCTGCTGCTGCCGCTCCCTTCTTTGGCGGTGGCGCAGGCTCTTCAACCTTCGCCAGCTCAGGCGGCGGCGGAGTCACGCCACCCGCAGGAGGCGCGCCCGCCGGCTGCGTCGGCGCTGGCTGCATTGGCGCTGGCGCAGCGGGTGGCGGTGCCGTATGCGTGGCGCACTCCGCCCCCGGGCACGCCACGACCTCGCGCAGCAGGGTACGGAGGTGCTCGATGCCTCCCTGCACCGCGGCCGCGCCCGCCTGGCCCAGCGGGCCGAGCATGAGCTTTGCCGTCACCGACGGTGATGACGCGGGCTTAATCGCTTCAGCAGTGTCGCAGCCGAGGGCATCGAGCGGCGCATTCACGGTGAGCTCGAGGCCAAAGTCGAATGCGATGGTGAAGCTCAACGACTTCCTCTGCTTGCCCTCTGTGCCGGACGCTTCCGGCGCAGGAGGCACGGTCGCAGTCGTTTCCTGAGTAGCGGGCTCGATCCGCCGCGGTGTCTCCGCTGATGCTGTCCCGGGGACCGCGGCAGGGGTACTCGCCTTCTCTGGCAGCCCACTCTTCGGGGTTTCCACGGGGACGCAGCGGCAGAGTCTGTCGATGGGCTGCGGTGCCGGCGGCGTGTCGGGCACCGTCGGACGCGCCGGTGGCTGCGCCACGTCGGTCACCTTGGGCACTTCGAACGCGCCGGTACCGGCGGGCAACGTGGGCGCCGCGATCGTTCCTCCGACAGCAGGCGGCGGCACCGCGGTCGGTGTCGCGGCGGGCAGCGGCGCAGCAGGCGGCGGCGTCACTGTTACCGGTTCCGCAGCAGCCGGCGCGGTGATCGGGGTCTGCGCAGGAACCGGCTCGGCCGGGGTGACAACGGGCACGTGGAAAAGGTTGTCGTTGGCGGGCACTGCCGGCGCTGCAGGCGCAACCGTCGTTGGTGGTGCGGGTGCGGGGACAACTGGATCCGGCACCACCGGAACCGGAGTCGGTGCCGCAGGAGTCGGAGCTGACGGCACCGGTTGCGGTGCCCCACCAGTTGGGCCGACGGCCGGCGGCAGCGTCACCGTCGGCGTCGGTCGCGGCTGGGGGCGCACCTCGGGCGCGGGCTGGGGCGTCGGCGCAGGCGGGGGAGCCACCTTCGGCGCCACCGGCGGCGACGGCTGCTTGTTCTCAGGCTGCTTGTTCTCGGGCTGCTTGGTCCCCGGCTGCTTGCCGGCCGGCTCTTTGCACTTGTCGCCGTAGGTCACCGGCGCTTCGGGCTTCTTGTCGGCCACGTCCCTGACGCACTCTTCGATGCCGTCCAAGCAGGTCTCGATGGCGTCGTTGCCGTCCAGCACTAGATCCAGCGCCCAGCTCAGGGCCTTGAACACGAGCTCCACAGCGAAAGGAATGAGCTTGGTGATGCCGAACTTGAGGATGAGCTCCAAAAACGCCTTCGCCGGCTTGATCAGCAGCGGCACGGCCCGGCACATGGTGTCGCGGATCCGCTCGATGGCTGTGCAGCATTTCCGGATTTGCGAACCCACCTTGCCGACGTTCGCAAAATGGGTGCGCTCCCGGGCGGCGTCGGCACGCTCGCGGGGCGTGATCCCCACCTCGGCGAACCAGCGCTCCGAACCCTCCGGCGCTTTCACCTGCGAGTTCTTGACCTCGATCGTGGCCTTCGCCGAGCCGCAGCCGGCGAGGCCGATCGTCACCGAGGCGCCGCGGAACCCGGCGAAGTTCTGCCCCTCGCAGCGCCGCACATTGCCCAGCACGTCCTGCGCAGTCGCGCTCACCGCGGCCTTCGTACCAGCGCCGACACCAGGCGCCGCGTTCACGGCGGCCACGGTCTCCCGCACGACGGACCGCACCGCCCCCGTCGACGCCATCACAGCCCGTTCACCTTCCCGAACGCGGCGGCGTTGGAGGCGTCGAGGTGCTCCACGTCGTCGGCAAGCGCCAGCACGCTCTCCCACGTGCGCGAGCGCGCGGCGAGGAAATCCTGCGTCGTGCTGTGCAGCGCATCCAGGGCGGCAGCGATGCGCGCGCCGCGGTCCGCGAACCCCTCGCCGAAATCAGCCGCTGCAATATCTACCCGGTTCGCGTCGAGCGCCTGCGCGGCGGCATCGTAGGCAGCGATGGCCTCGCCGTAATAAGCGCGGACCACCCCCGTATCCATGTCGGGTCCAACAAAGGTTTCCAAGGCTTACCCCCAAAAAGCGTGAGGGCCGGGACAACCCGGCCCGTGTCTGAATAGTCTTCACATATTCAGACTCCCCCAAACGCCCTTCGGTTCCCTCGAAGGGCGAAAATTTTTCCCGCGCTCAGATTAAACCGTGGCGACGGCCGCCGCCAGCCGACCCGCAACCTTGCGCGCCTGCTCCTCCTCGGCAGCCTCCACCATCACGCGGAACAGCTCCTCGGTGCCGGACGGGCGCAGCAGCACGCGGCCGGCGTCGCCAAGCTCCTGCTCCGCGGCGCGGATCGCCTCCTGTACCTCAGGCGCGTCGAGGATCCTGCCCTTGTCGGACACCGGCACGTTGATGAGCACCTGCGGCAGCACCTTCATCACGCTCGCCAGCTCGGCGAGTGTCTTGCCCGTCTCGGCCATGCGCGCCATGAGCATCAGGCCCGTCAGGGTGCCGTCGCCCGTGGTGGCGTGGGAGGGCAGCACCACGTGGCCGGACTGCTCGCCGCCCAGCGAGTAATCGCCGCGGCCCAGCTCTTCGAGCACGTAGCGGTCCCCCACCGCAGTCTCCTTGAGCGTGATGCCGTGCTCCTTCATCGCCAGCTTCAGGCCCAAATTGCTCATCACCGTGGCCACCAGGGTGTTGTCCACCAGCGCGTTGCGCTCCTGCATGCCGGTGGCCAGGATCGCCATGATCTGGTCGCCGTCGACGATGTTGCCCGCCGCGTCCACCGCCAAGCAGCGGTCCGCGTCGCCGTCGTGCGCCAAGCCGATGTCGGCGCCGTGCTCCACCACAGCCGCCTGGATCTGCTCCATGTGGGTGGAGCCGGAGCCGTCGTTGATGTTGAAGGCATTCGGGGCGTTGAAGATCGCGGTCACCTCCGCGCCGGCGGCGGCGTAGGCGCGCGGGGCGACCTCGGAGGCGGCGCCGTTCGCGCAGTCCACCACCACCTTGATGCCGCTGAGGTCCTGCGTCACCGCGTCCTTCAGGTGCGCCAGGTAGCGTTCGCGCGCGTCCGGCGCCTCCTCGATGACGCGGCCGATGCCGGTCCCGGTCGGGCCGGTCTCCGCAAGTTCCGCCATGGCGGCCTCGATCTCATCTTCCACATCGTCGGGAAGCTTCTTGCCGCCGGCGGAGAAGAACTTGATGCCGTTGTCCGGCATCGGGTTGTGCGATGCCGAGATCATCACGCCGATATCCGCGCCGTAATCGTCCGTCAGAAACGCCAGGCCCGGGGTGGGGATCACGCCCACGCGCAGCACGTCCACGCCCTTCGACGCCATGCCGGCGGCCATCGCGGCGGCCAGCATCTCGCCGGAAACGCGCGGGTCGCGCCCGATCAGCGCGGTGGGGCGGCGGCGGTCCGAGCTCCGGTCCCGCGTCAGCACCGTCGCCGCGGCCGCACCGAGGCGCATGGCCAGCGACGCAGTCAACGCCTCATTCGCTAGCCCGCGCACACCGTCAGTTCCAAACAGTCGAGTCATGGCGTTCATTATGCCCGAGCGTCGGCACGCAAAAAGCTCCCCCCGAGGGAAACGGAGGGAGCTTCGAGCTTGCCGACGGCGCGAATCCAGCGCCGCAGCAGCGATTAACGCTTGGAGTACTGCGGTGCGCGGCGGGCCTTGTGCAGACCAGCCTTCTTGCGCTCCACGGCACGCGCGTCACGGGTGAGCAGGCCAGCCTTCTTCAGGGTCGGGCGCTCAGCCGGGTTGTAGATGTTCAGTGCACGGGCGATAGCCAGGCGCAGCGCACCTGCCTGGCCGGTCGGGCCGCCGCCGCCGATGTTGGCCTTGATGTCGAACTGGCCCTCGCGCTCGAGCAGGGTCAGCGGCTGCAGGATGTCCTGCTGGTGCAGCTTGTTCGGGAAGTAGTCCTCGAACTCGCGGCCGTTGACGGTGATCTTGCCCTCGCCCTCGGTGACGGTCACGCGAGCGATTGCGCGCTTACGACGGCCGACGGTCTGGATCGGGCCCTCGTGCAGCTGCACCGGCTCGGCGAACTCGCCCTCGGTCTCCTCGACCTCCGGTGCGATCGCGTCACCGATGGTGTAGTTGAACTCCTCGGTCGCCGCAGTTGCGTGGTCGATGTCGGTGTCCAGCGCCTCAGCTGCGTAGTTGTCCTCGGCGTAGTTGTTCGGCTCGGTCATTACTGTGCCACCTGCTTAAACTCGAAGGTCTCGGGCTGCTGGCCGGCGTGCGGGTGCTCCGCACCGACGTAGACGTGCAGCTTCTTGATGGACTCGCGGGAAAGCCTGTTGTGCGGCATCATGCCCTTCACAGCTTCCTCGATGACGCGGTCCGGACGCTCGTCCAGCGCGCGGCCCAGGGTCATGGACTTCAGACCACCCGGGTAACCGGAGTGGCGGTAGCGCATCTCGCGATCGCGCTTGTTGGACGAGATGTGGATCTTGTCGGCGTTGATCACGATGACGTGATCGCCGGTGTCGACGTTCGGTGCGAACTGCGGCTTGTGCTTACCGCGCAGCAGGTCAGCTACGGTGGAAGCGAGCTTGCCCAGCACCACGTCGGTTGCGTCGATGACGTACCACTTGCGGGTAATGTCACCGCTCTTCGGGTGGTAAGTAGACATGCATGACTCCTTAAAGTCTGTCTAGAGGCTGCCGGCCAGGTGAAGCGCCGTGCACTCCGCTTTCCGACGGCGGCCGGTGGAGACCCGACGGAAAGTGCGCGGGCAAAAGCTAAGCACCGCGCGGCACACAGGTGTTCAACCCTACGCCACCCGCCCACCATGACCAAAACGCCGATTTCGGCCCAAGAACGAGGAAACGCCCCGCGCACCGTGGCCACCCCTACTCCCCCAAGGTCCCCCCGAGGTGGTGGTGTCGGTGCGCGGGGCGTACGTGCCCCGTCTTAGCCCCAGCTGTTCGCTGCCGCGGCGTTGACGGCCATCATCTGGTTGTTGCCCTCCTCTACGGTGTCGGCGATCTGGTTCAGGATGCGGTTGAGGTCGTCCGCCGCCTGGTCCCACTTGGCCTGGTGCGTGCGGTAGTTGGCGGCTGCGTCACCTTCCCAGGTGTCAGTCATCGGCTTGATCAGGTCCTTGAGGTCGGTGAGCTGGCCGTTGATGCGGACTGCGGAGGAACGGATGTCGGCGGTGGCGTTGGAGATCTGGGCGAAGTCGTACTTGATGTGCATGGTCGTGGTGTCCTTTCGTACTTAGAGCGCGAGGCCGGAGGTGGAGGCGAGGCGGTCGAGGCCCTCGGTGTTGGTCACGTCGGTGTTCTCGTAGTGCTTTGCGTTGTCCCGGATGTTCACGGCGATGGCGTTCAGCGCCTCGCCGAGGCGGCGCTGGGCGTCGTCGTAACGCAGCATCAGCTCGTCGAAGCTGCGCTGCGCGCGGCCCTCCCAGGACCCGCGCACGGACTGCGCGACATCCTGGATGCGGTCGATTTCACGGTTGACGTCAGCGTTGACAGCGTCCGCGTGGTCTGCGGTCGCACGCATGACCTCGGCTTCTGTTGCGAAATGGCTCATGGTGATTCCCCCTCGAAGGTGTAAACGGTGAGAGAACAGATCCGTTGAACTGTTCATGTATTGGACGCTGAAAACCCCGCTTCGGTTCCATCCGCGGCCAAACTTTTTTCTCTCGGCTACAAATCCCCAGTTCCGGGGGCATATTCGGCGGAATCGAACGCCATCCGGCACGTGGCCTGCTGCACGCGCGTGGGCACCCCGCGGGTCTGGCACGCAACGAAAATCTGGTGGGTGCCGTGCGGCCACGTCTTCCACATCACCTCCGAGCCGTCCCCGGGGCGCTCGATGTAGGTAAGGGCGAACCCGTCCGTTGCCACGAGCTCGGTCTGCGGGTCCGCCTCCACCTCGCGCCGCACCTGCTCCGCCATCGTCTCCGCTGGCAACGTGAACAGGTCGTCGACTGCGATGTGCAGCCGGAAATCGGGATCTGGGCCGGTGGCGCGCCACATCCCGGCGTCCTCCTCCAGCGTGAAGCCCGCGGGCAGCTCCACGCGCACCCCGGCGCGCTCGTGCACCACCGTCGCGGGCACAGGACTCACGCTTGCCGACGCCTGCGTTGCAACCGCACTGCTCGTCGCCGCCGCGCTGCTTGTCGATGGTGTGCTCTGGGTCGTCGCAACCTCGCCACCCGCCGCACCGAAGAGCGAGCGAGCTGTCACCACCACCGCGACGGCGCATGCCACCGCCACGCCTGCCACCACTGAGCCGATGATCCACACTGCCCGCCGGTCTTCCTCCACGGTGTCCACCGGCCGCCGCAGCTGCAGCGCTTCGGCACCCGGCGCCTGCGTAGGTGGAGCGCCCGGCGTATCCAGCACGTTGCTGGTGAGGAAAACGTCGTAGCCGGCGAGCGCCGCTTCGATCTCCGCCAGCCGCTCCGGTGACGCCGCAAGGTGCACCTCCGCGCCCTGCGGATCGGGGCCGAAAAGGTTGCGCACGTACGCCGCCACCTCGCGTGCCGACGGCGCGTCGAAGCGGTGCAGGTTCGCCGCCCCTGTGAACACAGTCGAGGTATCCGTCACCGTGATCCGCAGCGCGGGCCCGGCGGGCGCCTGCGTCACAGCGACCCGCCCTCCCCATACGGGGCGGCCAGCTGCACCGTGCCGACCACGTCGCCGGCTTGCACCAGCGTCGCCCTCCCCGGCGGCTGCGCACTTGGCCGCACGCCGAACAGGGATCCTTCTTCCCTCGTGCCGTCGAGAATGCAGACGTCGGGAAGCAGGTCCTTCAGCGCGCCGAGGAATCCGCCGTAGAGCGCCCGGGACACGCCGCCGAACTTGCGCGCGCAGATGACGTGGAGGCCGACGTCGCGCGCGTGCGGCAGCAGCGCCTCCACGTCGCGCAGGACGGGGTCGCCGACAAGATCGAAATCGTCGATGAGCAGGTACAGCTCCGGACCTTCCCACCAGGAGCGCGCCGCGAGCTGCTGGGGCGACACGTCCGCCCCGGGCAGCCGCGCGTTCAGCGTCGAGCTCAGGGCGCGCACCGCGTCCGCGATCGTGCTTGCCGACGCCGCATAGAACGCCACCATGTCCTCCCGAGCCCTCCCGAGGTGCGCGCGCCGCGGATCCAGGATGACCATCCGGGCTTCTTCCCGCGGCAGCGCCCCCACCGCCTCGATGGCGCTCGCGATCACCGTCGACTTGCCGGAACCCGTCGCACCGATGGCCAACAGGTGCCCGGAGGCGCAGGCGATGGGTTCGAGGCGCGGGCCGCCGACACCGATGGGAATCCCGCCTGCCTTTGCGAGGAGGTGCTCAACCGCGACGTGGGTCGGCAGTACCCGTAGCGCCGGCACCCGCGGCTGATCAGCGGTAACTTGGGCAACGTGCGCCAGGTCCTGGGCGCTGGTGCGGGCGAAGAGCATGAGCTTCGCTTCCGGCGTGAGGCCGATGCCGGGCCGGGCCGGCAGCTTCGTCTGGGCGGTGCGGTCGATGAGGGAATCCATCGGTTCTGTGAGCCCCAATTCCAGGCGCGTGGCCACCAAGTCGCGCACGCCGGTGCGCACCGCGCTCCACCGCTGGGTGGTCAACAGCAGGTGCACCCCGGCCGCCGGCCCTTCGGAAGCGATGCGGGTGAGCGGATCGCGCAGGTCCTCGAGCTTGGAATCGGTGGACAGGAGCGCGTGCCAGCCGTCGACGATGAGGAGGGTGTCCCGGCGCACCGTCTCAGCGCTGGCGGTGGCTGCGTCGTCGATGATGCTGGTCACCTCGTCGACGACGCGGCGCACGCGTTCTTCGTCGGCACGCGATGCCACACCGGCGACGTGCGGGAGCACCTCGAGGTCGGTGAGGCCGCCGCTGCCCGCGTCGATGGCGTACACCGCGACCTGGTCTGTGGTGTGGGTGAGCGCGAGCGAGGCGACGATGGTTTTCAGCGCCTCCGACTTGCCGGTTTGCGGTCCGCCGGCGATGGCTGCGTGGCCGCCGGACGCGGCGAGATCCAACAGCGCGGTGTCCTGGCGCTGGTGGTAAGGCTCGTCCACGATGCCGACGGGAATGCGCAAGTGGCCGTGCGATTCTTCGCCGGGCCGCAGCTCGTGCAGTTCGTAGGCGCCCGGCAGCGGCGGCAGCCACACCTGGTGGGCGCGCATCCCGGCGTGCTCGGCCAGCGCCGTCGTCCGGCGCACCACGGCGTCGACGACGGTGGTGGATTCGTCGGTGGTCACTGTCTCCGCGTCGTCGGCAAGCGCCTGCTCCTCCCACGCGCGCTCGGCGGCGTCCCAGCCGGTGAAGGGGCGCACCTGCACGGTAAGCGCGGCTTTGTGCTGCACCACCCGGCGCGTGAGCGGGCCCGACACGTAGGCGGCGCGGAAGCGGACCAGATCCGGCGAGGCGGCTTTGAGGAAACCGGAGCCCGGTTGGCCGGGCAGCTCGTAGGCGTCCGGAACGCCGAGGACCTGGCGGGATTCCGCGGCAGAGAAGGTTTTCAGACCGATGCGGTAGGACAGGTGCGAATCGAGACCGCGCAGCTTGCCTTCCTCCAGGCGCTGCGAGGCGAGCAGCAGGTGCACGCCGAGGGAGCGGCCGAGACGGCCGATGGCCACAAACAGCTCGGCGAAGTGCGGGTGCTGGGTGAGCAGCTCGGAGAACTCGTCAACCACCACTACCAGCGCGGGCAGGGGCGTGATGTCCGCGCCGCTGAGGCGCGCCGCGGTGTAGTCGGTGATGTTGGCGTAGTTGCCCGCCTTGCGCAGCAATTCCTGGCGGCGGTGCATCTCGCCGGAGAGCGCGTCGTACATGCGCTCCACCAGCACTGCCTCATCCTCGAGGTTCGTAATCACTGCCGACGTATGCGGCAACCCCTCGCAGCCGAGGAACGTCGCGCCGCCCTTGAAATCCACAAGCACCAGGTTCAGCTCGTCCGGCGAGTGCGTGGCGGCGAGCGCGATGACCAACGTCCTGAGCAGCTCGCTTTTGCCGCTGCCGGTCGCGCCGATGCACAGGCCGTGGGGGCCGGCGCCGCCGTGGGCCGCTTCCTTGATGTCCAAGAACACGGCGCGGCCTTCGGGCGTGGCACCGATCGGCACGGTGAGGCGCTGGCGGGTGCCCTCCCGCCCCGGCCACATCGCGGCGACGTCTGCGTCCGTCACGGCCTCGCCGTCGGCCAGCCCGTCCGGCCCGATGTCGCCCAACCGGTCGAGCCCCAGCATGGCCAGCACGTCGGCGCCGGTCTCTCCCGCGCCCTCGTCGGGGCGACGGTAGAACGCCAACCTGCGCGCCACGAGCGCAGCCTCCGCGTCGCTCAGCGGATCGGGCACGCCGAGGCGCTCTTCGCCGGTGCCGGTCAACGCCGTCATCGTCGCCGCACACACCAGATGCAGGGCATCCTCGTCGACGTAGAAGTCCGGGTCCGGGTGAAACGTGATCACGCAATCGCACTCATCAGCCCCGAGCAGCGGCGTTGTCGTGAAATTGGTGGGCTGCAAGGATGCGTCGATAAGCGCGATACGAAACGCCGCAGCCTCGGGCGCGCGAGTGTGCGGCAGCCATTTCGCCCAGCCGAAGCGGGTGCGGGTGGCGTCGATGCCCACCAGCTCCGGGCCGTGGAAAAACGCCAGCTGGCACAGCATCGCGCGGGCGACAGCCTCCGCGGCGGGGCCAGCCAGCGTCACTGCCGGGAACGCCGCGAGCTGCACCACGATCGGCATCGCGTGCACGGCGCTCACCGCGGCGACGGTGCGGCGCAAGCTCACCGCGCACACCGGGTCGAGGTCCTCGGGCGAACCCGGATCATCCACCTCGACCGGGGTGCACAGCGCGGTCGTGCCGGTGCCAACCCGCACCTGCAGCGCCTCCGGCGAGGAATCCAGCCGCTCCCACACGCGGTGCGTGGGCACGCCGGTTGCGAGCTCGCCCGGCGCGGGGTGCAGGTAGGTCATGTGCGAGCGCTGTTTCGCGCCGTTTGCCCGGGCCCGCGCCGCAAGGGCGTCGAGGTGGCGCAGGTATACGCGCCGGGTCTCGTCGATATCCCCCTGGCTTTCGCTGGGGTTGAACATGGCCACCATGCCCACCAGCATCATCAGCGGGAACATGAGCATCATCGGGCTCATGCCGCGGCCGGAGAGCGCCATGAGCGCCATCACCGCGCCGATCGCCACCACCATGATGACGGGGATGAGCACCCGCATCACCGGAACGGGCTGGTCTTTCTGCGCGGGCGGCACCGCCTCGGCGCGCAAGGTGCCGGCGGGCATCGGCGGCACGTCGACGGCAACCGCGAGCGCGGCGGGCGGGATGACTGGATTGTGGTCGAGGCCTAGCATGCTTCCCCCATTGAGCTGTCCCGCAGACGCCAGCTCCCCCGAGCCGGTCCCCCAATCTGTGGACGCGGGCGATACTCTACGCCATACTTGGGTGCACCGCGCGGCGCATGGGGGTTGCCGCGCACGCATCTTTCGGGGGTTTTACGTTGGTTGCCACGTCGGCTTACCACGTTGTGCGCGTCACCGTCCGCGTCAGCGTGGTCACTCTGCACCGCGACATTGATGTCACGCTGCCCACTTCTTCCACACTCGCGGAGGTCCTGCCGGAGCTCGCGCGCCTCATCGACCTGCCGGACATCCACCGGCCGTGGGTCGCCTCCACTGCCGGCGGCGCTCCCTTGGACATGCACACGCCGCTGCACAGACTCAAGCTTTACGACGGTTGCATTGTCACCCTCACGCCCGCCGAACCAGCCGCCCCGCCCGTGGTGCGCGATGCTGCGGAGTCGCTGCGGGCCGCAGCTGAAGGCGCCGGTGAGGCCCGGGGGCTCGCAGCCGCGGCCGGCATGGCGGGCGCGGCGTGCGCCGGGCTGCTCACCGGCGCTTTCACCGGCCTGCCGGCAGCGCTCGCGGTAGGCGGGCTAGCACTGGTGGTGATCGCGATGTTCACCCGCTCGGCGGCAATGTTCGCCCCGGTGCCCTACGTGCTGGGCGCGGCCGCGGGCTGCTGGGTTGCGGGCCTGCGGGAGGAGTGGCTGAGCGCCGTCGACCCCGCTATCGGCGCGCTCGTCGGAGCGGTGGCCGCGGTCACGGTCGCCGGCGCGGGCGCGATCCTCGGGCTCGCGGGGCCGGCCCAGGTCGCCTTCGCGTGCACCAGCGGCGCGGTCACTGCCTGCAGCGCGGTCGGCGCGTGGTTTCCCGCGGTCACCGCGCCGGCCGCCCTCGGGGTGCTCGCCTGCGTGCTCGCGGTGATGGCGACACCGGGTGTGGCCAGCCGCGCGGCCGGGTTGCGGATTCCACGCATCCCCACCGCCGGCGAGGAGTTCGATACGTCCGACGGCTACCAAGCGGACGTCGATACGCGCAGCGCCCGCGCGGTAACGATCGCCGGGGCGATGACTGCCGCGAGCGCTGTGTGCGCAGTTCCGGCGCTGGGCGTGCTGGGGTGGCGCGGCGGCGCGTGGGTGCTCGGCTTCTCGCTGTGCACCGCGGGCGCGGTGGGGTTGCACGCGTTGCGCCACCACTACGCTGTGCCGCGCAGTGCGCTCGTCGGCTTCGCGCTCGCTGCCGCACTCGCCGGTGTCGGCGCGGCGGCGCGCACCCCGAATCCGCACCCGGTCGCGGTCGCGGTGGCGATCCTGGCTGTCCTGCTCGTGGGCTCGGCACCGTTGTGGGCGCCCCGCCTGGGCGAATTGGAACCCACCACCGTCGTCTGGTTCGAGCGCGCGGAGATGGCCGCGATCATCGCCGTCATCCCGCTCGCGGTGCACCTCACCGGCACGTTCGCGATGATCAGGGGGCTGTGATGCGCCGTTTCCTCGCTAGCGCCGCAGCTCTCGCACTCGCCCTCCCCGCGCCGCAGCCAGCCGCCGCCCAGGATTACGCCTGCGCCGTGCCCGCCCACATCGCCACCGAGGCGTTGCCCGAACGGAATCCGCAGCTCGCGCTCCTGCACGAGTTCGCCACAGGGGCCGGGGTCCGCGTCGCCGTCATCGACACCGGCGTCGCGCCCACGGCCGAGCTCGACCAAGTCTTCTACAGCCGCGACTTCGTCGATATCTGGGCGCCCGCGCCGCATCTGGATTGCGACAGCCACGGCACCGTCGTCGCCGGCATCATCGGCGGCACTTCCCGCGGCATCGCCCCGGATGCGGAGATCATCGCCATCCGCCAGACCTCGGCCCATTACCGCACCTTCGTCGGCGAGGACGAGGTGCCCGGCGCGGGGAGCTTGCAGACGCTTGCCGACGCCATCCACAGCGCCCTCGACGAACACGCCAGCGTGATAAACATTTCCGTCGTGTCGTGCTTGGCACCCGATGTCGCAGGCCGCGTGGACACCAGCGGCATCGAGCACGCCCTGGCCCGCGCGGAGTACGAGGGCACCGTGGTCGTCGCCGCCGCCGGCAACGCCGGAAGTTCCTGCCACCAGGGCGACACCGTCATTCCCGCCCACTTCCCCACCGTGATTGCGGTGGGCGCGCGTGCCGACGCCTACACCATGGCCGAATACTCCATCGACGCCCCTGGGACACCGATCTCCGCGCCCGGCACCGTGGAGATCGCCCTCGCGTCCGACGGCGGCGGCTGGGCCGACGGCACCTGGACCCGCGAGGGCGCGGTGAGCCCCTATACGGGCACGAGCTTCGCGACGCCGGTGGTCTCGGGCGCGATCGCCCTGCTGCGGGAGCGTCACCCGGGGCTCACGCCGGCTGACATCCGGGAGCTCGTCGCCGCTTCCGCCGAGCCCAACGGCGGGGCACTCGACCCGCTCACGCTGCTCACAATGCTGCCGCCGGAGCCGGTCGACGCCCGCGAACCCGTCATCATCGAACCTACCGAGCACACGGTCCACTACTCCTCGCGGCGCGGGTGGCGCATGCTCGAGGCGCTGTTCATCGCGGCCGTCGCCGTGCTGTGCCGGCCGCGGATGCGCCCCGACGCTCAGCACTGCTAATACAGCGCCCGCATCGCGGCCTCGCGGGTCAGCTCGGCGCCTTCCGGCAGCAACCGGATGAGCGCCCAGGGCACTTCGGCGACGCGGTGGGCTCCGATCGTCGTCAAGGCATCGGCATCGTCAACCGCGTGGCGCAGCCCAGTCACTCCGACCACGTGGAAGCCGCGGCCGGTATCCACGCCGACCGCGCCGTCCGCCAGGCCAGCGAAGTGCGTGGCCGCCGATTCCCCGCCGAGCTCAACCGCACCAGCTTGCGCTTCCTCCAGGCTCCACACAGCGCCGCCGCCGGTGTCGGTCGCGCAGACGGCGGTCTCCTTCGGGTCGATCCACGTCGGTGCCACGCGCGGGAGCTTAAGCTCCACCTCCGGCGACGCATCGGCGTAAGCCGCGAGGTCCGCGCGATCGATGTCGACGGCGCTTACCCCTGCGTCGATAAGCAGGCGCCCCTGAAGCTGCGTGATTTCCTGGATGCCGCCGGTTTCGGAGAGCACCCACATGCTGTCGTCGGCGCGCAGGACGCCGAGCAGCGGCGACGGCAGCGCGTACGGCGGCAGTTCGGTGATGGTGGTGAGGACCTGGGGCGCTGGCTCCCAACGCGGCGTGCGCGTGGAGATGCGCAGGGCCCGCCGGATGATGCGCCCGGCCTCGCTGTCGGTGCTCGGGAGGAGTGCGCGGCCCTCGGCGGTGATCACCCATTCGCGGCCGTCGACCTCGGCCAGCACGGCCTCGTCCTCTCCGAGCGGGGCCGGCGCCTCGCCCGCACGGACGACGACTTTTTTGTCTGCCGCGCAGACAGACCAGGTGTCTTTATCGGGCGGAATCAAGGTCGCGGCATCCCCGCCCGGCGCGAACAGCGACGGCGCGGCGACAATCCCCACCGGAACGCCACGCGACAGCGCCGCGAGCGCCTCGTCGCCGATGCGCTCGGGTTCCGCATCGGTGCCGGCCACCAGCCGCGCGGAGGTGAGGTTGGTGACGGGGTGCACGGTGTCGTCGACACGCACGTAGAGCTCCCCGTCCGCCGCGCGCAGGATCGCGGCATCCCCCGGGTCCGGGTTCGGCCGCATCCACGCGAACAGCCCCATCACGCCGCTGGCCAGCAGGACCGTGACTGTTCCGAACGCCGCCGCGCGGCGCCGCGACGCCAGCGGGTCATGAATCATGCGCACGTCCCCGAAAATCAATCCGTGTTCCACCCGCCTGCGCATGAAGCGGTGGCCGGATACCTGCACTTTTGTCGTGGGCAGCAGCCGCTTCCCCATCGTGGTCCCCCCAAGAATCGCCCTGTGAATCGCGCCGGTTCCCCCGAACCAGGCGCGTTCACCTTACCCCGCCGCGGACGTCTGCGCTGAGCTCACGCTTGCCGACGTCTGCGACCCGCCCGTCTGCTCAGCACTCGACGTAGCTGTCGGGCTCGGCGTGGGCGTGGCGGTTGCCGTCGCGGACGGGGTAGCCGTGCGGGACGTTGTTGGGGCGGCGCTTGTTGAAGCCGCAGTCGCCGTCGCCGTGGCGCTGGAACTGGTAGAGGTGCTCGTGGTGGTTGCGCTGTCGCTGGTGGTCTCGTCGGAGCCGTCGGCAAGCGTGGGAAGCTCCTCCGAACCGTGCGCGAGGGCGTCGCGCTGCATGGCACTCAGCTCGGCCTCGGTGAACTCGGCGTTCACTGCGAAGATGACCACCTCGCCCTTCTTGTACACCGGGGTGGTGCCTCGGGCGATCCACAGCCCGTCGTTGAGCTTGTCCAGCGTGCGCTGCCACCACCAGAAAGAGCCGGGGCTGGTGATGTAGAACTTCACGCCGAGGTTGGCAAGCGCCTCGTCGGTCCAGTTCTCCGCGTCTGGGTCGCCGCGCAGGCCCTCGCCGGCAGCGTCCGAGTCGTAGACGGCAATAGCCATGTCGGTGCCGCTGCCGCCGGACGGCCACAGGTAGTGGCGGGACACGGTGGGCACGCCGGTGTAGGCGTAGAGCCAGGAGTGTCCGTCGTCGGGGTTGCCCAGTGTGTACCCCTCCCACGCGGCGGGTTGGGAGGCGAGCCAGGTGAAGGCGGCGATGTCGTCCTCGCTCACCATGCGCTCGTCGGTGCGCGGTGCGGTGAAGGCCTCCTCGGCGCCCTCGAGCGTTTCCGCCCGCAGCGCAGGCGCCCCCGCCACGCCGACGCCCGCCGCGACCGCGACCGACGCTGCGGTGGTCGCGGCGGTCCACGCCTTGGTGTTCTTGCGCGCCGCGAGCGGGGCCAAGGTGAGCAGGCGGATCATCGCCGCGACACCGATAGCCGCGGCCGCCGCCACCGCCATGCACACCGGCAGGATCAGGCGGTGCGGGGTGTTGTAGTGCACGGCGGCGATGACGCCGAGGCCGTCGCCCACCCAGCCGTCGATAGGCTGCACGGCGTGCACCGTGGCTGCCAACGAGATGACGTAGAACAGCGCCGGCCACACCTGCCCGCGCAGGAACAGCAGCACCAGCGCACCGACAAGCGCCAGCCACAGCGCAACCACCGGGTTGAACGCGGGGAAGAACTCTTGTACATGGCGGGTGTCCATGAAGAACGCGTCGCCCCACCCGTCGGTGACGTTGCCGGCCTCGTTGGCCTCCCAGCCGGACACTTCCTCCGCCTGCTCCGAGCCGGCGAGGATCTGAGGCAGGAACGCGATCGAGCCGGCCAGCGCCGGCAGCGCGATCCAAAAGGTGTCCTTGATCCGGGACCGCTCCGGGCGCACCAGTGTGGAAGTCAGCCAGCTCAGCGCCACGCCCAGCACCACGACAGTGACCGCCGAGGGGTGCGCGGTGAGCAACCCGAGGAAGCCCAGCGACGTGGGCAGCGCCGCCGCCGGCGTGCGCGGTGTGTCCACGAACTGCCAGATCACGATGCCGGTGAGCGAGATGGCGAACAAATACGGCCACATGCCCACGTACTCGCCCACCCACATCACCTGCGGCGCGGCGTAGATCGCCACGGCGGCGAACGCGGCGGCGATCTGCGCCGTCATCCCGCGCGAGCGCATGAACGCGAACACCAGGCACGCCATCGTCGTCGGCAAGGCCAGGCCCGGCAGCACCACCTGCGCAATGTTCAGCGCCGCGATGGGCTCGAGGCCCGCCGCCTTGCCGAACAGCGCGATGCCGGCGTGGTAGCCGGAGGGGTACAGCAACTTCGCGTGCGTCTCAATGTTTTGCAGCTCACCCATCCGCGTCGGCGACGCCACGCCGGTGTCCATGATGAAGCGCACCAAGTTCGCGTGCCATTGCACGTCCCAGCCCTGCACGATGTTGTACACGCCGTTCGGGCTGCGCACGAGCCAGTGCAGGCGATCTGCGATCAGCATCCACGCACCCGCCACCACGCCGATCGCGGGCACGATCCACGTCGGCTCGAACAGGCCGCCCTTGTACCAGGGCTCGTGCTTCACGACGGCAGTAGACCCGCCCCTGGTTTCAGTGGTAGCCGGGCGTTTCCGCCTGCGGATGAACGCGTAGCGCCACGCCCCCGCAAGACCGAGCGCGAGCGCCAAGCTCACCCCGAATGTCCAGAGGTTGAACGGCGCCGACGTCAGGCCCCACATCCACGCGCCCATGCCGAACACGCCGAAGCTCACCGGCAGCGCCGCCGCCATCGCCGCAGGCGCTTTCATCCCCGCGACCCACGAGACGACAAAACCCGGGGCGAGGAAGAAAACGACAGCGAAGCATGCGGCCACGGCCGACGACATTGTTCCTCCTCACAGACCCGGGCAGGGGCATCTCCCGCATTCTATTCCCCTCCCCCGGGGCCGCGGCGCACCCGCCTCCCGCACGGCGCGCCCGCCGGGGGCCATCGCGTGCCGACGCCATTTTTGTCTGCGCGGCAGACTTTTTCTCCGCTTAGAGGGTTCGACGGTCCCGAGTCACAGCGACCCGTTCCGCCAAATCCTCATCCCGCGGGTATGTCACGCCGGTCAGGGTCAAACCCTTTGCTGGCGCGAGGCGCACCTCCGGATCGCGCGCGTCCTTGTCCAGCAGGCCGACTACCCAATCGAGCTCTCGACTGCCCTCCCCCACCGTCAGACACGCGGCGGTCAACGCGCGCACCATGTTCCAGCAGAACGCGTCGGCGGTGATCCGCGCCTCGTAGAGCGCCGGCTCGTGCGGGGTGGATACGTCGTGCCAGGTGAAGGCGTGGACGTCGCGGATCGTGGTGGCGTGCTCGCGGAGTTTACAGAACGCGGCGAAATCCTGCAGCCCCACCAGCAGGTCGGCGGCGGCTTGCGCGCGGCCCAGCTCTATAGGCTTGCCCCACACGGCGGTGTCCCGCGCGCGGGTCGGCAGCGCGCCCGCCGGGTCCGTGGTCACTCGGTAGGTATAGGAGCGGGTGAGAGCCGCAAAACGAGCGTCGAAAAGCGGGTGTGCCTCGCGCGCATCGAATACCCGCACGTCCTCCGGCAGGAGCTTCGCTAGGCGACGCACAAGTGCAGCCGGGTTACCCCCGAGCGAGCGCTGGTCCAGGCTTTCGTCGGGAATGTCGGCGTGCGCCACCTGTCGCGCGGCGTGCACGCCGGCATCGGTGCGGCCTGCGACGGTGAGCGCGACCGGGGTACGCAGCACGAGTGTGAGGGCATCCTCGATGGTTGCCTGGACGGTGCGGATGTCGCCTTTCTGGCGAGCCCAGCCGTGGAAGTCGGTGCCGTCGTAGGCAATGTCCAGGCGGATTCGCATGGGTTCACGCTAGCAAACGCAAAACCGGCACCCGGATTGCTCCAGGTGCCGGCTTTGTCGGCTAGTCAGCGCAGCATTACTTCTGCTGCTCCTGCTCCGGGGACTCCGGCTCAGCAGCCTGCGCCTCGATGGCGGCCTCGTTGGAAGCCTCAGCAGCCTGTGCGTCAGCCTCGACCTGTGCGGTCTCGACCTCAGCGGCCTGGGCCTCGTTCAGCTCGACTGCGGTCTCGTCGACTGCCGGCTCCTCGGAAGCGGCGGCCTCAACCTTCGCAGCCTCAGCCTCGCGGGAGGCGGCGGCGCGGGCGGTGCGGGTGGCAGCGGTGGAAACCAGCTCCTCGGTCACCAGGGAGATGTGCACCATCGGCGCGTTGTCGCCGGCGCGGTTCTCCAGCTTGATGGAGCGGGTGTAGCCGCCGTCTCGGCCCTCGAACTGCGGAGCGAGCTCGTTGAACAGGTACGCGACGATCTCCTTGTTCGGCAGTTCAGCTGCCACGGCGCGGCGGTCGGCAATGGTGCCGCGCTTTGCCTTGGTGATCAGCTTCTCGGCGTAGGGGCGAAGCATCTTCGCCTTGGCCTCGGTGGTCTTAATTGCGCCGTGCTCGAAGAGGGACTGCGCAAGGTTGGCCAGGATGTGCTCCTGGTGCTTGGCGGAACCTCCGAGACGGGCACCCTTCTTAGGGGTAGGCATGTCAGTACTCCTCGTGTGCGGTTAAGTGAGCGCGAGCTCAAAGATTGGGGTTCTACTCTGCGTCTTCCGCGCTGGTGTCCAGGTAGTCGCCAGTCTCGGCGTCGTAGCCCTCGATCTGCGTGGGATCGAAATCTTCCGGTGCGTCCTTCAAGGTCAGGCCGAGGTTAGCCAGCTTGATCTTGACTTCGTTGATGGACTTCTGGCCGAAGTTGCGGATGTCCAGCAGGTCGGACTCGGTGTACTCAGCGAGCTCGCCGACGGTGCTGATCTCCTGGCGCTTCAGGCAGTTGTAGGAGCGCACGGAGAAGTTCAGGTCCTCGATCGGCAGGTTGTAGGCCGCGATGTACTCCGTCTCCTGCGGGGAGGGGCCGATCTCGATGCCCTCTGCTGCGGTGTTCAGCTCGCGCGCGAGGCCGAACAGCTCCACCAGGGTGGAGCCGGCGGATGCCAGCGCGTCGCGGGCCGTCATGGAGTTCTTGGTCTCCACGTCGATGATCAGCTTGTCAAAGTCGGTGCGCTGCTCAACACGGGTCGCCTCAACCTTGTAGGCCACACGGGTCACCGGGGAGTAAATCTGGTCGACCGGGATGCGGCCGACCTCGCCGCCGGAGTTCGGCATGGCCGGGACGTAGCCGCGGCCGCGCTCGACAACAAGCTCCATCTCGAGGCGAGCCTGCTCGTTCAGGGACGCGATGTGCAGATCCGGGTTGTGGATCTCCACGCCCGCCGGCGGCTCGATGTCGCCTGCGGTCACGTCGCCGGGGCCCTCGACGTTCAGGTACATGACAACCGGCTCGTCGGAGTCGGAGGACAGCACCAGGTCCTTCACGTTGAGGACGATCTCAGAGACGTTCTCCTTGATGCCGTTGATCGTGGTGAACTCGTGGAGCACACCGTCGATCTTGATCGAGGTCACGGCTGCGCCCGGGATGGACGACAGCAGCGTGCGGCGCAGGGAGTTGCCGAGGGTGTAACCGAAACCCGGCTCGAGCGGCTCGATGACGAACTTCGAGCGGTTGGTGTCGATGTATTCCTCGGTCAGTTGCGGACGCTGAGAGATGAGCATGGAACTTCTCCTTTATCGGCACCCACTATTTGATGCCGGTAGGAACGAATATTGGAAGAGTGTGCGCAGGGCTTCGGCGCTTTCCGACGCCTGAAACTCCGCGCGCGGAGTGAAGCAAACTCGTGAAAGGTTTACTTCGAGTAGAGCTCGACGATGAGCTGCTCCTGCAGCGGGACGTCGATCTGAGCGCGCTCGGGCAGCTGGTGCACGAGGATGCGCAGGGTCTCGGGAACGACCTGCAGCCAGGCCGGGACGACGGCGTCGAGCAGGTTGTCCTGAGCCTCTTCGAACCACAGCATCGAGCGGGACTTCTCGCGCACGTCGATGATGTCGTACTGGGAGACCTTGAAGGACGGAACGTCGATAGCCTTGCCGTTCACGGTGAAGTGGCCGTGGGAAACCAGCTGGCGTGCCTGGCGGCGGGTGCGGGCCAGACCAGCGCGGTAGACGACGTTGTCCAGGCGGGACTCCAGGAGCACCAGCAGGTTGTCGCCGGTCTTGCCCGGGAGGCGGTTGGCCTCCTCGTAGTAACGGCGGAACTGCTTCTCCATCACGCCGTAGGTGAAGCGAGCCTTCTGCTTCTCCTGCAGCTGGAGCAGGTACTCAGATTCCTTGATGCGGGCGCGGCCAGCCTGCCCCGGGGGGTACGGGCGGCGCTCGAAGGACATGTCGCCGCCGACGAGGTCGACGCGGAGGCGACGGGACTTACGGGTAGCAGGGCCGGTGTAACGAGCCATGGTGAGTTACCTCTTTTCCTTTCTGCCTTAAACGCGACGACGCTTCGGCGGACGGCAGCCGTTGAACGGCTGCGGCGTCACGTCGGAGATGGACGACACCTCGAGGCCAGCGGCCTGGAGGGAACGGATAGCGGTCTCGCGGCCGGAGCCCGGACCCTTGACAAACACGTCAACCTTCTTCATGCCGTGCTCCATTGCCTTGCGGGCAGCGTTCTCAGCAGCCATCTGCGCAGCGAACGGAGTGGACTTGCGGGAGCCCTTGAAGCCGACGTGGCCGGAGGACGCCCAAGAGATCACAGCACCGGACGGGTCCGTGATGGACACGATGGTGTTGTTGAAGGTGGACTTGATGTACGCGTGGCCAGCGGCCACATTCTTCTTTACGACGCGACGTCCACGACGCGCGCCAGCACGAGTCTTCGGTGGCATGTGTTACTTCTTCTTTCCTGCGATGGTCTTCTTCGGGCCCTTGCGGGTACGCGCGTTGGTCTTGGTGCGCTGGCCGCGAACCGGGAGGCCGCGGCGGTGGCGCAGACCCTGGTAGGAGCCGATCTCAATCTTGCGGCGGATGTCAGCCTGCACCTCGCGGCGCAGATCGCCCTCCACGGTGTAGGAGGACTCGATCGCGTCACGCAGGGATGCGAGCTGGTCGTCAGACAGATTGTCCGTACGCAGGTCGGGAGAGATGCCGGTCTTCTCGAGCAGTTCCTTGGCTCGGGTCGGGCCGATGCCGTAGATGTAGGTTAGTGCGATCTCCATGCGCTTGTTGCGCGGCAGATCCACACCTGCAAGACGTGCCATGAGGTCACGTTCCTTTCGGGTTGTTACGGTGGTTTACTCCCCACCCGTCCACGCCAAGCAACACTTTGTCCGGACCGTGCCGGAGGATGGGTTGTGGTTTCGCGCGGCTCCAGCCACCGTGGCCGGAGGTAGACGACGCGTGCCGACGTTTGCGATCAGCCCGCGTCTGGGTAAGGAGGCGAAATAGCCTTTACTTGTAGCGGTAGGTGATACGCCCGCGGTCCAGGTCATACGGGGAGAGCTCCACGATGACGCGGTCCTCCGGGAGGATGCGGATGTAGTGCTGGCGCATCTTGCCACTGATGTGGGCCAGAACCTCGTGCCCGTTGTCCAGTTCGACACGGAACATCGCGTTCTTCAAGGGCTCGACGATGCGGCCCTCAACCTCGATTGCGCCTTCTTTTGCCATACACTCCACTTCCTAGAGCCCCCGCGCGTTTGCGCAGGTGCGAGCGTGATTTTCCACAGTTGCTACATGGTGAATGAACACCAAAGAGCGACTATAGCCACCCACCTGCGAAAAGACAACCCAGCACACGGGCTGTGCTGGGCTGATGAGGTTCGCTTGGGGGTGCGGCTAGTAAACGACGACCTTGTCGCCGATCTGCAGCTCGCTGAAGTACTTCTGCGCGTCCTGGCGGTACATGCGCACGCAGCCGTGCGACATGTAGGCCGGATCGCCCTGGTGGAAGGCGATGCCGTTGTTGGTGAAGTACACCGCGTACGGCATCGGCGCGTTGCCGAACTCCCAGGAGATCTCGTCCTTGACCTTGCGGTTGACGTAGAAGGTGCCGCGCGGGGTCTCGTAGCCCTTCTTGCCGGTGCTCACCTTCACGGCGCCGTAGTACACCTGGCCGTCCTTCTGCAGCCAGGAGCGCTGGCCGGCGAGGTCCACGCACACCTTGGCGCTCTTCGGGCATGCGCCGTAGTCGAACGCCGGTGCCGGGGCGGGTGCCGGTGCCGGAGCCGGAGCGGGCGCTGGTGCCGGAGCCGGAGCGGGCGCTGGTGCCGGCTTCGGGGTGCGCTCGGCGATCAGGCCCGGGAAAAACGTCTCGACAGACTGGTCGATGTTCGCCTTCACCTGCGCCGGCAGGTTCGGATCGAGGCGGCCCAGGCCGTCAGCCTGCGCGTGCAGGGTGCCGCGGAGGTTCCACGCCGCGTCGCGCGCGGCCTGGTCGGACCGGGAGCTCAGCGAGGCCAGCTGGTCGTTCGCGGAGGACACCAGCGGGTTCGCGCTGCTGCCCGCAGAGGACAACTGGGGCAGGGCGGGCTGCGCAGACGCTGCCGCGGGGTTTGCGGCCAAGGTGGCGGCGAGGGCGGTTCCGGCTGCGATCGCGGCGGCGCGGCGCTTCAGCGGCGACGGCTTCGCGTGGCGGGGAGTGTACGACATGGCCAGGAGTATAGCCCAGCGCGCCGCTTCGAAACGAGCACCGCTACTGGCGCGGGGTGAGAATCCGCGGGCCGTCCGCGGTAGCGGCCACGGTGTGCTCCCAGTGAGAGGCAGGGGAACCGTCGGCGGTGACGACGGTCCAATCGTCGGCAAGCACCTGGGAGTCCGTCTCCCCGCCCAGGATGAGCATCGGCTCGATGGCGAGCACCGAGCCCTCCTGGATCAGCGGGCCGCGGTTGGGGCGGCCCTCGTTGGCCAGGTACGGATCCTCGTGCATCGTGCGGCCGATGCCGTGGCCGCCGTAGCCGTCCAGGATGCCGAGTTCGACCCCGAAGCGCTCCTCGGCCGCATACGTCGCGGTTTCGAGCGCGTACGACACGTCGGTGAGTTTGTTGCCCGGGATCATCGCCTTCAGCCCCTCGAGCAACACCCACTCGGTGGCGCGATTGAGCTTCTCGACATCCGCTGCCAGCTCCCCCACCCCGAAGGACCACGCGGAATCGCCGACCCACCCCTCAAACGTGGCACCGCAGTCGACGGAGACCAGGTCCCCTTCCTGGAGCACCACGCTTTGCGACGGAATCCCGTGCACCACCACCTCATTCACAGAGGCGCAAATGGAGCCCGGGAACCCGTTGTAGCCAAGGAACGTCGGCACGGCGCCGTGATCCCGGATGACAGTTTCCGCAACCTTGTCCAGGTCCAGCGTCGTCGCGCCCGGACGCGCCACTGCCCGCACCTCTTGCAGGGCGATGCCGACGATGCGGCCCGCCGCCTCCATAGCGTCGAGCTCGGCGGGGGTCTTGGCAGCGATCTTGCGTTTGCGGAAGGCCATCAGTGTTGCGGGGCTACTTGCCCAGCTGCTCCATCGCGCGGGCGTTGATCTCGTCCACGTCGCCGACTGCGTCGATGGAGATGATCTCCTCGCCGTAGTGGTCGATCAACGGAGCGGTCTCCTCGCGGTAGACGCCGAGGCGGGTGCGGATGGTGTCCTCGTTGTCGTCGGCGCGGCCGCGGGCGAGCATGCGCTCCACCACCACGTCCTCGTCCACGACGAAATTGAGTACGCCGTCGAGGGAGTGGCCGGACTTCTCCAGCAGCTCGCCCAGAATTTCGGCCTGCTCCACGGTGCGCGGGAAGCCGTCGAGGAGGAAGCCGTTCGCGGCGTCCGCCTCGTTGAGGCGGGCCTCAACCATGCGGGCGGTCACATCCGTCGGCACGAGCTTGCCGGCGTCGATGTAGCTCTTCGCCTCAACGCCCAGCGGGGTGCCCTCGCCGATGTTGGCGCGGAACAGATCGCCGGTGGAGATGTGCGGGACACCGAGCTTTTCGGAAAGGATGGCGGCCTGGGTGCCCTTGCCAGCGCCGGGAGGGCCGAGAAGTACGAGACGCATTATCGCAGAAGTCCTTCGTAGTTGGATTGCAGGAGTTGGGATTCAATTTGCTTGACCGTGGTCAGAGCCACGGAGACCATAATGAGGATCGCAGTACCGCCGAACGCGCTCATGCCCGCGTTGCCGGAGCCGGTGAGACCCGCGTCCATCGCGATGTTCGGCAGGACGGCGATGGCGGCGAGGTAGATGGAGCCGACGAACAACAGGCGGTTCATGACGAAGCCGAGGTATTCGGCCGTCGCGCGGCCCGGGCGGATGCCGGGGATGAAACCGCCGTACTTCTTCATGTTGTCCGCCTGCTCGACCGGGTCGTACTGGATGGACACGTAGAAGTAGGAGAAGAAGATGATCAGCGCGACGTAGGTCAGGATGTACTGCCACGAACCCGGGTTCTGCAGCCACGCCATCACGTGGTTCATCCACCAGTTATCCGGCGGGGTCGGGTTGTTCATGGTCACGATCTGGGTAATCAGCACCGGCACGTACATCAGGGACGACGCGAAGATCACCGGGATAACGCCGGCCTGGTTGACCTTGAGCGGCAAGTAGGTGGAGGACCCGCCGTACTGACGGCGACCGACCATGCGCTTGGCGTACTGCACCGGGATGCGGCGCTGACCCTGCTCGATGAAGATGATGCCGACGACGAGGACGATCACGGCTGCGAGCACGAGGAAGAAGGTGACCGGGCCAGAGTTGTTCCAGATGAACACGCCCTCCTGCGGGATGCGCGTCGCAATACCCGCGAAGATGAGCAGCGACATGCCGTTGCCCACGCCCTTCTCGGTGATGATCTCGCCGAGCCACATGATGAGCACCGCACCGGAGGTCATCACAATGATCATCATCAGCAGGGTCCACACATTGCGGTCCTCGACCAGCACCGGGACGCCGCTGCCGAGCAGCTGCTCGCGGTCCGCCAGGGCGACGATGCCGGCCGACTGCAGGAGCGCCAGGGCGACGGTGAGATAACGCGTGTACTGCGTCATCTTCGACTGGCCCGCCTGGCCCTCCTTCTTCAGCTCCTCGAACTTCGGAATCACCACGGTGAGGAGCTGCACGATAATCGACGCCGTGATGTACGGCATGATGCCGATGGCGAAGATCGAGAGCTGCAGCAGCGCGCCGCCGGAGAACAGGCCGATGATCGAGAACATCGTCGCCTGGTCGCCCTGCGAGATGTCTTGCAGACGCTGGTTGATCAGCGCGTAGTCCACGCCGGGCGTGGGAATCTGCGCACCGACGCGGTACAGAATCATGAGTGCAAGGGTGATCAGGACCTTCTTGCGGAGATCAGGATCCTTAAACACCTGAGCAATTGCGGACACAAAGCCTCCTGGCCCCCGGCCCAGCGGGCGGGCGGGAGATATGCGGACAGTTCGACGCCTCGGCCGGGCATTGAGCCTGCACTAGGGCACGCTAAAGCCGTCTCGGCCATCGTAGACCCCACTACCCTAGCAGCCCGTCTTTATGAAACGGTATTCGCTCACCGCAGGCGAACCTTGCGCCCCGACCCCGGAAATGCGCGAACCCCCGCCCGCCCCGGATGAACGTCCAGGGTGAGCGGGGGTTGACTGCGTGTGCTCTATGCCTCGGTGGTGTCCTCGACAGCAGCGTCATCGGTGTCGACGACGGTGGAGCCGCCCTGCAGCGGGTCGGTCTCCAGCACGCCGCGGGCACCCTCGGCGGCCTCAGCGGCCGGGGTTGCCTCGCCTGCGGCGGATGCGACCGGGCCGTCGACGTTCTTTGCCGCACGTGCGGAGAACGCCTCGGTG
This sequence comes from Corynebacterium stercoris, assembly GCF_024160105.1. Classification (GTDB taxonomy): domain Bacteria; phylum Actinomycetota; class Actinomycetes; order Mycobacteriales; family Mycobacteriaceae; genus Corynebacterium; species Corynebacterium stercoris. Next base: position 72,800 of record NZ_JAMFTQ010000006.1, read on the forward strand.
GTCGCGGAGCCACCAGCAGCCTCGATCTTCTCTACTGCGGACTTGGAGAACTTGGTGGCGGTGACGTTGAGCTTGACGTCAATGTCGCCGTTGCCCAGCACCTTCACCGGCTCCTTGGCGCGGACGAGGCCCGCGGCAACGATGTCGGCGATGGCGATGGTGCCACCCTCCGGGAACGCCTCGGCCAGGTCGGCAACGTTGACCACCTGGTACTCGATGCGGTTCGGGTTCTTGAAGCCCTTCAGCTTCGGCAGACGCATGTGCAGCGGCATCTGGCCACCCTCGAAAGCAGCGGAAACCTGCTTGCGAGCCTTGGTGCCCTTGGTACCGCGGCCTGCGGTCTTGCCCTTGGAGGCTTCACCTCGACCAACGCGGGTCTTGGCCTTGTTAGAGCCCTCAGCCGGGCGGAGGTCGTGGAGCTTGATGATGTCAGCCATGTGCTATCTACTCCTCTCCAGCAACTTCTTCGACGGTGACCAGGTGGCGCACCTTCAGGATCTGGCCGCGGGTTGCGGCGTTGTCCTGCTTAATAACGGACTGGCCGATCTTGCGCAGGCCCAGAGCCTCCAGGTTTGCGCGGGTAACCGGCTTCTCGCCCACCTTGCCGTGGTGCAGCGTAATCTTCAGTGCCATTGTGCTTACGCCTCCTGACCTGCGCGTGCGCGCAGCATGCGAGCCGGAGCGACATCCTCGACAGCCTTGCCGCGCTTCGCTGCGACCTCTTCGGGGCGCACGAGCTGCTTCAGGGCGGCGACGGTCGCCTGGACCACGTTGAGAGCGTTGTCGGAGCCGAGGGACTTGGCCAGGATGTCCTGGACACCCGCGCACTCCAGCACCGGGCGGACAGCGCCGCCGGCGATGACACCGGTACCCGGAGCAGCCGGACGCAGCATCACGATGCCGGCAGCGGCCTCAGCCTGCACCGGGTGCGGGATGGTGCCGCCGATCATCGGGACGCGGAAGAAGTTCTTGCGAGCCTCCTCGGCACCCTTCTGAATTGCAGCCGGGACTTCCTTCGCCTTGCCGTAGCCGACGCCGACCATACCCTGGCCGTCGCCCACAACAACGAGCGCGGTGAAGGACATGTTGCGGCCGCCCTTGACGGTCTTGGCAACACGGTTGATGGTCACAACGCGCTCGATGTACTTATCGCGCTCGTCGTTCTGGTTGCGGCGGTCGTCGCGGTCGCGGCGGTTGCCGCGTCCACCGCGCTCGCCGCGGTTGTTGTTGTTCTCGTTGTCGGCGGAGCGTCCGCCGTCACGCCGTTCACGTTCGGCCATTACGCGATCCTTCCGTTGATGGTGATGTTTGCGGTGATCATTAGAACTTCAGACCACCTTCACGAGCTGCGTCTGCCAGGGCCGCAACACGGCCGTGGTACTTGTAACCGGCGCGGTCGAAGACAACGGCCTCGATGCCGGCGTCCTTGGCGCGCTGCGCAACAAGAGCGCCAACCTTGGCGGACTTGTCCTTCTTGTCGCCTTCCAGGTTGCGGATCTCCGGCTCCATGGAGGAAGCGGACACCAGCGTGTGGCCAGCCAGGTCGTCGATGACCTGGACGTGGATGTGGCGAGAAGAGCGGTGCACAACGAGACGCGGGGTCTCCGGGGTGCCACGCAGGGTCTTGCGGATGCGGTAGTGGCGGCGTGCGCGGGCCTCGCGGCGGCGGGACGAGATGTCCTTGCCCACCGGGGTGCGCTTGGTGTTCTCTGCGGTGTTGCTCATGATTACTTACCCGTCTTTCCGACCTTGCGGCGGACCTGCTCACCCTCGTAGCGGATGCCCTTACCCTTGTACGGGTCATCCTTGCGGAGGCGGCGGATGTTCGCTGCGATCTGGCCAACCTGCTGCTTGTCAATGCCCTCGATCGAGAACTTGGTGTTGCCGTCGACGGCGAACGTGATGCCCTCAGGGGCCTCGATCAGGATCGGGTGCGAGTAGCCGAGGGAGAACTCGAGGTCCTTGCCCTTCTGCTGCACACGGTAACCAACACCGAAGATTTCCATGTTGATCTTGTAGCCCTCGGTCACGCCGACAACAAGGTTGCTGATCAGCGAGCGGGACAGGCCGTGCAGAGCGCGGTTCTGGCGGTGGTCGTCCGGACGGGACACCACGATTTCGTTATCCTCAACGGAAGCGGTGATCGGGGTGGGCAGGTCGAGGGACAGGGTGCCCTTCGGGCCCTTCACCTCGACGTGCTGGCCGTCAATCTTGGTCTCCACGTTGTTCGGGATTGCAATAGGTGCTTTACCTACACGCGACATGTCTTTACAACCTCCCCTTACCAGACGTAAGCGAGGACTTCCCCGCCTACGCCCTTCTCCTGAGCCTGGCGGTCAGTCAGCAGGCCGTGAGACGTGGAGATGATTGCCACGCCCAGGCCGCCGAGAACCTGAGGCAGGTCGGTGGACTTGGCGTACACGCGCAGGCCCGGCTTGGACACGCGGCGCAGACCAGCGATGGAAGCCTCGCGGGTCGGGCCGTACTTGAGGTCCAGGGTCAGCGTCTTGCCGACCTTGTCGTCCTCAACCTTGTAGTCGTTGATGTAGCCCTCCTGCTTCAAGATCTCGGCGATGTTGGCCTTGATCTTGGAGGAAGGCATGGTCACGCTGTCGTGCTGTGCGTTACTTGCGTTACGCACGCGGGACAGCATGTCCGCGATCGGATCAGTCATGGTCATAACGAGTGACCGTTTCCCTTTCTCGTTGCGGTTCCCATTTACCCACCTGACCAGCACGTGCGGGGCACTGCATGGTCGCGTTCTCCGTGTGATCTGTCGGGGGCTACTTCACGCTCCCCACGCTCAATAACGTGGGGCGCTCGCCGCCTCCCTTGCACGCGGTCCGCATTTCGGCGGGGGGCCTGCAACAAAGTTGGTGTTCTTACGTACTCATCGGAACGGGCGCGCCAAGCACGCGGCGCGCAAGTCCGACGGTCCAAGTTACCTCCCCCGCCTGCTCAGAAGCAAATTGCTTGCCGACGGCAGCGTTCCCCGCCCGTTCCTCAGAACGGGAGGGCAGGTCGTGCCTTCACGCGCGTCTGGCCGAGATCGGTCATGTCGCCCGCGCGCTGGCCGTCGAAAAATGCGTCTACATCGAATCTGCGGTGGCTGCTGCCGCCGGTGCCAATGTTCAGGCCCCATTCGGCAGCGAGGGTGTCACGGAACTCCTCGGCCGCCAAACGATCGTCGATAAGCGCGAGTGCGTACCCGCCGTCGCTGGCTGCGACCGTGTCCTCCGCGGCTGCGAGCCGGGACCCGATCTTGGAGGAGAAACCCGCCATGAACGAGCGGCGCATCACCACGACGGATTCGGCGAAGCTCGCGGCGCGGAGCCGACGCGCGCCGAGGATCATCACCGGCGCGAGGAGGGAGTACAGCATGTCGACGCGCTCCATGTGGCGTCGCAGGCCAAACACCGTGGCGTTTTCGGCACGCGTGGAGTTGTAGACAGGTTGGTAATAGCCGGTGCAGTGCAGCGCGTCGGCGATCGCAAGCAGCAGCCTCGCCTGCATGTCCGTGTAGGCGCCGCTAAATGGGTAGGTCTTGTACACCACCTCGTCGCCATCGTCCGGTTGGGCGAGGTCTCGTTCGTCGAAGCCGTACGTTGCCATGAGGGCGAACGCTTTGGCGTAAAAGGAGTCCCCCTCCGGGGAACCCTCCTGATCCGCCGCCTGGTTCAGCAGCTTCTGCACCTTCTCCTTGATTTTGTCGATGTCCCGCATCGCAGCAGTTCCTTTCGGTTGTTTCATTTTCTGGTGCCTCTGTTATAGCCCGGGTTGTGCTGTTTGCCGACCTCGCCAAGGCCCCACCCTGTGGAAATCCGGTTTCCAAACCTGTGGATAGTGCGCGTTTTCCGACGTTATGGTGAAAACATGGGCAACACTGATCGGTGCCGGGCTCGCGCTGACAGTGCGCTCCTCGCGCTAGTGTTGGGGCCATGGCTGACTCCCTCACCTCCACCCACGAATGGCTCGATACCGTCGCCGAGGATCTCGGCGCGGACCCGGCCCTGGTCCGCGAGCTCGTCGGGGACATCCTCGACATGACCGCTGCTGTCGCCCACAACGGTCCCTCCCGCCCGGCTGCGCCGACCACCGCGTTCGTGGTGGGGCTCGCCGCAGGCCAGCGCTTCGGCGCGCTTGGTGGCAGCGCCGACGAGGTCCGCACCATGATTGCGCAGGTGGAGCAGCTGCTCACCACCTACCAGCCGGCGGAGGAGCAGGACGCGGAGTGAGCCGCATCAACCGCCGCTTCGCAGTCACCAAAGTCACCCGCGGCGAGGGAGCCAACGCCGGCAAAATCCTCACCGATACCCGCGCGGACATCGTCACCGTCGAGGAGCCGCTGGAAATCCGCGCCGGCGGCACCACGCTGACCACCACCATGCGCACGCCGGGGCACGACATCGAGCTCGCCCACGGGTGGCTCTACGCCGAGGGCCTCATCTCCACCGTCGATGACGTGACCACCGCCCGCTACTGCGCCGGCTCACAGAACCCCGAAGGCACGAACACCTACAACCTGCTGGACATCGACCTGGCCACGTCAGCCAAGCCTGTCACGCCGGACTTCATCAGGTTGACGCCCACCACCAGCGCGTGCGGGGTGTGCGGCACCCAATCCATCAGTGAGCTCCTGCACAAGGTGCCCGCCGCGATCTCCCCCATCGCCCTGGACCCCGAGCTGGTCATGTCGCTGCCGGAGCGCCTCGCCGCCGAGCAGCAGCAGTTCCGCAAAACCGGCGGCATCCACGCCGCGGGCGCATTCGACCTCGACGGCAACCCGATCGTCGTCCGCGAGGACATCGGCCGGCACAACGCCGCCGACAAGGTCATCGGGCATTTGCTTCTCGACGGTCGCTTGCCCGCCACCGACATGATTTTGGTGATGAGCTCCCGCGCCTCCTTTGAGCTCGTGCAAAAAGCGGCGATGGCAGGTTTCCCGGCGCTGGTAGCGGTGTCGGCCGCGTCGTCGCTCGCAGTCGAGCTTGCACGCGAGGCCGGGATGGCGTTAGCCGGGTTCACCAGGGCAGATAGGTTCAACCTCTACGCGGGAGAGTTGATCTAGCTACCGTTGGGGTATGACTACTCGAGAGCTGAACCAGGATTTCCAAGCCCCATTCTTCCCGGCCGTCAAGTACCTCTCCCAGAACGTTGACCCGGAGACCTCCGAGCTCGTGTGCCTGCGCGCCTCCGCGCTGAACGGCTGCCCAGTCTGCACCACCACCCACCGCCGCAACTCCCGCCAGATTGGCTTCACCGAAGAGAAGATCGTGGCTGTGGAGAACTGGCCGGAGCACAAGGATGAGTTCTCCGACAAGGAGCTCGCTGTGCTCGAGTTCACCGATGCGGTGACCAAGCTGCCCGAGCACGAGCACTCCGTTTCCGACGAGCTGTGGTCCCGCCTTGTGGAGCACTACGGCGAGGACGGCACCCGCAGCATTCTTGTGGGCATCAACTCCATCAACGTGTTCAACCGTTTCGGTATCGCAGCCCAAATGGACAACACCGCTGTCGAGGGTGCGAACGACTTCGACAAGGACCTCAGCAACTGGCCGGCGAAGGCGTAACCGCAATCTGGCCGTAGCGGCGCGATGCGCTAGTCGGTGTAAACCGTCTGGGTCTTGTTCAGCCAGGCGTAGACGGCGCCGATGCCGAGGCCGCCGCCAATGAAGTTGCCGATCAGCACCATCGTCCAGTTCAGGGCCACGGCGCCGACGGTGAAGTTGTCCGGCAGCGGGTCGGCGAACATGGTGATGGTCATGAGCGAGAAGTTCGCGATGATGTGCTCGAGGCCCAGACCGACGAAGATCGCGATGATCGGCACGATGGCGACGAACTTGGAGATGACTTCCTTAGCTTGCAGGCCCATCAGGATAGCCATGTTGACCACGAAGTTCGCGAGCACAGCCTCGATGAACGCGCCCCAGGCGGACTTGTTCAGCTTGCCCTCGCTGAGGGTGGCAATGAGGTGGGTGTTGTCCATCGAACCGAGCTTGGCGGACTGGCTCAGGATCGCGGCGACGATGAACGCACCCACGAGGTTGAAGATGGTGGCGGCGATGAAGAACCAGATGGTCTTGCCCCAGCTCAGGTTGCCCTTGGCGGACGCCCAGGAGCCGAACATCATGTCGCCGGTGGCAAGCTCGGTGTTCAGCACCACGATGGCGAAGAGGCCGAATCCGAAGAGCAGCGCAAAGACAACGGCACCGAGGCCTTTGGCGTGCTGCTCCACAGCGTTGCCGGCGACACCGGCGAACGCGGTGGCCACGGTCAGGTAGATGCCCGCGAGGATTGCGCGGACTGCGAAGCGACCGAAGTCGTTTTCAAGAAGGTCGACCTTTTTGGCGGCGGCCTTATCTAGGGTTTCTGCGAGTGACATTGCAGTGTGCTTTCTTCAAACAGGTGCCGATAGTGCGCGGGAAACGTTATCAGACATTGGGCAGAAAACACTGCCGTCGGAAAGCAAAAGCCCCTCCGAAGAGGGGCTGAAAGCTAACGGATGCGTAAGGCTTATGCCTGCTGCATCTTGCCGTCCTTGTCCGCGAACGGGAAGCCGAGGTGGCGCAGGAGTGCACGGCCCTCGTCGTCGTTCGTGGCAGTGGTGACAACGGTGATGTCCATGCCGCGGACGCGATCGATCTTGTCGATGTCGATCTCGTAGAACATGGTCTGCTCGGACAGGCCGAAGGTGTAGTTGCCGTTGCCGTCGAACTGCTTGTCGTTCAGGCCGCGGAAGTCGCGGATACGCGGCAGAGCAACGGTGAGCAGGCGGTCCAGGAACTCCCACATGCGGTCGCCGCGCAGGGTCACCTTTGCGCCGATCGGCATGCCCTCGCGGAGCTTGAAGTTCGCGATGGACTTCTTCGCGCGACGCAGCTGCGGCTTCTGGCCGGTGATCGCGGTGAGGTCCTCGAGAGCGCCGTTGATCACCTTGGAGTCGCGGGCAGCGTCGCCCACACCCATGTTGACAACGATCTTGGTCACGCCCGGGATCTGCATGACGTTGTCGTAGCTGAACTCATCCTGCAGCTTGGTGCGGATTTCGTCCTGGTAGCGGGTCTTCAGGCGCGGGGTGTACTGGGTCGAAGCGGTCGTCTCAGTCATTGTTAGATGTCCTTCCCGTTCGACTTGGCCACGCGGACCTTCTTGCCGTCCTCGTCGAAGCGGTAGCCCACGCGGGTCGGCTTGCCGTCGGAGTCCAGGATCATCACGTTGGACACGTGGATCGGAGCCTCCTGGGTGACAATGCCGCCGGACTCGGCGCCACGCTCGTTGTAGGAGTTAGCGACGTGCTTCTTCACACGGTTCACACCCTCGACCAGGACCTTCTCGCGCTTCGGGTAAGCTTCGATGACCTTGCCCTGTGCGCCCTTGTCCTTACCAGCGATGACCTGGACCAGGTCGCCCTTCTTGATCTTCATGGGTTAGATCACCTCCGGTGCGAGAGAAACGATCTTCATGAACTTCTTGTCGCGGAGCTCACGAGCGACGGGGCCGAAGATACGGGTGCCGCGCGGCTCGGTGTCGTTCTTGATCAGAACAGCGGCGTTCTCATCGAAAGCGATGTAGGAGCCGTCCGGACGACGGGTCTCCTTCTTGGCGCGCACGACGACGGCGCGCACAACCTCGCCCTCCTTGACGTTGCCGCCGGGGGCAGCTTCCTTCACGGTGGCGACAATCGTGTCGCCGATGCCGGCGAAGCGTCGGACAGAGCCGCCGAGCACGCGAATGCACAGAATTTCGCGTGCACCCGTGTTGTCGGCGACCTTCAGACGCGATTCTTGCTGAATCACAGTTGGTCTCCTGACCTGGATCAATGTGCGCCAGATTTCCGTCCTGCGCGCACGTGGTCAATGTTTTCGGAGCCTTCCGCTTATCGACGAACGGTTGAGAACTCTCTAGGTTCGTTCCCGTCGAAGGGTCTCGGGTGTTTCACTCGGAAACGCGCGTCGCACCCGACCAGCGCAAGACAACTCAGGTATTGAACCACGACCTGCGTCAATTCCCCAAATCGATGGGCACACCGGGAGTCAGCGGGCGACGGGTTCTGGCTTCCACTAGTTTCACTTGTGTGATCTTCCAGGAGTCTGCCGACAGGGCCATCAAAAACAAACTCGACCTTTTCACCAAGGAGCCGGCGCGTTTCGCGGTGAGGGCGATGCTTGCGGGCTTGTTCCTGGGCATCATGACGGCGTTCGCCGCCAACACCGCCACCACGGTGGAAGCCGCCGCTCCCGGCATGGGCAGGTACGCGTTCGCCTCGCTTTTCGCCTCCACGCTCTACATCATCGTGGTGCTGCAGGGTGAGCTGGCCACGGGCGACATGATGTTCATGACGTATGGGGCCATCCACCGGAAGAACACCTTGGGCAAGGGGTTCGCCATCGTGTGCTTCGTCACCTTGTTTAACCTTATCGGCGCCGTGCTGGTGACGGCATTGATCGCCAACACCACTATCGGCGAGGCCGTGACGACGGACAGTTTTATCTACAACTTGATGGTGGCCAAACTTGAAAAGCCCAGCGGCAAGCTTTTCATCGAAGCCATCCTCGCCAACATTGTGGTCAACATCGCGTTCATGCTCTCCACCCAAGCGGGCAAGGACTTCACGGCGAAGCTGCTCGGCGTCATGATCATCATTCCTGCGTTTGCGGCGATGAGCTACGAGCACTCGATCGCCAACTTCGTCCTGACGGCGTTGACCGGCTTCGAGTTCGGCCCGGACGCTATCCCCGGCTACACCGTGGGCAACATTGCGCGGCACTGGACCATCGTGTGGGTGGGCAACTACATTGGCGGCGGGCTGATCATGGGCGGCATTTACGGCTGGTTGAACCTCACCAAGACCAACTACAAGGACTAACCGTCTGCCACAATGGGCAGGGTGAACACCCCCGTGCCCGAAACCGCCCGCGGGTCCCACGAGGACCCGACCCTCGCAGTCAAGGACCTACGCGACGCGCTGGCCACCACCACGCTGCCCGCTGCCGCCCAGGCGGAAGCGAATGCGGTGGTCAACCAGTTTGACGATTACATCCTCCCCCGCCTGGCCAACCTGGACGCGCCACTGCTCGCCGTCATCGGCGGTTCCACCGGGTCCGGCAAGTCGACCCTGGTCAACGCGATGCTGCGGGAACGGGTCTCCAACCCCGGCGTCATCCGCCCCACCACCCGCCAGCCGGTGCTGGTGGCCAACCCGGCGGATGCGGAATGGTTCAACTCTCCGCGCGTGCTGCCGGGCCTCGCGCGCTCCCACGGCGCGGGCAACGAGCAGTCCACCACCCTGCGCATTGTGGAGACGCAGAGCATCCCCGCCGGGCTTTCGCTTCTCGACGCTCCCGATTTCGACTCCATCGACGACCGCAACCGCGCCCTCGCATCTCAGCTGTTGGCCGCGGCGGACTTGTGGATCTTCGTGACCACCCCGGCGCGCTACGCCGACCAGCTGGTGTGGAACTTCCTGCATGACGCGGCTTCGCGCGGCATCGAGGTCGTTGTGGTGCTCAACCGCCTCGACGAGGTCTCCGCTCAGACGGTGCCGGCGGACCTACGCCGCATGATGGATGACGCTGGCCTGCACGGCGCGACCGTCTTCACCGTCCCCTTTGTGCCCAGCTTGGGCAAGGATGCGGGCGACGAGTTCCTCGCGGCCGATCTGGTCAAGCCGCTGCGCGATTACCTCGGCAAGCTCGCAGACGATTCCGCCGCCCGCCGCGCCGTCGCCGGCAAGACGGTCGCAGGCGCCGTCGACGGGGCACTCGAGCGTGTCGACGGCTTGATTGCGACCCGCCAGCGCCGCGAGGACTTCGCCAACCAGCTGGATGCCTCCATTTTCGAGCAGTACAAGACGGCGCACCGCCACATCATCGACGCGACGTCGGACGGCAAGATGCTGCGCTCAGAGGTGATGGACCGGTGGCAGGACGTGGTGGGCACCTCCGACGTGTTCCGCGGCTTTGAGCGCTGGTTCTCCCAGACGGTGGATAAGGTGGGCAGCTTCTTCACCGGCGAGCCCGCGCCGCTGCGCGAAGTGGAGACGGAGCTGGAGTCCGGCCTCCACGCGGTGATTGTGGATGCCGCTGATACCGCCGCGGCCCGCTCCTGGTCCCACGTCGGCGCTGTGGCGCCGGAGCTGCGTGAGAACGCCGACCCGTCGCTCGCCCGCGCGAGCGCGGACATCGACGCGCGTGCCTCCCAGCTAGTCCGCGAGTGGCAGGGCGCAATTCTTCAGCGCATCCAGGACACCGCCGGTGAGAAGCGCCAGCGCGCCCGCATTATGTCGCTGGGCCTGAACGTGGTGACGGTGGCGCTGATGCTCGTCGTCTTCTCCACCACCGCCGGCATCACGGGTGGCGAGGTGGCCATCGCGGGTGGTTCCGCTGTTGTCGGCCAGAAGCTGCTGGAAACGATCTTCGGCGAGGACACGGTGCGCCGCATGGCAACCGACGCCCGCAACGACCTCAACCAGCGCCTGGACGATCTGCTGCGCGTGGAGCGCGAGCGCTACTACGTCCTCACCGACCCGCTGCTGCAGGGCACCACCGCCGAGACGCTGCGCGGCGCCGCGTCGGAAGCGCGCCAGAGCGTCGCTGAGCGCTTCCCCGGCACCCTCGCCCCCGCCCAGCCCAAGGCAGCCCTCCCGGCCACGACCGAAAACGTGGAGGAAAGCTTCGACCACGGCACCCTGCGCGGCCTGTTCGATCAGTTGCGCGGCACCTTCGGTTCGCAGGGAGGCAAGTAAATGGCAATGTTCAAACGCTCCGCCCCGCTCGGCGACAGGCTCACCGCCCTCGACGAGGCTGCCGCGATCGCGAGCCCGTATCTCCCGCAGAGCCAGCTGGCGCGCATTGGGCAGGTGGCGAAGGCAGGCGCGGAACGCCGCGCACTGTCCGGCGACCACACCGTGGTCGGTTTCTTCGGCGCCACGGGCTCCGGCAAGACGAGCTTGTTCAACGCCGTCGTCGGCGAGGATCTGGGCAAAGCCGCGGCGCGCCGCCCCACGACATCTTCCCCGCTCGCGGCGATCTGGCAGCCGGAGGGCTCCGAACAGCTCCTCGACTGGCTCGGCGTGGAGGACCGCCGCACCCGCCCGGGCGAGTTCGCGCCCGGCGCTGGCCCGCTCATCCTGCTGGACCTGCCCGACTTCGACTCGGTGGAGGCATCCAACCGCGCCATCGCGGAGCGCCTCGCGGGACAGGTGGACGTGCTGGTGTGGGTGTCCGACCCGGAGAAGTACGCCGACAGCGTGATCCACGACGAGTTCATCCGCCCCCACGCCTCCCACTCCGCAGTCACCCTCGCCGTGCTGAACAAGGCGGACTTGCTGCACGCGGGCGACGTCGCCACCGTTGCGGGCTCCTTCGAGGAGCTCTTGCGTAACGACGGCTTGTCCAAAGTCCGCGTCATTCCCACCTCCACCGTCACGGGCTTCGGCATCGCGGACATCCGCGCGGCGATCGCCAAGGTGGCCAAGGCGCACACCGCCCAGTCCGCCCGCATTGAGGCGGATATTCGCTCCGTGACGCAGGATTTTTCGTCTTTGGGCAAGGTAGGAAGCGTCGATAAGCAAGCGAAGCGCACGATGGATGCGACGCTCGCCCAGGCGGCGGGTGCGCAGCGCATCGCGGAAACCACCGCGGCGGCGTACCGCAAGCGCCTGCACGAGCGCACCGGATGGCTGCTCACCTCCTGGATCACCCGTTTCAGGCCGGACCCGCTGAAGCGGCTGGGTTTGCGCGAGGAGTCCGACACCGTGGGCGTGCACCGCACCTCCATGCCGGAGCTGGACGCGGCGTCGAAGGCCGTGGCGAACCGCGGGGTGCGCGAGTACGCCGCAGCCGCCGCCGCTGGCCTGCCGCACGCGTGGGGTACCGCCGTTGCGGATCGCGCCGAGGAAATCTCGCAGGGCCTGCCCGCCGAGCTCGACCGCGCCGTCGCGCGCACACGCCTGCCCGCGGAACCCTCGAAGGGGTGGAGTGTGCTGACGGTGCTGCAGTGGCTCGCGCTGCTCGCCGCACTGGTGGGTGTGCTGTGGTACCTGCTGGTGGCGTTCGTGCCGGGGGTGCTCACGCCGCTGCTCGGCGGGGACTTGGTGCCGCAGATCGAGGGCTGGCCGATCCCGACGCTGCTCATCATGGCCGGGTTGTTAACGGGTTTGGTGATAGGCCTCACCACCGCGATCTTCGGTGGGGCCATCGGTTCCGGCGTGAAGCGGCGCACCAGGCAGGCGGTGCAGAAGGAAGTCGCGGCGATATCCCAAGCTGCGGTGGTGGAGCCGCTCGAGCAGATCCGCGCGGATTACGACCGCTTCGCGGAGAAAATCGCCGTCGCCGCCGGGTAAGTGTCTTTGGGTACGCTCGGGCCAATGTCACACGTAGCTATCCCGAACGTTCTCTCCATCGCTGGCACCGACCCCACCGGCGGTGCCGGCATCCAGGCGGATCTCAAATCCATTGCCGCCGCCGGCGGCTACGGCATGTGCGTAGTCACCTCCCTGGTTGCGCAGAACACCCAGGGTGTGCGCGAAATCCACACCCCGCCGCAGGACTTCCTGCGTGCCCAGCTCGCAACCGTATTCGACGACGTGCAGGTGGATGCCGTGAAGATCGGCATGCTCGGCGATGCCGCCACCACCGCCACCGTCTCCGAGTTCCTCGCGGGGCAGGACGTGCCCGTCGTTGTTGTGGACCCGGTGATGGTGGCCACCTCCGGCGACCGCCTCCTCACCGCCGACGCGGAAGAGGCGCTGCGCCAGTTCGTGCGCGACCACGCTTCAGTGGTTACCCCGAACATCCCCGAGTTGGCGGTGCTGGTGAACGGTGAGCCGGCTGCGGATTTCGAAAGCGCCATCGAGCAGGGGCGGGAGTTCGCCGCCCGGACGGGTGTGACCGTGCTGGTCAAGGGTGGTCACCTCGACTCCGGGAAGGCGTCGAACGCGCTGGTGAGCCCAAGCGGCGAGGTAGACATCGCCGAGGTGGAGCGCGTGGACACCAAGAACACCCACGGTACCGGCTGCTCGCTATCCTCCGCGCTGGCTACGCGCCTCACGCTTGACGACGATTCCGGAGCAGCCCTGCGCTGGACCTCCGACTGGCTGCACGAGGCAATCGCGCACGCCGACGAACTCAACGTGGGCCAGGGCCACGGCCCCGTCCACCACTTCCACCGTCTGTACCGGCTGGCGGGCGAAGGGGCCTAAATCCCGTTCCCGTCCTTGAGCAGGTAAAATTCACTTCATGACTGACCCGCGCAACGAAGACCAGAAAGTCGCCGCCGTGAACGCTTCCATGGTCATGGCGGGCCAATCCATGTCCGCTGAGGACGAGGCACTTCTCCGCCAGCAGCTTCGGGGCGAGATCTCCGTGGATGAGGCCATCCTCTCGGTGCTCGAGAGCGAGGGCCTCGGTGATTCGCCGCAGGCTGTGGGCCTCCGCCGCCGTATCGCAGGAGCGGTCTCTGCCTAATGGCTCGCCTGGATAAAAGGCCACCGGAAAATTTTTTCGGCTTCACTGATCCTACGGATCTCGAAAGAGTCGCCGGTCGTCTTGCCCTCCAACGCCTAGGCGAACTCGAAAACTCCGCGCCATTGACGGAGTTCACCCGGGAGACGCTGCTCGAAGTCCATCGCTACCTCATGCAGGACATCTATCCCTGGGCCGGAGAGGTGCGCACGACGGAGGTTGGCGCGATGGGCATGGCAATGTGCCGCGCGCAGTACGTAGAGGCGGAGCTGGACCGGGTGATGAAGCGCATCTCAAAGATGCCCGCCTCTGCCACTGACAAGGAGTCCGCCGTGCGCACGGTGGCAGACCATTGGAGCGAGCTCACTATCGTCCATCCGTTCCGCGACGGGAACTCCCGCACCCAGCGCTTCTACTTCGACCAGATGCTGCGCGCGGCCGGTTGGTCTGTCGACTGGACCCGGATCGACGCATCCCAGGCGCATGCGGCGCGCTACGTCGGCGCCGCCACAGCAGACCCGTCGTTCCTCGCCCAGGTGCTCATACCGGGTGTGTTCGCTCCCGATGAGCTTCCCGGGGATACGGCCAACTCGTTTACGGCTACCCAGGGCAACCGCAACAACGCCAGCTCCGCGGAGACCTTCCACCGCATGATGGCGTTTAGGCGGGAGTATCCCGGCCAGCCGTGGGACCCGTCTATTGCAGGGGAATCCGCCCGATAACCTTGCCCTCTGGCCCGGCGACGTCCGCCCAAGCTTTCCCCTCGCGCACTGCGAGGTAGGGGTCGAGGAAACGCAGCTCCTCCCGGAATCCCTCGGGCACGCCGCCGTCCGGACCAACCGCCTCGGATTCAGCGCGGACGCTGTGTATCCCGTCGCGCCACAGAATCTCCGTTACGGGGGTTCCTGCCGCATCGTGAAATACGGCGGCGAGGCGGTCCGGGTCGTACCCGGACTCGACCTGGATGGACGGCCGCGGGCCAATCGCCACCTCTTCGAACTGCTCTGCTGCCGCCGCGGCTTCGTGCAAAACCTCTGCGGTGATCACGCCCTCGATCAGCAGTGACCTGCCGGCAGCCCAGACATCGGTCTCCGGAAGCTTGGCATCGAGCTCGGAGAGGTGGAATGCCGGACGGAGGTACTCGCGGCGGACGTTTTGGGCGGTGCGGCCATTCGGCTGGGTGACGCTGATGAACATGAGTCTTTGACCGTCGAGAAGCGTAAGAAGCCCCTCGATGTCCTCAACACCGGCGAGGTCCACGTAGGCGCGGACCTCGTTATTGGGCAGCCCGGCGGAGAACGCCTCGTAGGTGACAGCAGTGCCGAAGCCGGCTGCCTCAGCCTCTTGGGCGTATCGCTCGCTCTCGGGCTTTCCGGGGGAGATCATGGAGCAAGCCGCAAGGGAAATCGCGGCGATACCGCCGACGAGGGTTCCAAGCATCCGCCGCATTGTCGCGTCCCCGATCCAGTTACTCCGATGCAGTTACTCCACCGTGACGGACTTGGCCAGGTTGCGGGGCTGATCCACGTTCAGCCCGCGGGCCTCCGCCACGGAGCAGGCGAACAGCTGTAGCGGCACGGTGGACAGCAGCGGCTGCATGAGCCCTGCCGACTCCGGGATCCGGATGATGTGGTTCGCGTACGCCTCCACGTCGTGGTCGCCCTCCTCGGCGATGACCACCGTGACCGCGCCGCGGGCGCGGACCTCCTGGATGTTGGACACCACCTTGGCATGCAGGTTGTGGCGGGAGCGCTTCGACGGCACGATCACGAATACCGGCTGCCCGTCCTCCACCAGGGCGATCGGGCCGTGCTTCAGCTCGCCGGCCGCGAAGCCCTCGGAGTGCAGGTACGCCACCTCCTTGAGTTTGAGCGCACCCTCGAGCGCCACCGGGAAACCCACGTGGCGGCCCAGGAAGAGCACCGACTTCGAACCGGAGAGGTCCCGGCCGAGCTGCTGGATCTGCGCGGCGTTATCCAGCAGCTGCTGGATCTTGTCCGGCATCTCCTGCAGCTCGTCGATGATCGCGCGGATCTCGTCCGCGTACTTGTTGCCGCGCACCTGCGCCAAGTACAGCGCCAGCAGGTAGGCGGCGACGATCTGGGAGATGAACGCCTTCGTCGAGGCGACGGCGATCTCGGGGCCGGCGTAGGTGTACAGCACCGCATCCGCCTCGCGCGGGATGGAAGCACCGACGGTGTTGCAGATGGCAATCACCTTGGCACCCTGCTCGCGCGCGTGGCGCACGGCCATGAGCGTGTCCATCGTCTCGCCTGACTGGGACACGGCCACCACTAGCGTCTGCTCGGTGACAATCGGGTCGCGGTAGCGGAACTCGTGGGCGAGTTCCACCTCCGTCGGAATGCGGCACCAGTGCTCGATGGCGTAGCGCGCCACCTGCCCCGCGTACGCGGCGGTGCCGCAGGCGACGATGATGATTTTGTTCACGCTGCGGAGCACGGAGGCGTCGATACGCAGCTCGTCCAAGGTCAGCGCGCCGTGCTCATCGAAGCGGCCGTAGAGGGTGTCGCGCACCGCGGCGGGCTGGTCGAAGATTTCCTTCTCCATGAAGGAGTTGAAGCCGCCCTTCTCCGCGGCGGTGATGTCCCACTCCACGCGGAACGGCTTGCCCTCCGCAGCTTCGCCGTCGAACGTGGTCACCTCGTAGCCGTCCGCGGTCACGGTGACCACCTGGCCGTTGTCCAGCTCGACGGCATCGCGCGTGAACTCGATGAAGCCGCTCACGTCCGAGCTGAGGAAGTTCTCGCCCTCGCCGGTGCCGATCACCAGCGGGGAATTCCAGCGCGCGGCAACGATCCGGTCGGGGTGGTCGGCGTGCACGGCCAGCAGCGTGAACGCGCCCTCGAGGCGCTGCGCGGTGAGCTGCATCGCGCGGGTGAGGTCGCCGCTGTCCGCGGTGCCCTCGAGCGACGTGTAGGTGTCCAGCAGCAGGGCGCCGGCGACTTCGGTGTCGGTGTCGGATTTGAACGCGTAGCCCTTCTCCGCGAGCTCCGCCTTCAGGTGCGCGAAGTTCTCGATGATGCCGTTGTGCACCACGGCGAGCTTGCCCACCACGTGCGGGTGCGCGTTCGCGTCGGTCGGACCGCCGTGGGTGGCCCAGCGGGTGTGGCCGATGCCCAGGTTGGAGGGGTCGAGCGGACGCGCCGCGATTTCAGCCTCGAGGTCCGCGACCTTGCCGGCCTTCTTCCGGAGCTCGATTGCCCCGTCCGCGACGACGGCGACACCGGCCGAGTCGTACCCGCGGTACTCCAGCCTGCGCAGCCCATCAATGATCACGGTCTTGGCGTCGCGCCCACCGTTCACCGGTCCGACATATCCCACGATTCCACACATGAGCAGAATTTTACGCCCGGCCCGGCGATCGATCCCGCGCCGAGGCCGGAAAAATCCCCAAAAATCCGCCGCGGAAACTACTCGTGGCGCAGCGCCTCGATGGGATTCATCCGTGCAGCCCGGTTCGCGGGATAAATACCGAAGAAGAGCCCGATGGCCAGCGAGAACGCCAGCGAAATCACCACAGCCCCCAGCGGCGGCAGCACCATTGTGCCCAGCGCACTCGTGCCCGCCATGCCGATGGCGGTGCCCAACAGAATGCCGAGCACCCCGCCGAGCAGGCAGATCATCATCGCCTCGGCCACGAACTGCATGCGCACTGCCCGCCGGGTCGCGCCGAGCGCGATGCGGACGCCGATCTCGCGTGTGCGCTCGGTGACGGAGACCAGCATGATGTTCATCACGCCGATGCCGCCCACCAGCAGCGAGATCGCGCCGATCGCGGAGACCACCAGGCTCATCGTCGCCATCGTCTGATTCACCTGGTCCAGCTCGCGCTTGGTGTCCAGCACTTTCGCTGTGTAATCCGGGTCCTCCGCGTAGGCGCGCTCGGCCCAGGTAGCCGCGTCGGCCGCGACCTGGTCGGTCAGGTCCTTCGACGCAGCGCGGATCTGCAGCGTGCGGAAGCCCTGCAGCGGTTCGGCGCTCAGCTTCGGCTTCGCGGTATAGGGCACGTAGAGCATGGCTTCTTCCCACGTCGTCGCCAGCACGGAGGTCGCCTCGGCGCGGCCGTACGCGCCGACAACCTGCAGGGAGGCGAAGCGCCCCTCCACGTCCACGTCGAGCGTCGCGCCGATCGCGGACTCCGGGTCGCCGTTGAAGTAGCGCTCCACCACCTCCGGGGAGATGACGGCGACGGAGCGGTCGCCGGTGATGTCGTCGTCGTTGAGCAGCCTGCCCGCGGTCATGGGCAGGCGTTGCACAGCCACGTAGTCGTCGTTGACGAAGCTGACGGTAGCGCGACCCTCGTTGAGCCCGCGGGTGATGCGCGCGGTGGCGCTGCCGCCCTCGAGCGCGATGCCCTGCACCTTGCCGCCGAGGTACGCCTCCAGCTCGTCCGCCATGTCCGGAGTGATCAGCGCCGAATCGGGTACGTCGTCGAAGGCGTACAGCGTCTCGGTGCCGTCCACGGGCTGGCGGCCTTGCACCTGCACGTTTACGTCGTTGAGGCCGAATTGCTCGAAGTCGGCGAGCACCTGCTGCTGCATTGCTTTGCCCAGCGACATGATCGAGATCACCGACGCGATGCCGATGATCACGCCTAGTAGCGTGAGCACCGACCGCATCTTGTTGGCGCGCAGGCTCTGCGCCGCCAACCTGAGCGCTTCGCGGGGATCCACTACTGCGCGCCGCCCGCCGTCGCGGTTGGTTCGGGGCTTTCGCTTGACGACGTTTGCCCCGTCTCAACCGCCTCGTCCACACGCACCCGCTGACCGATACGCTCCCGGTACGCGGCCGGGGACTTGACCACGCGCACGCCCTCCTTGATGCCGTGCACCTCCGCTTCGAGGTCGGTAACGATGCCGAGCGTCACCGGCGCCTCCGCCACCTCGAACTCGCCGGGTTTGTCGGCGACTGGGCTGAGCACGAGGACGGAGTAGGTGCCGCCGGCGTCGATGATCGCCTCGCGCGGGACGGTGAGCGCCTCCTTCGCGGTGGCCGTGGTGATCTGCACCTTGGCGGTGCCGCCGATGCGCAAGCCTTCCGTGTCGCCCTCAACCTCGATAAGGACGGGGAACTCGGGGCGCGGGGGCTGGCCGCCGGCCGGCGCCTCCGGTCCGCCCTGCGGAGCCGCCACCGAGGAGATCTCTGCGATGCGGCCGCGGTACTGCTTCACGCCCGTCGAGGGCGTGGTGAAGGTGACTTCGTTGCCCACCTGCACCTTGCCGGCATCAACTTCGTTGACCTTGGCGGTCAAGATGAGCCGGTTCGGGTCCGCGACGGTGAGCAGGTGGCCGGCGGCCGCGCCGCCGCGCTGGGCCACCACCTCGGTAACTACGCCGTCGATCGGCGAGCGCACCTCGCCGGACTGGATGTCCACGCGCAGCTGGTTCTGCCCCACCTCCGCGGCGAGCTGGGAGGCTTCCCGTCCGCGGCGCGCCTGCTCCACGCTCGAGGCGCTCGTCGCCAGCTCCTGCTGCACTGCGAGGCGAGTCACCTCGAGTGCGACGTCGGCGTCGCTCTTCGCCTGGAACGCCTGGCCGACGGCGCGCTGCTTCGCCGCCAAGTCCGCGTCGACGGCCTGCAGCGCACTTTCGTACCCGCGCTGGGCCGCGTCGAGCTCGCTGCGCGCGCCGCCGTAGCGCTCGTCCGCCTCGAGAATGCCGATCACGGGAGTCAGCGGATCCTGCTGCCCGAGCAGCGCGGCGATGTGGTTCACTGCGTTCGCGCGCACCGACTCCAAGCCGACAAGGTTGACGTTGCGCCGCGCCGCGTCTACGGCGTTCGCCTGCTGCATCACCGCAGGGTCGAGGCCCGCGTCAACCTGATGCTTGCGCTCCTCGAAGGTGGCCAGCGCGTCGTCGTAGCGCAACTGCGCCTCGCGCTGCGCGGTCTCAGCCTGCGTCAGCCGCGCGTTAAGGCCGCGGTTGAGCGCGTCCTGCTGCTGGCCGAGCTGCTGTTGCGCGCGCTCCAACTCGTTCAGCGCCGCGGCATCCGCCGACAGCTGCTGCGCCTGCTGCGCGTCGAGCTGGCGCTGCAGCTGCGACACGTCGAGCCGCGCGACTATCTGCCCATCCTGCACCGGCTGGCCCACATGCACCGCGATGTCGGTGACGGTGCTGGTCAGCGCAGTCGAGAGCGCGATGACCTCGCGAGAGTCGATGCTCGCGCTCACCGCCACCCGCGAGGCGATGTCCTTCGGCGCCACCTCGACGGTGTCCGCCGCCGGCACTTGGGGCGCACCCCCGGAGCAGGCGCTCAACGACGACAGCACACCAGCGGCCGCCACGAGGGAAGCAGCGATTGACTTGAGTTTCACCACGACAGCGTAACAAAAACGACCCAACCCGCCGACCTCCCGAGTTGGGAGGGGCGGGTTGGGCCTCAAGGAAGCGTCGGCAAGCGAGAAGTGCTTAGCGAGCCTTCTCGATGATCTCCACGAGACGGAAGTGCTTGTCCTTGGACAGCGGGCGGGTCTCCTCGATACGGACGAGATCGCCGATGCCGGCGGAGTTCGTCTCATCGTGAGCCTTCACGCGCTTGGTGGTACGCACGATCTTGCCGTACAGCGGGTGGGACTTGCGGTCCTCCACCTCGACCACGATCGTCTTGTCCATCTTGTCGGACACGACATAGCCGCGGCGGCGCTTCTGCAGGCCCTTTTCCTTCGGCTGCTTCGGGGTGTTCTTCGGACCCTTGCCAGCAGCAGTGGTCTCGGTCTGGTTCTCAGTCACGTTTGCCTCAGTCATGGTTATGCCTCAGCTCCCGGGACGACAGACAGGCCGAGCTCGCGCTCGCGCAGCACGGTGTAGATGCGAGCAATGTCGCGCTTCACGGTGGAGATGCGGCGGTTGTTGGTCAGCTGACCGGTTGCAAGCTGGAAGCGCAGGTTGAACAGCTCTTCCTTCGCCTCGGTCAGGCGGGTGCGCAGCTCATCGTCGGTGAGCTCGCGGAATTCGGATGCGGGGGTACCGGCAGCCATTAGAACTGGTCCTCCTTCTTGATCACGCGGGTCTTGCACGGAAGCTTCGCGCCAGCGCGGCGCAGTGCCTCCATAGCGGTCTCCTCGTTCGGGTAGGACATCTCGAAGAGGATGCGGCCGGGCTTAACGTTGGCCACCCACTTCTCGACCGGGCCCTTACCGGAACCCATACGCACACCGAGCGGCTTCTGGGTCAGCGGGCGGTCCGGGAAGATGTTGATCCAGACCTTGCCGCCGCGCTTGACGTGGCGGTTGATCGCAATACGAGCGGACTCGATCTGACGGTTGGTGATGTAGGCCGGCTCGAGAGCCTGCAGGCCGTAGTCACCGAAGTTGATCTTGTTGCCACCCTTGGACACGCCCGAACGGGTCGGACGGTGCTGGCGGCGGTACTTCACGCGCTTAGGAATCAGCATGGATTAGCCCTCCTGCTTCTGCTCTGCACGCTGGCGGCGCTGGCCACCGCGGCGCGGGCGGCGGTCGCGGTCACCGCGGCCACGGCGGTCTGCAGCCGGAGCGTTGAGCTCGGACTCGCGGACACCGCCGACGACATCGCCCTTGTAGATCCACACCTTGACGCCGATGACGCCGAAGGTGGTGTGTGCTTCAGCCGTGCCGTAATCAATCTCAGCGCGGAGGGTGTGCAGCGGCACGCGGCCCTCGTGGTAGCGCTCGACACGGGACATCTCAGCGCCGCCCAGACGGCCAGAGCACATAACCTTGATGCCCTTGACCTGCGGGTTGCGCATCGCGGACTGGATAGCCTTGCGCATCGCGCGGCGGAATGCCACGCGGTTGACCAGCTGCTCAGCCACAGACTGTGCGACCAGGGCCGCGTTAGCGTCGACGTTCTTGACCTCGAGGATGTTGAGGGCGACCATCTTGCCGGTGAGCTTCTCCAGCTCGCGGCGGATGCGGTCAGCCTCAGCACCGCGGCGGCCAATCACGATGCCCGGACGGGCGGTGTGAATGTCAACGCGGACGCGGTCGCGGGTGCGCTCGATGACGACGTCGGCGATGCCGGCGCGCTCCAGGTTCTTAGCCAGGAACTCGCGGATCTTGATGTCCTCGGCGACGTAGTCGGCGTAGTTCTTGTCGGCGTACCAGTGGGACTTCCAGTCAGCCGTAATACCCAGGCGCAGGCCGTGGGGGTGGATTTTCTGACCCATTACTTTGCCCCTTCCTTGGACTCGACAACAACAGTGATGTGGGAGGTGCGCTTCCGGATCTGGAATGCGCGGCCCTGAGCGCGCGGCTGGTAGCGGCGCATGGTCGGGCCCTCGTTGGCGTAGCACTCTGCGATAACCAGGGTGCGCGGGTCCAGGCCGAAGTTGTTCTCGGCGTTGGCCGCCGCGGAAGCGACAACCTTGGCAACCGGCTTTGCGGCTGCCTGCGGTGCGTACTTCAGGATTGCGAGGGCCTCAGCGACGGACTTGCCGCGGATGAGGGCGAGCACGCGGCGCGCCTTCATCGGGGAAGTGCGCACGAACTTGGCCGTCGCGGATGCAGTGGTGATCGTGTCAGCCATTGCTTATCGACGTCCCTTCGTTTCCTTGACGTGACCCTTGAAGGTCTTGGTGGGTGCGAACTCGCCGAGCTTGTGGCCGACCATGGACTCGTCGACGAACACCGGCACGTGCTTACGACCGTCGTGGACGGCGAAGGTGTGACCGATGAAGTCGGGGAGAATGGTCGAGCGGCGAGACCAGGTCTTGATGACCTGCTTGGTGCCGGCCTCGTTCTGAGCGTCCACCTTGTTGAGGAGGTGCTCATCGACGAACGGGCCCTTCTTCAGGCTGCGTGGCATGTTGACTTACCTCCTCTTAGCGCTTCTTCGTGCGGCGGCGGCGCACAATCATGTTGTTCGAGTAACGGTTCGGGTTGCGGGTGCGGCCTTCCTTCTGGCCCCACGGCGACACCGGGTGGCGGCCACCCGAGGTCTTGCCCTCACCACCACCGTGCGGGTGGTCGACCGGGTTCATAACCACACCACGCACGGTCGGGCGCCAGCCCTTCCAGCGCATGCGGCCGGCCTTACCCCAACGGATGTTGATCTGGTCAGCGTTACCGACTTCACCGATAGTCGCGCGGCAGCGGATGTCCACGCGGCGGATCTCGGAAGACGGCATACGTAGCACCGCGTAGGAACCTTCCTTACCCAGCAGCTGGATGGAGGTACCTGCGGAACGGGCCAGCTTCGCACCAGCGCCCGGCTTCAGCTCCACGCAGTGGATGGTGGTACCGGTCGGGATGTTGCGCAGCGGCAGGTTGTTGCCAACCTTGATGTCGGCGTTCGGGCCGGACTCGACGACGGTGCCCTGGGTCAGGCCCTTCGGCGCGATGATGTAGCGCTTCTCGCCGTCGTAGTAGTGCAGCAGCGCGATGTTGGCGGTGCGGTTCGGGTCGTACTCGATGTGAGCGACCTTGGCCAGCACGCCGTCCTTGTCGGAACGGCGGAAGTCGATCACGCGGTAGCGACGCTTGTGGCCGCCGCCGCGGTGACGGGTGGTGATGTGGCCGTGGGCGTTACGGCCACCCTTCTTCGGAAGCGGGCGCAGCAGGGTCTTCTCCGGCTCGGAGCGGGTGATCTCCTCGAACTGGGAGACAGAGCTGTTGCGGCGACCCGGGGTTGTCGGCTTGTACTTGCGAATAGCCATAGTGTGTCCTTTTCTATCGTCTCTTCACGCGCGATAGCCGTTAAGCCGTCGCACCGCCGAAGATGTCGATGGAGTCGCTGCCCTCGCGGAGAGTGACGTAGGCGCGCTTGGTGTCCTTGCGCTTACCAAAACCGGTGCGGGAGCGCTTGCGCTTGCCCTCGCGGTTCGTGGTGTTCACCGAAGCAACGTCGACGCCGAAGATCTCTTCCACGGCAATCTTGATCTGGGTCTTGTTCGCAGACGGGTCCACGAAGAACGTGTAGGTGTTCTGCTCCATCAGCGCGTAGGTCTTCTCGGAGAGGACCGGGGCGATGATGATGTCACGCGGGTTGGCGATCTTAGCCATTTACTTCTCCTCCTCCACGTTAACGCCAGCGGCGGCAGCCAGGCCGTTGCTGCGGTTGATGAAGGTGTGCAGTGCCTCGACGGAGAACACAACATCGTCTGCGTTGAGCACGTCGTAGGTGTTCAGCTGGGAAGGCTCAAGAATGTGGACGCCCGGCAGGTTCCTTGCGGAAAGGCGAGCGTTGACATCCTCACGGCCAACCACCAGCAGCACGGACTTGCGGTCGGTCAGGCGCTCGATGAATGCACGTGCGGACTTGGTGGACGGGGTCTGACCCGGCACCAGATCCTCGACCACGTGGATGCGGTCGTTGCGTGCGCGGTCGGTGAGAGCACCGGCCAGAGCAGCCTTGATCATCTTCTTCGGGGTCCGCTGCGCGTAGGAACGCGGCTGCGGACCGTGGACAGTGCCACCGCCGGTGAAGTGCGGCGCGCGGGTGGAACCCTGACGTGCGCGGCCGGTGCCCTTCTGGCGGAACGGCTTCTTGCCACCGCCGCGGACCATGCCGCGGGTCTTGGTGGCGTGGGTGCCCTGACGAGCAGCAGCAAGCTGTGCATTCACAACCTGGTGCATCAGGGGGATGGAAACTTCGCGGTCAAAAAGTTCTGCCGGAAGCTCGACGGAACCGTTGGTCTTCCCGTCAGCGGTGTGGACGTCAAGCGTCAGGTTCGTCATGCGTGAGCACCGCCCTTCACTGCGGTCTTGACGGTAACAAGGCTGCCCTTAGCGCCCGGGATGGCGCCCTTGATCAGGATCAGGTTGTTGTCGCCGTCGATGCGTTGGATCTTCAGGTTCTGGGTGGTAACGCGGTTGCCGCCCATGCGGCCAGCCATGCGCTTGCCCTTGAACACGCGCGCCGGGGTGGCGCACGCGCCGATGCCGCCGACGCGGCGGTGGGAAGCCTGGTTACCGTGAGCAGCGCCCTGGCCGGCAAAGCCGTGGCGCTTCATGGCACCGGCGTAGCCCTTGCCCTTGGTGGTGCCCACGACGTCGACGAAGGTGTCGCCGTCGAAGATGGAGGCGTTGAACTCCTGGCCGATCTCGTACTCGGAGGTGTCCGCCATGCGGATCTCTGCGACGTGACGACGCGGGTTCACACCGGCCTTCTTGTAGTGGCCGGCCTGCGGCTTCTTCGCCTTGCGGGGATCGATGTCGCCGAAAGCGATCTGGATGGCGGAGTAGCCATCGGTCTCGGGGGTACGAATCTGGGTGACCACGCACGGACCAGCTTCGACGACGGTGACCGGAATAACACGGTTATCCTCGTCGAAGATCTGGGTCATGCCGATCTTCTTGCCCAGAATGCCCTTGATCTGGTTCTCAGACATGTTTAGTTCTCCACTAACGTTGGGGATCTCTGGTGCTTACTGGATGTTCACGTCAACGCTGGCCGGAAGGTCAATGCGCATGAGGGCATCGACGGTCTTCGGCGTCGGATCGAGAATATCGATGAGGCGCTTGTGCGTGCGCATCTCGAAGTGCTCGCGAGAATCCTTGTACTTGTGGGGAGAACGAATAACGGCGTACACGTTCTTTTCAGTGGGCAACGGCACCGGTCCAACGACGCGGGCACCCGTGCGGGTGACCGTCTCGACGATCTTCTTCGCGGATGCGTCGATCGCCTCGTGGTCGTAGGCCTTGAGCCTGATGCGGATCTTCTGTCCCGCCACGCTTACCTCTTCCTCGCATCCCCACGTTCGACTTCTCGCTCCGCTCGAAAGTCGAACGGAAGCCAAAAGGAAGCGGTGGGGTTGTAGCTTCTAGTTTCTCTATAACGTTGTCCGGGCTGGGCCCTTGGCTCAACGCCAGTGTCGTTAAATTGACTGACATGGCACGAACGGAAAGGTGAGACGGGCGGCGCATAAACTGCGCGCAATCGTGTCAGTGCTTTCCCGAAGACCGTATATATACAGTGCAACGGTGCCAGACTCGGAAGGGTGCGTGACCCTTGCGTACTGCCGCTGTTTATTTGCCATGGCCCCCTCTCCGGGTGTCATGGTCGCCTTACCATCGGCTGCACGAAGCAACCCATGTCAAGGCAACCCGGACAGTTAAGCACACAGGGTCATACGATTGCAAGCTGCTGCTTTCCGACGATCGGATGCAATCAAACGTCGGCAAGCTGCGCCCCTGGAAAAAGGGGTACGCTGGGACGAGTTCACTCCGTAATCTTTTGAAAGGACCGTCATGGCTGACAACACCACCCAGAACGCCCCGGCAACCCCGAAGAACGCCCCGGCCGCCAACACCGCCGCCACATCCTCCGCTGTCGAGCCGGAGCAGCTGCGCCCGCGCAACGAGAACCTGGAGACCGACCACGGCACCACCGTGATCGACGACAACGTTGTGGGCAAGATCGCCGGCATCGCAGCCCGCGAGGTTTCCGGCGTGCACAACCTCGGCGGCGGCGCAGCCCGCATGTGGGGTGCCGTGCGCGAGTCCTTCACCTCCTCCACCAACGTGCAGCAGGGTGTCAACGTCGCTGTGCAGGACGGCCACGTCAACGTTGCAGTCGCCATCATCGCCGAGTACGGCGTTGCGATCCACGAGCTGGCGAACGCCATCCGCGAGAACATCACCGTCGCCATCACCCGCATGACTGGCCTGATCGTCGACCGCGTCGACGTCACCGTCCACGACGTGAACCTGCCGGAGCAGGAGACCGAGGTCCAGACCCAGCAGTACGACGAGCCGGTGAACTACCAGGCCGCTAACCCGTCCCTGGGCCAGTAGTTATGGCGCAGACCCCCGTAACCCGTGAAGCAGGGGAGGCGGCCCGTGACGCGGCGCTCGCCGTTCCCGGCGTGGCGGGGCTGCACGGCGGTCGCGTCGGTGAGGTAGCGCTGCTGTTACCCGGCGCTCGCATCGAGGGCCTGCGGCCCGCACGCCGGGACGATACCTCCGGCATTGCAGTCCACGTCATCTACGACGTGGACTCGGAGCGCGAAATCCAGGCAGTGGCTGACGACGTCAGGGCAGCCGTGGCCGCGACGGGCGAGTACCCGTTCGTCGATGTTGTCGTTGCCGATGCCGTCCGCGCATCCCAGCAGCCGGCACGGCCGACCGCGCAGTAACGAGACCCGGACTCCCCTTCCCGGAAATTTGGTGTAAATCATGAACATTTTTGCAAACAAGATGGTCGTCGGTGTCATTCTCGGCATCGTCGTGGCCTTCTTCGTCACCTTCGGCGGTGCCCCTGGCCTGCTCTGGCTGCTGCTGTTCTCCGTCGTCGGCGGTGTGATCGGCGCGCAGCTTGACGGCCGGCTGGATTTGGCCCGGCTGATGAGCGCGTCCTCGGGTAGGGGCCGCGGCTAATGGATACGTCGTTCTACCACATCAGTGAGAAGGCGGTAGAGCGCGTCGCTAACGAGGCAGTGTTGACCGTCCCTGGCGTGCGCGACCTCGACGCCAAGCTCGCTGGGCTTGCGGGGCGCAGCTTCCCGCGCATCGACGTGCACTTGGACCGGGGCTCCGCGGTGGCTGCCATCGACGCCGAGATCGCAACCACATACCCGGCGCCGGTCGCGGCCATCACCGATGCTGTCCGCGCGACGATCATCGAGCATGTGCGACAGCTTTGCGGACTCGATGTCTCGCGGGTGAATGTGACGGTCTCCAACGTTGAGGCGGATCCTTCCGCCCGGCGCGTCTCATGGGACGACGTGGCGCACCACGACGCCTCCCCGACACCGACGCGTATTCGCGTCACGCCGTCGACCGTGACGCAGCCGGTGACGAAGAAGCGCAAACCGCTCACCGCAATCGATGTCCACTCGCTCGTGGACGACATGCGAGACGTGACGGTGCCCGCACCGCCGGAGGTGGAGCACATCGAGGCACCCGAACCGGCTCCGGTCCAAGCCTCCGGCTTCGTCGGCGCGCCGCTGCCTCTCGAGGAGATCGTTGTGGCCGAGCCCGTCGAGGTCCGGGTGCCGATGGTGCCCCCTGCCCGCGAGGTCGCTCCGATTCAAGTCAGCCCCTCCGAGATTCACAGCGTCTCCGCGCCCGAGCCGCACCCGATCAGCCCGGTCGAGGTGGCCCCGCTGCGCCAGCTCACGCCGGTGACGTTGGACCGCCGGGTGCGTATCGAGCCGGTGTCGCTCCCGCCGCGACAGCCGCTGCAGCAGATTCTGGTTGACCGCCCGCCGCTCGTGCCGGTCCAGGTGCCGGCACCGATGCCGCTGCGCCCGGTTGGTGCCCCGCACCTGCAGCGGGTGTACCACCCGACTGCGCCGGCTCCGGCCCCGCTCAAGCAGATCACGATACGACCCGTGGAGAAGTACTATGACCGAACCCGCTAACCCCGAGCAGGCGGGCGCACCGCAGCGCCCGCTGGGGCCGCATCCCGGCAGTGAGCCGCGGGCGAACCCCTCCGCGCGGTGGATGACGATTGTGATCGGCGCGCTTCTCCTCGCACTCGCGGCTGTAATCGCGCGCGAGATCTGGTACCGCCACCAGGACGGCACGTTCGATTCCTGGGTCGACCCGGTGTTCATGTTCTTCGGCACCGCCGATGCCGATGTCGCCGGTGTGATCGTCGGCATTCTGGTGTCGCTCGTCGGCCTCTGGCTGCTGATCTCAGCGTTCCTGCCGCGGCCGCGCACGCACGTCCAGGTCAACTCCCCCGCATCCATTTGGGTGCGCCCGGTTGATATTGCGCGCAAGGCTACGGCCACCGCGCGCGCCGAAACCGGCGGCACCAACGTTCGTTCCAAGGCAGACCGCAAGAGCGTCACCGTGCACGTCGACGACGACGGCACCGGCATGGCTCAGGAACAGGTGGCGGCCGCGCTGAACGACCAGTTCCGCCGGCTGGCTGCCCCGCCGTCGGTAAGCGTGAAGCTCAACCCGCCGGCGCAGCAGGCTACGCGCGAAGCCGCTCCCGCACCGGCACCGGTTCCTGCTCAGACCCAGACTGTAACGGTCACCGAGACGAAGGAGGTCCAGCGATGACCAAGGGACTCGCGGCATTCGACCGCGTCATCGTGTTCATTCTCGGTCTCCTGCTGCTGCTCGGAGGTCTAATTCCCGCAGCGCTCTACTGGGACATCCCGTACGTGAGCGAGTTCCTGCACGACAACTTCAACCGGGCAGAGCTCACTGAGTTCCCGGGCCGCAGCGGCTACGAGACGGGTCTCATCATCGCGGCGATCATCGCGTTCCTGCTTGGACTCTGGTTCATCGTCGCGAACATCCGCAGCCGGGCGTTCTCCAACCGCGAGATCACGGCGGCGGACCCCGCGCACGGCGAGACGATTATCAACGTCCAGCGCGTCGCCGAGGCGGCGTGCGCGGCGTTGCAAACGTACGAGCCAATCGCCCGCGCGGAGAGCAGGGTTGCGATGGTGGGCGACCGCCCGACGGCGACGTTCACCGTGACCGCCAACCCGGCCTACGAACTCGATGAGGCAATCGCCGCGATCGAGGCAGCTAACGAGGATTTCCGCGTCGCCAACCACACCATGGAGATCGACACGGTGTGGAAGCTGCAGCTCGACAGAATCGCAGCCTAAGCTTCCAGCAGCACAACCTGGCTCACTGGCCCCAGCACACGCGGCTTCCCGCCGCCCGCTGGGGCCACTGTCATTTCGGGCTCGAGCGTAACGACGCTCTCCCAAGACACCGTCTCCACGCTCGTAGTCCTGCCCTCCACGGACCACACGCGCAACCGCTGCCCGAGCACCGCCCTGCGACCGTCGGCAAGGGTGAGGAGCCAGCGGGCCGAACCCACCTCGTCGCGGCGGAGACCTTCGAGCGCCGGCGCAGATTCCGGGTTGAAAGCGGTGGCGAGTTCGACGACGCCGAGGCGGTGCTCCAGCTCCTCGTTGTCGGTGATGACCAGCGGGCGGCCCGGGCCGGTCGGACGGAGCGAGGAGTACCGCCAGAGCGACGGCATGCGCTGCGGGTCTTCGGCGCTGCGAACTACAACGCACGGCTCGCCCTCGGCTCTCGTCAGCGTGACGGAAAGCCGCGGCTCCGCCGTGACCAGCAGGGTCGGCACCGCCGGCGGGGTGTCGATGAGTGCTGGGTGCGTGGAGCGAAGTTCGTCGAGAAGCGCAAGAAGCTCGCTCTCCGTGGTGCCCCACGTCATGCCCCGGTGCTGCAGCATGGTGAGAAACGCAGGGAGGCTGAGATCGGGCTGGCCCTCCCACGCGTCCTGCAGCGCGGCCATGAGGCGGGGGATACGGGTCGGGTCGTGCACGCCACCACGGTAGTGGAGACATGAAAAAGCCGCACCC
Organism: Corynebacterium stercoris; assembly: GCF_024160105.1. Lineage (GTDB taxonomy): Bacteria > Actinomycetota > Actinomycetes > Mycobacteriales > Mycobacteriaceae > Corynebacterium > Corynebacterium stercoris. The sequence continues at coordinate 102,502 of NZ_JAMFTQ010000006.1, forward strand.
CGGCTTGCGGGATGCGGCTTGACGCTTAGCGGCTAGCTAAAGCTACCAGTCAGCGACGAATTAGTCGATGATCTTGGTAACGCGGCCAGCGCCGACGGTGCGGGAGCCCTCGCGGATAGCGAAGCGCAGACCCTCGTCCATAGCGACCGGCTGGATGAGCTCGACGGTCATCTCAACGTTGTCGCCCGGCATAACCATCTCGGTGCCCTCCGGCAGCTTCACAACACCGGTCACGTCGGTGGTGCGGAAGTAGAACTGCGGACGGTAGTTGTCGAAGAACGGGGTGTGGCGGCCGCCCTCGTCCTTGGACAGAACGTAGACGGAGCCCTCGAACTTGGTGTGCGGGGTGTAAGCGCCCGGCTTGATGACGACCTGGCCGCGCTCAACGTCCTCACGCTTCAGACCACGGAGCAGCAGAGCTGCGTTGTCACCGGCCTCAGCGGTGTCGAGGAGCTTGTTGAACATCTCGATGGAGGTGACGGTGGTCTTCTGGGACTTGTCGCGGATACCGATGATCTCGACCTCGTCGTTGAGGTTGAGGACACCGCGCTCCACACGGCCGGTAACCACGGTACCGCGGCCGGAAATGGTGAAGATGTCCTCGATCGGCATCAGGAAGTCGCGGTCGGTCTCGCGGACCGGGTCCGGGATGGAATCATCGCAAGCCTGCATGAGGTCAAGCACGGACTGAACCCACTTCTCATCGCCCTCGAGGGCCTTCAGAGCGGAAATGTGAACGATCGGAGCTTCCTCGTCGTAGTCCTGCTCAGCCAGAAGCTCGCGGACCTCCATCTCGACGAGCTCGATGATCTCCTCATCGTCAACCATGTCACACTTGTTCAGCGCAACGAGGATGTACGGAACGCCAACCTGGCGAGCCAGCAGAACGTGCTCGCGGGTCTGCGGCATCGGGCCATCGGTAGCAGCAACCACGAGGATTGCGCCGTCCATCTGGGCAGCACCGGTAATCATGTTCTTGATGTAGTCGGCGTGGCCCGGGGCGTCCACGTGTGCGTAGTGGCGCTTCGGGGTGTTGTACTCCACGTGGGAGATGTTGATGGTAATACCGCGCTCGCGCTCCTCCGGAGCCTTGTCAATCGCGTCGAACGCGAAGGCCTTGTTCTCCTCCGGGTAAGCGTCAGCGAGCACCTTGGTGATGGCAGCCGTGGTGGTGGTCTTGCCGTGGTCGACGTGACCGATGGTGCCAATGTTGACGTGCGGCTTCGTACGCTCGAACTTTGCCTTTGCCACTTGTTGTCCTCCTGGACTTCATGGTGGCTACGACCTTCGCAGCCACGTGATTTACATTTGCCTTGCTCCACGGCCCACTCGCGCAGGACGCCAAGCAACGACCATTTCACAATGTGCCAGTTACATAATCCTAGATAGCCGATGACCGTTTTTCAAACCGGTCGATCCGAAGCAACCCGGATCCACCTAGTGGGTAACGGCCAGCTCAAGTCGCACGTCACACGGTATTTGTGTGGCGTCGCAACCTCAGCAGGCCGAGACCCGCTAGGCACATTCACCGCCCCGCTATGCAGTGCGCCGCGCTGGCGTTCGCGGCGCACGTTCGGGGCGGTGAATGGCGCGCGGCTTAGTTGCCGTTGCGCTCGTCGATGATCTCCTGAGCCACGTTAGACGGAACCTCACCGTAGGAGTCGAACACCATGGTGTAGTTCGCGCGGCCCTGGGTGCGGGAACGCAGGTCGCCCACGTAGCCGAACATCTGGGACAGCGGAACGATGGCCTTGACAACCTTCGCACCGGAGCGGTCATCCATGGAGTTGACCTGGCCGCGGCGGGAGTTCAGGTCGCCGATAACGTCGCCCATGTACTCCTCCGGAGTCACAACCTCGACAGCCATGAGCGGCTCGAGCAGCACCGGCTTCGCCTTTGCCACAGCCTCCTTCAGGACCTGGGAACCAGCCATCTTGAAGGCCATTTCAGAGGAGTCAACCTCGTGGTAGGCGCCGTCCTCGAGGGTGGCCTTGATGTTCACCAGCGGGAAGCCGGCAAGGTAGCCGTACTGCATCGCGTCCTGGATACCAGCGTCGACAGACGGGATGTACTCCTTGGGCACGCGACCACCGGTAACGGCGTTCTCGAATGCGTAGGTTGCGGACTCGCCCTCTTCCAGGGTCTCCGGGTCCGGGTTGTACGGCTCGACGGTGACGATGACCTTCGCGAACTGGCCGGAACCACCGGTCTGCTTCTTGTGGGTGTAGTCCAGGGACTCGACCTTCTTGCGGATGGTCTCGCGGTACGCAACCTGCGGGGAACCGATGTTCGCCTCGACCTTGAACTCGCGCTTCATGCGGTCAACCAGCACGTCGAGGTGAAGCTCGCCCATGCCGCCGATGACGGTCTGGCCGGTCTCGTCATCCAGCTTCACGGTGAAGGTCGGGTCCTCTTCCGCGAGCTTCTGGATGGCGACGCCGAGCTTCTCCTGGTCAGCCTTGGTCTTCGGCTCGATGGCGACCTGGATAACCGGGTCCGGGAAGTCCATGGACTCGAGGATGATCGGGTTGGCCGGGTCACACAGGGTGTCACCGGTGGTGGTGTTCTTCAGGCCGATGAACGCGTAGATGTTGCCGGCGACCGCCTCCTCGACCGGGTTCTCCTTGTTCGCGTGCATCTGGAAGAGCTTGCCCACGCGCTCCTTGGACTCCTTGGTGGAGTTGAGCATCTGCTCGCCCGGCTCGGTGCGGCCGGAGTAGACGCGCACGTAGGTGAGCTTGCCGAAGAACGGGTGCACAGCGATCTTGAACGCGAGCGCGGAGAACGGCTCGTCCACGGACGGCTTGCGGGTCATCTCGTCCTCGCCGCTCACGGAGGTGCCGTGGACCTCGCCGATGTCCAGCGGGTTCGGCAGGTAATCCACAACAGCGTCGAGGATCGGCTCAATGCCCTTGTTGCGGTACGCGGAGCCGCAGAAGACCGGGTAGACCTCGGAGTTCACGGTCATCTTGCGGATGGCCGTCTTGATCTCCTCGACGGTGAGCTCCTCGCCGCCGAAGTACTTCTCCATGAGCTCCTCGTCGGACTCAGCGACGGTCTCGAGCAGCTTCTCGCGGTACTCCTCAGCCTTGTCCTGCAGGTCGGCCGGGATCTCCTGGATCTGCGGCGGGGTGCCGGTCTCAACCTTGCCCGGCCACAGGTACGCCTTCATCTCGATGAGGTCGACGACGCCGTCGAAGTTGTCCTCAGCGCCGATCGGGATCTGCATGACCAACGGCTTCGCACCGAGGCGGTCGACGATGGTGCTAACGGTGAAGAAGAAGTCGGCGCCGAGCTTGTCCATCTTGTTCACGAAGCAGATACGCGGCACGTCGTACTTCGCAGCCTGACGCCACACCTGCTCGGACTGGGGCTCAACGCCCTCCTTGCCGTCGAAGACAGCAACAGCGCCGTCGAGAACGCGCAGGGAGCGCTCCACCTCGACGGTGAAGTCCACGTGGCCCGGGGTATCGATGATGTTGATCTGGTTACCGTTCCAGAAGCAGGTCACGGCAGCGGACGTAATGGTGATGCCGCGCTCCTTCTCCTGATCCATCCAGTCGGTGGTCGCGCCACCATCGTGGGTCTCGCCGACCTTGCGGTTGATACCCGTGTAGAACAGGATGCGCTCGGTGGTAGTGGTCTTACCAGCATCGATGTGGGCCATGATGCCGATGTTGCGGACCTTGTTCAGATCCTTAAGCACTTCTTGTGCCACGTTTGTTACCCCAACTTGTAGGTTGTCGACGCTGCTCCGCCCCGAATGCTTCCGGGCCGTCGGCGCCTGTGCGGATATTTTCCTTTATCGATTTTGCCACTACTCGCGTGAAGTAGCAGCGTGAACCCTGTCCGGCACCGTCCGGCACCCGGGCAGCGAACGACCCGGCGACAATCAGGCGGCCCCGCGGGCGCGGGACGGTATGACACCCGGCAGCGTGTGCGGCCGGGCTGATTGTCCACCGGGTCGGTCTGGCTCCATAGCGCGGAGAACTACCAGCGGTAGTGGGCGAAGGCGCGGTTGGCCTCAGCCATCTTGTGGGTGTCCTCGCGGCGCTTCACGGAAGCGCCGAGGCCGTTGGATGCATCCAGGATCTCGTTTGCGAGGCGCTCCATCATGGAGTTCTCGCGACGCTGGCGGGTGAAGGTCACCATCCAGCGCAGTGCGAGGGTGTTGGAGCGGGACGGCTCAACCTTCACCGGCACCTGGTAGGTAGCACCACCCACGCGGCGGGAACGCACCTCGAGGTCCGGGCGGATGTTGCCCAGGGCCTTCTCGAGGGTGCCGACCGGGTCGGTGCCGGTCTTCTCGCGGCACATCTCGAGTGCGCCGTAGACGATGCGCTCTGCGGTGGACTTCTTGCCGTCCTGCAGGATCTTGTTCACCAGCTGGGTCACCAGCTCGGAGTTGTAAACCGGGTCCTTAACTACGGGACGCTCGGGGGCCTTCTGCTTACGCATTGTTCTTTACTGTCCCTTCTTCGCGCCGTAACGGGAGCGAGCCTGCTTGCGGTCCTTCACGCCCTGGGTATCCAGCGCGCCGCGGATGATCTTGTAACGCACGCCCGGCAGGTCCTTCACACGGCCGCCGCGCACGAGCACCATGGAGTGCTCCTGGAGGTTGTGGCCCTCGCCCGGAATGTAGGCGGAGACCTCGATGCCGGAGGTCAGGCGCACACGCGCGACCTTGCGCAGTGCGGAGTTCGGCTTCTTCGGGGTGGTGGTGTACACGCGGGTGCACACGCCGCGGCGCTGCGGGGAACCCTTGAGGGCGGCCGTAGCGACCTTGCTCTTCTTATCGTGGCGGCCCTTGCGGACCAGCTGCTGAATAGTAGGCATTCACGCTCTTTCTTGTCGTGCGACGGGACAAAACGTGGCCATACATGCAAAAATGGGGGCTCTTTCCTTCCGGGGCCCTGCCGTGTGCATGAACAACCGCGCTGACCAGTGGTCGCATGGAGTTCGATAACTTCGCACCGTGCATGAACGCACGGACGAAACCTCGGTCAATGTACACCGGGCGGACGTCGGAAAGCAAACTGCTCCTTTACACTGCTGCCTATGACCGTACGCGCGGGCGCCGAGCTCCAACCACTGCGCGACCTGGCCGCGGAATCCGCGATCATCCCGGGCCGCGCGCTGACACTGCTGCTTCGCCACCTCCCCCAGCTTGTCACGGTGATCTGCTTCGGCCTCGCCGGCCGCCAAGCCGCGATCTGGCTGGCGGTGTGGCTGTCCAGTTTCTCCAGCTTCGCCGCCAGCCTCGTCATGCCGCTCGCGCCGCTGTGCGTGATGGTCGCGTTAATTTTCAGCCTGTGGCTGCTGCGCCCCTCCCTGCCGTTCCTCGCTGCGACGTTTCCAGACCGCTCCGAAACCTCGCCGAAGGTGCGCCTCCTCACCGCCGGCGGCATGCTCGTGTCATTCCTCACTGTCTATGCCACCCACGGCATGCTGAAGGAGGACCTTGCCGCGTTCCGCCGGGCCGCGACGGTGGACGAGATCCAGAACCAGGGCTTCAACGCGGACTTCTCCCGCGCGTTCGTCGATTCAACCGCGGCACTGATCGGGTTGATCGTCGGCACGATTGTGCTGCGCAAGATCGTGGGGTACTTCGCGCTCGCCGAGCGGGGTCTCGGGTTCACGTACTTCGCCGCGTATCTCGAGGTGCTGTGGATGTCCACGGTATCCGTGTTCCTCACAAACAAGCTTGCCGACGTTCAATCCTGGGCACTCACCAGGCAAAGCATCGCGCCTGCATACCACCGCTACGAGGACGTGCGAACGGGGATCGAGGATTCGGCCGGCTTTGTCGCGGATGCGTGGAACTGGCTGTCGAACACGCTCCCGGCGTTCAACCAGCTGGTCACAATCCCGATTGCGTGGCTCACGCTCGGCGCCGTCGTGTTCGGCACCTCGCTGGCGGCCAAGCAGGCCGAGGAGAAGGCCGAACCCGAAGAGGCCGCAGCGGAAGAGGCTGCGGCGGAAGAGGTCGTGCCCGAGGGTGCGAGCGTGCGGGTGCGCCGGCACTTCAAGAGCGCCGCCAAGCAGGAGGCGAAGCACGCCGTCGACGAGGCGCTCCAGCCGGTCGCGGGGCCGCTGAAGACCACGTGGAAGGGGCTGCGCACCCTGGCGCGCGCAGGTTTGGTGCCGATGACCATCTTCTGCGTGATTTTCATGCTGGCCACCGGTGTCGAACTCGGCGTGGTGCAGCTCGGGCGCTTGATCGCCGGGCCCCAGGACATCATCATGAGCGAGGTCGTAGCCTCGTACATCCTGGTCACGGCGCGGGCCGCCTACCTGCTGGTGGTGGTTTGCCTCATCGCCTCAGCCCTCGATTTCTTCCTGCGCCACTCCTACGCCGGGGCGGGCGGCGGCGAGTCGACGAACTCGGCGGGTTCCGGCAGCACCAAGGTGACGTAACGCGGCTCTTCCCAGCCCAGATGCAGCTCGGCGGGCTGCACGCCTGCCGGCATGGCCACCGGGGTGATCTTCCGCCAGCTCTCCGGCCGCGGCGTGCCGGGCATGACCTTGCTCTCGAGGGCGTCATAGGCCGGCCCCTGCTCGGCGGGCGGGGTGCAGGCGGAGGACTGGCTGAGGTCGGCGATCATGCCCGCGTCGCCGAAGATGCCGTCGGTCAGGTGGTATTCGCGGCCGTCGGAGCCGGTGGCCCACATGCGGCAGCGCACCAGGACGGCGTCGGCGGGCGCGCTCCACTGGGTCATGACCAGCCAGGTCTCGAATCCCTCGGGTGCGTGGATGCCGATGCGCTGCTCCTGCTCGTCGTCAAGCATTTGAAAGCCCACGACCTCGACGGATGCGGCGTGCGCCGCACCCGCTGCTTCCGGCATGGGGAGGCTGAATTCGCCCGCGGCGCCGGCTTCGAGCGTCCGCTCGCTCGTCCACGCCCAGGGGCGGTAGAGCGTGAAGTAGGGCTGCGACGACGCGAGCGCGAGCGCCCCGACGGCGAGGACAGCAGTGAGGGACCAGGCGGGTTTCATAGCGTGACCTCCTCCCGCGTGACCTTGGGCAACACTGCAGCTCCGGCGACGGGGACGATGGCTTGCGGCGCCATTTGGGTCGCCGGCGGGCCGATCACCAGCCGCGCGCCGTCGAGCTGCTCCGCGGGCATCTCGAAGACCAGCGTGCACTGCGTGCGCAACCCCGTGTAGCGGGTGCCGCAGGACAACAGCATCTCGTTCTCGGAGGCGTAGAGCGTGCCGTCGGCGGCCTCGATCTCGCCTTGCAGGGAGATCAGCGAGTCCGGGGTGTAGTCGAAATCCACCACGACCCACGCTGCGTGCGTCGGCACGCCGTTGACCTCGTCAGCCACGGTGGCGCGCACGTTGTCCACTTTGCCGATCAGCTGCGCATCGCCGCCGTACTCGAAGGGGGCGAAGACCAGGTCGTTCGCGCTGGGCAGCTGCCCGCGCACGAACACGCCGAGGCTGAGCAGCGCGAGCGTCGCCGCAGCCGTTGCTAATCGACGATCAATCTTCACCGCAACGTCACCTCCGCAACCGGGTCGCCGAGGAGCCAGGACTTAGAGCCGTCGAGGATGGAAGTACGGTACTCCAGCTCAGAGATGACCAGCGTGTCCGCGCGCGCCGCCGTTCCCGCTGCGGCGGGGTCGTCGAGCGGATCGGTGAAGATCACCGCCATGTCGAGCGGCACGCCGGGGTTTGGCGCGACCAGGCCGGCGAAGGGCACTTCGGTGAGCGGATCCGTCCCGGTCAGGCGGTGGTTGATCTTGCCGAAGCGCGGCAGTGCGTCCGCGGGCAGGGTCGAATCCTGGAGCGCGAACGCTGTGAGCATGCGCGGCGCCGAAACGGGCCGGGACGCGGTGTTGGTCACCTGCATCTCGACGACCCGGGCGCCGTCGACGACGTAGGTGCGGCGGATCGCGATTTCGAAAGGTGCCGCCTCCACCTCGATCGGCTCCGCGAGGGGACGCTCCCCCGACAGCGCTGTGGCGGCGACGAGCCCCTCCGGCTCCGCCTCGTCGAAGCCGCCGCTCAAGCCAGTGATGCCAGCGACGGCCAACAGCGCGGCGAGCGTCATGTTCGTGCGCGTGGCGAGATCGCCGGCGACGGACGCGAAGAAATCCCTCGTCGGCCGGCTTCGTGCCGCAGCGTGCTGGGGCGATGTGTCGCTCACAGCTGAATTTTAAGCAGACTTTGGCCCGCTTCGCCCGGGTCTTTTCTGACGTACGCTGGCCGCATGGATAACGCCACCCCGCCCCGCAAGCGCGCCGGCAACGCCGACCGGGACCGTGTCGCCGAAATGCTCAAAGACGCCCTCGCCGACGGGCAGCTCACTATCACCGAGTTCGACGAGCGCAGCCACCAGCTCTGGGCCGCAACCTTCGTGGACGAGCTCGCCCCACTCACTGCGGACCTCTCCCCCGTCGCGCCGCCGGCATCCTCCTCCGTCGTGCGCCACGGCCCCCGCGACGTGGCCGCACCGCGCACCGGCGCACCGGCGCGTGTCACAGGCGAGCCGGGCGGATCCAGCTCTTCCTTCTCCATCATGGGCGAGGTGGAGAAGCGCGGCGACTGGCACGTCGCCCCATCCCACACCTCCATCGCGGTGATGGGCGGCAACACCCTCGACCTCACCCGCGCACGTTTGTCCGCGCAGGAGACGGTCATCCACGCGATCGCGGTGATGGGCGGCATCGAGATCATCGTGCCGGAGGATGTCCGCGTCGTGGATGACGGCTTCGGCATCATGGGCGGCTTCGGCATCACCGGCAACCCGGGCGAGCAGCTCCCGCCGGACGCGCCAGTGGTGCGCGTGCGAGGGCTTGCCCTCATGGGCGGCGTGGAGATCAAGCGCGTTTAGGCGTTTACAGGCTCACCCGCGCAAGCACCGGCCCGCTGGGTGTTTCCGCACCGGCCTCCACCTCTTCGGTGACAACCACCTCGGTGGTGTCGCCGGGCAGCGGCATCCATACGTCGTCGTGCGGTTCCTGCCCAATCACGCCGGCGGACATCATCGCGCCATCCGGCATGACAGCCCACACTTGAGCCCCCATGCCGTCGGCAAGTGCGGGCTGGCCGTTGACCATCGCGCCGCCCTTGCTCATGCTGCTGCTCAGCGCGATATCAAGGGTGGCGCCCATCGCCTCGGTTTGCCCCTGGCGCGCATCCGGCGCGTCCATCACAGTGTGCATCTCCTCGACGCCGGCCGCGGTGACAGTCTGGGTTTCGCTCGCGCCGCCCCAGTACAGGGCAGCGCCACCGACACCGGCGAAGATTGCCACGCCCGCAGCCGCAGCTACCCACCACTGCGTGTGCGGCTCGCGCTTGTCGCGGGCAGCGCCGAGACTGACGACGTCCGCTTCTTCCCGCGCCTCCGCTACCTGCGGCGTCTCGGCGATCTGCCGCAGAATCGAGTCCTTCAAGGCCGGCGGGGGCGCGATGGGCGTCGCGGCGGCGTTGAAGATGTCGTCCAATTCGCGGTCACGCTGGGGATCCATCACAGCCCTCCCTTCACTTGCACGGCCTGACGCAGTTTGTTCAGTCCGTCTCGGACCCGGGTTTTCGCAGTGCCCAGGGCGACTCCGGTGACATCCGCGATCTCCTTGTGCGTCAGCTCGCCGAAGTAGGCGAGCATGAGCGCGCTGCGGTGCGGTTCACCGATGGAGTCGATGAGCTCCTGCAATGCTTCAGACTCTAGCCGTTGCGCGGCCTCGTCTTCAGCGGGAGCCACCCAGGTTGTCTGCTGCTGGAGGAAGTCCTCTTGGTCGCGGGCTTGGGCACTTCGCCAGCTCCGCAACCTGTCGATGGCGCGCAACTTGGCCAGCCGCAGCACCCATGATTTGGCGCTGCCGCGCGCCGGGTCGAATTTGGCGGCGTTTTGCCACAGTTCCACGAACACTTCCTGCGTGACTTCTTCCGCTTGGGCGGAATCGCGCAGGATGTGCGTGGCCAAACCGAGGACGTTCGGGGCGAGTTCGTCGTACAGCCGGCTGAACGCGTGCTGGTCGCCTGCGCCCACGGAGACGAGAAGTCGGTCAAAATCCACGGCCACCAAATCTAACACCAGCCGCACCGGCCACTCACCTCATTACTTAGAGGGCTCGGTGCTCATCATCGCGTCCGACGGCTCCATCTTGTCGGAAGGCTCCATCATCTCGCTGCTCATCATCGCGTCCGACGGCTCCATCTTGTCGGAAGGCTCCATCATCTCGCTGCTCATCATCGCGGAGGACGGGGACATCATCTCGGAGGTGCCCTTGGACGAACCGGAATCGTCGCACGCTGCGAGTCCGGCGGCGCCGGCAACCAGCGCGGTGGCTGCGGCGAAGAGGCGCGCCTTGGAGGTGGTGCGGGTGAAAGACATGTGAATCTCCTTTCCTGTCGGGGACCTTCCCCGGCCAGTTATCAGTACCTACGGAGCAGCCCCCGAAAACGGATTGGAGCAAGTCCGGCCAATCCGCCGGGGCCGCCATCTCCGTAGTTCCGGGCAGAAGGCACCCCGCTGCCGTATGCGGACGGCGCGCGGTGCGGAGATTCACACGTCTGGAGGTCACACGTGCTTAGCGTGATCATTGTCGGCCTGGTGGGAGGCATCCTCACCGGCCTCTCCCCCTGCATTTTGCCGGTGCTGCCGGTGGTGCTCAGCGTCAGCGTAGGCCGCAAACCCTCGCACGTCGTCGGCGGCCTAGTTGTCAGCTTCGCCGCCATCGCCCTGCTCGGCTCGCTCATCCTGGGGCTGCTCCACCTGCCCCAATCTCTGCTGCGCTGGGCCGGCATTGTGATGCTGGCGCTGGTGGGCGTGGGCATGATCGTGCCGTCGGTAGGCGACGCCCTGCAGAAACCCTTCGACGCGCTGCCCCGCCCCACTGCCCTGCAGCAGAAGGCGAAGAACAAGGGAGGCTTCCTGATCGGCCTGGCACTCGGCGCGGTGTACGTGCCGTGCGCTGGCCCCGTGCTGGCGGCGGTGACCGTCGCGGGCAGCACGGGCGAGATCGGGTGGAACACCGTGGCGCTCACCTTCGCCTTCGCGGTCGGCTCCGCACTGCCGCTGTTCTTCTTCGCGCTCGCTGGCACCAAGATCGGCGAGAAAGTCGACGTGGTGCAGCGGCACCGGCGCGGGGTGGGCGTGATCATCCTCGTCTTCACCCTGGCGCTCGCACTCAACGCGCCCGCCGCCATCCAGCGCGCGCTGCCGAACTGGACCCAGGCAGTGTCCACCCGCTTCGAGAATTCGGAGCTCACGTCCAACGCGCTCAAGCAGGTCGGCTCGCGCGACGGCAGCCTCGAGCACTGCCGCGGCGCCGACCCCGGCAAGCTGCAGGACTGCGGCTCGGCGCCGGAGTTCGAGGGCCTCGAAAACTGGATCAACACCGACTCCCCCGACGCCGGCCCGACACCGCAGGACGGCACTGTCACGCTCGTGGATTTCTGGGCCTACGCCTGCATCAACTGCCAGCGTGCCGGGGAGCACATCACCGCACTTTACGACGCTTACAGAGACGCCGGCCTCAAAGTCGTCGGCGTCCACGCCCCCGAGTACGGCTTCGAGCACGAGCTAGCCAACGTCAAGCGCGCGGTAGAGAAGGAAGGCATCCACTACCCCGTGGCGCAGGACAACGATTTCCGCACGTGGCGCAACTACGGCAACCGGTACTGGCCCGCCCGCTACCTGGTGGACCAGCACGGCAACGTGCGCAGCATCGTGGAGGGCGAAGGCTCCTACGCCGAAACCGAGCGGCTGATCCGCGAGCTGCTCCTGGAAAAGGATCCGTCGGTACGCCTGCCCGAGCCCGTCGAGCAGGAGGCGAAGAGCACTTCCGTATCGGGACGCAACCCCGAAACCTACCTCGGCACGCAGCGCGCGCACTACACCGCGCAGAGCGGCTACACCCCGGGGCGGCACGCATTCGACGCGCAGCCTGAACCGGAGCGCGGCACCTTCGCGCTGAGTGGCGTATGGGAGCTGGCACCGGAATCGATCCGCGCCGACGGCGGCTACCTCGAGGTGAACTATTACGCCAAGTGGGTGCAGCTCGTCGTCTCCGGCAGCGGCGAGGTGAAGGTGGAATATCCGGACGGTACCTCGACAACTTTCGAGGTGGGCGACGGATCCATCGACCTGCTCAAAGATGACACTCCGAGCGAAGGCATCCTGCGCATCACCCCCACTGCAGGTGTGCAGCTGTACTCGCTGACGTTCGGGTAGGAACCCTACGTCGGAAAGCGAAATGCCCGGCCACCGTGAGAAACGGGGCCGGGCTTATCGCGCAGACCAAGCTACGCCAGCAGGACTGGCGGGTGCTTACATGTCGAAGCCGTACTCATCCAGCGGGACGGAGGCGCCGGTGAATTCGCCGTAGCCCTCGTCGCCGTAGATGGAATCGCCGAAGCTCGGGATCGAGTAGGCCGCAGAACGGGCCGCCTCGGTCGGCTTGACCTGGATGTTGCGGTAACGGGAGATACCGGTGCCAGCCGGGATCAACTTACCGATGATCACGTTCTCCTTCAGGCCGATGAGCTTGTCGGAGCGCTTGTTGATTGCGGCGTCCGTGAGCACGCGGGTGGTCTCCTGGAAGGAAGCCGCGGACAGCCAGGACTCGGTGGCCAGCGACGCCTTGGTGATACCCATAATCTCGGAGCGCATCTCGGCCGGCTCGCCGCCGTCCGCGACCGCCGCCGCGTTGACCTGGCGGGCCTCCGCGAGGTCCACCAGGGTGCCCGGGAGGAACTCGGTGGTGCCCGAATCGATCACGGTGCCGCGGCGCAGCATCTGGCGGATGATGATCTCGATGTGCTTGTCGTGGATGGACACACCCTGGGTGCGGTACACGGCCTGCACCTCGTTGATCAGGTGCTTCTCCACGCCGCGGCGGCCGAGCACCTCGAGCACGTCGTGCGGGTCGGCAGCGCCGCGGAGCAGACGCTCGCCCACCTCAACGTGGTCGCCCTCGCGCAGGGAGCGCTCGATCATCGCGTCCGGGTTGGACTCCATCGGGCGGCGCACCTGAGCCAGGCCCTGGCGCTTGGACAGCTTCTCGTACACAACGTCGTCGGAGCCGTCGTCCGGGTGGATCGTTAGCGTCCAGAAGTTGCCCTCGTCCTCCAGCGTGATCGTGCCGGCAACCGACGCGATCGGGGCGCGGTTCTTCGGCACGCGGGCCTCGAACAGCTCCTGCACACGCGGCAGACCACCGGTAATGTCGCCGCCGACACCACCCTGGTGGAAGGTACGCATGGTCAGCTGGGTACCCGGCTCACCAATGGACTGGGCGGCGACGATGCCCACGGCCTCGCCGATGTCCACCAGCTGGCCGGAGGCCATGGACTTGCCGTAGCACTTCGCGCAGACACCGGTCGGGGTCTGGCAAGTGAGCACGGAGCGCACCTTGACCTCGGTGACGCCGGCTGCCACGAGAGCGTCGATACGCTCCTCGGAGAGCTCGGTGCCGGCCTCGAGCACCACGGTGCCCTCGGCATCCTTCGCATCCGCCGCGAGCACGCGGCCGGAGACGGAGGTCTCCACCAGGTCGTGGCGGCGGAAGACACCGGCGGTGCCCTCGACAGCGACGGGCACCTTGACACCCTGGTGGGTGCCGCAGTCGTCCTCGCGGACAATGACGTCCTGCGCCACATCCACCAGACGGCGGGTGAGGTAGCCGGAGTCCGCGGTACGCAGCGCGGTATCGGCCAGGCCCTTGCGGGAACCGTGGGAGTTGTTGAAGTACTCCATCACGGTCAGGCCCTCGCGGAAGGAGGTCTTGATCGGGCGGGTGATGTACTCGCCGCGGGAGTTCACAACCATGCCCTTCATGCCGGCCAGGGTCCAAATTTGGCGCATGTTACCGGCAGCACCGGACTTCACGATCATCGGAATCGGGTTGTCGTCCGGGTACAGGTCCTCCACGGCCTGGCCCACCTTGTTGGTGGCGTCCTGCCACAGCTCCACGAGACGGTCGTAACGGTTCTCCTCCGTCAGCGCACCCTTCTCCCAGAACTTGCGCTCGATCTCCTCGGCCTCACGCTCGTACTCCTCCAAGACCTCGGTCTTGTTCGGGAGCACCAGCACGTCGGACATGGAGATGGTCACGCCGGAACGGGTCGCCCAGTAGAAGCCGGCGTCCTTCATCTTGTCCAGGACCTGCGCCACGGTGATCATCGGGTACTTCTCCACCATGGACTGGATGATGTCGCCGAGCAGCACCTTGCCGGAGCCGCCGCCCTTACGCACCATCGCACCTTCCTGGTACGGGAAGTTGAACGGCAGCAGCTCGTTGAACATGATGCGGCCGAGCGTGGTGGTGGTCAGCCACGGCTGGCCCTTGGTCCAGCCGTCCGGGAACTGCTCCTGCTCAATCTCCGGGGTCGGGCGCAGGTGGTCGATGCGCACCTGGATTGGCGCCTGGAGGCCGAGCACGCCGCGGTCGTAGGCCATGATGGCCTCGCGGTAGGAGGAGTACACGCCGCGGGCCGGGCCGTTCTCATCGGAGGGAGCATAAGCTCCCTCCCCGCCGATCTCGTCCTCGCCCTTGAGCATGGTGAGGAAGTACAGGCCGGTCACCATGTCCAGGCGCGGCATGGCCAGCGGCTTGCCGGATGCCGGGGACAGGATGTTGTTGGAGGACAGCATGAGGATGCGGGCCTCGGCCTGCGCCTCGGCGGACAGCGGCAGGTGCACAGCCATCTGGTCGCCGTCGAAGTCTGCGTTGAACGCTTCACAGGCCAGCGGGTGCAGCTGGATGGCCTTGCCCTCGACCAGCTTCGGCTCGAACGCCTGGATGCCCAGGCGGTGCAGTGTCGGCGCGCGGTTCAGCAGCACCGGGTGCTCGGAAATGGCCTCTTCCAGCACGTCCCACACCTCGGGGCGCTGGCGCTCCACCATGCGCTTCGCGCTCTTGATGTTCTGCGCGTAGTCGTTGTCCACCAGGCGCTTCATCACGAACGGTTTGAACAGCTCGAGCGCCATGAGCTTCGGCAGGCCGCACTCGTGCAGCTTGAGCTGCGGGCCGACGATAATCACGGAACGGCCGGAGTAGTCCACGCGCTTACCCAGCAAGTTCTGGCGGAAGCGGCCCTGCTTGCCCTTGAGCAGGTCGGACAGGGACTTCAGCGGGCGGTTGCCCGGGCCGGTGACGGGGCGGCCGCGGCGGCCGTTGTCGAACAGCGCGTCCACGGACTCCTGTAGCATGCGCTTCTCGTTGTTCACGATGATCTCGGGCGCGCCGAGGTCGATCATGCGCTTGAGGCGGTTGTTGCGGTTGATCACGCGGCGGTACAGGTCGTTCAGGTCCGAGGTGGCGAAGCGGCCGCCGTCGAGCTGCACCATCGGGCGCAGCTCCGGCGGGATCACCGGGATCGCGTCCAGGATCATGCCGGCCGGGTCGTTGCCGGAGCGCTGGAACGCGGCGACAACCTTCAGGCGCTTCAGTGCGCGGACCTTCTTCTGGCCCTTGCCCTCGGCGATGATGCCGCGCAGCTCCTCCGCCTCGGCATCGAGGTCGAAGTTGCGGATCAGGGTCTGGATCGCCTCAGCGCCCATGCCGCCGGTGAAGTAGTCCTCGTAGCGGTCCTGGAGCTCCTCGTAGAGGTTCTCATCGATGATCATCTGCTTCGGTGCGAGCTTCTGGAAGGTGGTCCAGATCTCGTCGAGGCGCTCAACCTCGCGCTCGCCGGCCTCGCGGATGTGGGTCATCTCCTTGTCCGCGGCCTGCTGCACCTTCTTGCGGGCGGCTGCAGTCGCGCCGGCGGCCTCGAGCTCGGCGAGGTCTTCCTCCAGCTTCTGCGCGCGCTCGGCGATCTCGGAGTTGGCGTCGGCTTCGACTTCCTTCTTCTCCAGGATCATCTCCGCCTCGAGGGTGGACATGTCGTTGTGGCGCGCCTCATCGTCAACGCTGGTGATGATGTTGGCCGCGAAGTAAATGATGCGCTCCAGATCCTTCGGAGCGAGGTCCAGCAGGTAGCCCAGGCGGGACGGCACACCCTTGAAGTACCAGATGTGGGTCACCGGGGCGGCCAGCTCGATGTGGCCCATGCGCTCGCGGCGCACCTTGGACTTGGTCACCTCGACGCCGCAGCGCTCGCAGATGATGCCCTTGTAGCGCACGCGCTTGTACTTGCCGCAGGCGCACTCCCAGTCGCGGGTCGGGCCGAAGATGCGCTCGCAGAAGAGGCCGTCCTTCTCCGGCTTCAGGGTGCGGTAGTTAATGGTCTCCGGCTTCTTAACCTCGCCGTGGGACCAACGACGGATGTCGTCGGCGGTTGCCAGGCCGATGCGAAGCTCGTCGAAGAGGTTTACGTCAAACACGTAAAAATCCCTTTCAGGTTTGTTTTTAAATCAAGTTCGTTTCATAGCAAGCGTCGAAAAGCGAAGTGCTTGCCGACGCCTGCCTTGCCTGGCGCCTAGGCCGTATCCGCAGCCGAGCCCTCGTCGCGCGAGAGGTTGATGCCCAGCGAGGAACCGGCCTGGTCGAATTCGTCGTCGTCGCCGTCGAGCTCCATCGGGGTGCCGTCGGTGGAGAGGACCTCCACGTTCAGGCAGAGCGACTGCAGCTCCTTGAGCAACACCTTGAAGGACTCCGGAATGCCCGGGTCCGGGATGTTGTCGCCCTTCACGATGGCCTCGTAGACCTTCACGCGGCCCACCACGTCATCCGACTTGATGGTGAGCAGCTCCTGCAGGGTGTAGGCGGCGCCGTACGCCTGCATCGCCCACACCTCCATCTCGCCGAAACGCTGGCCGCCGAACTGGGCCTTACCGCCCAGCGGCTGCTGCGTAATCATGGAGTACGGGCCGGTGGAACGGGCGTGGATCTTCTCGTCCACCAGGTGGTGCAGCTTGAGCATGTACATGTAGCCGATGGAGATCGGGTACTTGTACGGCTCGCCGGAGCGGCCGTCGAACAGGATGGTCTTGCCGTCCTGGTCCACCATCACGTCGCCGTCGCGGTTCGGCTTGGAGTTCGCGAGCAGGCCCGCGATCTCGTCGTTCGTCGCACCGTCGAACACCGGGGTTGCGGTGAGCGAGTCTGCCGGCACGTCGTAGAGGTGCTCCGGCAGGGTCTCCAGGAGCTTCGCGTTCGCCGGGTCGTCCGGGTTCACGGTCCAGCCGGCCTTCGCCAGCCAGCCGAGGTGCACCTCGAGGACCTGGCCGATGTTCATGCGGCGCGGCACGCCGTGGGTATTCAGGATGATGTCCACCGGGGTGCCGTCAGCCATGAACGGCATGTCTTCCTGCGGCAGGATCTTGCCGACGACACCCTTGTTGCCGTGGCGGCCGGCCATCTTGTCGCCGTCCTGGATCTTGCGCTTCTGGGCCACGTAAACGCGGATCATCTCGTTCACGCCCGGGCTCAAATCGTCGTCGTCCTCGCGCGAGAAGCGGCGCACCGCGATGACCTTGCCGGTCTCGCCGTGCGGCACCTTCAGGGAGGTGTCGCGCACCTCGCGGGCCTTCTCGCCGAAGATCGCGCGCAGCAGGCGCTCCTCCGGGGTCAGCTCGGTCTCGCCCTTCGGGGTGACCTTGCCGACGAGGATGTCGCCGTCGCGCACGTCCGCGCCGATGCGGATGATGCCGCGCTCGTCGAGGTCCTTCAGCACGTCCTCGGAGACGTTCGGGATCTCGCGGGTGATTTCCTCGGCACCCAGCTTGGTGTCTCGGGCGTCAATCTCGTGCTCCTCGATGTGCACGGAGGTGAGGATGTCCTCCTCCACCACGCGCTGGTTGAGGATGATGGCGTCCTCGTAGTTGTGGCCCTCCCACGGCATGAACGCCACGAGGAGGTTGCGGCCGAGGGCCATCTCGCCGTTCTTGGTGCCCGGGCCGTCAGCGATAACCTGGCCGGCCTCGACGCGCTCGCCTGCGGAGACGATCGGAGTCTGGTTGTAGCAGGTGCCCTGGTTGGTGCGCTCGAAGGTGCGCAGCATGTAGGTGTCGCGAATGCCCTCATCGTCCATGATGGTGATGAAGTCGCCGGTGACGTTCTCCACCACACCGGACTTGGCGGTGATGACGGTATCGCCGGCGTCGTACGCAGCGCGCTGCTCCATGCCGGTAGCCACGTAGGCAGCCTCGGAGCGCAGCAGCGGCACAGCCTGCTTCTGCATGTTCGCACCCATGAGGGCGCGGTTCGCATCGTCGTGCTCCAGGAACGGAATCATCGCGGTAGCGACGGACACCATCTGGCGCGGGGAAATGTCGAGGTAGTCGACACCGTCCGGGCCGACGACGCCGATGTCGCCGTCCTTGAGGCGGACCTCGATGCGCTCGCCTTCCAGCTTGCCGTCCGCGTCCATCGGGGTCGCCGCCTGCGCGATGGCGTAGCGGTCCTCCTCGTCGGCGGTCAGGTAGTCGATCTGGTCGGTGAGGACACCGTCGACGACCTTCTGGTACGGCGTCTCGATGAAGCCGAACGGGTTGACGCGGGCGTAGGACGCCAGCGCACCGATCAGGCCGATGTTCGGGCCTTCCGGCGTCTCAATCGGGCACATGCGGCCGTAGTGCGACGGGTGCACGTCGCGCACCTCGATGCCGGCGCGCTCACGGGACAGACCACCCGGGCCGAGCGCGGACAGACGGCGCTTGTGGGTCAGGCCAGACAGCGAGTTGTTCTGGTCCATGAACTGCGACAGCTGGGAGGTGCCGAAGAACTCGCGGATCGCCGCGGAGACCGGGCGCACGTTGATCAGGGACGTCGGGGTGATGGACTCCGCGTCCTGGGTGGTCATGCGCTCGCGCACGACGCGCTCCATGCGGGACAGGCCGACGCGGACCTGGTTCTGGATCAGCTCGCCCACAGTGCGCAGGCGACGGTTGCCGAAGTGGTCGATGTCGTCGGTGTTGATCGGGATGATCTCGCCCGTCGGGGACGTCATCTCGGTCTCGCCGGCGTGCAGGCGCACCAGGTACTCGAGCGTGGTGGCGATGTCTTCCTCGGTGAGGATCATCAGACCGTCGTGGTCGCCGCCGAGACCCAGCTTGCGGTTGACCTTGTAGCGGCCCACGCGGGCCAGGTCGTAGCGCTTCGGGCGGAAGAAGGCGTTCTCGAGCAGGGACTGCGCGAGGTCGCGCGTCGGCTGCTCGCCCGGACGCTGCTTCCGGTAGATCTCCAGCAGCGCCTCGTCGGTGTTGGCCACACCGTCCGACTCGAGGGTGGACATCATGATCTCGGAGAAGCCGAAGCGCTCGGTGATCTGCTCCGTCGTCCAACCCAGGGCCTTCAGCAGCACGGTCACCGGCTGGCGGCGCTTGCGGTCGATGCGCACACCGACGGTGTCGCGCTTATCCACGTCGAACTCGAGCCACGCGCCGCGGGACGGGATCACCTTCACGGAGTGCAGCGGGCGCTCGGTGGACTTGTCGATGGTCTCGTCGAAGTACACGCCCGGGGAGCGGACGAGCTGGGAGACGACGACACGCTCGGTGCCGTTCACGATGAACGTGCCCTTATCCGTCATCAGCGGGAAATCGCCGATGAACACGGTCTGGGACTTGATCTCCTGCGTGTCGTTGTTAATGAACTCCGCCGTGACGTACAGCGGCGCGGAGTAGTTGATGTCCTTGTCCTTGGCCTCTTCGATGGAGTACTTGACATCCTCGAAGCGCGGCTCGGACAGGGTCAGGCTCATGTTGCCCGAGTAATCCTGGATCGGAGAGATCTCCTCCAAAATGTCCTCGAGGCCGCTTGTCACGCGGGCTGCGTCCCCGCGGAGCTGCTGTTCGCGCTCGCGCCACTCCGACGTGCCGACAAGCCACGCGAAGGATTCAAGCTGCACATCGAGGAGGCCTGGGACGGTGATCGGCTCCGAAATTTTAGCGAACGAGTAACGCTCGGGCGCCCCGGGGATTTCAGCCATTGACATGGTCTGGTTTGAGACTGCCAAGTTTTGGGTCCTTCCAGCACCTAAGGCGAAAAGCCGCGCGCAATCTGTTCTGGCACACAGATCCGCGGCATTTCCGCTGGTAAATTAGCATTTGGTCTGCTTCGGAATACCCGCCCCCAGAGACAACAAAATCACCTTGTCAAATCGGTTTCTTCGCACCGTTTCGAGCAAGGTTTGCGCGCACACTGGAGACGGCTTCCAGCGCAACGAGTCAGCCTATACCAGATACAGGGAAAAGTAAAGGGCACGCCACGCCACCCCCAGCGCACCACCCCGATACCGCGCCACTGCCGCCCTTGCCGTCATGTGCGGGCTGCGTCACGATTAGCCGGAAGCCTACCATCACACCTCGCGCGCGAGTCAACCTTTCTAGCTCACGCGCGGCGCGTGCGGCGCAGCGCGCCTATCAACCCCAGCAGGGTCAACAGCGCGCCCAGACCCATAACTGCCCAGGTCACGGCCTGCGAGCGGGCCTGGGAACTCACACCCGCCAGCGCTTGGACGTTGGTTTCGACTTGGGCGCGGTCCATGGTGCCGTCGTAAAGCACAATGTTCCGGATGCCGCGGCCGGTGGCGTCCGCGTAGTAGTCGTCGACGTGTTCGTTGATGCCCACGACAAGGCCCGTGACCTGGTCGACCTTGAGCTCGCGCACAGCCTTGTGGGTGAGGAAGGTGCGGATCTGCGGACCCGGGATCTCCGGGGTTTCCGGGTCGCCGGGAAGCTCCACCATCAGGGTGTTGCGCATGTCCGCGTAGCGCTGGGCGATGTTGGTCGGCGGGATCTCCTGCCGGAACGTGTATACGGTGCGGCCGGCGATCTCCTCCTCGCCGACGAACTGCGCCGGCGCGGCGCCCCGCAGCACAGGGTCGAAGACGTCGTACGCACGCTGCTCCACGTTCGCCGGGAACTTCAGCCACGCGCCCTCGACGGGAATTTCGGCGGCGGGCATGGCCATGACCAGCTGTACGTCGGCCGGACCGGTTGCCTCGCCGGTGACGCGGTCCAGCTCGTACGCCCAGGTCGAGGCGGTAACAAGGTTGTCGAAGTCCGTGCCGGCGGTGCCCGCGCGCAGCGTGTCGCCGATGCGCACACTGGCGGTTTCGACATCCGACGGGTTACGGATCTCCATGTGCAGCTGGTGCGTCACCGGCGCCGGCTGGCCGTCGCGCAGCCCGTCCGGGTCGGTGATCGTCCAGGTGGATTCGCTTAAGGAGAGGGGTAGGCGGCCGTCGCCAAGCAAAAAGCGCGGAGCCACCAAACCACCGACCATGAGCGCAATGCCCAGGCCGAGGAGCAGGGTGGACAGGACCCGCGAACGTTGCTGCATGCTGGGAAACTCTACCGGAGGATGTCCCGGCCCCATTTCAGCGCTGCCGCCGCCGCGTCCGCGAGACGCTCGCGCGGGAGGCCGTTAGCCATGATGTTCATGCCGCGCGTCTCGGTGACGTTGCGCGGCTCCGTGAACTTCGTGATGCCGTGCGCGCCGTGGCGGCGGCCCGCGCCGGAGCGCTTCCAGCCGCCCATCGGCGCGTCGAGCGCGCTCCATGCCGGGGCGTAACCCTCGTTGATGTTCACCGTGCCCGCTTCGAGCCGCCTTGCGATGGCGCGCGCCGTGCGCGGGGCCGCCCACACCGACGCGTTGAGGCCGTACTCCGTGTCATTCGCCCTGCGCACGGCCTCCTCGAGCGAGTCCACCACCTCGATGTACACCACCGGGCCGAACACCTCCTCGCGGTGGAGCTTCGCTGCCGGCGGGACATCCGCGAGCACCGTCGGCTCGAACATCGCGGAGCCGATCCGGTTGCCGCCCGCGAGCACGGTCGCGCCGTGTTCGCGGGCGTCCCGGACGTACGCCTCAATCTTGTCCGTGTGCTCCGCCGAAATCTGCGTCCCCATGTCCAGCTCCCACTCGCGCCCGGCGCCGACGTTCATGCCGCGCACGCTGCGCACGAACCCCTCCGTGAACGCCGCCGCCACGTCGCGGTGCACATAAATCCTCTCGATGGAGATGCACAGCTGCCCCGAGTTGCCGAAGCACGCCGCCCACGCGCCCTCGATCGCCCGCTCCAGCGGCGCGTCCGGCGCGATAATCATCGGGTTCTTCCCGCCCAGCTCCATCGAGAAGTCGATGAGTCGCGCCGCTGCCTGCTGCGCCAGCTTCTCCCCCGTCGCCGTCGAGCCCGTAAACATCAGGAAATCGCAGCGCTCTACGATCGCCTGCCCGACCTCCTCCCCCGTCCCCGTCACAACCTGCAGCAGGCCCGCCGGCAGCCCCGCCTCGACGAGCAGCTCGCGCCCCTTCAGCGCGGACAGCGGCGTGCGCTCGTCCGGCTTCAGCACCACCGCGTTGCCAGCCATCAGCGCCGGGATCGCGTCCGACACCGCCAGCGAGAGCGGGTAATTGAACGGCGCAATCACCCCTACAACCCCTTTCGGCGGCCGCTCCTCCCAGGTGCGGGTCAGTCCGGGCAATGGCGCTTTACGACGCTTCCTTTTCACCTCCCCCGGCCCGTGGTACGCGTAGTACCTGCTGGTGAGCGCCACGTCCAGCACCTCTTCCAGCGCCGAGAGCCGGTTCTTGCCGTTCTCGTCCTGGATCTGGTCCATGAGCTCGTCGCGGCGGTCCAGCACCAGGTTATGGAACCGCAGCAGGATGTGCCGGCGGTGCCGGAAGCTGGTCTGCGCCCACTGTTGCTGCGCGCGGCGCGCGATGCGGAACGCTTCTTCGACGTCGTTGGCGGTGCCCCTGGGCACCTGCCCGATCGTTTCCCCCGTCGCCGGGTTGCGCACGTCAATCGTCTCGCGGTGCGTGATGTCTGTGTTCATGCGCCCAGCCTAGGCACGAGCCATGCCCTGCGTGCCCATGAAGCGAACGTCGGATAGCGCCCAAAAGCGAAAACCCGCCGCCGCACCGGAGAAGCGGTGCAGCGACGGGGTCGCGGAAGTAGTAGCTGCGCGGTGCTCATTCGAGCGGCCGCCGAAGCGACTACTTGAGGGTGACGGTAGCGCCAGCCTCTTCGAGCTTGGTCTTGGCAGCCTCAGCATCGTCCTTGTTTGCGCCCTCGAGGATGGCCTTCGGTGCGCCCTCAACCATCTCCTTGGCATCCTTCAGGCCGAGACCCGGAACGAGCTCGCGGACGGCCTTAATAACGCCGATCTTCTTGTCGCCAGCGGCCTCGAGAACGACGTCGAACTCGTCCTTCTCCTCCTCAGCCGGAGCGTCGCCGCCCGCAGCGCCCGGAGCTGCAGCAACTGCAACCGGAGCAGCAGCGGTCACGTCGAAGACCTCCTCGAACTCCTTCAGGAACTCGGAGAGCTCGATGAGGGTCATTTCCTTGAACTGCTCGATGAGCTCGTCCTTGGTGAGCTTAGCCATGGTGGCTTCCTTTCTTTAGTCCGACCGCATCACGCGGCCGGCACGTGTT
>NZ_JAMFTQ010000007.1 GCF_024160105.1 Corynebacterium stercoris
GACGCGACAAACCACCTACGAGCTCTTTACGCCCAGTAATTCCGGACAACGCTCGCACCCTACGTATTACCGCGGCTGCTGGCACGTAGTTAGCCGGTGCTTCTTCTCCAAGTACCGTCAAAAATTCGTCCTCGGCGAAAGGAGTTTACAACCCGAAGGCCGTCATCCCCCACGCGGCGTCGCTGCATCAGGCTTGCGCCCATTGTGCAATATTCCCCACTGCTGCCTCCCGTAGGAGTCTGGGCCGTATCTCAGTCCCAATGTGGCCGTACACCCTCTCAGGCCGGCTACCCGTCGACGCCTTGGTAGGCCATTACCCCACCAACAAGCTGATAGGCCGCGAGCTCATCCCACACCAAAAAATCTTTCCACCACCGACACTAAACGATGGTCCTATCCGGTATTAGACCCAGTTTCCCAGGCTTATCCCAAAGTGCAGGGCAGATCACCCACGTGTTACTCACCCGTTCGCCACTCGAGTACCCCGCGAGCGGGGCCTTTCCGTTCGACTTGCATGTGTTAAGCACGCCGCCAGCGTTCATCCTGAGCCAGGATCAAACTCTCCACAAAAACGTTTCGTCAAGAAACAGGCCGTGAAAAGCCCAATACCCAACCAAAACAACCAACCACACACCCAACAAGGTGCGTGTACTGGCAAAAAATGTTTTCCAAAAATTACTGCAAACAACCAACCCCACCATCCGACGAGGAAAAACATGGGGCTGGCCAAAAAACTTGCAAAAAATGATGCGAATCAATCATGAACCACACCAACAATGGCATCCCCATCAATGGATTCAGAACACCACCACCGGCACACACCAACCACACCGCAATCAAACACAGCGCAGCCAATGCCACAGGCACACAACCAACCACAAACAAAAAATGCATTGGCACACTATCGAGTTCTCAAACAACACACGCACACCCCGTCGGCCAGTCATTTCGACCCGCCTCCGTAAGTGGCTTGCTTTACGTTACTGTGTCGGTTTTCCGTTGTCAACTTCCGGTTCATATCCCGTCAGCGACCCGTTCACCGGACCGTAACCTCTGCAATTATCTCGTTCCCTCGAGCTGGTCTTACCTTGCTCTCGGCAACGGGTGACTATGTAACCATGCGTCGCCAGAACGTGCAAACTCCCAGCTAGTGATAGGTGGCGATGGGCCCGTGGGGTCCTTCTATCACCTGCACCGGGGTATTGAAGATCTCGGTGAGCAGGTCGTCGCGCATGATCTCCTCCGCGCGGCCGAAGGCCGCGATCTGCCCGTCCTTCGCGGCACAGATGTAGTCTGCGTAGCGAGCTGCGAAGTTGATGTCGTGCAGCACGATGACGATTGTCCTGCCGAATTCGCGGGATGCGTCATGGAGGTGCTGCATCATCTCGACGCTGTGCGCGATGTCGAGGTTGTTCAAAGGTTCGTCGAGAAGCACGTACTCCGTCTCCTGGCAGAGCACCATCGCCACGTACGCGCGCTGGCGCTGCCCGCCGGAAAGCTGATCGAGGAAGCGGCCCTCGAGGGGGCGGAGACCGAGGAAGTCGATGTACTTGGAGATGATCTCCTCGTCTTGCGTCGTCAAGCGGCCGCCCGAATACGGGAACCGGCCGAAGCCCACCAGCTGGCGCACGGTGAGGCGGGTGACAAAGTGGTTCTCCTGGCGCAGGATCGAGATGATCTTGGCCAGGTCCTTGGATTTCGCGCTGGCGATGTCCATGTTGCCGACGGTGACGGTGCCGGAGTCGACCTCGAGGAGGCGGCCGATCATGGTGAGCATAGTCGATTTGCCGGCGCCGTTCGGGCCGACCAGTGCGGTGATGCCGCCGGTCGGGATCTCCAGGTTGACGGGGCCGATCGCGACTTCGCTGGAGTACTCCTTGCGCACGTTGTCGAGTGTGATCACAGCCGGCCCTTTCTCAAGACAACCACCAGGAACGTCAAACCGCCCACCAGCTCGATGATGATGGAGACCACGCCCTGGGCATAGAAGATATGGTTCAGAACAAAGTACGCGCTGGTGAGCACGCAGAAACCGAGCAGCGCCGCCATCGGGAAGATGTAGCGGTGGTCGTAGGTGTCGGTGAACTGGTACGCCAGGGTGGCCACCAGGAAGCCGAGGAACGTCATCGGGCCCACTAGCGCGGTTGACACTGCCATAAGCACCGCCACCAGCACAAGGGTATAAACCGCGTGAAAGCGGAAGTGCACGCCCACGTTCACCGCGGCGTCACGCCCCAGGTTCATGACGTTCAGCCGCATCGAGTTCGCCAGCATCAGCACCACGGCCAGGATCACCAGCGGAATCGCCACCGGGTAGTACGTCGGGTCCGCGTTGTTCACGGAGCCGAAGAGGCGCGCAGTGAGCACGTCGAACTCGCTGGGGGTGAGCATGCGCTGCATGAACGTGGACACGCTGGCCAGCCCGCCGCCGAGCACGATGCCCACCAGCAGCATCGCGTGCAGGTTCGCGGTGTTGTCCGTGAGCAGCCAGGAATACAGCACCAGGCTCAAGCCCACCATCACCGCGATCTGGAACAGAAACATCTCTAAGGTGCGGGCATTGAGCAGGCTGGACGCACCAAAGAAGTACACCGTGGCGGTATGGATGGTCACGTACAGCGCCTCGAAGCCCATGATGGAGGGCGTGAGGATCCGGTTGCTGGTCACGGTTTGGAACGCAACCGTCGCCACTGCCTGGCACACGGCGACGATCGCCATTGCAATGACGGCGTTTTGTCGCCGTTGAACGATGAGCCAGAAACCGCGGCTGCCGAACTCCACCGGGATGTTGTATGCCAGAAGGCCCACCGTGGACAGCGCCGCAATCACCGCGAGCACCCCGATGGTCACCCAATAGCGCTTCTTGCTTTTCGACGATTGAAAAGCACCGACTCCCCTACCCACGCTTCGTCTGCCTCACAATCATCGCGATGAAGACAGCGGCGCCGACCACGCCGAGGATCACCGACACGGGCATCTCGAACGGGGCGATGACGGTCCGGCCGAGAATGTCGCACACCGTCACAATGCCGATGCCGAGCAGGCAGACCCACGGGAGGTTCGAGCGGAGATCGTCGCCGCGCAGCATGCTCACAATGTTCGGCACGATGAGCCCGAGGAACGGGAGGTTGCCGACGACGACGGTGACAACGCCGGCCGCGACCGCAACGAGCGACGTGCCGACCAGCACGATGCGGTTGTAGTTCAGACCGATGCTGGTGGCGATGTCCTCCCCCAGCCCCGCGGCCGTAATGCGGTCCGCGTACAGGAACACGAGCACAACGACGACGAGCACCACCCACAGCACCTCGTACTGGCCCTTGATCACGGACGTGAACGAGCCGGCGAACCAGACACCGAGCGATTGGAGCAGGTCGAACTGCAAGGCGAAAAACATTGACACGGAGCTCACCACGGCGCCCATCATGATGCCGACGATCGGCACGATCAGGCTGGAGCGCAGCGTGACCCGGCGCAAAAACGCGAAGAACACCATCGTGCCCACGAATGCGAAGGTGATGGCCAAAAGCATGCGGGTCATCACCGTGCCGTCGGGAAACAGCACGAATGAGGTGAGCAGGCCGAGCCCCGCCCACTCGGTAGTGCCAGTGGTGGTCGGCTCGACGAATCGGTTCTGGGTGAGCATCTGCATGATCAACCCGCACATCGCCATGGCCGCGCCGGCCAGCACGAGCGCAATCGTGCGCGGGACGCGGGTGGTTTGGAACATGGCCCACCCGTCCTCCGACCCGCGGATGTCGTACTGGCCCGTCGCCAATGATGCGGCGAGCAAGGCTAAAACGAGGACCACCGCCAACCCGAACTTCCAGGTAAGAAGTTTCGGGCGCGTGGCGGTGGTCTGGGGATTCATCAACGACAGGTTACTTGGCCGCCTCGAAGGCATCAGCAAGCTGGTTGAGAATCTCGGTGTAGGTGAGGATGGACTCGTTGGTGTAGGTGTCCTTCGGCGCGACGTAGACGTGGCCGTCCTTGATTGCCGCGACGTTCTGCAGTGCCGCGGAATCGTTGATCACGGACAGGGCCTCCGGGGAACCCTCGGCAGTCTTGGTGCCTGCGTCGCGGTCGAGGACGAGCAGCCAGTTCGGGTTCGAGTCGGCGATGGCCTCAACGGAGATGTCGTCGCCCTTGTGATTTTCGGTCGCACCCTCGACCTCGAGGGCCGGGGTGAGGCCGATGAGGTCGAACAGCGGGCCCCAGGTACGGCCGACGGACGGCGCGACGTAGCCGATCTCGCCGCCGGACACGTTCAGCGCCATGACGGTCCACGCCGGGTCGTATGCGTCGCGGGCGCGCTGGACGGCCTTGGTGAAGTCCTCGACGACCTGCTCAGCTTCCTGCTCCTTGCCGAAGACCTCGCCCAGGGCGAGGGTCTGGCGGATGAGCTCCTTGTCGAAGTCCTCGCCGTCACGCGGCTCGAAGTCGAGCAGCACGGCATCCGGCGCGAGGTTCTGAATCTCCTCGTCGTGGCTCATGAAGCGCTGGC
This sequence comes from Corynebacterium stercoris, assembly GCF_024160105.1. Taxonomy (GTDB): domain Bacteria; phylum Actinomycetota; class Actinomycetes; order Mycobacteriales; family Mycobacteriaceae; genus Corynebacterium; species Corynebacterium stercoris. The sequence goes on from NZ_JAMFTQ010000007.1 coordinate 4,505, forward strand.
CGGACACGATGACGTCCGGGTCAGCTGCCACGATCGCCTCAAGGTTCGGCTCGCGGTGGTTGCCGATGTCCACGATGGAATCGTCGTCGGAAATGCCCGGAATGGTGTTGGGCACCAGCGCGCGGGCGGCCGCGACCGGTTTGATGCCCCAGTTATCCAGCAGCTCGAAGGAGCGGTTGTCCAAGGCGACGACGCGCTGCGGCGGGACCGGCACGACCTTCTCGCCGTAGTTGTCGGTCACGGTGACCGTGCCGGCAGCGGCTTCCACGGCGGCGGTCTCGGAGGAAGCCTCGGCCACGGCGGTCGTCTCGCTCGTCGGGGTGTTGGAATCCCTTGCCGGCTCCGTGTTGGAGCAGGCGCCGAGCACCAGAGAACCGGCGGCGGCGAGGGCGATGAACGCGGTGCGCGTGAAACGTGCCATGGACGTCACTTCCTTTCGATAAGGACAGGGTTACCTGACGCACTTTAGGCTGCCCAAACGTCGGCAGGCAAACCCCTCCGTCTGCACGCACCCCCCTAGAAAAAGACGATGCTCTCCCGCTCCAGCCAGGCGCCCCTGCCGCTGACCGAGTCCCAACAGGTCACGCCGGTTTCCTCTACCGCGCAGACGAACGGGCCGTGATGGACCACTTCGCCGTACTGGACAATCTCGGCGGGCTGGGCCCCCTGGGGCCACACCTCGTCGTAGTACAGCGGCGGGTCGGTCTGCTCGCGGACGTAGCCGTGCAGCACCTCCGCCACCCACCGCGGGGTCCCCAGCTCACCGATGCCGTACGCCTCGCTGGCGGTCAGCGACCGCACGCCGCAATCAAACATCGGCTCCCCCTCGAGCTGCATCATGCAGCCGATGTTCTCGGAGGGTGCTCGGAATACCGCGTACTGCAGGCCGCCGTCCGTGGTGCTCTTGACGCTGCGGATCGGGCGCGCGTTCGGCGGAATCGGCCCGCCGGCACCTGGGTACGCCAGCGGCGCGCCCGGCACGCCTCGCTCGGGCTCCGCCGCGGCAGACGACGGCTTCGCGGCAGAAGTCTGCACGGTGGTCTCCTCCGCACTGGTGGTTTCCGGCGCGGAGGAGCTCATGGAGGCGGCGGCCTCAGTTGTGGTGAAGGTGGCGGTGTCCGGCAGGGGCTTTTCGCTGCACCCGGCGAGGAGGCCCACGGCGGCGACCACGGCTGCGACGGCTTTGCGTTTCATGGGCAGAACTGTATGGGGCTTACCTGTGCGCACCATCGGAAGAAACGTAAAACCCGCTGGCCAGTACGGCCAGCGGGTTTCACTTCAGTGGAGCTGCCGGGAATTGAACCCGGGTCCTTCACCACCGCGCCAGGGCTTCTCCGTGCGCAGTTCGCGCCTTGCCTCTCATCGGCCCTCCGGATCAGGCAAACATGTCCGGATGACGGGCCCAGTCAGTGAAAAATGTCCCCTCCGAAGCCCCACTGACAGGGCCGGAAGGCAAGTCCCTTAAGTCGACGCCAGGTACCGGGTCAGGGACATCCCCGGCCTGACGGACACGCAGGTCGCTTACTCTATTGCTTAGGCAGCGAGGGCGTAGTCACGCTGAGAGTTCTTCTCTGCGTTTATTGGTTACAGCGACGCTCACGGTGGTCTCCTGCCTGCACCGGCACGCTTCCCCTGGCTGAGTAGATGAAGTCGAAACCAAATCAACCCCATGCACTACGAAGAAACGTAGGTCTGTGAACATTAGCTCACACCCGCCACAACCGCAAGACCCGCGGGCTTATTCCGCGGTGCGCGGGGGCCGCACGCGCAGGAACTCAATGACCGCATCCGGGCCAGCGTCGACGGCGAGGCGCGCCGCGCGAGCCACGTTGGCGGCATCCATCTTCGGGCGGTCATCATCGCCCGCCAGCATGTCGGTGTTGGTTCGGCCCGGGTGCAGCGAGGTCACGCGGACCTTGCCGGCCTCCTCTTCCTGCAGGGAGTCGGTGAAACCCTTCAGGGCGAACTTCGACGCGCAGTAGGCGGTGTTCTCCGCCACGCCGTGGAGCCCGGCACCGGAATTGATCGTGATGATGAGCCCGTTCGAACGTCGTAAAGCAGGGAGCAGTGCCCGGGTGAGGGTGACGGGAGCGAGGACGTTGATGTCCATGGTCTCGCGCCACTGCTCGTCCGTCAGCTCCTCGAAGGGGCCCTTGTACAGCACGCCTGCGGCGAGGACGAGCACGTCGAGCTGTTCGATCTCGGCGGCTGCGCGCTCGAGGGCAGCGGTGTCTCGCAGGTCCACCTCGAAGGGCTCGGCGCTGGGCAGGGCTTGGACGATTTCCGACGCATCCTTCGAGGCGCCGGCGTAAATGTGGTGGTCCTTGCCCAGTTCCTCGGCGATGGCGCGACCGATGCCGCGCGATGCCCCGGTGATCAAAGCGGTTTTCGTGTGGGTAGTCATGCCGCCTAAGCGTACTTAGGCTTTGATGCCCTTGAACTTGCGTCCCAGGTCGCGGGCGATTTCGCGGTCCTCGGTGCGGCGCTTGATGTCCTGGCGGCGGTCGTAATCCTGCTTACCTTGTGCAAGCCCGAGCTCGATCTTCGCGCGCCCGTCTTTCAGGTAGAGCGAGAGCGGCACGAGGGTGCGGTTGCCGTCGCGCAGCTTGCCCTCCAGCGAGTCGATTTCGCGGCGGTGCATGAGCAGCTTGCGGGTGCGGCGCGGGGTGTGGTTGGTCCAATGCCCCATGGAGTACTCGGGGATGTGCAGGTTGCGCAGCCACACCTCACCGTTATCGATGGTGGCGAATGCCTCCGTGAGCGACGCCTTGCCCTCGCGCAAGGACTTGATTTCGGTGCCCACGAGCACGATGCCGGTCTCCCACGTATCCAGGATCGTGTAATCGTGCCGCGCCTTGCGGTTGGTTGCCAAGACGCCGGAGTTGCCGGTTTTCTGTTTCTTCTTCTTGGCCATAAGGCCTGTCAGTGTACTACTTGCGCACGTAGGAACGAAGCGCCACCTGCGCAGCAATGCCGCCGATGACCATCGCACCCAGCCCAACGAGCGGCATTACCGTCCACACCGCGGAATCCGGAATGCGGGCAATGAGCTGGGAGGCGTACAGCTGCGAGAGCATCGGGTCGACCACCCAGCGCTGGGAGCCCCACACCAGCAGCGTGGCCAGCACCGCGCCCATAAGCACGGACACCACCGCTTCAAGCACGAACGGCGCTTGGGTGAACCAGCGCGACGCGCCCACCATGCGCATGATGCCGATCTGCTCGCGGCGGTTGAACGCCGCGAGCTGCACCATGTTCACGATGAGGAACAGCGCGGCCAGCCCCTGCGCCGCGGCGACCAGCCACGTGACGTTGCGGAACGTATCCATCGTGCTCGCTGCGCCACGCACGGTATCCGCCTGGTCAGTGACCACGGCGACTTGCGGGAGGTCCGCGATCGCGTCGATCGGGGTGGTATCCGACGGATCCTTCAACCGCACGTGCAACGCCGCCGGCAACGCGTCCGGGCTGGTCTCGCGCACGAGGTCCGGCTCCGTGTCCTGGAACAACTCGACGAAGCGCTCGTAGGACTGCTCGCGGGAGCGGAAGGTCACCTGTTCCACGCGGTCATCTTTCTGCAGGGTGTCGCGCACCTCGCGGCAGGCATCACTGGAGCAGTCGGTGTCGGTGGCCGAGATTTCCTCGTCCAGCTCCACCATGACCTCGACGCGGTCCAGATAGAGGTCCTTCGTCGCCGCCGTTGTCTGCGTGATCAGGATGCCGGCACCGACCAGCGCAAGCGACAGTGCCGTCGTGATCACCAGCGCGATGGTCATGGTGACGTTGCGCCCGAGGCCCCGCAGGCCTTCCTTGACGATGAATCCCCAGTTCACTGCCCTACCCCCTCACGTTTCCGTACACGCCGTTGCGGTCGTCGCGCACCAGCTTGCCCAGGTCCAGCTCCATCACGCGTTGGCGCATGTCGTTCACCGCGCGCGCATTGTGCGTGGACATCACCACCGTCGTGCCGAGGCGGTTGATGCGCGCCAACAGCGCCGTAATCTCATCCGCCGTGCCCGGGTCGAGGTTGCCGGTCGGCTCATCCGCGAGCATCAGCGGCGGCCTGTTCACGAAAGCACGCGCAATGGCCACGCGCTGCTGCTCGCCGCCGGAGAGCTCGTGGGGCATTCTTTTGCTTTTCGACGCCAGTCCCACCAGCTCGAGCGCATCCGGCACCAATTTGTCGATGCGGGCCTGCTTTTTGCCGATCACCTGCAACGCGAACGCCACGTTGTCGTACACGCTGAGTTTCGGCAGCAGGCGGAAATCCTGGAACACGTAGCCGATGGATTGGCGCAGTGCGTTGATCTGCTTGCCCTTGAGCGCGTTGACGTGGAAGTCGTTGAACCAGATGTCGCCGGAGGTGAGGTTCTCCTCGCGAATCATCAGCTGCAGAAACGTCGACTTGCCCGATCCGGAGGGGCCGATGAGGAAGACGAACTCGCCGTCGGCGATGGTGAAGGAGACATCGTCCAACGCCGGGCGCGTCGAGGTGGGATACACCTTGGTGACGTGGTCGAAGGAAATCACGGGCCACACATTACCTGTTACTGGAGTGGCGCAAGTAAAACCCCGCCGGGCCTCGAATGCCTGGCGGGGTCACTATCCGAACGTCGGCACGCATGCGCCGACGTTCGGATTAGTCGTTGATGTAGCGGTACTGCTTGTTCACGAACTCATCGAGCGCGAACACGGAGAGCTCGCGGCCGAAGCCGGAGCGCTTCACGCCGCCGAACGGCAGCACTGCGGAGAAGTACTGGCCGAGGTTGACGTGGATCATGCCGGTGTCGATCTGGTCCGCGACCTCGGTCGCCTTCTCAACATCCTGGGAGAACACGGCGCCGCCGAGACCCTGGTAGGAGTTGTTCGCCAGATCCACAGCCTCCTCGACGGAGGAAACCTTGTAGATCTCAGCCACCGGGCCGAAGAACTCCTCGTAGTACGGCTCGGAGCCGACCGGCAGGTCAGTGAGCACTGCCGGGGAGAAGTACGCGGTGGTGTCGTCGATCTCGGCGCCGGTGCGCAGGGTTGCGCCAGCGGCGACGGAGCGGTCGATCTGGTCCTTCAGGATCTCCGCCGCGCGGCGGGAGGACATCGGGAAGTACTCGTTCTCGCCCGGGGTGCGCGGGTCACCCTTGGTGTAGCCCTCGGCGATTTCCACCATGGCGTCAACGAACTCGTCGTAAATGTCATCCATGACGATGATGCGCTTGTTGGAGGTGCAGGCCTGGCCGGCGTTGTGGACGCGCTTGTCCCACGCCTCCTGGGCGGAAGCCTTGATGTCGGCGGAGTCCAGGATGATGTACGGGTCGGTGCCGCCGAGCTCGAGCACGCACTTCTTCAGGTTGCGGCCGGCGATCTCCGCCACCTTCGCGCCTGCGCGCTCGGAACCGGTGAGGGAGACACCCTGCACGCGCGGGTCACCGATGATGGTCTCGATCTGGTCGTGGGTGGCGTAGATGTTGATGAACACGCCCTCCGGCAGGCCAGCGTCCTTGAGGATCTGCTCGAAGGCGGCGCCGGACTTCGGGGTGATCTCGGCGTGCTTGAGCAGGATGCAGTTGCCGTTCATGAGGTTCGGACCGGCGAAGCGGGCGATCTGGTAGATCGGGTAGTTCCACGGCATGATGCCGAGGATGGTGCCCAGCGGCAGACGGCGGACAACAGCCTTGCCGCCCGGGACGTCGACGTTCTTCGGCGCGTTGTGCTCCGGAGCGTTGTCTGCGTAGAACTGCATGATGTCGCCGGAGTAGTTCATCTCCCACTCGCCCTCGGGGATCGGCTTGCCCATCTCCTCGGCAGCGATCTGCGCCAGCTCGGTTGCGCGCTCCTTGAGCAGCTGAGCAGCCTTGCCCACGATCTCAGCGCGCTCCTCGATGGACGTGGTGCGCCAGGTCTTGAACGCCTCGGCGGACTTGGCCAGGGTCTCCTCGACCTGCTCGTCGGTGAGGAAGTCGAAGGTCTCGACAACCTCGTTGGTCCACGGGTTCTGCACGCGGTACTGGTTGGACATGTGGTCTGGTTCCTTTCCAGATTTGATTGTGATCTAGGTCTTACTTACGGTACCGGAAGTTGAGCGCCTTGTTAGGCACCCGGGCGGTAGGCGCCGTCGTTCATCTTGATGCCCTCGTCCTGGCCCATGTAGGAGGTCTCCTGAGTCAGGGCATCGAGCAGCATCTGGTGGTTCTGGGCAACTTCCTTCTCCAGCGCCTCCGGGTTCGCGCGGAGCAGGTCGTAGCGCTCCTGCACCATCGGAATGCCCAGCTCGGTGAACGGGCGGGACGCGGCGTGCGGCACGTTGTAGATGTCCGCGACCTCGTCGCCGTGCATGATGCGGGTGGCCGCGTACTGCCAGTCGTCGATGGACTCGTCGGAGAACGGCAGCAGCGCCTTCACGTTCGTGCGGAAGCCGCTGAAGAGCGCCTCCACGAGAGCGTGGGATGCTTCGTTCGGCTCGCCGTCGACGAAGTGGATCGCGTCAATGGTCTCCTGGGACGCGTCGATGTCGGTCTCCGGTTCGAGCAGGTCGCCCGGGATGCCGAGCATCAGGCCGACAACCCTCCAGAGGTAGAACAGGTCCTGCTCCTCCTCCAGCGACATCCGGTAGCCGAGGTTGCGGCAGTAGGTGAAGGCGATGTAGGTGAAGTCGAACCAGGTGCGGAACATGTCGAACTCGCTGATCGGCGCGCCCCACTCGCTGTAATCCAGGCCGAGCTTCGTCTGCACACGACGAACGTGTGCGTGCATCGCGCGGACCATGCCGGTGTGGATGTAGCTCACGTTGCCCGGCTTGAGACCGTCCTTGAGGTAGACGGAGTAGATCCAGTTGGTGGTGTACGCGAGGCGGTGCACTGCACCCTCGGTCAGCTCGCCGGTGTTCACCAGGATGTCGGCGATCGACGGCGCGGAGTAGGTGTGGATCAGCGCGCCTGGCCCGAGCGAGAGGTTCTGCGCCAGGACCGGAATGGACAGTGCTGCGCGCTGGCCGCGCTCGAGGCGCTCCCAGTCCACACCGTCGAGTGCGGCGTTCATGTCGTTGATCAGCGCTGCAACCTCGGGCAGCGTGTTCTCGTCGGCCTCGCCGCGGGCAAGCGCCTCGCGCAGGTTCGGCATAATGTCCTTGGACTTGTTACCGGATGTGTAGAGGGCGTCAGCGACCGGGTCCATGGCCCAGTAGGCCTGAGTGAAGCGCTGCGCGCGCTCCTCACCGAAGCGCTCCACGAACGCCTCGCGGCTGCCGCGCTTGGACGGCCACTCGTCGCGGGTGTAGTGGTCTGCCGCCAACGGGTTCTCGGCGAAGGTCTGCGTCATTGTTCTCTCCTTGTGGTGTGGTTGCGTGCGGTCAAAGATTGGCAAGGATTAGCGCCGGGCTTCCTTGGAGTCGTCGTGCAGGCTGTAGTTCGCTTTAACGTGCGGTTCATGCTCGGCCACGTAGTCCTCGATCTGCTTGAATACGTCGGACCACGGCGGCTTGCCGTCGGCGGCCTTCTTGATCTTGGCGGCCTCAGCCCCCGGCAGCTTGTCGCGCAGGCTCCAGATCGCGGCCTCTGCCTTGGCCTTCGCCAAGAAGGCGAGCTTCCAGTGCAGGTAGGGGGTGCCTTCGAAGCGGGAGCCCTTCACCATGAATTTGGTGTCCTCGTCGCCGATCACCAGGGAAAGCGCCCCGAGCACCTGGCCCGGCATCTGCGGGTCCAGCTTCTCCAGAATGTCCATCAGGGCGGTGGCGACCTGAACGTGGTACGTCGAGGAGTAGCCGCCGTTGGCGTAGATGTAGTCGGTCATCTTGCGCATCTCGTCGCCGGTCTTCGGAATGAGGCGCTCCTCCGCACCCATGAGGTGCAGCACCCACGCCCAGTACATGGCAACGTCATCCCACTCCTCGCCGGAGTGGTAGCGGCCGAAGAACTCGTCGACGCCGATCGGCATGAGGGCGAACCAGCCCTCGCCCGAGACGAGGAAGGACGACCCGATCGGGCGGCCGAATTCGTTGTAGTGCTCCGGGCCCCACAACTTCTCCAGGCCGCGGTTCGCCTGCGCGTGCAGCAGGCGCACGCGCACCGCGGCCTTCAGGCCGTCCGAGTAGCGGTCGAACACGCCCTTCTTGCCCAGGTCGACGAAGAACTTCACCGTCTCCATCACGCGGGTGAAGGCCTCGAGCTCGAACATCTGGGTTTCACCGGTGGCTGCCGACGTGCGGTCCTCCATCGTGGTCGCCCAATATGCGAAGCCGATGGACAGCAACTCCGCGGACGGGGTGACGTTGTAGTACGCCACGCGGCCGCGCTCGGCAGCTTCGAGGTCGATCCACTCCGGAATGTTGTCCACCTCGGCGAAGAATTCGACGAGCTCCGGGGACGGATCCTCAACCGCGTCGATGCCCTGGTTCAGCGCGGTTTCGAAATCAGCGCGGGATTTTTTCGCACCGTCGCGCTTGAACGCCTCCGCGAGCTTGGCACCGGTCTCATCGGTTTGCCACATGTGATCGTCGAGAAGCTTGGTTTGGAAGCTGTTGTACCCCTCCCACTCATCGGCAACCGTGTGCCACCGATCGAAGAGGTTGTGCCGCAGCGTGGACCAACCGGGGTTTTTCGTGCGGCGCTTCGGCGCCGGGCGAAGCGGCATGCCGTCGCGGTAGAAGTAGCGGAAATCCTCGTAGGGATTGTCCGACATCGGGAGAATTTCTGGGTGCACCGGGTTTTGGTGCTGATTCTCCTGGCTTGAGCCGATTGTGGCCGTCATGATCGTCCTTTCATTTGACTCATCTAGCCCGCCAGAATGCGCGTGTAACGACAGCGCGGAGAGGTGTTATCTAGCTATCAAAGGTAGCCTTAATGTGTTTTCCCTCACTTTTGCCGTGGTCTTATAATAAGCATTGCAATTTTGGCCGGCAACCAGTTTCGGTCACTATTTTCCCACCGTGGCAAGCGCCGTTATGGTGCGACGTTTGCGCAGGCTACAGGAGGTTTTGAGGTGCGAACATTCACTAAGGGACGGGGCGGATTGGCGGGGCTTTTCCGCTCCTCCAAGGAGGCCGAAGACCCCAACGCGGAGGACCGAGCCGCGGCGCTTGCGGCCCGAGCGGAAAGGTCCCGCCCGGAGCCCAGCCGCGAGCAGGAGGGAGACACCTCCGCAGCTGAGGAGACGCCGGATCGGCTGACCATGCACGTCGAAGCCGTGGATCACTCTTGGGACGGCATCGCCCTGATCACGTTGCGCACTCCCGACGGCGCTCCTCTCGCCGGTTACGAACCGGGGTGCCACGCGGACTTCTTCATCAAAGGTCCGGACGGCGAGGAGCTGATCCGCCAATACTCGCTGTTCCCCATGACGGAGGCCGCGGCCGACGAGCACACCATCGGGCGCTACGGCGTGGCGGTGAAGCGCGAACCCGATTCGCGCGGCGGCTCCATCGCCCTTCACCAGCTTTCAGCCGGGGACACCCTGGATATCAGCGCGCCGCGGAACAATTTCAGTTTGGCGCCGAGTGCGGAACGCTCGATCCTCGTCGGCGCCGGCGTGGGCATCGCGCCGATCTATTCCCTGGCTCGCGAACTGAAGCGCCAGGACGCCGACTACACGATCCTCTACTTCGCATCGAGTGCGGAGCGGGCCGTGCTCTCCCACCTCATCGAGGAGCACCTGCACGGCCAAACCCGCAGCGTCTTCGCCACCGGCGCCCGCGATGCGCAAGCCGGGTACCTCCAGACGGCCCTCGCAGAATCCGGGGCCGCCCCGGAGGACACCCACCTTTACGTGTGCGGCCCGCAGGGGTTCATGGACAGCATTATCGAGGTCGCCTCGCAGACCCTCCCGAAGCCCAACATTCACTGGGAGGCGTTTCGCGCTTCCGAGGAAACGCTGGCGGGCGATCACCGCGCCGACGGCCCCTTCGAGGTTGTCTTCTGCGGCGAAACGTACGAGATCCCCGAGGGCGAGTCGGTGCTCGATGTGTTCGAGGATGAGGACGTGCCGATCATGTCCCGCTGCCAGGAAGGCACGTGCGGCACCTGCGTGGTGCGGGTGACGGCAGGCACCCCCGACCACCGAGACAGCTTCTTCACCGAGGAACAGCACGAAAACGGCGCATTTGCGACGTGCGTCTCGCGCTCGCTCTCCCCCACGCTCACCATGGAGCGCTGGAAGAACATCTAGTTACAGAAGGCGCACCATGGCGACGCCGCCGAGCACAATCGCAAGCCCGGCGACGCGCCACGGCGTCGGCGCCGCCCGCTTGCCGGTGCCGACACCGAGGGATTCCAGGACCTGCCCGCACACAATGGTGCCGGTCAGAGAACCGATCACCGTCGTGCCCGTGCCGAGGATCGGTGCCAAGGTCGCCCCGCCGAACACGAAAAACGCTCCGAGTACACCCCCGAGCCACATCCACCAGGGCCCGGGCGCCACGCCGGTGGCGAGCGCTCGACGGTCGCCGGGCAAGGCCAGCACAAGCACAAGCAAAACCAGCAGACCGACGGCGAGCGAGATCTGGCCGGCTTGAATCGGGCTGTTGATCACCCGCCCGAGGTGGCCGTTGACCGCAGTCTGCGTCGCCGATCCCATGCCCATGACCACGCCGAACGCCCGCAGGAGCCAGAGCCTCGCCCCGGTTGCCGCCCCGTGCACGGCGGCGGCGCGGTGCACTTCAAGCACCATCGCGATGCCGAGCACGACGATGGCCGCGCCCAGCAACCGCAGCGGCCCCACCGCGACTTCCGGCGAATGGAAGAGCCCGAGCTTATCGACGATCAGTCCCATGATCACCTGGCCGAGGATGGGCAGGATCACGGTTTGCACCGGCCCGAGCTGCGGAAACAGCACGATATTGCCGGCGATGAACATCACGCCCATGAAGCCGCCGAGCCAGATCCACCACGGCTCTGCTGCGAGCGTCGGTAGGCGTGGAACGAGCTCCCCCGTGGCCAGCAGCGCAATGAACGACGAAGCGCCGACCGCCACGACGAAGGAGAGGAACGTCGCGGCGATCGGCGAACCGACGCTTTGGCGGAAGCGCGTGTTGATGGCGGTCTGGACGGGGACGATTGCCCCGACCAGCATCGCCAGCAGGACGAGCATTTATGCGTCCGTCGGGATCTCGCTCATCTGCTCGAGCATCTTGGCCACGTACCCGGTGTTGATGTCGCCGGAGCGGAACTGCTCGCTGTTGAGCAGGTGCGCCTGGAACGGGCCGGTGGTGACAACGCCCTCAACTTGCAGCTCGTCGAGCGCGCGCAGGGTGCGCTCGATGCACTCGTCGCGGGTCTCCGCCCAGCAGATCAGCTTGCCCACCATCGAGTCGTAGAACGGCGGGATGGTGTAGCCGGTTTCGATGTGCGTATCCATGCGGACACCGAACCCGCCCGGCGCGCGGTAGTGGGTGATGGTGCCCGGGCGCGGCGCGAAGTTCTCGTTCGGATCCTCCGCGTTGATGCGGCACTCGATGGCGTGGCCGCGGATCTGGATGTCGTCCTGGGTCAGGCGCAGCTTCTGCCCGGAGGCGATGCGCAGCTGCTCCTTGATCAGGTCGACGCCCGTGATCATCTCGGTCACCGGATGCTCCACCTGGATGCGGGTGTTCATCTCGATGAAGTAGTACTTGCGCTCCACGTTGTCGAAGACGAACTCGATGGTGCCCGCGTTCTTGTAGCCGACCTCCTTGCAGAGGTTCACGGCTGCTTCCTGCAGGCCGGCGCGCAGCTCATCATCGATGGCGGGCGATGGGCCCTCCTCGATGAGCTTCTGGTTGCGGCGCTGGGAGGTGCAGTCGCGCTCGCCGAGTGCTACGGCGTTCTCGCCGTCGGCAAGCACCTGGATCTCGATGTGGCGGATGTCGGTGAGGTAGCGCTCGATGTAAACGGACGAGTCGTTGAACGCGGACTGCGCCTCGTTCATGATCTCGTTGAGATCCTTCTCCAGCGTCTCCTCGCTCTCCACCACGCGCATGCCGCGGCCACCGCCGCCGGCAGCAGCCTTGATGAGCAGCGGGAAGCCGGTCTCCTTGGCCACAGCGAGGGCCTCGTCGAACTCGGTGACCACGCCGTCCGAGCCCGGCACGGTGGGCACGCCCGCGCGCTGAGCGATCTTCTTCGCCTCGATCTTGTCGCCCATCAGGCGGATGTGCTCGGAGGAAGGACCGACGAAGCCGATGCCCTCGTCCTCGACCATCTTCACAAAGTTGGACTTCTCGGAGAGGAAGCCGTAGCCGGGGTGGATGGCGTCGGCCTTGAAGGCCATGGCCGCCGACACAATCAACTCGGGGACGTTGTAGCTCTTTGCAGCGTTGGCCGGGCCGATGCACACGGCCTGGTCCGCTTCCTTCACGCCGAGGGAGTCGCGGTCGCCTTCCGAGTACGCCAGGATCGACTTGATGCCGAGCTCCTTGCAGGCGCGGATGACGCGCAGCGCGATCTCGCCGCGGTTGGCGATAAGGACGCTGCCGAGCAGCTGTTCTTGTTCTGCCATTTGATGCCTACTTCTTGCTTGACGCTTACTCGATCACCATGAGCACCTGGCCGTGCTCGACGGCGTCCTCGTTCTCCACGAGGATTTCGGTGACGGTGCCGGCGACCTTGGCCTCGATGTTGTTCATGAGCTTCATGACCTCGACGATGCAGAGCACCTGGCCGACCTCGACGGTGTCACCGACCTTGACGAACGGGTCAGCGCCCGGCTTCGGCGCGGCGTAGAAGGTGCCCACCATCGGGGACTTGACCTCGGTGCCGTTGCCGGAGGATGCCGGGGCTGCCTTCTCTGCCGGTGCCTCGGCCTCAGCCTCAGCCGCAGCGGGAGCCGGAGCTTCCTCAGCCTTCGGAGCAGCCGGAGCCGGAGCTGCCTCAGCAGCCGGTGCCGGTGCGGCAGGTGCGGCCGGAGCCGGAGCGGCCGCCTGCTGGTTCAGGCCGCCCGGGGTGCGGGACATCGCGAGTTCGATGTCGCCGTACTTGATGTTCAGCTCCTGAATGTCGCCGGACTGGTTGACCCACTCGAGGAGGGACTTGATCTCGTTGATGTTCGGGGTGTTAGACATTACTTCTGCTCTCCTTTGGTGAGGTTGATTTCGAGGTCTTCTGCCTTGAGGCGGAACTGTCCGGTCTCGGCGATGTCGGCCATTTGCTTGACCAGGGCGGTCAGGGAGCCGCCGGCGATGCCTTCGCCCTGGCCGGAGCGGCCCTCGGCGATGTAGCGCTTCATCTCGTCGACGTTGTTGCCGGAGATGGTTGCGCGCAGCAAGATCGTGTCAATGTCGTCGTCCGGGTACTGCTCCTGCAGGGCCGGGAGTGCCGGCTGAAGCTCCGGGCGCTCCTCCTTGATCTCGGAGGAGCCGTTGGCGATGATCTTCTCCAGCACGTCCGGGTCGAGCGGGGCCAGCGGCTCGCCGTAGTAGCCCAGCGCGTACTTCTTGATCTCGTTCGGGACCACGGAGTAACGCTCGCCGGAGATCACGTTCATCACGGCCTGGGTGCCGACGAACTGGGCGAACGGGGTGATCATGATCGGGTAGGCCAGCTCCTCGCGCACGCGCGCGGTTTCGTAGAGCAGGTCCTCGAAGCGGTCCGAGAGGCCGGCGGTTGCCAGCTGGGACTCGAAGTTGGTGAGCATGCCGCCCGGCAGCTGGTGCATGTAGTGCACGCCGTCGTACGCGCGCGGCTTGCCCACCGGCTTGCCCTCGTTGTCGGCGATCTCCTGGATGCGCTTGGAGGCTGCATCAACGCGATCGTCGTCAATGTTGACGGTGTAGCCCAGCGCGCGCAGATCGCGGGCGAGTGCCTGGGTTGCCGGCTGGCCCTGGCCGTTGGCCAGCGGCGCGATCGAGGTGTGGATGGCGTCCACGCCGAGCTCGGCGGCGAAGAGGTAGGTCAGCGGGCTCAGGCCGGTCAGGGAGTGGGTGTGCACCTCGAGGGTGCGGTCGCCGATCACGGAACGGATCGCCGGGATGATCGTCTTCATGCGGTCCGGGGTGAGCAGACCAGGCGCATCCTTGAGCATGATGCGGTCGCAGTCGGTGCGATCCAGCAGCTCCTTGGCCTTGTCAATGTAGAGCTGGTCGGTGTGGACCGGGCTCAGGCAGTAGGACAGGCAGCCGTAGGTCTCGGCGCCGAGTTCTTTCGCCAGGATCAGGGTGTCGGCGATGTTGTCGATGTCGTTCAGGCCGTCGAACGCGCCGATGACGGCGAAGCCGTTCGCGCGGAGGCGCTCAACCCAGGTGTGGATGACATCGTCCGGCAGGAAGTCGAAGGACGCCAGGTTGCGCGAACGCACCATGGCGCGGAACTTGGTGTCCGGCGCGGCCTCGTGCACGAGGCGGACGCGCTCCCACGGGTCTTCCCTGATGTAGCGCACCGGAACATCGAACTCGATCGGGGCGACGAGGTCCACGTGCTCGAAGCCTGCGTTGGTCACGTCGTCGAGCAGATCGAGAATGTGCTCGGTCCTCATACGCGTCGCCCAGATGGACTGGTGCGCATCGCGGAACGTGGTGTCGACGATCTTGATTTCTCGCTCACTATCTGCAGGTCGACCACCCGCAGCAAAGATCTCAGCAAGGGTCTCAGTGCTCAGTTCCTCAGGACTCAGAGCAGCCATAGTTACCTCCTTATACGTGCCGGACGCGGGGTACGGGCGGCGCGTGCAAGCGCCACCGGCTCCGTTGCAGTCACTGTACGCACGAGCCGCGTGCCAACGAAGCGGATTACTTAAAAGCTGTATGCCACTCCCCCGAATTGGGGTGCGCTTCGTGCACGCACGTTCACTATACGCACAACAGGTTAGTCAGGTAAAACAGTTTGCAATCGTCTGACCTGCCCAAACACTTAAAAGGTGACCATTCGCACAAAATGGGTTCAAAGCGATGCTGACTGCACTCCTGGCAGATGTGCTCGCGGTTATAGTTTCCGCACAACAGATTGTCGATATCACCTGAGGGAGGAATCAGTGTCGCAACCAGTGTCTCAGCCGGCGGCAACGAAGCGCCGCGGCATGGGCAGCACCCACATTGAGGCGGAACGCCCCGCCGACCGCAAATCGCTCGGCGCCAGCCTGATCGGCCAGCTGCTGGAGTGGTTCGAATGGAGCTCGTACGCCGTCTTCGCGCCGTTCATCGCCGCAGCATTCTTTGACAAGTCCGACCCGACGTCGGCACTGCTCGCCACCTTCGGCGTCTTCGCCATCGGCTTCCTCGTGCGCCCGCTGGGCGGCATCGTCTTCGGCCGCATCGCGGACCGGGTTGGCCGCAAGAACGTCCTGATGATCACGATCATCATCATGGCGCTGTCCGCAGTGGTGATCGGCATCATGCCCACTTATGAGCAGATCGGCATCTGGGCATCCGTTGTCCTGCTGTTGGTGCGAATCATCCAAGGTTTCGCACACGGCGGTGAATCCGCGACCGCGAACTCCTACATCCCGGAGATTGCTCCGCCGGCGCACCGCGGTAAGTGGGGCTCGATGGTCTACATGTCCATCTTCGGCGGCTCCGTGATCGCCTACACCCTCGGTGGCATCATTTCGCTGCTGCTGACCGACGAGCAGATCGGCGCCTGGGGATGGCGTATCCCCTTCTGGCTGGGTGCCGTGGCAGCGCTTATCGCCCTCTACCTGCGCCGCCACATGAAGGAATCTGAGCACTTCGAAGAGCTCCAGGGAGGTGGCAACTCGGACTACAACCACCTCTCCGAAGAGCGACCGACGACCCCGAAGCACTCGAACTGGCTGAACATCCTCTTGATCATCGGCTTGGTCTCCGGCGTGACCTCGTCCCACTACACCTGGACGTCCTACGCTTCCACCTACGCCATCACCCAGCAGGGCATGTCCACCCAGGGTGCCTACTGGGCCTCCGTGTTCGCGCAAACCTGCGGCCTGATCGCCCTGCCGCTGTGGGGTGCTCTCTCCGACCGCATCGGCCGCAAGCCGGTGATGTACATCTTTGCCATTTCCGTTGGATTACTGCAGATCCCGCTCATGGGCTTCATCGACTCCCGGCCGTGGACCATGCTTGTCTCTGCGACACTCGCAGTTGTGGCGGTGGCTGCCGGTGGCGC
Organism: Corynebacterium stercoris; assembly: GCF_024160105.1. Lineage (GTDB taxonomy): Bacteria > Actinomycetota > Actinomycetes > Mycobacteriales > Mycobacteriaceae > Corynebacterium > Corynebacterium stercoris. Next base: position 20,539 of record NZ_JAMFTQ010000007.1, read on the forward strand.
GCTGCTCGCCCCGGTGATGGCTGAGGTCTTCCCGACCTCCCAGCGCACCAGCTCGATCGGGTTTGCGTATTCCCTGTCGGTGGCTGTGTTCGGCGGCACCGCCCCGTACATCTTCCAGTGGTTCACAACCCACAACCTGTCCCACATCTCCGGCATCTACGTGGTCGTACTTTGCGTCCTCACCCTCATCAGCACCATGCTGCTGCCGGAGACGAAGGGCATCGACCTCCGCGACGCATAGTCTCGCAAACCGCCCCAACACCGCAGGCTCCCGCACGTTGTGGGAGCCTTTTTCTATGCGCGTACAACGCCTCGCCCAATCTGAGCGGACGCGTTTGCGGGTCTGATTTAGTTTTCGCTCTCCTGCTGCTGCGCCATGCGCCAGCGGATGCCGGCTTCGAGGAAGCCGTCGATGTCGCCGTCGAGCACCTTCTGCGGGTCACCCACCTCGTACTCGGTGCGCAGGTCCTTGACCATCTGGTAGGGGTGCAGCACATAAGAACGCATCTGGTTGCCCCAGCTGGCGTTGCCGCCGGCGCCGAGCGCATCCATCTCCGCCTTCTCCTCCTGGCGCTTTTTCTCCAGCAGGCGCGACTGCAGCACGTTCAGCGCCGAGGCCTTGTTTTGAATCTGGGACTTTTCGTTCTGGCAGGTCACCACGATGCCCGTCGGCAAGTGGGTGATGCGCACCGCGGAGTCCGTCGTGTTCACGGACTGGCCGCCGGGGCCGGAGGAACGGTAGACATCCACGCGGATGTCGCTGTCCGGGATGTCGATGTGGTCGGTCTGCTCCACCACCGGCAGCACCTCCACCTCAGCGAAGGATGTCTGGCGGCGGCCCTGGTTGTCGAAGGGCGAGATGCGCACGAGGCGGTGCGCGCCCTGCTCCACCGAGAGCTGGCCGTACATGTACTCTCCGTGCACCACGAATGTCGCGGACTTGATGCCAGCTTCCTCGGCATAGGAGATGTCGTACACATCCACCTTGAAATCGTTCTTCTCCGCCCAGCGGACGTACATGCGCATGAGCATCTCCGCCCAGTCGGCCGCATCGACGCCGCCGGCGCCAGAGCGGATGTTCACCACCGCCTCGCGCTGGTCGTACTCGCCGGAGAGCATCGTCTGCACCTCAAGCGACTCGATCTGGGAGGCGATGTCGCGCAGCTCCTCGTCGGCCATGGCGGGGTCGCCGGCTTCCTCGGCGAGCTCGTACATCACCGGCAGATCGTCGAGGCGCTCGCGTAACGACGTCACTTTTTTCAAGCGTGCTTGCACATTGGATAGCTCCGAGGTGACCTGCTGCGCGTGAGCCGGGTCGTCCCACAAGCTGGGGTCCCCGGCCTGATCTTCGAGCTCCCGCACCCGGGTCGCCATCGCATCCAGATCCAGCACCTGCTCAATGGTGGTGAGGGTGGTGTCGAGGTCCTTGATGCGCGCCTGGGTGTCCGATTGCATAACCGTTAACCTTAGTAGAGCTACACTTGGTAGTACCCAAACACGGGCGCCCGCGGCAGCGGGCTGAGATCGCGCTGGGGCCGCGCGAGCACCGTCCGAACCTGTCTGGTTAGCACCAGCGAAGGAAGTGAAGGAGCGGCATGGCCGACCTGTACAAGGAAGAAATCCACCCGAAGCACAGCTACGCACCGATTATCCAGGACGGCCTCGAAGTTCCCGAGACCGCGATCCAGCTGGATGATTCCCCCACCGGCCCGAACGCCCCGTTCAAGGTGTACCGCACCCGCGGCCCGTGGGCTGAGCCGGAAGAGGGTCTGCCGGACCTGCGCGGCGAGTGGATCGCTTCGCGCGGCGACGTCGAGACCTACGAGGGCCGCGAGCGCAACCTGGGCGATGACGGCACCCGCGCGGTGAAGCGAGGCGCGGCCAGCGAAGAGTGGCGCGGCGCCTCCCGCCCGGTGCTGCGCGCGAAGGAAGGCAAGCGCGTCACCCAGATGCACTACGCGCGCCAGGGCATCATCACCGACGAGATGCGCTTCGTGGCGCTGCGAGAGCACTGCGATCCGGAGTTCGTGCGAGAGCAGGTCGCGTCCGGCCGCGCAATCATCCCGAACAACATCAACCACCCGGAGAGCGAGCCGATGATCATCGGCAACGCGTTCCTGACCAAGATCAACGCCAACATCGGCAACTCTGCGGTGACCTCCTCCATCCGCGAGGAGGTAGACAAGCTGCGCTGGGCCACCCGCTGGGGCGCGGACACCGTCATGGACCTGTCCACCGGCAACGACATCCACACCACCCGCGAGTGGATTCTGCGCAACTCCCCGGTGCCGATCGGCACCGTGCCGATTTACCAGGCGCTTGAGAAGGTCAACGGCATCGCCGAGGACCTCACCTGGGAGATCTTCCGCGACACCGTCATCGAGCAGTGCGAGCAGGGCGTGGACTACATGACGATCCACGCCGGCGTGCGCCTGCCGTATATCCCGCTGACCTCCAAGCGCGTGACCGGCATCGTGTCCCGCGGCGGCTCCATCATGGCCGGCTGGTGCCTGGCGCACCACAAGGAGTCCTTCCTCTACGAGAACTTTGACGAGCTGTGCGAGATCTTCGCCAAGTACGATGTCGCGTTCTCCCTGGGTGACGGCCTGCGCCCGGGCTCCGTGGCGGATGCCAACGACGCTGCCCAGTTCGCCGAGCTGAAGACCATCGGCGAGCTGTGCAAGCGCGCGTGGGAGTACGACGTGCAGGTGATGATCGAGGGTCCGGGCCACGTACCGCTGAACATGATCCAGATCAACAACGAGAAGGAAGAGGAATGGTGCGGCGGCGCGCCGTTCTACACCCTCGGCCCCCTGGTCACCGACATCGCTCCCGGCTACGACCACATCACGTCTGCCATTGGCGCGGCGCACATCGCCATGGGCGGCACCGCGATGCTCTGCTACGTCACCCCGAAGGAGCACCTCGGCCTGCCGAACCGCGACGACGTGAAGACCGGCGTGATTACCTACAAGGTGGCCGCGCACGCCGCTGACGTGGCCAAGGGCCACCCGGGCGCGCGCGAGTGGGACGACGCGATGAGCAAGGCCCGCTTCGAGTTTCGCTGGCACGACCAGTTCGCGCTCTCCCTCGACCCGGAAACGGCGGAGTCCTTCCACGACGAGACGCTGCCCGCGGAGCCGGCGAAGACGGCGCACTTCTGCTCGATGTGCGGCCCGAAGTTCTGCTCCATGCGCATCAGCCAGGACATCCGGGACGAATTCGGCGACGCCATCGATGAGGCGCTCGACGATGAGAACCGGAAGCTGATCGCCGACCTGGGCATCCCGACCTTTGCCAAGGGCGAGGATTTCCGCCGTGGCGAGCGCAAGATGGCGGAGGAGTTCCGCGAGCTCGGCTCGAACGTTTACGTTCAGGAATAATCAGGTACTGTGACTTCCACAGCACCCACCACAGCCGAGTTCATCGCCAACCACCGCTCCTCCACCGACGCCGAGCTGGCGGCGGCGCTCGTGCGCCACGCCGGCCAGCTCGCGTTGCGCGTGCGCGCGGAGGGCTTGAGCACGGACCAGAAGACCTCCGTCTCCGATGTGGTGACGGAGGCCGACCACGCCGCCGAGGCTTTCGTCGCAGAAGCACTCGGGGCCTTGCGTGCCGACGACGGGGTGCTCGGCGAGGAAGGCGCATCCCGCGCCTCGACAACCGGCCGCACCTGGGTGATTGACCCGGTGGACGGCACGTACAACTTCTCGCAGGGCTCCGACTACTTCTGCTCCGCGATCGCACTTGCTGAGGGCGACCCGGCGGAGGGCAACGCGCTCATCGGCGCGGTGCACCGCCCCGCCACCGACACCACCTGGCTTGCCGCGGAGGGGAAAGCGACCCGGGACGGTGTGGAGCTTAAGGGTTTGGAAGAGGCGTCGTTAGGCGATAAAGCCCTGGTAACGTACCTGCACCCCACCTTCATGGGGGACGAGGACATCCTCGGCGCGTGGCGCAATGCCGTGCGCGATGCGGCGACAATCCGCATGTGGGGCGCGGGCTCGGTGGATCTCGCGGGCGTGGCCAGCGGGCTGATGGGCGGCTGGCTGCAGCACACCGTTGCCGATTGGGACTGGCTGCCGGGCAAGGCCCTCGTGGAGGCCGTGGGCGGCCGCGCGATCAAAGTGGACGCGGGCGGCGTCACGTGGTGCGTGGCCGGCAACGCGCGGCTTGTGGGTGAGGTCGAGGCGAAGCTGCTGGGTTAAGCTTTGGGGCCATGACGAGCCCGAATTACTCCGACGACCTCGCGCTTGCGCTGGAGCTCGCGGACCTGGCAGATTCCATCACCCTCGAGCGTTTCGAGGCAGCTGACCTCAGCGTGGAGGCGAAGCCGGACATGACGCCGGTATCCGACGCGGATTTGGCCGTGGAGGAGGCGCTGCGCGCGAAGCTGGCGGAGGCCCGCCCGGCGGATGCGGTGCTGGGCGAGGAATTCGGCGGCGAGGCGGTCTTCGAGGGCCGCCAGTGGGTCATCGACCCGATCGACGGCACCAAGAATTTCGTGCGCGGCGTGCCAGTGTGGGCGACGCTGATCGCGCTGCTGGTGGACGGCGAGCCCGTCGTCGGCGTGGTTGCCGCTCCAGCGCTTGCGCGCCGCTGGTACGCGTCGGCGGGCGCGGGCGCGTGGCGCACCTTCGCCGGCGGCGGCCTGAAGCGGCTCGCGGTCTCCGGGGTCGCGGCGCTTGACGACGCTTCCTTGTCCATGTCCTCGCTCGAGGGCTGGCGGGCGCGCGAGCTGCGCGACAACTTCATCGGCCTGACAGAAAAGACCTGGCGCCTGCGCGGCTACGGCGACTTCTTCAGCTACTGCCTGGTGGCGGAGGGCGCGGTGGACATTGCAGCGGAACCAGAGGTGTCGTTGTGGGACCTCGCTCCCCTCGCGATCCTGGTGGCTGAGGCGGGCGGCCGGTTCACCTCGCTCGCGGGCGAGGACGGTCCGCACGGCGGCGACGCGATTGCCACCAACGGCCTGCTGCACGACGCAGCGCTGGCCCAGCTCACCTAGCCGCTTACGGGAGGCGGAAGCCGCCTTCGATGCGGGGGAAGACGGCGTCGGCACGCGCGGCACCCGTCGGGGCGTGGATCGGGCCCTGCAGCGGGGAGTGGCAGGCCAGCGCGAACGGCGGCGGGAGCATGCCGCCGTTGACGAAGCCGACCAGCCTGTCGCCGACGAAGAGCGGCCCGCCGGAGTCGCCCTGCATGGCGCAGACCTGGTTGATGTTCATGACGTCCCAGTCGTACCAGGTCAAGCCGCACGTGGTGCCCGAGGCGACGCCCTTCTTGCACACGGGCTGGCCGGGTCTGATCGGCGCGGAACCGAGGTGGTTGATGGTCACGCCGTCGTAGGAACGGGTGACCTCGGTGTTCGGGGCGAGGCGGATGAGCGCGTAATCCAGGTTGTGGTCGACGGCGACCACGGTGCCGGTGTGCCCGAGGCCCTCAGCGTCGGCGGACGTGACCGGGTCGCCGACGTTGGCGCAGTGGCCGGCGGTGACGGCGACCTTGTTGCCGGCGTCGTCGAAACCCGCGACGGCGACGGTGCAGAACAGCGCGTTGTCGCCTTCGCCGACGTAGATTGGGGTGCCTGGACCGTAGAGGGCGTTGCCGCGCGCCTCGGCCTGGCGGGCCTCCTCCGGGATGCGGGGGGCATCGTGCAGCGAACCGGGCACACGGTGCAGGACGCGGTCCACGAAGGGCTTGCCCGCCAGGGTCTTGGAAATGATGTCGTGGCGCCACACGTAGTTGCCCGGAACCTCGCCGGCCATGGCGTGTGCCGCGGGAGCTCCCGCGAAAGCACTGCTCAACGTGATTGCGGCGGCCGCAGCGGCGGCCAGACGACGACGGAACATCCCAATCCCTTCAAACCTCAGTAGTTCACTGGAGTTACACCAGTAACATCCGTCTACCTTGCCACGTTTCGAGGCCCGCCGCCAGACGCTTAGGATGTCGGCGTGGCAACCATTGATTTCCGCACCTTAGACACCCTCAGCGGCCGCGAGGCGTACCAGCTTTTCAGGCTCCGAGTGGACGTGTTCGTAGCTGAGCAGTCTTGCCCATTCGCTGAGCTCGACGACGTTGACGCAGCCGAAGACACGTTTCACGTGCTGGCGTGGGACGAGGAGGGGCGTCTCGCCGGCTGCGCGCGGGTGTTCCCCGACGAGGAAGGGTCCCGCTTCGGGCGCTTTGTCGTCGCCCCGTCCGCGCGCGGAAGCGGGCTCGGCCCGGAGATTGTGCGGGCGTGCATCGAATACACCCGGCGGTGGCCTGGTGACCTCGTGCTTGACGCGCAGGCCGGCCTCGTCGGCTACTACTCGCAGTTCGGATTCGCCGCGGAGGGCGAAGAATTCCTCGACACGGGGATTCCGCATCGGCGGATGAGGTTGCGTCGTTAAGCACGAGCCCCTAGCGGGGGCGGAAGAGCGCGCCTGCGGCGGAGGAGGTTACTGCGGAGCCAACCAGCACCAACACGGTGTAGAGAATGCCGGAAACACCCAGCATCTGCAGCAGCCAACCGAAAAACAGGGCGCCCACAACGGCGCCGCCAATAGCTACGAGCCAACGTTCCATGGGCCCCAACGTAGCAGGGTGCTATACTCCGGCCCTGTTGAAGGGGAGTAGCTCCCGAATCGGCGTGCTCGACATACTGGCCCTGCCACGGGGCCCGGGGCGCCGGCTCACCAGCGCGGTACACGGTGAGCGAGCGAGACCTTCGGTCCGAGTAACAACCGGTTCCGAAAGGGGTCTCACGCCGTGGAATCACCATCGCGCGCCGAAGAACAGCGCCTGCTCGAACGCTTCATGTGGCTCTCCATCGCGACTGCCGTGGTCACCATCCTCTTGAAGATCACCGCGGCGTGGGTGACCGGCTCCGTCGGCTTCTTTTCCGACGCGCTGGAATCCGTGATCAACCTCGTCGCCGCGTGCGTCGGCCTGTGGGCGCTGAAACTCTCCGCCAAACCCGCCGACGACAACCACAACTTCGGCCACGCCAAGGCGGAGTACTTCTCCGCGCAGGTGGAAGGTTCGCTGATCCTCGTGGCCGCGGCGGCGATTATCTACACCGCCGTCTCCCGCATCATCGACCCGCAGCCGCTGGAGCAGCTCGGTGTGGGCATGATCTTCTCCGTGGTGGCCACCGTGCTCAACCTCGTTGTGGGCATGCTGCTGGTGCGCGCGGGCCGCACCCACCGCTCCAGCACGCTCGAGGCTGACGGCAAGCATTTGCTTACCGACGTCTGGACCACCGTCGGCGTCATCGTCGGCATGGCACTGGTGTGGCTCACCGGGTGGGAGATCCTTGACCCTGTCGTGGCGCTGCTCGTGGGCGCGAACATTCTGTTCACCGGCTGGCGGCTGCTGCGCGGCGCGATGGCGGGGCTGCTCTCTGAGGCGCTGCCGCTCAATGAGATCGCGATTGTTCAGCAGTTCCTCGACGAGTTCGCCGGGCAGCACGGGGTGACGTTCACGTCCCTGCGCACCACCAGCTTCGGCCGCGACCGCCTCATCAACGTGGTGATGCAGGTGCCGGGTGACTGGACCGTGAGCCACTCGCACGATTTCGCCGACGATGTGGAAGCGGGCCTTGCAGCCGCCCTCGGCGGCGCGGAAACCATCGTGCACATCGAGCCGCTGGGCGTGGAAACCACAACCGGCCCGATGTGGGTGTAAATGCCGATTGGCTGAGGGCGGAGTAGCCTCTGTTGGCGTGAATCGCCAGACGCAATCCCAGCCTCGCCTGATTGTCCCCGACCTCGCCCGCGGCCTCGCGCTCGCGGGCATCGCCATGGCCAACGCGGTCCAGGCGTGGTTGCTCAACGGCTACGACGAGGCTGGCGGGCCGGGCTCCACCCTGGGTGGTGTCCGCGAGGGCAACGTCGCCGACCAGTTCGCCGCCGTGTTCTCGGCGATGTTCGTGCACGTGCGCGGCTTGCCGATGTTCTCCACCCTCCTCGGCTTCGGTATCGGGCTCATCGCGGCCAGCCTGTACCGCAAGGGCTACCCGGCGAAGGATGCGCGCCGCGTGCTGCTGCGCCGCTACGGCATCCTCGCCCTCTTCGGCCTCGCGCACATGTTCTTGCTCTTCATGGGCGACATCATGGCCGTCTACGGCGTGACCGGCATGGTGGTGGCGCTGCTCTTCACTTGCTCAACGAAGACGCTGCGCATCATCGCGTACCTTTCCCTGATCGCGAGCGCGCTCTTCGGCGTCATCGGTGCGGTTGGCCTGTACTTCTTCGAAGCCGCGGCGCTGCCGGTAGAAATGATGACCCTCACCACCGACATCACCAGCGTCGGCGACTACTTCCGCACCAACGCCACAGACGGCCTATTCATGCTGGCGAGCGTCCCGTTCGCCGTGCTGCAACTCGGCGGCCTGGTGCTCATCGGCTACGTCTGGGCGCGCGAAGGCTACTTGGTTAACGTCGACCAGCACCGCCGCATCCTGTGGACCTGGGTTGGCGTCGGCACCGCGATCGTATTGCTCATCGGCCTGCCGTGGGGGCTGAGCGGCATCGGTGTGCTCGACCCGCAGCTGGAGCTGTCCCTCTCCCTGCTCAACTCGAGCTTGGGCACGTTCACCGGCCCCGCCATTCTCGCTGGCCTTGCGCTTGTCACCAACAACATCCAAAAGGGTATGAACGAGCAGGTTGCCGAGACCGGCCGCTCCACCGCTCCGGCCTGGGCCTACCCGTTCGTGGCGCTGGGCAAGCGCTCCATGTCCGGCTACCTCGCGCAGTCGTTCCTGTTCATCCTCCTGGTCATGCCGTTCACGTTGGGGTGGGGGCTTCAAGCGTCGGTAAGCGGGAAGCTCCTGGTCGGCCTCGCGGTGTGGGTGATCACGCTCGCCCTGGCCGTGGTGCTGGAAGGCACGGGCACGCCGGGGCCGTTCGAGCAGGTGCACCGCCGCCTTTCCTACGGCCCGACGAAGCGACTCGAGCCCTACTCCCCCGCCGCGCTGCCGGTGGCGCCGGAGCTGGAGCAGCAGTCGCAGTAGTATCGGCGGGCATGGCTGAGGACAAGCACCCCGAGAACACCCCCGGCGGCCCGAGCGTCAAGGACGGCGAGCTGTACGAGAAGCTGCGCGAGGAGGGCAACTCCAAGTCCAAGGCGGCGGCGATCGCCAACGCCGCGGCGCGCGACGGACGCTCCGAGGTAGGCAAGCGCGGCGGCGAGTCCGCCTCCTACGAGGACTGGACGAAGGACGAGCTCTATGAGCGCGCTCAGGAGCTGGAGATTGAGGGCCGCTCCACCATGACCAAGGACGAGCTGATCGAGGCGCTGCGTGACTAAGCCGCCTGACCTGCGCTGCTACTTCGTCACCGGCCAGAGCGACGATCTTGCCCAGCGCTGCGCCGAGGCGGCCGCTGGCGGGGCGGGCATCATCCAGGTCCGCTCCAAGCCCATCTCCGCGCGCGATCTCTACGCGCTGGCGGAGGCCGTCGCGACTGCCGTGCACGCCGTGCGCCCCGAGGTGCCCGTGCTTATCGACGATCGCTTGGACGTCGCCCTGGCACTGCGCGACGCCGGTGTCGACATCGCCGGCGTGCACCTGGGCCAGGACGACCTGGACGTGCGCGCGGCGCGCCGCCTGCTCGGCCCGGACGCGGTGATCGGCCTGACCACGGGCACGCTCGAACTGGTGGAGGCGGCGAACGCGGACGCGGACGTGCTGGATTACGTCGGCTGCGGCCCATTCCGCGCCACGCCGACGAAGGATTCTGGCCGGGCGCTAATCGGGCTCGAGGGTTACCCGGAGCTTGCGGCGGCCTCGAAGGTGCCGATGGTGGCGATCGGAGACGTGACCGCCGACGACGCCTACGACCTCGCCCGCACCGGCGTGGACGGCGTGGCGATTGTGCGCGGCATTATGCACGCCGCGGACCCGCGGGCCTACTGCCAGCGCGTCGTAGCGGAGTTCGACCGCGGTGTGCGCTGAGCTGCCGCCAGCTCCTCGTCGACCAAGGCCTCGTACTCGGCGAGGGTCACCGCGCTGTCGTCGCGACGCGGAAGTGAGTAATTGTGCGAGACGTAGCGGGTGCCGTCGCGGTATATGAAGTGCAGATCGGACCCATCCTTCTCGATGCGGATGTAGCCGTCGGTGACCAGTGAGTGGCAGGCGCTGCAGAGCGGGAGCAGGTTGCCGACATCGGTCATGCCGCCGTTGGCCCACTCATCGATGTGGTGCATTTCCAAGAAGCGCGAGTGCCTGCAGCCGGGCGCTGCGCACTGCATCCCCCACATCACAACAAGCGCGTTGACCTGGCTCGGCGTTGCCAGACGGAACTGGCGCCCGGTCTTGATAATCAGGCCCTCCGCGTCCACGATGTTGTACCGCAACGCCGCGTTCGCCGCCACGTTCGCGATGGCTGACGACGGCACCCCGAGATTATTGGGAAGATACGCGCGGCCATCCTCCGTCATCACGATGTTGACGTGCGCCGCGGGCACCTGGAGGGGGCTCACCGGATGCGCGCGAACCATGTGCACCATTCCCATCAGGGAGGAAAGAAGGGCGCGACCTATCGGCAGCCCAAACCCCGAGGCCGTCTGCCTCGCCGGCCGCGCATCGGTGGCATTCGATTGATCACTGGCTACCTCTTCGATCGCAGCATCGATCTCTTCTTCGGTCAGTTGCCCGCCCTCACCCGGTGTGAGCTGGTCCAAGCCATAAAACGCGATCTCACCCAGCTTGAGCGCGGCCATGAGCGCCGCGCCGTCGATTGGATTGAGGCGCCCCCAGAACTTGACGTCGCCGTTGTCGGCGATCCCCAGGCGCAAGTAGCGTTCAGGCTCCTCCTCCCCGGCCCCACCGCCGCCGTACCTCTGCAATGCAATTTCAAGCTCGCTGTACCCCAGATCGAGCGCGAGCTGCACAAGCTCCGCCTCATTGTCCTCCGTGATGTACTTCAGCAGTAAACGCACCACTGAGTAACTCAACCGCCCCTCCATGAATTCCGCCTCTAGCAGCGGGTACATCCCGAGCCGCATAGCCACGTGCACGTACTCGTACGCGGAAGACTCAGACATTCCTAAACGGCGCTGCAATACTTGCGCAGTAGTGCGGGCCCCAGCGAACTGCGCTAGACCCAACTCCTCAAAGGAACGTATAAGCGCAAGCATTTCAGCCTTGCTTTTGGTTATGCGGACATGCTTGTCGACGATGCTTTCAAGCAACTCGGCGGCAAGCAGATCACCGGGGTTTGTGGTGGTCACAGTGGTCATTGCGGAGATCCTTTCGGAGTGTTTTAACGGTTTGGACCCACCTTAAAACCCGTGTCCTACAACCCGTTCTTAAAGTTCGCCCATATGTTCGATTACGGGCAAATCCCCTCCGCATTGCGGAGTAGTGGGCCCACACCAACTGATCCCTCCGCATTGCGGAGTAGTGGGCCCACACCAACCGTCTTGTTGCGGGGTTAGGCTTAGGCCGTGAAGATTTCCATCATCGGGGCCGGCATCATCGGCCTGTCCACGGCGCTGACGCTCGCGGATCGCGGCCACCAGGTCACCGTCCACGACCCAGCCCCGGGAAGCGGGGCTTCCCACCACGCGGGCGGCATGCTCGCGCCGACTGCGGAGGTCGTGTACAAGCAGGACCCGCTCTTCCCCCTCATGCTGGCCGCAGCCGAGTGGTACCCGCAGCTCATCGAGCTGACCCAGCGCTACAGCGACGTGGCCACCGGCTACCGCACCGACGGCACGCTGGTGGTGGCTCGCGACCGCGCCGACAACACCCACCTTGAAGAACTGACCGCCTACCAGCACCTGCACGGCATGGAGGTGGAGCGCCTGACCACCCGCCGCGCCCGCCAGCTGGAGCCGGCGCTCTCCCCCGCGCTCGCCGGGGCCGTGGAGATCACCGGCGACCATCAGCTTCAGCCCCGCCGTTTCACGCAGGCGCTTCTCGACGCCTGTGAGAAAGCGTCGGTAAGCATCGAGCCCTACGCCGTGCACGACGTCGACGAGGTGGACGCGGATCAGGTGGTGATCGCGGCCGGGCTCGGCGCGGCGGGCATTACCGGCTGGTACGAGGGCGAGCGCAACCCGCTGGACCTGCGCCCGGTGTACGGCGACATCCTGCACGTGCGGGTGCCGGAGCACCAGTATCCGCTGCTCACGCGCGTGGTCCGCGGGTTTGTGGAGGACCGCCCCGTGTACCTGATCCCGCGCGAGGATAAAACCCTGACCATCGGTGCGACGACGCGCGAGGACGGACGCGACCAGCCGCAGATTCAAGGCGTGTACCAGCTGCTGCGCGACGCGATCGAGCTCTGCCCGGCCTTGGAGGAATGCGATCTCATCGAGGCCACTGCGGGGGCGCGGCCGGGTTCCCCGGACGATCTGCCGTACCTCGGCCGCGTGAACGAGCGTGTCGTGGTGTCCACCGGGTACTTCCGGCACGGCATCCTGCTGGCCGGTATGGCAGCGCGCTGCGGGGCGGATCTGGTGGAACAGATTGACCCGCCGATATCGTTGGAAGCATGTGACCCCATGAGGCACAGGAGGTAAGCAGTGCGTATCACGGTGAATGATGACGTTCGCGACACCAGCGCGGCGAACGTTGAAGAGCTCGTCCGAGAGGTCCTCGGCGAGGTTCCGGCGGCCGGCACCGCGGTGGCGGTGGACGGCGATGTGGTGCCGCGTTCCGCGTGGGCGAGCACCGAGCTCGCAGAGGGCGCGATCGTGGACATCCTGACCGCGGTGCAGGGAGGCTAGGCCATGCTGGACATTGCGGGCAAGCAGTTCGGGTCCCACCTCATCATGGGCACCGGCGGCGCCAGCTCCATGGACATGCTGGAGCGCGCCCTCGTGGCGTCGGGGACCGAGCTGACCACGGTGGCGATGCGCCGCTACGCCGGCACCCCTGCCAGCGGCGAGTCGGTGTTTGACCTGCTCACGCGTCTGGACATCGCGCCGCTGCCGAACACGGCCGGGTGCCGCACCGCTCGCGACGCGGTGATTACCGCGAAACTCGCGCGCGAGGCGTTGGGCACGGACTGGGTGAAGCTCGAGGTCATCGCCGACGATCGCACGCTGCTTCCCGACGTCGTCGAAACCGTCGAGGCCTGCGAGATGCTTATCACCGAGGGCTTCACCGTGCTCGCCTACACCTCGGATGATCCCGTGGCCGCGAAGCGCCTCGAGGACCTCGGCGCAGCAGCCGTCATGCCGCTGGGCTCCCCCATCGGCACCGGCCTTGGCATTCTCAACCCGCACAACATCGAGCTCATCTGCTCCCGCGCCGAGGTACCCGTGCTTATCGACGCCGGTGTTGGCACCGCCTCCGACGCAGCGTTGGCCATGGAGCTCGGCTGCTCCGGCGTGCTGCTGGCCAGCGCGGTGAACCGCTGCCAGGACCCGGAGGCGATGGCCGTGGCGATGAAGCACGCCGTCGAGGCCGGCCGCTTGGCGCGCTCGGCAGGCCGCATTCCGAAGCGCGAGCACGCGGTGGCGTCGTCCAGCTTCGAGGGATTGGCCAGCTGGGCCGACCAGGTGCTGTAAACCCTAGGCACCGGCCTCCTGGCGGCGGATGGTGCCGCGGCGGGCGAACCAGGCGGCGATGAAGCTGAGCACGAGGGCCACGAGGACACCGAGGTTCGCGTCAGCCCAGTGCTCGCCCACGAGCGGAAGCAGGTAGCCCTGCCAGTTGTTCCACGCCGCCTCCTCGGCGAAAGCGTTGACGACCAAGCCCCAGCCGATCACCGACGAAACGGCCATGATCGCGATGGCAACCCAATCGACGTTGCCGTATCTCCCGGAAGCGTCGTAAAGCGAAGGCTCGTCGTAGTCCTGGGTGCGGGAGTAGATGTCCGCGATGAGGATGCCGGCCCAGCTCGCGAGCGGGACACCGAGGGTGATTAGGAAGGATTGGAACGGCCCGAGGAAGGACTGGGCGAAAAAGACGACGTAGATGGTGCCGAGGGTGAGGATAACGCCGTCGATGGCGGCGGCCGCGGGGCGCGGGATGTTGATGCCGAGTGTGATGAGCGTCAGGCCCGAGGAATAGATGCCCAGTACCGCGCCCGAGACAAGCGCAAGGACTGCGGTGATCAGGAACGGCACGAGAATCCAGGTGGGCAAGACGACGGCGAGGGCGCCGATTGGGTCGCCAGCGATCGCGTCCGCGAGCTGCGGGTCCGAACCGGCCAGAAGGAGGCCGAACGTGACCAGCAGAACCGGCGCGATCGCGCCACCGAGGGTATTCCAGAAGATGATCTTGCCGTCCGGGGTGTCGCGGCGCTGATAGCGGGACCAGTCGGCGGCGATGTTGATCCATCCGAGGCCGAATCCTGTCATCACCATCACCAGCGCACCGACTACGGAGCCGACGGAGCCGGCCGGGACCGACTGCACGGTCGCCCAATCAATCTGCGGGATGGTGAGCAGGACGTAGATGACGGTGACTGCGCCAGTCAGCCAGGTGAGCACCGACTGGAGCTTCATGATCGTGTGGTAGCCCAGCACCGACGCGGTGACGATCAGCGCCGCCACGATGACGGTAGCGATCACACTCGTGACCACGCCCGGGTTGCCGCCCAGCTGGCGAATCACGGTCGTGGTGGCCAGCACCGCCATGATGGAGAGGAACGTTTCCCAGCCGATCGACGTCAGCCACGAGACAACGCCCGGCACTTTCTGCCCGTTCACACCGAACGCCGCGCGGGAGAGCACCATCGTGGGAGCGGAGCCCCGCTTGCCGGCCACTGCGATCAGGCCACAAAGGAAGAACGAGAAGGTAATGCCGACGGCAGCGACGGCCGCGGCCTGCCAGAACGAGATGCCGAACCAGAGGATGAACGAGCCGTAGGAAATACCGAACACGCTGACGTTCGCGGCGAACCACGGCCAAAAGAGATCCGAAGGTTTCGCGGTGCGTTCGGTCTCCGGAACGATGTCGATGCCCAGCGTTTCAACCACCGGGACTTTTTGATCACTAGCCATGGGGAAACTCTACGGTAGGGTGTTCCAACTCCCATGCTGATGCACCGATTAGAATTCGGCCCTCGCGCTAGAGATGCGGGCGAAGAACATGCCCACGAACGGCGACCAACAGATGGTCCACGCCCAGTAGAACGCGGTTTTCCAATCTTTCGCTGATCAGTGCCGGAAAACTAGGATAGCGAACATGTCA
The DNA here is from genome assembly GCF_024160105.1 of Corynebacterium stercoris. Taxonomy (GTDB): domain Bacteria; phylum Actinomycetota; class Actinomycetes; order Mycobacteriales; family Mycobacteriaceae; genus Corynebacterium; species Corynebacterium stercoris. The sequence goes on from NZ_JAMFTQ010000007.1 coordinate 35,675, forward strand.
GCTTCACTCCCCCGCGAGGAACTCGCCCGCACCGCGCGCCAGATGAATCTTCCCGGTTTCGGCCTCCCGGAGCAAGAGGCATTGCACAACGCGCACGTGCTGGTGATTGGCGCGGGCGGGCTCGGCTGCCCGGTAATGCAGGCGCTTGCAGCTACGGGTGTCGGTGAAATCACCGTGGTCGACGACGACGTGGTGTCCTTAAGCAACATCCACCGCCAGATCCTCTTCGGCGCGGTCGACGTGGGCCGCAAGAAGGTGGAGGTCGCCGCGGAACGCCTCCGCGAGCTCCAACCCGGCATCACGGTGCACGCCGTCGACGCGCGCCTCGACGAGTCGAACATCGTGGCGGCGCTGAAGGGCATCGACGTGCTTATCGACGGCAGCGACACCTTCACCACCAAGTTCCTCGCCGCCGATGCTGCAGAGATCACCGGCACTCCCCTGGTGTGGGGCTCGGTGCTGCGCTACCGCGGCGATGTGGCCCTCTGGTGGTCTGGCCCCGGCGCGCCCGCCGACGGCGTGGGCATGCGCGACCTCTACCCCGCCCAGCCCGACCCCGATTCGGTGCCGGACTGCGCCACGGCAGGCGTGCTCGGCGTGACGACGAGCGTTGTCGGCGGCCTCATGGCCACCGAGACCGTCAAGTTCCTGACCGGCGTAGGCGAGGCGAAGGTCGGGCGCCTCCACATGTACGACGCACTGACCGCGTCGGTGCGGCACTTCAATGTTGCGAGGGATCCCGGCCGCGAGCTGGTCACCGAGCTGGGTGTCTACGCCCAGGCGTGCGCCGTGCCTATCGACGATGGAGGGGACGCGCCTGGCGCTGCACTCATCAGCATGCTCGAGCGCGGCGCCGCCGTCTCGCTCGATGTGCGTGAGCCCCACGAGAAGGCGCTCACCGACATCGCTGTGCCCGGCCCGAACCTGCCGATGAGCGAGCTCGACGCGCCAGGCCGCGTAGACGAGGTACTCGATGTGCTCCCCGCCGGTGACGTCGTGGTCTACTGTGCCGGTGGCGTGCGCTCCGCGAAGTTCGTGGACCGCTTCCGCGATACAGCCCGCGAGCGCGGACTCACCCTGCACTCCCTTCCCGGCGGCGCCCAGCGGTGGGGAGCCCAGCTGGCATAGCAAAAGCGGCGCTCCGTGAAGAGCGCCGCTTTGGATCACCTGCGTGCGGACGCCGTAGAGAACTCCTTCCAAACCAAGTAATCCCTGGTTGTAGCAAGTAGAATTCGACAGATGGTGGAGACAAAACGCCGCTCGAAACAACGCCCGCCGGCGCTCGCGAGCAAAGGCCCCCAGCTCAGCAAAAAGCAGCTGGTGGGCCTGCTCTTGGGCGTGGCTTGCTTCCTCATCCCCTTCTTCATCCAGATCCCGGACCTGCCCACCCCCGGGCATCGGATGCTGTCAATCTTCCTACTCGCCATCGTCTTCTGGGTGCTCGAGCCCGTGCCGCTCACGGCCACGGCGGTGTTGGTCATCCTGCTGGAGGTCCTCTTACTCTCCGACGGCGCGCTAGTCGACCCCACCGGTGGAGATCCAGCACTAGCAGACCAGCTGCTTCCTGCATCCGCGTATTTCTCTGCGCTGGCCCACCCGGTCATCATCCTCTTCCTCGGCGGGTTCATGATCGCGCACGGGGCGGAGAAGTTCGGGCTCGACCGCAACCTCGCAGCGGTCATGTTGCGCCCCTTCCCGGACAAGGCGCGTCTGACCGTGCTGGGGCTCATGCTGATTACCGCCGTGCTCAGCATGTTCATGTCGAACACGGCCACCACAGCGACGATGTTCGCGGTCATCATCCCGATTCTCAAGACGCTGCCCGCGGGCAAAGCGCGCGCCGGCGTGGCGCTGTCGATCCCGCTCGCTGCCAACGTGGGTGGCATCGGCACCCCGGTGGGCACACCCCCGAACGCGATCGCGATCGGTGCGCTCGCCGAGCACGGCATCCGTGTGTCTTTCGTCGATTGGATGCTCATAGCGGTGCCTTTCATGCTGGTTGTCCTCGCCTTTGCCTGGGTATTTCTCTGTCTCGTTTTCATCCCCGCTGAAACCCGCATCTCCATCGAGATGCGCTCGAAGTGGAACACCGCCACCGACGCGAAACTCTTCTACGCCGTGGCAGGTCTGACCATCCTGTTGTGGATGAGCGAGCCGCTCCACGGCATCTCCTCCAACACCGTCGGCTTCATCCCCGTCGTGGCACTGTTGTGCCTGCAGGTGATGAGGGGCAAGGACGTCCAGGCACTTGACTGGCCGGTGCTGTGGCTCGTCTCCGGTGGTATCGCACTCGGCACGGGCGTGGGTGCGAGCGGCCTGGACGAGTGGCTCGTCGGTTCGGTCAGCTGGGAGGTCATGGGTGCGCTGGCGATCCTCGCCGTGCTGAGCCTAATCGGCTTCGGCATGGCGAACGTCATCTCGCACTCTGCGGCCGCCAACCTGCTGGTCCCACTGGCGGTCTCGCTGGCGCTCTCCCTCGACGGCATCGACCCGCTCGTGGTTGCCGCGGTGGTGGCGATCGCCTGCTCGCTGGGCATGTCGCTGCCAATCTCCACTCCGCCGAACGCGATTGCGTACGCCACCAAGGAGATCTCCATTCCGCAGATGGCGATAGTCGGACTCGTGGTCGGTACCGTGGCCACGCTGCTGTTGATCTTTGCTCTGCCTTCCGTTTGGCAGCTGATGGGGCTGGTGAGCTAGGTGCTGCCCCGTTCCACCCTCTCTATCGTGGGAAAGTCCCAGGCCACCCGCGACGTGCAGCAGGTGGTCAACGAGGCACTGGGCGCCACGCATGACATCCTCGCCGCCGATAATGTCGAGCACCTACGCTCGCTTCTCGACGGCAACCCGCTCGCGCTTGTCACCGTCACCGTCCACGAGGACGGCTTGGCGCCCGACCACCCGTTGCTGGAGCTGATCTCCGAGCCCGGTTTCGAGTACACCCGCGTCATGGTGCTGACCACCGCGCCAGAGATCGCGGGCCTGGATGCACTTACGGACATGGGGCGGCTCGACATGCTCGTGTTCGCCCCGGCGATCAAGGCAGAAGCACTCCTGCACAACATCCAGCAGCAGCTCAACCGCTACTGGTACATGCGCGCCAAGCGCGACCCCTCTATCGCTGGCACCTTCGCCCTGCCAGAGGTCACCGAACTGGACGTAGGGCTGACCGACCAGGAGATCATCAGCCGCATCATCCAGGCCGCCGACATGCACCTGGGCTACCAGCCGCGCCTGATTTTCCCGCCGGGGGTCTACCTGACCAAGGAGGGCCACTACGTCGAGGAGGTCATCTTCGCCCTTTCCGGCCAGGTGCTTTTACAGCGCTTTACCGACGCCGGCGATATCGTCATGCACCACGCCTCCACCGGCCACGTCATCGGGCTACTCGCCCTGGCGAGCAACCGGGTCGGCTTCTTTACCGCGCGTACCACCACCGAGGTCGTCGCAGTCCAGCTGCCCACCGAGCAGGTGGACTACCTCATCCGCCAGGAGCCGGAGCTTGCGCGCCTGTTCAATATCCTCTTCGTGCGCTCCTACGACCGCCGCCTGCGCCGCGCCGAGGACATCCAGATCGAGCAGCACGAACTCACCGCGCAACTCGACGACGAGCGCGCACGCTTGACGACGGCACTGCACAACCTGGAAGCAGCGCGCCGCGAGCTGATGAGCCAGGCGCGCTTCGCCTCCCTCGGCGAACTCGCCGCTGGCGTTGCCCACGAGCTGAACAACCCGATGGCGGCGATCGAGCGCACCGCAGCGCACCTCGCCGAAGACGTCGAAGGCCTGATCGCGTCCAGCCCCAACCGCAGGTGGCGAGACGCGACCAGCCACGCGCTGGAGGCGGCGCGCAGCTCGCACGCGGTAAGCACAAAGGAGGCACGCGCGCTGCGGCGCGAACTGACCGAGGTCACCGGCGATCGGGCACTCGCCCAGCGCTGGGTACTCGCCGGCTTGCACGACGTAGAGTTTGCCAAGCAGGTGCGCGCGAATCGAAAGCTGGAGTACGAGACGGTGGAGCACGCGGCGTCGATAGGCACTGCCCTGCGCAACCTCTCCACCGCATCGACCCGCATTACGCAGCTGGTGGCCTCGCTACGCGCATACGCGCGGCCCGACGGCGACCCGGTCACCGACGTGGACCTGCACCAAAGTATCGAGGACACGCTGCAGCTGATCGTCCACAAACTGCGCGGTGTGGAGGTCAAACGGGATTTTGCCGAACTGCCGCACGTGACGTGTACGCCCGGGCAGATCGCGCAGGTGTGGACGAACCTGATCTCCAACGCCGCCGAGGCGATCGAGGAGTCCGGCAAAGGCTCCACCATCACCATCCGCACGAGTGCCCCGAAGCCCGGGTGGGTGCGCGTGGAGGTCATTGACGACGGCCCCGGCATCCCGCTCGAGCGCATCGACAAGCTCTTCGAGCCCCGCTTCACCACGAAAAATGGGGAGGTCCGCTTCGGCATGGGTATCGGCCTGAGCATCTGCCGCAGCATCGTCAGCGCACATCACGGCACGATCGAACTGACCTCTTCAACAAATGGCACCTGCGCCACCGTTGGCCTGCCAATTGACGGCCCGCGCACACACGACGAAGGAGACACACCATGAACCTTGCCATCCTGATCCTCGAGGACGAGGCGGAAGTCCGCGCCGCCGTTGAGCGCGACTTGCTGCCCTTTGCTGAACACATCCGCGTGGAGGTCGCCTCCGACGTGGAGGAAGCCTGGGAGGTGATCGACGAGCTCACCGAAGACGGCGACGTGCTCGCCCTCGCACTCTGCGACCACCGCATGCCCGGCACCACCGGCGTGGAGTTCCTAGTCCAGATGATGGACGACGACCGCACCGCCGCCACCCGCAAAGTCCTGGTCACCGGCCAGGCGCAGCTGCACGACACGGTACGCGCGGTCAACGAGGCCAACCTGGACCACTACATTGCCAAGCCCTGGGACGTCGACGAGCTACACCAGGTGGTGCGCGCCATGCTCACCGACTACGTCGAGGACATGGACATCGATCCCCTGCCCTACCTCGACGTCCTCGACGCGACGCGCGCAATGGACCTCGTCCGCCGTCGCTAGAGGCGCGGGATCTGCGTCATGCGTACCCGCACCGATGAGTGGTTCCATTCTGAGTCCATCCCCTTGCTGCCGCCGTGTACCGGCCAGACGGCGAAGACCCAACCCCCGCAGTGGTCATGGGGCATGGCTTCGGCACACCCCGGGCAGTAGCCCTCTACACCTACGCGGAGGCATTCGCCAGTGCGGGCTACACCGTGGTGGTCTTTGATTACCGATACTTCGGCCGCGGAGAGTTCGCCGTCGCGGACAACGTTGCCGCTTTCGGCAATGAACGTCTCGACGGTTTCGCCGGATTCGGTACGGATATCGCCGAACAGGTCGCACAGCGTCGGAGCCTGCCCCCCGGAAAGTAGACACATGCGGCTTAACCCACGAAGAAGAACCCCACCAGCCTGTTGGCTGATGGGGTCCTGGGAGTTGGTAGCGGGGGCAGGATTCGAACCTACGACCTCTGGGTTATGAGCCCAGCGAGCTACCGAGCTGCTCCACCCCGCGTCGGGTGATATGTGATTTTCACCTGCTGCCGTTCCCGGCAACGTGCATTACTATACGTCGGCCCTTCCCGCACGCCAAATCCCCAGTTGAGGCGTAAATAACAGGCGTCGGAAAGCGGTGGGTGCACCTACAAGAAAGTTTTGCCACCAAACTACTTCTTTTTTAGCGAGCGTTATGTAACACTGTTGCGCGGATCAGATTTTGTGATCTGCAACTCACATTCCGACGCGCGTTCTACGCATCACACCCAAGGAGGTGTCATGGCGACTTCGGTCTCCGCCCCTGCGACCCCAAAGGGTCCGGTATTTACCCCGAAGGCACGTATTGTCCTTTGGCTTTGCATGCTTGCTGTTTATCTCGAGGGCTATGACCTCGCCATCATGGGTGTGGCCATCCCCGTGCTGAAGACGGATCCGAATTTCATGGCCACTACGGAGCAGGTCACGACGATCGCGACGCTCGGCATGGTCGGCATGATGGTTGGCGCCATGCTCGTCGGCCCCGGCGCGGACAGCCTGGGCCGCAAGGGCACCCTCATGGTCTCCACCATGATCTTCTCCATCTGCACCTTCTTCGGCGGCATGTCCCCCACCCTGTTCATCTTCGGCCTGCTGAAGGTCATTGCGGGTGTCGGCCTGGGCGCCGGTATCCCGAGCGCGATCGTCCTGGCTACCGAATTCGCAACGCCGCACCGCCGCAGCCTGGCCAACGGCCTGGTCTTCTTCGGCTACACCCTCGGCGCGCTCACCGTGGCGCTGCTCGGCGTGTTCATGCTCTCCTCCTTCGGCTGGCGCGCGCTGTTCTACATCGGCGGCATCCCGGGCTTCATCCTCGTCTTCCTCATGTGGAAGTGGCTGCCGGAATCCCCGGACCTGCTCCGCGCGAAGGGCCGCTTCACCGAAGCCCAGAACATCGTAGACAAGTACGGCCTGAGCTGGGTTGATGTCCACGCACCGCTCGTCGAGGTACACAAAGCACCAATGGTGGACCTGTTCCACCCGCGCTGGGCCCGCAACACCATCGCCGTCTACGGCGCCGCGTTCTCCGGTCTGCTCATCATCTACGCGCTGAACACCTGGCTGCCCATGATGATGCGCGAAGCCGGCTTCAACCTCGGCTCCTCCGCCTTCTTCCTGGTGGTCCTGAACATCGGTACCGCATTCGGCCTCTTCACCTCCAGCTACCTAGCGGACCGCTTCAACCCGCGCGTGATCGCCATCATCTGGTTCACGTTCTCGGCGATCTTCCTGTCGCTGATGCGCTTCAACGTGCCGGGTCTGATCTTCGTCATCGTCGCCATCGCGGGATTCTTCGCCATGAACGCCCAGGTGATCATCTACGCACTCTGCGCCACCACCTTCCCGGTGCGCCTGCGCGCAACCGCCATGGGCTCCATGGCCTCCATCGGCCGCCTCGGCGCCATCGCCGGCCCGCTGTTCGGCGGCATCCTGATCAGCCGCGGGCTGGTCATGCCGTGGGGCTTCTACGGCTTCGGCATTGTCGCCCTCTTCGGCGCCCTGTGCACCATCCTCACGTACAGCCCGAAGCAGGCCAGCGACGCCGCTGCCTCCGACATCGCGGCAACTGAGCAGCAGAAGGCGTAACCGCCACTCGGCGCTTACTGCAGGCCCTGGTAGTCGGCGACTGCCTTGTCCAGTGCGTCAAGGGCTCGGCCGTACTCCTCGAAGGAGCCGCCGCGGGCGCTCTCCAGGTTGCGCAGCGCGGTGTCGATGTTGCGCAGCGCCTCGTCCTGGTTCGCGGCGCCCGGGGTGCCGGCGTCGGCACGCTCCTCCGTCTCGTTCTCGCCCGGCGCGGTCGGGGACGCCATGTCGGCCTCGGTGCGGGTATCAGGTGCGCCCTCGTCCACCACGTCAATGTCCTGGGCAGCAGCCGGGTTGATGCCCACCTGGGACAGCGCCTGGGAAATGGTCGGGGCGTAGCCCACCTGGCCGCGGTAGAACACCAGCACGCGCAGCAGCTTCGGGAAGGCCGATTCCTGGTCCTTGCGCTGCGAGTAGATCGGCTCGACGTAGAGAATCTCGCCGCCGCCCACCGGCAGGGTGAGCAGGTTGCCGTTCTTCAGGTCGTTGGTGCCCTCCCACAGGGTGCGGTCGCGGGCCACCTGGTCGGAGGACATCAGGGCGTCCTGGGCCTGCTTCGGGCCCTGGGTCTGGGTGTTCGTCGGCAAGACGCGCACCGTGATGCGGCCGTAGGACTCCGGGTCGGAGGACACGGACATGTGCGCGGAGAGGAACTCGCGGTTCAGGCCGCGGAACGGGGTGATCAGCTGGAAGGACGCGTCGCCGGTCTCAGGGTCGGAAGCGACGATGTAGTACGGCGGCTGGGACAGCTGCTGGTTGTCTTCCTTCGCGGTCGGGTCGTTCGGCACGGACCAGAAGGCGTCGTTGTTGAAGAATACGCCCGGGTCATCCACGTGGTAGCGGGCAAGCAGCGCACGCTGCACCTTGAACAGGTCCTCCGGGTAGCGCAGGTGACCGCGCAGGTCGTCAGAGATCTCGGCCTCCGGCTTCACCGTGTCCGGGAACGCGCCCATCCACGCCTTGAGCACCGGGTCGGACTCGTCGAAGGCGTACAGCTCCACGGTGCCGTCGTAGGCGTCCACGGTGGCCTTCACGGAGTTGCGGATGTAGCCCAGGTCGTTGTTCACCAGGCGCTGGGTGGTGCCATCTGGGTTGAGGGCGTCCTGGGTTGCGTCGGTTAGCGCCGTGCGCGTGGAGTACGGCAGGCGCGACAGGGTGGTGTAACCGTCGACGATCCACTTCACGCGGCCGTCGATGACAGCCGGGTAGGTCTTGGAATCCGTCGTCAGCCACGGCGCGACCTTCTCCACGCGCTGGCGCGGGTCGCGGTCGTAGAGGATCTTGGACTCGCCGCCAACGCGGTCGGAGAGCACCAGGTTGAGCTCCTGGTACTTGATCGCGTACGCGATGCGGTTGATCCAGTTGCCCACGTTCACGCCGCCTTCACCGGTGTAGGTGTAGGTGGACGTGTCGGTGTCGTACTCGACCGGGCCCTGGCCGTTGTCACCGACAATGGCGTAATCCAAGTTGTCACTCGCGGAGGCGATCACCGGGCCGTAGTAAATGCGCGGCTCGTCGACGCGGATACCCAGCTCCTCAGCCTCGTCATTCTCGCGGGCGATGGCGTTGGTCTGCAGGTCGGAGACGGTGAAGATCGGCAGGCCGCCGCGGGTGGAGCCGGCGTCCTGCGCGGCGGCGTCCACGGTGTTCGCCTGGGCAGCGATGAAGCCGTTGCCGTGGGTATACACGGTGTGGCGGTTGATCCAGTCGCGCTGGTTCTCACTCAGGGAGTTCGGGTTCAGCTCGCGGGCCGCGACGACGAAGTCGCGCATCTCCCCGTCCACCTCGTAGCGGTCCATGGCCAGCTGGGCCGGGAAGCCGTAGAAGTTGCGCAGCTGCTGGTTCTGGGTGAACGTCGGCGCGATGATGTCCGGGTCCAGGAGGCGGATGTTAGAGATCGTCGCGGCGTCGTCGGCCACCTCGTTGTTGGAGATGCTGGAGCGGCCCCAGTTGTCCTCGTAGGTGACCTTATCGTCCGTCAGCCCGTAGGCGTAGCGGGTGGCCTCGATGTTGCGGCCGATGTACTCGAACTCCTTGGCCTGGCGGTTCGGCTTGACCGAGAACTGCTCCAGCAGCGCCGGCCAGACGTTGCCCACCACCAGGGAGGAGACGAGCATGAGCACGGTGGCCAGCACCGGGATGCGGAAGTCCTTGTACACCACGGACGCGAAGAACGCCGCCGCGACAAGCACCGCGATCACGGTGAGGATGATCTTGGCCGGCAGCATCGCGTTAATCGAGGTGTAGGACGCGCCGGTGAAAATGTCGTTGCGGGAGTAGAGCAGCTGGTAACGCTCAAGCCAGTAGCTGGCGGCCTTCACCAGCATCCACAGGCCGGCGGTGACGGCGAGCTGGATGCGGGCGGACTTGGCAATGCGCCCGCGCGCGCCGGTCACATTGTTGCCGATGGCGATGCCGCCCAGCAGGTAATGCCCGATCAGGCCGATCAGGAATGCAGCGATGAGCAGCATGGAGAGCATGTCCACCACCGCGGAGATCGCGGGCAGACTGAAGGCGAAGAAGCCGAGGTCGCGGCCGAACTCAGCGTCGTCAATGCCGAAGTTCCCGCCGTTCAACCAGAGCATGAACGTGCGCCACAAGCCCTGCCCGGTGAGGCCGGAGAACAGGCCGACCACAACCGGAACCCACACCATGAGGGAACGCACGCCCTTCTCCACCACCTCGCGCTGGCGGCTGTTGTCGGAGAAGGGATCGAACTGGGCCTTCGGCCGGCCCCGCCACGCGGCTTGCGCGGCCGCGAACGCGACACCGCCGCCGATCAGCGCGAAGACCACGAAGAGCACGACGCGGGTGAGGATGACGGTGTTGAACACGCTGCGGTAGTTCAGCTCGCCGAACCAGAGGAAGTCGGTGTACAGCCCGACCAGCATCGGCAGCAGGAACAGGACGAGGCCGATGATGCCGATGGTGACCCACAGCCCCGTATTTGGTTTCTTTGCACTCGGACGTGGCTGTGTAATGCGGGTGGCCAATCCAACTCCTTAGCGTTTGGGAAACTGCCCGTTTCGGCACGTACTAGGCTTCTAGCTTAAATACTTCAACGGTCGAGACAGCGAGAGGGTTCCCGTGCTCAAGCAACAGGCTTTGAATAAGGCCATGATGGAGGCCGTCGAGTTCGTGCACGCCGAGGGGTGGGAGGCGCCGCCGACGCTCTTCGCGCTCGTGCCCACGGAACTGCTCGTGGACGAGCTGGATGAGCTCGACAGGCTCGACGAGTCCCCCGCCGCCTCCCCGCTCACGCTGGTGGTGCAGGAGTTGCCGGAGCACATCCAGGCCGGCTCCGACGAGCTGGCGGACTACGTCGCCCGCGTCGCATGGCCCGCGCAGGTGGAGGGTGTCGTTCTCGCCCAGGAGATCATTTTCCGCGACACTTCGGATGAGGGTGCTGCCCCGCGCCCGGCCCGCCTGTTTTCCGGGGCCCTGCGTGACGACGATTGCGAGCAGACCCTCTTGCAGCTGCGCCTCAACGACGAGGAGCTGGAGGAGCGGGGCTTGTTCGCCCAGGACGAGATTGAGCTGCGCGGCGGCCCGAACGTCGCCCCAAACGTCATTGCTGCGCTGCGCTACAGCTTGTCGTTGGACCCCGAAGAACTGATTTAAGATATAGGCCTGATTGTCTGGCCCCAGCTAAGGAGCATCCCGGTGGCACATCCTTCCCGCATCCTGTCAGTCGTTGCGGCGCTGGCGCTGCTTCCCGCCCTGGCCGCGTGCGGGGACGAGGCGCAGACCACGCCCACGCCGGCGAGCGAGACCGTAGCGTCGACGACGGAGGCGACGACCACGGAGGCTGCGACGACCGAGCAGGCAACCTCAACCACGGCTGAAACGGCAACCACTGCGTCTTCGTCGCCGACGGGGACAACGAAGGCGTCGGCAAGCAAGAGCGCCGAGCCGAGCGAGGCCGCGCTGGTCGCGGAGGTTGCGGAGCGTTTTTCGACGCTTGCTCCGAAGGAGCTCTTCGACAAGCTGCAGGGCTGCACCGCGAGCGGTCTCGAGGGGTCGTTCGACTGTTCCGGTCCCGAGATCGGCCAGTTCCAATTCTTCGATTCGGAATCGAAGGCCGCCTCGACAACGCAGCTGCTCACGGAGCTGCGTTCCTCGCGCGTGGTGGAGGATAAAGGCGATCGAGTGGTGGGCTGGTCCGTGCTGGGCACGTCCGCGATCATCACCGTGGTGGACAACCGCGCCGGCCAGGTGATGCAGCAGCTCATTTCCACCGACCAGGAGGATCCGCGCAAGCGCATCTACGAGCTCGGCCTGGCGGAGCAGGTGGATGTGGTGTCCACCCCGGGTGCGCCTGCGCCGGATTCCGCGGGCGAGGCGACGACCGAGCCGAAGCCGGCGGGCTAGCCGCTACTTCGCGGGGCAGGTCGCCACTTCGCGGCCTGCGGCGAAATCATCCATCGCCTTCACGGCGTCGTCCAGCGTGGCGACGGCGGCGACCACCATCTCCCCGCTGTCCACCCGGCGCGCGTCGTTGCAGTTGCCCTCGGGTGCGAGGAAGAGCTCGACGCCCTTGTCGCGCGCGCCGGCGATCTTGTGGTCGATGCCGCCGATGGGGCCGACCTCGCCGGATTCGTCGATCGTGCCCGTGCCCGCGATGACGCGGCCCCCCGTGAGCTCGCCGGGCGAGAGCTTGTCGATAACGGCGAGCGCGAAGATCATGCCTGCGCTCGGACCGCCGACGTCGTTGAGGTTGTAGGTGACGCTCACGCCGTCGGCAGGCGCGGAGCTCATGAGAATGCCCAAAAGCGGGCGGGCGTCATCCTGCTCGTCCGCGCCGAGGGTGACGCTGAGCTCGTGCTCCTCCCCGCCCCTGCGCACGGTGAGGCCCACCCCGTCGCCCGGCGCGTGGGAGCGCACTGTCTCCTGCACCTCACCGGGTTTGGTGACGTCGCGCCCGGCGATGCTGAGGATCTCGTCGCCCGCCTCGAGTACGCCTGAAGCGGCGGAACCTTCGACCACGTCGTGCACCACCACGACCGTCGGGCGGCCGAGGTAGCGCATTGCGGCGACGGTGGCGGAGGCCTCGGAGGACACGAACGCTTGCTGGTTGTACTCCTTGATTTCGTCCTCGGAGAGATCCTTGGGGAAGACCTGGTTGATGGGCACCAGCGTGTCGCCGCTGCCGAGCCAGCGCCCGATTGCCTGCGGCAGCGTCATGTTCGTGCGCACCGAGACGGTGGTCATGTTGAGCACACCGGACGTGTCGTCGGTTTCCGCGCCGTCGATAGCCACGACCGGCTCCCCGCCCACCTCACCGAGCGTGTCGAACATCGGGCCCGGGCCCTGCGCCGCGTACGGCACCGCCAGCGAGATGTCGGTGCCCGGGATGTGGTCGAGAGACAGCGCCGCTGTCAGCAGCGCAACGGGGATTGCGCCCCACACCACAGTGGACCAGCGCCTGCTCCGCGCCCGCTCAGGTTCAGTCACGGCTACGAAGCATATAGGTAGTGTGGGCGTGTATGAGCAACGGATTCGGATTCTCCTTCCCCAACGACGACCGGGACGACGACCGCGACCGTGACCGGCGCGACGAGCCGCAGAACCCCTTCGCCGCGTTCGGGTTCGGCGGTGCCGGCCCCCAGGGCGGCGACGGCGGCCTGGGAGACATGCTGAACCAATTCGGCCAGATGCTGTCCGGCATGGGCGCGTCCATGAACTCGCAGGCCAGCGGGGACGCGGTGAACTTCGATATGGCGCTGCGCATGGCGCGCCAGCGCGTTGCCGGCAGCCGGGCGACCTCCGCGGGCGATGCGAAGGCCGTCGAGGAATCGGTGAAGCTGGCGGACCTCTGGCTGGACGAGACCACAACCCTGCCCGCCTCCAGTGCGAAGGCGACCGCGTGGAACGCGGAGGATTGGCTGAGCAACACCATGCCGATGTGGAAGCGCCTGGTGAACCCGGTCGCGGAGCATATGAACCGCGCGCAGCTGGACACCATGCCGGCCGAGGCCCGCGAGATGATGGGCCCGATGTCCGGCATGATGCGCCAGATGAACTCCATGCAGTTCGGCATGAAGCTGGGCCACGCGCTCGGCGATCTCGCGCAGCAGGCGCTCACCGGCACCGACTTCGGCCTGCCCGTGGCGCCGCGCGGCACGACGGCGATTCTGCCGGCCAACGTGACCGAGATCGCCAAGGGCCTCGACGTGCCGGGCCAGGAAGTAATCGTGTACACCGCTGCGCGCGAGGCTGCGCGCCAGCGCCTCTTCCAGCACGTGCCGTGGCTGGTGGAGCGCCTCGTCTCCGCCGTGGAGGAATACGCTGCGGGCCTGGAGATTGACACCTCCCACATCGAGGAGGTCGCCCGCAACCTGAACCTCGAGTCCGGCGACCCGCAGCAGATCCAGGAGGCGCTGCAGCAGCTGCAGGGCGAGGACCTTTCCCCGCGCGTCGGTTCGCGCAACGCGGGCGCCACCTCCCGCCTGGAGACGTTGCTCGCCCTCGTCGAGGGCTGGGTCGATGTCACTGTCGGCGCTGCGCTCGACGGCCGCATCCCGTCCGCGCCGCAGCTCGCCGAGGCGTGGGCGCGCCGCCGCGCCACCGGCGGCTCCGCGGAGCAGGCGTTCGCGAACGTCGTCGGCATTGAGCTCGGCGCGCCGAAGGTGCGGGAGGCGGCGGAGCTGTGGCGCCGCATCGAGAACGCGGTGGGTATTAAGCGCCGCGACGAGGTCTGGGACCACCCGGACTTCCTGCCGACGGCGGAGCACCTGGACAACCCGGCCGCATTCATTGACACGCTCCTCGACGACACGGCAGACAGCGACCTGGATGCCGAGTTTGCCAAGCTGGAGCAGGAACTGCGCGACAACCCGGAGCTCAAGCGCGAGGACGGCGACGGCACCGACGACGGCCGCGAGGACGGCACAGAGCTCTAACTCGCGCTAGTATCAGTCGCGTCGCCATCGGGGGGTGGTTCACGTGACGCAGATCAATGGGCACACGCGTGTCCGGCTGGCCAACGGGGTCAGCGTGTTCCAGCGCGGGCCGAACATGCTGCAGTTCGGGCTCGACGCCACGCGCACCGGCATCATCGAGACGCCGTGCGTGGAGGCGCTGCGCCCGCTTCTCGACGATTGCGCCAGGCCCCGCCAGCTCCGCCACGTCCGCCAACAGCTCCTCGGCCACTTGGACGAGGAGGCGGCCCGCAGCTTGCTCGACGATCTGCTGTCGTACCGCATCCTCGTCGCCGACTCCCCCACCCAGGTGCTAATGATCGGCACCTCCGAGCTCGCGATGAAACTCGCCGACCTGCTCAGCGATTCCGGCGTGCTCGTGCGCGCCCCGCTGCGCCGCGAACGCGAGTACACGTTCCTGACCTCCACCGACGAATGGGCGCCGCTAGTCATCGTCGATCAATTCCCCCGCGCCGCCGCCCTGGGGCAGGTGATCAAGCAACGGCCCGGGAGGGTGCTGCCGGTGGCGCTGGTGGATTCCCGCGTGCTCATCGGCCCGCTGCGGGTACGGGTGACCAACCCGTGCATCAATTGCGCCCAACTGCACCACAGCGACAGGGATGCCGGGTGGATGACAGCGGTGCACCAGCTGCCGTCGGGACCCGTGCGCCCCGACCCCGTGGTGGTGGCAGCCGGTGCCGCGGCGGCCGCGACGGTGGTGCGCCGCCTCGCCGGGGTGCCGGACCCGCCCGGGGTCTCCGCCCCGCACCTCGCGCCCGGCCATGTGCGCGCCGTCGACCCCTTCGGGCCCCGCATGCTCACGGATTCCGAGCTTGCGGTGCATCCGCGTTGCGACGTGTGCTTCTCCTAAGCCTCGCGGTACTCGGCGATCACCGCGAGGACTGCGTCGCCGTAGTGCTCCACCTTGACTGGGCCGACCCCGGACACATCGAGAAGCGACGGGATGTCGTGCGGCATCGCCTCCGCGATAGCGAGCAGCGTCGCGTCAGAAAACACCAGGTAAGCAGGCTGGTTCGCTGCCCGCGAGACGTCGAGGCGCCAGCGCTTGAGCGCTGAGAACAGCTCCTCGTTGTAGTTCGGCTCGCAGTCCGCGTGCCGGCCCAGGGACTTCTCGGCGGGTGTGTCCAGGGGGTCCCCGCACACCCGGCAGCGGCGGTTGCGCTTGAGCCGCTGCGGGGATTGCTCCACCTCGAGTTCCGGCACCAAGCCGTCCAGGAAGCGAGACCGCGAGCGGGATTTGTGCCCGCCCTCCTGGCGCGCGAACGACCACGACAGGTGCAGGTGCTCGCGGGCGCGCGTCACGCCCACGTAGAACAGGCGGCGTTCCTCCTCCACCTCGTCCTCGCCGGCGTTGATCGCGTGCGAGATCGGCAGCGTCTTCTCCACGAGGCCGACCAAGAACACTGCGTCCCATTCAAGGCCCTTCGCGGCGTGCAGGCTGGCCAGAGTCACACCGTCGACGGCGGGCGGCTGCTTCGATTCAGCGCGCTGGCGCAAGGAGCGCAGCACGTCGGCGAGCGTCTCCGCTTCCCGAGTGCGCACGATTTCCTCGATGAGGTCCACCAGCGCGTTGAGCCCCTGCCAGCGCTCGCGGGCCTGCGCACCCTCCGGCTCGGTGGCGGTGAGCCCCAGCGGGGCGAACGCGGCGCGGGCGACTGCCACGGGGTCGCCCGGCAGATCGCTGCGCTGCGCCGCGCGGGCGAGCTGCCCGATTGCTTCGCGCACCTCGCCTCGGTGGAAGAAACCCTCCCCTCCGCGTACTTGGTAGAGAATGCCGGCGTCGGCAAGCGCGGCTTCGAACGCCGCGGACTGCGCGTTAATGCGGTACAGCACCGCGATCTCGCGGGCCGGAACACCGTCGTCGAAAAGCCGGCGGATCTGCGCGGCGACTTCGCGCGCCTCGGTCGGCTCGTCGTCGTAGGCGTTAAAGACCGGTGCGGGCCCGGGCTCGCGCATGCCGACCAGCTCGAGGCGGCTACCCGCTGCGCGACCCTTCGCCTTACCGATCACGGTGTTCGCGAGTTCTGTGATCTGCGGTGTGGAGCGGTAGTCGCGCTGCAGCTTGACGACGGTCGCGTGCTCGTACGTCCGCGAGAAATTCAGCAGGTAATCGGGAGTTGCGCCGGTGAAGGAGTAAATCGTCTGGTTGGCATCGCCCACCACCGTCAGGTCGTCGCGGGTGCCCAGCCAGCCTTCCAGCACCCGCTGTTGCAGCGGTGTCACGTCCTGGTACTCGTCCACGACGAATGTCTGGTACTGCGCGCGGAACTCTTCCGCTACCGCGGGCGCATTCTCCAGTGCCGCTGCGACATGCAGGAGCAGATCGTCAAAATCCAGCAGCATGCCGTCTGGGCTGGACTTGGATTCCTCGTAGCGGCGGTACACGTCGGCGACCTTCTGGGGATCGGCTGGCGGGGTGCGCGGGATGTCCGCGATGCGCGCCACGTAATCCTCGTGGCTAATCACGTTCGCCTTCGCCCACTCGATCTCGCTGAGCAGGTCGCGCACCATGTCTTTGCCGGAATCCAGGCCAGCGGCGCGGGTGGCGCGGCCGACGAGCGGGAATTTGTTGTCCAGAAGCTGCCACGGCAGGTCGCCAGCGATCTGGGGCCAGAAGTACGCGAGCTGGCGGCGCGCCGCCGCGTGGAACGTGCGCGCCTGCACGCCGCCGATGCCCATGTGGCGCAGACGGTCGCGCATCTCCCCCGCCGCGCGCTGCGTGAACGTCACGGCCAGCACCTTGTTCGGCGCGACCATGCCTTGGTCAATGAGGTGGGCGATGCGGTAGGTGATCGTGCGGGTTTTGCCCGTGCCGGCACCGGCGAGGATGCACACCGGTCCGCGCGGCGCGGTCGCGGCGACGCGCTGATCCGGGTCCAGCTGGGAAAGATCGATAGCCATCAGTTGCCCCCTGCCAAGTCGCCACGTGCCCAGCGCGCAATCAGGTCCCGAGCGATGGTGCCCTCCCGGGCCAGCGTGAGGCCCGCGAGGTCCTCGCGGCTGGCCCAAATTATGCGGGTGAGCTCGCCGTCCGTTGCCGACTGCGGCTCAACGTCGCTGGTGCGGGCTGTGAACCCCAGCATGAGCGCACCGGAAAGCGCCCACGGCTGGGAGCACACGTAGCGCACGTCGTGAATCCGTCGCCCGGTTTCCTCCATCACTTCCCGCGCAAAAGCCGCCTCCGCGGTCTCGCCGACATCGACATAGCCTGCAATGCAGGTGAAGTAGCCGGGGCGGCGCGCGTTCTCGCCGAGCAGGATCGCGGAGCCGTCGGCGTTTTGCACCACGCCGATGACGCTCGGGTCGATGCGGGGAAAGATCGGGCGCCCCGACGCCCCATGGGCTTGGGCACCCGCGTCATCCCAGGTCAGCGGCGACCCGTCGGCGGGATCGAAGCGCTCGCGTTCCCGCGCCCGCAACAGCGCGACCGCGCGGGCCACCTGCGGGTGGCCAGCGTGGGAGCGGGCGTCTCCCGTGTACTCCACCAGTTCCGCGGCGCGCACGCGCTCGAGCCGGGCGGCGACGGTGCCGTCAGGGAGGGTGATGCGGGTAGTGGTTGGGTGGGGGCAAACGTCGAAAAGCTTCGGCTCCCCGGCGGGGGTTAGGGGGAACGCGTTGTCTGCGTCGATGAGCAGGAACATGCTACTCCGTCTGCTTCGCGGCGTCGGGGGCGTCACTGGGCGCGGTCATGCGCACGTACAGCAGGCGGTCACCCGGCTCGACGGTCTCCGCTTCCGGCTCATCAATGCGGTAGAGCTCGCCGGAGCGCACCACACCCAGCACAATGTCGGCGAGGTGGCGGGGGTTGGCGCCGACCTCGTCGTCGGCGATCGGGCGCTCGGAGACGGCGAAGCCCTCGTCGGGGCTGAGGAGATCCTCCATCATCTCCACCACAGGCGGGGTGACGGTGGCCAGGCCGAGGAGGCGGCCGGTGGTTTCGGCGGAGACCACCACCGAATCGGCGCCGGACTGCATGAGGAGATGCTGGTTTTCGCTCTCACGGACGCTGGCAACGATCATCGCGCCCGGCGCGAGCTCGCGGACGGAGAGGGTGACCAGCACCGCGGTGTCGTCCGAGGACGGCGCGACCACCACGGCGCGGGCGCGGTTCACGCCGGCGATGCGCAGGACGTCGGATTTTGTGCCGTTACCTTGGACGGTGACTAAGCCGCGGTTCTCCGCGTGGGAGAGCACCGCTGGGTCGGCGTCCACCACGACAATGCTCGACGGGGCGGCGCCGCCGGCGAGCAGCGCGTCAATAGCTGAGCGGCCCTTCGTGCCGTAGCCGATCACGATGGTGTGGTTGCGCACCGTTTGCCTCCATTGCTGGATCTGAAGCGTCTTGCGGGAATCCTCCGTGAGCACCGACAGGGTGGTACCGACGAGGAGCATCAGGAAGGCCACACGGGCCGGGGTGATGATGAAGATGTTGACAAGGCGCGCACCCTGCGTGACCGGGGTGATGTCGCCGTAGCCGGTGGTGGACAGGGACACGGCCGAGTAATACAGCGCATCCACGAAGGTCAGCGGTTCCGAGTAGGCTTCGCGGTCCACGAACACCACGATGGCCACCAGCAGCACGAGTAACGCCGCGTAGCCGAAGCGGCGGGCGATGAGCGCCCAGGGCGTGATGTGCTCCGCCGAGGGGATCGTGATGACTTCGGTCAGGGTGTGGACGGGGACATCGAAGACCTCCTCGTTGCGGAACCTGCTGCTAAACGGGATGGTGAACGGCAGCTTCACGCCCCACTCCCTTCGCTCGCGCCATCCGGCGCCGGTCCTGCATCAACGGGGGACACTGTACCCCACTCGTCGACCCTGGCACCCAACGTTTCCAGCGCAACGAGGCGCTCCAGCTCAGCGCCCTCCGGCACGTCGGTAGGCGCGTAATCCTCACCGGTGCGCACGTAGAAGAACACGGCTCGCACGTCCCTGCCGTCGCCCGCGATACGGCGCCAGGCCTCCCGGTACACGGCGAGCTGCAGCTTCGCCGATTCCATCTCGGCGCGGTTCGGGCGCTGCCCGGTCTTCCAGTCCACGACGGTCCAGCCGTCCGTGTCCTCGAAGATGGCGTCGATGCGCCCGCGCACCACCGACTCCCCCAGCGCCAGTTCAAAGGGCCGCTCGACGAATGCCGGGGTGCGGCTCGCCCAGTGGCTCGCCTCGAAATTGGCCTTGAGCTGCTCGAGGATGGCACGATCCACCTCGGCCTCGTCGTGGCCGGGCAGCTCGTTCTCATCCAGCAGCGGCCGCGCGCCGTAGAAGCCCTCGAGCCATTCGTGGAACGCTGTGCCGCGCTTCGCGTACGCGTTGGGCTTGAACGGCACCGGGCGGCGGGCGCGGCGCGCAAATTGGGCGGGGTCCGCGCGCATCGCCACCACGTCGGAGGCCGTGAGCTCGCCCGGCACCACAACCGGAACATCCGGGTTCTGGGCTGCCTCGTGCTCTTCGATGAGGGCTGACACGTCGCGCTCCCACAGCGCGTACAGCTCGCCCCCGCTGAACGCGGGAAGCTCGGCGCGCGCCGCATCGACGGCGGCAGCGGCGGCCAGTTCCGCGTCAGCAGGCGCGAGGTGCGGCCAGGTCCCGGTGCGGGTGCTTGCCGACGCCTCCGAGGACACCTCATCGTCGCCGGCGGACCAGGTGACCACGCAGGATTCGTCGGCACGCGCGAGCATGGCCTCGAAGTGCTCGTAGGGCGCGGTTTCCGAGCTGGAGGTGGCGTTGGTGCGCGCGGCGGTGACCAGGAGTTTGCGTTCGGCGCGGGTGACGGCGACGTAAAAGAGGCGCGCGGATTCCTCCGCCTGCGCCTCGCGCATGATCCCCCGCCACGCGTTGCCGGCCTTGAGGAAGTCGGAGCGCGTCTCCACCTCGGCGAAGTCCGGGTAGACGTCCGGGTCGCCGAAGGTCTCGTCCTGCAGCAGGTTCAGGAAGGTGAGGAAGGTTTCCGCTTTCGCACCATAGGTGGAGGCGTCGGCGTGCAGCACCGCGACGGTGTCCCATTCCAGGCCCTTCGCCTTGTGGGCAGTGAGGATCTGCACCCTGTCGTGCTTCACCGCGACCGCGCCCGGCGCGAGGCCGTCTTCGCGCTCGCGGGCGAGCTCGAAATAATCGAGCAGGCCGTCGAGGCTGGCGCCAGGGTAAGCGGCAACGGCGTCGAGCAGTTTGTCCAGGTGGACCGCGCGGGCGGCACTCGGCCGGGCCAGTACCTCGGTGCGGATGCCGAAGACCGCGATAATGTCCGCGAACAGATCTGTGAGTTTCTTGCCCAGGCTGTGCGTGCGCAGCCAGCGCAGTTTCGCGGCCAGATCTTTGAGGCGGCGCAGGCCCTCCGGGGAGTAGCGTTCCGGCTCGCCGAGGTCAGCCACCGCGTCGGCGAGGCCCGCGACCGGTTCGGTGTGCTCGGTGAGGTTGTGGGCGCGCGCCACCATCTCATCCAGCGCGATCTGCAACGCTTCTGCCGGATCGCTAGCTTCGCTGGGTTCGGTGTCGCGCTCGCCGTGGCCGCGCAGGTTGACTGCGCGGGCGGCGAGCGCGCTGAGGTCTTTAAGCCCGAGCCCGACTGCCGGGCCGCCGAGCACGCGCAGCGCCGCGGCAGAATCGCCCGGGCGCACGAGCATGGTGGCGATGGCGACAGTGTCCGCCACCTCCGGCACGTCGAGCAGGCCGCCGACACCGACGATCTCGTAGGGCACGCCGCGCTCCTCGAGCGCCTCCGCGACCTCGGCGCTATGCCGGTTCTTGCGAACCAGCACCGCCGCGGTGAAGGGGGCTTGGCGGCGCTGCGCGTCCTGGAACTGGGCGGCGAGCTCGTCGGCGACGAACGCCACTTCTTCGTCGTTGGTGTCGAAGTAGCCGAGCGTCACATCACCCGCGCCCGCATCGGGCCGAGATACGAGCGCCGCCACCGCGCGGTCTGCTCCGGTGCCCAGGATCGCGTCCGACACCCCGTTGGCCAGCTGCAGCACCTCGGGCGGGTTGCGCCACGACGTGGTGAGCTGCTTCTTCGGCGCCTCCTCCCCGCCCGCCACAGGAAAATCGGTGACAAACGCGGCGAGGTTCGCCGCCGTCGCCCCGCGCCAGCCGTAGATGGCCTGCATCGGGTCGCCCACCGCCGTGACCGTGAGATCCGGGTCCTTGCCCTCGCCGAAGAGAGAGCGCAGCAGCACACGCTGGGCGTGGGAGGTGTCCTGGTACTCATCCAGCATGACGACGCGGAAGCGGCGGCGCTGCTGCTCTCCGACCACCGCGTGGTCGCGGGCGAGACCCGCTGCAACAGACATCTGCTCGTTGAACGTGACCACGCCGCGGCGGCGCAGTTCATCCTGCAGTTCTTTGACCAGCGGCAGGTAGGCGATGCGCTCCGCCTGCTTGGCGCGCCAGTTGGCCAGATCCTGCGGGTATTCGCCCCGGGAGCGCGGGCCCTTCGGCAGCGACTCGGTCTCCTTCAGGAAAATGTCCGCTTGTTCGGCGATGCGCTCGGGCAAGGCGAGCTCATTGCCCATCGACGTAACCAGACCGAGCAGGTTGCCCACCACGGTGTTCAGCGCCGGGTTCTTGCCGCCGTCCGCGATCAGCGTGCCCGTGTAATCCGAAACCACATCAGTGGCAATGGCGTGCAGCTCCGCGTCCGTGATCAGGCGCGCATCCGGCTCCACTGGGACCAAGAGGCCGTACTCGCGGATCAGGTCGCCGGAATAGGAGTCGTACGTGGACACCGTCGGCGCGATCACCGTCAGCGCATCGGCGAGTTCGCCGGAGGGGTCCAGGCGGCGCACCAAAGCGTCGTCGGCAGCCAGCTGCTCCAGCCGGTCGCGGATCCGTTTGCCCAGCTCTTGCGCGGCTTTACGCGTGAACGTAAGCCCCAGGATCTCCTCCGGGCGGGCATAACCGTTGGCAACCAGCCACACCACGCGCGCCGCCATCGTCTCCGTCTTGCCGGCGCCGGCACCCGCGACGACGAGCAGCGGGCCGGGCTCGGCGCCGATGACGGCAGCCTGCTGATCCGTCGGCGGGAATTTCTGCCCCAGCGCGCTCGACAGCGCCTTCGGTCCCATCACGTTAACCACGGGTAACAACCTGCCCTTCCGGTTGTGCCGGGCACAGTGCGCGCACCCGGCAATAATCGCAATGCTTGCCCGTCTGGGCGATGAGTTCCGGCCCGGCCATCTGCTGCGGCAGCGGGCGCAACTGGTCCGCGAACTCGGCGAGCTCCTCCGCCGACTTCGGGTTCTGCTCGCGCGTTGTCACCTTCACGGTGGTCCCTTGCGGGTACACGAGCATCGCACCGCCGACGACGAGTGCGTCGTCCGGGGCCGCGGCGGTGGTAACTGCGCCGTCGGCAAGCGAGCCCCTGCTCAAGGCGAGCTGGTACGTCGCAAGCTGGGGGTTCGCCTCCGTCTCCGCCTTCGTCGGCACGTTGGTGCCGGTTTTGAGGTCCACGATCAACGCCTCGCCGGCCGGGTCGCGCTCGAGGCGGTCCAGGCGGCCGGCGATGCGCAGCGTCTCATCCACCGCCACATCGACGCGGGCCTCCACCGCGACCTGCTCGAACGCGGCGCGCGTAGCCAGCCACGTGTCGATGCGGCCCAGCATCACCTCAAAATCGGCGATGTCGCGCTCCGCCTTCCATGCCGGCCCGTGCTGCGCCGCCCGGCGCGCCTCCATCACGGCGGTGCGCGCGACCTCGGGGTCCACGCCGCGCCCCAGCGCCTCGAGGTACGCGTGCGCCATGGAGCCGAAAATCATCGACGTAGTCTCGTCGATCTGCACCATCTTCTCCAGCACCGCGCGCATCGGGCACTGCAGCAGCGCCTCGATTCGGCTCGGGGACAGCGTGCGGGGCAGGGGCAGGGCTTCGCTTGTCGACGCCTGCGTTACCGACCACCACGCTTCTGGCGCAGCGCCCGGGACCCCGGCCTCGGCAAGGCGCGCGAGCTGGCGCGCCGCCTGGGCGCGCGTGGCTTCGTTCGCGTCCGGGTCGGTGAGAGCGCGGCGCAGCTCAGCGATGACATCGTCCTTGGCCAGCACGCGTATGGGCAGGGCATCGGTGCCGCAGGTCAGCGCCGCCGAGGCGGTCCCAGCGACGGCGACCTGTGCCGGCTCGATGCTGTGCGCCGCGCAGAATTCCTCCACGAAGCGCGAGGGGCTGATGGTTTCCTCGCACTGGTCGTTGTCCACCGCGGTAACGATGAGCGAGTCGGTGGCCCTGCTGGTGGCGACGTGGAACAGGCGGCGCTCCTCCACCAGCCGCTCCGCGATGTGGGAGACGGGCACGGCGGGGTCCACGTCGTTGTCGATGAGATCCACTAGGTCTTCCTGGCGGAAGATGGTGCCGGTTTCCCCCAAGCTCGGCCAGCTGGATTCCTGCACCCCGGCGACGATGACGCGCTGGAACTCGCGCCCCGTCGCACCGTGCGCCGTGAGCAAGGAGACCGCGTCGGGCACGGCGGTGCGGCGATCGCGCACACCTGTGGGCAGCTCCTGCTGCGTGATGTAGTCGACGAACAGGTCGATGCTGGCGCTGGGGCGGCGCTCCGTGAAGTCGCCCGCGGCGTCGAAGAGCGCCATGGCGGCATCCAGGTCCCGGTCTGCCTGGGAACCGGTCGCGCCGCCGCGCAGTGCCGCCGCGAGCAGCCGGTCCGCGAGGCCCGTGGTTGACCACAGCGCCCACAGCACCTCCTCCACGCTGCCGCCGTCCGCGAGAGCCGTGCGGCCCGCCTCAAGCACATCGCGGACGCGGGTGAGAATGGCCAGCTCACGATCGGTGAGCACGGTGCCGAAGTCCGGCAACGGCGCATCCGCGACTAGGAGCTCCCGCAGGGTTTCCTCGGCCCGGGACTCGGGAGCGTACCGACGCAGTCCCCGCAGCAAGCGGCGCAGCGTCACCGGGTCCGCCCCGCCCACAGGGCCGAGCAGCAGGTCGCGCCATTCTGAGGCGCTGAGCTCATGATTCAGGGCGCGCAACCCCAGCATGAGCGCCACAACGATGCGCTGCTCCGCCAGCACCACATCCGTCGGGTCCAGCGTCACCGGCACACCTGCGTGGAGGAGCGCGCGGCGGTGCGGCTCAATCATCGGGGTTGAGCGCACCACCACCGCCATGTCCCGGAACGCGACGCCGTCTTCGAAGTGCGCGCGGCGGATCGCGTCCACCACGGCGGCGTGGTGCGTCTGCTCGTCCGGCGCGAGTAGCACTGCGCGTTGTGGGTTCCGGCGAGTGGCGCCGAGGTCGATGACCTCGTGCTCGAGCCCGCCGAGCGTGGTGAAGAACGCAGGCGTCGCCCCGCGGAAGCGGAATACGGACTGCTCGGCATCGCCGCCCACAACACCCAGACGGGCATGTTGCAGCAGGCGGCGCACCAACTCGCCGGATGCTGGTGCGAGATGTTGCGCATCGTCCACCAGCACCACGTCCCAGGTGTGCGGGAGCTCATCATCCAACACATTCGAGACCAACTCGGAGGCGGAGAGGCGCACGGCACCGGTCAGCGCCATGACCTGCTCGTACTCGTGGAGGAAATCGCCTGCCGCGGTCCAGATCGCAATGTTGTGGGCACTACCCAGCCTCCGCAGATCATCCGCACCCAGGCCGCGCTCAAGAGCGCGCAGCAGGAAGTCGCGCAACTGGCGGGCAAAACCCACCATGGTGAGCGCCGGGCGCAGCTCCTCCGGCCACGAGCCGCGCCCCTCCTCCGCATGCCCCATGAGCAGCTGGCGGATCACCGCGTCCTGCTCGGCACCGGAAATGAGCCGGATTTCTTCCTCCGTGCGCTGCCGCAGCAGCGCGAACGCCACGGAGTGCACGGAGCGCACTACCGGCGCATCGGCGACGAAACCGCTCGCGGCAAGCGCGTCCGAGAGCGCCGCGCGCAGCACCGCGCCCGATTCTTTCGACGAGGTGATGAGCAGCACCCCGCCGCGCGCGGCGCGCTCAGGGTCCGCCGCGATCGCTTGAGCGGCGGTGTCCACGAGGAAGCTGGACACGCCGGCGCCAGCCTCGCCGGTGATCTTCCACAAACCCTGCGCGGGTAGCTCAACGGGCCACTCGCGGTGCAGCACACGGCGCTTCCGGGGGACCAGGAAGGCCTTGGGTGTCACGGCGGGCGGCAGCGAAACGGAACTCATAGCTCCTTATCGTTGCACGCTAGGCCGGCAGAATCTCCGCCACCCGGCGAAAATCTGCACGCTTGTTCGAATCCGTGCGACTCCACCCCAGCTCACGCACCTTGAGGGCAAGGCGGCAAAGCTCCGGAAGACGGGGGATGTGCGCCCAGCGCTGCACCACTCGCGGGTCCACCGCATGCGCCAACAGCCCGTCCACAATCACCAGCGCCGCGGTATACCCGCGCGGGCGGAGCTCCAGCGACGGAGCGATGCCGATGAGGCTGGGCGGCGCAGACCCGTCGAACAGACAGGAGCTCAAGAAATCGAGGTGGGCCACCACGTGGTCGTCGGCGTGGCGCAACCCGCTGAAAATGTCCCGGTCGGCGTCCACCCACGGGGAAGCCGACTCCCCTTCCAGGTTGGGCGGTGCCTCGACGCCGTGCAAAGCGCCGTCGAAAAGCAGTGTTCCCGCGATAACCTCGTCGATGCGCGCGGCGGGTGAGCCCGGAACGAACTCAGTCGCGGTGAGCCCGCCGACCACGAGCCTGCCGTCAGTCGCGCGCACCGGCCGGGAGACGCGCAGCCCCGGGGTAAGGCCGGTGATGCGCTCGCGGACCTTGCCGGACCACGCGGCGTGCTCCGGCGCGGGAGCGATAACCATCCGGCCGAAACGCTGCGCCGGACCCCACGCGGCGGCGACAGGCTCGCCCGCGCCTTCAGCCTGGAAGGCGGCGAGGACGTGAGCGGGGATCTGCACCTACTGCACCGCCGGGCGCGGGTACGGCCAAGGGTTGGAACGGCACGTGGAGTTGTTGTCCGGGTAGACCTCGTTCGGGTCGAAGGAGTACAACTCAGCGTTGTTCAGGCTCAGCGTCTGCTGCATCATGATCGGTGCCAGCGCACCGTCTTCCTCGCAGGGGACGTGCTCCGAGAAGCCGACGGCGTGGCCCACCTCGTGGTTGATCACGTACTGGCGGTACCGGCCGAGATCGCCCTCGAAAGGTGCGGCGCCGCGCACCCAGCGCGACTCGTTGATCACCACGGTATCCTCGCCGGTAATGCGAGTGCGGCAGCTCGTTTCCAAACCGAGGTCGGCGCCGCACAGCTCGCGCGTCGTGCCGACGGAGGTCAACCGGATGCGCAACGACGGGTCGTCGGCTGCAGAAACATGCTCGAAGCGGAAGCGCGGATCATTGGTCCAGCTGCGGGGGTCGAGCAAGGTCGCATCCACCATTGCGGAGAACGCATCGCCCCCGCCGTACGCAGTGGTGTCCACGCCGTGCTCTACCTCGACGACGTAGCGGACAACAATCTCGTCGCCCACGCCGCCGTTCGCGCCCGGAACGCCCACTTCGTAGAACGTGCCCTCACCGTGTTCGGTGAACGGCCCGCCCGGAGGCAGCTCCGTCGACGCGGTGACCCCCTCCGGCAGCACCGCCGGCTCGAGCTGCTCGCCCTCGCCCTTGGCATCGTCGGACTGCTCTTCGGCCACGTTCGTTTCCAGCTCCGCGGCGCCGACCACCGGCTCATCCGGGTGCTGGAACATGTTGATCACCACAAACAGGGTCACCACAGCGAGCACTGGAATGGCGTAGGCGCGCCAGCCGTACTCGCGCGCGAACTCCACGAGGCGGCCATCCCCGTCGTGCCTATCATCCGGGACACCGAATTCCCGGTCCCACGAGTCCCCCGCCTGCTCGTGGGTGCGTTCGCGCTGGTTCCTGGTGGTCATGGGTAGGTAACTTAGCGCATGAAGCCGACGGAACGCGCCGTCGACGAGCTCTGCTCGACGTAGGCAATACGGTCAGTACGGATCAGGAACTCGCGGCCCTTCTCATCCGCCAGCTTCAGCGTCGGCGCGCCGCCCGCAATCGCTTCCTCGACCACGGAGAACACGTTCTCCTGCCCCTCCGGCAAGCGGATGGACAGCTCGCGCTGGGTGTCTGCCAGACCAATCTTGATTTCCATGTGGGTCTAATCACTCATCCTTCGCGGAAATTACATCGGTGTACGCCGACCATTGTAATGGCCTTCCCGCACAAGGACTGCAGCACGCAGCGGCGGGCTAAGATAACCGTGTGCCGACTACCGCCGATAGCAACCGCCAGCTCCCCACCTTCGCCGAGCTCGGGGTCGCCGCCGAGCTCATCGACGCACTCGCGGAGCGGGGCATCACCCACTCCTTCTCTATTCAGGAGCTGGCCATCCCCATCGCCCTCGACGGGCGCGATCTGATCGGCCAAGCCCGCACCGGCATGGGCAAGACCTACGCCTTCGGCATCCCGGTGCTGGACCGCGTCTTCGACGACGCGGCGCTGCGCGAACTCGACGGCACGCCGCGCGCGCTCATCGTGGTTCCCACGCGCGAGCTGGCGGTGCAGGTCGGCGAGGACTTGGAGCGCGCGGCGAAGCACACCCCGCTCTCCGTAGCGACGATTTACGGCGGCCGCCCGTACGAGGAACAGATCGACGCACTGCACGCCGGCGTGGACGTGGTGGTGGGCACCCCGGGCCGCTTGATCGACCTCTACGATCGCGGCGAGCTCATCCTCTCCGGCGTGGCCATCCTGGTGCTGGATGAGGCGGACGAGATGCTCGACATGGGCTTTCTGCCGGACATCGAGCGGATCTGGGAGGCGCTGCCGCAGGCACCGGAGCCGCTGCAGACGATGCTGTTCTCCGCCACCATGCCCGGGCCGATCCTCACCCTTGCGCGCTCGAAGATGCGCGCCCCGATTCACATCCGCGCCGAATCCCCGGATGCCCCGACCACGCACGCGACGACCAAGCAGATCGTGTTCACCTCCCACCGCATGGACAAGCCCGAGGTGCTCGCCCGCATTCTGCAGGCCGGCGGTCGCGGCCGCACCATCATCTTCACGCGCACGAAGCGCACGGCCGCCGACGTCGCTGAGGATTTGGCGCGCCGGGGTTTCGC
Organism: Corynebacterium stercoris; assembly: GCF_024160105.1. Lineage (GTDB taxonomy): Bacteria > Actinomycetota > Actinomycetes > Mycobacteriales > Mycobacteriaceae > Corynebacterium > Corynebacterium stercoris. The sequence goes on from NZ_JAMFTQ010000007.1 coordinate 63,843, forward strand.
CGTCGGCTCCGTGCACGGCGATCTCGGCCAGAATGCGCGCGAGGCATCCCTGGACGCGTTCCGCACCGGCACGGTGGACATCCTGGTGGCCACCGATGTGGCGGCCCGCGGCATCGACGTCGACGACGTGACCCACGTGATCAACTACCAAACCCCGGACGACCCGATGACGTACGTGCACCGCATCGGCCGCACGGGCCGCGCAGGCCACAGCGGCACCGCGGTGACCCTGGTTGGCTACGACGAGGCGCACAAGTGGGCGCTTATCAACACGGAGCTTGGTCTCGATCAACCGGACCCGCCGGCCTGGTTCTCCACCTCGCCGGAACTGTACGAGGCACTGGATATTCCGGACTCCGCTGAGGAGACTGTCGGCCCGGCGCGTAAAGTGCACGGGGCACAGTTGGGGTCGCGCGGTCCGCGCCCCCGCGGTCAGCGCGGCCCGCGCACGGGGCGCGACCGTTCGAACCGAAATCGTGGAGGATCACGCCGGTGAGCACACCCATCCGCAGGACCCGCGGCGACCTGATCGCTACCGGGGTGATCGCGGCGATCGCACTGATCTGCATCCTCACCGCGTTCTTCACCGCCCCCGTCCGCAACGCGCAGCTCACACCCGCCGCGGCTGAGCTGGAGAACGCCGGCCGTCTCGCGGTGGTGCCGACGTCGCTCACCGAGACCTTCCGCCTGGCCGATACGTCCCCCGGTGTCGCACCGGTTGTGGTGGACGGCGTGATTGTCACCTACAACGAGGGCACGATCACCGGCACCACCCCGCAGGGCGACACGGCCTGGACCTACCACCGCGCCAACGAATTGTGTGCGCTCAGCCAGGCGTGGGGCAAGGTTGTCGCTGCCTACCGCGACAACGCTGGCTGCGGCGACGTGGTAGCGATCAACGCGCGCACGGGCCAGTACGCCGGCACCCGGTCCTCCATCGCTCCGGACGAGGTCACCAGCGTCCACTCCAACGACCGCGTGGGCACCGTCGCTGCCGACCGCATCGAGCTGTGGCGCTCCGACATGGTGCGCACCGTCGAGTACGGCAAGGTGGAGGCTCCGCAGGAGCCGGACATGCAGCCGCACCAGTGCCAGATCACATCCGCGCTCACCCGCACGGAACTCCTCGCGAACACCGAGCTGTGCGACGACGGCGCCTACCTGCGCTTCCAGGACGTCACCCCGGAGGATTCCCGTAAGCCGGAAATGTACGGCAGCGTGGAGATTTCCCCCGATGCCTTCCTCGTCGCGATTTCCCAGGAGGCCGCCGCGATCTTCGACCCGGCGACCTCCCAGATCAGGGCGTACGACAAGGACGGCAACAACATCAGCACCTCCTCGGTGCCGGCGCTTGATGCCCCCGCCGCCCTGGATTCCGGCGTACACCCGCTCGACGTGGCTGATCTCCCCCACCACATGACGTACCACCAGGGCGATTACCTGGTGCTTATGGAGCCGGGCGCGCTCGCCGCCACCGGTGTCTTCCAGGGCGCGCTGGGCACCGGCTTCCCGGCCGGCGACCGCTTGCTCTACGCCTCCGAGGGCGGTATCGCCGTCGTCGATTGGGACGCGAACACGGTGGACCGGATCATTCCGGTGGATCGCGGCGGCTACCAGGGCCCGATCTCGATTGATTCGGCGGGAGCTACGATCGTCGAAAAGCGCGGCTCCGAAGTCGTGGTGCTCAGCGCAAACTAGGAGCTTATCGACGCTCGTTTTTCAGCGCGTAGCGCGCCTCCTCGAACCGGCGCGTGTCCGGGTGCAGAAGCGCGATGAGCCCGAAGATGGCGGTGATGAGCGTGGCTGTCGCGAGCATCGGCACGCCGCCGCGGAACATGTAGATGGCCACGCCGACGAGGATTGCCTCGATGAGCAGGATGCCGCCCTGGGCCATGGGCTTGCCGCGCAGCGTCGAGACCGCGGCATAGGCGATGAAGCCGAAGATGATGGCCAGGAAGACTGCGGTGCCCAGCGAGACGTAGCCCGCGGCCGCCGACTGGGATTCAATCACGCTCGTGGACTGCCCGCCGAACTGGGAGACGAGCAGCGAAATGATGTAGGCGAACATCGCCGCGCACTGCAGCAGGACCACCACCATGCCGTACTTCAACAGCGGCGGCATGACCGCGGCTTCGCGCTCGAGGGTGTCGCGGTCGGTGGGCGTTGCGTCGTTCTTCCTGGTTGCACTCACGCACCGTAGTGTATCGCCGCGGGACGGCTCGGCCGAGGCAGCCACCCGCGATTTGACCCGTGCCACACAGTATGCAGATAGGAATTTCGCGCATCCGCGCAGTACACAGGCGGTGAAAAGATCGGGTGTGCGGAGAAAACACCCCACGTTCGTGTTCGTGGGCGGCATGCGAACTTATGACTTCTGTCACATTTTCTTGCCTACCCCTAGCGCGGTTCGGCGTTACATGTCATTATTCTCGGGTAGCAAAAACAACGGGCTGGTTACACAGCCCTTAACCCTTAGCCACCACAGGGTTAACGCCAGGGAAACCGGAAGACGGGGCTTGGAACTCACCAAGATGCACCGCCTGGGGCCTGGAATCAAACTTCGTTTGCAACACCTCCAACATTGTTGGGGTTGACGTGGTGCGCACATGCAGTGATACGAGCACGATTTTTAGACGTTAAGGAGTTTTGACATGGATTGGCGCCACGAAGCAATTTGCCGCGACGAGGACCCGGAGCTGTTCTTCCCGGTCGGTAACTCCGGCCCGGCACTGTCCCAGATCGCACAGGCCAAGCTGGTCTGCAACCGCTGCCCGGTGACCTCCCAGTGCCTGAAGTGGGCACTCGAGACCGGCCAGGACGCCGGCGTGTGGGGCGGCATGTCCGAGGAGGAGCGCCGCGCCCTCAAGCGCCGCAACAAGGCGCGCGCCCGCAACCGCGCACGCCTCGCCGTCTAAGTTCCACTTCGTCGCGGGCCTAAACCGCACGCGATTTTCCGGCCCGGGGACGCGGGCGATACAGTGAAACGCTGAAGTCATTTTCCCGTAACCATTACAAGGAGGCCCCATGAGCAAGCGTGGTCGCAAGCGCAAGGACCGCCGCAAGAAGGGCGCTAACCACGGTAAGCGCCCCAACGCATAAGGCACCTGCTGTACCAAGCACGAACGCCGCCTCCCCTCACAGCGAGAGGGAGGCGGCGTTCGTCTTATCCGCGACTGCCCCACCGCAGTCGCGCAGGCGCCTAGCGGTAGCGGATCTCGGTGTAGGACACTGTGGTGATGGAGGTGATGATGCGCTGGCGCAGCGGCTCCGGCGCGTGCGCTTCGCCGCAGCAATCCCGCACCAGCCCGCGGACATCCTGCTCAGACTTGAGCTTGCTCATGCAGTGCGGGCAGGCGCCGAGCTCGGCGCGGATTTCCGCAGCGCGGGCCGGCGATGTGTCCGAGTCGAAGAGCTCACAGAGCAGCTGGTGCGTGCTGTGTTCCCCGCGGTTTCCGCACGTGCAATCTCCGGCGCCCATTACTTCTCCTCCGTGTCGCGGTCCAGACCGATACCTTGCTCGTTGGCTACGTCCTTCAACATCTCGCGCAACTGTTTTCTTCCACGGTGCAGCCGACTCATCACCGTGCCGAGCGGGATATCCATCACTTCGGCGATCTCCTTGTACGCCAAACCCTCCACGTCGGCGTAGTAGACCACCATGCGGTAGTCCTCGTTCAGCGCGTTGAGCGCCTCGGAAATCCGGGAGTTCGGCATCAACTTCAGCGCCTCCACCTCGGCGGATTCGAGGCCCGCCGAGTCGTGGGAGCTGGAGGTGTAGAGCTGCGAGTCGGTCACGTCCTCCGCGCTGGTCACCAGCGGGCGGCGCTGCTTCTTGCGGTAGGTGTTGATGTACGTGTTCGTCATAATCCGGTACAGCCACGCCTTCAGGTTGGTGCCCGGGGTGAAGCTGTCGAACGCGTTGTACGCCTTCAGGTAGGTCTCTTGGACCAGGTCCTCCGCGTCCTGCGGGTTGCGCGTCATGCGCAGTGCACCACCGTAGAGCTGATCCAACAGCGGCATCGCTTCCTCGGTGAAACGCGTTTTGAGGTCTGTTTCCGGCATAGTGTTCATTCTATAAGGCACCGAAAGGAGCACCTCACCCATGGCTGCACGCACCCGCGCCCTCGCCGCGGTCAAGGACACCCCGCACACCGTGCTCGAGTACACCCCGAGCCAGGATCACTTCGGCGAGCACGCCGCCGCCGAGCTGGGCATCGATCCGAGCGCCACCCTGAAAACGCTCGTCATTGCCCGCTCCGACGCCCCGCGCGAGATGGCGCTCTGTTGCGTCCCGGTCTCCGGGCACCTCGCGCTCAAGGCCGCGGCGAAGGCGCTGGGTTGGAAGCACGCGGAAATGGCGGACCCGGCGAAGGCGCAGCGCGCCACGGGCTACGTCGTCGGCGGCATCTCGCCGCTGGGCACGCTCACGGAGCTTCCCACGCTTCTCGACGCTTCCATCAAGGACCTCTCCGCCGTCACCGTCTCCGCTGGCCAGCGCGGCCTGTCGGTGGAGATCGCGCCGGAGGATCTCGCCCGCCTCACGGGGGCTCAGTTCGCCGACATCAGCTCCGCGTAGTCGTTGCGCACGCTGCCGACGGCTTTGTCGGCCTCCTGCCACCGCAGCTCCCCCGCCACGCGCGAAGGCGCAAGCAGCTCCGCCGCCTCCTCGGGGCTGCCGCCGACCCACTGCTCGATCTCGTCCGCGGCGAGGAAGAGCGGCAGGCGGTGGTGCAGCCAGGCGGTTTCTTCGGCTGCGGCGGTGGTGATCATCGTCGTCGATAAGCGGGAAAGCCCCGTCTCCCACAACGCCGCGGCAACCAGCATGCCTGTGTCGCGCCTGACGTAGTAGGGCTGCTTGCCGTCGTCGGTGGTGAGCCACTCGTAGTAGCCGTCGAGCAGCATGAGCCCGCGCTTGGCCTTGAACGCGGCGCGGAACGAGGGCTTCTCCGCAACCGTTTCGGCGCGCGCGTTGAACAAGGGCGGGCCGGTCTCGTCCTTCTTCCAGGTGGGCAGCAGGCCCCAGCGGGCGGCATCGAGGTGAGCGACTGAGCTGTCGTCGACACGCACGAGCGGCACCTGCTGCGTGGGAGCGATGTTATAGCGCGGCGGAGGAGTCCCGTCGGGGGCCTCGACCCCGCCGACGCCGGGCAGGGCCGCGACCTCATCGAGCAGGTCCTGGCCGGAAGTGAAAAGCACGAAGCGTCCGCACATGCCTCCATTATGATTGTCCGCATGACTGATGTGTGGCCAGCCCCGTACGCCTCGACCCCGATCACCCACACTGTGCAGGTGCCGGGGTCGAAGTCGATGACGAACCGGGCGTACGTGCTCGCCGCGCTCGCGGACGGCACCTCGACCATCACGGGCGCGCTGCGCTCCCGCGACACCGACCTCATGGAAGCGGCCCTGGCCGAGATGGGCGTCGGCTTTGCGCACGACGGCGCCACGATCCGCGTCACCCCCGGCGAGCTCACGGCGGCGAAGATCGACTGCGGCCTCGCCGGCACCGTGATGCGCTTCCTGCCGCCCGTTGCGGCGTTCGCGCAGGGGCCGGTGCTTTTCGACGGCGACCCTTACGCCCGCAACCGCCCCATGGCCACTATCTTGTCCGCGCTGCGCCAGCTCGGCGTGGCCGTGGCGGGCGATGCCCTGCCGTTCACCGTGCACGGCCGCGGCAGCGCCGAGGGCGGCGTGGTGGAGATCGACGCCTCCGGCTCCTCCCAGTTCGTATCCGGGCTTTTGCTCTCCGCCGCCCGCTTCGAGCGCGGCGTTACCGTGAAAAACACCGCCGGCATCCTGCCGTCAATGCCGCACATCGAGATGACGGTGCAGATGCTCGAGGACGCCGGCGTGACCGTGCGCGCCGAGGGGCAGACGTGGCGCGTCGAGCCGCAGACCATTCGCGCGGCGCACTTCGCCATCGAGCCGGACCTGTCCAACGCCACCCCGTTCCTCGCGGCCGCGGCCGTGACCGGCGGCGTGGTGCGCGTGCCGCACTGGCCGGTGGACACCACCCAGCCTGGCGACGTGATCCGCCACATCCTCGAGCGCATGGGCTGCGAGGTGGAGCTCTGCGCCGACGGCACCGGCCACACCCTGGAGGTCCGCGGGCCTTCGCGCGGCACTTTGCGCGGCCTGCGCCTGGACATGAGCGACATCGGCGAGCTCACCCCCACCGTCGCGGCGCTTGCCACCCAGGCCACCAGCGTCACCGAGCTCACCGGCATCGCGCACCTGCGCGGCCACGAGACGGACCGCCTCGCGGCGTTGACCACGGAGATCAACAACCTCGGCGGGCGCTGCGAGGAGCTCAGCGACGGCCTGCGCATCCACCCCGCGCCACTGCACGGCGGCACGTGGGCGACGTACGACGATCACCGCATGGCCACCGCCGGCGCCATCATCGGCCTGACCACCCGCGGCGTCGAGGTGGAAAACATCGGCACCACCGCGAAGACGCTGCCGGACTTCGAGCGGATGTGGGCCGAGATGGTGCGCGACTAATGGCGGGGCGTTCCTTTCGCGACTACGACGAATCCGACGTGCGCGTCCGCCCCGGCAAGGGGTCGCGGCCGCGTTCCAAAGACCGCCCGACGCACGAGGACGCGGAGCACGGCATGGTCGTGTCCAAGGACCGCGGCCGCTGGGGCGTTGTGCTTGACGACGAAACCCTGGTGACCTGCATGCGCGCCCGCGAGCTGAAGCGCGTCTCCGTCGAGGTCGGCGACCGGGTGGGCGTGGTCGGCGACACCTCGGGGAAGAAGGACACGCTGGCGCGCATTGTGAAGCGCGACGAGCGCTCGTCGGTACTGCGCCGCACTGCCGACGACACCGACCCCTACGAGCGCATCATCGTTGCAAACGCCGAGCTCATGCTCATCGTCGTCGCAGCCGCCGACCCGCCGCCGCGCACCGGCTTCGTTGAGCGCGCGCTGGTCGCGGCGTTCGACGGCGGGGTCACCCCGATCGTCTGCATGACCAAGTCGGATCTCGCCGATCCGGCCGAGTTCCAGCGCGAGATCACCGACCTCGATGTCGAGCTGTTCGAAGTGGGCATCGAGGAACCCATCGACGACCTCGTTGCGCGCATTGGCGGGCACGTCTCGGCGCTGATCGGCCACTCCGGCGTCGGCAAGTCGACGCTGGTGAACCGCCTTGTGCCCGACGCGGAGCGCGCCACCGGCGAAGTCTCCGGCGTGGGCAAGGGCCGCCACACCTCCACCCAGTCCGTCGCGCTGCCGCTGCCGGCCGGCGGCTGGGTCATCGACACCCCCGGCATCCGCTCCTTCGGCCTGGCCCACGTCTCCCCCGAGGCGATCATCGACGTATTCCCCGAGCTCGCCGACGCCGCCGAGCACTGCCCCCGCGGCTGCACTCACCTCGGCCCGCCGTCCGATCCCGAGTGCGCGTGGGACGACATCGCCGAGGATTCGCCCCTCGGCAGGCGCGTGCAAGCGGTGCGCCGCCTGCTCACGGCGCTGCACTCGAACGACGCGTGGGACTTAAAGCAGCTCGACGAGGAACGGTAGTTCCGATGGGTCGTAGAACGCCATGTAATTGTCCTGCGCGTCCCCGACCGCCAGCTCCGCGTCCTCGTCGCCGAGGTCGGCGGCGTCAATGTGCTCGATGGCACGCGCCGTAGCCTCCTCGGCCTCCTGCACGTCGACGTGGATCGCGGCCACGTCCTCGAGCGCGACGGGACCCGCAAGCTTGACCACGGACTCCCCCATCTCCGGCTCCCCCGACGCATCCACATCGGCCGATACCACAACGCGGCGGTGCGGGAAGCGCTCCTCGTCCCCGATCGCCAGCAAGCGAATCGAGGCGAGCGCGGCATCGTCGAACGCGATCGCCTCAATCTCCTCCTGGTCGCCCGAGGTGTACCACTCGGTCAGCTCAGGCGTGGCGGCAAACGCCCAGCCGTTGCGGGCGTGCAAGATGCCGTCGGCCTCAAGCCCCGCGAGCATGGAGAACGTCGCCGGGATGTAGACGCGCACTAGAACTCGCCCTCAATGTCGAACAGCGACTGGATCTCCACCGCTGTGCGGTCGAAGGCGGTGTGGAGGATGCCGATCATGCCGTACTCGACGGCGGCGCGGACGTTCATGATGTCGTCGTCGATCATCACGCAGTCATTCATCGCCACATCGATCGCATCAGCCGCGGCCTGGAACGCGGCGCGCTCCGGCTTGTCCGCGCCCACCTCGCCGGAGAGCACCACAGCGTCGACGTCGCCGCGGAACTCCCACTCGCGGATCGTGTCGGCCGTCTCCCCCTCGGCCTGCTCGTTGGAGAGGATGCCGGTGGCAACGCCCTTGTCTTTCACCGCCGCGATCAACGTCTGCCAACGCGCCTGATCCTCCGGATCGACGTCGAGGACGCCCGCGTAATCGATGAGCAGGCCCTGCATGCGGATAGCTGAATTCACTGTGCGCTCCTGTGTGTCAACGGTTCCCAGCCGAATGCGCATTGAAATGTATACGTGCAGGCTGGTGCACGCACTGCGCGAACGTGCACAATACTACCGATCCCCCGCGCAGCCCGCGCCACGCCGATTCGGGAGGTGACACCCATGTACTACCCGGCCCCAGGCCACCAACACATCAAAGTGCTCGTGCCCCGCGCGACGTTCCCCGACGTCGAGCGCCTGCCAGGCGTGCGCGCCGTGCCCGACAACCCCATGGCGCCGCTGGTGCGCCAGGCACTCGACGCGTCCTTCGGCGTGCGCGACCCGGAGTCCCTCACGGGCGCGCTGTTCGACATGGGCGTGCGCAGCCACATCCGCGCCAGGCTGCGCCAACCCCGCCCGGCGGGCGAGGTGCGCGTGCTGTCCTGCCACACCCGCGAGAACGGCGAGGCGTTCGGCAGCGTCGCCGTGGGCGAGCGCCGCTACGCCTGGGCGGCGAAAATGCGCAACGGCCGCCTCGTGTCCTTCAAGGTGCTCTAGGCGGGGCTAGGCGGAGGCGCCTTCCGGCTGCTCGAACTGCTTGCGCATCATGAACAGCTGGCGGACGGTCTCCTCCTGGACGGCCTCGTTCATCGCCTGGAACATGTCGCCGCCCTCCTTCTGGTACTCCACCAGCGGGTCACGCTGCGCCATGGCGCGCAGGCCGATGCCCTCCTTGAGGTAGTCCATCTCATAGAGGTGCTCGCGCCACTTCGTGTCGATCACCGGGAGGATCACCATGCGCTCGATGTTGCGCATCTGCTCCTCGCCGCCGATCGCGGCGACGTTCTCCTCGAGCTTGTCGTACTGCGCCTGGGCGTCGTCGACAAGCGCCTGGCGCAGCTGCGGGGCGGTGATTTCGCCGGGGCGGCCGTACTCGCTGCCGTCGATAAGCTCCTGCGCAGAAACGGTGGGCCCGTAGAGGGAATCGAGCGCGTTCCACAGCTCGTCGAGGTCCCAGTCCTCCACGTAGCCCTCGCGCGTCGCGCCGTCGACGTAGGCGCCGACGGTCTCTTCGATCATGCGGCGGACCTGGCCGGCGATGTCCTTCGAGCCGAGGATCTCCTGGCGCTCGCGGTAGACCACCTTGCGCTGCTCGTTGAGCACCTCGTCGTACTTCAGGACGTTTTTGCGCATCTCGAAGTTCTGGTTCTCCACGCGGGACTGCGCGCTCTTGATCGCGTTGGACACCATCTTGGCCTCGATCGGCACATCGTCCGGCACGTTGAGGCGGTTCATCATGTTCTCCATGGATGTGCCCATGAAGCGCACCATCAGCTCATCGCGCATGGAGAGGTAGAAGCGGGTCTCGCCCGGGTCGCCCTGGCGGCCGGAGCGGCCGCGCAGCTGGTTGTCGATGCGGCGCGACTCGTGGCGCTCGGTGCCGATCACGTACAGGCCGCCGGCGGCGCGGACCTCGTCGCCGAGCTGCTCCGAACGGGCCTTCGCCTTCGGCAGCTGCTCGTCCCACGCCTGCTGGTAGCGCTCCTCGTCCTCGAAGGGGTCGAGGCCCTGCTCCTGCAGCTTCGCGTCCAGGAGCACTTCCGGGTTGCCGCCGAGCACGATATCGGTGCCGCGGCCGGCCATGTTGGTGGACACCGTCACCTTGCCGGGCAGGCCCGCCTCGGCGATGATGCGGCCCTCTTCCTCGTGGTGCTTCGCGTTGAGCACGTTGTGCTTGATGCCCTTGCGGGTGAGCAGCTGGGAGAGGTACTCGGAGCGCTCGACGGAGGTGGTACCCACCAGCACCGGCTGGCCGTTCTCCACGTGCTCGGCGATATCGTCCGCCACGGCGGAGAACTTCGCCTCCTGCGTCTTGTAAATCAGGTCGTCGCGGTCCTTGCGCTGGTTCGGCTTGTTCGGCGGGATCGGCACCACGTCGAGCTTGTAAATCTGGTGCAGCTCGCTCGCCTCGGTTTCGGCGGTACCGGTCATGCCGGCCAGCTTGTTGTACAGGCGGAAGTAGTTCTGCAGGGTGACGGTCGCCAGCGTCTGGTTCTCGTTCTTGATCTCGACGTTTTCCTTCGCCTCGATCGCCTGGTGCATGCCCTCGTTGTAGCGGCGGCCCGGTAGGACGCGGCCGGTGAAGCCGTCGACGATGAGCACCTCGCCCTGGCGGATGATGTAATCCTTGTCGCGCTCGAACAGCTCCTTCGCCTTCAGCGCGTTGTTCAGGTAGCTCACCAGCTGGGAGTGCTCCGGCGCGTAGAGGTTGTCGATGCCCAGCTGGTCCTCGACGTACTCCACACCCTCCTCAGACACGCCGATAGTGCGCTTGCGGCGGTCCACCTCGTAATGGATGCCCTCGCGCATGCGCGGCGCGAGCTGAGCAAAGACGGTGTAGAACTGGCTCGAGCCGTCGGCCGGGCCGGAAATGATGAGCGGGGTGCGGGCCTCGTCGATGAGGATCGAGTCGACCTCATCCACGATCGCGTAGTTGTGGCCGCGCTGCACCATCTCGGAGACGGAGCGGGTCATGTTGTCGCGCAGGTAGTCGAAGCCCAGCTCGTTGTTGGTGCCGTAAGTGATGTCGGCGTCGTACGCCTTCTTGCGCTCCGGTGGGCGCAGCTCGGAGAGGATCACGCCCACCTCGAGGCCCAGGAAGTGGTGCACGCGGCCCATCATCTCCGCGTCGCGCTTGGCTAGGTAGTCGTTCACCGTCACGATGTGCACGCCCTTGCCCTCGAGGCCGTTGAGGTACGCCGGCAGCACGGAGGTCAGGGTCTTGCCCTCACCGGTCTTCATCTCGGCGACGGAGCCGAAGTGCAGCGCCGCGCCGCCCATGATCTGCACCTTGTAGTGCTTCTGGCCCAGCACGCGCCACGATGCCTCGCGGGCGGTGGCGAAGGCGTCGAGCAAAATGTCGTCCAACGAAGCGCCGTCGGCTAGCTGCTGGCGGAACTGGTCCGTCTTCGCCTTCAGTTCGGCGTCGGTGAGGGCGGAGTACTCTCCATCCATCGCCATGACCTGATCCGCAATCTTGGCAAGGCGCTTGACGGTGCGCCCTTCACCGGCGCGGAGCAGCTTCGACAGACCAAACACGCTTCAACGTCCTTCTACATTCGAGTATCAGTCAACGGGCTATTGTACCCACACGGACTCTAGAACCTGCAGCTGGGAAGCTGGGAACTTACTGGCACGCAGCGAAACGCCCGCCCTCCGGCCGGGTGGCGGGAAAGCGGGCGTCGGCAAGCGGGAAAGCCCTACTCGGCGTCGGCCTCACCCTCGGGTGCGAGCGCGATCAAGCCGTAGTCGAAGGCGTGGCGGCGGTACACCACGCTCGGGCGCTGGGTCTCCTCATCGATGAAGAGGTAGAAATCGTGGCCCACTAGCTCCATCTCGCTGAGCGCGTCGTCCACGCTCATCGGGGTGTTCGGGTGCACCTTGCGGCGCACGATCTGGCCCGGCTCGAAATCCGCGAACTGGTCCGCGTACGGGTCAACGTCGTACTTGCCCGGGGCCGGCTCCTGCGCCTGCACATCCGCGGCGGCCTGGTTTGCCAGCTCCGCAGCCATCACGCCGACGGACTTCGGGGCACGGTGGCCGGAGCGGGAAATCTCGCGGCGCACCTTCACCTTGCGCAGGGAGCGCTCAAGCTTGCCGACGGCGGACTCCAGCGCAGCGTAGAAGCTGTCCTCCTTCGCCTCGGCGCGGGCGAGGTGGCCCTTGCCGGTAGCGGTGATCTGGATGCGCTGCGCCTGGGCTTCGCGTCGCGGGTTCGGCTCGTGCTTGAGCTCGACGTGGAACGAGGTGAGCGACGGATCGAGCTTCTCGATCTTCGCCAGCTTGGCGTTCACACGTTCCTGAAAGTGTTCCGGTACCTCGACGTTTCGGCCGGTGATGGTGACCTGGGCGGACGGGCTCAGGCCTGCCTCGGGGGCGACGTTGTCGTGCTCTGCAGAGGTCATCTGCTTCCTCCTTGGGTAGTAGGAACGGGTTCACCCCAATTGTACAACTGGATATAACCAATTTTTGCGGGGTTGCTGGGAAGGTGCTGCCAATTCTTCAGGCCGCGCATATCGCCAGGCAGGCGGCAACGTCCGCGCCGTGGGCAAGCAGCGTCTCCACGCTCGCCTGCAGCGTCGCGCCGGTAGTCACCACGTCGTCGACGATGATGCAGGTGTCGCCCGGCACGCCGGTGAGGCGGACGGCGCCGGCGAGATTCGCGCGGCGGGCGGCGGCGTCGAGCTCACTCTGGTCCGCCGTCCGGGCGTCGAGCGAGAGCACCGCGGCCACGGGCCGGCCGGTGGCGCGGCAGCACGCTTCCACGGGATCGCCGCCGCGCGCGCGTGCCGACGCCTTCCTCGTCGGCGCCGGGACCAGCACCGCGCCGTGCGGAATCTCGCCGCGCGCCTCGAGGTGCGCGAGTGCGGCATCGAGCACCGCGCCGGTGTGGCGGCGGATAACCAGGTTGTTCTTCTCCTTCATCGCCAGCACCACGTCGCGGTGCGGCGCCGCGTAGGGGCCGAGCGCGAACACAGGCACGTGCGGGGAGGTGTTCGGGAACACGCGATGCGGCGGGGTCGCGAGTCCCACCCGACAGCGCTGGCACAGCACGTGGCCGGGTGCGCCGCAGCCCGCGCAGCGGCGCGGCAGCAGCAACTCCCCCAGCGCCACTTGAAGCCGCCTACTTGGCCACGATCGGCATCGCGCGCACGCCCTCGAGCCCCGGCACTTCGCGCCACAGCGGGTTGTCGGAGCCGGTGCTCGGCAGCTGCAGCAGCGCGTTCGCGTCGGTGACGTAGAGCATGTTGGGCGAAGCCGCGACCGCCACCACCGGTGCGGAGATGTTGCCCACGCTCAGCGTCGTGACGCTGGAGCCGTCCTGCTCCACGCGCAGCACCGGGGAGACGGAGCTGGACGTGCCGACGATCAGTGAGCCGTCCGGCTGCCAATCCGCCGCCACCACCGAGCCGCCCAGCTCTGTCGCGTACTCGACGACGTTGACCACCGCGCGCTCGCCCGGCGCGCGGCGCTCCACAATGCCGGTGTAGAGGTGGCCGTCAACCACCATGACCACACGCGCGCCGGAGCGCGACAGGCGCAGCACCGAGATGTTGCCGCGCACGCCGTCCGGCATCTCGGCGACGATCTCCTCCGTGGTCACCTCGCCGGTCGCTGCGGAGCGTACGCTGCGCAGGATGCGGGTGCCGTCCGCCACCGTCCACACGGCCGCGGACCGCGATTCGAACGACGGGCGGGTGAACGTGATCGCGGTGATCAGGTCGCGGCCCTCGCCGCCCAAGGTGCCTGCCCTCAGCACCGTCGGCGCGTTCACGTCTGCGTTGTCGAGCACGGCCACCCAGTTGCCGTTGGCGGTGATCTCCGCAGTGATCACGTTGCCCGCGGTGCCGAGTTCGTCGGCGAGTGGTTGCTTCTCGCCACCGTCGATAAGCGAAATGCTCCCGTCAGTGAGGGTGTAGAGCTTGGACGCGCCCGCGGCCTGGATCAGCGGGCTGAGCTCGACGAAGTCGTCGGTGGTGAGGGTTTCGGCGTCAGCAAGCAGCGGCGCGCCATCCGCCTCGAGCGCGAAGGGGCCGGAGATGCCTGCCGACGCCAGTGTCCACACCACCTGCGCCGCGAATTGCGCGCGCTCGTCCTCGCGCACGCCGCCGAAGCCCGTGAACTTGTACGTGCCGTTCTCGTAGCCGATGTATGAGACCTCGGCGGGCAGCGTGTTCGGCACCGCCGGCAGGAGGCGCTCGGTGGGGCCCTCCATGATCAGCGAGATCAGCGCACTCGGCAGGGTTTCGCGGCGCGTGAAGAGCCAGCGGCGGTCCGTCACCAGCTCTTGGCCCTGCGCGTCGAAGAAGTAGATGTTGAACGGCTGGTACTGGTTTCGCAGCTCCGTGCGCTCCAGCACCACGCCCGCCGGCAGCGAGGAGATGCGCCACTCGCCGCCGACCATTTCCATCTCGATCGTCGCTTCGTAGGAGCCGCGCTCCGGGCGGAACGCGCCGCCTGGGCCCAGCACGCCGACGACGTTGCCGTGCACGGAGAAGCTGCGGCGGCTCGGCGTGCCGCCGGGCAGCGTGTTCACGCCGATGCGGTCCACCACGAGCGTCTCCTCCGTGGGGTCCCACGCGGCGGAGGCCTGGGTGGTCATGAACGCGCGCGCCGCCTCGTAATCGGAGGACGGGATCGCCGACGCTGTGTAGAAGTCGCGCAGCAAGAGGTCGGCCTCGCGGCCCGCCTCCGGGGTGATCACCGGCGCGGCCGAGGCCTGCGGGCTGTAGGGGCGCAGCACGTGCGGGTCCGACGTCGACGGCAAGCTCGCGCACCCCGCCGCGAGCGTGCCGACGGCTGCGAGCGCCACCAGCGCCGTTGTTCTTTTACGCCTCACGGGCGGCCTCCTTGGTGAGGGCGCCGGGCGCGTCGCAGTCAACGTCAGCCGCGATCTCGTCGGCGCCTTCCGCCTGGGCGCGGGCCTCGGCGACGTCGTCCGGCTCGCCCGGTGCCTGCAGCTCGACGGGGGCGTGCGCGTAGCCGGCTTCCGGGTCGCGCGGCAGCACGAGGCGGAACTGCGAGCCCACGCCAGGCACGCCTGCCGCGTCGAGGATGCCGCGGTGCAGCTGCGCGTCCTCGCGGGCAATCGCGAGGCCCAGGCCCGTGCCCCCGGAGTGGCGCTTGCGGGACTTGTCGGCGCGCCAGAAACGGTTGAACACCAGCTCCTCCTGGCCGGGTTTGAGGCCCACGCCGCAGTCGGTGACGGTGACGGCCACGGCCTCGTCGTTCTCGAACAGCGCGACGTGCACCGGCTTGCCCTCCGAGTGGTCGATAGCGTTAGCGATCAGGTTGCGCACGATGCGCTCGATGCGGCGCGGGTCGCCCTCGATCTCCACCTGCTCCTCCGGCATCTCGAACTGCACCTCCACGTCGAGCTCTTCGGCGAGGTGGCGGGTTTGCGCCCACGCGGATTCGATCGGCCCGCGCGCGTCCATGCGGGTGCTGGCCAGGTCGGCGACGCCGGCGTCGTGGCGCGAGATTTCCAGCAAGTCGTTGAGCAGCGCCTCGAAGCGGTCCAGCTCGCGGGTCATGAGCTCGGACGCGCGGCGTGCCGACGGATCCAGCGAATCCTGGTCCGCCGCGATCAGGTCCGCCGCCATGCGGACGGTGGTGAGCGGGGTGCGCAGCTCGTGGGAGACATCGGACGTGAACTGGCGCTGCAGGTCGCCGTACTCCTCGAGCTGGTTGATCTGGCGCGAGAGCTTGTCCGCCATGTTGTTGAAGGACAGCGCGAGCACCGCCATCTCGTCCTCGCCTTCGACCGGCATGCGTTCGCGCAGGTGGCCGGCGGCGAATCGCTCCGCGGTGCGCGAGGCGGAGCGCACCGGGGCGACGATCTGCTGCGACGCCAGCCACGCGATGCCCACCAGAAGCACGATGACGATGAGCGCCGCGGACGCCAGGATGCCGCGCATGAGCGCGAGCGTCGAGGCCTCGTTGTCCATGTTGGTGACCAGGTACACCTGCAGGTTGGGCACATCCGAATCCGTCGGGGTGCCGATGATCAGCGCGTTGTACGGCGAGCCGTCCGGCCGCTCCACCACGGCGAACTGGTAGGCCACGTTGCCTTGGGTGACGTACTCCACCAGGCGCTCCGGCACCCGGTAGGACTCCGGGGAGGACGTGACCACGCCGAGCGAGCTCTGCACAAGCAGGACCGGCTCGTACACGTTGGCGACGTCGGAGCCCTGCTGGGTACGCTGCGTCAGGCTCGCGCGGGCGGAGCTGAGGCGCGCCTGCAGCGAGGAGGTGGATCCGGTGGTGTCGATTTGCTCTTCCACCACGACGCGGGCGCGGTCAATTTCTACGCTGGCGGCGTCGATCTTGGCCTGCGCGATGCGCTGGGACACCACCGTGGCCAGCGCGAAGCCGAGCACGAGCATCACCACCGCGGAGACGATGAGCACCGTGCCCACGAAGCGCACCTGCAGCGAGGTGCGCCACGATTCGGAGGCGCGCTCGCCGGCGCGTTTCAACCGGTTCGCCGCCAGGGCTACGCCTCCGTCCGGCCGGTCTTGTACCCCACGCCGCGCACGGTGAGGATGATCTCCGGGTTCTCCGGGTCGTGCTCAATCTTGGAGCGCAGGCGCTGCACGTGCACGTTGACCAGGCGGGTGTCCGAGGCGTTGCGGTAGCCCCAGACGTTCTCCAGCAGCTCCTCGCGGGTGTGCACCTGGTTCGGGCGGCGCGCCATCTCCACCAGCAAGTCGAACTCGAGCGGGGTTAGGCCGATCTCCTGGCCGTCGCGGGTGACCATGTGCTGCGGCACGTCGACGGTCAGGTCGCCGATGTGCAGAATCTCCGACGGCTCCTCGTCGGTGCGGCGCAGGCGGGCGCGGATGCGGGCCACCACTCTTTCGGTTTGAAGGGCTTCGTGATGTAGTCGTCCGCGCCGGATTCCAGCCCGAGCACCACGTCGACGGTGTCGGTCTTCGCGGTGAGCATGACGATTGGCACGCCGGATTCCTTGCGGATCTCCCGGCAGATGTCGATGCCGTTCATGCCCGGCAGCATGAGGTCCAGCAGGATCAGGTCGGGGTTCGTCGAGCGGAACGCGGGTACTGCGGCGGCGCCGTCGGTCACGGATTCCGTCGCAAAGCCTTCTGCCTCGAGCACGATGGTGAGCATCTCGTTGATGGCGGGGTCATCGTCGACAACCAGAATCTTCGGCGGCATGCGGGCTCCTTAGCGCAGATCGGTGATGCTTCGCATGATAACGGCCGCATCCGCCGAGACCACCCAGGGACCCGCCCAGCTGCGCTCCGCGAGCCGGCGGTAGGCATCGAACGTCGCCACCTGGAGCCCCGCGTCGCGCTCGTAGCGGTCGCGGGCGCGCTGCGGGTCCTCCTCGGCGCGGTGCACCGCGCGTGCCGACGCCACCTCAGGCGACGTATCCACCAGCACCTGCAGGTCAGGCCGCGGCAGACCCAGCCTCTCAAACTCCAGCTCCGCAACCCAGCGCACCGCCGTCTCGTCGCCGGAGCGCGCCCACGTGTAGGCGGCGTTGGAGGCGGCGTAGCGGTCGAGGATCAGCAGCTCGTCCTGTGCCTCCGCAGCGTGCGTCAGCGTGTCCAGGGCGCCGTGGCGGTCGAGGGCGAACATCGCCGCCATGGCGTAGGGCGAATCCGTCATGTCGCCCATCTGGCCGTGCAGGGCTGCCTGGGCCAACTGGGCCGCAGCAGAATCGTCGTATCGCGGAAAGGCGAGCGTGGAGGCGGTGATGCCGGAGGGGAGGCGCTGCAACAAAGCGTCGACAAGCGTGCGCTTGCCCGCGCCGTCGATGCCCTCAACCGCGATGATCATGGTCGCCCTCCTAGTAGCGGTAGTGCTCGGGCTTGTACGGGCCGGCGACGTCGACGCCGATGTACTCCGCCTGCTCCTTGGACAGCTCCGTGAGCGTGCCGCCGAGGGCCTCGACGTGGATGCGTGCGACCTTCTCGTCGAGGATCTTCGGCAGGCGGTAGACCTCGTTGTCGTAGTTGTCGCCGTTGGTGTAGAGCTCGATCTGCGCGATGGTCTGGTCCGCGAAAGAGTTGGACATGACGAAGGAGGGGTGGCCGGTCGCATTGCCCAGGTTGAGCAGGCGGCCCTCGGAAAGCACGATGATCGCGTTGCCGCTCGGCAGCTCGAACAGGTCCACCTGCGGCTTGATGGTGGTGCGGGCGACATCCTCGCGGTGGATGAGCGAGTGCATGTCGATCTCGTTGTCGAAGTGGCCGATGTTGCCCAAAATGGCGTGGTCCTTCATCTGCAGCATGTGCTCGAAGGTGATGATGCCCAGGTTGCCCGTCGCCGTGATCACGATATCCGCGTCCGCGATCGCATCCTCCACCGTGACCACCTGGTAGCCGTCCATGAGCGCCTGCAGCGCGTTGATCGGGTCGACCTCGGTGACGGACACAATGGCGCCCTGGCCGTCGAGCGCCTCCGCGACGCCCTTGCCCACGTCGCCGTAGCCGCACACCAGCGCGCGCTTGCCGCCGATGAGCACGTCGGTGGCGCGGTTGATGCCGTCGATGACGCTGTGGCGGGTGCCGTAGCGGTTGTCGAACTTCGACTTGGTCACCGCGTCGTTCACGTTCATCGCCGGGAACGGCAAGAGGCCCTCGCGTGCGAAGTGGTAGAGGCGGTGCACGCCGGTCGTGGTCTCCTCGGTGACACCCTTGACGTGCTCTGCGGTGGCGGTCCAGCGGCCCTTGTCGGTCTCGAGCACCTCGCGCAGCATTGCGTAGAACGCGATCTGCTCGTCCGAGTCGCCATCCTGCGGCTGCGGCACTGCGCCGGCGTTTTCAAACTCGGTGCCCTTGATCACGGCCATGGTCGCGTCGCCGCCGTCGTCCAGGATCATGTTCGGGTACACACCCTCACCCCAGGAAAACACCTGGTTGAGGCACCACCAGTACTCGTCGAGGGTCTCGCCCTTCCAGGCGAACACGGGCACGCCCTGCGGATCCTCCGCGCTGCCGTGCTTGCCGACGACCACCGCAGCCGCCGCCGCGTCCTCCGTCGAGAAAATGTTGCAGGACGCCCAGCGCACCTGAGCGCCGAGGGCCGTGAGCGTCTCGATGAGCACCGCCGTCTGCGTCGTCATGTGGATGGAACCCGCGATGCGCGCGCCGGCGAGCGGCTGCTCGTCCGCGTACTCCTCGCGCAGCGCCATCAGGCCCGGCATCTCGTACTCCGCGAGCTCGATCTGCTTGCGGCCGGCCTCGTGCAGCGAGATGTCCGCGATCTTGTAATCCATGTGTCAGCGCTCCTCGTGGGGGATTATCGTTCAACTACCCACGACTCTACCGCCCGCCGCCGCGGGGCTTTTCAGCGCTTGACGACGCTAGGACAGCGCCTCAATGAACTGGTCCACGTCCGTATCCCCCTCCGGGTCCGCGGACTCCAAGACACCGGAGGCGGCCTCGGCGAGCTTCTCGCTGATCTCGCCCGAGTTGGAGCGGATGAACGGGTAGTTCTCGGCGATCTCGCCCGCGGAGAACGGAGCGCCCGACCAAATGGCGGCGATGGTGGCGGCGGCGAGGCCGTTCAGGCGCTCCTCCTCGCTGGGGTTGCCGTCGGAGGCGAGGAGCACCGCGTCGCGGACTGCCTCGAGGATCTCGTCGGACTCGAGTTGTGCGAGGTCATCCAGGAAGTCGGTGTTGGCCTCGGCGGAAAAGATCTCGCTCTCCCAGGTGCTCATGCTGTGCATCCTTTCGTTGCTCGGTGTGGGCGCATACTTTAGCCCTATATACGTCAGGCGATCCCGGCACGTGAGCGGTTTACCTGAAATTCACCCGAAGAGTCCCTGTGTTTCGGCTCACAGGAAACTGGAATGGCCGATCTGCGTGCTATAAACAGTGCACGTACAGGGCGTTACCGTTCCGTGATCTAAGGAGGCGAGTATGGAGCAGAACCGACGCGGCGTCGGCGTGTTCATGCTCGCCGGCCTTGCCCTCGCCATCGTTGTCGGCGTGGTGGTGTGGAACGCCTCCGCCCCGGGACGCACCGTCACGGCCGGCTATACCTCCAGCACCCTCCCGGCGACGCAGACCGGTGCCGAGCTCTCCCCCGCTTCCCGCACGACGCTGTCGCCGAGCGCCGCTTCGGTTGCGTCGGAAAGCAGCGTGCACGCGGAGTCGACGGCAGCGGCGCCGGGCAAGCGGACGTCGGCAAGCAAGCGCCCGAACCGCGCGCCGCAAGCCGGGATCGGGCCGTCGCAGGTGAGCAATTTCGGTTCCGGCGGTACCGAGCTGCCGGCGGCGCCGGTGTCGAACCCGAATTACCGCATGGAGGCGGACCCGTTCGCCCCGCCGCACGCCGTGACGTCCGAGCCGAGCTCCGCCGCGCCGACGGTGGCGTACCGGCCGACGAATGTGCGCCCCATGTCGCAAGAGTCCGAGGCGAGCTCGGAGTTCACGAGCGCGGCGCACACGCCGGTGCCTTCCGTGACGTCGCCGGCGGAGAGCAGGCCGTCGGAGCCGAAGCAGACGCCGGCGCCGCAGCCGGCAGTCGAGAAGTCGAGCCCGGAGGTCACGGTGGAAGACCGCACGACCGTGGAGCCGACGGCCACGAGCCACACCCCGACCGTGGTGGATGATGGCGCAGCCGCGAGCGAAGCACCCGCCACGCCGACTGAGTAGCTAGGCGCGCACGAAGAACAGCTCGGCGGTCTCCCCCGGTGCCGCGGTGAACTCCGCGGCCGGGTCGGTCGCCGGGATCCACGCAGCCTGGCCCGGCGCGAGCGCAAACTCGCCGCTTCGCGCACAGCCGGCGGTGCAGAGCACGACGGCGGGACCGTCCACGTCGACGGTGAGCGCGGTGCCGTCCGTGAGGCGGTGGCGGGTGACGTGGAACGCGTCAATCGGCAGGTCAAAGGCAACTTCGCTTGCCGACGGCACCGACACCGGCGCGTGCGGATCAGCCAACTCCGCGAAGTCGAGCACCCGCACGAGCTCAGGCACGTCCACGTGCTTTGAAGTGAGGCCGCCGCGCAGCACGTTGTCCGAGTTCGCCATCACCTCAACGCCGAGGCCCGACAGGTAGGCGTGGAGCTGGCCCGCGTCGAGGTAGAGCGCGTCGCCCGGCGCGAGCGAGACATGGTTGAGCAGCAGCGCCGCGAGCGCGCCCACATCGCCCGGGTAGCGCTCGGTGAGCTGCAGGAACGTCTGCGCGACCTCCACCATCCAGGCGTCCGCGTCGGAGGCGACGAGCTCGCGTGCCGACGCCGCGGCATCGGCGATGAGGCGGGCGCGCAGCGTCGTCGGCAGGGAAATCAGCGTGGTGAACAGCGCGCGAAGGCTTTCCTCCGGCTGCGCCGGGTCCAGCATGCAGGTGTAGCGCTCCAGACCGCCGAGGGCCGCGAAGAGCTCGAGCGTTTCGGCCACCGGGCGGAAACCGGCGAGCGCCTTGAACTCCGTCAGTGCGACGATGAGCTCCGGCTTCGGGTTCGGGTCCTTGTAGTTGCGGCGCGGATCCCCCAGCGCGATGCCCTCAGCGTTCTCGCGGGCGAAGCCCTCGCGCGCCTGGGCCGCGGAGGGATGGGCCTGGATGGACAGCGGCTCGCCGGCTGCGAGGAGCTTCACCAAAAACGGCAGCTGGTTGTCGAAAGCCGCGGCCGCGCGGGCGCCGAGCGCAGCCTCCGGATCAGCGGCGATGATTGCGTCGAGCGGCTGCTCTCCGATGCGCGACGGCGCCGCCGGGTGCGCGCCGAACCACAGCTCCGCCTCCGGCCGCTGGGCAGGTGCGGGCGTGCCGCGCAGCTCCGCCAGGAGCGTGCGGGAACCCCACGGATAGGCGCGCAGCGCACCCTCGAGGTACTGCATCCACAAACTCCTCTACGACCAAAAGCGACTCACACGGAGGCATCATCGAGGATGGTGGCGGCGTAGGCTCGGGTGATTAACCTAAGCGCCTGGGCGGTGTCGCCCAGCCCCGCCGCCTCGACTGTTTCGGCGCGCGAGTTGGGCACAGCGACACCGGGAGCCCCGGCAGGCTGTGCCCAAAGAACGGTCTTCAATGGTACCAGTTCCAGCGGGCCGTCGAGGTACGGGTCGTAGAAGATATCGTCGGCACGCGCGGCGCCCGACGGCGAGCCGAACTCCACCGCAAGCGCCAGCTCCTCGGCGTCGACGAAGCCGGACGCGAGCCCGCGCGCCGACCAGATCTCCGCCACGAGCTGCGCAATCGCGCGGCCGCAGCGGGTGGTGCCGGAATGCAGCACACGCGCATCGGCGGCGAAGGCACGCAGCTGGCGCGCCGGGTTCACGGACGCGTCGCGCTCCGGGGAGAGCGAGGTGAGCTCCGCGTCGACCTCCTCGGCGAGCACCTCGAGCTGGCCGGCGATCACGTCCGGGTCGCCCGTGAGCGCGTCGAGTACCGCCGCGACGGCCGCGATGGTGCGGGCCGGCGAGGCCCCGGCGGCGGTGGGCAGGGCGGGGAGGATCGTGGTGGAGGAAGGGGCGTCGTCAAGCAGCGGCCCCCGGGCAGGGCCCGCGAGCACCGTCTCCGCGCCGCGCCCCGCAGCCGCGGCCAAGCCCCGCGCGTCCTGCTCGCGCGCGGCGGCGTCGCCGACGACGAGCACCACATCGAGCGGGCCGACGTACGACGGCAACGCGTCCGTGACCAGCACCGGCAGCTCAAGCGGCGTGCGCACCGCCACCAGCGCGCGTGCGGCGGCGAGCGCGATCTGGTCCGTGCCCAGAACCACCACCGAGCGCGGCTGCATCCCGCGCAGGTGGCTTAAGCGCTGCGCAGCCTGCGCGATCGCGCGCAGCTGGGCGCCCTCGTGCGCGACGTCGAAGAAGCGCACCGTCTCGCGGTCGTAGTGGCCGGCACCGGTGTAATAGGAATCCTCCATGCCGCCAGCCTAGGCGCGGATGACGGCGAGGATCTCCGAGACCAGCTCTTCAACCTCCGCGCGCGTCGGCGCCTCGACGTTGAGGCGCAGCAGCGGCTCCGTGTTCGAGGCGCGCACGTTGAACCACGCCTTGGAATCGGTAAGCGTCACGGTGACGCCGTCGAGGCGGTCCACATCCGCGGTGCGCTCGGCGAAAGCGTCGAGCACGCGCTGCGTCGCCGCCGCCTGGTCGGCGACCTCGGAGTTGGTCTCGCCCGACGCCTCGTAGCGCTCGTAGCGCGCCATGAGCTCGCTGAGCGGGCCGTCGAATTCCGCCAGCGCGGCGAGCACGTGCAACGCGGCGAGCAGGCCGGAATCCGCGTTGAAGAACTCGGTGAAGTAATAGTGCGCGGAGTGCTCGCCGCCGAACAGCGCGCCGCGCGCCGCCATCTCCGCCTTGATGTAGGAGTGGCCGACGCGGGTGCGCACCGCCGTGCCGCCCGCCTCCTCCACAATCTCCGGCACCGCGCGCGACGTGATCAGGTTGTGGATGATCGTCGCGCCGGGGTGCTCAGCGAGCGTCCGCGACGCGATCAGCGCCGTAATCGCCGACGGGGACACCGGGCGGCCGCGCTCATCGACCACGAAGCAGCGGTCCGCGTCGCCGTCGAAGGCGAGCCCGATGTCCGCGCCCTGCTCCGGCGTGAATTTCTGCAGGTCGACGAGGTTCTTCGGGTCCAGCGGGTTCGCCTCGTGGTTCGGGAACGTGCCGTCGAGCTCGAAGTACAGCTCGCGCACATCCATGTCACCCAGCACTGCCGGCACCGTCAGCCCCGCCATGCCGTTCGCTGCGTCGACAGCGACCGTGAGCTTCCGCTTCACCGGCACCAGCTCGCGCAGGAACATCGCGTACGCCTCGAGCACATCACGCTTTTCGACGCTTCCTTCCTCCCCCGCGTAGCTCGGAATACCGTCGAGAAGCATGGCCCTGATCTGCGCGAGCCCGGTGTCCGTCGAGACCGGCGTGGCGCCCGCGCGGCAGAGCTTGATGCCGTTGTACTGCGCCGGGTTGTGCGAGGCGGTGAACATCGCGCCCGCGCAGCCGAGGGTGCCGGCGGCGAAGTAGAGCTCGTCGGTGGAGGTCAGGCCGAGCTCGATCACGTCGAGGCCCTGGGACGCCGCGCCCTGAGCGAACGCCGCGGCGAGCGACGGCGACGACGGGCGCATGTCGTAGCCCACCGCGATCGTGCGTTCGCCCTCGCCGCGGAGAATGTGCGCGAACGCGGCGCCGACGCCGCGAGCCACGTCCTCGTCTAAGGTCTCCCCCACGACACCGCGGATGTCGTACGCCTTGATGAGCTTGTCCAGGGAATCCCCCGTGTGCGTGATAGCCATGCGGGCTATCTTATTGCTCGCCCTCTTCCGCCTGCGCGCCCGGCTCCGGCACCACGCGCAGGTGCGAGCGGCGCTTCGCGCGTTCCGCCGCCGCCTGCTCCTCCACCCGCTTCGTGCGGTGCACCGGGTGGTTTGAGGTGGCCGGGTCGTTGAAGTCGTGGGACGCGCCGTACTCGATCGGGTCGCCCGAGGTGTCCACCAGGCCGGTGGTCACGCGGCCCGCCTCGCGCACCGCCTCGGCAAGCGCGGTGAGCTCGTGCTCGTCCATCTCCTCGAGCTCGTCGTCGGTGATGTCGATCTGCTCCACGCGCACCATCTCCCAGCCCACCGGGGCCGTGATGTGCGCCGAGTGGCGCTCGCACAAATCCCACGCGTGCGGGTCCGCGACGGGCGCCAGCGGGCCGATCACCGCCGTCGACTCCGCGTAGGCGTACACCAGCGTGGCCACGGCGGGCCGCCCGCAGCCCGGCCGGCAACAACGACGGAAAGTATTCACGGCAGCCAAGTCTAAACCCCAGCTTGAGTTTTCGGTAGCGCCGCCGCGGCGCGCCAGGGCGGGCGGCGGCGGGCGCGGGCCTAGACTGTGCAGCCATGACGACATCTGGCGCGGCGGGCGGCCCACTCCACCTGCGACCGGGGCGCGACCGCCACGGCCGCGGCGCCCGGGGCCCGCTGCTGCCGGTCGGTGTCCCGCGCTACCGCACGCGCTCGATGGCCTTCGACCAGCTCGTGCTGGAAACGTACGCGCCGCTGCACAACGCGTACTTCGACCAGCTTTCCGGCGTCGACCTGGCCGTGGACACCATCCCGCGCATGCGGCTGCGCGCAGATTCCGCTGTGCTTCCCGACGAAATCGTCGCCGACGGCCCAATCCCCCTCGGCCGCGTGCTGGAAGCCGGCGTGGACCGCTCCGGCAACCCGACGCGGGCGCGTTTTGTGGTGTTCCGGCGCCCCGTCGAACAGCGGGCGCACACTGTGGAAGAGCGCTCGGAGCTGATCACGTGGATCCTCACCGCGCTCGTGGCGTACTACCTGAACCTGGATCCGCGCGACGTGGACCCCGATTTCCCCTGGTAGGCGCTAGCCGATCTGCTTCTTCAGGCGGCGGCGCTCACGGTCGGACAGGCCGCCCCAGATGCCGAAGCGCTCGTCGTGTTCGAGGGCGTACTCGAGGCACTCATCGCGCACGGCGCAGGCCTTGCAGATGCGCTTCGCCTCGCGCGTGGAGCCACCCTTCTCCGGGAAGAAGGCTTCCGGATCGGTCTGCGCGCAGAGCGCCTGGTCTTGCCACTCCTGCTCGACGGTGCCGAACAGTTCGTCGAGGGTCATGCCTCCCGCGGCCGCCCCTCGGAGAATGGTGTCATCGGCCATAGCCCCACGCCTCCTTCCTCCGTTGTCCTGTGGAACCTCTGATTTCGGTGTGTAACTTACACCAATGCGATTAGACACCGAACCACTAAATAGCCGCAACCTCCTCGCCCCGTTCCAGCACCATTCTTATGGTTATCCCCGCCAAACAGCCACACGAGTCACAGAAGTAACATTGCGTTTCACCCCACCGGGTTCGGGGGTGAATCGAGGGGGTACTAGATGTGGTATGGCCCTGTTGCGCGCATAACAAGTTGGCCGATCCGGCGTGTCGCTTACGCGTCCGGCGAAAAACGCACTCCCGAATCCGGGATTTCCACGCCCGGCCACACGCGCATGCCGCCCTGCAGCTCGCAGCGCGCGCCGATGCGCGCACCCTCGCCGATCACGCAGTCCTGGATGCGCACGTTAGCGCCGATCGTCGCGCCGGAGGCGATGATGGAATTTCGCACGACGGCTCCGGGCTCGACGGTGACACCGTCGAAAAGCACGGAATCGTCGATGCGCGAGCCTGCGCCGATCACCGACCCGCGACCCACCGCGGTGCCGCCCATGAGGATCACGCCGCCCGCGACGCCTGCCGACGGATCGACGAGCGACTCGCCCGTCCGCCCCTCGAGCAACGGCGAGTACGCGATGCCGCGCACGAGATCCGACGAGCCCTGCACGAAATCGCTCGGGCGGCCCATGTCGCGCCAGTAGGAGGAATCGACGTGGCCGAGTACAAGGGCGCCGTCGGAAAGCAAGCCCGGGAACACTTCGCGCTCGACGGACACGACGCGCCCTGCGGGGATGCGCTCGATCACCTCGCGCTTGAACACGTAGCAGCCGGCGTTGATCTGGTCGGTCGGCGGATCCTCGGTCTTCTCCAGAAACGCCAGCACGCGGCCGTCTGCGTCGGTGGGCACCGAGCCGAACGCGCGCGGATCCGGCACGCGCACCAGGTGCAGCGTCACATCCGCGCCGCCCGCGTGGTGCGTGTCGAGGATGGCGCCGAGGTCCGCGCCGGAGAGCACGTCGCCGTTGAACACCATCGCCGTGTCGTAGCGCAGCTTGTCGTACACGTTGCGGATGCCGCCGCCGGTGCCCAGCGCTTCTTCCTCCACGACGTACTCGATCTCCAGGCCGAACTCCGCGCCGTCGCCGAAGTAGCGCTCGAACACCTCCGCCTTGTACGACGTGCCCAGCACCACGTGCCGCATGCCGGCCGCCGCGATGCGCGCGAGCAGGTGGCTCAAGAACGGGTAGCCGGCGGTGGGCAGCATCGGCTTGGGCGTCGACACCGTCAGCGGGCGCAGCCGCGTGCCCTGCCCGCCGACGAGAATGACGGCGTCCGTCTCCGCCGCCAGCGCGGCGCCGGTGGATTCAGGTTGCTCAGCCATGTGGTGTCCTTTACTTACGTCGAGAAGCACGGCGCACCGCGAGCGCGCCGCGAGCCTGCAATCCAACCCAGAGTACGAGCCGCACCGGGGCCTGCCACCACCGCGGGTGCCGGTCGCGCTGGAAGCGGTACGCCGACGCGTGGTGCGCCGGCACCGTCACGCGCGAGAACTTGCCCGCGACATGGCCCTGGTCGTGGCGGATCCCGGCGTGCGGGCAATACAGGTTGTCCCAGCCTGCGCGCGTGAGGCGGTCGCCGAAATCGATGTCCTCGAGGTACATGAAGTAACGCTCGTCGAAGCCGCCGATTGCGTCGAACGCGTCCCAGCGCACGAGCAGGCACGACCCCGACAGCCAGCCGGCGGTGCGCTGCGTATCCATGTCCTCGCCCTTGCGGTACGCCGCGCTAAACGGGTTTTTCGGCCACACCTGCGCGAGCAGCGCGTGGCCGATGCCGGTGGTCAAGGTCGGCACCTCGCGCGCGCTGGGGTACACGGAACCGTCCGCCTCCTCGATGCGCGGACCGGCCGCACCTGCGCGGGGCGCGGCGTCCAGGCATTGCACAAGCGTATCGACGCTCGCAGGAGCAAAACGCACATCCGGATTCACCACCAGCAGGTAATCCGGGTCGATCTCCCCGCGTTCGCGGCGCGGCGCCAGCGCGCGGGCGGCGGCGTTAATCGCGGCGCCGTAGCCGATGTTGCCGCCGGTGGGCAGGAACTCGACGTGCTCGTGCGCCTCCGCCGCCGCCTGGGGGACGCCGTCAGTGGAGCCGTTATCGGCGCACAGTAATACAGTGCGGCGCGCCGTCGCGTCGGCGAGGCTGTCGATCAACGCGCCGAGGTGCTTGCCCGGCGAGTACGTCACCGTGATGACGGCGAGCGGAAGGGAGGTTGCAGCGTGCTTCACAATGCGCCGAAGCTTACCCGGCGCTTAGCGCCGCCCGGGGCAGCCACACCGCGCTCGCGCCCGGGTCGCTGCGGGTGCGTGCCGTATACTTTCCGCCTGTGACGGACAACTACAGGCGCGCCCGGGACATCCAGCCGGCACCCTCCCGCGCGAGGGATGTCAGCCAAGCCGGGCACCCGGTTGTCAAAGGCGCGCTGGCGTTCCTGTCCGCCGTGGTGCTGCTGGTTTCCGGCGCGGGGTACGCGGCGGTGGGGCGCATCGGCAATCAGTTGAGTGCGTCGGAGCTGGAGATTAAACCGCCGTCGAAAAGCAAGGAAAAGAAGAAGCCCGAGGCGCTCGACGGAGCCGTGGACATCCTGCTGGTCGGCTCGGACTCGCGTACCGACGCCCAGGGCAACCCGCTCAGCGAGGAGGAGCTCGCGCGGCTGAACGCGGGCATTGCCGACGGCGAGATCAACACCGACACCATCATGGTCGTGCGCATCCCGGCCGACGGCTCGCGCGCGACTGCGGTATCGATTCCGCGCGACACGTACGTGCACACCGACGACTACGGCAACCTGAAGATCAACGGCGTCTACGCCGCGCACGCCGCCGAGAAGCGCGAGGAGCTGGTCGAGCGCGGCGTGGAGCCGGGGCCGCAGCTGGAGCAGCAGGTCGCACGCGCGGGGCAGCTCGGGCTTATCGACGCCGTGGCCGACCTCACCGGCGTCGAAGTCGACCACTTCGCCCAAGTGGGCCTTTTAGGATTCGTGCTGCTCACCGACGCTGTCGGTGGTGTCGAGGTATGCCTGAACGAGGCCGTCGACGAGCCGCTGTCCGGCGCGCGCTTCCCCGCCGGTGTCCAGACGCTCAACGGCACCGAGGCACTGTCGTTCGTGCGCCAGCGCCACGACTTGCCGCGCGGCGACCTCGACCGCATCGTGCGCCAGCAGGCGTTCATGGCGTCGCTGGTGCGCGAGGTGCTCTCCGCCGGCACGCTGGCGAACCCGGTGCGCATGCGCGAGCTGGCCAACGCCGCCGAGCGCTCCGTGACCATCGACCAGGGCTGGGACGTGATGGGGCTGGCGCAGCAGATGTCCGGGCTGGCGGGCGGCAACGTGACGTTTACGACGATTCCGGTGACCTCGGTCAACGGCGTGGGCGACTACGGCGAGTCCATCGTCACTGTCGACGTCGCGGAGGTGCACCGCTTCATGGAGGAGCAGGTGACGCCGCCTGAGGCGGCCGACGCGGAAGGCGACGGCGGCGAGGAGACCGAGTCCGCGCCGGCGCCGAGCACCGAGCTCGCCGCGGCCGAGGTGTACGTGCTCAACGCGGGCGCGCCGCCGCGCCAGGCGACGGTGGTCGCGGACTTCCTGCGGGAGTCGACGCTGCAGGTCGCCAACGTGTCTAACGCGCTCGAGGGCGTATACTCGCGCTCCCAGATCGTCGCCGCCGACCCGGAGGATGCCAAGGCGCACGAGCTCGCCGAGCGCCTCGGCGGCCTGCCGGTCACCTCCAACGACGGCCTTGAGCCGGGCAGCCTCATCGTGGTCGTCGCCGCCGACTACGCCGGCCCCGCCGCGTTCGAGGAGGGCGAGACTGGCGAGGAGCACGAAACCGTCGGCACGCCGGGCGCCGATTTCGGCGCCACCGAGGCCTCGCCGGAGCTCAACGCCGGCGGCACGGGCCCGCGCTGCGTGAACTAATTCTCTAGTCTGGCGGGCATGAACATGCTTTCGCCGCTGCTCGCCACCGACCCGGCCAGCCCGCGCCTCACCGTCTACGACGACGCGCGCGGCACCCGCATGGAATTCTCCGGCGTGACGCTGGAGAACTGGGCGTGCAAGGTCGCGAACATGCTGCTCGAGGAGTTCGAGCTCGACGAGGACGGCGCCGTACGCATCGATCTCCCCGCGTCGTGGCAGGCGGCGGTGGTTGCGCTCGGCGCGTACACCGCGTCGCTCACCCCGCTTTTCGACGATTCTTTGCAGCCCGACGTCGTGTTCACCTCCGTCGATAAGGCTCCGGCGTGGAGCGATGTGCCGGACTGCGTCGTGGTGTCGGACGACCCGTTCGGGCGCGGCGTTGTCGAGGCGGGCGGCGAGCTGCCGCTGGGTACCGTCGATTTCGGTCCCACCGTGCGCTTTTACGGCGACCAGTACGTGGGCCCGAGTCCGGAGCTTGCGCGGTGGGAGCGGGCGGACGTCGGCAAGCACCGGTACTTAGTGCCGGCGTGGAGCACGGCGGAGGAGTTCGAGGAGTACGTGCTCGCGCCGCTCGCCGCGGGCGGGTCGGTGGTGCTGGCCGCGGGGCTGGTGTCGGCGGAGCGTCAGCAGCAGATTGTGGAGACGGAGAAGGTTACGCGCGTCTTAACTCCGCGTTAACTGCCCGTTTCGGGGGTGGACGTTCCCCCAGCTCTACCCCCGTTAACGGGGAAACGGCCAAAATCGGGGTTTTTCACCGGATTGTTCTTCTAGATTAAAGGAACCTCCGATTTGAAAGGCCTGTGTATGAACCTGCACGCAACCCGTAGGACCGGCGCAGCACTCTGCGCCATTGCCCTTTCCTCCACCGCGCTCGTGGCTTGCTCCAACGACAACACCGCGGACACCACCGCCACCAGCGCAGCCACCTCCGCCGCCTCCGAGGCCCCCGCCGCGGACAAGGCTGCCGGCGAGGACCGCGGCCCGATCACCTTCGCGATGGGCCGCAACGACACCGACAAGATCATCCCGATCATTGAGAAGTGGAACGCCGAGCACCCGGACGAGCAGGTCACCCTGAGCGAACTCGCCGGCGAGGCCGACGACCAGCGCGACACCCTCGTGCAGTCCCTCCAGGCCAAGAACGCCGACTACGACGTCATGGCGCTCGACGTTGTGTGGACCGCAGACTTCGCCGCGAACCAGTGGCTCGAGCCGCTCGAGGGCGATTACGCCGTCGACACCTCCAAGCTGCTGCAGTCCACCGTCGACTCCGCGACCTACAACGGCAAGCTCTACGCCCTGCCGCAGAACACCAACGGCCAGCTGCTGTTCCGCAACACCGACATCATCGCTGAGGCACCGGACACCTTCGCCGATATCAAGTCCGCGTGCGAGGCCATCGAGACCGACTGCCTGACCACGCAGCTCAAGCAGTACGAGGGCCTGACCGTGAACACCCTCGGCTTCATCCACGGCTGGGGCGGCGAGGTCATCGACGCCAACGGCGAGCCGACCGTCGAGTCCGACGCTGCCAAGGCCGGCCTGCAGGCGCTGGTCGACGCGTACGCCGACGGCACCATCGCCAAGGGCTCCACCGCGGCGACCGAGGAGGAGACCAACCTGGCCTTCACCGAGGGCAAGACCGCGTTCGCGATCAACTGGCCGTACATGTACTCCAACGCTGAGGAGGCCGGCCTGAACTTCGAGGTCCAGCCGCTCGTCGGCGAGAACGGTGTCGGCGCGTCCACCCTGGGCGGCTACAACAACGGCATCAACATCTACTCGAAGCACAAGGCAACCGCCCGCGACTTCATCGAGTTCATCGTCTCCGAGGAGAATCAGCTCTCCTTCGCCGAGGCCTCCTTCCCGCCGGTGCTCGCGTCCATCTACGACGACGCCGACCTGATCAAGGAGCACCCGTACCTGCCGGCGCTCAAGGAGTCCCTCGAGAACGCGAAGCCGCGTCCGGTTTCCCCGTTCTACCCGGCGATCTCCAAGGCCATCCAGGACAACTCCTACGCTGCCCTGACCTCCGGCAAGAGCGTCGACGACGCTGCGAAGGACATGGCCGCAGCTATCCAGCAGGCCAAGTAACACCCCTTTGCGCTAACGCCCGCCACGGAATACGTTCCGGTGCGGGCGTTCGCCCGTTATCCCTCCGTACAGAAAGCTAGGGAACGATGAGTACCGCCGTATCCGACCGCGCCGCGCGCCGCGCGGGCAAACGTT
The DNA here is from genome assembly GCF_024160105.1 of Corynebacterium stercoris. Taxonomy (GTDB): domain Bacteria; phylum Actinomycetota; class Actinomycetes; order Mycobacteriales; family Mycobacteriaceae; genus Corynebacterium; species Corynebacterium stercoris. The sequence goes on from NZ_JAMFTQ010000007.1 coordinate 95,590, forward strand.
CCGCACCCTCGCGTGCCGACGCAGGGAAAGCGTACGCCCTCGTCACCCCCGCCCTGATCGTGCTGGCGGTGGTGATCGGCTACCCGATCCTCCGCGCGATCTGGCTGTCCTTCCAATCCAACCGGCACCTCGACCCGAAAACCGGCGTGTTCGTCGACGGCGGGTTCGCAGGCCTCGACAATTACCTGTACTGGATCACGAACCGGTGCATGAGCCCGTCGGGTGTCGTGGGTGCGTGCCCGCCAGGCGTGCTCGCCACCGACTTTTGGCCGGCGGTGCGCATCACGCTGTTCTTCACCGTGGTCACCGTGTTGCTCGAGATTGTGCTCGGGATGGCGATGGCGCTGATTATGAACCATCCGTCGAAAGGCAGGGCGCTGATCCGCGCCGCAGTGCTCATCCCGTGGGCGATCCCGACGGCGGTGACCGCGAAGCTGTGGCAGTTCATGTTCGCGCCGAACGGCATCGTGAACTCGCTGCTGGGGCAGAACATCGCGTGGACGACGGACCCGTGGGCCGCGCGCTTCGCCGTCATCATCGCCGACGTGTGGAAGACCACGCCCTTCATGGCGCTGCTCATCCTCGCCGGCCTGCAGATGATCCCCAACGACGTCTACGAGGCAGCGCGTGTCGACGGCGCCTCCACCTGGCAAACTTTCACGCGCATCACCCTGCCGCTCGTGCGCCCGGCGCTGATGGTGGCGGTGCTGTTCCGCACCCTCGACGCGCTTCGCATGTACGACCTGCCGGTGATCATGATCTCCGGGTCCGCCAACTCCCCCACCGCCACGATCTCGCAGCTGGTGGTCGAAGACATGCGCCAGGGCAACTTCAACTCGGCGTCCGCGCTCTCGACGCTGATCTTCCTGCTCATCTTCACCGTCGCGTTCGTAATGATCCGCTTCCTCGGCGCCGACGTCGGCGGAGCGGCGCGGGAGCCGCGGAAGGCGAAGGGGCGGAGAAATAGGCGTCGGAAAGCGGAAGCTCAGGAGGCAGCGCGATGAAAAAGTTCGGTCACTACCTCGGTGTCATCTTCATCATGTTTTGGGGGCTCGCGCCGTTTTATTGGATGCTGGTCACCGCGCTGCGCGACAAGCGCTACACGTTCGACACCACGCCCTGGCCCACGCACGTCACGCTCGATAACTTCCGCGACGCGCTGGCGACCGACAAGGGCAACGATTTCCTCGGTGCGATCGGCAACTCGCTGATCATTTCGCTGGCGACGACGGCGCTCGCCGTCCTCGTCGGCGTGTTCACTGCGTACGCGCTCGCGCGGCTGAATTTCCCGGGCAAGGGCATTATCACGGGCATCATTCTCGCGGCGTCGATGTTCCCCGGCATCGCGCTGGTGACGCCGCTGTTCCAGCTGTTCGGCGACCTCGACTGGATCGGCACGTACCGCGCCATGATCATCCCGAACATCTCGTTCGCTCTGCCGCTGACGGTGTACACGCTGATCTCGTTCTTCCAGCAACTGCCGTGGGAGCTCGAGGAAGCAGCGCGTGTCGACGGCGCGACCCGCGGCCAGGCGTTCCGCCTCGTGCTGCTGCCGCTCGCGGCACCGGCGATCTTCACGACGGCGATCATCGCATTCATCACCACGTGGAACGAATTCATGCTGGCGCGCCAACTCTCCACGACCGCGACCGAGCCCGTCACCGTCGCGATCGCGCGCTTCAGCGGCCCGAGTGCGTTCGAGTACCCGTACGCCGCGATTATGGCGGCGGGCTCCTTGGTGACCATCCCGCTGATCATCATGGTGCTGGTGTTCCAGCGCCGCATCGTTTCCGGCCTCACCGCCGGCGGCGTGAAGGGCTAGCTGCCGAAGAGGGTGTGCATGGCGCCGTAGGGGTGGGTGGTGTTGTGCGCGGGGTGGCCGTTGGGTGAGTGCCAGATTGGTGCGCCGTTTTGGCGGGTGATGCGGCCTCGGCGGTTGGTGTCGGGGTCGTCGTCGTTGGTGCCGTTGTGGTAGCTGCACACGGGTGCGAGGTTGTCGAGGTTGGTTTCCCCGCCGTGCTTCCACGCTTGGATGTGGTGGATTTCGCAGTTGTCGGCGGCGTGGCGGCAATCCGGCACCGGGCACGCGGTGGTGGTGGCGCGCACCAGGTCGCGTTGTTTCTGGTTGGCGAAGCGCTGGGTGCGGTACAGGTTCACCGGGCCTTCCTGCGGGTGGAACAGGGCGGCTTCGAGGTGGTTGTCGGCGGTGGCGACACATTGGGTGAGGTAGTCGGCGCCGGTGATGGTGGTGCCGTCGGTAAGCCCGAGTGTGACCTCGTCGCCGTCGCCGCGGTGGATCTGCACCCACGCGTCCAGGGGGATCAAGAGCAGTGGTCTGGGTGCGGCGTGGGGCACGCCGCCTGCTGCGCCGTCGCCTCTGATGAGGGCTTTGAGGCGGGCGAGCATGTGCGCGGCCATGGTGACCGCGCCTTTGGTGTGGTGTTGGCGCAGGTAGTGCTCGAGGTCGGCGAGGAAGCGTTCGTCGGTGGTGACGGTCATGCGGCGTTTCCCGCCGCGCGACGGGCTGAAGGTGACTTGGTCCTTCGGCGCGTCTTTCGGCGGGGTGGGGATAAGGGTCTTCAAAACGCGCTGGAGGCGTTTGTAGCCGCCGCGAATCTTCAGCGCGGCGAGGCGGAGCTTGTTTCTGGTGCGCTGGCTCTTGATCGGTTTGAGGCGTCGCTCGATGAGGGCGAGCTTGTCGAGGGTGAACTCGCCCGCGCGTGCTGCCTCAAGCGCGAGGCGTTGCTTCTGAGGTGATGTAGTGGTGCCGTAGTAGACCTTGTCGAGCAGCTCCCACGCGCGCACCCGGTTCGGGTCGAACCCGGCATCGAGCGCGCGTTGTTTATCGAAGCCCACCAGAGCATCAATCCCGTACGGACGGGCAATCAAATCGTCAAAACCTGTCATGCCACGCACGCTAAGCGCCACGGCAAGCGTTGCCAACGGAGCAGCCCTCCAGCCTGTGGATAGTGGTTTTTCTCTCCACAGGTTATTGAAAACGCGCAGGTGAAAGGCGGTGCAGCAGGCGTCGCCAGGCGACGCGCGCCACAGAGTGCGGCACGGCGACAAGCTCGCGCGCGTAATGCTTCAAGTTCTTCAGCGGCCGGCCGGGCGGCATCGGCGCGGCAACCACGTCGATGGGAATACCCAAGTGCCACGCCCAGATCCGGGTGCGGGCGGCGTGGTAGCGGTTGGTGACAACGGTGAGGCGGGCGGCGTCGGGAAGCAAAGCCCGGGAGCGCTCCAGGTTCTCGTTCGTCGAGGTCGCGTGCGGCTCGACGATGATCTCCCCCGCCGCCACCCCCCGCTCGCGCAGCCAGGCGGCCATGACATCGGCCTCGCCGCGCCCCGTCACGACGATCGGTGCGGGGTGCAGCTGGTGGTGGGAAAGCGCCGTCGATAAGCGGGAAGCGAGCATGCGCGACGGGCGGCCCTCGACGACGCGCGCGCCGAGGACGACGATCGGCTGGTTACTCACCAAGCAGGCGCTGGCGCAGCGCGTCGTCCTTGCGCTCCACCTCGGCGGCAAGATCCGCCTGGTAAGACGCCATTTTCTCCACCAGCGCCGCGTCGCCCGCGCCGAGGATGCGCACCGCGAGCAGGCCCGCGTTCTTCGCGCCGCCGATGGACACGGTGGCCACCGGCACGCCGCCGGGCATCTGCACGATGGACAGCAGCGAATCCAGCCCGTCGAGGTCCGCGAGCGCGCGCGGCACGCCGATGACCGGCAGCGGCGTCGCGGCCGCCACCATGCCCGGCAGGTGCGCGGCGCCGCCGGCGCAGGCGATGATCACCTTCAGGCCGCGCGTGTGCGCCTGCTTCGCGTACGCCAGCATCTTCTCCGGCGTGCGGTGCGCGGACACGACGCCGACCTCGAAGGGCACCTCGAAATCGCGCAGCACCTCGGCGGCGGGGGCGACGGTGTCCCAGTCAGAATCGGAACCCATGATGAGGCCGACGAGCGGTTGCATTGCTTACTCTCCTTCGGCGCGGCGTTCGAGCCACGCGGCGTTGACGATGAAGTGCGCCGCGTCCTCGGCGACGGCGAGCGCCTCCTCGAGCGTATCCGCGGCGACGTTGACGTGCCCCATCTTGCGCCCGGCGCGGTATGTCTTGCCGTAAAGGTGCACCTTGACCTGCGGGTAGCGGCGCATCACCTCGGCGACGCGCTCGGCCACGGGCATCTCGGGCTGCTGCTCGCCGCCGAGGGTGTTCACCATGACGGTCACCGGCGCGGTGGGTGCGGTGGAGCCGAGCGGCCAATCGAGCACGGCGCGCAGGTGCTGCTCGAATTGGCTGGTCACGCAGCCGTCCTGGGTCCAGTGGCCGGTGTTGTGCGGGCGCATGGCCAGCTCGTTGACCTGGATCTTCCCGCCAGCTTCGAACAGCTCGACGGCGAGCACGCCGGTCACGTCGAGTTCCTCGGCGATGCGGCAGGCCAGGTCGCGGCACTCGCGTGCGATCTCGTCGTCGAGCTCGGGCGCGGGCGAAATCGCGACGCGGCAAATGCCGTCGTCCTGCTGCGACTCCACGACCGGCCACGCCGCGACCTCGCCGGAGCGGTTGCGCGCCACCATCGCGGACAGTTCGCGGTCGAAGGCAATTTTGCGCTCCGCCATCAGCGGCACGTCGCGGTCGAGCAGGTCGGCGACCAGCTCGGAGCATTCGCTTTCCGACGACGGGAACCAGACCCCATGGCCGTCATACCCGCCGCGGGTAGCTTTGAGGCACACGGCACCGTCGACCTGGTGCCAAAAAGCTTGTGCGTCGGCGGGCGAAGTAATCGGCGCGAACTCCGGCACCGGGGCGCCGAGGTCCGCGAGGCGGCGACGCTGCTCCAGCTTGTCCTGGGCGAAGATGAGGGCTTCGGGGCGCGGCTCGACGGCAACGCCTGCGTCGATGAGCGTTTGCGCGAACTCGTTGGGCACGTGCTCGTGGTCGAAGGTGACGGCGTCGGCACCCTCGGCGATGGCCTTGAGGTCCGCAAGATCGGTGTAGTCGCCGATGCGGACATCGCCGAAAACCTGCGCCGCCGACTCGTCCGGGGCGCCGGCGAGCACGCGCGTCTCAATGCCCAGCTCGATCGCTTCCGTCTGCATCATCCGTGCCAGCTGGCCGTCGCCGACCACGGCGACCACCGGCATCCCATAGGTATTCACCCTGCACACTTTAGTAGTTAGGATTGCCGGCATGGCTGAGAGCATCCAGCGGCACACGATCTTCCAGAACTCCCTCATGACGGCGCTGCTCGACGGCATCTACGACGGCGAGATGACCATCGGCGAAATCCTGGCGAAGGGCAACTTCGGGCTGGGCACCTTCGACGGGCTCGACGGGGAGATGATCATCCTCGACGGGGTGTGCCACCAGCTGACCAGCGACGGCAAAGCGCGCGTGGCGGACCTGGAGCAGCGCACGCCGTTCACGGTGGTGACCAACTTCGTGCCCCGCATCCGCGTCGACGCTCCGCGCGGGATGCGCCGCAGCGACCTGTCCGCGTTCATCGACAGCCTCGAGCCGAGCGCGAACTTCTTCTACGCCGTGCGCATCACCGGCCGCTTCAGCGAGGTAGTCACCCGCACGGTGTCGAAGCAGGAGAAGCCGTACCCGCCGATGTCCGAGGCCGTGGGCGACGACGAGGAGCACCGCTTCACCGACACGCGCGGCGTGATCGGGGGCTTCCGCACCCCGGGCTACGCGAAGGGCATCGGCGTGCCGGGCTGCCACGTGCACTTCATCACCGCGGACCACTCCAGCGGCGGCCACGTGCTGGACTACACGGTGGACGAAGCGGTGATCGAGCTCTGCCCGGGCACCGACATGGAGCTGCACCTGCCGATTACGGCGGAGTTCCAGGACGGGGACTTGGCGCCCGAGGACCTCGACGCGCAGATTCACGCGACGGAGGTGAAAAACTAGCGTCGATACGCGAGCTGCTCCCCGATCACGCGCTCGATCGCGCGGGACTTGCCCACCTGCTCGAAGTGGATCGGGCGCTCGTAGCCGTAGATGGCGACGGTGATGCCGCCGCGTTCGCGGCGGGCGGAGTGGATCTGGCGGTGCGGGATCGAATCGACGCCGCCCGCGCGCCCGCGGGCGAGAATGCGGTGGTCCGTGACCACGAAGCGGCGGCGGCGCGAGCGCACGACCGGCACGCCGAAGCGCCACGCGGCGATGACAGCCCACGCCGCGACGACCGCGTTGCGCACCACCGCGTCGACGCCGGGCGTGACATCCATCCACCCGACGGCGATCCACGCCACGCCGGTGATCACGATCAGCTCCAGCAGCGGGAAGATCAAGGTGCTCAGCGGCGCGGCGACGTCGGCGAGGACGACTTCGCCCTCGCCGAGCGCGAAAGCCGGCTTGCGTGCCATGCGGCTAGCTGGTGGGCCGCAGGTGGAAGACGTCGCCGACTGCGTAGGCGGTGCCGTCGATGATCACTTCGCCCGCGTCGTTGACGTCGTCGACGACGCCTGTGACTGCGCCGTCGTGAAGCTCAATGCGCACCGGCTGGCCGATGGTGGAGCACACGGTGCGGTAGTCGGCGAGCAGCTGCGGGTCGCCGGTCTGCCACTGGGTGAGGCGGCGGCCCATGGCGGTGAGGATGTCGATGGTGAAGTCGTCGAAATCCACGTCGATGCCCTCGAGGTTGAGCGCGGTCGAGGTGTCGGTGGGCAGCTCCTCCGGGCGCATGGCCACGTTGATGCCGATTCCCACGACCACCTTCGGCATGTCCAAGCCCGAGAGGATGCCGGCGATTTTCTTTCCGCGGATCTGCACGTCGTTCGGCCACTTCAGCTTCGCCTCTGGCACGACGTCGGTGACTGCCACGCCCGGCGCGACGGACAACAGGCCGAAGTCGCCGGGGTGCTTGGAGGCGTCGAGCACCATGCTCATGGCCAGCTGGGCGCCCTTCGGCGAGACCCACTGGCGGCCGAGGCGGCCCTTCGCGTCTGTCTGCTCGTCGGCGATGAGCACCATGCCGGGCTCGCCGTGCGCGAGCATGTCCGCGTTCGTGGAGCCGGTGGATTCGACCCAGCGCACGTCGGGCCAGTACTCGGCGACGGCGTCCTGGATGCGTTGGATGTCGGAGACGGTCATGGTGTCAAAGCCTAGCCCGCCGCCGGCCGTGCGCCACTACGCTGGGCAGCATGAGCACCCGGAGAGACATCACCCCTGCGACGCTCATGGTTGGCGCATTGGAGAAGGCGTTGACCGCCCAACAGCCGGTGGCGAAAGGGAATGTTGCGCGGTTGCGGAGGCCCGCGGCGGATGTTTGGCCTGACCAGCACTAGCCCGCGGCGACCTCGCAGACGGCGACGGCATAGTCACCGTCGTGGCTGAGGGACAGCGACGCAGCGGGCGGGGCGACGCGGGCCAGCGCGCCGCGCAACGCGATAGCGACGCGGCCGAACGCGTCGGCGACGACCTCGATCTGGGCGAAATCCACAGCGTCGACCTCGGGCGCGAGGCCGTAGCGGGCGGTGCCCCACGCCTTCACGTACGCCTCTTTGGCGGCCCAGCGGGCGGCGAGAGAGGCGTCCCGGTCGGGCTTCCCCGCACAGTCGCGCAGCTCGCGCTCGGTGAACACCCTTCGAAAGCGCGAGCCCGGTACGGCAAGCTGGGCAGCGAACGCGGGGACGTGCACGATGTCGACGCCCACTGCCATACCCCACCTCACCTCGCTAGTGACAGAAATCACAGAGTACCATATCAGCACCATAATGGCCCTACTTACCGGACCGTAAGTTACGTTTCCGTAGGTTCGGCAACTACTTTTGACCTCGAAAGCTTAAAGTGACGCCCATGACGCTCGCGAACCACACGAGTACGCCGCACACGACGGCGGAGAAGATCGAGGACCTGCGGCGCCGCCGCGCCGAGGCCCACGCCCCGATGGGTGAGGCCGCCTACGAGAAAGTCCGCGACGCCGGGCGCATGACGGCGCGCGAACGGCTGGACTACATCCTGGACGAGGGCTCCTTCGTGGAGACGGACATGCTCGCCCGCCACCGCACCCACGACTTCGGCATGTACGCCAAGCGCCCGGTCACGGACGGGATCGTGACGGGGTGGGGCACCATCGACGGCCGCGAGGTGTGCATCTTCTCCCAGGACGGCACCGTGTTCGGCGGCGCGCTCGGCGAAGTGTACGGCGAGAAGATGGTGAAGATCCAGGAGCTGGCTGTGACCACCGGCCGCCCGCTCATCGGCCTCTACGAGGGCGCGGGCGCGCGCATTCAGGACGGCGCGGTGTCGCTGGACTGGATCGCGCAGACTTTCTACCAGAACGTCCGCGCCTCCGGGGTCGTGCCGCAGATCTCCGTCATCCTCGGCGCGTGCGCGGGCGGCAACGCCTACTCCCCCGCGCTGACGGACTTCGTGGTCATGGTGGACAAAACGTCGAAAATGTTCGTCACCGGCCCGGACGTGATCAAGACGGTCACCGGCGAGGAAATCACCCAGGAGGAGCTCGGCGGCGCGTGGACCCACATGATCTCCGCAGGCAACTGCCACTATGTGGCGGAAACCGACGAGGAGGCGCTGAATTGGGTGATGGATTTGGTGGGGTACCTGCCGTCGAATAGCAAGGAAGCTCCGCCCGTGGTCGAGAGCTCCTTCGAGGATGCGGTGACCAGTGCCGACCTGGAGCTGGACACGCTGATGCCGGATTCGGCGAACCAGCCGTACGACGTGCGCGACGTGATCGCGCTGGTGGCGGACGGCGGCGAGTACCTGGAAATCATGCAGCAGCGCGCGGAGAACGTCGTGGTCGCGCTCGGCCACATCGACGGCCAGGCGGTGGGGTTCGTGGCCAATCAGCCGATGGTCAACGCCGGCTGCCTGGACATCGATTCCTCCGAGAAGGCGGCGCGGTTCGTGCGCACCTGCGACGCGTTCAACATCCCGATCGTGATGCTCGTCGACGTGCCCGGCTTCCTGCCCGGCGCGAGCCAGGAAGCCGACGGCATTCTGCGCCGCGGCGCGAAGCTGCTCTACGCCTACGGCGAGGCGACGGTGCCGAAGATCACCGTGACCATGCGCAAGGCGTACGGCGGCGCGTACTGCGTGATGGGGTCGAAAGGCCTCGGCGCGGACGTGAACTTGGCGTGGCCGACCGCGCAGATCGCGGTGATGGGCGCGGCTGGCGCCGTCGGTTTCATCAACCGCAAGGAGATCAAGGCAGCGCGCGAATCGGGCATGGACGCCGAGGACCTCGCCGAGCTGATCGCCAGCTTCGAGCGCGAGTACGAAGACACGATCCTGAACCCGTACAACGCCGCCGAGCGCGGGCTCATCGACGCCGTGATCCTGCCCAGCGAAACCCGCACCGCCATCGCCGCCAACCTGCGCCTCTACCGCAACAAGACGGTCGCCCGCCCGGCGCGCAAGCACGGCAATATCCCCCTCTAACCTGCAGAAAGACAACGCGATGCACCTCACTCCGATGCTTTCCATGACGCGCCCCGCCCTGATCTTCCCCGGCCAGGCCAGCGCGTGGCAGGCCGCGCTCTCCGACGCCGCCGCGTCCCCCGCCACCGCCGCGCGCCTGGGGCAATTACTTGACGACGCTCTGTTGCTCACCGGCCCCGTCGCCCGCCCCCTCGCCTCCGTGGTGCCGGGCGTGGCGGAGCGCCTGCGCGAGCTCATCGACCCGGACAGCGGCCCGGAACGCGCCGACATCGACGCGCTGCCGGCCGTGAGCGTGCCGGGCATCCTGCTCGCGCAGATTGCGATGGTGGAGCACCTGCGCGATCTCGGCCTCGACGTCGACGGTGCGATCAAGGACGGCCACTCGCAGGGCGTGCTGGCCGTGGCCGCCGTCGAGGAGCCGGTGCAGGCGCTGGCCTTCGCGTTCCTCTTAGGCGCCGCCGCGTCGCAGGTGCACGGCGCGACCGACGCCGCCCCGCGCATGCTGTCCGTGCGCGGCCTGCCGGCGCGCGAGCTCACCGAGCGCTTCGACGTTGCCGTAGTCAACGGCCCGCGCCACGCCATCCTCGCAGGTACGCCGGAGGAGCTCGCCGACTCCCGCTCCGCCATCGAGGCGGAGGCGGAGGCGTACAACGCGAAGCTCGAGGCGGCGGAGTTCGGCGGTTCGGCGCTGGAGCCGGTCTTCGACATGCTCGACGTCGCCTACCCCTTCCACAGCGCGGAGAACCAGCCGGCAGTGGAGCTGGCCGCCGAGTGGGCTGAGTCTTGCGGCATTTCGCTTGCCACCCCGGGCAGCCCGCGCGAGCTGGCGCAGACGATTCTGGTGGACCGCTTCGATTTCCCGCAGCGCATCGCGAGCGCGCTTGAGCAGGGAGCGACGCACGTCGTCACGTTTGAGCGCGGCATCGCGTCGATCATCCGCACGCTGGTCGCGGGCGCGGGCGTGCCGGTGATCACGGCGGATTCGGCGAAGGCGCGCGACCAGCTGGCCACCCCGGGTACCGAAATCCCGGCCGCGGCGGACTACGCCGATTTCGCGCCGCGCCTGGTACGGCTGCCGGACGGCCGCGTGCTCACCCAGACGCGCTTCTCCGCGGTCACGGGCCTGTCCCCCATCATCCTGGGCGGCATGACGCCGACGACCGCCGACGGCGAGATCGTCGCCGCCGCAGCCAACGCCGGGTACTGGACGGAGCTCGCCGGCGGCGGCATGTACTCCGAAGACGTGTTCAACGAGCACGTCGCCACGCTTGAGGCGCACCTCGAACCGGGCCGCACCGCCCAGTTCAACACCATGTTCTTCGACCGCTTCCTGTGGAACCTGCAGTTCGGCCAGACGCGCATGGTGCCCAAGGCCCGCGCGGCCGGCGCCCCGTTCAACGGCGTGTGCATCTCCGCCGGCATCCCGGAGGTGGAGGAGGCAACCGAGATCATCGCGGGCTTGCGTGCCGACGGCTTCCCTTACGTCGCCTTCAAGCCGGGCACCGAGCAGCAGATCCGCGACGCGCTGAAGATCGCCGCCGCGAACCCGGAAATCCCGGTGATCCTCATGATCGAGGACGGTCACGCCGGCGGCCACCACTCCTGGGTGGACCTGGACGATATGCTGCTAGCCACCTACGCCGAGGTGCGCGCCCACCCGAACGCGCTGCTCACCGTCGGCGGCGGCGTGGCCACCCCCGAGCGCGCCGCAGAACTCATCACCGGCGAGTGGGCGACGCGCCACGGGCTGGTCGCCATGCCGGTGGACGGTGTCTTCCTCGGCACCGTCGCCATGGCAGCGAAGGAGGCGAAGGCCACCGACAGCGTGAAAGACCTGCTGGTGACCACCCCGGGCATCGACCCGGCGGACAACGGCGGCTGGGTCGCCCGCGGCACCGGCCGCGGCGGGGTCGCCTCGAGCCAGTCCCACCTGCTCGCGGACATCCACGACCTGGACAACGCATTCGCCAGGGCCGCGCGCCTGATCACCGGGCTTTCGAGCGACCAGTACGCCGCCCACCGCGAGGAAATCATCGAGGTCCTCGCCCCCACTTCGAAGCCGTTCTTCGGCGATGTCGAGGCGATGACGTACGCGGAGTGGCTCGAGCGCTTCGTGGCACTCGCCCACCCCTTCGTCGACAAGAGCTGGGATGCCCGCTTCCTGGCCGTGCTGCACCGCATCGAGGCGCGCCTGAACGACCGCGACCACGGGGAGATCGAAACTCTCTTCCCGTCGGATCAGGCGATTGATCCGAAGACTGCCGTCGAAAAGCTGCTGTGCGCGTACCCGCAGGCGCGCGAGCTGCACGTCTCCCCGCGCGACGCGGCCTGGTGGATCCAGCTGCACTACGCGTACCCGAAGCCGATGCCGTGGGTGCCGGCGATCGACGCGGATTTGAAGATGTGGTTTGGCAAGGACACGCTGTGGCAGGCACAGGACGAGCGCTACACGGCGGACCAGGTGCGCATCATTCCGGGGCCGGTGGCGGTTGCGGGCATCACGCAGAAGAACGAGCCGGTGGCGGAGCTGCTCGCCCGCTTCGAGGACGCCGCGACGCAGCAGCTGCTCGCTGCAGGCGCGGAGCCGACGGATGTCTTTGCCCGCCTGGAGGGCGCGGCGAGCGCGGAGGCGTTCATCACCGCCGCGCCGACGCTTATGTGGCACGGCCACCTCACGGCCAACCCGGCGCACACGATGGACCCGTCAGCGTACGAGATCCTGCGCGACGACGACGGCTGGGCGATCCGTATCATCACCGATTCCTACTGGGACCACCTGCCGGAGGAGCAACGCCCGTTCTACGTGCGCGACGTGGTCATCCCGGTCGACCTGCCGGAAGGCACAGCCACGGGGGGCTCCCCGGTGGTCAGCGACGCGCGCCTGCCGAAGGCCGTGTTCGACCTGCTCGCAGGCCTTGCCGGCGTGGGCTCCGTGTCCGAGGCGGGCGACGAGATCACGGCGCTACCCACGCTTGTCGACGGCGTCGCCCACGCCACCTTCACCCTCCCCGCCTCCCTGCTCGCGGCGCACACCGCGGTGACGGGCGCGGCGCTGCCGACGGGCGAGAAATCGGTCGTCGGCACGCCTGATGTCCTCGTCGGACCGTGCTGGCCCGCGATTTACACCGCGCTGGGCTCGGGAGAGCTCGCCGACGGCTTCCCCGTCATCGAGGGCCTGCTCAACGCCGTGCACCTCGACCACGTCATCGACCTGCGCACGGAGCTCACTTCGCTTGCCGACGGCCGGACCATCCACGTCACCTCGTGGTGCTCGTCCATCGCGGAGAGCGCCTCCGGGCGCATCGTGACGGTGGAGCTGGAGCTTCGCGACGGCGACGGCGGCGACGTGGTGGCGACCCAGCTGCACCGCTTCGCCATTCGCGGCCGCGCCACCGTGAACACCCCGCCGGCCCAGGCGCCGGCGTACGGCGGCAGCCCGGACGCGGACAAGGTTGAGGCAACCCCGCGCAGCTTCGTCGACCGTGCGGTCGTGCGCGCCCCGCACGACATGACTCCGTTCGCCCTGGTGTCGGGCGATTACAACCCGATTCATACGTCGGCAAACGCGGCCGCCCTGGTGGGCCTGGACGCGCCGCTGGTGCACGGCATGTGGCTCTCCGCCACCGCCCAGCACCTCGCCGCGCGCCACGGCGCGGTGACCGGCTGGACGTACTCGATGTACGGCATGGTGCAGCTCGACGACGAGGTGGAGATCACCGTCGAGCGCGTCGGGCGCGTGGGCATCCGGCCGGCGCTGGAGGTGACGTGCCGCATCGGCGGCGACGTGGTCTCCCGCGGCCAGGCGCTGCTCGCCCAGCCGCGCACTGCCTACATCTACCCAGGACAAGGCATTCAGGCCGTGGGCATGGGCAAGGGCGACCGCGACGCGTGCCCGGCCGCGCGCGACGCGTGGCGCCGCGCCGACCGCCACACCCGCACCAAGCTCGGTTTTTCCATCCAGCGCATCGTGGACGAGAACCCCACCGAGGTCACCGTCAAGGGCGAGGTGCACCGCCACCCGGACGGCGTGCTGCACCTCACCCAGTTCACCCAGGTCGCGCTGGCCGTGGTGGCCTACGCGCAGACCGAGCGCCTGCGAGTCGCCGACGCGCTGGGCGCCGACGCGATGTACGCCGGCCACTCCCTCGGCGAGTACACCGCGCTTGCCAGCCTGGGCAACATCTTCGATCTCGAGGCCGTGATCGACATCGTCTACTCCCGCGGCTCCTCGATGGGCACGCTTGTGCCGCGCGACGCCGACGGCAACTCCGAGTACGCCATGGGCGCGCTGCGCCCGAACATGATCGGGGTGGCGGACGCTGACGTCGCCGCCTATGTTGCGCAGATCGCGGAGGAGACCGGCGAGTTCCTCGAGATCGTGAACTACAACATCAAGGGCATGCAGTACTCCGTCGCCGGTACGAAGCGCGGCCTCGCGGAGCTGGCCCGGCGCGCCAACGGGGTGCGCGAGCGCGCTTACGTGCCTATCCCGGGCATCGACGTGCCCTTCCACTCCCGCGTGCTGCGCTCCGGCGTGCCGGAGTTCGCTGAGAAGCTCGACGAGCTGCTGCCGGCGCGCATCGACGTCGATGCACTCGTGGGCCGCTACGTGCCCAACCTGGTGGCGCGCCCCTTCGAACTCACCCAGGACTTCATCGACGCGATCAAGGCGGAGGTGCCTACCGACGCTCTCGACAGCGCCTCCCCGGACACCATGGACCCCTCCGACCTGGCCCGCCTGCTGCTCATTGAGCTGTTGGCCTGGCAGTTCGCTTCCCCGGTGCGCTGGATTGAGACGCAGGACCTCCTCTTCACCCGCGTCGACCAGGTAATCGAGATGGGGCTCGCGTCCTCGCCTACGCTGACCAATCTGGCGAAGCGCGAGATGGACGTCATCGGCCACCACATCCCGGTGCTCAACGCCGAGGCGAATCAGGACAAGGTCATGCTTGCCGACGTCACCGCCGCACCCGAACCCGAGGAGGCCGACGAGGTTGAGGCGACGGCTCCGGAAGTGCCCGAAGCGGCTCCGACCGAACCCGCACCTGCTGCGCCCGCCGCTGCCCCCGCCGCAGCGCCGGCCTCCGCCGCGACGGACATCCCCTTCACCGCCGCGGACGCCGTCATGGTGCTCTTCGCCTTCCAGAACAAGCTGCGCATCGAGCAGATCACGGACGCGGACACGATCGAGGAGCTCACGGGCGGCGTGTCCAGCCGTCGCAACCAGCTGCTCATGGACATGTCGGCGGAGCTGGGCGTGCCGGCGATCGACGGCGCGGCGGAAGCGGGCGTCGCGACGCTGCGCGAGCGTGTGATCTCAGCCGCGCCGGGCTACACCCCCTTCGGCCCCGTGCTCGGCGAGGCGGTGTCGACGCGCCTGCGCCAGGTGCTCGGTGCAGCGGGACTGAAGCCCGCAGCCGTCGGCGAGCACGTCACCGGCGCGTGGGGGCTGCCCGCCTCGTGGGCGCCGCACGTCGAGACGGCGATCCTCCTGGGCACCCGCGAGGACGAATCGGTGCGCGGCGGCACCCTGGCCACACTCCCGGCGGTCGCGTCCAAGGCGGACGCGCACGCGCTCATCGACGCCGCCATCGAGCAGGTGGCTGCGGCGAACGGTCAGGTGGTGAGCCGAGCGTCGGCAAGCACGGGCTCCGCCTCCGTGGTGGATTCGGCGGCGCTCGACGCGTACCGCGCGGAAGTCACCGACGCCCTCGCCGCCACGGCGCGCACGCTGTTGGCGAAGCTCGGCATCGAGGACGAGCGCCCCGCGGTCGAGGCGAGCGACACCACCGTGCTCGACACCGTTGAGGCGGAGCTCGGCGCCGGCTGGGTTGCCCAGGTCACGCCCGCGTTCGACGCGCGCAGGGCAGTGCTTTTCGACGATCGTTGGGCGCAAGCCCGCGAGGATCTCGCCCGCGTGGCGCTGGGGCAGGCGAATGTCGCGGTCAAGCGCTTCGCCGGCACGGGCCAGACCATCGCTGAGCAGGCGGCCTGGTATGCGGAGCACGGTTTCGCCGGCCCGCTGGAAGAGATTGCGTGCGCGGCGGTGCAGGCGCCGGAGCTCGCGTACGCGGACGATGTCGCGCTGGTGACGGGTGCCGCGCCGGGTTCGATCGCCACCGCCCTGGTGGAGCGCCTGCTGGGAGGCGGCGCGACGGTGATCATGACCGCTTCCCGAGTGGACCAAAAGCGCAAGGAATTCGCGCGCAAGCTCTACCGCGACCACGCCGCCGCCGGCGCTGCGCTGTGGCTCGTGCCCGCGAACTTGAGCAGCTACCGCGATGTCGACGCGCTTATCGAGTGGATCGGCGCCGAGCAGAAGGAGACGGTGGGCAACACCGTCAGGGTGCGCAAACCCGCACTCGTGCCGACGCTCGCCTTCCCCTTCGCCGCCCCGGGCGTCTCCGGCTCGCTGGCGGAGGTCGGCGGCAACGCCGAGACGCAGGCCCGCCTGCTGCTGTGGAGCGTGGAGCGCACCATCGCGGGGCTGTCGCGACTCGCGCAGAACGCGGACGTGCCGGTGCGCACCCACGTCGTGCTGCCGGGCAGCCCGAACCGCGGCACCTTCGGCGGCGACGGCGCGTACGGCGAGGTCAAGGCCGCCATGGATGCGATTGTGAACAAGTGGGCAGCTGAAACCGGCTGGCCTAACGGCGTGACGCTGGCGCAGGCGCGCATCGGCTGGGTTTCAGGCACGCACCTCATGGGCGTCAACGACATACTCATCCCCGCCGCGCGCGAGGCCGGCATCCACGTGTGGGACCCGGAAGAGATCTCCGGCGAGCTCATGGCGCTGGCCTCTGCCGACGCCCGTGAGCGCGCTGCGGAGGCCCCGATCGACCACGACCTCACCGGCGGGCTCGCCGACGCGGAGGTTTCCATCGCCGAGCTCGCCCGCCGCGCCCGCGCCGACGAGACCGGCGGCGATTTTGCCGCGCAGACTGCCAGCACCGCGCCCGAAACCATCAAGGCGCTTCCGAACGCCGCGAACCCGGCGCAGCCAAACGCGATCGAGGTCGGCGAGATTACGTGCCCGCTCGAAGACATGATTGTCATCTGCGGCGTAGGCGAGGTGTCCTCGTGGGGGTCAGGCAGGACGCGTCGGGAAGCGGAGTACGGCATCCGCCGCACCGGCGACGTCGAGCTCACCGCGGCCGGCGTGCTGGAGCTCGCCTGGATGACGGGCCTGGTGCGCTGGGCGGAGGACCCGACGCCGGGCTGGTACGACCGGGACGGCGCGGAGGTCGCCGAGGAAGACATCTACGAGCGTTTTCGCGACGAAGTCGTCGCTCGCGCCGGCGTGCGCGAGCTCACGGACAAGTACTTCCTCACGGACCAGGGCTCGATCGACCTCACCGAGGTGTTCCTGGACAAGGACGTGACGTTCACGGTGGCGTCGGAAAGCGAGGCGCGCGATTTCGCGGCGGCGGATCCGGAAAAGACCGTCGTCATGCAAGCCGACGGCGAGTGGACCGTGACGCGCCTGGCCGGGGCGAAGGCCGCGCTGCCTCGCAAGGCGACGCTGAGTCGCACCGTCGCGGGCCAGATGCCCGACGATTTCGACCCGGCGAACTGGGGTATCCCCGCGCAGATGATCGACAACATGGACCGCATCGCCGTGTGGAACCTGGTCACGGCCGTCGACGCGTTCATCTCGGCCGGCTTCACCCCGGCCGAGCTGCTGCGCGCCGTGCACCCGGCGGACGTCGCGTCGACGCAGGGCACCGGCGTGGGCGGCATGGAAAGCCTGCACAAGGTGTTCGTCTCCCGCTTTATCGGCGAGGACCGCCAGAGCGACATCCTGCAGGAATCCCTGCCGAACGTGATCGCGGCGCACGTTATGCAGTCCCTCGTCGGCGGCTACGGCTCGATGGTCCACCCG
Organism: Corynebacterium stercoris; assembly: GCF_024160105.1. GTDB lineage: Bacteria > Actinomycetota > Actinomycetes > Mycobacteriales > Mycobacteriaceae > Corynebacterium > Corynebacterium stercoris. The sequence continues at coordinate 112,889 of NZ_JAMFTQ010000007.1, forward strand.
GTCGGCGCCTGCGCCACCGCGGCTGTCTCCGTCGAGGAGGCCGTGGACAAGATCGCGCTCGGCAAGGCCGATTTCGTGGTCGCCGGCGGCATCGACGACGTCCAGGTCGAATCCCTGCAGGGCTTCGGCGAGATGAACGCCACCGCCGAAACCGCCGCCATGCGCGCCCAGGGCATCGACGACCGCTTCATCTCCCGCGCCAACGACCGCCGCCGCGGCGGCTTCCTCGAGGCAGAAGGCGGCGGCACCGTGCTCGTCGCGCGCGCCTCCCTCGCGCTCGAGCTGGGGCTGCCGGTCCACGCCGTGCTCGCGTACGCCTCCTCCTTCGGCGACGGCGCGCACACCTCCATCCCCGCGCCGGGCCTGGGCGTGCTCGCGGCCGCCCGCGGCGGCGAGGCGTCGCGCTTGGCTCGCTCGCTGCGCTCGCTGGGCCTTTCGCCTGACGACGTCCGCCTCTTGAGCAAGCACGACACCTCCACCAACGCGAACGATCCGAACGAGTCCGAGCTGCACTCCATCCTGTGGCCGGCGATCGGCCGCGATCCGCGCGCGCCGATGTACGTGATCTCGCAGAAAACGCTGACCGGCCACGCGAAGGCGGGCGCGGCGCTGCTGCAGATCGGCGGGCTCATCGATGCGCTGGCCGGCGGCACGCTGCCGGCGAACGCGTCGCTGGACTGTGTCGATCCGCTCATCGAGCCGAAGGCGCGCAACCTCGTGTGGCTGCGCGAGCCGCTCGACCTCGGCGCGGGCGGGGTGAAGGCGGCGGCGCTGACGTCGCTCGGCTTCGGCCACGTCGGCGCGCTGGTGGTCCTCGCCCACCCCGGCGTGTTCGAGGCCGCTGTGCGTGCCGACGCCGGTTCCCAAGCCGCCGACACCTGGCGCGAGCGCGCCAACGCCCGCCTGCGCGCGGGTGCAGAGCATCTCGAGGCCGGCATGGTGGGCCGCCGCGCCCTGTTCACCCAGGTGGAGAACCGCCGCTTCCACGAAGGCAACGCCCACGACGGCGAGATCGCGCTACTGCTCGACCCGGACGCGCGCCTCGGCGAGGACGGTGTGTACCCGCGGGGTTAGTGCGGCGCGCGCCTAGTGCGGCGCGCCTAGATCGCGGTCCGGTACAGCTGCGTCCCCGGGCGCAGCTTCGTGAGGGCCTCGGCGGTGATCGTGGCTCCGAGGTCCTTCGGCGTTTCGGCAGTGCCGGTGCGGTCGGCGGCGACTACCGCGACGAAGTGCCGGCCCGGCAACGCGTTCAACCCGTCGACGGCGACCTCTTGCCACGTCTCGCCCAGCTCCGCGAACCCGCGCACCGGCGCGCTGGCCGCGAGATCACGCGGCAGCCACCCGGCGATGTCGGCCGCGACGCGTGCTGCCTCGTCCCCGCGCCCCTCCTCGTGCAGACCGAGCGCCAGCGCCGCGAGTGTCGCGGCCATCTCGTATTCCGGTCCGTGCGCCGCGAGGCGAGCGGTGGTGTGGAGGAGGTCGTCGTAACGCGCCTGTTCAATGCAGCGGCGCGCACGGGCGAGGTCCGCGTAGAAGCGGACCGGGTGCAGCGTGCCGGTGGCCTGCTCGGCGGCGCGGGCGAGCGCGTGCAGCGCGCCCGACTCGTGCGCGAGGAACGTGCAGGTCACGCGCGCGCCGTGCGCTTCGCCCTGGACGGTGACGGCGTGCGGGTCGGCGGGCAGCTCGCAAAGTACCTCACGGGCGCCAGGAACGTCGAAATCTCCGGCGCGGGCCTCGGCACGGCGCAGCACGTGGTAGGTCGCCGTGAGTCCCGGCTCCCCAGAGATCGCGTCCGCGGCAGCCGCGAGGACCTCGACGGCGGCCGTCGGGTCATCGGGTAGCTCGGGCGCGGCGGGTGCGGGCGCCTCCGTCGCGGGCGCGGGCTGCGTGACGCCGTCCGCGGTGATGTCCATGAAGCGGCCCAGCAGCGCCCGCCCGAAGCGCTCCTGCACCGGCGTGACGGCACCTTCGCGGGGCGTGACCTCGACCGATGCCGTCAGCGGCGCACCCGCCACGGTTGTGGAGAAGGAGTAGGTCTTGGCTGCCATGGCCGCGAGTGTACGTATCCTGGCGCTATGCGTTTTCCCTCCCGCGGCCTCGTGCCGCTCTTCGCCGGTGCCGGCATCCTGCATTTCGTGAAACCGGAGCCGTTCGACGAAATCGTCCCGCCGGAGCTTCCCGGTTCGCCGCGCACCTATACCTATATATCTGGCGCTGCGGAGCTCGCGGCGGCCGCGATGCTGGCGGCCCCGTGGCTCGGGCCGCGTTCGCATGCGGGGCACCGCCGCCGTTCGGCCAAGCTGCAGCGCGCGGGCGGGTTGTTCTCGGCTGCGCTCCTGGCAGCCGTGTGGCCGGCGAATTTCTACATGGCCTGGCAGTGGCGCGATCAGCCGCTGCCGAAGCTGGCCGGCGCGATCGCCAGGCTGCCGCTGCAGCTCCCGCTGATGAATGCCGCCCGCCGCGTGTACCGGAAGGGGCGCCTTGACTGAGGCTGAGGCGGGGAAGATCCGAACGTCGATACGCGAGATGATCGAGGCGCGGAAGCCGGAGTCCTCGATCTGCCCCTCGGAGGTGGCCCGCGCGCTGTTCAGTGCGGATGCGTGGCGCGACCGGATGGATGATGTGCGCGCCGTCGCCGCCGAGATGGCCGCCGAGGGCCTGGTGCGGATCACGCAGGGCGACGCCGAGGTGGACATCGCGACGGTGAAGGGGCCGATCCGGATCCGCCGTGGCCCGATGTGGTTTTGCCCCGAGGGCGAATTAGACTGAGGCCCTATGACTTCGAAACCCGACTTGACCACCACCGCTGGCCGCATTGAGGACCTGCGCAACCGCCTCGCCGAATCCCAGGCGCCGGTTGGTCAAGACGTGGCGTGCGCCGCCCGCACGCGCATCGAGCAGCTCATGGACCAAGGCACGTTTGTGGAGACGGACGCGCTCGCCCGCCACCGCGTCGAGGCGTACAAGATGTACCGCACCAAGCCCGCCACCGACGGCGTGGTCACGGGCTACGGGCTTATCGACGGTCGCCGCGTGTGCGTGTTCTCCCAGGACAGCACCATCTTCGACGGCGCGATCGGCGAAGTGTACGCCGAGAAGATGCTGAAGATCTACGAGCTGGCGATGAAGACTGGCGTGCCCGTGGTGGGCATTTACGACTCCGCCGGCCCGCGCTGGCAGGAGGGCATTGTCACCGCCCACATGCAGGCGAAGATCCTGCGCGCCGCGTCGGTGGCGTCGGGGTTGATTCCGCAGGTCGCCGTGGTTGCGGGCCAGACCAACTCGCTGGCCGCTACGACGGTGCCGCTCGCCGACGTGACCGTGATGGTCGAGGGTGCGTCGCTGCAGCTCGCCGGCGCCGCTGTCGCTGCCGCCGCGCACGGCGCTGAGACCGGCCTCGCCCACCTCACCGCCGCCGACGACGCGGAGGCGCTGGACCGCGTCCGCACCCTGCTGAGCTACCTGCCGCTGAACAACCAGGCGGGTTCCCCGCTGGGCATGCAGCCGCGCACGACGGTGGAGCCGACGCCAGCGAACCTGGACGAATTCATGCCGGACGACGATGACGCCGCCTACGATGCCGCCGAGATCATCGCCTCCGTCACTGACGGCGACTTCTTCGAGCTGTCCGGGAGTTACGCGCCGAACGTGATCACCGGCTTCTCCCACATCGGCGGACGCGCGGTGGGTATTGTGGCGACGCAGCCGAACGTCGACCAGGGCCGCCTGAGCAACGCCGCCGCCCGCAAGGCCGCGCGCTTCATCCGCACCTGCGACGCGTTCAACATCCCGGTGCTGCAGTTCTTGGACTGCCCCGGCTTCGTCGAAGGCGATGCCGAGGCCTGCGCGCCCGCCGGTGCCGCCGCTCTCGCCTACGCGTTCGCGGAGGCGCAGGTGGGTACCGTCACCGTGATCACCCGCAAGGCGCTTGGCGCCGCCTACACGCTGCTGGGCTCGAAGGGTCTCGGCGCGGACCTGGTCTACGCCTGGCCGACGGCGCAGATCGCGCTTGCCGACGCCGCCACCGCCGCCACCCAGATCGGCACCGACGCCGCGGAGTACGAGGCGGAGAACCTCAACCCTTACGTGGCCACCGAGCGCGGCCTCGTCGACGCGGTGATCGAGCCGAGCCAGACGCGCCACCAGGTGCTGGAAGGTCTCAGGTTACTGGAGCGTAAGGTCGTGTACCCTACCCCGAAGAAGCACGGGAACATCCCGCTGTAGGAGGAAGGAGTCCGGCAGTGACCACAGTGCACACGCACGCAGCAAACCCGCTGTTCACGGTGACCAAAGGTGACCCGACCGAGGAGGAAATCGCCGCGCTGACCGCGGTGATCTCCGAGCTGCACGCCGCGCAGCAGGCCGCGGCGCACCCGGCGGACCGCAACGGCTGGGGTGCCGCCCGCCCGGCGAACCACAACGCCGCGCTCTACAACCCGCACGCCTTCGGCAACGTCGCCTACTTCTAAGATGCGCCTCGTCCTCGCATCGCAATCGCCCTCTCGGCGCATGCTGCTCGAACAGGGCGGCGTGGCGCCGATTTTGCACCCGGCGCACATCGACGAGGACGCAGTGATCGCCGAGATGCGCGGCGCCGCCCCGGCTGACATCGTGGTGGCGCTCGCCCGCGCGAAGGCCGAGGCGGTGGCCGGCGAGTTCCCCGAGGACGTGGTGATCGGCTGCGATTCGATGCTCCTGCTTGACGACGAACTTTTGGGCAAGCCCCATACCGTCGAGGCCACCATCGAGCGCTGGAAGCAGCAGCGTGGCACAACGGCGCATCTGCTTACCGGCCACGCGGTTGTGCACCGGAGTGAATGGGTGACGGAGACAGTGCGCACCGCCATCCGGTTCGGCGACGTCAGCGACGCGGACATCGAAGCCTACGCACGATCCGGCCAGCCGCTGGAATGCGCGGGCGCGTTCACCTTGGAAGCGTTGGGCAGCTGGTTCATCGACTCCATCGACGGCGACCCGACCAGCGTCATCGGATTGTCCATGCCGTTTTTGCGGCGCTGCCTGTACCGCTTCGGGTTGGACGCCTCCGATTTCTGGGAGTGAGGGTCACATCGGGTTAACCTTGGGGCATGAGCCGACTCACACACATCACCAGGCTTCTCGTTGCGGTTCCGGCGGGGCTCGCGCTGGCGTCGTGCAGCACCGGAGGCACCGACACCGCCGCGCCCGCGCCGTTTACCTCGGCACCAGCCCCAAGCACGAGCGTTGTCACGACGACGTCGGTGGAAACGACGACGTCGGAAGAAACGCCGTCGTCAAGCGAAAGCCCCGCCCAGGAGGCGGAGTGCGCGGCGCTGCCGAAAGACCCGCGCGAGCAGTACCCCACCGGCACCGCACCCGGCCGCATGCCGAACGTGGACGGGACGGATTACAACTACTGGATCGCGGACATCGAGAACCACTACGACCCGTGCGCGCCCGTGAGCTGGATCATCTTCCGCGGGTCGCTGGGCGATGAACGCGGCCCCGCCGGCACCGGCGCGTCGATCACGGACGGCATCGCGTTCTACATCAACGGCAAGCCCGACGGGGAGATGCGCACGTTCACGAGCATCGAGAACGTGGCGCTCGCAAGCCCGGACACGGTGGTTATGACCTGGGGCGAGCGCACCGGCGCCACCGCGGAGGGCATTACCGCGCACTACTCCGTCACCCTCGAGGCGGACCCGGGCGGCATCCAGGCCATCGGTGGCGAGATGCTGGAATTCACCGACCGCTGGTACTCCCCCTACGGCATGTACATGCTGGGCACCTACGACCTTAAGTTCTAGTGGTCGTTGCAACACTGATCTGAAGGGTTGGTGTTGGTGATGACGGTGTCACGGTGGGATCCACCGGTTGAGGAGATCACTCGGTTCCACCAGTTGGTGGTGGGTGATGGT
>NZ_JAMFTQ010000008.1 GCF_024160105.1 Corynebacterium stercoris
CGGCATACACCCCCTCACCCGCTTCAACCCTGGCCAGCGCAGCCTGGCGCACATGCATAGGCGTCGAACGTCGACCCACAACAACCTCCCGGTCAGGTGGCGCATTCACCACATGACACCGCCATCGACTTTTTCACCATCTGACTGTGGGGGTATAGGCCAGCGGCCTCCGGGGCTGGCCAGCACTGGTCGCTGAGTCGGCAGGGCTCGCGCGTCCTCGGTCCCCTTGGTGCTCCGGGGCAGGTATTCCGGGGCAGGTATTCCGGGGCATACGTTTAGGGGCATGGGTTCCGGGGCATACTTGCTGGCAGAAGTTTTATTCAGTTTTCCGTAGACAATTGACCAATAAGCTGTCTACCAGGTGTTATGCCCCGGAACACCTGCCCCGGAGTTGACCTGCAGTTATGCCCCTGAGTGGCGACCCTTGTTGACCAGCGGAAACGCGGCGGCCGGGGACGGGCGCCGCGAGCCGCCAAGCCCCGCCGAGCCGCCGAGCCGCCCCGCCGCGCCGCGCGCCGCCCCGCCGAGCCCCCCGCAACGCCGCGCCCCAACGCCCCCCGCTGCCTACAACCCCAGCGCCGGCTTGATTACCTGGTCCCAGGACACGGCCAGGTCGTCGCGCCACAGCGGCCAGGAGTGCGTGCCCACCGGACGCTGGTTGAAGGTCACCGGCACGTCGAGCGACTTCAGCTTGGTGTGCAGGTCGTGGGAGCAGGCGTTCATCGCGCCCTCGATCGCGCCGCCCTCCACGTTGAGGGTCAGGGAGTTGGAGAGCGCCTGCGTCGAGGTCAGCTTGCGTACGTTTTTGAGGTAGCCGACCATGTCGGTTTCGGCGGCGAGGCCGGTACCGGACGACATGTAGATGTGGGTCCCGGTGCCGGCGAGCTTGTCAGCCATGACGAGGGCATCGTTGTAGCGGTTGTACTCGGAGCCGCGCGGACCCCACAGGTTCTCCGGGGTGATGTTGCCCTTGCCGGCGCTGCCGCGGTTCACGGTTAGGCCGACGAAGAAGCTCGGCAGCGGGGTGGAGGTCGCGGCGCAGCCGGAGAAGGAACCGACGGCCGCGTAGCGGTTCGGGTAGTGCTCGGCGAGCAGCAGAGACGAGGTCGCGGACATGGAGAAGCCGGTCACAGCGCGCAGGTCGTTGGCGCCGAGGTAGTCCTCGATGGCGTAGGGGAGTTCTTCGCCCAGGAATGTGGTCCACAGCTGCTTGCCGCGGTAGTAGATGTTCTCCTCCGGCACGGTGAGCCAGTCGATGTAGTAACTGAACGCGCCTTCCATCGGAATGACCACGTTCACGCGCTGGCCCTTGAACACGTCGCGAACGTTCTCCGGCGCCTGCACCAGCCAGTCAGTGTTCTGCTCGGAGCCGCCCGCGCCGTTGAGCAGGTAGTACGTCGGCGCGCCCTCGACACGCTGGCCGAATTCGTCGCGCGCCGGCAGCACCGCAACCGGAATGTCGCGCTTCATCGAGTCGGAGTACACGGACACGGCCTCGCCGCCGAGGGCGCGCACCTGGTTGAACCACGCCTGCGGCTTGTCCTGGTAATCCTTCGGCGCCTCGAACAGCCTGCTGACGTGCTCCTTGGTGGGGCGCTTGGAAGAATCGTCGGCAAGCGTGGGCATGTTCTCCATGGCGCCCTCGGGGGTGTCGCCGGTGAGCGCCTCGTCGACGGCGTTCGCGATCGCCTGCAGGTCCCCGTCCGGCACGGACGCGCCGTTGGGCTCCTTGCTTGCCGACGTCTGGGTTGCCACCACCGGGCTCGGAGCAGCCGCGCTCGTGGCCGAAACCGCGCTCGACGAAGCGCTCGTCACCGCGGCGGTCGTCGGCTGCGGCTGCAGCGAGGTGGTGACCGCGCTGCTCGCCGCCTGAACGAGAGCGGTGCGGGGCGCCTCGTCGCGGGACTGGGTGACGGCGGGGATGGCGACCGCGGCGAGGGCCACGGTGGCGACGGCAGCGGCGGCGGGGCGGGTCAGCTTCATGGGGCTTTACATTACTGTGCGGCCACCTCACCCGCCCTCGATCCCCGCAATGACAGTATCCTTATGGGCGTGACTAAGGAACATTTTGACGTTGTTGTCCTCGGCGCGGGCCCCGGTGGTTACGTCGCCGCTATTCGTGCAGCTCAGCTCGGCAAAAAGGTGGCCGTGGTTGAGAAGCAGTACTGGGGCGGTGTCTGCCTGAACGTGGGCTGCATCCCGTCCAAGGCGCTGATCAAGAACGCCGAGGTGGCGGAGATCTTCAACCACGAGGCGAAGACCTTCGGCATCAAGGGCGATGTGGAGTTCGATTTCGCGGATGCGCACAAGCGCTCCCGCAAGGTCTCCGAGAAGATCGTCGGCGGCGTCCACTACCTGATGAAGAAGAACAAGATCACCGAGATCCACGGCCTCGGTGAGTTCAAGGACGCCAAGACCATCGAGATCACGGACGGCGACGATAAGGGCAAGACCGTTACTTTCGACGATTGCATCATCGCCACCGGCTCTGTCGTCCGCACCCTCCCGGGCATTGAGCTTTCTGAGAACGTCGTGTCCTACGAGGAGCAGATCCTCAACCCGGAGGCACCGAAGACCATGGTCATCGTCGGTGCTGGCGCCATCGGCATGGAGTTTGCCTACGTGCTCTCCAACTACGGCGTCGACGTGACGGTCGTGGAGTACATGGACCGCGTCCTGCCGAACGAGGATAAGGACGTATCCAAGGAGATCGCGAAGCGCTACAAGAAGCTCGGCGTGAAGCTGCTCACCGGCCACGCCACCACCGCGGTGCGCGACAACGGCGACTCCGTCGAGGTGGACATCAAGAAGAACGGTTCCGAGGAGACCCAGACCCTCACCGTCGACCGTGTGATGATTTCCGTCGGCTTCGCCCCGCACGTTGAGGGTTACGGCCTGGAGAACACCGGCGTTGAGCTCACCGAGCGCGGCGCCATTGCTATTGACGAGCGTATGCGCACCAACGTCGAGCACATCTACGCCATCGGCGACGTGACCGCGAAGCTGCAGCTCGCGCACGTGGCTGAGTCGCAGGGCATCATCGCCGCCGAGACCATCGCGGGTGCTGAGACCCTCGAGATCGAGGACTACATGATGACCCCGCGCGCCACCTTCTGTAACCCGCAGGTTGCGTCCATGGGTTACACCGAGGAGCAGGCGAAGGAGAAGTGGCCGGACCGCGAGATCAAGGTAGCAACCTTCCCGTTCTCCGCTAACGGTAAGGCTGTCGGCCTGAACGAGACTGCTGGTTTTGCCAAGCTGGTCGCGGACGCGGAGTTCGGTGAGATCTTGGGCGCCCACTTTGTCGGCGCGAACGTCTCCGAGCTCATCCCGGAGGTCGTTCTGGCCCAGCGCTTCGACCTCACCGCAAGTGAGATCGCCCGCAGCATCCACATCCACCCGACGCTGTCCGAGGCGGTCAAGGAGATCGCGCACGGCATCGAGGGCCACATGATCAACCTGTAAAAGCGTTCGCTTTCCGCGTACCGACGTTCCATGGGAGCGTCGGTACGCTTGTTTTTATGGGCTTTTTCGATACTGTGCCGGCGCAACCGGCTGGCGGGCTTGAGCCCCTGGCAATCGACCGGATCCGCGCGATCTTCGACCGCAGCGGGATCAAGTACGGCGTCGATGATGACGGGGATCTGTTCGGCAGCTGGGAGCACGGCTTTTTCCACTTCATCGCAGCTGGCGATGGTAAGAACGTGTTCTGCCTTCGCGGGACATGGTTCGGGGAGCTGCCGCACGAGCGCCTCGACGAAGTGAACGCGTTCACCGCCGATTGGAACCGGGACCACTTCTGGCCGAAGGCATACCCGGTGGTGACGGAGGAGGGCATGGTCCGTGTGCTCTGCGAGCACGTCGTGGCCTACTCGTTCGGCCTGACGGTGGATCAGCTGGAAGACCACCTGGGCTGCGGCATTTCGACGGGTTCCGCGCTGTTCGAGGCGCTGAATGAGGCTTTCCCGGAGGCCAAGCGCGAGGACAATCGAGAGTGACCATGGACGCGATCGCTGAAACTCGCCGCGCCCTGCGGGCGCTCGACGAGATGCCGGACAGCGCCGCTCGCGTGCTGGCAGCCGATACTCTGGTGCGCCGCGTGCGCGAGCAGGGGCCGGAGGAGATGCTGCCGAAAGCTCTCCTGCAGCTGGTCCGCGCCTACGTCTTTGGCGCGGACGGCCAGGAGGTGTTCACGCCGTTCGCCGAGGTCTTGCGACTCTACGACACTCACCCCGAGTACTTCGACGAGGACGATACATTCAATCTGTTCTGGGCGTTCAAGTGGATCGGTGATTCGCTGACGCTGTTCCCCGAGGTTGACCCGGAGCTCGCGCGATGGCTTCTCGACGAGATGGAGCGGCGCTTCCGTCTCGCCGGGTACGGCATGGCCGCGGTCGCGAAGGCGCAGTACTCGTGGTCGGTCATGCACGGCGACCAGGCCGAAGCTGAGCGCGCGTGGAACGCGTGGAGCTCGGCTGGCGACGACATGGATTGCGCTCACTGCCGTCGCGCCGAAGCCCTTCACCGACTGGTGCGCCAGCAGCGGTACGACGAAGCGATTGCGCTCGGTGTCCTTGAAGGTGCGAGGTGTAACCGTCAGCCCGCCGGCATGCACCTCGAGCTGGCGAAGGCGCATCTGCACGTCGGCAACGCTGCCGCCTGCGACGCGCATCTTGGCATCTCCATGGCCACGCACGACTCCACCCTCCGGGACGTACAGCGCATCGGCGACTGGTTCGAGCTCCTTGCGCGCGGCAACAGGCTCGGGGACGCGCTCGGCATGCTCCGCACCGTTGGTGCCGGGGCCGTGAACGGGGAGGGTTCGCCCTTCCACCGGCTCAAGTTCTGCCTGGCGGTGCTGCGGGGCTTGCGCGCACACCCGGGCGCAGGCGAGCTGGGGACCGGCATCGCCGCGCTGCCCACCGTCGCCTCGCTTGCCGACGCTTGCGGGCGCGAAGCCGCCACCCTCGCCGCCGCCTTCGACCGCTCCGCCGGCAACTCGCGCTGGGCGGATGCCCTGGCCGCGACGCGGAAGTCGAGGGTGCTGCTGGACTTGACGGGGGTCGACGTTGCTGACACCGCAGTTAGGTCGCAGGCCGCGGAGGATGCGCAGGGCGCAGCGGTTGCAAGTGACCCGTTCACCGCAGCGGAAGTGCTGGCTCAGCAGGAGCTGTGGGACGAAGCCTCGTTGCTGTACAGGCAAGCCGCCTTCAAGCGCGAGACTGCCGGCGACATCCTGGGGGCCGGCGTGGCGTACGCGGAGGAGGCGCAGGCAGCGGCAATGACCGGGCACGTCGAAACAGCTGCCGCAACGTTCTACCGCGCATGGGAAAACCTCACCGCCGCGGGAGCCGACCCGGGTCTGCTCATCCAGGTTGCCTACGCCTGGGCAAACAGCGAGGCCCAAGCAGTGCAACGCCGCGGCGCGAACCTGATACCGGCGGGGCACAGCGTGCTGGATGCGATTGATCACCTCGCCGACGTGGACACCGATGCTGAATCTCAAGATGACGCGTTCCGCAGTGCGCAGGTCCACGACATCCGCGCCCGGTACCTGGCCTCCCGCGGCGAAACAGCCGAGGCCGCGGCGGAGGCAGTCGCAGCCGCAGAGCAATTCGGCACCTCCGGCGCGATCCGCGAGGCGGCGGATGCGTTCCTCATGGCGGCCCGGCTCCAGCGCGCGCTGGGCCGATACCGCGATGCCGAGTGGTCCTACGAGTCTGTGATCGAGGCGCGTGCGGCTACCGCGCAACGAAGCGCCGTGCCGGCAGTTCTCGAGGAATTCGTGGCGTTCCTCAAGGACACCGGCCAGCACGACCGTGCCGAGCGCGTGCTCAAGGAGCACATGGGGCTGGACTGAAAACGCAGGCTCTCGGGCACGGCGCATGCATGTGCGGCGTGCGGTTTCAGGCGGCCTTGAGATCCGCTGCGTACAGTGCGCTGCGGCGCTAGGCTCAAGCGGGAAAATACCCCGCAGAACACCCAGCCGTAACCACCAAAAAGGAGTATCCCATGGGCTTCTTCGATGCCGTGCCGGCGCAGAACGCGAACGGGCTCACCCCGCTGTCCATCGATCGCATCCGCGAGATTTTTGATCGCAGCGAGATCAACTACGGTGTCGACGATGAGGGCGATCTGCTCGGCGGCTGGGAGCACGGCGGGTTCAACTTCGTTGCCATCGGGGATAACAAGGACATCCTGTGCGTGCGCGGCACCTGGTTCGGCGAGCTGCCGGAGGAACGTCTCGGCGAGGCCAACGCCTTCACGGCCGAGTGGAACCGCGAGCGCTTCTGGCCCAAGGCCTACCCGGTGGTCACTGAAGAGGGCACCGTCCGCTTACTGTGCGAGCACGTGGTGGCATACCCCTTCGGGCTGACCCAGGAGCAGCTGGAGGACCATCTGAACTGCGGCCTGATGACGGGTAACTCGCTGTTCGAGGCGCTGAATGAGGCGTTCCCTGAGGCCGTCGAGGAAGCCCAGGTCGAAGAGAGCGGGGAGTGACGCTCGACCGCTTCCAGGTCAACCTGGGCGGGCTCGTCGAGGTGCTGTCGCAGCACCTGTATTCGGGGCCGCAGGTTTATCTGCGTGAGCTGGTGCAGAACGCGGCTGATGCGGTCGCCGCGCGGCAACTTGAGGACCCGGACGCGCCCGCCATGGTGCGGCTCGAGCCGTGGGTCGACGAACCTGGGCTGACGGTGACGGATTCAGGCATCGGCATGACGTTCGCGCAGGCTGAGGAGCTGCTGGCGACCATCGGACAGTCGTCGAAACGCGATGCTGTGTTCGGTGAGGGGCGCCAAGAGTTCGTCGGCCAGTTCGGTATCGGACTGCTTGCGGCGTTTCTGATCAGCGACACGATCGAGGTGCGCAGCCGCGCCGTAGGCCACCCGGCGATCCGCTGGGAGGGTCACAGCAATGGCACGTTCCGGCTCACGGAACTCGACGGCGATGAGCAGCCGGTCGGCACCCAGGTGCGCCTGCGCGCGTCGCAATACATGGAGGACTGGGTGGCCACGGAGACGGTCGTGCGCCTGGCCGCCGAGTACTGCTCGTTCCTGCCCGTCGATATCGCGGTGAAAGTGCCGGTGGGTGCGGGTCGCCAGTGGCGCCGCATCACAGAACCGGAGCTGCCCTGGTTGGCCGCATACACCTCGACCGGGGAGCGCGAGCGCGCATTGCGCGCCTATTGCGAGCGCACGTTTGGGTTCACGCCGCTCGCTGCGATTGACCTGGAGGTAGGCGTCACGGGCACCACCGGCGTGGCGTTCGTCTTACCGCACGCGGTGTCACCGAAGTCGGGCAGGCACCGCGTGTACACAAAGCGCATGCTTGTCGACGCCGCTGCCGATGCCGTCCTTCCTGAGTGGGCCTTCTTCGTCCGGGCGGTGCTCAACTCCGATGCACTCTCCCCGGTCGCATCGCGCGAGCAATTGCGTGACGACGCCACCCTAGCCCTGACCCGGGACGAACTCGGTGAGCAGTTGAAGCGGTGGGCGCAGGACACGCTCGTCGACAAGCACGAGCGGGCGAGACAGTTTCTTGAAGTGCACCACTTGGCGCTGCGGTCGATGGCGCTGGTGGATGACGACATGCTGGAGCTCGCCGCGCGGGTGCTGCCGTATGAGACGACGCTGGGCGCGATGACGCTCGCGCAGCTTTCCGCTGAGTCGGGTGTGGTGCGCTATTGCCCGACGACGGAGGCGTACCGCGCTGTCGCGCCGGTGGCGCGAGCGCAGCAGCTGGGCGTAGTCAACGCAGGGTACGTCTACGATGCGGACCTGCTCAGTCGGCTGGCGGCAAGGCCAGGCTGGAAAGTTGAGGTGCTGTCGTCGAAAAGCATGCACCAGGCGTTTACACCGGTGGGCCCGGTGCGGGAGGCGGAAACGCTGCTGGCCATAGACCGAATGACGGCAGAGCTGGGCGCTGATGACTGCGAGATCACTCTGCGCGAGTTTGCGCCCGCCGACGTGCCCGCGGTGCTGCTGCGTGACCCCGAGGCGGAGCGACGCCTTGAGCGCAGGCGCGAGCAGGCCGAGGCCGAGGGTGGGTGGCGTGCGCTGCTGGGGAGCTTCGACCAGGGCGACGAGCCGATTGTGGCCCGCACCTTGGTGCTCAACGACGCGAACCCGACCGTGCGCACGCTGCTCGCTGCGCACGACAGCCCGGAGCTGCCCGCGGCGTTTCGCACGATCTATTACTCGGCGGTGCTGCTTACGGGTGAGGGGCTCACGGCAAGCGATGCGGCGAGCCTGTCGGCTTCCCTCGGCGTGCTGCTCACCGCCGCGTTGACCGACTCGCAAGAAGGAACTCACGATGGACACGAGAACTGAAACCCGCAACGCGCTGAACACTCTGAACGGAATGCCGGACGGCCCCGCCCGCGTGCTCGCAGCGGAAGTGCTCGCGCGCCGGGTGCGCAACCAGGGCCCCGACGAGATGCTTCCAGAGGTGCTGGAGCATTTGGTGCGCGCCTACACATTCGGCGTGGACACCCCGGAGGCATTCGCCACGTTTTCTGAGCTGCTGCGCCTCTACGACACCCGCCCGGAGTACTTCGACGAGCACGACACCCACCTCCTGTTTTGGCAGTTCAAGTGGATCGCGGATGATTTGCCGGTCTACCCAGAGATCACCCGCGAGGTCGCGGAGGCACTGCTCGACGACATGGAGGCGCGCTACCGCCAGGCCGGCCACAGCATGGCCGCCGTGTCACGGGCGCGTTTCGCGTGGGCTTCCGCGAACGGCGACGAAGAGGACGCGGAGCGCTATTGGACGCAGTGGAACGCCATCGCCGGCGACGACCTGGACTGCGAGGCATGCCACCACAGCGACCTGATCCACCGCATGGTTTCCCTCGGGCGTTACGACGACGCCGTCAGGCTTGGTCCCCAAGACGCCACCTGCAACCGCGAGCCCGCCGGCATGTTTCTCGAGCTGGCGATGGCCAACCTGCACACTGGTGACGCCCGCGCCTGTACCGAGTACCTGCGATCATCAATTTCCCACCACGACCGCACCCTGCGCGACCCGGAGCGTATCGCCGGCTGGTTCGAGATCTTCGCCCGCGGCAATCAGCTCGATGAGGGCCTCGCGATGCTGAGCACCATCGGCCGCGACGCCGTGGAAGGCCAAGGCGCGCCCATTCACCGCCTGCGCTACTGCCTGGCGATGCTTCGGGGGCTGAGCGCCCACCCAGACGCCGGCGAACTCCCCACCGGTCTCGAGGCGTTCCCCACCGTCGCAGCGCTTGTCGACGCTTGCGAGCGCGAAGCCGCCGACCTTGTCGCCGCCTTCGACGCGCGGGCTGGCAAACCCCACTGGGCTGGTGTTCTGGCCGAGGCACGCCAAGCCCGTGTGCTGGCCGACCTCGGGGAGGCAGAAGAGCCGGTGGAGGCCGTCGAACCAAGTGCGGTACCTGATGACCTGAGCGCTGAAATCTCCCGATCCGCTTCCGTCCCCGACCCGTTCGCCGCCGCCGAGGAGTTTGCGAGGCGCGAACAGTGGCATGACGCCGCGCCTCTGTACGACCGCGCGGCGATGCAGCGCGAAGCGGCCGGGGACATCCTCGGTGCCGGCCTTGCTTACGCCGAGTCCGCGCAGGCCCAAACTATGGCGGGCCGTTACGTCGACGCCGTGAGTGTGTTCCAGCGAGCCTGGGATCGACTCATCGCCAGCGAAGCTCACCCGAATCTCTTGGTGCAGGTCGCCTACGCATGGGCAGCCAGCGAGGCGGAGCTGGAAGAAGCCGACGCGACCGGGGCCACCGTACGCGACGCTCTCGTCGGGATCCCGGACGTGGACACCGCCACCATGACCGGCGAACTGGCTGAGCAGGAGCAACGTGGTAACGCTGTGCGTCGCGCCCGGATCCACGACATTCTCTCCCGGCTCGCCGCCGCCCGCGGGGACGCGGCCGGAGCCGCGGAAGAGGCGATGCGCGCCGGCGAAGGATTTGGTTCAGCTGGTGAGATTCGCTTGGCTGCTGAAGCATTCCTGCTCGCCGCCCGCCAATTACACGAGGCGAAGCGTTACGACGACGCCGCGTGGGCCTACGAGTCCGTTATCGAAGCGCTCGTCGCTACCTCGCAGCGCAGCGCCGTGCCGTCGGTGCTCGACGAATTCGTGGCGTTGCTCAAAGCAACCGGCCAGCACGAGCGCGCCGAGCTCGTGCTCAAGGAGTACATGGGACTGAATTAAAGAGGCCGGCCCTAAGGGCCGGCCTTCAAACGTCGTCAAGCGTGGGCTTAAGCGCCAGCAACCGCCTCGGCGAGGGAGTCGAGGGACTTTGCCAAGAAGTCGTCGTCGAAGTTCTCGCTCATCTTGCGCACGTTGTCCAGCTCGATCTCGTCGCGCTGGTAGGTCAGGGTCACGCGGGTGTGGTCCGCGTCGACCGGCTCGAGCTCGTAGAGCCACTTGGCGCCGACCTTCACCTCGGCGGTGATGTTCTCGACGTTCTTCCAGCCGATCACGCGGTCCTCCTGGAAAGCGAAGACCTCGTTGACCGTCTGGTAATCGCCGTCCTCCTTGGTCATGTTCATGGTGAAGGTGTCGCCGACGGCCTTGATGCGCTCGCCGTGGTCGGCGGAGACGACCATGCCGGAGTTGTCGGTCTCGGCGTGGCGCTCCGGGTTGGAGAGGATGTCGAAGATCTCCTTGGCTGGAGCGTCGATCTGGCGGGATGCGGAGTTGTTGATGTTGTCAGTCATGGCGCCCACGATACAGAGATTTGAGTCACGCCGTCGTCGGCAAGCAATTGCCCCCGAAGCCCACGCAAACGCCCAGGTAAGGGCGTACTTACCAACCAAAGTTTGACACCCAAAGGGGTAGCGGGGGTGGCCGACGCGGTCCGATCGGAAATCGGTGGCGAACATCACACTTGGCGACGCGGCGATGTAAATCCCGTCGATACGCAATACTCCCCGCGCGCAGCTGGGCGCTCGCTGGGAGCTGACGCTTCTCGACGCACGCTGAAAATACGTGTAAAGGAGCCTGCAACCTTAAAGTGAAATCGACACTGGAGGTGCCATGACTGTACAAAACGCAGACCGTGAAGCCATTCGTCACGGAAAAATCACTGAGAAGCCGCTGCGCGAGCGGCCGTCCTACCCAACTTGGGCCGTCAAGCTGACCATGGCCATCACCGGCCTGATCTTCGGCCTGTTCGTGCTCGGCCACATGGTCGGCAACCTGAAGATCTTCATGCCGCTGAACGCGAACGGCGTGGCACCGATCGATGAGTATGGAGAGTTCCTCCGCACCATCGGCGAGCCGCTCTTCCCGCGCGAGGGCTTCCTGTGGATCCTCCGCATCATCCTGCTGGCCTGCCTCGCACTCCACATCTGGGGCGCGTTCACCCTGGCCGGCCGCTCCAAGCGCTCCCGCGGCAAGTTCGCCCGCACCAACCTGATGGGCGGCTGGCAGTCCACCGCGACCCGCTGGATGCTCGCCACCGGCGTCATCCTCCTGCTGTTCCTCGTCTTCCACATCCTCGACCTCACCATCGGCGAGGTCGTGGCTTCCGACGAGTTCGTCCACGGCGCTGTCCGCGACAACCTGCTCGCCACCTTCGCTCCGCACCGCTGGCCGGTGACCCTGTTCTACGTGCTGGCGATGGTTGCCCTGGCGCTGCACCTCACCCACGGCGTGTACCTCGCGGTCTCCGACCTGGGCTGGCTGGGTGAGCGCGGCCGCGGCCTCATGATCTTCCTGGGCTACGTCCTCCCGTTCATCGTCGTGATCGGCAACATCATCATGCCGATCGCCATCGCCCTCGGCTGGGTTCCGGGATTCACTCGGTAAGGCTGATTAGGAGAAACATCAATGACTACCGCTATTAACTCGAACACGGGCTCCGCAGGCGCTGAGCAGCAGACCGTGTCCGCTACCCAGGGTGCCGATGTCAACACGGGCTTCCGCCAGCCGGAATCCGTCGTCTCCGGTGTCACCCCGGGCGAGATCCTCGCTAACGCCGAGCCGAACCGCGACAAGGTTCGCATGCGCGACATGTGGGAGTACCAGAAGGACCACATGAACCTGGTCTCCCCGCTGAACCGCCGCAAGTTCACCGTCATCGTGGTGGGCACCGGCCTCTCCGGCGGCGCTGCCGCAGCGGCCCTCGGCGAGCTGGGCTACAAGGTCCAGGTTTTCACCTACCACGACGCTCCGCGCCGTGCGCACTCCATTGCTGCACAGGGTGGCGTGAACTCCGCCCGCGGCAAGAAGGTCGACAACGACGGCGCGTACCGCCACTGCAAGGACACCGTCAAGGGCGGCGACTACCGCTGCCGCGAATCCGACTGCTGGCGCCTGGCTGTTGAGTCCGTGCGCGTCATCGACCACATGAACGCCATCGGCGCTCCGTTCGCCCGCGAGTACGGCGGCACCCTGGCCACCCGTTCCTTCGGTGGTGTGCAGGTGTCCCGCACCTACTACACCCGCGGCCAGACAGGCCAGCAGCTGCAGCTGTCCACCGCGTCTGCGCTGCAGCGCCAGATCCACCTGGGCAACGTGGAGATTTTCACCCACAACGACCTGATGGACCTGATCATCACCGAGCAGGACGGCAAGAAGCGCTGCAACGGCATTGTCACCCGTAACCTGATTACGGGCGAGATCTCGCCGTTCACCGCTCACGCTGTGATCCTGGCCACCGGTGGTTACGGCAACGTGTACCACAAGACCACCCTGGCGAAGAACTCCAACGCATCCGCCATCATGCGCGCGTACGAGCGCGGTGCCTACCTGGCTTCCCCGTGCTTCGTGCAGTTCCACCCGACCGGCCTGCCGGTCAACGCGCAGTGGCAGGCGAAGACCACCCTGATGTCGGAGTCCCTGCGTAACGACGGTCGCATCTGGACCCCGAAGGAGAAGGGCGACGACCGCGATCCGAAGGACATCCCGGAGGAGGAGCGCGACTACTTCCTGGAGCGCCGCTACCCGGCTTTCGGTAACCTCGTGCCGCGTGACGTGGCGTCCCGCGCCATCTCCCAGCAGCTCAACGCCGGCTACGGCGTGGGCCCGCTGCACAACTCCGCGTACCTGGACTTCTCCGACGCCATCGAGCGCCTCGGCGAGGACACCATCCGCGAGCGCTACTCCAACCTGTTCGAGATGTACGAGGACTCCACCGGCGAGAACCCGTACCAGGTGCCGATGCGTATCGCCCCGACCGTCCACTTCACCATGGGCGGCCTGTGGACCGACTTCAACGAGATGACCTCCATCGACGGCCTCTTCGCCGCCGGCGAGTGCTCCTGGACCTACCACGGTGCGAACCGCCTGGGCGCGAACTCCCTGCTGTCCGCTTCCGTCGACGGCTGGTTCACCCTCCCGTTCACCATCCCGAACTACCTGGCTGACCACCTGGGCGAGGCGCTCATCGACATCGATGCGCCGGAGGTCCACGAGGCTGTCACCCGCACCCAGGACCGCATTGAGTTCCTGATGCGCATCGATGGTCCGGACCCGCACGGCCCGGAGTACTACCACGAGCAGCTCGGCGCGCTCCTCTACGAGTTCTGCGGCGTTGCCCGCACCGTTGAGGGCCTGCAGGAGGGCATCCAGAAGATCCGCGCACTGCGTCAGGAGTTCCTGGCGAACGTGAACATCCCGGGCAACCCGAATGACATGAACCAGACCCTCGAGGCTACGCTTCGTCTCTGGGACTACATCAACCTGGGCGAGCTCATGTGCGTGGACGCACTCGACCGCGACGAGTCCTGCGGCGCCCACTACCGCATGGACCACCTCACCGACGACGGCGAGGCCGAGCGTGACGACGAGAACTGGTGCTTCGTGTCGGCGTGGGAGCCAGCCGGCGAAGGTGAGTTCATCCGCCACGCAGAACCCCTGTACTTCGATTCGATCCCGCTGATGGCAAGGAACTACAAGTAATGAAACTGACACTTGAGATCTGGCGTCAGGCCGGACCCGACACCGACGGTAGCTTCGAGACCGTCCAGGTGGACGACGCTGTGCCGCAGATGTCCATCCTGGAGCTGCTCGACCACGTGAACAACAAGTACGTGGAGGCCGGCAAGGAGCCGTTCACCTTCGCGCACGACTGCCGCGAGGGCATCTGCGGCACCTGTGGCCTCTCCGTCAACGGCCGCCCGCACGGTGCCGGCCAGAACACCACCGCCTGCCTGCAGCGCCTGCTGAACTACAAGGACGGCGACACCCTGAAGATTGAGCCGTTCCGCTCCGGCGCCTTCCCGGTGATCAAGGACCTCGCGGTTGACCGCTCCGCCCTCGACCGCGTGATGCAGCAGGGCGGCTACGTCTCCGTCAACGCCGGTACCGCACCGGACGCGGACACCCTGCACGTCAACCACCACGACGCCGAGCTTGCGCTCGACTACGCGGCCTGCATCGGCTGCGGCGCCTGCGTGGCCGCCTGCCCGAACGGTGCTGCGCACCTGTTCACCGGTGCCAAGCTGAAGCACCTGAAGCTGCTGCCGCTGGGCAAGCAGGAGCGTGCACGCCGCGCCCGCAAGATGGTTGACGAGCTGGAGACCAACTTCGGCCACTGCTCCCTGTACGGCGAGTGCGCGGACGTCTGCCCGGCAGGCATCCCGCTCGACGCTGTCGGCGCGATCAACGCCGAGCGCGCTCGCGCTGCCTTCAAGGGCGGCGACGACTAAAACAAGCGCCAACTACCTCGCGGCAACTGGTGACCGCGCCCGCGCGGTGCCGTATAGTTGCCGTAAGTAGATGGTGTGTAATCCCACCCACCCCAGGAAAAGATTAAAGGACCTCAGTATGGCTTCCCACGCGGTTGCAGATATCTCCTCGGAGTCGTTCCCGGAGTACCAGTCGTCGATCCACGATTCCTACATCGAGGGTTATGATCCGGTCTCCCTGGCCGCGCCGCACTCCTCCCTGTCGCGCTACGCCACCTGGGTTGCCATGGGCTTCATCCTGGCCACCCTGTTCGGCCTGGGCATCCTGGTGTGGGGCCTCGGCGCCCACTTCGTCGGCTGGGGTGCACAGTCCCAGGACGCCTCGAACATCCTCATGATCCTCGGCGCAGCCGAGATGGTCGTTTGCATTGTCGCGGCAGCTATCCTGCTCGCCGTCGGCCGTAAGGATTACAAGAACTACCGCAAGACCACCGGTCGCGTGAACTAGTTCTAGCGGGCGTCGGCACGCATCTCCCTGCCCCTTGTGGGTGGGGAGATTTTTTGTTGCTTTAATCGTCGGTATGGCAACACCGCTCGCACCTATGCCCGGTCCCGCCAACGAGGCGGAGCGGCGGGACACGCTGCGCAAGTACAAGATCACCATGACCAGCCTCCTGGGCGTCATGGCGGTGATCTTCCTCGGCTGCTCCTGGTGGCAGTCCCACGGCACCGCGCCGCTGTGGGTGGGCTACGTGCGCGCCGCGGCCGAGGCCGGCATGGTCGGCGGTCTCGCGGACTGGTTCGCCGTCACCGCGCTGTTCAAGTACCCGATGGGCATCAAGATCCCGCACACCGCGATCATCCCCTCCAAGAAGGACCAGGTGGCGGATGCGTTGAGCGGCTTCGTCAGCGAAAACTTCCTCAACGCACGCACCATCACCGACAAGGTGATGCAGGCAGGCATCCCGGAAAAGGTCGGCGCATGGCTCAGCAAGGAGCAGAACGCCGAGCGCGTGAGCGCGGAGGTAGGCACCTTCGCCGTCCGTGTGATCGAGGGCATCGACCCGGAGGAAGCCGAGGCGGTGATCAACACCCAGGTCATCTCCCGCGTGGGCGACCCGGTGTGGGGCCCGCCGCTGGGCCGGATGCTCGAGGGCTTCATCGCGGACGGCAAGGTCGAGCCTGTCGTCGACGACGTTGTCGCCTGGGGCCGCCGCAAGCTCGGCGGGATGCAGCAGAGCATCATCACCATGATTGATGAGCGCATGCCCAAGTGGGCCCCGCAATTCGCCAAGGAACTGGTGGGGGAGCGCGTCTACCGCGAGCTCGTCGCGTTCATGGCGGAGGTGGACACGAATCCGGATCACGAGGCGCGCAAGGCGATCCGCCGCACCATCTACCAATTCGCCCAGGACCTGCAGTTCGACGGCGCCACCATCAGCCGCGTCGAGGAGCTCAAGGCGGACATCATGGGCTCGGACGCGGTCACTTCCGCCGCGTCCGGCATCTGGGAGCAGGTTTCGGCTTCGCTTATCGACGCTTGTTCCGATCCGGCCTCAACCTTGCGTCGGAAAGTGGCGGCGTCCGCCGCCGAGTGGGGCCGCAAGCTGGTGGACGACCCGGAAGTGCGCGCCACCGCCGAGCGCAACCTGGAGCGGGCGACGCACTTCGCCGCGACGAACGGCGCCGACCAGATCGTGGGGATCATCGCCGAGACCATTCAGCGCTGGGACGGGCAGGAAGCGTCGGAGAAAATCGAGCTCATGGTGGGCAAAGACCTGCAGTTCATCCGCCTCAACGGCACGATTGTCGGTGCGCTGGCGGGCCTAGTTATCTACACTGTGTCGCAACTCCTATTCCACTAAAACTGTGCCCGAGGAGGCCACCATGACTGAGACCCCGAACCACGACGAGAAGCTCAACGCCGAGGCTGCCGCAGCAGCCGCCAACGCCGCTGCCGCAGACGCGAACGCTGAGGCGAAGGAGGAAGAAGCCAAGGAGGAGGCCAAGGTCGCGCGCGACAACCTCCGCGAGGCGGGCGACGCTCTCCTGGCCGCCGGCTCCGCGCTGGGCGCGGCTATCGGCAAGTTCGCCGAGGGCCTGCCGGACCGTTTCAAGAGCGCGTCCGACACCGCGCGCGAGACCCTGAACCAGGCCACCACCGAGGGCGAGGTCCGCTCCGTGGCCACCAACTGGGTCAACGAGGCAGAGAAGGTGTTCAACAACCTCCGCGAGCGCGACCTGAAGTTCACGGACGACGCGAAGGAGTCCCTGCGCCGCTCCGTGGCTGACATCCGCGAGTCCTTCAACGAGCGCCTGGACAACGCCAACACCGACGGCGTTGAGAAGACCGTGGATGACCTCCGCTCCCGCTTCGACACCTTCGTGGACCGCCTGCAGAACCAGTTCGCCGCCGAGCCGAAGCCGACCGACACTGAGGCTGCCCAGGCTGACGCCGACATCATCGACGGCGAGGTCGTCGAGTCCGAGGCTCCGTACGTGGACACGGACGCGGACATCGCAGAGGACACCAAGTAGACTCCCCTGCATGGATTCATCCGCCGTCGAACAGGTCGTCACCATTATGCGCGTCCCTGGTCTGATCCAGGACGTGCTGTTCCGGCTCGTTGCGGCAGCCGGCATCGTCGGCGCCGTACTGGCCGGCACCACGCGTGCCGACGCATTCGAGGCGGCCAACCGCCAGCCGAAGATGGTGTGGGTAGCTATCCTCGCCTTCTCCGCGCTGGCGCTTTTGATCCCGCTGCCGTTCATCGCCTGGTTCGGCGCGGTGGCAGTGGGCATCTACTACTTTGATGTGCGCCCGCAGATCAACGATCTGCTGCGCGGCAACTACTACTAGTACGCCTGACGCAGTTCGCGCTGCAGCTCGTTGAAGTTCACGTTGCTGCCGCCCATCTCTAGGCGCAGGCCGCCGGGGATCACCGTCACGTCACGCACCTGCATGTTTCCGGTAACTTCTTGGCGCATACCTTCCGCCATCGCGCCCGTCAGAGCTTCGGCGACGCCGTCCGGCAAGTCGACACCGAAGAGCTGGGTGCTCGCGGCGGTGAAGCTCAGCTGACCGCCATTCGTCGAGGGGCGCAGCTCCACACCAGCAATGCCGCTGGTGAACATGATTGTGAAGGTGCCGTCAGTCGGATTCGTCACCACATCGGACACGCTGATGACGTTCTTTAGGAAGCGGTTGTCCCCGATCTGCTTGCGAATCTCGTGGTTGAGCACGGCGCGGAGGAAGTCATTGGGAAGCTCCGTCGTCACGTGAAAGCTCTCCGCAACGGGCTCGCCGCCTGCGATACGCACCTTGTCCAGCACTACCGTCGCCGCCGGGTCGCCGCTCACCTCGTCGCCGTTGACCTGCAGCGTGGACGGGGTGGTGATGGTCATGTGCGGGAAGGAGCCGCCGAGCAGGCCCAGGGTGATGGGCTGAGAGCCGAAATCAACCTCCGGCTCGGCCGTGGCCACCACACCGGGTTGCAGCGCTGCCTGCTCCTGGTAGGTCGAGGTGATCTGGTTCGCCACGAACATGCGAATGCCAGCCTCGGCGACGAGCAGGAGCACCAGCAGGGCGGCGAGCACCCCGACTATGACCTTCCACGCTTTATTCATGCGGCCTAGTCTACGTTCGGCGCGACGGCCTCCCAACCGACCGTGAACGAGTTGTCGCGCAGGCGGCGCCGCTGCGGCTCGAGCGGCCAACCCCGCCGGATCAGCTCCGCATGCGCTTCGCGCCAGCGCACCCGCGGGCCGTGGGGCGCCCAGCCGGCGGCGTGGTCCCAGGCGGCGTCGGCGTCGGCAAGCAGTGCGTGGATGCGCTCGCCGGGCACGTTGCGGTGGATCAATGCCTTGGGCAGGCGCTCCGCAACGTCGCTGGGGCGGGAAACGTCGTGCGGATCCCAGGAGAGCGTGAGCGTTTGCGGACCGGTTGCGTCGAGCAGCACCCAGGCGGCGCGGCGGCCCAGTTCGTCGCAGGTGCCCTCGATGAACACGCCGCCGGGTGCGAGCCGCGAGGTCACGGCATCCCACGCGGCCTCAACCTCGGCGACGTCGTACTGGCGCAGCACGTTGAACGCGCGCACGAGGTGCGGGGTGTAACCGGCGAGCTCAAACCCCCCGAGCTCGAAGCGGACGCCGTCGCGGGGAGGCAGGACGCGCGCCGGATCGATTTCCAGCCCAACGACCTCAACGCCCGGGTTGACCTGGCGCAGCCAGCGCGCCCACTCGACGGTGGTGGTGTGGGACGCGCCGTAGCCGACGTCGACCGCCAGCGGCGCGTCAACCGAGCGCAGCAGGCTGTTGATGCGCGGGTGGTACCGGGTCCAACGATCGCAACGGCGCAGGCGGTTCACCCCGGTCGTGCCGCGGGTGATCACCCCGTACGGCTTGCCCTGGCCCGCCTGCGCCCGCAGGTTGTGGTAGTGCGCCACGTATGTCAGCCCCGCCCGGCTCACGCGGGGCCGGGCCCTAAGAAGTTAGAGGTTGTCGGTGATCCACTGCTCGGTGAGCTTGGCCTCGTTTTCCACGATCTCCTCGAGCGCCTCGGCCACCTTCGGCTCGAGCGCGGCGCCCATGAACGGGATATCCACCTTGACCTCGTTGTCGTACGCCAGGATGGTGGCGTCGCCCTCGCCGGTCATCACAATCTCGCCGGAGAAGTCCACCGGGGTGCCCTTGATGTCGCCGGTGAAGGAGTGCTCCGCCTTGCCGTCTGCCAGCTCGCCGATGGTGACAACGCGCTTCAGCTTCAGGTCCTGAGAGATCAGCGCCTGCGCAGCTGCCGGGATGATGGACTTCGGCAGCACCTCGAACAGGGTCACGGTGGAGCCGGCGAACTCGTTCAGCTCGCCCGGCTCGGGGGAGAGGGTGGCAGCGATGTGCTCCCAGTACTCCTTGGATGCGTACGCCTCGGCCACCTTCTCAGCGGGGTGGTTGATGGTAACCGTAACTTCGCTACGTGCAGTCATGCCTAAGAGACTACCGTTAGTGCCGTGCCTGACTCATCATTCGCCTCCCTTACCACGCTGCGTGTTGGCGGTGCGCCGGCTGAGCTGATTCGCTGCACTACGGCTGCGGACATCGCCGCGACCGTTGCCCGGCTCGATGCGGCGGGCACCCCGCTGCTCGTCGTCGGCGGGGGTTCCAACTTGGTGGTGGCGGACGGCGCGCTCGACCTCACGGCTGTGCTCGTGGCCAACGAGGGCATTGAGCTTATCGACGACTCCACTCTCCGCGTCGCAGCCGGCACCACCTGGGACGAGGTTGTGGCCTACGCCGTTGCGCAGGGCCTCGGCGGCATCGAGACCCTCTCCGGCATTCCCGGTTCCGCCGGTGCCACCCCGGTGCAGAACGTCGGCGCCTACGGTTCCGAGATCGCCGACGTGCTCACCCGCGTGCGCCTCTACAACCGCGAGACCGGCGCCGACGAATGGGCCCCCGCTGACTCCCTCGAGCTGGCCTACCGCTACTCCAACCTGAAGTTCACCAACCGCGCCGTGGTGCTGGAGATCGAGCTCGCCCTCGAGCGCACCGAGCTTTCCATCCCGCTGCGTCACCTCGGCGGCGAGCGCCTCCCGTTGGCTGAGGCGCGGGAGAACATCCTCGCCACCCGCCGCGCCAAGGGCATGGTGCTTGACGACGCTGACTGCGACACCTGGTCCGCAGGGTCCTTCTTCACAAATCCCGTGGTGCCGTCGGCGCTCGCCGACGAGATCGAAGCGAAGGTCGGCGAGGCCGGCATGCCCCGTTACGCCGTCGGCGGGACTGAGGAAAAACTTTCCGCCGCCTGGCTCATTGAACACGCCGGGTTCCCCCGCGGCTACCCGGGGGAGGGTGCCCCAGCCCGCCTCTCCACCAAGCACACGCTGGCGCTGACGAACCGCGGATCGGCGACCGCCGCGGACATTGTTGACCTGGCCCGGGACGTGCAGGCGGGTGTGGAGGAGCAGTTCGGCGTGCGCCTCGTACCGGAACCAGTCTGGATCGGCTTCTAGGGTTCTACTTCCCGTCTGCGAGGCAGTGGAGCGCTGCCTCCAACTGGGGCAGGTGATTTTCAACGACATCTCGGATCACACTGATGTCGATGGAAAAATACTGGTGAACGAGGATATTTCGGAACCCGCGAATTTGCGTCCAAGGAACCTCGGGATATCGAGACGTCATCTCCACAGGCAGATGGCTTACCGCTTCTCCTAAGACTTGGAGGTTTCGCTCGATGGCATCCTCCGCCATCAAGGTTAAGGCGGGCTCCGCTTTTAGTTGGTCGTTGAACAATCGGCATCTTTCGATGGCCGTCAGTGCGTCGCTGATCCGGTCTTGAGGGTTGCGCGTCATAGTGCCTCCGCGTCCAGGCGGACCGACGCAGATACCTCTCGACTAAGCAGCTGCTCCGGGAAAATATCGACCGTCACGCCAGCGAGGAGACCTCGTACCTCTTCAGCAAGTCCCGACGCACGCATGAGGACATTTCCGTCCGCAGGGTCCATGTCGACGAGGATGTCGATGTCGGAAGCATCGGTGGCGGTACCGCGAGCGACTGAGCCGCACAGGCGCGGATTTTCAGCACCGTAAAGATCGAAGAGTTGCTGGAGTCGCTCGCGATACTCACCAAGAACATCCCGCAATCTTCGGGATGCGTGACTTTGCACAACGCTGGACATGCAACCCAGCTTAATAACGGGCTCAGATGCTGGCTAGCGCCCTACTTGCCGTCGGCGAGGCGCTCCAGGAGGGAATCGCGCACTTCGCGGCGGCGCACCTTGCCCATCTGGTCGCGGTCGAGTTCCTCAAAGTGGTAGAAGGTGCGCGGCACCTTGTAGCGCGTGAGGTTCTTGCGGGCGAAATCCTTCAACCCGTCCGGGTCGAGGGCCGCGCCGTCTTCGAGCACGACGCAGGCCACAACGTCCTCGGATCCGTCGTGGCGCGGGCGGCCCACAACTGCGACGTCGGTGATGTCCGGGTGCTGGCGCAGGACTTCCTCCACCTCGGCGGGGTACACGTTGAAACCGCCGGTGATGATGAGCTCCTTGATGCGGCTGACCAGCTTGATAAAGCCGTCTTCCTCCATCACGCCCATGTCGCCGGTGCGGAACCAGCCGTTGTGGAATGCGCGCTCGGTGGCTTCGGGGTTGTTGAAGTAGGTGGAGAACACCTGCGGGCCGCGGGCCAGGATCTCGCCGGCCTCGCCGTAGGGCATGAGCTCGTTCGGGTTCTCCGGGTTAACAATGCGGATCTCGGTATCCGGGAACGGCAGGCCGATGTAGCCCGGGCGGCGGTCGGCGGAGCGCGGGTTGCCGATGAGGATTGGCCCCGTCTCCGTCAAGCCGTAGCCCTCGACGAGGTAGCCGCCGGTGAGCGCCTCCCAGTCCTCGATCACCGAGGCCGGGAGCGAGGACGCGCCGGAGAAGCCGATCTCCACCTTGGACAGGTCGATGTTCTGCTGCTTCGCAGTGTCCACGATGCGCTCGAACAGGGTGGGCACGCCGGGAACGAAGGTCGGCTTGTCGTTCTTCAGCGCCTTCATCACCAGGTCCATCTTCGGTGCCGGCAGCAGGATCAGCTCAGAGCCGATGAGCACCGGCAGGGTGAGCGAGAACGTCAGGCCGTAGGCGTGGAAGAACGGCAGTGTAGCCAGCATGCGCTGGTCCTCGGTCTGGAGCTCCTTCACCCACGCGGCGCCCTGCACCGGGTTCGCCAAGAGGTTGGTGTGGGTGAGCACCGCACCCTTCGGGGTGCCCGTCGTGCCGGAGGTGTAGAGGATGAGCGCCGGGGACTCCGGGGTGATGCTCTCCGGAATCTCAAGATCCTCGCCGTTGCCGCCGATGGCGGCGCTGGTCAGCGCCTCCCACGGCACGGTGTTCTTCACCGACGCGGTGAGGGAGTTGCGGGCCTCCATGAGTTTGGGCAGCGGGATGCGCAGCGCGAACTGCTGGAGGCGGGGCATCGCCTTGGTCATGTTGACGCTGACGAGCGTCTCCAGCGCCGTGTCGCCGCGCAGCTCCTCGAGCGTCGCCGCAGTCTTGTCCCAGACGATGGCCACGCGCGCGCCGTGGTCAGCGAACTGGGGGCGCAGCTCGTTGGCTGTGTAGAGCGGGTTGTGCTCCACCACCACGCCACCGAGCAGCTGCACCGCGTAATAGGCGGCGACGTGCTGGGGGCAGTTCGGCAGCATGATGGCAACCCGGTCGCCCGGGCGCACGCCGAAGGCCTTCAGGCCCGCAGCGGCGCGGCGCACTTCGCGGTCCAGCTCGGCGTAGGTCTGCGATTTGCCGAAGAATTTCGTGGCCGGCTTCTGCGCGTTGCGCTCCAGGTTGGCCTGGTACATCTCCGGCAGCGTTGCGTCCCCGTACGTCAGCGGGGGCTTCGTCCATTCGGAGTAGTACTGAAGCCAGGGTTGAGTCTCGTTCGGGTCCGACGCAGTCATACGCACCACCCTACGCGCCCTTGTCCTTGCGAACGCTGCTACGCCAGGTCGCGCAGCAGGGCATCGCGCACCTCGCGGCGGCGGATCTTGCCGGTCTGGTCGCGCTGCAGCTCCTCGAAGTGGTAGAACGTGCGCGGCACTTTGTACCTGGTTAGGCGCTCGCGGGCGAATGCCTTCATGCCTTCGGGGTCGAGCGCTGCACCGTCGCGAAGCGTGACGCACGCGACCACATCCTCGGAGCCGTCGGGGCGCGGGCGGCCGACGACGGCGATGTCGACGACGTCCGGGTGCTGGCGGATGATGTTCTCCACCTCGTCCGGGTACACGTTGAATCCGCCGGTGATGATGATCTCCTTGATGCGGGCGACGAGGCGGATGAAGCCGTCCGGTTCCATCACGGCCATGTCGCCAGTGCGGAACCAGCCCTCGTGGAAGGAGCGCTCGTTGGCTTCCGGCTTGTTCAGGTAGCCGGCGAAGACCTGGGGGCCGCGGGCGAGCAGCTCGCCCGGCTCGCCGTCCGGCATCGTCTCGGCCGGGTTGGCCGGGTTGGCGATGCGGATCTCGGTGTTGGGGAAGGGCAGCCCCACGTACCCCGGGCGGCGGCGGCCGTCGAGCGGGTTGGCGGACAGAATCGGCGCAGTCTCGGTCAGGCCGTAGCCCTCGATGAGGCGCCCGCCCGTCGCTGCCTCCCAGCGCTCGATGGTGGAGGCCGGCAGCGTCGCTGCGCCGGAGACGGAGGAGTGGATGGAGGAGAGGTCGACACCGGTTTCCAGCGCCCAGTCGGTGATGCGGTCGTAGAGCGTCGGCACGCCCGGCAGCACCGTGGGGCGGGTCTTCACAATCGCCTTCTGGTACAGCTCCGGCTTGGGTGCGGGCACGAGCACCATCTGGGCGGCGTCGGTGAGCGCGAGTGCGTAGTTCAAGGTCAGGCCGTAGATGTGGAACAGCGGCAGCACCGCCAGCACCTTCTCCTCGACGGCGCCCCAGTTCTCCAGCCACTGCAGGCCGCCCTTGAGTACGGCGACGATGTTGCGGTGCGTGAGTGGCGCACCCTTCGGCTCGCCGGTGGTGCCGGAGGTGTAGAGGATGAACGCGACATGGTCCTGGGTGATGGACGGGCCCTTCACCGAGCCGCGGGCGTGTGCCAGGATGTCGGTCCACGCCAGGGTGCCCGGGGCGGGCTTGGACAGCTCCGCGCGCTTCTTCTGGATCGGCGGCAGCGGGAGCGAGAGCGTGGCTTGAAGCGTCCACGGCATCTCGTCGATCATGTTGACGGTGATCACCGTCTCCAGCGGGGTGTCCTTTGTCAGCTCGAGGAAGGTGTCCGCGCTGCGGTCGAAGACGATGGCCACTTTCGCGCCGTGGTCGAGGAACTGGCTCTTCAGCTCGTACGAGGTGTAGAGCGGGTTGTGCTCCACAACAGTCGCGCCGAGGCGCAGGATCGCGGTGACGGCGATGACGTGCTGCGGGCAGTTGGGCAGGGCCACGGCAACGCGGTCTCCCTCCGTCACGCCGAGGCGGGTCAGGGCGGACGCGGCGGAGCCGACCTTCTCGTTGAGCTGCTGGTAGGTCATTTCCTTGCCCATGAACCAGGTAGCGGTGTTCTTCGGCTCGGTGGCCACGCACTCGTTGAAGAGGCTCACTAGTGTGTCATCGCCCAGCTCAGGGTAGGGGTCAGTCCATTCGGCGTACTCGTTGATCCAGGCCTTGCTCTCAAACGCGCTCATGCGGCTCCTTCTTCATCCCACAAGGTTCGTATTGCAAAAGTAAGCAAAACTATAACCTACGGATTGGTAACTTCGCGTCGCCGCGCGCGAATCCGCATCGCAGACTAGGCTCAACCACGGGAAATTCGGGGAAAATTTTTTTTGGGGGGAATCCAACCTTGACCACGTTTCATGATGCCCAGCGGGACTCGCTCGACCTCGTGCCGCCGGCCGCACTCGACCAGAGCAACCTTGTCAATCCGGTGAAGCCGCCGCCGCGCCACGGGTGGCGCAAGCTCGTCCACGCGGCCAGCGCAGGCCGCATCAACCCCGGCGGCTCACGCAAGGAGCAGGAGGAACTTTCGCTTATCGACGCCATTTGTGCACCCCTTCGCGGCGACTACCGCATCGCGGTCATGAGCCTGAAGGGCGGCGTGGGCAAGACGACGACCACGGTGGCGCTCGGCGGCATCTTCGCACAAACGCGCGGCGACCGCGTCATCGCCATCGACGCCAACCCGGATCTGGGCACCCTGGCGCAGCGTTCCGCCGCGGGGACATCCGCAACCATCCGTGATCTGCTCGCCGCCGACGACACCACCCGCTACCCGCAGGTCCGTGCCTACACCACGCAGGCCGCGTCCCGGCTGGAAGTGATCGCCTCCGAGCGCGACCCGGCAGTCTCGGAGGCGTTCTCGGAGCTCGACTACCGGCGCGCCATCGACATCCTGCAGCACCACTACAACGTGATCCTCACCGACTGCGGCACTGGTCTCATGCACTCCGCAATGGCGGGCGTGCTTGACCTCGCCAACGCGTTGGTGCTGGTCACGTCCCCTGCGCTCGACGGGGCGCAATCCGCCGCCGCCACCTTGGACTGGCTGAACTTGCACGGATACGACCGCCTCGCCGCCAACGCTGTGGTGGTGATTTCGGCTTCGGCGCCGGGGAAGGCGACCGTCGATACGCATAAGCTCATTGCGCATTTCGAGGCCCGGACCCGGGCCGTGCAGCAGATCCCGTACGACCGGCACCTGGCCGAGGGGGCGGTGGTGGACCTCGAGCGTCTGCAACCCGCGACGCTGCGGGCGTACCAGCAGCTCGCGGCGACGGTGGCGGCGGACTTCGGCGCGTGGCACCGCCACGCCGCGGGGTAGCATTGGCACGCATGCGCGTCGCCATGATCTCCATGCACACCTCCCCGCTCGAGCAGCCGGGGACTGGTGATGCGGGCGGGATGAACGTCTACGTCGCCAATACCGCAACACAGCTCGCGCGGCTTGGCGTCGCGGTGGACGTGTTCACCCGCGCCACGCACCCTAGCCAGGGCGAAATTGTGGAGGTTGCACCCGGCTACCGCGTGATCAACGTCGTGGCGGGGCCGTATGAGGGCCTGGAGAAGGAGGATCTGCCGACGCAACTGACTGCGTTCGCGGGCGGGATCGTGCACTTCGTCCGCGAGCAGTCCGACGCGGGGCTGAAGTACGGCATCATCCATTCCCACTACTGGCTGTCGGGCCAGGTGGGGTGGCTGCTCGCCGATCTGGTGGGTGTGCCGCTGGTGCACACCGGCCACACGTGGGCCGCTGTGAAGAACGCCTACGGCACCGACTCGTCCGAGGGCGAGGCCCGCCGCATCTGCGAGCAGCAGCTCGTGGACAACGCCGACACGCTCGTGGTGAATACCCCCGACGAGACCGTCGAGCTCGCACGGTTCTACGACGTCGACGCGGAGAAAATCGCCGTCGTCAGTCCAGGCGCGGACACGGAGCTGTTCACCCCGGGCACGGACCGCAACACCGAGAAGGCCCGCCGCGAGCTGGGCGTGCCGGTGCACTCCAAGGTCATCGCGTTTGTGGGCCGGCTGCAGGATTTCAAGGGCCCGCAGGTGCTACTTCGCGCGGTGGGGGAGCTCACCCGCCGCGGCGTGGACGGCCCCCTGCGCGTTCTGGTGTGCGGCGGAGCGTCGGGCGCCGGCTCAAGCGTGGAGCACTACCGCGACATCGCCCGCGAGGAGGGCATCGGCGGCATCGTGCGCTTCCTCGGGCCGCGCCCGCCGCAGGAGCTGGTGCGCATCTACCAGGCCGCGGACATCGTGGCCGTGCCCAGCTACAACGAGAGCTTCGGGCTGGTGGCCATTGAGGCGCAGGCCGCCGGCACGCCCGTGGCGGCCGCGCGCGTGGGCGGCCTGCCCATCGCGGTGGCCGACGGCGAAACGGGAGTGCTCGTTGACGGCCACGACACGCGCACCTGGGCCGACGCGCTGGAGCGCCTGCTTACCGACGACTCCTTGCGCCTCTCCATGTCCCACGCCGCCGTCGCGCACGCCAGCACCTTCAGCTGGGCGGCCTCCGCGCGGAAACTCCGCGACGTCTACGAGGCCGCCCTCGACGGGTTCGTGCCCGGCGCGGGCACCCGCCGCCCGGGCGGGGTTTAGAGCAGCTTGCCCAGCTCGAAGGCGAGGGTGTTGCCGCCCCAGTAGGCGATCTCGGAGGCGTGCTGCTGCAGCAGCTCCTTGGCCTCGGCCGGGTTCACCTGGCCGCGCAGCGCCTGCTCGCCGAGGCGGACCGCGTCCTGCTGCGCAGCCGCAGTGGCCTTGTCCAGCTCAGCACGCGGGTTGGGCAGCTCGTAGCCCGGGTTCGCGGCGAAGAACTCTTCGTCGTTCTTCGCAAACTCCACCGCGTTCGGCACGAAATCCTCCGGCGCGGCGGTGGACTGGGTGACGGTGAAGTACTCGTTGACGTAGCCGTCCGGCGCGCCGGTGACATCCTCGATGATGCGGTCCACTGGCTGGGCCTTGCCCAGGGAGTGGCCGAACGCCTTCAGCGTGATCGAGGAGACGCCGAGGATCGCGCCGTCGCGCGGGTCGTAGTTCACGCCGCCGGAATCGCCCGGGGTGTAGTCGAGGCCGTAGCTGTACACGCCGTCACGGGTGCGTGCGAGCTGGGTGCCGCAGGTCCGTCCCGTGGTGCGGCCGTCCTTGCAGATGGGCTGGCCGAAGTTATCGATGGAGAACTCGCCCGGCGCCAGCGTGCGGAAATCGCGCACCGTGGTCAGCGCCACCGGCTCGCCCTTGGCTCCGCCGCGCACGTCCTGCGACTGGGTCAGTTTGGTGTCCACCACGCCGTTGTCGATGTGGACCACACCCCAGTCGTTCGTCCACACCGCCGAGTGCGGGTTGGAGAAGTCGTGCGCGCCGGGCAGCATCTGGGTGTGGGCGCCGGCCTCGCCGATCTTCACGTACTCGCCGTTGCGGGTGGCGTAGACCTCTTTCGCCAGCGGCTGCGTCCCCGGGACGGCGTTGACGCAGTGGGACACGGTGAGCATCACGCGCTGCTCGCCATTCGCGGTGCGCAGCATGCCGGTCGGGCCCTGCGAGCACGGGTACACAAAGTTGCTGCGCGGGACGTTGATTGTCTTGCCGGTGATATCCGTGAGGGTGGCCGGCGGGTTGGCGGGGAACATGCGCATCGGGCCGCCTGGTGCGGCCAGGGCTGGCTCGGCGGACGCGGCAGGAGCATTGACGACGGGGGAGATAACAGCTGCGGTAGCGGCGATGAGCGCCGCGGTGCGGGCGAAACGAGTGTGCATGCGGGAAAGCCTAGCGAGTGGTGCTGGGAAGCGTCGGAAAGCGAATGCCCACCTGCTGATTTCGTGGCATGCTTGGAGGTATGGGTAACGGAAAACTGATCCTGGTCCGTCACGGACAGAGCAATTGGAACAAGTCCAACCAGTTCACCGGCTGGGTCGATGTGGACCTGACCGAGCAGGGTGAGCAGGAGGCCGTCAACGCCGGCAAGCTCATGGTGGAGAAGGATGTCCTGCCGGACATCGTGTTCACCTCGCTGCTGCGCCGCGCCATCCGCACCGCCAACATCGCGCTGAACGCAGCCGACCGCCACTGGATCCCGGTGGAGCGCAACTGGCGCCTCAACGAGCGCCACTACGGCAAACTGCAGGGCTTGAACAAGGCTGAGATCCGCGAGGAGTTCGGCGAGGAGCAGTTCATGGAGTGGCGCCGCTCCTACGACACCCCGCCGCCGGAGATCGACCTGGACAACGAATACGCCCAGACCGATGACCCGCGCTACGCCTTCCTGCCCGAGGTGCCGCGCACCGAGTGCCTGAAGGACGTCGTCGAGCGTTTCCTGCCGTACTACATCGACAGCATTCTGCCGGAGGTGCTCGCCGGCAAGAACGTCATGGTGGCGGCGCACGGCAACTCCCTGCGCGCGCTGGTGAAGTACCTGGACAACATCTCCGACGAGGACATTGCCGGCCTGAACATCCCGACCGGCATGCCGCTGGTGTACGAGTTCGACGAGCACGGCAAGGTGCTCAACCCGGGCGGCACCTACCTCGACCCGGAGGCTGCGGAGGCTGGCGCCGCCGCAGTGGCGAACCAGGGCCAGAAGTAGGCGGCACGGGTAGCGCGTGACGCCGTACTTCGCCTTTGCCCTCGGTGTCGCGCTGACCGCGCTCGCCTACCCGCTGGTTCGGCGGTTCAACCGGTGGCGGGACCGCAACCGGGAGCACGACGGGGCCGAAGAAAGCCGGGTGAGCACCGTCAGCCAGCTGCTGCACCTGGCGGTGCAGGGCTCGCCCACCGGCATCGCGGTGATGGACCGCTCCGGGCGGGTGCTCATGTCTAACCCGCGGGCGCACGACATGTCGATCGTGCACGACCGCACCATCAACCCCGAGGTGTGGGACACCGCGCTGGTCGCGTTCGAGGATTTGGAATCCCACACCATCGACTTGGATCTGCCCCGCCGCGCCACCGGCAGCCGCATCCGCAACGTGAGTGTGGTGGTCAAGCCGCTGGCGCTCACGCACAACTCCTACGTGATCGCGTACGCCAGCGACGAGTCCGAGAATGTGCGCATGGAGGCCGCGCGCCGCGACTTCGTCGCCAACGTCTCCCACGAGCTGAAGACCCCCGTCGGTGGCATCTCGCTGCTCGCGGAGGCGCTGATGGAGGACCCGGACGACCCGGAGCTGGTGGGCTACTTCGGCGAGAAGCTGGTCAAGGAATCGCACCGCATGGGCGAGATGATCACCGACCTGATCAGCCTCTCCAAGCTCCAGGGAGCCGAGGCCCTGCCGGAGATGTCGCCGGTGCGTATCGACGACGTGATCGACGACGCGATCGCACGCAACCAAGTCACCGCCGACAACCGCGAGATTTCCCTCACGCGCGGCGCCCCGACCGGGCTCGAGGTGATGGGGGACCAGTCGCTGCTCACCGCGGCGGTGGCGAACCTGGTGAGCAACGCGATCAACTATTCCCCGAACGGCCAGCCCGTGAGTATCACCCAGAAGGTGGTGCGCGACTCGGTGTTGCTGGTCCGCGTCACCGACCGCGGCATCGGCATCGCCCCGGAGGACCAGAAGCGCGTATTCGAGCGCTTCTACCGCGTGGACAAGGCGCGCTCCCGGTCGACGGGAGGCACCGGATTGGGCCTGGCTATTGTCAAGCACGTGGTGGCCAACCACGGCGGTAATATCAAACTATGGTCTCGGCCCGGCACCGGGTCGACGTTCACCATCGAGCTGCCGATCTACCGGTCCGCGGCGGACACTGTCGAAGCCGCGGCTGCTGCGCAGGAAGGATAAGTACGGATGACGACAATTCTTATCGTTGAAGACGAAGAATCGCTTGCCGAGCCGCTGGCGTACTTGCTGCGTAAAGAGGGGTTTGAGACGCTCATCGCCCCAGACGGCCCGAACGCGTTGGAGCAGTTCGCCGGAGAAACCGTCGACCTCGTCCTGCTCGATCTGATGCTGCCGGGCATGAGCGGCACCGACGTGTGCCGCAAGCTGCGCGCCGAGTCCGACGTGCCCATCATCATGGTCACGGCCCGCGACAGCGAGATTGACAAGGTTGTGGGCCTGGAGCTGGGTGCCGACGATTACGTGACCAAGCCCTACTCCACCCGCGAGTTGGTGGCCCGCATCCGCGCCGTGCTGCGCCGCGGCCCCGAGGTGGAGGATGTCGAGGACTTCGACGACCAGATCCTCGAGGGCGGCCGCGTCAAGATGGACGTGGAGCGCCACACCGTGCTTGTCGACGGGCAGCCGGTGGCCATGCCGCTCAAGGAGTTCGACCTCCTCGAGTACCTGATGCGCAACGCCGGTCGCGTGCTCACCCGCGGCCAGCTCATCGACCGCATCTGGGGTGCCGATTACGTCGGCGACACGAAGACGCTGGACGTGCACGTCAAGCGCCTGCGCACCAAGATCGAGAAGGAGCCCTCCCGCCCCCGCCAGCTGGTGACGGTGCGCGGTTTGGGCTACAAGTTCGAGGCGTAAGCAGCCGGGTGGGTGGCTTTCACCTCCGCTGGCAGGGCCGCCCGCGCGTCGCAGTGCTTCGCCAGCACATCGTAAGGCTTATCGCCGATTAGGGCGATGAGCTCGTTTTTCATTGACTTGTAGACGGGTTGGATGCTGCCGTCGGCACGCGGTGCGTGGCAGGAGGGATCCGCGGTGCACCACCAGTCGAAGTCTTCGCCTCCGCCGCCCCACTGCCGACGGTCGTATTCTCCGATCGTCGTGCGGAGAATTTCCTGACCGTCGGAACGCTCCTGCCATTCGTCTTCGCGCGAGAACGGCACCTGCCAGCACACCTCGGGCTTCGAGCCGACGAGCGGAGCACCCGAATCCATCGCCCACTGGTGCAGCGCGCACCCCGGGCCAGTCTCGGCGCCCTCGCGGTTGGCGAAGATGCACGCGCCGTCGACCACCAGGGTTTTCAGATTCGGCTCGTCTTCGTCGTCGAACTCCAGCCACGGCTCGAGGATCACTGGATCGGCGTTGGCGATGTAGGAATCCACGTCGTCGGGGCGCAGCTGCCAGTAGCGTGCGGGCATCTCGGCGACGGCGTTATAGAGGTCGTCCCGGTCCGTCTCGTCGGACAGGTATGCCCCGTGGATGCAGCAGCCCACGACGGGCAGGGACGCGTCGATGCCGTGGCACTGCGGGGTGCCGAAACGGCAGGACCATGTCGACTCCGCCCAGGTGAGGTCGATGGAGAAGTAGTGGTGGGGGTCCTCCGGGTGCACGAACTCGAACCACTCGCGCGGGAAATCCGGGGTGGTCTCTCGCCCCGCGAGGATTGACTTTCCCGCAGGAGACTCTGCGGGAAATCCAAGGAAAACCGGTTTCGGGGCAGGTGAATTCACACTTTGGCACAGTAGACCCGTTACTCTGGCGGTGTGCGTTTAGGTGTATTGGATGTAGGCAGCAACACCGTCCACTTGGTGGCGGTGGATGCCAAAGCCGGTGGCCGCCCCACCCCGATGTCGGACTGGAAGCAGCCTCTGCGCCTCGTCGAGCTGTTGGACAAGGACGGCAACATCGAAGATAAGGGCGTCGACAAGCTCATCGACGCCGTTGAAGAGGCCGGCGACCTCGCCAACAACCTGAAGTGCGAGCAATTCCTCGCCTTCGCCACCTCCGCGGTTCGCTCCGCGACGAACTCCGACGACGTGCTCAAGCGTGTGGAGAAGAAAACCGGCGTGCGTCTGCGCGTACTTACCGGCGAAGAAGAGGCCAAGCTGACGTTCCTCGCGGCGCGCCGCTGGTACGGCTGGTCCGCCGGCCGCATCACCAACCTGGACATCGGCGGCGGCTCGCTCGAAATGTCCACCGGTACCGAGGAACTTCCGGATCTCGCCGTCTCGCTTGACCTCGGCGCAGGCCGCCTGACCCACGAGTGGTTCGACACCGACCCGCCGGAGCGCAAGAAAATCAACCTGCTGCGGGACTTCATCGACGCAGAGCTCGCCGGCCCCGCCGAGCAGTTCAAGGCGATCGGCGGCGACACTGCCCTGGCAGTGGGTACGTCGAAGACCTTCCGCTCTCTAGCCCGCCTGACCGGTGCGGCCCCGTCTTCCGCTGGCCCGTACGTGAAGCGCACCCTGACCGCGCCGGGTTTGCGCCAGCTGATCGCGTTCATCTCCCGCATGACCGCCGCCGACCGCGCGGAGCTCGAGGGCATCAACTCTGATCGCTCCCACCAGATTGTCGCCGGCGCTTTGGTCGCCGAAGCCGCGATGCGCGCCTTAAATATTGATAAATTGGAAATTTGTCCGTGGGCGCTGCGCGAAGGCGTAGTTCTGAAGTGGATCGACCAAGACCACGGCCAGGGCGACAACAAAGGAGACGATGCCTGATGGCTGAGAACAAGCAGCTCACCGTCGCGGAAATCCTGGCCAAGGCGCAGCAGGATAACCCGGAGGCGGGCAAGCGCCGCCGTCGCCGCCGCAGTCTCGAGGAGGGCGGTGTCTCCGTCGCCGAACTCACCGGCTCCCTCAAGAAGGTTGACGCCTGCCCCGTCGAGCCGAAGCACTCGAGCGTGCCCATCGACGGCCCCGAACCTGCCGCGCCGGTAAAGCCGGCTGCACCGGAAGCTGCGAAGCCGGCGTCGACGAGGATCACTCCACCCAAACCGGCCGCGGCGAAGCCGGAAGCTGCGAAGCCGGCTGAGGCTAAGACCACTGCCACCAAACCCGCGGCCCCCAAGGCCGCCGAGACTCAGCCCGCTGTGGTGAAGGTCGAGGTTGAGAAACCCACCGTCGAAAAGCAGCCCGCCCCGAAGCCTTTCCCGAAGCCCGAGGCGAAGAAGCCTGCCGCCCCGAAAGCAGAGGCCGAGGACAAGACCGTCGTGATGAAGGCGGTCAAGGACCGCCCCGCGGATGCCGAGAAGCCGGCGGACACTGCGAAGCTCGCCGCGCCGACTCCCGCCGCGGCGAAGCCGACTGAGACCAAGCCGACCGCGACCAAACCGGCTCCGGCGAAGCAGGAGGAATCGTTCGACCCGTTCGCGGAGGATTTCGTCGAGGTCAAACCGGAGGGCACGTTCGAGCGCGACTTCGAGCGCGACCCGAAGGACGAGCCGGCTGCGGCAGAGCCTGTTGTCGTGCGCGAGCGCGAGAAACTGGACACGGTGCCGGCGGATGAGATCGAGATCGAGGAAGATTCGATCAACCCGATTGTGCTGGTACTGCTCGTGTTCCTCGGCGTGGTCGTGGGCATCCTCGGATTCCTGCTGTTCCAGTGGGTGTGGGCGAACACCTCGGCAATCGTTGCCGCGATCATCGCGGCTGTCGTCGTCGCCGGCGTGGTGTTCGGCGTGCGCGCGATGCGCACGGGCCGCGACGGCCTCACGATGACGCTCGCAGGCCTCGCCGCAGCAGTCGCGGCGTTCGGTCCTGCGCTGCTCTAGGAGCTCAACGCACCGTCACTGCCCGTTTTTCGCCCCCGAGTCTTAGGCTTAAGGGCATGGAGAAAATTGCAATCATCGGCGCCGGCAACATCGGCGAGGCGCTGATCGCGGCGTTGGTCGGTGCGGGCACGGATCCGCAGACTATCGTCGCCACGAACCGCTCCGCGGAGCGCTCCCAGCAGCTGGCGGACCGCTACGGCATCGAAACCGCCGAGGACAACCGCCAGGCCGCGACGGATGCGGACATGGTGGTGCTGT
Source organism: Corynebacterium stercoris (assembly GCF_024160105.1). Taxonomy (GTDB): domain Bacteria; phylum Actinomycetota; class Actinomycetes; order Mycobacteriales; family Mycobacteriaceae; genus Corynebacterium; species Corynebacterium stercoris. The sequence goes on from NZ_JAMFTQ010000008.1 coordinate 34,249, forward strand.
GCGTGAAGCCGGCGCAAGTGCCGGACTTGCTCGACGAGATCGGCGAGGTAATCGCCGCGGCCGATGTGCACACAGTGATCGTCTCGATGGCAGCCGGCGTCACCCTCACCACAATGGAAGAGGTCGTGCCCGCGGCCGGCGCGCCGATCGTGCGCGTCATGGCGAACACCCCGATGCTGGTTGGCAAGGGCGTGCTCGCGGTCGCGTACGGACGCTACGTCGCGAACGATCAGCGCGAGGCCGTGCGCGAGGTGCTCGCCACGGCTGGGCACGTGGTCGAGGTAGAGGAATCCCAGCTCAGCGCGGTGACCGCCCTTTCAGGCTCCGGCCCGGCGTACTACTTCCTACTCACTGAGGCGCTCATCGACGCCGGCGTGTCCCTCGGTCTGCCCCGCGATCTGGCGAGCGAGCTGGCCCGCGCCACGGCCGCGGGTGCCGGCGCGATGCTGGAGCAGAAGTCGGATCCGGTGGCGCTCCGGGCGGGGGTGTCTTCCCCGGCGGGTACGACGGTCGCGGCGATCCGGGAGCTCGAGGAGTCCGGGCTGCGGGGCGCCGTGTACCGGGCGACGGAGGCGTGCAGCAAGCGTGCCGACGAGCTCTCGCAACGCTAGTCACATCCGATATCAGGAGAAAACACCAGCGAACTTTCAGCACTTTGTAAAAACAATGCCACTTAAGTCGCGACTGGCCCACCATTCACGCTAGGCTTGTTCAAGCACGTGCGTGTCCGTCCTGTGGGAGGGGAAGCCTACAGCGCGTTGACGTGCGAAAGGTTAAGTTAACAATGGCCAATGATGAAAAGGGCAAGTTCCTTACAGTTGCGGAAGTCGCGGAGATCATGCGCGTTTCCAAGATGACCGTGTACAGGCTTGTGCACTCCGGCGAGCTGCCGGCAGTCCGTGTGGGCCGCTCGTTCCGCGTCAGCGAATCAGCAGTGGGCGAATACCTGGAGTCCTCCGTCTACGACGTTGGATAGTTTCCGCCAGGAGCACGTGCAACGCAGCTGTAGCGCCGGCGCCGTCCCGTAACGGGGATGGCGCCGGACTTTTTTGTGCTCACTTCGGCGGGCTGTATGCTTTAGACCATTCTTGCTCGCGCGGCTTGGGCGAGTGTGCACCTCGGCCGAGCAATCGCGGTTCGGGTAACCGGCCGCCGCTTCACGCGCAGGCGAACAAGTACATGTACCTAGAGAGAAACGAGGCAACCCCATGGGTTCTGTGATCAAGAAGCGCCGCAAGCGCATGTCCAAGAAGAAGCACCGCAAGATGCTCCGCCGCACTCGCGTGCAGCGTCGTAAGCTTGGCAAGTAAGCCTCGCAGCACTCATTCAAGGTCCGTGCCGGTCACCCCGGCTGCGGGCCTTTTGTGTTTTCGCAGGTTAGGGTGGGCAAAGAGCGGGGGAGGTTTCCGGGGTACGTCGCCATGCAAGACATTTGCCACTTAAAATAGATCGTAGGTAACTGTCCTCGACACCTCCGAAAGGACCCTCACGTGACCACCGCGAACAACCCGCAGAACACCCCGCACAAGGACCCGAGCGAGATCTTCCAGCCCACCACTCTCGGCAAGGTGGAGCTGCGCAACCACTTCATCAAGGCCGCCACCTCCGAGGGCCGTTCCCCGGACGGCAAGGTCACCGATGAGCTCATCGCGTACCACGAGGGCTTCGCCGCCGGCGGCATCGGCATGACCACCCTGGCGTACTGCGCCACCTCCCCGCGCGGCTTCTCCGCCCCGGGCCAGATCCTCATGGAGCGCGACTCCCTGCCGGGCCTGAAGGACTTCACCGCCACCATGCACGCGCACGGCGCAAAGGCGTCCGCGCAGCTGGGCCACGCCGGCCCGGTGGCCACCCGCCCGCTGATCGGCGAGACCCCGTGGGCGCCGAGCAAGTTCATCAACCCGACCAGCTTCAACTACTGCAAGGGCATTTCCAAGAACGAGATTAACCAGGCGATCCGCGAGTTCGCCGACGCCGCCGAGCTGGCTGCCGAGGCCGGCTTCGATGCCCTCGAGCTGCACTTCGGCCACCTCTACCTGCCGTCGTCGTTCCTGTCCGCGTGGATCAACCGCCGCGACGACGAGTACGGCGGCAACATTGAGAACCGCTCCCGCTTCGTCCGCGAGATCTCCACTGCCGTGAAGGAGCGCGTGGGCGATGACGTCGCCATCATCGCCAAGATGTCCATGACCGACGGCATCCCGGGCTCCATCATCCTGCCGGATTCCCTGCAGACTGCTCAGATGCTGGACGCCGACGGCAACGTCGATGCCATCCTGCTCACCCAGGGTTCCTCCGTGCTGCGCCAGATGTGGCTGTTCCGCGGTGACGTGCCGGTGGACGGCTTCGCCCAGCACATGCCGTTCCCGTTCAACGTGGGTGTGAAGATGTTCGGCAAGCCGATGCTGGGCAACTTCCCGTACGAGGACATGTACATGTACAAGGATGCCCGCCAGTTCCTGGACAAGGTGAAGAACTCGAAGCTGATCCTGCTCGGCGGCCTGACCCAGCGCGAGCACTTCGAGAAGGGCTACGCGGAGGGCTTCGAGTTCTTCGAGATCGGCCGCGCGCTGCTGCGTGAGCCGGACATGATTCAGAAGATCGCTGCGAACCCGCAGTATCAGACGCTGTGCGACCACAACAACTACTGCATGCCGTCCGTGTTCGGCCGCACCCACTGCGTCTACTCGCCGGACTACGCGGCCACCCCGGCTGACCGTCAGATCCGTCCGGACGAGACCGCGTCCGCAACCGGCTCCATGTACGACGGCATGAGCGCCAAGGAGAAGGCAAAGTACGGCATGTAGGTCGCAGGCGCTAGCTGCGTTGGCGGCGCCGGCGCCTGAACACGATCCCCGCTGCTGCGACGACGGCCGCGGGGATCACGTATGCGCGCGCCATCTTGCGCATCGAGCGGTAGTCGCGCACCAGCCACCCTTGAGCTTTCGCGTGCCGACGCAAGTCCCGATCCGGGTTGATCGCCACCGGCGAGCCCACCATCTCAAGCATCGGGAGGTCATTGATGCTGTCCGAGTAGGCGGTGCACTTGGCCAAATCCAGCCGCTGGATCGCCGCGAGCGCCGCCACGGCGTGCTTCTTGCCGGGGCCGTGGAGGATGTCGCCCACCAGGCGGCCCGTGAACACGCCGTTCTCCTCCTCGGCCACGGTGCCCAGTGCGCCGGTGAAGCCGAGCCGCTCTGCAAGCGCCTGTCCGATCTGGACCGGCGTCGCGGACACGAGCCATACCTGCTGGCCTGCGGCGATGTGCATCGCCGCCAGCTCGATCGTCTCCTCATAGGCTTTGTTCAGCATCTGCCGGTCGACGATGTCTTTGCACAGCGCCTTGAGCTCTTCCACCGACTTCCCCTTCACGATGCTTAGGGCTTGCTCGCGCCCCGACGCAATATCGTCGGCGTTCTCGGAACCGGAGACGCGGTAGCGAATCTGTTTGACCAGGGCGGGCACGAGCTCGCGCATTGGGATGTAGCGTCGCTTCGCCAGCTCTTCGGCGAGCAGGATCAGGGAGGAGCCCTGGACCAGCGTGTTGTCGATGTCGAAGAACGCGGCCGCGCCGGCATCCTGCGGCACGTCCGGGTCCGGCTGCGTCAGCTTCGGGCGCCCCGCGGTGGCGAACGCCCCGCCCACGGAGTCGACGCCGGTGGAGAAATCGGCGATGTCGATGCCGAAGGTCTCCTGGATCGCAGCGGCGGCGGCGGCTTCGCCGGCGGCGCGCTGCGTGGTTTCGTCGATAGGCGGCAGCGCGAGGTCCTCGAAGAAACGGCGCAGGTTGCCGTGCGAGACGGACCAGTGAGCGAGCAATTCGTTGGGCTCGGCCATGCGGGGGCAACTGCCTTTCTCCGGGTGTTAGCGTCTTAGGGGTACGCGTGGTCATGGTACCGCGAGAAGGAGGTCCCACGGTGCGGTTGGTTGAGTTGATGGTGCGCGAGACGTGCGGGTCGTGTGCGAGGGTGGCTGAGCAGATTGCTCCGATCGTCGGCACGCATGATGCCCGGCTGGTGCTCGTGGACGTGGACAGCGACCCCGAGCTCGCCGCGGAGTTTGGCGACCGTGTGCCGGTGGTGTGCATCGACGGGGAGGAGTTCGCCTGCTGGGAGGTGGATAACGCGGAGCTGGCGGCGGAACTTGCCCGCTAGCGGGGTATCCTTTAGTTTGATATGCACCGAAACGGAGGGATTGCGTGAGCGTACTCGTCGTGGGGATGTCCCACAGGTCAGCGCCGGTATCGTTGCTTGAGCGGCTGAGTATGGATGACGCGGTGCAGCACCACACCAGTGAAGCGCTGCTGAAGCAGCCCTCCGTGTCCGAGGCGATGATCATCTCCACCTGCAACCGCCTCGAGATTTACGCGATGACGAACGCGTTCCACGCCGGCGTGCAGGACGTGCTCGAAGTGCTCTCCGATATTTCTGGGGTGTCCGAGGCGGAGTTGCGCACCTATCTTTATGTGCGCTACGCCGACGCCGCCGCGGAGCACATGCTCACCGTCGCTTCTGGCCTGGACTCGATGGTGGTGGGGGAGCAGCAGATCATCGGCCAGGTGCGCACCTCCTACCTGGATGCCGCCGAACGCGGCACCGTGGGCCCGACGCTGCACCTGCTCGCGCAAACCGCGCTGCACACCGGCAAACGCGTGCACACGGAAACGGGCATTGACGACGCCGGCAATTCCATGGTCACCTTCGCCCTCGACGAGGCGCTGAAGGTGCTCGGCGCGGAGTCTTTCGAGGGCAAGACGGCGCTGGTGCTGGGTGCCGGCGCGATGAGCTCGCTCGCGGCGACGCAGCTGGGCAAGCGCGGAGTAGCGAAGCTGATCATCGCCAACCGCACCCGTTCGCGCGCGGAGCGGTTGGCGGAGCACGCCCGCGAGGCCGGGGTGCCGGCGGAGGTCGTGGACTTCAACGCCCGCGCCGGGGCCGTAGCCAGAGCGGACATTACTGTCTCCGCCACGGCATCCGACGGCTTCACCATCACCGCCGAGGACCTCTCCGGCCCGGCCGTGCTCGTGGACTTGTCGCTGCCGCGCGACATTGCGGATGACGTTTCGCTGCGCGACGGCGTGCACCTCATCAACATCGAATACCTGCACACCACCCGCGGCGGCATGTCCGGCCAGGACGCCTCCGCGCTCGAGGCGGCGGAGCGCATCGTCGCCGAAGAAGTTGAGGCGTTCAGCGCGCAGCAGCGCGTGCGCGACGTCGCCCCGGCGGTGGCGAAGCTGCGCCAAACGGCGAGCGAGGTCCAGGACCTCGAGCTGGAGCGCCTCCGTGCGAAGCTCGCCCACGTGGACGATGACGACTTCGAGCAGATCACCCGCGCGGTGAAGAGGATCGTGGACAAGCTCCTGCACACCCCGACGGTGAAGATCAAGGAGCTCGCCGCCTCCGACGAGGCCGTGCGCGTGGATGCGGTCATCGAGCAGCTCTTCGGGCTGGATCGCGCCGCCATCGCCGTCGATGCCCAGCGGCTGCCGCTGCCGCAAGAACTGAACTAGCCGCGTGCTGCGCACGCAAGATAAAGGAGTCCTCATGTTGCGGATCGGCACCCGCGGATCCCACTTGGCCACCACCCAGTCCGGACACGTGCGCGACGCGATCACCGCCGCCGGGCACGAGGCCGAGCTGCAGATCGTGACCACCCCCGGCGACCTCTCCCAGGCTCCCGTCGAGCGCATCGGCGTGGGCGTGTTCACGTCCGCGCTGCGCGACGCGCTCTTCGACGGCACCGTCGACATCGCCGTCCACTCCTTCAAGGACCTCCCCACCGCGCCCGAACCGCGCGCGCACCTCATCGTGCCTGCGCGCGAGGACAACCGGGAGGCGCTCATCGCCCGCGACGGCATGCGTTTCGACGATCTCCCCCACGGCGCCCGCGTGGGCACCTCCGCCCCGCGGCGCGTGTCGCAGCTCCGCGCGCTGCGCCCCGACCTGGACATTCGCCCGCTGCGCGGCAACATCGAGACCCGCATGGGGTATGTGGAGAAGGGCGACCTGGACGCGATCATCCTCGCCTTCGCGGGCTTGAGCCGCGGCGGCTACGCCGAGCGCGCCACCGAGGTGTTCGCGCCCGAGGTGCTCATGCCGGCGCCGGCGCAGGGCGCGCTGGCGGTTGAGTGCTGCTCTGACGACGAGGCCACCCGCGCCGTGATCGACCCGCTGTGCTGTGCCAACTCCTACGCCTGCGCGGCGGCGGAGCGCCGCGTGCTGGCCACGCTCGAAGCTGGCTGCACGGCGCCGGTTGCGGCGTACGCGACGATCGATGCCGGGTCCATCACCCTCACCGCCGGCGTCTACGCCCTCGACGGCAGCGGCCAGCTGGTGGAAACGCAGCGCGGCACCGACGCGGACTCGCTGGGTGTGGAGGTCGCGGAGGCGCTGCTTGAGCGCGGCGCGGCGGAACTCATGCGCGAGCCGGCCGAGGGCTAAGCTGCTTAGCTCTTTTTGGTTTCAAGCGCTATCCACTTTAAGGTGGAGATACCATACGTCTTTTCGGTCTCGGCGTTACGGCGGGCCTGCGGGCTCCGCGTCGCCGGGATCACTCATTCGTGCCATAGAAAAGTGGTTCCATGACATCGCCCTCTACCACGCGCCCGCCGGGGAAGGTCATCTTCGTCGGTGCGGGCCCGGGCAACCCTGACCTGCTCACCATCCGCGCTCGCGAGGTATTGGAATCCAATGCTATCGCGTTGGTGGATCCGGAAGTGTCTCAGGGGGTCCGAAACGTCGTCGCCGCGCAGCTGCCGGTCCCGCAAACCAAGCTGGAGCAGGCGAAAGCCGAGTACGAAGCGATGGTTGCCGAGGCCAAAGAGGCCGGTGCCCGCCGCAAGCCAGCGAAGCCGGAAGATCCGACGGCTGCGGAGCTGGTTGAGGTTGAGACTGGTGAGGGTGCGATCGTCGACAAGCTCCAGGATGCTCTGGAGGCCTCCGCCGAGGCGATCGAGCGCGGCGAGGCCGGGGACGGCGATGTTATCCGCCTCGTGTGCGGCAACCCGCTGACCAGGGATTCCGTGATGGCTGAGGTGTCCGCCGTGGCCGCCGCCGGCCTGGAGTTCCAGGTGGTGCCGGGCATGTCCCTGCCGTCGACGGTGCCGTCGTTCGCCGGCATTGCGCTGGGCTCCACGTATACCGAGACTGACCTGGCCAACGAGTCCGTGGATTGGGATCAGCTGGCCACCGCCCCGCAGCCGCTGGTGTTCCAGGCTGCGCAGGAGCACCTCGCGGAGATGGCGGACCAGCTCATGCAGCGCGGCTTCGCCGGCTCCACCCCGGTGACGGTGACCACGCACGGCACGACCCGCCTGCAGCGCACCTTCGATGCCACGCTGCAGACCGTGGCCAAGCTCGACGCGGACCTCTCCGGCGCGCTGGTGGTCACCCTCGGCACGATTGCCGACGAAAGGGCCAAGTACTCCTGGTGGGAGAACCGCCCCCTCTACGGCTGGCGCGTGCTCGTGCCGCGCGCGAAGGAGCAGGCAGGGCCGATGAACGCCCGCCTGAGCTCCTACGGTGCGATTCCGCAGTCGGTACCGACGATCTCGATGGAGCCCCCGCGCAACCCCGCGCAGATGGACCGCGCGATCAAGGGCATCGTGGAGGGCCGCTACCAGTGGGTCGTGTTCACATCCACCAACGCTGTCGACGCGGTGTGGGACAAGTTCGAGGAGCTTGGCCTCGACGCGCGCTCCTTCGCAGGCGTGCACCTGGCAGCGGTGGGGCAAAAGACTGCCGACGCCGTCCGCGCCCGCGGCATGTTCCCGGAGGTGCTGCCGCACCGCACCAAGCAGAACGCAGCCGGCCTGGTCGAGGTGTTCCCCGAGTACGTCGAGGACATCGACCCGGTGTCCCGCGTGCTGCTGCCGCGCGCCGACCTGGGCACCGACGTGCTTGTCGACGGTCTCGTGGAGAAGGGCTGGGAAGTCGACGACGTGGTGGCCTACCGCACCGTCCGCGCCGCCCCTCCCGCGCCCGAGGTGCGCGACATGATCAAGACCGGCGGCTTCGACGCCGTGTGCTTCACCAGCGCATCCACCGTGAAGAACCTGGTGGGCATCGCGGGCAAGCCGCACCAGCGCACCATCATCGCCTGCATCGGCCCGATGGCCGCGGCAGAGGCTCGCGAGCAGGGCTTGCGTGTCGACGTTGTCCCCGAGGTCGCCGACGTGCCGCACCTGGTCGACGCGCTGGCCGCCCACGTGGCGGAGCTGCGCGCAGCCGGCCAGCTGCCGCCGCCGCGCAAGAAGCGCCGCGCGCGCCGCAAGCCTGCCGCCGCTGCGGACTCCGCGGACTCCACGGACGGCGAGTAGGTCGCTCACTGGGCTGGTCCTAAGATGGGGCGCATGGTGTTGGAACCGCAGACCCCCCAGGATCCCCAGCTCGACGCACAGCAGGATTACGGCCTGCTGCGCCGCCCTCGCCGCCTGCGCCAGAACCCGCAGCTGCGGGCGCTGGCGGCGGAGACCCGCCTCGACCCGGCGGACTTCATCCTCCCGCTCTTCGTGGCCGACGGCATTACGGAGCGCCGCGAGATCAGCTCCATGCCGGGGGTGTACCAGCACACCCCGGACAGCCTGAAGGCGATCTGCCACGAGGCCCTCGAGGCCGGCGTGACCTGCGTCGATCTCTTCGGTGTGCCGCTGGACGAGGACAAGGATGCCACCGGCTCCGTCGCATGGGACGAGGACGGGGTGCTTAACCGGAACCTGCGCCTGCTGCGCGAGGAGTTCGGCGACGACCTGCTCATCATGGCGGACACCTGCCTCGATGAGTTCACTGACCACGGCCACTGCGGCGTAGTCACCACAGACCGCTGGGGCCGCGAGGTGGTGGACAACGACGCCACCCTGCCGCTCTACCGCGACATGGCGCTCGCCCAAGCCCGCGCCGGTGCCCACATTGTGAGCCCGTCCGGCATGATGGACGGCCAGGTCGCCGTGATCCGCGAGGCGCTCGACGCCGAGGGGTTCCAGGACGTGGCCATCATGGCCTACTCGGCGAAGTACGCCTCCAAGTTCTTCGGCCCGTTCCGCGACGCGGTCGGCTCCTCCCTCAAGGGGGATCGCCGCACCTACCAGCAGGATCCGGCCAACATCCGCGAGTCCCTCCTGGAGACGCAGCTGGACATCGACGAGGGCGCCGACTTCGTCATGGTCAAGCCCGCCCTGCCGTACCTGGATGTGCTGACCAAGGTGGCGGAGATGTCTCCGGTGCCGGTGGCCGCGTACCAGGTCAGCGGCGAGTACGCGATGCTCAAGGCGGCGGGCCTCAACGGCTGGATCGACTTCGAGCCGACGATGATGGAGGCGCTCATCTCCATCAAGCGCGCCGGCGCGGACCAGATTCTCACCTACTACGCCATCGAGGCGGCGCGGGAGATCACCTCCGGGCGGGCCAATGGTTAGCCTCCCGCCCGTGAACCCCAATTCGGGCAGTCGTGTGGAACCGGCGGCTGTGAAAGAGCCGTCGAAAAGCAATGGTGCCCCGGAGTCCGTGCGCTACATGCTGGTTTGTTGGGCGGTGATGATCGCCGGCGAGCTGCTGCACCAGATCCTCACCGTTATTTCGGCGGTGCTGGATCCCTCGCCGCTGAAGGAGTCGGCGCGCAGCGCGGCCAAGGCGCGGGGGCAGGACATTACCGACGCAATGCTCAACACCGGCGTGTGGACGTCGGTGGCAATCATGGCGCTGATCCAACTCGCGTTCCTCGGGCTGTTCACCGCAGCCCTGGTGGCGCTGGCGCGGCGGAAGAAGTGGGCGCCGAACGCGCGCCGGGTACTGCAGATCTTCTCCATTTTCTTCGCGTTGCGGGCGCTCGCGCTGTTCATGATGCGCCCGGCATCGACTGCCGTGCCGATCGCGTTCTACGCTTTCGACGGCATTATCCAGATCATCCTCGCCGTGGCGGGCGTGTTGGGCTTGTTCTACGCTTCCCAGAAGGAGACGCTCGACTACCTGCCCGGCGATGAACCGCCGCGCGGGCGTGCGGGCGGCGCGTAACCCGCAAGAAGGAGCGTTTCGGACATGGCAGGCATGTTTCCGACGATGGTGGCGGACCCGAACGACAGGAACCGCCGCTACACGGACGGACCCGCGGAGGCGTGGCCCGAGTCGCTGCGCATCGGCTACTGGCTGGTGCTGCTCGCCGCGATTGTGATGCTGTTGACCAGCATGCTCATGTTCAAGGTGGGCGTGCCGGCGGAGATTGACCCGGACCTGCGCGGGTCCTTCACCTCGAACATGCGCATCGTTGCCGTGGGCAACATCGTGCTCGCGCTGGCGCTCGCGGCGTTCGCGTCCTACTTCGAGCGCGGCTCCAAGAACGCGCGCCGCTGGGCGTCCGGGATGATCGGCCTGACCATTTTCCTGAACTTCGCCGGCTTCTACGTGGGCGTGAGCGGCTGGTCCGCGTTCGTGATCGTGGTGCTGCTCGGTCTGGCGGTGTTCTTCATGTTCCGCCCCGCCGCGAACGCGTTTGTGGATCACCGCAGCGGCGACCTCTGGCAAGGCGTGGAGTAGCGCCGCCGTGCCCACCGATATCGCGAACGGCCGCCCCGGGGACGAGACCGCCCCGAGCGCCCTCACCAGTTCCATCGAGCAGGCGCGCGAGGCCGCCCGCCTCGCCGGCATCGAGCCGGACAGCGCCTGGCTTGCCGACGAAGGCTACTCCCGCGCGAACGCCTCCTACGCCTACGAGCTCACCGGCCTGCAGGACGGACCTCAGCTCGCGGACATCGAGGAAGCGCTCGAGGCGACCCCGGGTGTCTTGGCGCAACTGAACTACTCCAGCTCGATGGCGTGGATCACCGCGCCCGCGGAGTTGGACCCGGAGCGGCTCGAAGACGTTTTTCAGGCGTTCGGTGTCACCGCCACTATGACGGACGCCACCCTGCGCCGCCGCGCGCTGCGCGGCGAGATGGAGCGCCGCTCGCCGCGCTTGAGCACTCGCGGCATGTCGGGGCGCATCCGGAAGCGACGCAAGCACGCGCAGGAGGAAATCACCGCGGCCAGAGAGGCGGGCTTCGTCCGCCGCGCCACTCGTTCCGCTTCGAACTCGGACGTGCTCTTCACCGCGCGCGACCTGGTCACCCCCACCAGGTTGGTGATGGCGATTGTGCTCTCCCTGCCGGTGATCGTGCTCAGCTACGGCCCGGCGCTGCAGTTCCCGGGCTGGCAGTGGCTGTGCTTCGCGCTGGCCACGCCGGTGGCGCTGTGGTGCGCGCTGCCGTTCCACCGCGCGATGGCGGGCGGTGTGCGCCGCGGCATGTCGGCGCTCGATGGCGCGAGCTCGATCGCGGTGCTCGCCGCCTACGTGTGGTCCGCCGCGGCACTCCTGTTCACCGGCGCGGGCGAGATCGGCTGGACATCTTCCGGCGGCTGGATGCCCACGCGCCGCGGCGAGGACATCGAGCTCTTCCTCGACGTCGCGTGCGGCGTGACCATGCTGCTACTCGTGGGACGCTACAACACGAAGCGCGTCGGCGAGCGCCTCGTCGACCGCATGGAGCGCCTCACCCCGCCTGCGGAAACGGAGTACACCGTGACGCGCCGCGGCAAGCACACCGAGGAGTCGCTGCCGATCTCCGAAATCAACCGCGGCGACGACGTGCAGCTCGGCCGCGGGGCGATCGTGCCCGTCGACGGCGAGATCATCGGCGGCACCGCACTCGTGAGCCATTTGCTTTTCGACGATCCCACCCACACCAAGGTGAAGGTGGGCGACCGCATCGCCGCCGGCTCCCGCGTGGAGCGCGGCAACCTGAAGGTGCGCGCGGACCGTACGGGCCACGCCACGCGCTGGGCCGAGGTGAGCCGCTGGGTGGCGGACGCGACGAAGCGCCAAAACGCCGCGACGATGCTGTCCACCAAGTCCGCCGGCATGCTCATTCCGACGGCCTACGTGCTGGCGGTGCTGGACTTCGGCCTGTGGCTGCTGTTCACCGGCGATTACAACGCCGCCTTCTCCACCGCGCTGGCGATCCTGGCCGTGATCGCGCCGGTGGCGCTCGCAATCTCGCCGGCGCTGGCGACACGCAACGGCATCGAGGCCGCCGCCCGCAACGGCATCCTGGTCCGCGACGGCACCACGCTGCGCAACCTGGACGACGTGGACACGGTGGTGTTTAACCGCGTCGGCACGCTGGTTGAGCGCGAGATGACGGTGGAGACCGTCACCGCCGCCCGCGGCGAGGACTCGGAACTCGTCCTGCTCGTCGCGGCGGCGCTCTTGGTGGAGTCGAACCACCCGGCATCGCGCGCGATTGTGGCCGCCGCCCGCGAGGCCAAGGGCTTCGGCCTGCCGTGGCGCGTCGAGCCGGAATCCTCCAACATCCACGCCGACGGCCGCTGCGAGGGCCGCGTCATCGTGCGCCCGGCCGCCAACCACCACGAGAAGGCGGGCGAGGAGCAGACCACTTACCTGGACGCGGTGCTGTGGCGGCCCACGAACCTCTCGCGCCTCAGCGGCCGTCTCGCCATGGCGGCGACGACCGGCGGCGCGCCGATCGTGGTGCGCTGGAAGGGCAAGGACCGCGGCGTGATCACGCTGCACGACCCGGCGAAGGGCGACGCCATCGAGGCCGTGGACCGCCTCGAGGCGATGGGCGTGAACACCGTCATGCTCACCCGCGACACGTACGCGGTGGGGCGGCGCTTCGCGGACATGATGGGCATCACCTCGGTGCTGGCGGGCATCACGGCGCAGGACAAACCGGGCGCGGTGCGCCAGCTGCACACGCGCGGGGCGAACATGGCCGTCGTGGGCACGGCCAGCGTCATGGACGTGGTCGCGGTGGCTGACGTGGGCATCATCTACGCGGAGGACGAGTTCTTCGACCGCGGCTTCAAACGCGCCGAGACCGTCGCCGACGTGGTGCTGATCCGCGACGACGTCTCCGCCGTGCCCCAAGTCATCGAACACGGCCGCCGCGTGAGCCGGATCATCGACTCGAACATGATCTTCGCCAACCTGTACAACGTGGTGGCGGTGGGCCTGGCCGCGTTCGGCGTCATGCCGCCGATGGGCGCGACGCTGCTCATGCTGGGCAGCTCCCTGATCATCGAGTACCGCTCCATCAACGCGCGCCGCTTCCCGCAGTAGCGCCGCGCGTCGGCGACACGCGGCCGGTGCCGGAACGCGCCGGCGGTAGGCTTAGCAACCATGACCAGACGCGACCTGTCCAACGCCCCGCTCATCGAGGCCGCTTACGGCCGCACCCCCAGCCGCACCCCGGTGTGGTTCATGCGCCAGGCGGGCCGCTCGCTGCCGGAGTACCGCCAGGTGCGCGAGGGCATCGCCATGCTGGATTCCTGCTTCATGCCGGAGCTCCTCGCCGAGATCACCATGCAGCCGGTGCGCCGCCACGACATGGACGGCGCAATCCTCTTCTCCGACATCGTGGTGCCGCTCAAGGCCGCGGGCGTGGATGTGGAGATCGTGCCCGGCCGCGGCCCGGTGATGGGGGAGGCGATCCGGTCGAAATCGGACGTCGATAAGCTTCCTGTCCTCGAGCACAGCGTGCGGGAGGTTGCGGAGGGGATCCGGATCATCCTCGACGAGCTGACCGACACCCAGGCGCTCATCGGCTTCGTCGGCGCGCCGTTCACGCTGGCCAGCTACCTCGTCGAGGGCGGGCCGAGCAAGAACCACGAGAAGACGAAGGCCATGATGCACGGCGAGCCGGAGACGTGGCACGCGCTGATGCGCAAGCTCGTGCCCACCATCGTGGCGTTCCTGCGCACGCAGGTGGAGGCCGGCATCGACGCGATGCAGCTCTTCGACTCCTGGGCCGGTTTCCTCACCGAGGCCGACTACCGCGAGCACGTCCTGCCGTACTCGACTGAGATCCTCGAATCCGTCGCCGGCGAAATCCCGCGCATCCACTTCGGCGTGGCCACCGGCGAGCTCCTCGGCGCGATGTCCGACGCCGGCTCCGAGGTCATGGGCGTGGACTGGCGCGTGCCGCTCGACGTCGCCGCGCGCCGCTTCTCCTCCCCGCGCGTGCTGCAAGGCAACCTCGACCCCGCGCTGCTCTTCGCCGGCACCGACGTGGTGCGCAGGGAAGTCGCGCGCATCAAGGGCGAGGCGGGGCAAGCGCTTGCCGACGGTACCGCCACCGGCCACATCTTCAACCTCGGCCACGGCGTTCTGCCCACCACCGACGCAGACGCCATCACCGAGGCCGTCCGCATCATCCACGAGGAGGCGTAACCCATGCGCATCGCAATCATCGGCGCCGGCCTCGCCGGCCTGACCGTAGCCTACGAACTGCGCGATTCCGGCCACGAGGTGGACGTGTACGAGGCCACCGACCGCCTCGGCGGCAAGCTGTTCACCGTGCCCTTCGAAGCCGGGCCGACCGACATGGGCGCCGAGGCCTTCATGGCGCGGCGCACCGACGCGGTCGACTTCTTCACCGAGCTGGGCTTAGGCGATTCGCTGGTGGAACCCTCCGGACTGGGCTCGCTCGTGTACGTCGACGGGCGCCTGGAGCCGCTGCCGCGCGCCGGGATCATGGGCATCCCCGCGACCTCAGAGCCGGTCGCGCACCTCGTCTCCGCCGAGACCGCCGCGCGCATCGACGCGGAGGGCGAGCAACCCGGTTTCGAGTGGGAACCGGGCCAGGATGTGAACGTCGGCACGCTGGTGCGTCAGCGCTACGGTGACGAGGTGGTGGACAACGTCGTGACCTCGCTCTTGGGCGGCGTGTACTCCTGCGCGGCCGATGATCTCGGCGTACGCGCCACCATCCCGCAGCTCGCCGCCGAGTTCGACCGCTTGGCCGCCGACGGCCCCGTGCACCTCTCGCGCGCCGTGGCCAACCTGGAGCGAGCCCGCAAGGAGCTGCCGACCGGCCAGGGCGCCGTGTTCAACGCCTTCCGCGAGGGCTACCAGGAAGTGTACGAACTGCTCGCCGAGAAGTCCGGGGCGGACATCTACGTCGACGCGTTCATCTCGGGGGTGGAGAGGTTGAAACCTCTCCACGGGAATAAGGACCACGGGGAGGGCTTCACCCTCAAGGGCGGGGAGCGTGACGAGGACGGCAAGGACATTGTCTACGACCGCGTCGTGCTTGCCGTGCCCGCCCCGACCGCGTCGCTGCTGCTCAAGCAGATCGCCCCGGAAGCGTCGGCACGCTTGAGCTCCGTGAAGCTGGCGAACTCGGCCGTCGTGGGCATGCGCTTCGCCACCGACGAGGGCCTGCCGCAGAATTCCGGCATCCTCGTCGCGGCGGGGGAGGAAGGTGTGCGCGCGAAGGCGTTCACCCTGTCCTCGCGCAAGTGGCCGCACCTCGCCGAGCGCGGCGGGGCACTCGTGCGGGCGAGCTTCGGCCGCTTCGGCGACGACGTCGCGCTGCGCGCCTCCGAGGACGACCTCGTGGATTGGGCGCTCGACGACCTCGAGGCCATCACCGGCTTCGACGGGCGCGAGGCCGGGCTCGAGGAGATCTACGTGCAGCGCTGGTTCGGCGGCATCCCGCGTTACGACGAAACCCACCTCGCCACCGTCGCCGACGTCGCAACCGCGCTGCCCGAAGACATTGCCGTGGTCGGCGCGTGGGTCGGCGGCGTCGGCGTGCCTGCTGTGATCGCCCAGGCGCGCGCCGCAGCGCAGCAGCTGCGCTAAAACCCCGGTACGTTCGGGGGCATGCACACTTTGACTGCCACCGGCACTTTCGACGTCGACCTGGCGCCCGCCGAGGCCAGCGGCCAGCTCGGCCGCTTCCAGTTCACGAAGCACTGGCACGGCGGCCTCGCCGGCACCAGCGCGGGTGAGATGCTCTCTGCGGGCGACCCGAGCACCGGGACCGCGGCCTACACCGCGCTCGAGGTGTTCGAGGGCTCGCTCGACGGGCGGGCCGGCGGCTTCGCCTTCCACCAGTACGGCACCATGGTCGACGGGGCCGACGAGCTGCGCTACACCATCGTCCCCGCCTCCGGCTCCGGCGAGCTTGAGGGGATCGCCGGCGAGCTCGAGCTCAGCGTCGACGACGAGGGCACGCACGCGTACGCCCTGCGCTACGAGCTTCCCGCATAGCTTGACCCTCACGCGGCGTCATAGTTCAGACTGGCGCTGTGAAGATTTCTGAGGTCGCCGCGGCCGCCGGCTGCTCCGTGCGCGCGATCCGCCACCTGCACGAGACGGGCGCCGTCCCCGAGCCCGCCCGCACCAGCGGCAACTACCGCGACTACTCGGCCGCGGATCTCGCCGCCGTCCTCCGCGCGCGGGCGCTCATCGATGCGGGGGTCGCGGTTGCGGACATCCACCGGGCGGACGCGGTGGAGCGCTCCATTTCGCTTCTCGACGATCGCATTTCCCACCTCCAACAGCAGCGCAAGCGCCTCCTCGCCCTGCAGGCTGCCCCGCTCGGCGTGCCCGTAGACGTGCGCGAGGTGTTCCTTGCCGCTTTCGGCGATTCACCCTACGCCCGGGCAGAGCTCGAGCAGTTTGAACTCATGGCTGTTGCGGGTGTGGCCACCGAAGCTACTTGGCAGCAGTTGCGCGCGAACCTCACCGACCCCGCCTGCGTGGCGGCGACCAGGGAGTTCGCGAAAGTCTGGGCGGGTGAAATGAACGTCGAAAAGCGCAAAGCCCTGCTGCCGCAGACCGTGATGCGCGGGGTGGGGGAGACGCTTAAACCCGGGGACTTGCCGCTGACGCCTGCGGAGTTCGGGTTGCGCGGGGAGCAGCGGGCCGCGCTTGAGGCGCTGGCCGGGGAGTTCGATGCGTAGGGCGTGGGAGCTGGTGCAGCGCCACCCCGGTGTGCGGGCTGCGCGCTACGAGCTGAGCCTGTACCGGGATCTGGCTCGGTGGATGCGCGGGCGAGTTGAGGTTCCGGCTGGTGCGGCGGCGCTGCCGCACCAGCCCGGGCGGCTGCAGATGCTGGGGTTTCTTACGGCGATCATGCTCGTCGAGATCGTGGCGGTGCACCTGCTGCTGCCGCCGGGCACGGTGCGGATCGTAGCGTTCGTGGTGTCGGTGTGGGGCGTGGTGTTTGTGTGGGCGCTGGTGGCCAGCGAGCGGGTGCGGCCGAGCTACGTCACCGACGAGGAGATTGTGCTGCGCAGGGGTCGGAAGGTGTTCGCCGCGGTTCCCCGCGAGACGGTGGCGGCGGTGCGACGGGATCGGAGCTTCGCCTCCGATGTCGCGTTGGGCGACGGCGAGCTGGCCCTCGGCGGCCCGGCCGGCACGGACCTGTTCCTTGAGCTGCGAGAACCCGTGGACGCCGCGCACGACACCTACCCCTGGCAGAAGGTGCGCACCGAGCCGGTGACCCGGTTGCGTTTTTATGCGGGCGGGGTAGAGCTCTAAGGCGCAGGCTGCGCTACGTTGTTCACCTATGAGCGACAACCGCGACGCCGCGCACGCAGAGCCCGCGCACGAGCCCGCTGCACCCGGCACCTCGGCCGCCCCGGCCGAGCCGGCCGAGAAGGAGTGGTGGGAGGAAGACGGCCTGCCGTGGAACTCCAAGCCCACGAAAGAGGACTACTGGTGCCTGGGCTGGTTCGGCTTCGTCGGCCTGTTCGGCCTGGCGATGATCCCGCTGCGCGCGTGGCTGCTGGGCCTCGATCCGCCGATCATGCTGGCGCTGACGGGCTCGCGCATCGGCGCGGCATCTACCGGCGCGCTCGCCGCGGTGGGGGAGGCGCCGCACTGGCTGGCGTACTTACTCATCGGCTCCGTGGTGGCCATCAAGTTCGACTGGGTCTACTGGTGGGCCGGCAAACTGTGGGGCCGCGGCATCCTGGACGTGCAGGCATCCAACTCCCCGCGCGCGGCCAAGAACATCCAACGCGTCGAGGGCTGGGCGCACAAGCTCGGCTGGCTGGGCATCTTCCTCGCGTACGTGCCCATCCCACTGCCGATCGCGTTCGTGGTGTTTGTGCTCATGGGCATGACTGGGATGCCGCTGTGGAAGTTCATGGTGCTGGACTTCATCTCGAAGACGCTGTGGTCTTTGATGTACTTCGCGCTCGGCTGGTGGATCGGTGAGCCGGTGGTGTTCGTGCTGGAGCAGTACGCGAAGGTGGCGAACTGGATCGCGATCGGCCTGATGGTTGTGATCTTCTGGGGCATCTTCCGCAACCAGTCGAAGAAGCAGCGCGCCGAGGCGGAGGGCGTGGGCAACGCGATCAGCGCGGGCCAGTAACTGCCGGTGGCCTAGGATTGGGCCTTATGGCTGTGAATCAAGCGTCGTCAAGCAATACTGCCCGCTCGAAGGAGCTGTACCAGCGCGCGCTCGCGCTGACCCCGGGCGGGGTGAACTCGCCGGTGCGCGCGTTCGGCTCGGTAGGCGGGCAGACGCGCTTCATCGCGAACGCGCAGGGCTCGAAGCTTATCGACGTCGACGGCAACGAGTACGTCGACCTCGTCAACTCCTGGGGTCCGATGCTGCACGGCAACGCGCGCCCCGAAATCATCGAGGCTGTCGAGCACGCCCTGGTCAACGGCTTGAGCTTCGGCGCGCCGACGGAGGCCGAGGTCGAGATCGCCGAGATGATCGTGGAGCGCACCAGCGTCGAAGAGGTGCGCATGGTCAACTCCGGCACCGAGGCCACCATGAGCGCGGTGCGCCTCGCGCGCGGCTTCACGGGCCGGCCGAAGATTGTGAAGTTCGACGGTTGCTACCACGGCCACGTGGACGCGCTGCTCGCCGCCGCGGGCTCCGGCCTGGCCACGTTCTCGCTGCCGGACTCGCCGGGCGTGACGGGCGCGCAGGCCGCGGACACGATCGTGGTGCCGTACAACGACCTCGAGGCGGTGCGCCGCGCGTTCGAGCAGAACCCGGGCGAGATCGCCTGCGTGATCGCGGAGGCGGCCGCCGGCAACATGGGCACCGTCGCGCCGCAGGACAACTTCAACGCGAAGCTGAAAGAGCTCTGCCACGCGAATGGTGCGCTGCTGATCCTGGATGAGGTGATGACGGGCTTCCGCACCTCCTACTCCGGCTGGTACGGGGTGGACGGTGTAGCGGGTGACCTGACCACGTTTGGCAAGGTCATTTCCGGCGGCCTGCCGGCGGCGGCGTTCGGCGGGCGCCGCGAGATCATGGAGAAGCTTGCCCCGAACGGCCCCGTCTACCAGGCGGGCACCCTGTCCGGTAACCCGGTGGCGATGGCCGCGGGCATGGCGTCGCTGCGCCTCGCCTCCGAGGACATTTACCCGGTGCTGCTGCGCAACGCCGACACCCTCGAGGGGCTCATCTCCGACGCGCTGGCTCGCGAGGGCGTGGCCCACCACATCCAGCGCGCCTCCACCATGCTCTCCGTGCGCTTCGGCGAGGGCGAGGGCCACAACTTCGACGACATGAAGGCCGCCGACACCTTCCGTTACGCGCCCTTCTTCCACGCTCTGCTGGATAACGGTGTCTACGCCCCGCCGAGCGCGTTCGAGACCTGGTTCATCTCCACCGCGCTCACCGCGGAGGACTTCGGCAGGATCGAGGAGGCGCTGGTCCCGGCCGCGCGCGCTGCCGCGCAGGCAGGGGCCCACGCGTGACGACGATCGGAGCAACAACCACCGTGCACCTCGTCCGCCACGGCGAGGTGTACAACCCCAAGAAAGTGCTCTACGGCCGCATGCCGGGCTACCACTTGAGCTCGCGCGGCCGCTCGATGGCGGCGGCGACGGCGCAGTTCTTCGCCGGCCGCGACGTGGTCTACCTGGGTGCGAGCCCCCTGGAGCGCGCGCAGGAGACCGCCCAGCCGATCGCCGCGGTGACGGGCTTGGAGGTGGACACGGTGGCGGACGTCATTGAGTCCGCCAACACCTTCGAGGGCCTGCGCACCAAGGGGTGGCGCAGCCAGCTGATTAACCCGCTGCGCTGGCGGCACATGACCAACCCGCTCGAGCCGAGCTGGGGCGAGCCCTACGAGGAGATCCTCGCCCGCATGCTCGCCGGTGTCGAGGCGGCACGGAAGAAGGCCGAGGGCCGCGAGGCGGTGCTGGTGAGCCACCAGCTGCCGATCGTCATGGTGCAGCGCCACGTGCAGGGCAAAATGCTGCCGCACGTGAAGCGCGAGTGCGACCTCGCCAGCGTGACCTCACTTGTGTTCGACGGTGAGCGTGTTATTGACTGGTCGTACGCAACGCCAGCCGCGCACATCTAGCGCGCACGTTTTGTAAGGGAGCCCATTCATGCACCGGAGAACCGCCGCGCTCGCGTGCGCGGCACTCATCGCTGCCCCGCTCGCCGGCTCGCTGGCCGCGTGCGGCGGCGGGGGAGACGACGCCGGCACCTTCGCCTTCCACTCCCCGGGCGGCCAGGTGGAGATCTTTTACGAGGAGGCGGACCGCCTCCCGCTCGCGGACTTCGGCGGGGAATCTCTCACCGAGCCGGGCGAAGAGATTCAGCTCAGCGATTTCGCGGGCCAGGTCGTGGTGCTCAACGCGTGGGGGCAGTGGTGCGCGCCGTGCCGCGCGGAGGTGGATGACCTCCAGGAGGTCCACGAGGCCTTGCAGGCCGACGGCACCGGCACCGTGCTGGGCATCAACGTGCGCGACTACAACCCGGAGATCTCGCGGGACTTCGTCACCGACAGCGGCGTCACCTACCCCTCCCTCTACGACCCGCCGTTCAAGACCGCCGCCTACCTCGGCGGCGTGCCCAGCTCGGTGATCCCGACCACCGTGGTGTTGGACAACCAGCACCGCCCAGCCGCCGTGTTCCTGCGCGAAATCACAGCCGACGACATCCTCGAGGTGGTCAGCCGGCTGCGCGAGGAGGGCAACGCGTAAGTGGGCGAGCTATTCTCCAATCTGGCCGCCGAGGGCCCGCTGCTGCTCGGCCTGCTCGCGGCGGCGCTCGCGGGCCTGGTGTCCTTCGCGTCCCCCTGCGTGATCCCGCTGGTGCCGGGCTACATGTCCTACCTCACCGGCGTGGTCGGCGGGGAGATGACGTTCGACGACAAAGGCCCGCGCGTCACCAAGAAGCAGTGGGCCGTCACGGGCGCCGCCGCGCTGTTCATCCTCGGGTTCACGGTCGTGTTCCTGCTGGCCACGGTCTCAGTCTTCGGGGCGATCTCGCTCATCCGCCTCAACGCGGAGACTCTGATGCGCATCGGCGGCATCGTCACCATCCTGATGGGCATCGTCTTCATGGGTGCGGTCCCGGCCCTGCAGCGCGACACCCGCATGCAGCCGAAACGCTGGGCCACCTGGCTCGGCGCCCCGTTGCTCGGCGGCGTGTTCGCGCTCGGCTGGACCCCGTGCCTGGGCCCGACGCTGGCGGCCATTATCTCGGTGTCCGTCGGCACGCAAGGGCTCACGGCGGCGCGCGGCGTGCTGCTCGTTATTGCGTACTGCCTGGGCCTCGGCCTGCCGTTTCTCCTCATCGCGCTGGGCTCGGCGAAGGCTGTGCGCAGCATCGACTTCCTGCGCCGCCACTCCCGCGCGATCCAGATCGCCGGCGGCGTCGCGATGGTGATCGTCGGCATCCTGCTGCTCACCGGCGCGTGGGACGGCTTCATCGGCTGGACGCGCCAGCTCGTCTCCGGGTTCGGCGGCACGGTGATCTAAATGCGCACTGTCACCACCTGGGCCCGCCGCGCGTGGCACTGGCTCACCAGCATGAGCACCGCGCTCATCCTGCTGTTCCTCCTCGCGCTCGCCGCGATTCCCGGCGCGCTCCTGCCGCAGCGCCAGGTGAGCGAAACGCTTGTCGACGATTACTTAAAGGCCAACCCCACCATGGGGCCCATCTACGACCGCCTGCAGTTTTTCGACGTGTTCAGCTCGACGTGGTTTGTCGCCATCGTCACACTGCTCATGGTCTCGCTCGTGGGCTGCATCATCCCGCGCTCCATCGACCACTGGCGCGCCTACCGCGCGAAGCCCACGCGCGCGCCGAAGTATTTGTCCCGGATGCCGCTGCATGCGGAAGCGGACGTCGATAAGCCCATGTCCGAGGTGGACGCGCACGCGAGGGCGGTGCTGCGGCGCTGGAACGTGGCCGCGTACGCCCCGGAGGAGGACCGCGCGGGCGCGCACTCGATTTCCGCGGAGCGCGGCTACGCGCGCGAGCTGATGAACCTGCTGTTCCACATCGGGCTAGTGGGCATGATCGTGTTCTTCGCCGCTGGGCGCATGGTGTTCTACGAAGGCCAGGTCATCGTTGTCACCAACTCAGAGTCGGAGTACGCGGTGCCCGTGGAGCGCTCGCGCGAGTTCTGCAACACCTCGCCCGCGAACTTCGACGTGTTCCGGGCAGGTTCGCTTTTCGACGGCACCGGGCTCACCCCGTTCTGCTTCGAGAGCCAGAACTTCCGGGCTGAGTACTTGAACAACGGCCAGGCCAGCGGTTTCTGGTCCGACATCACCTACACCGACGACGTGGCGCGGCCGGTGAGCGAGTGGGAGCCGACGACGCTCGCCGTGAACCACCCGCTGCGTGTCGGCGGGGACCGCGTCTACCTGCAGGGCCACGGGTTCGCGCCGCAGGTGACCATCACCTGGCCGAACGGCGAGACCCGCACGCAGCTGGTGCAATTCAGGCCGACGGACGTGAACTCTTTCCTGTCGTCGGGAGTCATGCGCTTCGACCCGCCCGCCGGCATGTACCCGGACCTCGCCGAGCGCCGCGCGCACCAGATCGCCGTCGAGGGCGTGTTCGCCCCCACCGCCCGCTGGACGGGGCCGAACGGCGACCTGCTGCAATCCGCGTTCCCCTCCATGCAGGACCCGGCGATGGCTGTGGAGATCTATGTCGGCGACGCCGGCCTGGACACCGGCCGCCCGCAGAACATCTTCGTGCTCGACCAGGGGCTGATCGCGGACGGGCGCCTGCAGAAAGTCGACCGCGTGCAGCTCGGCCCGGGCGAGGAGGTCACGCTCGGCGCCGACGCCGGCGGCGTGACCGTGCGTTTCGACGGCGCCGCCGAGTACGCCAACTACCAAATCTCCCGCGACCCCTTCCAGGTGTGGGCGCTCGCGGCGACTGTGCTGATGCTGACGACGCTCGCGCTCTCGCTGACCATCAAGCGCCGCCGCGTGTGGGTGCGCCTCACCCCGCTCGAGGGCGGCACCCGCGTCGAGATCGCCGGCCTCGCCCGCACCGACCGCGCCGGCTGGGGCAGCGAATTCGACGACATCGTCGAGGCCATTCTCGGCGGCCCGGAGGTCCTCGAAGATGACGATGACCTTGGTTAGCCCCGCGGCGGTGGGGTAGGTTAAGCACCATGCTGGTGGATTCTTCAATGGCGGCGTTGTCGGATCTCACGTTCCGCACCGCGTTCGTGGTTTACATCGTCGCCCTGCTCATGTCGTGCATCTACTACGGGCGGCTGCTGGGCGTCATCGACCTGCGCCGCGAGCGCGAGGAGGCGGCGTCCGCCCGCGCCGCGCAGAAGGTCGCCGTCGGTGCTGGCGGGGGCTCCGAGCTTATCGACGTTCCTTCGGCGAGCGAGGATGCGCGAGCCGTGGATTCGGGAGCCGTGGACACGGGAGCTCTCGACGCGGAGTACGAGAAGCGCGTCGCCGGCGCGCGGAAGTGGGCCGGCATGACGCAGGGCCTGGTGTGGTTCGGCATCGGCCTGCATGTGGCGGCGTTTGTGACGCGCGGCCTCGCCGCCGGCCGTTTTCCGCTGGGCAACCTGTACGAGTACATCCTGTTCATGACGGCCGTGATCATGGTCGTCGCGGCGGTGGTGGTGCAGCGCAAGAACTGGCACTCGATCTGGCCGTGGCTGCTGTTCCCCATGGTCATCGCCATGTTCCTCAACTCCACCGTGTTCCACCTCAAGGCCGCGCCCGTAGTGCCGGCGCTGCAGTCCTACTGGATGCCGGTGCACGTGTCCACGGTGTCCATCGGAGCGTCGATTGGCGTGGTGTCCGGCATTTTCGCGCTGCTGTACCTGCTGCGCATGTGGCAGCCGAAGGGCGAGGAGCACGGCTTTTTCGGTGTGCTGGCTAAGCCGCTGCCGAGCGCCAAGACCCTCGACGTGATCACCTACAAGACCGCCGTGATCACCGTGCCGCTGTTCGGCATCGGCATCGTGTTCGGCGCGATCTGGGCCGAGGTTGCCTGGGGCCGGTTCTGGAACTGGGACGCCAAGGAAACCGTCTCCATGATCACGTGGGTGCTCTACGCCGCCTACCTCCACGCCCGCGCCACCGCCGGGTGGAAGAACTCCAAGGCCGCGTGGATCAACGTCTTCGCGCTCGCCATGACGGTGTTCAATATGATGTACGTGAACTTCGTCTCCGCCTCGCTCCACTCCTACGCGGGCCTGAACTAAGGAAACTCCTCTCATGAAGGTGCTCATCACCGGCGGTGCCGGCTACATCGGTTCCAACATCGCCTCCTGCTGCGCGGATAACGGCATCACGCCCGTGATCCTCGACGACTATTCCACCGGCCTGCGCGTCTTCGCCGAGCGCTTCGACCACTACGAGGGCGACATCGCGGACACCGAGCTGCTCGCTCGCATCACGCAGGAGCACCCGGACATCGACGCGGTGATCCACTGCGCCGCCAAGATCGTGGTGCCGGAGTCCGTCTCCCACCCGCTGGCGTACTACGACAACAACGTGGGCAAGACCGTCACCCTCCTCCAGGCGCTCGAGGTTGCCGGCATCACCCGCTTCATTCTGAGCTCCTCCGCGTCGATGTATGAGCCGGGGCCGGACTACATGGTGGATGAGGGCAGCGCGGTCAACCCGCTGAGCCCCTACGCAGCGTCGAAGCGCATGGTGGAGCGCGTGCTCGAGGACGCTTGCGCCACCGGCCGCCTCACCGCGCTCAACCTGCGTTACTTCAACCCCATCGGCGCGGACCCGCAGCTGCGTACGGGCTTGCAGAACCCGCACCCCACGCACGCGCTGGGCAAGATGATCGAGGCGCACACCGCGGGCGCGCCGTTCACCGTCACCGGCGTCGACTGGCCCACCCGCGACGGCTCCGGCCTGCGCGACTACATCCACGTCTGGGACCTCGCGCGCGCACACGTCGCGGCACTTTCGCTTCTCGACGGTTGCGCCCCCGGCACCTACGATGTCATCAACCTCGGCACCGGCCGCGGCACCACCGTGTTCGAGCTGGCCGAGGCGTTCGGCGAGGCCACCGGCACGCCGTTGGAGGTGCGCACCGCCCCGCCGCGCGACGGCGACGTGGTCGGCTGCGCGTCGCGCAGCGACAAGGCCGCCGAGGTGCTCGGTTGGCGCGCGGAGCGCACGATTGCCGACGGCGTCCGAGACTCCATCGCGTGGGCTGAGAAGTTGCCGGCGGTGCTGGCGTCGGAAAGCGGGCGCTAGTGCCGCCCCGTGTCAAGCAGGGCAAGGCCGCGAGCGACGACCCAGTGCTGGTCGCGTTCGGCGAGCAGATCGCAGAGCGCCGGCGCGCCACCGGCCGGCTGCAGCAGGAGGTCGCGGACGCGGCCGAGGTGTCGCGCTCCACGCTGCACACCATCGAGCACGGCGGGGCAGGCGTGCGCTGGGAAAAGGTCGTCGCCGTCGCGCGCGAGCTGGGGCTGAAGGTGCAGTTCGTCGAGGCCTAAGCCTCGCCCTCGCGGCGTTTGCGGCGCTCCTCTTCTTCACGACGCTTGCGTTCCGCCTCTTCCTTCGCCCTCCGCTCCTTGAAGCGGTTCTTCTCGATGTTCCAGAGGAACTCCTCATCGTCGTCCGGGCCCTTGATAGCCGGGCGCTGCTCCTGCTGCACACTGCCGTAACGCTGGTTGGAGCCGGGGCCGAACGCACGCCACATGAGGTACGCGGCGAGGATGACAAGAAGGATGAGGAGGACTCTGCCCATAACTACCAACATTACTTGCTGGGCCGTTATGGTTGGAAGCCGTGACTGAGCACACCGATCCGCGTCCCACCCGCCCCGGCCCGCCGGAGGTAGACCCGCAGGCGCGGGCGCGGGCCAACAAGGCCGCCGCCGTCTACGGGCTGTACCGGCTGGTGCTGTTTATCGTGCTCACCGTGGTGATCCAGGGCCTGGCCGTGCTCATCGGCGCGCCCGTACCGCTGATCATGTCCGCGCTGCTCGCCCTGCTGGTGGCGTTCCCGCTGTCCATGCTGATCTTCACCAAACAGCGCGTCGAGGCCACCCAGGCGCTGGCTGCGTGGAAGGAGCAGCGCGCGGCTCGCAAGGAGTGGATCCAGTCCGAGCTCGCCGAGCGCTAGCTAACCGCCGAACAAGTACGCGATGCCCAGCATCGCCGGCAGCGACAGGAACGTGGTGATGAACACCGTGTCTCGCGCGATGACCTCGCCCGCCCGGTACGTGGCGGTGTAGTTGTAGACGTTCTGCGCGGTGGGCAGCGCCGCGAGGATCACCGCCGCGTAGAGTTCCCCGCCCGTGAGCCCCAGCGCCGCGCCGCACGCCCACGCGATCGCCGGCATCCCGACGAGCTTGAGCGCCGATGCCGTGACCGTCGGCATCGGGTCCTCCTGCAGCACTTTGTCGCCCTTCAGCGACGCGCCGAAACTCATGAGGATGAGCGGGATCGACGCGCCGCCGAGGATCTCCAGCGGCGCCATCACCGGCTCGGGCACCGTCCAGCCCGCCGCCGAGATGACGAAGCCGACCGCCGCAGCGAGCACCATCGGCGCGGTCAGCCCCGCGATGATGGCCTGCCGCGTCGAGCCTTTCTCCGCGCCGCCCCAGTTCAGCCCGGTGATGATGATCGGTGTCAGCACCGCCACCTGCAGCACCAGCGCCGGGACGACGTACGTCGGGTCGCCGATGACGTACATGGCAATGGGCAGGCCGATGTTCACCGAGTTGTAGTAGCTCGAGCTCGCTGCGCCTGCCATGGTCTCGGGAATTGAGCGTCGGAAAGCGAGAGTGCTGAGCAGCCAGTACGCCGCCATCGTCGCCACCGAGGCGATGGCGATCACCAGCACGACGGGGGAGTAGAACGCCGCGGTGTCGGACGTCGCCACGCGGTGGAAGATCAGCGAGGGCGTAGCCACGTAGAACGCGATCTGGTTCAGCATCAGCCGGTTTTTCTGCCCGATGACGCCCTTCTGGGCGAGGAAGAACCCAGCTCCGATGACCACGAAGATGATCGAGAACCCAGTCAGGACGTCCAGCATGAAACTTGAGTGTATGCCTGCCCGATGGTTCCCTCAGTTTTGCGCATCATGATGTACACGCGAGCCCTTCCGGCCGGGGCGCGCGCGGGTTAGCGTCGGGGGCATGAATCTGATGTCGTTCCTCGAGGCCGCCGCCGGCGATGCGCTGGCGATGCTGGCCGGGTTCGACATGGAACAGGCCGTCGCGTTGGGCATGCAGCCGAACAGGGCACGCTCGCTTGCCGACGTTCATTCCACTTACCTCGCACCCACCCACGCCCACAAACAGCAGGCGAAGGCCGTGTCGCTGGTGCGCGAAGCCGGGTTGTCGCTGGACCACCTGGTGTACTTGGAGGGCTATCTCAAACAGCTGCCGGTGCGCGAGCGCGGGGCGAAGCGCCTTGAGGCCCTGGACGCGGTGGCGAAGGCGCGGCCAAAGAACTACAACGCGTTTACCCGCACCGTGAAGGCGGCGGTGCCCATCGAGCAGAAGCCGCCGGAGGAGACGGCGAAGTTCGGCCGCGGCCGCATGGGCCTGGCGCCGATCCTGCTGTGGATGGACGAGCACGACGCCGCCGACATCTACCACGCCGCCAGCGAGCACACAGACCCGGACAAGCCGCTCGGCCCGCAGCTGCTCAAGAACTTGGTGGGCATCTTCCGCGCGAACACCGGCGAGGGCGCGGAGGGCGCGATGCCGGTGCCGTTCTCGGTGCCGCGGCCGATCGTGAGCGTCCCGCTCGCCGACTGGGTGGCCATCCACGAGGGCGAAGGCGACGAGGTCACGCTCGGGCTTTCCGACGGCACCACCATGACCGGCGCCGAATTCATCGAGCGTTTCGTCGCCACCGCCGAGAACCACCTGGAAATCGCGCTGGTCAAGCCGGGCTACGGGGCGGTCAACCTGTACGACACGAGCCGCTTCGCCAACGACAAGCAGCGCACCCTAGCCAGCCTGGTGAACCCGGTGTGCCCGTGGCCGGGGTGCAAATCGCCGGCGGCGCGTAACCAAGCCCACCACGTCACCCCCTGGAAGCAGGGCGGGCCCACCAACTTAAGCAACCTGGTCATGGTGTGCAGGTACCACAACTACGTCAATGATGATGACGTCGGGAAGCAGAAGCGCGGACGAATAGAGATCCGCGACGGCGAGGGGGTGTGGGTGTCGCCGGGCGGAGTCCCGGTCTCAAACGATTACCACCCCTACGGCGTCATGCGCACAGTTTAGAAAAACGGCAGGACCGGCACCGCGGCGTACGGCACGGGCTGACCCAGCCGGAACCCGCCCCACGCGAGCGCTGCGGCCGTGAGCACGGCCCAGATCAGCATCGCGCGCCCGTTCATGCCCAACACCGGAATCAGCTCGCGGCCGGTCGCGCCGCGGCGCACTGTGAGGATCGACGCCACCGCGAAGGGCAGGGCGGCGAATGCGATGAGCGTCGGGAAGAAGCCTGGTGCGAGCACCAGCGACACCGCGAACGGCGCCAGCGTGAGCACCGTGAACAGGGTGCGCGCGGAGTGATCGCCGAGCTTCACGGCGAGCGTCTGCTTGCCGACGGCAGCGTCCGTCTCAATATCCCGAATATTATTCGCCAGGTTGACTGACGCGGAGATCGCGCCGATCGCGACGGCACACAGGAAGCCCTCGAGCGAGACCATGCCCGACTGCGTGAACTCCGTGCCCATCACCGCGACGAGGCCGAAGAA
The DNA here is from genome assembly GCF_024160105.1 of Corynebacterium stercoris. GTDB lineage: Bacteria > Actinomycetota > Actinomycetes > Mycobacteriales > Mycobacteriaceae > Corynebacterium > Corynebacterium stercoris. The sequence continues at coordinate 62,983 of NZ_JAMFTQ010000008.1, forward strand.
GACGAACACCGCGATCTCGCCGAGGCCGGAGTAGCCGTAGGGGCGCGTGCCGCCCGTGTAGAACCAGGCCGCGAGGATGCACGCCGCGCCGACGATGATGAGCCACCACGAGCTCATCACGGCGAGAATGATGCCGAAGACCGCCGCCGCCGCGAACGCCGCGAACGCCGCGAGCTTCACGTCCTCCGGGCGCGCGAGGCCGGAGGCGGTGAGGCGGGTGGGGCCGGAGCGGTCGTCGTCGGTGCCGCGGATCCCGTCGGAGTAGTCGTTGGCGTAGTTGACACCCACGATCAGTGCCCAGGCCACGCCGAGCGCGAGCAGCGCCTTGCCCAGGTGCGGGGAGCCCCAGAATGCGGCCGCGCCCGTGCCGGCGATGACCGGCGCGAACGCGTTCGGCCACGTGTGCGGGCGGGCGGCCTGCCACCAGTCCTGGAAAGTGGCGGCGTTGCGGGGTGCGGTGGGTTCCTGCGGTTGCGTCATGCCCACCATCATGCCCCTTCAGGGTCTAGAACGGGCGGATGAACGGTCTGCGCTGCTTGTGGCGGTAGCGGGCCGGCTGGTGCAGCATCGCGGTACCGGGCTGGAGGTGGGAGGTAAGGGTCGTGGCGTACTTCGGATTCGTGGTCTGAGTTTTCCTGTGGAGCGTCTCGGTCCTCACACCCCCTGATTATCGCGAGAATTACACCGTTGTGAGTAAGACGCACACGTCACACGGTTGAACTTTCGGTGAATAGAATCTGCCACATGAAACGGAAGAGACTCATTGGGGCAGTTGTGGCGGCCAGCCTGCTCGCGCAGGTGCCCTCGCCGGCGAGTGCGACGCAGGGATCGGCGGAGCGGTTGAGCAGCGCGGCCGACGAGGCGCGCTACCGCCAGCAGCCGCTGTTCTATTTCGGCGGCTTCGCGATCTATCCGTGGGTGCTCGCGCGCGTCGTCGGCGTGGGGGCGCTGGTGGCCGCGGTCATCGCAGGCCTCGTTGAGGCGGCCAAGGCTGGCGGGCAGGGCAGCAGTTAGAACAGGTTGCGGGCGGCCGCGCGGTCGAGCTTGCCGGGGCCGAGCAGGGGCAGCTCGGCGACCCGCCTGATGTCTTTGGGAACCTGCCAGCGGGCGAGTTCGCCGGCGTCGACGAGGTCGTCGAGCGCGTCGAGCACGTCGGCCACCGACGCGGACCCGGTGTACGCGGCGCAGATGCGCTCGCCCAGCCGCGGGTCGGGGATGCCGACGACGCAGGCGTCGGAAATGCCGTCGATACGCAAAAGCCACCGCTCCAGCACCTCGGGGTGGAGCTTGAGGCCGCCGGAATCGATGACGTTGTCGATGCGCCCGGAGATGTGAAGGCGGCCGTCGATAAGCGAGCCTGCGTCGGAGGTGCGGAACCAGCCTCCGGCGAGGTCGTCGGCGAACGGGAGCGCGTCGGCGTTCCGGTACCCGCGCGCGACCATCGGGCCGCCGAGGTGGACGCGGCCGCCCTGGATGCGGATTTCGGCGCCGGGAATGGGCACACCGTCGTAGACGCAACCGCCGGCGGTTTCGGAGGCGCCGTAGGTGGTGACGGGGTTGATGCGCAGGCGGCGGGCGGCGTCGAGCAGCTGCGGGTTCGCGCTCGCGCCGCCGACGAGGACCGCGGTGAAGCGTCGTAAAGCGTCGATGCCCGCGAGCGTCGACATGGCTTTGTCCAGCTGCATCGGGGTGAGCGCGGTGTAGCAGCGGTCGCCGGTGCGGGAGAGCTCCGCGGCGCGCGCGGCGAATTCGGCGACGTTGAAGCCGCGCGTGAGGTCGAGCGCCGCCGGCTCGACGCCCGCGACCATCGAGCGCACCAGCACCTGGATCCCCGCGATGTACGCGGCGGGCATCGCGAGCAGCCACTGCCCCTCGCCGCCGAGCGCCTGGTGCGTCGCGTCGGCGCTGGATACCAGGTTTGCGGTGCTCAGCAGCGCGCCCTTCGGGGTGCCGGTGGAGCCGGACGTACTGACGACGACCGCAACATCCGCCTCCACCGGCGCCCCCGGCGCGAGGGTGTTGCGCAGCAGGTTCGCACGCGCGGGGTCGTTCGCGGGCACCGGCAGGATGGTGCGGCGCCCGGTTAGCGCCTCCTCGAGCACGGGCATGAGCGCCAGCGGATCGCGCGGGTCGACGTAGGCGAGCTCGAGGAGGTGTGTCACGGACTAGAGAGTAGAGCTAGTGCTTTCCGACGGCACCATCCGCCGCTCAGCGGCACTAGTAGTAGTAGGGGAACTGGTCCCAGTTCGGCGGGCGCTTCTCAAGGAAGGAGTCGCGGCCCTCGACGGCTTCGTCGGTCATGTAGGCGAGGCGGGTGGCTTCGCCGGCGAAGACTTGCTGGCCCATGAGGCCGTCGTCGGTGAGGTTGAACGCGAATTTCAGCATGCGCTGGGCGGTGGGGGATTTGGTGTTGATCTCCCGCGCGGCCTGGATTGCCTCGGCCTCGAGCTCGCCGTGGTCGGCGACGATATTCACCGCGCCCATGCGCTGCATCTCCTCGGCGTTATACGTGCGGCCGAGAAAGAAAATCTCGCGCGCGAACTTCTGGCCCACCATCTTGGCCAGGTAGGCGGAGCCGTAGCCGGCGTCGAAGGACCCGACGTCGGCGTCCGTCTGCTTGAAGCGCGCCTCCTGGCGCGAGGCGATGGTCAGGTCGCACACCACGTGCAGCGAGTGCCCGCCGCCGGCCGCCCACCCGTTCACCACGGCGATGACCACCTTCGGCATCGTGCGGATCAGCCGCTGCACCTCGAGGATGTGCAGGCGCCCGCCTTCGGCCTTCACGCGCGCCTCGTCGACACCGTCGGCGGTGGCTGCCGCGTCGTCGCTGTCGTGCGCCACCGCGTACTGGTAGCCGGAGCGCCCGCGAATGCGCTGGTCGCCCCCGGAGCAGAACGCCCACCCGCCGTCCTTCGCGCTGGGCCCGTTGCCGGTGAGGAGCACGGTGCCTATCGACGGATCCTTCCGAGCGTCGTCAAGCGCTGAGTACAGCTCGTCGACGGTGTGGGGCCGGAAGGCGTTGCGCACCTCGGGGCGGTTGAAGGCGATGCGGACGATGCCGTCGGCACGCGTGGTGCCCACGTGGCGGTGGTAGGTGATGTCCGTGAAGTCGAAACCCTCGACCGCGCGCCACTGGCTCGGGTCGAAGGGCTGCTCGGTGGAGTACGTCATGCCCCCGATGCTACGTGGCCAGCACAAGCGCGATCGCCCCCGCGCCCAGCGCCAGCACCGCCGCGGAGAGCACGGTCACGCGGGCGAGCGCGGGGGCGACGCGCTCGTCGCGGATGCCGCGCACCTCGCGCAAGTAGTCCGCGCGGTTGGACAGCACCACAAACGCGCTCGACGCCACCAGCCCCGCGATCAACGCGAGCACCCCCACCCCGTACACGTCGGCCCAGCGCAGCAGGATCAGCGACACCACCAGCATCGAAATCGCCGTGCGCGACCACGACATGGAGGTGCGCTCCGGCTGCAGTCCAGGGTCGGCGTGCACGGCCTACACCAGAATCATCACGGCCGTGACCGCGAGTGCGACGAACACGATCAAGGACAGCACGGGCACAATCGCCGGCACCGGCAGCGGACGGCCGCGGCGCATCGCGCGCTCCACGTGCACCCAGCGCACCGCGGCCCCGGCGGCGATGCACAGACCGCCCAGGATCACCAGCACCGCCACCGCCTTCTGGTGCTGCGGGTGCACGCCGTGGATGTCGAACGCCCCCAGCGCGATCCCGCCGGCCAGAAACGCCAGCGCGGTGCGCGTCCACGCGAGGTACGTGCGCTCGTTGGCCAGGGTGAAGCGCGGGTCCGGCTCGTCGCCGTCGGGGAAGACGCGCCGGGCGAACCAGCCGCGTGCGTCATCGGTGCTCATGGCAGCCAACGCTACGCTGGCCGGCATGCACGTGCCCACCTTGGAGGACATCCTCGACCGCGCCCACGTCGTCGCCCTGCCCATGGCGGTGCGCTTCCGCGGCGTGACCACCCGCGAGGCCCTGCTCATCGACGGCCCCGCCGGCTGGGGCGAATTCTCCCCGTTCCTCGAGTACGCGCCGCGCGAGGCCGCCGCGTGGCTCAACGCCGGCATCGAGGCCGCCTACCTGGGGCTGCCCGCCGCCGAGGGCGCGGTGGAGGTCAACGGCACCGTCCCCGCCGTGCCCGCAAGCGAGGTCGAGGCGGTGCTCGCGCGCTTCCCCGGCGTGCGCACGTTCAAAATCAAGGTCGCGGAGCAGGGGCAGACGCTTGCCGACGACATCTCCCGCGTCAACCGCGTCCGCGAACTGCGCCCCGACGCGGTGCTGCGCGTCGACGCGAACCGCGGCTGGACGGTCGCCGAGGCCGTGGAGGCCGAACGCGCGCTGAGCGCCACCGGCCCGCTCGAGTACATGGAACAGCCGTGCGCGAGCGTGGCCGAGCTCGCCGAGCTGCGCAGCCTGGTTGCTACCCCCATCGCGGCCGACGAGTCCATCCGCCGCGCCGCCGACCCGTACGAGGTTGCGAGGCGTGAGGCGGCGCAGATTGCCGTCGTAAAGCAAGCGCCCCTTGGAGGGGTGCGCAACCTCGTGCGCATCGGCCGCGACCTGGGGCTCGAGCTCACCGTTGCAAGTGCGCTGGACACCGCCGTGGGCATCGACGCCGGACTCGTCGCCGCGAAGCTCACCGGCTCGCGCGCCGCGGGGCTGGCCACGCAGCGGCTGTTTCTCGAGGACGTCGCGCCGGAGCGCACGCTTGCCGACGGCTCCTTGCCCGTCACCCGCACCACCCCCGAACCGGAACGGTTGCACGGCCTGCGGGCTGCAAACGAGCGTCGGGAATGGTGGTTCGAGCGGGTGCGCGCGTGTTACCCCCTGTTACGGGGTAATACGGAAGTGGTTTCGGACGCAAATGGGTAATAGCCGTTTCTCCGGCGGGGGTGGCGCATTACAGTTTTATGCGTACCGGCGGTGATTGCCGCCAAAAATCGCTGTGAGCAAGCTGGAAGGAAGGGGACTGACGTGTCGACTCCCGTGACCCACGAGTCGTCCGCGCTGTCGGACGGCGACCTTGCCAAGAGCCCGGAACCGGGCGAGTGGCGCCGCCAACTCATCGGACTCATTGCGGGTGTGGCCCTGGCCATTCTCGTGTACTACATCTTCCCGGCCGGCGCGGGCGACACCGTCGCCGCGTCCCCGGGCGCCAAGGAGGGTGTCGAGTACACCTCCGAGGCCATGCGAGTCGTCGCGGCCGCGACCGTGCTCATGGGCGTGTGGTGGATGACCGAGGCCATCCCGCTGGCCGCGACCGCCCTGCTGCCCATCGCCATCTTCCCCGTCATGGGCGTGGCGCCGTTCAAGGAAGTCGCGTCCCCGTACGCCGCCTCCACCATCTTCCTGTTCATGGGCGGCTTCCTCATCGCCCTCGGCCTGCAGCGCTGGAACCTGCACCGCCGCCTCGCGCTGGTGGTTGTGAAGATCGTCGGCACCAGCCCGAAGCGCATCATCCTCGGCTTCATGCTGGCCACCGGCTTCATGTCCATGTGGGTGTCCAACACCGCGACCGCCGTGGTCATGCTCCCCATCGGCATGTCCGTGCTCATGCTCACCGCCGATTCCGTCGGCGGCATGGGGAACCAGAAGCGCTTCGCCACCGCCCTCATGCTCGCGATCGCGTACTCCGCCTCCATCGGCTCCCTGGGCACGCTGATCGGTACCCCGCCGAACGCCCTGATGGCCGGCTACATGAAGGAAGCGCACGACATCACCATCGGCTTCGGCCAGTGGATGCTCGTCGGCCTGCCTGTCGCCGTCATCTTCACCTTCATCGCGTGGTGGGTGCTGATCACCATCTTCAAGCCTGAGGTGGATCAGATCCCGGGCGGCAAGGAGCTCATCGACAACGAGATCAAGAAGCTCGGCCCGTGGACTTTCCCGCAGGTCATGGTCGGCATCATCTTCCTGCTCGCCGCAGTGAGCTGGATCGTCATCCCGCTGCTGCGCAACCAGCTCGACCTGAAGTTCCCGTACGACGACGCCATTGTGGGCATCATCGCCGGCCTCCTCATGTTCATCATCCCGGCGAAGAAGGACGGCAAGCGCCTCCTCGACTGGGAGACCGCCAACGAGCTGCCGTGGGATGTCCTGCTCCTCTTCGGCGGCGGCCTGTCCCTGTCCGCAATGTTCACCGCCACCGGCCTGTCCCTGTGGATTGGTGAGGCGGCGAAGGGCCTCGCAGTCCTGCCGATGTTCCTGCTGATCCTGGCCGTGGCCCTGCTGATCATCTTCCTCACCGAGCTGACCTCCAACACCGCGACCGCCGCGACGTTCCTCCCGATCATGGGCGGTGTCGCCGTGGGTATCGGCCTGACCGCCTCCACCGAGATGAATGTGATGCTGCTCTGCATCCCGGTCGCGCTCGCCGCGACCTGCGCGTTCATGCTCCCGGTGGCCACCCCGCCGAACGCGATCGCCTACTCCTCCGGCTACGTGAAGATGGGCGACATGATCAAGGGCGGTATCTGGCTGAACATCATCGGCACCATCCTGATCTCCCTGGCGACGTACTTCATCGCCGTGCCGGTGTTCGGGCTCGTGATCTAGCCGCCCCGCCCCTCGAAGCGCTGAGACCCCGCTGAAGGCCTCAGCGCTTTTTGCTGCGTTCCGACGGCACCGCGATACGCTACACAGCATGGATAACCAGACGCCCCGCCAGCGCCCCAAGCAGGTTTTCCCCGACCAGCAGCCGCGCTACGAGGAGACGCAGTACGAGCAGCCGCGCTACGAGCCGCAGTACCAGGAGCCGTACTACGAGCCCTACGCCCCGCCGGCCCCGGAGCCGCAGCAGCGCGACAACGTGCCGGCGATCATCCTGGGCGTGCTCTTCGCCATCGCGGCGGTGGCGGCGACGGTGCTGTTCTTCCTGTGGCGGGGAGCGGCGGCGGAGGCGAACAAGCCGCCGGTGACTGTCACGCAGACGCAGACGCAGATGGTCACCACGACGGAGACAACGACGAAGCGCCCGTCGATCTTCGGCCGCGACGAGACCGCCGCCACGGCCCCGCGCGAGCCGTCCCCGCAGGACCCGCCGCAGCCGCCGTCGTTCGAGCTGCCGCAGGATGTCCGCGACGCGCTCAACGACCTGCGCGACGAGGCCGAGTCCATCTTCCAGGGCCAGTAGGGTGAGGCGAATGGATTCGATCGCTCTCGCCGCCCGCGTCGCGGAGGTCCTCGCGCGCAACGTCACCGACGTCGTCTTAAGCCCGGGTTCGCGCAACTCGCCGCTGGCCTACGCCCTGCTCGCGCGCGGGGACATCCAGGTGCACGTGCGTATCGACGAACGTTCCGCAGCCTTCACCGCCCTCGGCCTCGCCCGGGTGCAGCGCCGCCACGTGGCGGTGGTCATGACGTCGGGCACGGCGGTGGCCAACACGTACCCGGCGGTGATCGAGGCGCACATGTCGCACACGCCGATCGCGGTCGTGAGCGCGGACCGCCCGGAGCGCCTCGTCGGCACGGGCGCGAGCCAGACCATCTGGCAGCAGGGCATCTTCGGCCGCTACGCCCAAACGCAGCAGGTGGCCACCCTCGAGGACGCCGATGCGATCTCGTTCGCCGCGGACCAGGTGCACATCAACGTGGCGCTGGATACGCCGCTGGTGCCTGAGGCGCTGCAACCGAGCGTCGGCACGCGGCGGCGCGTGGGCCCGGGGCGGCTGGATACGGCCCCGACCTGGGTGGACCACGGCGAGGTCGCGGTGGATTTGAGCCGCGACACGCTGGTCATCGCGGGCGACGAGGCGTGGGACGTGCCGGGGCTCGAGCACGTGCCGACGATCGCGGAGCCGACCGCCCCGACCCCGTTCCACCAGGTGCACCCGCTGGCGGCGCGCTTCTTCGCGCAGTCTGAGGTCGCGATTTCGCACGACGGCGGGGATTTCGCCGCGTCGACGAAGCCGGAGCAGGTGATCGTGGTGGGGCACCCGACGCTGCACCGCGACGTGATGGCGCTGCTCTCAGATCCTGCGATCGAGGTCATCGGCATCACGCGCACGGCGACGGTGACGGGCGCGCCGGATCGCGTCGGCAGCCGCGTCAAGGCGACCGGCCAGCCGAGCGACACGTGGCTGAAAATCTGCGAGGCCGCCGGCGATGTCGGAGCCGAGACCGTGCGCACCACGCTTGCCGACGCCGCTTTCGGCCTCACCGGACTCCACGTCGCCGCCGCGGTGTGCGACACCCTCGCGGTGGGGGACACGCTGGTGCTGGGGGCATCGAACCCGGTGCGCGACGCCTCACTGGTGGGCATGCCTTTCGACGGCGTGGACACCTACGCCCCGCGCGGCGCCGCCGGCATCGACGGCACCGTCTCCCAGGCCGTCGGCGCGGCGCTGGCGACGCAGGCCCTGCGTGCCGACGAAATCCGCGCCCCGCGCACCGTCGCCATCATGGGGGACCTCACCTTCCTCCACGACATAAACGGGCTCCTCATCGGCCCGGACGAGCCGCGGCCCGGCAACCTCACCATCGTGGTGGCCAACGACAACGGCGGCGGGATCTTCGAGGCGCTCGAGCCTGGGGCCGAGGCGCTGCGCGGCCAGTTTGAGCGGGTGTTCGGGACGCCGCACGGGGCGAGCGTCGAAAAGCTTGCGGAAGCGTACGGCGCGGCGTACCGGAAGGCGGAGACCCTGGCCGAGCTGACGCAAACCCTGGGGGATCTGGAGGCTGAGCCGGAGCCGATCGCGGTCGTGGAAGTGCCCACGACGCGGGCGACGCGGCGCGCGATGGCGGAGCGCTTGAATAAGTAAAAATTCACGTCCCATTCACGTTTCGTTGCCGAAACGTTTCCGCAGGCTTGCAACACTGGCGCATTATGCGTGTGGGAATTGTTGCCGAATCCTTTCTGCCCAACATCAACGGCGTGACCAACTCGGTGCTCCGCGTGCTCGAGCACCTCAAGCGCGAGGGGCACGAGGCGATCGTGATCGCGCCGGGCGCACGCGAGTTCCAGGAGGAAGTGCCGGACTATCTCGGGTTCGAGATCGTCCGCGTGCCCACGGTGCGCATCCCGCTCGTCGATTCCCTGCCGGTGGGCGTGCCCACCACCACCGTCACCGCGGCGCTGGCCGAGTTCAAGCCCGACGTGATCCACCTGGCCAGCCCGTTCGTGCTCGGCGGCGCGGGCGCGTTCGCCGCGCGCCAGCTCGACGTGCCGGCGGTGGGCCTGTACCAGACCGACGTGGCCGGTTTCGCCACGAAGTACCACGCCGCGATGGTGGCGTCGATCGCGTGGGATTGGACCCGCACCATCCACAACATGTGCGAGCTGACGCTGGCGCCGTCGTCGGAAGCCATCCGCGAGCTCGAATCCCACGGCATCAACAACGTGCGCCACTGGGGCCGCGGCGTGGACGCGGAGCTGTTCACGCCGGAGCGCCGCTCTGAGATGCTGCGCCGCCAGTGGGATCCGTCGGGGGAGAAGAAGGTCGTCGGCTTCGTCGGCCGCCTCGCCGCGGAGAAGAGCGTGCACCGCCTCGCGCCGCTGGCCGAGAACCCGGGGATTCAGCTGGTCGTCGTCGGCGACGGCCCGGAGCGCCCCGCGCTGGAGGAGGCGCTGCCCGGCGCGGTGTTCACCGGGGCGCTGTCCGGCGAGCAGCTCGCCCGCGCCTACGCGTCGCTGGACCTGTTCGTGCACACCGGCGAGTTCGAGACGTTCTGCCAGGCAATTCAGGAGGCGCAGGCCTCCGGCGTGCCGACGATCGGCCCCCGCGCCGGCGGCCCCATCGACCTGATCAAGCACGGCGTCAACGGCCTGCTGCTCGACGTGGACACCTTCGAGGAGGAGCTCCCGGACGCGGCGACCTGGATCCTCGACGACGCCCGCCTGCCGGAGCTGAAGGCCACCGCCCGCGAGTCCGTCTCCGACAAGACGTGGGACGCGCTGTGTACCCAGCTCGTCGGCTACTACGACGAGGTCATCCGCGGGTACAACCGCAACGTGGTCAACCTCTTCGGCCGCGATGTCGCGCTGCCGGGCTGGGCCCGCATTCCGCGCCGCCGCGGCGCGTGAAGAGCACGGCGATAGAGATCACATCCCGTTGTCTTCAGTTTCAGCGCTTCTGAACGTAGGCTTGCTTGTGTAAAGTAAACCTAACTTCAAGGAGTGCTGATGGCGGGCGTGACGGAGCGCACGCTTTTCGACGTTCCCGTCGGCGGCCAGGCAGTCATCGCCGCCGCCATGGTCGACGCAAAGCTGGACCGCCGCCTGCGTGAGCTGGGCCTTCGCGGCGGCGCGGCGGTCACCGTCCTGCAGAAGACTGCCGGCGGCGGCCGCGTGGTGAAGGTGCGCGACACCCACTACGCCCTCGACGCCTACGCGCTGAAGCACATCCTGGTGGATTCCGAGGAGCAGGACCGATGAGCACGCCCGTTACCCCAGGCTCCGGCCAACTGCCGGCTGATGTGGACCCGAACGCCGGTAATGGAGCGTCGGCAAGCGCTTGCTCCCACTGCGGTGCCGCGGCGAACGAGGTGTCCCACGGCGCGCCGACGATCGCCCTGGTGGGCGCCCCGAACGCGGGCAAGTCGACGCTGTTCAACGCGCTGACCGGCGCGGGTGCGACGATGGGCAACTACCCAGGGACCACCGTGGAGATCTCCCGCGGGGTGTGGCACACGCACAAAGCGTTCCGACGTTCGAGCCAGCGCGGCACCGAGTACAACGTCATCGATTTTCCGGGCGCGTACTCGCTCGACCCGATGAGCCCGGACGAGGCGCTGACCAGCGACCTTTTGCTGCACAACTCCGGCCCGAACCGCCCCGACCTGATCATGGTGGCGGTGGATACCTCCAACATCGCGCGCGGGCTGTACCTGGCGGCGCAGATCGCGGAGCACCCCTACCGCGTCGTGGTGGTGCTGACGAAGGGCGACGTGGCGCAGCGCCAGGGCCTCGAGGTGGACGCAGATGCGCTGTCGCGCAGCTTGGGCATGCCGGTGGTGGCCATTGATCCCCGCCGCCGCGACATGTCCACACTCGCCGAGACGGTCGCGGCCGAGCTGCAGCGGCCTGCCCGGGTGATCCGCCCGGTCGACCTCGCCGCGCACGCCCACCTCGAGGGCAACGACCTCGAGTTCGCGGCCGCCGACGCCCGCTTCGAGTGGATCGATGACGCCGTCGCCGCCGCTACAGTGCGCGACGAGCAGCAGGCGTCGACCACCGAGAAGATCGACCGCTTCGTGCTCCACCCGGTGCTGGGCCCGGTGATCTTCCTCGCCGCGATGTGGCTGGTCTTCCAGATCACCACCACCGTCGCCGCGCCGTTCCAGACCCTGCTCGAGGACTTCTTCACCGGCCCCGTGTCCAGCTGGGGCGAAGCCTTGCTCACCGCCGTGGGCTTGGATTACCCGTTCATGCACGGTTTGCTTATCGACGGCATCATTAACGGCGTCGGCATGGTACTGACCTTCGTGCCGCTCATGGCGCTGATGTTCCTCTGCCTCGCTGTGCTGGAGGATTCCGGTTACATGGCCCGCGCCGCCGTGGTGGCGGACCGCGTGATGCGCGCCATCGGCCTGCCGGGCAAGGCGTTCATCCCGCTCATCGTGGGCTTCGGCTGCAACGTCCCGGCGATCTCGGCGACGCGCGTGCTCGGCTCGCCGCAGCACCGCCGAATGACGGCGCTGCTCGTGCCCTTCACCTCCTGCTCGGCCCGGCTGACTGTGTACGTGATGCTGGCCAACACCTTCTTCCCGGACCACGCGGGCACGGTGGTGTTCGCCATGTACGTGGTGTCGATCCTCTTGGTGGTGCTCTCCGGCCTGCTGCTGAAGAACCTGCTGTGGCGCACCATGGGCGCTGACCCGCTGGTCATCGACCTGCCGGTGTACCAATGGCCCACTGCGCGCCTCTCGCTGTCCGTCATGTGGGCGCGCCTGCGCGGCTTCCTGCAGACGGCGGGCGGCATCATCGTCGCCACCGTCGTGGCCATCTGGTTCCTGCAGTCCACTCCGGCGGTGGCCGGCCACACCTGGGGCGACGAGGAGCTCGCGCCGCAGGACTCCGTCTACGGCGTGGTGTCCGACGCGATCGCCCCCGTCTTCGAGCCGGCCGGCTTCGGCTCCTGGTCGCTCACCGGCCCGCTCATCACCGGCTTCCTGGCCAAGGAGGCGTTGATCTCCACGTGGGCGCAGACGTACGCGCTGGAGGATCCTTCCGAGGGCACCGGACAAGAGCAGGGCGAATCCGACCTCGCGCGTGCCGTGCGCGCGGACTTCGACCAGACCTCCGGCGGCCATCCGATCGCCGCGATCTGGGCGTACATGATCTTCCTGATGGCCTACACTCCGTGCGTCGCGACGCTTGCCGCCCAGCGCAGAGAAATCGGGTGGAAATGGACAATGCTCGGCATGGTGGGCCAGCTCGCGCTCGCGTGGGCGCTGGCGGTGGGCACGTTCCAGCTGCTGCGGCTGTTCTTCTGATGCGTCCGATGGAGGCGGTGACCGCCGCGATCCGCGAGGGCGCGCGCAGCCGCGCCGAGATTCGGGAGCGCACCGGTCTGAACGCGTCGACGCTCGATGCCGTCATCCACCACCTCGAGCGCACGGGGCGACTCACGCTGGAGGAGCTCGGCTCGGCGTGTGCGGGCGGCAGCTGCAATTCCTGCATCGCGGCGAAGGCGAACGGCGCCACGTGTGCGACCCGCGGCAACGGCCCGGTGGCGCTGGTGCTGACGAAAAATCCCCCCGCGTAGACTGCCTAAGCATGGCCAAGGCAGACCTGGAGAAGAAGCCCTTCGACGTTGCGGGGATGTTCGACGACGTGGGCGAGAAGTACGACATCACGAACACCGTGCTGTCCTTCGGCCTGGACAGGACGTGGCGGCGCCGCACCCGTGAACGCCTCGACCTCAAGCCGGGGGAAAAGGTGCTCGACCTCGCCGCCGGCACCGCGGTGTCCACCGTCGAGCTGGCGAAGTCCGGCGCGTGGGTCGTGGCCTGCGACTTTTCCCAGGGCATGCTGGCTGCCGGTCGGGACCGCGACGTGCCCAAGGTGGCTGGCGACGCGATGCACCTGCCGTTCGCGGACGACACGTTCGACGCCGTCACCATTTCCTACGGCCTCCGCAACATCCACGACTTCGAGGCGGGGCTGCGCGAGATGGCGCGGGTGACCAAACCGGGCGGGCGCCTGGCGGTGAACGAGTTCTCCACCCCCGTCATCCCGGGCTTCCGTCGCTTGTACAAGGAGTATCTGCCGATCGCGCTGCCACGGGTGGCGCGCGTGTTCTCCTCGAACCCGGAGGCCTACGAGTACCTCGCCGAGTCCATCCGCGCGTGGCCGGGACAGGAAGAGCTGGCGAACGCGATCGAGCGCAACGGCTGGGAAGACGCCGGCTGGCAGGACCTGACCGGTGGCATCGTGGCGCTGCACAGCGCCGTCAAACCCGCTTAGGCCACGTCCCAGAGCGGGGCGTTGCGCGGGGCGGCGCGGCCGGCGGCCCGCCACGCGCGGGCGATGACGTCGGTGTCCTCGTCGGTGATCAGGTTGCCCATGAGCCGCGCGGCGGCGGGCATGAGGTAGCGCCCGCCGATGCCGCGCATCGCCAGCGGCCCCACCGCCGGCAGGAATTGCGGGTAGGTGAGCAGGCGCGCCGCGGTGCGGGCGAGTGCAAAAGCGTCGCCGTAGGCCTCGCGCAGTAGCAGCGGCCACGCGAGTGTGAGATCCCCGCCGTCGGCTATCAGCTCCACGGCCATGGCGGCGGTTTCCATGCCGTAATCGATGCCCTCGCCGTTGAGCGGGTTCACGCAGGCGGCCGCGTCGCCGATCAGCGCCCAGTTCGGCCCGGCGACATTGGAGACGGCCCCGCCCATCGGCAGCAGCGCCGAGGTGACGTTTCGCTCCGGCCCGAGCTGCCACGCCTCGCGCTGCTGCGCGGCGTAGCTGGCCAGCAGCTTTTTCGTGTTCACCTTCGCCGGCCGCGCGTCGGTGCTGAGCGCCCCGCAGCCCAAGTTCACCGCCCCCTCGCCGTCCTCGCCCGCGCCGAGCGGGAAGATCCACCCGTAGCCGGGTTGCACGGCACCGTCGGCATCGCGTAGTTCAACGTGGGAGTGCATCCACTCTTCGTCGGCAAGCGGGGTGGCGCAGTAGGAGCGCGCGGCGATGCCGAACACCTCGCCCTTGTGCCACTGCCGCCCCAGCAGCTTGCCGAAGGGGGAGCGCACGCCGTCCGCCACGATCACCCACCGCGCCCGCACGGGGCCCTTGTGCGTATCGACGCTCGAAATCAGCCCCCCGGCAAACTCCGCACCCGTCGCCGGGCAGTTGTGCCAAACTTCGGCGCCGGCGGCGCGGGCTTCGTCGACAAGCAGTGCGTCGAAGACGGCGCGCGGGGAGGCGGAACCCACGGTGCCGTAGGGGGAGTCCGGCCACGGAGCGGTGACGTCGCCGCCGAAGCCGTGCAGCTTGAGGCCGCGGTTGCGGTACGCAGGGAGAACGTCGTCGAGCCCGAGTGTGCGCAGCACGTGCACCGCGCGCGGGGTGAGGCCGTCGCCGCAGGTCTTGTCGCGGCGCTCCGGCTGGGCGTCGATGAGCAACGTGTGCAGGCCGGCGCGCTGCGCGGCGATAGCCGCGGTGGAGCCTGACGGGCCTGCGCCCACAACAATGCAATCGAACGCCTGGGAATTCACGCGCCTCATTGTGCCAGAGTCGCCCCCGCGGCCCTGCTGCTGTGCGCTCGCCTGCGGTTCGACTACGGTTGAACTGTCATGTGCGCGCCGCCGCGCACCGTTTCTTTTGTCTCGACCTGCAAGGACGCCCCAGATGACCAACGGCACCACACCGTCACCGCGCAACGGGTTCACGCTCGACCTCGGGGATGAGGCGCTGACGAAACGCGTCGCCGACGGCATGGTCGACGTCGAGGCGCTGTTGCGCGAGCGGCTGAACTACGGCGAGGACTTCATCACCGAGAAGGTCAACCACTTGGCGTTCGCTGGCGGGAAGCGCTTCCGCCCGGTGATGGCGCTGTTGTGCAGCGAGTTCGGCCCCAACCCGGGCAACGAGAACGTGGTCAAGGGCGCGGTGCTCACCGAGATGGTGCACCTGGCCACCCTGTACCACGACGACGTGATGGATGAGGCCGACCGCCGTCGCGGCGTCGAGTCCGCCAACGCGCGCTGGAACAACTCCGTGGCCATCCTCGCCGGCGACATCCTGCTGGCGCAAACCTCGCGGCTGATGTCCGAGATTGACACCGAGACCGTCGCGTACTTCGCCAACACCTTCCAGACACTGGTGACGGGCCAGATGCGCGAGACCGAGGGCGCGCGCGGCGCCGACGAGGTCGAGCACTACCTCAAGGTGGTGGAGGAGAAGACAGGCGTGCTCATCGCCTGCGCCGCCCACCTGGGCGCGCGCCACGCGGGTGCCGACGAAAGGGTAGTGGCCTGCTGCGAGCGCATGGGCGCTGCGGTGGGCGTTGTGTTCCAGATCGTCGACGACATCATCGACATCTTCTCCGACCCCGACGAGTCGGGGAAGACCCCCGGCACGGACCTGCGCGAGGGCGTGTTCACCCTCCCGGTGCTCTACGCGCTGGAAGAGGACACGGAAGCTGGCCAGGAGCTGCGCGGCCTGCTCACCGGCCCGCTCACCGAGGACGCGGACGTCGAGCGTGCACTGACCCTCCTGCGCCAGACCCGCGGTCGCGAGCGAGCGCTGGAGACGGTGCGCGAGTACCTCGCCGCCGCCGAGCGCGAGCTCGACGCGCTGCCCGCCGGCCCCGCCAACGATGCCCTGCGCGCGCTGACGCAGCTCACTGTCCACCGTGTGGGTTAGCCCGCCTGAGCTGCCGGTTTGCGCGCAGGCGCATGCGGTGATGTAGAGTAATCCACGCACTTCAAGTGCTCGCCAGGTTGCCCGAGCGGCCAAAGGGAGCGGACTGTAAATCCGTCGGCATTGCCTACAGAAGTTCGAATCTTCTACCTGGCACCCTTGTTTGAAACCCCGTACCCCACCCAGGGTGCGGGGTTTCGTGCATCCCGGGGTGGTAGCTTTCGTCGTCAAGCAAAATGCCCAAAAACAGGCTCTCTGCTGGCGATTTGTGTTCTGAAAGTACATCGGGTTAATCTTTCCAAGGCTTCAACGGAGCGGGTTGCACGCAAGAGCGGCTCACAACAAAGAGGCTGTGCCCCCTTAGCTCAGTCGGCAGAGCGTTTCCATGGTAAGGAAAAGGTCATCAGTTCGATTCTGATAGGGGGCTCTGTTGTTTGCTTAGGCAGGCACATGGCGGTGTAGCTCAGTGGTAGAGCAAGCGACTCATAATCGCTGTGTCGAGAGTTCAATTCTCTCCATCGCTACTCACCTCGATCGGGCGCATTCGGGCCCGTGATAGGGTCTAGGTGCATCCAGTGCGGTGCCCTAGGGGCGTGGCGCAATTGGTAGCGCAACGGTCTCCAAAACCGTAGGTTGCAGGTTCGAGTCCTGTCGCCCCTGCCAGACAATGAAGTTGGAGGAGTTCTTTTGACTAATCCGAACGGTCAGACCCCCGCGCAGCCGACCGGTAAGCGTCAGCTGCACGGGGCTTCTCCTGTTTCCGCCTCCACTTACGAGGCTAAGCGCACCCCGGCCACCCAGGAGCGCGACCCGGACGAGCACACCGGCGGCGGCATCGCGGCGTTCCCGGGCGAAGTCGCCTCCGAGATGAAGAAGGTCATCTGGCCCACTGGCCGCCAGATGGTGAACTACACCCTGATCGTGTTTGCGTTCCTGATCGTCATCACCGCCATCGTGTGGGGTACTGACATTCTCTCCGCCAAGCTGGTTGAGTGGATCCTGATCCGGTAGGTATACTGCAGCGCGTACGTTGTTCCCGCCACCTCGAAGCACCGAGGGAGGCGGGATCTTTTTGGCCCGCGCACGATTTATCGTCGGTACGCTGGTGCACAAAACAACGCACACTGACCGATAAGGAGATCCCGGCCATGACTGAAGCCAACAAGGATGCCGAAGCCACCGTCGAGAACAACGAGCAGGAGATGATCGACGAGGGCGCTCCGGTGGAGCCGGAGACGGACCCCGAAGCCAAGGAGTCCTAACGGGCTCGCGCCTTGTGGGCGCGGGATCTCCGCCAAGGAGAGGGAAGTGAGTATGGACAACGAAAATATGTCCGAGCTGGAGGTAGCGGCCGAGGCCGGCTACGTAGATGAGGCCGCCGCTGACGCTGCCGGCGAGGCCGCCGGTGAGGCGGAAACTGTTGAGGAGTTCGCCGCGGAGATCGAGGACAACCAGGTCATGATCGACGAGGGCGCCCCCGTCGAGCCGGAGACCGAGCCGCTGCTCGAGGCAACTGAGGCAACCGAGGGTGAGGAGCTGGCCGACGCTGCGGAGGAGTCGACCGACTCGGAGTACCGTCGCCGCCTGCGCGAGTACACCAAGGAGCTGAAGAAGCTGCCGGGCGAGTGGTACATCATCCAGTCCTACTCGGGCTACGAGAACAAGGTGAAGACCAACCTGGACATGCGCATCCAGACGCTCGAGGTGGAGGACTCCATCTTTGACGTGGTGGTGCCCATCGAGCAGGCCGTGGAGCTCAAGGACGGCAAGCGCAAGCTGGTCAAGCGCAAGCTGCTGCCGGGCTACGTGCTCGTGCGCATGGAGATGAACGACGCCGCCTGGTCAGTGGTCCGCGAGACCCCGGGTGTGACCTCCTTCGTGGGCAACGAGGGCAACGCGACCCCGGTGAAGCACCGCGACGTGGCCAAGTTCCTCATGCCGAAGGTCGAGCCCACCGCGGGCGAGGCCGCGAAGGCGAACGAGGACGGCGAGACCGTCATCGCCATGCCGGAGCAGGAGGAGAAGCCGAAGCTCGCGCACGACTACCAGGTCGGCGAGGCCGTCACCATTCTCTCGGGCGCGCTGGCGTCTGTGTCGGCCACCATTAACTCGATCGACCCGGAGACCGGCAAGATCCAGGCTCTCGTGTCCATCTTCGGCCGCGAGACTCCGGTGGAGCTCACTGCGGATCAGATCGAACGCATCGTGTAAGGAGGCGTCGGGAAGCATTTTGCTTTTCGACGTTTGCCCCGCGTACACTCAACCGTCGCGCCTGCCTAACCGCAGGTGCGACGGTTTTGTTCGTTTCTCCCCGGTGGCTCCGAGGATGGGGCATCCGGAAGTCTCGCGGCTAGCATCGTGGCCGCGAAGCTGTACCAAGGAATTGAGGTAATTCGATGGCAAAGAAGAAGGTCACTGGCCTGATCAAGCTGCAGATCCAGGCGGGTATGGCTAACCCGGCCCCGCCGGTTGGCCCGGCGCTTGGTGCGCACGGCGTGAACATCGTCGAGTTCACCAAGGCCTACAACGCTGCGACTGAGTCCATGCGCGGCAACATCATCCCGGTTGAGATCACGGTCTACGAAGACCGCTCCTTCGACTTCGTGCTGAAGTCCCCGCCGGCCGCATCGCTGCTGCTCAAGGCCGCTGGCCTGCAGAAGGGCTCCGGCGTGCCGCACACCCAGAAGGTCGGCAAGGTCACCTGGGAGCAGTGCAAGGAGATCGCCGAGACCAAGAAGAACGACCTCAACGCCCGCGACATCGAGGCCGGCGCCGCGATCATCGCCGGTACCGCCCGTTCCATGGGCATCGAGGTCGAGAAGTAAGACCCCTGCGGCAGCGCCACCTGCGTGCTGCCCGTGGTAGGGCCAGCCAGGCCCGCCCCCACCACACCCTTGCGGATGCTGCCGCCAGCATCCGCACGACACATAAGGATTGAACATGGCAAAGAAGTCCAAGCGCTACGAAGAGCTGCTGGCACAGGTTGACCGCGAGCGCGTGTACCACCCGCTCGAGGCTGTGAAGCTCGCGCAGGAGACCTCCTCCAAGAACTACGACTCCACCATCGACGTGGCGATGCGCCTCTCCGTCGACCCGCGCAAGGCTGACCAGCTGGTCCGCGGCACCGTCAACCTGCCGCACGGCACCGGTAAGACCGTCCGCGTGGCAGTCTTCGCCGAGGGCGAGAACGCCACCAAGGCGCAGGAGGCTGGCGCAGACATCGTCGGCACCGACGAGCTGATCGAGCAGATCAACGCAGGCCAGATCAACTTCGACGTGGCAATTGCTACCCCGGACCAGATGGCCAAGGTCGGTCGTGTGGCCCGCGTGCTCGGCCCGCGTGGTCTGATGCCGAACCCGAAGACCGGCACCGTCACCCCGGACGTCGCCAAGGCTGTCCAGGACTCCAAGGGCGGCAAGATCGCCTTCCGCGTGGACAAGGCTTCCAACCTCCACGCCCTGATCGGCAAGGCCTCCTTCACCCCGGAGCAGCTCGCCGAGAACTACGGCGCTCTGCTGGACGAGGTGCTGCGTCTCAAGCCGGCATCCGCCAAGGGCATCTACCTGAAGAAGATCACCATCTCTGCAACCCAGGGCCCGGGCGTCCCGGTCGACCCGTCGGTGCAGAAGAACTACTCCGTGCAGGCGTAACGCCACAACGGTACGTACACCCCGGTTCGGACTCGTGCGACGAGTCTGGGCCGGGGTTTTTCTTGTGCGTCTCCGCTCGCGCACGCGCGATTTGGATTCGGGCGGGCACGCGCGCTAAGGTTGCTCTCCGAAGTTTGAACGGGGTGAAAGCCCCGAGCTCAAGTTTCACCGAAGACCGTCGGCCACTCCCTTGCGGAGTCGAAGGTATCCCACCCCAGGGATCGGCCCACGCAGGAGAAACGTGGCACACCTTTCACGGATGCCTCGTGCTTCTGCACGGGGCATTTTTCAATGCTCCGGGCGGATACAAGGACATGAAGTTATTGGAAGGAGGCGTGTGTCATGGCAAACCCGAAGAACGTTGCGGAGCTGGCTGAACTGAAGGACAAGTTCGCTGACTCCAGCGCTGTGTTCCTCACCGAGTACCGCGGTCTGACCGTGAGCCAGCTGCAGCAGCTGCGCGGTGAGCTCGGATTTGATGTTGAACTGCACGTCGCCAAGAACACCCTCGTCAAGATCGC
>NZ_JAMFTQ010000009.1 GCF_024160105.1 Corynebacterium stercoris
CCCTCAAGCTCAAGGAGCTCCTCGGCTAAGCGCACCGCCTTGTCCTTGAACTCGTCACTGAACTTCCTAGGCATGATCCAATCCTCCTCTAGAAACGATCGGAACTAAACCCAGGACGCTTCACGGCAGCATGTGGCCGAGACCGAGACCAAGCGCCATGGCGATGAGGATCCAGATGGGCAAGTAACGGTCGAGGAACGACAAGCCTGACGACGGCTGCCGGGCTGGTGTTTGCGATGCCATGAAGAGACCTTTACGTATCGACGATAATCAATAGCAAAGCTACCGTGTATATTGACGTTGGTCAATGTGAGGAGGTAGAGAATGGGTGATCGGAGCGTGACGGAGGGAAACGCGGCCCTGCCGGACAACGATCAGGCGTGCTGCTCTCTCGGCACCGGTTTGCTCTCGATCGACGAAGCGGAGCGCTACGCCGCGATGTTCAAAGTGCTCGGCGATCCCGGTAGGCTGCGGTTGCTCTCCCAGGTGGCGCAGGACGGATGCGAACCCATCAGCGTAAGTGAGTTGGCAAAACGGACCGGGCTGAGCCAGCCGACGGTTTCCCACCACCTCAAGAAGTTCACCGAAGTGGGGCTGTTGGAGAAGAACCGGCTCGGCAAAATGGTCGTGCACCACGTGCGCCCCGAGGTGTTCGCGGAGCTGCGGACCGTGTTGCAGATGGATTGATTCTCGGGCGGGTGGTTCGAGCGGGGAGTTGCGGGGCTTTTTAAGTCTCACCTGGGTCTCGTTTAGTTAAATCTCAGTACGAGGGGCACGCGGACAGGCTCTCCCCTTTTCGGGGGCGCGGCGAGGGGGCAAATTGGCGACGCTGGAGGTAGCCGAGTGCATCCGCAGTTCGACCTTTTGAGCTGCACTAATGCTTGGTGGACGGGAGCTCGATCTTGGTCGATGCCGCGTACCAATTCCGCCTAGCGAGCCATGAGTAAACACTTGGCGCGACCTAATAGGCACCTTAGCTTAATGTTTGCTCACGGTATGAATCCTCGGTGCCGGGCGTGTCGTAGCCGGTCGAAGGGTACAGCCAACCACGTTGTTGAATCCCAAGATCCCCCGCGCGTGAACTCCGCGCGATGAAAGGAACCCCCGTGGCCACCGTCAGTCTGAAGAAGAAGATCCTCGCCGCGACCATCGCCAGCTCCGTTGTTCTCACCACAGTCCCCGGTGCAGTACCAACGCACCCAGCCAACCGATTCGTTCTCGCCAGTGATTCGGTGAGCACCGAGCTTGGGTCGGTGGTCGATTACGACAACGAGTTCTGGCTTTTCGAAATGGGCAAGGGGGTCAAGACGGTTCCATTCCCAAAGGGGGCAACAAGCTTCGAGGTTTTGGATCTAGCTTCCCGCTCGCTCCCTACGTACGTCTCGATTCGCAACGCTGGCGACAAGGTAGAGATCTCCCCGAAGCCGGGGGCTGACGGTAAAGAGTTGCTCATCGTCTTCTCAGATGCGACCGGCCGCAAGTGGGAGTCTCGGCGAGGCATCGTCGTCCAGACGCGAACCACAGAAACCGCCCACCAGCTCAAGTCTGGCGAGACGCTGGATATCCCGCAGGGCAGCAGCCACGTTGTCAAGCAGGGCGGCGACCTGATCACGGTGACGGCGAGTCGTACGAACGCCAACAACCTCACCGTCACGGCGAACCCGGGCGTAGGTGGCCTGGCGATCGTCGAGGTCAAGGATGAGTGGGGGAATACGTACCGGCACAAGATCACTGTCGTCGATACGCACAGTGCCCCGAACCCGCAGCCGAACCCGAACCCTGCGCCCGCACCAGCGGTGGTCACGCACAACCTCACCATCCACGACCGCCAAGATGCCGTGATCAAGCACGGGACCAGCACGAACACGCTCACGATCATCTCCGGCGGTGACCTGATCTTCCCGCTGCAGCCCACCGCGGGCGGCTGGGTGCTCGCGCCGCGCCAGGGGTCGAACGGCCTGGTCGTACTGGAGGAGCGCGACGCGTCGGGCCGCGCGCTGGCTCGCTACGAGCTCACCATCGTGCCCGCGCGCGTCTCCGAGTACAGCTACAACATCCACAGCGGACAGAAGCTGGACATTCGTGGCTCGAACTTGGTGCTCGTTGCGGGCGAAGGCTTATCGACGATCACCCAAACCCCAACCACCTGGACCATCCAACCCAAACCGGGTGCGACCGGTCAGATTGTTATTGAGGGTCGTGACGCACGCGGCCGCGTCGAAGTCCGATACACGCTGACGCTGGTGCAGCCCCCCGCGACCGGCGGCGCGGTGACCACGATTCCCGCGGTTGTGGATCATTTCTTCAACGTCGCCCCCGGCGGCAAGATCGAGTTCACCATCACGCCCGGCAACACTCTGCACGTTGATCGCCCGGATGTGGTCACCATCACTGAGCAGGGAAATCAGCGCATCGTGACGGTGAAGCCGGGCGCGAGCGGCACCGTGGTGATCACCGAACGCGACCCGAACGGCAACCCGGTCAACCGCTACACCATCACGATCGTGAGCCCGCCGGCCGGTGCTGGGGAAGGCACCGGCGCCCCAGGCGGTTCTGGTGGTCCTGGCGGGGCGACGATCATCGACGAGAAACCGGCTTCCGGCACCGAGACCGTCACGCCCGGTGGCGTTCCAGGCGGGGCTCCGGGCCAGGGCGGCACCATCGACATCATCTCGACCGGCCCCGACGGCACCATCACCGTCCGCGTCCCCGGCACCGGCGGCACGCTGAAGGTTGGCGACGGCACGGGTTTCCGCATCGTCGACAATGGTGACGGCACCTGGACCATCACGCGTCTCGACGGCACCCCCATCACCGGCCCGCTCCCCATCACCTGGACCGGTGCGGGCGGCATCGAGGTGACGAATACGGTGACGGTGACGGTGGACCAAGCGTCGGAAAGCGGGAATGCGGCGGGTAGTTCGCTCGATCCGAAGTGCATCGCGTCGCTGGTCGGCTTCTCCGCGCCGCTGCTGCTGCTCATCCCGCTGGGGATTCTGGCGCAGGTGCGCGTGCCGGGCCTCGAGTTCCTGCACGATCAACTCAACGGCGCGCTGCAACGCCTCAACGCGCAGGCTCAGCAGGGGCTGGGCATTTACGACGATCGCGGCGCCCGCACCGCCGCCAACGCCCAAGCCGCGTTCCACAGGCGCAACGACGAACTCATCGGCGCCGGCGTCGGGGCGTTGGCCCTCCTGGCGTTGGGGCTGGTCGCGGGCGATCTGACTATGCGCGCGTGCGGGTACGGCGAGCACACGTCGTCGCAGATGATTAAGAACGCGATTGACAAGGGCAAAGCGAAGCAGGCGGAGAAGAAGCTGGGGCAGGCGGCTCCGGCCGCTCCCGCTGCGCCGGCGGTTCCCGCCCCACCTACCGCCCGGCCAGCACCCCGTCGATGACCTGGCTGGTCCAGTCGAGGGCGTAGCCGTAACCCGTGCGGCCGCCAACGGAGAAGTCGTCGGTGTAGCCGAGCTTGTAGTAGGCGAAGTGCTGCGGTCCGAAATCGCCGGCGGATTGGGCGTCGGCGACCAGTGAGGGGTTGGCGCGGGCGCCAAACGCGTTGAACCGCCCGAGCGTCGCCGGGTATTTCACCTGGTAATGGCGTACGCGTGCGGCACCGAAGCGCTCTTGGAGATCGTGGGCTGGGGAGGATCCGTCGTCGAAAAGCGTGGTGCGCGCGGAGGGGTGCCAGGAGTGCGAGAACCCGGTGCCGGCCGCCTGGATCACCTCGATCGGGGCGCAGCTGGGCACCCACGGCTGGGCCTGCGCCGGAGCCGCGAGCGTGCCGACGCCAACAAGCAACGCAGCGCCGAGAGCGCGAACCCGGCGGACCATGGCTAGACGGCGATCTCCGGGTGGACGTCCTTGCGCGGGATCTCGCGGATGATGCGCAGGGCAATGCAGGAGATGATGAAGCACACCGCGGCCATGGAAACGAGGACGAAGAGGGCGAAGTGCATGCGCGGGTCGGTGGCCGTGGTGCCGAAGAGGGCGAAGCGGACGAGGTCCACGGAGTAGCGCATCGGGTCGACCGTGTGCACCCACTGAATCAGCTTCGGCTGGACTTCCGGCGGGTAGAGGCCGTTCGACGCGACGAGCTGCAGCGACATGAGCGCCATGGTGATCAGGCGGCCGATGGATTGGCCGAACACCGCGTTGAGTGAATAAATCGCGGTGATGAACGCCCAGGACACGCCGACGAGCACGATGAGCAGCCAGATCGGGTGCGCCGGCTCCACCTTCAGCATGAACACCTGCACGATCCACAGTGCCAGCGACTGGAAGAAGCCGATGATGAACGCCGGGGTCAGCGTGTTCATGGCCACGCGGGCGCGAGGGGCGGCGGAGTCGATCGCGCGGCGGTTCAGCGCCGGCATGACCATGAACATGATCAGGCCGCCGAACCACAGCGACAGGGAGAGGAAGAACGGGGACAGGCCCTTGCCGAAGTAGGTCACTTCGTCGCCGACGTGGTGCGCCACCACCGGCTCGGACGCGGCTTCGATGGCCTGGTCGAGGCGGTCGCCCTCCCAGCGGGGGGCTTCGGCTGCGCCGTCGGAAAGCTTCATGGAGAGCTCGCCGGTGCCGTCGGAAAGCTGGACCAAGCCGCTGTTGAGGTCGCCGAGGCCCACGACCAGCTGGTTCGAACCAGCGGCGAGCTTGGAGGACGCGTCGGAGGCGGTGTTCGCCGCCACCACCAGCTGGGACGTGCCGTTCTTCAGCTCCGTCACGCCAGCGAGCAGCGTGCCGGAGCCCTCCTGCAGGCGCGCGAGACCGGCCGCGAGCTGCTGCGCAGCGCTCGTGGCGGTGTCCACGCCGGAGCGGTACTCGCTGGCCGGGTCCTGGAGCTGATTCGCCAGCTCGTGCGCGCCGTTCTGCAGCTGGATCATCTGGCCCACCAGGTCGTTGCCGGCCAGGGCGCTGAGCGCGGAGCCGTTGAGCTGCGCGCGGGCGTCGCGGGCCTGCTGCGCGAGGATCTCGGTGCCCGGGATGGGGGAGGCGTCGAGGTCGGCGATGACATTCGCCAGGTTCGCGTCGATGTTCTGCACCGCCGCTTGCGCCTGGCCCAGCTGGCCGGCCACGCCGGTGATCTTGTCCACGCCGCCGGCGATTTGCGCCGCGCCCGCGCCGAGGCGGTCCGTGCCGCCCTTGAGCTTGGTCATGCCGTCGGCCAGCTGCTGGGAACCGCTGGCCGCGGTGCTGATGCCGTTGCCCAGCTCCTGCGCGCCGCTCTGCAGGCGGCCCACACCCTCATCGAGCTGGTTGGCCGCACCCGGCATCTTCTGCAGCTGCGAGTTGAACTCCTGCAGGCCGCCGTCAAGTTTGCCGGCACCCTCGCCGAGCTGCTCGGAGCCTTCGCGGGCGGCACCGGCACCGTCGTCAAGCTTCTCTGCGCCCTCGGCGGCGGCGTCCATGCCCTCGCCGATGGTGTTGAAGCCCACAAAGAGCTGGTCAACCACCTTCGCGCCGACCGTGTTGGACACCGCGTTGGCCACGGACTGGGTGGCCACGTTGCCCAGCATGGTGGGGATGAAGCCGTTCGTCTCATTCAGCGCGACGTTGATCTTCGCCTGCCGCGGGTGGTCCGAGTTCACGCTGGTCGCAGCCTCGGTGAAGTCCGTCGGGATCTCCATGGCCAGGTAATACTTGCCGGAGCCCACGCCCTCGCGCGCCTCCTCGGCGCTGACGACGTGGAACTCCATCGGGTCTTCCTCCAGGAGCGCGTCCACCACCTCTTGGCCGGCCTCGCCTTCGTCGGAATTCACCAGCGCGACCGGCACCTTGTTGAAGTTGCCCAGCGGGTCGTAATAACTCCACACAAACAAGCCGCCGAACAGCAGCGGCAGCAAAATGATCACGATCAGCGCCAGCGGCGGCAGCTTGCCGTGACCGAACTTCCGGAAGTTGGTTCCTAGGTGCAGTCCGCTCATAGCTCCTCGTTCACGGTGGTCACAAGTACGGGCACATGCTTGGCGACGTTCTCCAGATCCGCCAACAGCTCACTGCGCAGCGACATCTTCTTGATCTGGTCAATATCGTCAACGATAAGCAGCTCAGCATTCGGGCGCGAGATGAGCGCCAGCAGGATGCGCAGGCGGAACCGCTCCAGCACGCCGAGCTCGCCGGGGGTGCGGTCGGGGTCGAAGTTCGTCAGCTGCAGCGGTTCGAGCCACGGCTCGACGAACTTGTGCTCCATGATGTTCTGCCGGCGCGGCGTGCGCGAGAAGAACGGCAGCGCCCACACGACCTCCTCGCGGATGGCCTCGCGGGATGGCACCTGGCGCTCCAGCGAATCGATCAGCGTCACGCCGGCGAGCGCGATGCCCTTGAACCCCGGGCCCTCGACGGTGCCGGAGTGCGGACGGTAGCGCCCGGCGAGCGCCATCGACAGCGTGGAGCCGCCGGATTCGCGCTTCGTTTGCACGATGGTGAGGCCGTCGTAGACCTCGAGCGTGACCGGGGTATCGCCCTCATTGGCCACGAGATCGCGCGCGATAAGTACAGGTTGCATTGGTATTTGCTCCAAAACGGAGGATTGGCTATCACTTAATTCAGGCGCTATCATCCTCGCCCATAGCAATCCTGTCAAAATTTCCGCCGGGAAGGAGGCTTCCATTGCGTGCCGACGCCCGCTTAAAGCGCGCCCAAATCATCACCGCCGCCATGGAGCTCTACCGCACCGTCCCAGCCTCCCAAGTCACCATGGAAGGCATCGCCGCCGAAGCCGACGTCGGCATCGCCACCGTGTACCGGCACTTCCCGCGGCGCTCCGACCTGCGCCAGGCCTGCGCGCTCGGGTTGATCGAGTTTCTCGACGACTTCCTCGCCGAGACCCTCGAACATTTCGACACCGACCCCCAAGGCAAGTGGGAAAGTTTCGTGTGGCGCCTCGCCGACTTCGGCGTGGGCATGCTCGTCGGTGCCTTGGTCACCGACCTGCCGAGCGTCGCCCCCGAGGTCTTGGAGCAGCGCGACCGCTTCTTCGCCGACGTCGAAGTGCTCCTCGCCAAGGCCGCCGAACACGGGCTCATAGACCCGGGCGTGCAGCCGATTGAATTGGCGTCTGAACTGATCGTCGTCACGCGGCCGATGGATGCCCAGCTCACCGCCCTCTTCCCCGACGTGCGCGAACGCCTCGTGCGTCACCTGCTGGTGTCCTGGAGGGTGCGGGAGTAGTTCTCGCGGGCGATTGCGCGGGCGATTGCGCTGGCGATGGAACCGGCGCGGGCGCGGGCGCGTCTAATACGTATGACACGTTCCCTCCACAACGGCATGCGCGTTAATGCCGACATGCTCTTGGCCGTCCCGGCGTCCGGCCTGCCTCCCGGGTTCTACCAGGTGAATAGTCGTTTCGGGGTGCACAACAACGGGCTTCTCGACGCTGGCCTGGCCACATACCACCAGCGTGCGCACCCCTGCGGCATCGCGTATCTGGTGCCGGCTGCGCTCCGCGCGGCGGCGCATGCGCTCACCAACCCCAACTTCACCGTCGGCGGGTTCGCTGCGCTGGCACTCTACGGCTTGGAGTTTCTCGTCGAGGGAACCGACACAGTGCTCATGACCGATCTGGTTACCGCCAACCGGCCCGCCAGCGCGTGCGCCCCCGCCGTGCTCCGGTGGCAGCCGCCGCGCAAACACCTTTGGCAAGTGGAAGTCTGCGGGGCACCGGTTTCCATCGCATCGCCGGGACTTGCAGTAGTCCAGGCGCTTGCAGCGCTGAGGAAAGAGGACGTCCAATGGAAGGTAGTCGATACACCCGAGCACAGCGCGACATTCATCCGCGCCGTCCAGCTTGTCGACGCAGTTCGCAATCAACTCGGCGTCGACAGCGCCGACATCTTGCGCGCCGGACCAGGCCGCATCGACATGAGGTGGCTCACGCAGGTGATCATCACCTCGTCCGCCTTGGCCGACTCGCCGAAAGAAACCGAGATGCGGCTCTTGGCCGAACCGGTAGTCGACGGGTTCGGCCTCGTACTCTCCGAGCAAGTTCCCGTGCTCATCGACGACAAGCACATCACCCGCTTCGATCTCGCGATCATTGAGCTGAAGATCGGCATCATGTTCGACGGCGCCCACCACTGGACAAAAGACCGCCGCGACAAGGACAGCGAAATCGACCTCAGCGTAATCGGGGAGGACTGGCTATCCCTCCGATTCTCCGAAGGGACGCTTCCCGGCCTTCCGAAACGGCTGCCAGGCGTCATCGAGAAACGGCTTGCTTCCCGACGCAAGGAAGCAACGCCGTAGGGTGCCCCGCCGCTCCTGCCAGGTACCCCACCGCTGGTGCCAGGTACCCCGCCGCTTCCGACAGTTTGTCAGCAAATGTAGCGACCTGGGGAAATGGGTGCGGCTCAGAAAGATTCTGCAGAATCTTTCTGGGCCTGGGTGCCGGCGGCGTGCCGGCAGGCGGCCCGGGGGTCTCGGAGCGGCCGTGAGGTTGATGTCAGAGCACTCACTGCTGCTCCGCCGCCTCGCCGTTTCCGACAGTTTGTCAGCAAATGTAGCGACCTGGGGAAATGGGTGCGGCCCAGAAAGATTCTGCAGAATCTTTCTGGGCCAGGGTGCCGGTGGCGTACCGGTGGCGTACCGGCGGGCGGTGCCGGTGCTCAAAGGCGACCGCGAGGACCGCCTCAACCCTTACTTCTTGGCGTCGTCCTGGTCCTTGCGGAGCTCGTGGCGGCCGGAGGCGCCGAAGGTGGTGTCGGCGTCGGACACCTTGTCGGAGCGGCGGCCGGAGCCGGTGTCGCCGAGGACATCGCTGCGTGCGGAGTCGCCGTGGGTCGGGGAGGTGGCCTGGCGCTGGTTGTCCTCGAGGGTGTCGAGGGTGGTCAGCTGCTCGTCGATGGAGGTCAGCAGGTGCTCGTCGCGGTCTGCGGGCTCCTCGCCGAGCGGGCCGGCGGAGCCGGGCATGGCGGCCTTCGGGCGCATGTCGTTATTCGGGTCGTTGGACACGCGGCGGCCAGCGGCGGCGTCCGCGGTACCTGCGGTAACACCGGAGCCCTTAACACCGGTACCAGCGGCGGTGCCGTGAGTAGTGCCCGAAGCATCGCCGGTGCGGGTGGAGTACACGAGGGTCGACTTGCCGGACTTATCGGTCTCGGTGCGGGTCGCCGCCGGGGCGGTGAACTTCACGGAGGTGGACTTCTTGGTGGTCTTCTTGCTGTCCTTGGAGGTCTTCTCGTCGATGACGTCGGAAAGCCAGTACTCCCACACTGCCCACGCCGCGGCTGCGGTGCCGGCTGCGGCGAGGATGCCGCCGATGACCTTGCCGGCGCCGCCCTTCTTGTCGTTCTCGTAGGACTTGATCTGCGCCTTGAGCGCAGCCTGGCGGGCCTTGCGGTCCGGGGCGGTGGCTGCGAACGCGGCGCGGCGGCGGTCGAGGCGGGCGTGAGCGTCGCGGGTCAGGTCGCCGGCCTGCTCACGGGCAGTCTCGTACAGGTCCTCGAGGTCGTCGATGCCGGCATCCTTGGCTACCTTCTCCAGCTTGCCGTCCTTGAGGGAGCCGAGGAGTGCGTCGTAGACCTCGCGCTGCTTCTTGTCGTCGAGCGTGCGGTAAAGGCCGTAAGCGCCGGTGGCACCTTTGAGTGCGAGCTTGATTGCGGGGTTCATGGGGTCTCCATTTCGTCGTGCGTTGTGGTTTGTCGCCCCACCCTACTGAAATTGCAGGAATCGGGGTCGGAAATAAATGGACAGAGCGGTTCAGAAACCCGCTTAATATTCACGTCGAAAAACCGAGCTGCCTGCGAAAACCAAAGGAAGACAGCACGGTACATTGTGTCGCAGAACCCCGGGCAATAGATTTCAAACCACCGTTTTTCAACGGTTGACGTCAAGCGCCGAGCCCGGCCAGACACACACGAGCGAAAGGCCATGTTTTCCATGCGTGGGAACCTTGCCCCGACGCGGCTGTCTGCTTCGGCACCCCTTGACAGCCCCGAAGAGGCATTTCAGAGCACACCGAGCCAGCGGCGCCGCGGCACCCGCACGGCACTCAGCTTCGAGCTGATCCCGCCGCGCCACGGGGCCGATACCGCGCTGCTCGACGAGCTCATCGCCGGCCTCGCCGCCTACAACCCCGATTACGTCGCGGTGACCAGCTCCATGCGCAGCGATTGGCTGGAGGGTACCTCCGCGCTGATTGAGCGCGTCGCCAGCACCACCGACCTGCGTCCCATCGCGCACCTCGCGTGCACGGCGGGCACGAAGGCGGAGCTTGAGGGCTGGATCCGCGAGCTTATCGACGTCGGAGTTCGCGGCTTCCTCGCCCTTCGCGGCGACCTGCAGCCCGGCCAGACCGCGTTGCCGGAGGGTTACCTGCAGCACGCGACTGACCTTTTGAACCTCATCAACGAGGTGCAGGAGGAGCAGGCGTTCCACTTGGCGGCGGGCAAGCTCGCGCTGTCGGTGGCGTGCTACCCGTCCGGCCACGCCGAGTCGAAGAACTTCGACGAGGACTTGGACGTGCTGCTGGCGAAGCAGCGCCTCGGCGCGGATTTCGCCATCACGCAGCTGTTTTTCGACGCAGCCGATTACCTCGAGTTCGTGGATGTGGCCCGCCTGGCGGGTGTGCGCATCCCGCTCATCCCCGGCATCATGCCGATGACCAGCCTCAAGCGCGTGCAGCGCATGGGTGAGTTGTCGGGTCTTGAGGTGCCTAAGACTGTCGTCGAAAAGCTCAGTGCTGCGGGCACGCCGGAGGAAGAGTACGAGGTGGGCATGGAACTGTCCGCGGAGCTGGCGCGCACCATTCTGCGGGCCGGCACCGGCGGGCTGCACGTGTATACGCACAACAATCTCGCGGTGACGCGGGACCTGCTCGGGCGCATTGGCATCCAGCAGCCGTAATTAATACTGACAAAAGGAAGAGAAGATGACCGCACCCTTTCCCAAAGCCACAATCGAGGGCTACCCGCGCATCGGCGCGAACCGCGAGCTGAAGCGCGCGCTGGAGTCCTACTGGGCAGGGCGTATCGACGCAGATACGTTCCGCTCCACCACGCGTGCCCTGCGCATTGACAACTACAACCACCTGCGCGACCTCGGCCTCACCGAGGATTACGCCATCCCGGCCGACGTCGCCTACTACGACCAGGTGCTGGAGACCGGCCTGACCGTGGGCCTCATCCCGGGCGGCACCGACCTGGACGAGGAGTTCGCCCTCGCCCGCGGCAACGCGGAGCGCGTGCCGCTGGAGATGACCAAGTGGTTCGACACCAACTACCACTACCTGGTGCCGGAAATCGCCGCTGACCAGGACATTACCCCGGCCCCGGAGCGCGTGCTTCGGCTGGTCGCCGAAGCGCGAGAAGCCGGGCACACCGTGCGCCCGTACCTGGTCGGCCCGGTCACTCTCATCGCGCTGTCCAAGCCGGCCGAGTGGTCGCTGCTGGACAAGCTCACCGACGCGTACGCCGCCGTCTTCGCCGCCCTGAAGGAAGCCGGCGTGGAATGGGTGCAGGTTGCAGAGCCGGCCCTGGTCGCCGACCTCTCCACCCCGGATGCCGAGCTGGCGAAGTTCACCGAGCAGGCGTGGTCCAAGCTGCTGGGCGAGGAGAACCGCCCGAGCGTCTACCTGACCACCCCGTACGGCGCGACTCGTGAGGGCCTGACCACACTGGCCAAGCTCGCCCCGGAGGCGCTGCACGTGGACCTTTCTCCGTGGACCCTCGACGAGGATTCCGGCTACCCGGAGCGCGTCCGCGCCCAGGTCGCAGAGCACGCCCCGGAGACCACCCTTGTCGCCGGCCTCATCGACGGCCGCAACGTGTGGGCCGCCAACCTGCGCCTGAAGGCGGAGATCCTTCAGAAGCTCGGCGCCGAGCACGTCTCCACCTCCACCTCCCTGCAGCACGTGCCGCACACCCTCAACGCCGAGAAGAACCTGCCGGTGGACGTGGCCAACTGGCTGTCCTTCGCGGACGAGAAGATCTCCGAGATCCAGGCACTGGTCGCAGGCGAGGAGAACGCCACCGAGGCGTTCGCCCGCTCCGACCGCGCCGTGCGCACCCGCGCGGAGTCCGAGCGCACCCACAACGCAGACGTCGAGGCCCGCGTGAACGCCCTGCCGGCCGGCGCCGTGCAGCGCCAGCCGGAGTTCGCGGAGCGCAACAAGGTGCAGGAAGAGCAGCTCGGCCTCCCGGCCCTGCCGACGACCACGATCGGCTCCTTCCCGCAGACCCCGGAGATCCGCAAGGCCCGCGCCGACCACAAGGCCGGCGAGCTGACGGACGAGCAGTACACCGAGGCGCTCAAGACCGAGATCAAGAACGTCATCGAGCTCCAGGAGGAGATCGGCCTCGACGTGCTGGTGCACGGTGAGGCGGAGCGCAACGACATGGTGCAGTACTTCGCGGAGCTGCTCGACGGCTTCGTGGTCACCGAGAACGGCTGGGTCCAGTCCTACGGCTCCCGCTGCACCCGTCCGCCGATCGTCGTGGGTGATGTGTCCCGCCCGGCCCCGATGACGGTGGAGTGGGCGAAGTACGCCCAGTCCCTGTCCGAGAAGCCGGTCAAGGGCATGCTCACCGGCCCCGTCACCATCCTCGCGTGGTCCTTCAAGCGCGACGATGTGCCGCTGTCCCTCTCCGCCGACCAGATCGGCGTCGCGCTCGCCGACGAGGTCCGCGACCTCGAGGAGGCTGGCATTCAGGTCATCCAGATCGACGAGCCCGCGCTGCGCGAGCTGCTCCCGCTGCGTGCCGACGATCGCCCCGCCTACCTCGACTGGGCCGTCCGCGCCTTCCGCCTGGTGGCCCTGGAGGCGAAGCCGGAGACCCAGATCCACACCCACCTCTGCTACTCCGAGTTCGGCCAGATCATCGACGCCGTCGCCGGCCTGGACGCGGACGTGACCTCCATCGAGGCCGCCCGTTCCAAGATGGAGCTGCTCGAGGACATCGACGAGACCTTCCACTCCGAGATCGGCCCGGGCGTGTGGGACATCCACTCCCCGCGCGTGCCCAGCCAGGAGGAGATTGTCGGCCTGATCAAGGCCGCGCTGGAGAACGTCCCGTCCGAGCGTCTCTGGGTGAACCCGGACTGCGGCCTGAAGACCCGCGGCTACGCCGAGGTCGAGCCGAGCCTGCGCAACCTGGTCGCCGCCCGCGACGAGGTGGCCGCGGGCCTGTAAGGCCCAGCCGCGGAATCGCGTAGGGTGGAACGCATGACTCAGAAAACGCAGACGATTACGTTCCACACCAACCACGGTGACATTGTTGTCGACCTCTTCGGCAACCACGCTCCGAAGACGGTGGCCACCATCACCGGCCTGGCCACCGGCGAGCAGGAGTACTCCACCAAGAACGCCTCCGGCTCCAACGAGGGCCCGTTCTACGACGGCGCGATTTTCCACCGCATCATCCCGGGCTTCATGATCCAGGGCGGTGACCCGACCGGCACCGGCACCGGCGGCCCGGGCTTCCAGTTCGCGGACGAGTTCCACCCGGAGCTCTCCTTCGACCGCCCGTACCTGCTCGCCATGGCGAACGCCGGCCCGGGGACCAACGGTTCCCAGTTCTTCATCACCGTGGACGCCACCCCGTGGCTGAACAACCGCCACACCATCTTCGGCGAGGTCACCGATGAGGCCTCCCGCAAGGTTGTGGATGAGATCGCCAACGTGCAGACCGGCCGCATGGACCGCCCGGTCGAGGACGTTGTCATCGAGTCCGTCGAGGTCAACTAAGCCCTCACCTGCACAGCGAGCCCCGGTGGGACGGTAACGTCCCGCTGGGGCTTTTGCGCGCGAAGCGGGTACATTCGGCACACATGGCCGCCAGGTACTCCCGCCCCGATTCTGTAATCCGCGCGTCGCTGCGCGGCGCGCCAGTGACCGGCGCCATCGCCGCGATCTGCGTGGCGGTCTTCGCGATTATGGCGCTGCAGGCGCGCTCGCTCACGGACGTGGCGTGGGCCTCGCCCTTGGGCGAGGCGATGATTTTGTGGGGCCCTCTCGTGGAGGGACTCGGCTACCTGCGCCCGCTGACGGCTGGGTTCATGCACCTCGACATCACGCACCTGTTCCTCAACATGATGATGCTGATCTTCGTGGGTGCGGAGGTGGAGCGCTACGTCGGCTCCGGCCCCTACGCGGTGGCGTACCTGGCTAGCGTGCTGGGCTCCTCGGCCGCGGTGCTCGCGTTCAACTTCACGGTGCCCACCGCGGGCGCATCCGGCGCGCTCTACGCGCTCATGGCCATGCTCGTGGCCATTGCTTTACGACGTTCCGTTGATCTCCGCGCTCCCATCGCGCTCATCCTGGTCAACATCGCCTACACGCTCATGGCGGCCAACGTGAGTTTTTGGGGTCACGCGGGCGGGCTGGTGTTCGGTGCACTGATGGGGTGGTTCCTGACGTCGGCAAGCGTGAAAGTCCGCTGGGCCGGTGCGCTCGCGGGACTCGTGCTGGGGGCTGTCGCGGTGTGGGTGCTCACGATCCCCTCGACGACGATGTACGGGCTTTAGCGCCAGCCCATCGTCATCATCAGGCCCAGAATGATGCCCGCGAAGCCGATGGCGTAGTTCCACGGGCCGAGCTCGGCCACGAACGCGACCTGGTCGCCGGCGATGTAGAAGAACAGCAGCCAGGCCAAGCCGAAGATCATCAGGCCGAACATGACGGCCTTGTACCAGACCGGTGTGCCGCCGGTGTTGATCTTCACCGGGGTGCGGTTCGCGCCGGTGGAGGTGGAAGAGACCGGGCGGGCAGCGTCCTTGGTTACTTTCGCCTTGGGCATGGGAAGATCAAATCCTTTCGCGGGGAACTGGCGCTATGGTAACACCGGCAATCGGGGGCTAGTTAGTCAGCGGATTCAGGGCCGCGGCGTCGAACTCCCAGAGGTTGTAGCCGATGGCCTGGTCCTTGCGGATGGTGTTGCCGGCGGGGACTTCCTGGTGGCCGATCATGCCGGCATCCACAAGCGCGCCGGTGGGCACGGTCGGACCCGCCACCAGGCGGCCGTTCCAGCCCGCGGTGCGCAGGGCGCGGTCCGCCTCATTCGGGGTCATGCGGGTGATCTGCGGCATGGTCATCAGCATGTTGTTGGACACGCGCAGCTCAACCGTGGTGCCGGTCTCCACCTCGGTGTTCGCGCCGGCCACGCCGAGGACCTCGCCGTCCGGGCGCTCTGAGTCGACGCGGGTGACGGTGGAGCGCAGGTTCAGCTGGCTCAATGTCGCCGTCGCCTGGTTCACGTTCAGGCCGGTCAGCGACGGAATGGTCACGCGCTCGCGGCCGGTGGAGACGGTGATGGTCACCTTAGAGCCCTTGGAAATCTGCGAGCCGGCAGCCGGGTACTGCGAGGTGATCACGCCCTCCGGCACGTCGTTGGAGGTCTCGCGGCGGATGTCCTCGTTGAGCTCGAGGCCAGCCTCCTCCAGCGCGGCGGCGGCGTCCTGCGCGGTGAGGTTGGTCAGGTCCGGCACGTCCGTCAGCTCGCGGCCGGTGGATACGTTCACGGTGATCAGGGTGCCCGGGGCCAGCTCGGAGCCGGCGATCGGGTTGGTGCCAATCACGTGCCCGCGCGGAATGTCCGGGCTCGGCTGATCAGAGGTGACCACCTTGAATCCCAGGCCCTCCAGCTCAGGCACGGCCTCCTGGCGCGGCTTGCCGGTCACGTCCGGCACCGCCACCATTTGGGTCTCTACCGGCGCGGGTTCCTCGGCGGGGGAGGAGAAGTAGGAGTACGCCAGCCAACCGGTGGCGGCCAGGAGAATCAGGCCCAGGATGGAAGCGACCCACTTCATCCAGCTGGAGCTGCCGCTGGTCTTCTCGTTGGCGCGGCGGTGGTCCTCGTAGCGCGAGTGCGTCGCTGCCGGTGCGGCGGCAACGGGTGCGGCGGCGGGTTCCGGCGCGTGCTCGCGGCGCGGGGGCTGCGCGGCGCGCACCCGCGTGCTCACGACGGTGGCGTCGGAGGCGTCGCTCGACGGAACGTCGTCACGCGAAGAAAGGTCCTGCTCAGCGGCTGCGAGGTGCGTGCGGGCCGCGTTGGTCACGGAGCCGCGCTCGAGGCGGGCCAGGTCGGCGCACATCTCGTCCGCCGTTTGGTAGCGGTCCGCCGGGTGCTTGGCCATGGCGGTGAGGATCACGGAATCCACGTTCACGGCCTCGTTGGGGCTCAGCGTGGCGGTGATGCGCTCGCTCGGCGGCTGCGGATCCTCCTGCACGTGCTGGTAGGCGACGGCGAAGGGGGATTCGCCCTCGAACGGCGGGGTGCCGGTCACGGCCTCGTACATCACGCAGCCGAGGGCGTAGATGTCGCTGCGGGCGTCGGCGGCCTTGCCGCGCGCCTGCTCGGGGGAGAGGTACTGCGCGGTGCCGATCACCGCGGAGGTCTGCGTCATCGCCGAGGTGGAATCGTCCAACGCGCGGGCGATGCCGAAGTCCATCACCTTCACCGCCCCGGTGTTGGTGACCATGATGTTCGCGGGCTTGATGTCGCGGTGGATAATGCCGGCATCGTGGCTGGACTGCAGCGCGCGGGTCACCGGCTGCAGCAGTGCGGCGGCCTCCTGCGGGGAGAGCGGGCCGTCGTTGCGCACGATGTCGCGCAGGTTCCGCCCCCGGACGCGCTCCATCACGATAAAAGGGATGTTCACGCCGCCGATGACTTGGGCGCCCGTGTCGTAGACCGCCACGATGTTGGGGTGGTTGAGGCGTGCGGAGTTCTTCGCCTCCTGGCGGAAGCGCTCGCGGAAGTTCTCGTCCCGCGCCATGTCGATCTTGAGCATCTTCACGGCAACGTCGCGCCCCAGCACGGTGTCGGTCGCGGCGTACACGTCACTCATGCCGCCGGTGCCGATGATGTCACCGAGCTCGTAGCGGTCAGCGATCTTCATGGTTTACGAGTTACCTCCTGGGGCGGGTGTGGCGTTTGGTAATTCTAGCCCACCTTGTCCCTGGCCGGGCTGGGGCTGCGTGTTTTCCGGCGTGGCTACCTGCGGGGTTGCGGGTTGCGACGGCACCGACGGGCTCGGTGCCGGGGCCGGCGCGGAGGTCGACGGCTGGGCCGGGGCCCGCGTCTCGGTCTCCGGCTCGAACGTCACCGTCCCGGGTTCGCGCTGGTCACGCGGGACAGTCGGGCGCTCTGACACGGTTTCCTGCACCGTCGTGGTGCTCACCTGCGTCTCCACCGTGGTGGTCTCGGTCGGCGGCGGGGCCGGCGTGGTGGTCCGCGTCGGCGCGGGGCCGAACACCCCGTTCAGCGCGCCGCTGGTCCACGCCCACGCCGCGCCGCCGCCGATCAGGGCCAGCGCCAGGAGCGTCGCAATAATCGGCCCCGCTTTCGAGGACTTCTGCTTGCCGACGCTTTGGTCCCCGCGCATCGGCGCAGCAGCACGCGCCGGCACTGGGGCCGGAGCGGGCTGGCGCTGCGGCTGCGGCGGGCCGACCTGCTGGCGGTTGGCGGCTACGGCCTTCGCGGACGAGGGGGGATAGGCACCGGCGGGGCGGGTGGTGCGGTTCTCGGAGACGTCGGCAAGCACCTGTGTCGACGCCGTGGGGGAGGGTTCCGTCGCGATGACCTGGGTGCGTCCCCCCGGCTGCGCCGGGCGCATGCCGTCGCGGACCTGGCTGACGGCGAGCTGCATCTCGTTGCCGTCGCGGAAGCGCAGCTGCGGGTCCTTGCGCAGGCCGATTTCGATGAGCTCGCGCGCGGGTGCGGAGACGGAGATCGGCAGCGGCGGCGGCTCGTTGTTGACGTGCGCGAGCGCGACGGAGACGGAGGAATCGCCGGTGAACGGGCGGGAGCCGGAGAGCATCTCGTAGCCGACCACGGCGAGCGAGTAGACGTCGGATGCCGGGGTGACCGCCATGCCCTGCGCCTGCTCCGGGGAGACGTACTGCGCGGTGCCCACCACCATGCCCGTGCGGGTCAGCGGCACGGCGGCCGCGGCCTTGGCGATGCCGAAGTCCGTGATCTTGATCTGCCCGTTCTGGGTGATCATGAGGTTGCCCGGCTTGATGTCGCGGTGGATCAGCCCCATGCGGTGGATCAGCGCGAGGCCGTGCGCCGCCTGCTCGAGCACGTCGAGGGCCACGTCCTCATCCAGCTTGCCCTCGCGGGCGATGAGGTCCGCCAGGGATTCGCCGCGGATGTACTCCATGGCGATGAAGCACATGGTGAACCCGGCCGGGGTCTGCACCTCGCGGTAGTCGTAGGTGCCCACCACGTTGGGGGAGTTGATGCCCTCGGCAGCCAGCGCCTCGTTGCGGAAACGGTCTAAAAACTCCTGGTTGGCGGAGTATTCCGGGCGCAGCACCTTCAGCGCCACCTCGCGCTCGTTGACCACGTCATCCGCCAGCCACACGGTGGACATGCCGCCGTGGCCGATAATCCACTGCAGCTGGTAATCAGCGCCGATGAGCTGCTGCAAATCTTCGCGGTTCTCAGTGTTCATGCTGTGTCACCTCTTAGTTCCTTGCTGCATCGGAGTTCTCGGCCGGCGGGGGCGGCGGGGCGGGCGCGGCGTAGAGCACCGCGCGCCCCAGCGGGGAGGACACCTGGCCGCCGGTCGCGCCCGCGCCCAGGTTGCCGCCGTTCTTCACCACCACGGCCACCGCCACGTCCTTGCCCTTGTCAAAGGCCACGTACCACACGTGCGGGTCCGCGCCCTCGGCGTGCTCGGCGGTGCCGGTCTTTGAGGCGAAGCCGTTGCCGTCGTAGCCCCAGGTGGCGCGCTCGGAGCCGTACATCAGGTCCGCGATGGTCGCGGCTTCCTCCGGGGTGAGCGCCTCGTTGAGCTGCCGCGGGCGGGCCGCGGACACCTCGGTGAGGTCCGGGCGGAGCACACGCTTGACGACGTACGGAGCCATCCGCTTGCCGTCGTTCGCCACCGTCGCGGCCATGACCGCGGCCTGGGTTGCCGTCATGGTCACGTCGCGCTGGCCGATCGCGGACTGCGCTACCTCCGGCCCGCTCGGCAGGTCGCCGAGGGAGCCCGCGGCGGCCGGCAGGCCCATGTCGTAGCGCTCGCCGACGCCGAAGGCGGTGGCCGCGTCTCGCAGCCCGTCCGCGCCGGCAGCGAGGCCCATCTGCACAAACGCCGTGTTGCAGGACAGCGCGAACGCGGTGCGCAGCGTCACTTCGCCGCCGCCGGCGCAGGGCATGCCGCCGTAGTTGGTCAGCGGGATGTCCGTGCCCGGCAGGATGGTCTGCGCTTCGCCCGTGAGCAAGCTGTCCGGCGTGAAGCCGGCGCGCAGGCCCGCGGCGGTGGTGATGATCTTGAAGATGGAGCCCGGCGGCAGCTGGTCCTGCATCGCGTGGTTGAGCAGGGGCTTGCCCGGGTTGGCGTTCACGTCCGCCCACGCGCCCTCCGCCGTCTGCGGGTTGGCGATCAGGTTCGGGTCGTAGGAGGGGGAGGAGGCCATGGCGAGCACCTCGCCCGACGACGGCCGCAACGCCACAATCGCGCCCTCGAACCCGCGGCTGTTCAGCTGGTCAAAGGCCAGGGCTTGGAGCTGCGGATCGATAGTCAGCTCGACGGAGTTGCCCACGTGGTCATCCTCCTGGCCGGTGCGCAGGAAGCGGGAGGAGGAGCCGGCGGTGTCGCCGGTCAGCGAACCGTTGTAGCCGGCCTCCAGCTGGGCGGTGCCGTATCGGTCCGAGACGTAGCCAAGCACCGGCGCGAAGGAGAACGGCATGTTCGGGTACGCGCGCTGGTAGAAGCCGGATTCGTTCTTGAAGCTTTCCGCGAGCACCTGGCCGCCGGCGCTGATCTGCCCGCGGTTGATGCGCTTGAGGTCCATGGTGATGCGGGAGTTGCGCGCGTCCTGGGCGTACTCCTCCTCGCGGAAGCCCTGGACCACCGTGAAGTGCACCAAAAGCGCCAGGATGAGCAGCAGGGAGAACACCGCCCCCAGACGAATGGACTTATTCATCTAGGCGCTCACCTCCGCGCGTCGGCGGCCGGGGGTCTTGGTCATCGCGTTCGCGTCGAACTCCGCCGGGCGGTTCGCGGAGTTGGAGATGCGCAACAGCAGGCCGAACAGGATGTAGTTGGCCATGATGGAGCTGCCGCCGGCCGACATGAATGGCGTGGTCAGGCCCGTCATCGGCATCATCGAGGAGATGCCGCCGGCGACGACGAAGATTTGGATGGCAATAGTCGTCGCCAAGCCTGCGGCGAGGAGCTTGCCGTACGTGTCGCGCACGGTGAGCGCGGTGCGGAACCCGCGGGTAATCAGGACGGCGAAGAGGATGAGCACGCTGGCCACGCCGATGAGGCCGAGCTCCTCGCCGATCGCGGCGAGGATGTAGTCGGAGTGCACCACGGGGACCAGCTCCGGGTGGCCGTAGCCCAGGCCGGTGCCGGTCAACCCGCCCCAGCTCAGCGAGATGAGCGCGTTGGCGGGCTGGTTGCCGATGCCCTCAAAGTCCGCGAAGGGGTCGATGAAGTTGGCCACGCGCTGCTGGATCTTCTCGCTGACCTGGTAGACGGCGTAGCCGCCGATGGCCACAAGGCCCACGCCGATGAACAGCCAGGACGCGCGCGAGGTGGCGAAGTAGACCATCGCGAGCACGGTGGCGAAGAGCAGCAGCGCCGGGCCGAAGTCGTTGGACACGCCCATGATCAGGATCGCAATGGCCCAGACCACCAGGATCGGCGCGAGGTCGCGCAGGCGGGGGAACGTCAGGCCCAGGAAGCGCTTGCCGGCCACGGTGAACAGGGCGCGCTTCTGAGCCAAGAGCTGCGCGAAGAAGATCAGCAGCAGGATCTTGGAGAACTCGCCCGGCTGGATCGAGAATGGCCCGAGCCACAGCCAGATGCGCGCTTCCTCGTACCCCGGCGGCTGCGGCCACACCAGCGGCAGCGCCAGCAGGATGAGGCCCACGAGGCCGAGCAGGTAGGAGTAGCGCGAGAGCGACTTGTGGTCGCGGATGATCGCCATCGTGAGCACCATGAGGACCACGCCCACGAAAGACCACATCATCTGGCGCTCCGCCAGGGGGCCGTAGTTCGGGCGATCCGCGAGGTCAATGCGGTAGATGATAACCAGGCCGATGGCGTTGAGCAGTGAGACAATCGGCAGCATCGTCTGATCCGCGTGCGGCGCGAGGTAGCCGATGGCCACGTGCGCCACCGCGTACACGCCGATGAACCCGCCCACCAGGATCAGCATGTCCTGGCTCAGCGTCCGGCCCTGGCTCAGCTCGAGGCTGAACAGCATGAGCAGGAGCAAACCCGCCGAGCCGATCAGCAGGAAGAGCTCCTTTTTGCGTCCGAGCAGTCCGCTCACTTCGCCACCTCCCGGCAGGCCTGCGCGGGTTGGGCGGCCTCTGCGCCGTCCTTGTCCACGCAGACAGGCAGTGCCTCGTTGGCGAGCCTGCCCAAAAGGCCCAGCACCGCGTCGTAGGAGCCGCCCGGGAAGCGCTCCGTCGCGTCCTGGTGGCTGGCGGGCAGGTCCGACTGGTTGAAGACGTGGCAGCTGGCGGACTCCGGCACGTTCACAGACACGATCCGCAGCTGGTTCTTCTCGTCGATGCACGCGTGCTGGATTTCCTCGCGCTTCTGCTTCGAGCCGTGCTCGATGACAAACGCGCCGTCCTGGTCCACGTTGAGGAAGTACAGGTCAGTCGTCTTATTGCGCACCCACATCACCCCGGCGAACACCAGAATGATGGCCAGCAGTAGGCAGCCGACTACCCACGGCCAGACGGTGCGGCGGGGGCGTTGGGGGCGTTGGGGGCCCTCCGCATCGTCGGCGGCACCCTCAGCCGCGTCCGCGGGCTGGGTCTTCGTGCGGTTGTGGTCCGGCTGGATGGTCTCGGACTTGCGCAGCAGCGCCGCCGCACGGCTTGCCGACGAATTCGGGTGCGTCGACTCGTAGCCCGGCGCCAGCGCCCCGACGATCGCCGGGGCGGAGCTTTCCTCGCTTGCCGACGCCGCTCCCGCGACCACATCAGCAACCACAACCGTGATGTTGTCCGGGCCGCCGGAGCGCAGCGCCAACTCGATGAGGCGCTGGGCCGCGATCTCCGGGGTGCCCTGGTCGAGGGCGACGGCGATCGTCTCGTTGGTGACCGGGTCCGACAAGCCGTCGGAGCACAGCAGGATGCGGTCGCCCGCCTTGGCCTCCACCATCTCCAGGTGCGGCTCCACTGGGCGGCCCGTGTAGGCCTTGAGGATCAGCGACTTCTGCGGGTGGGAGGACACGTCCTCCGGGTTCAGCTTGCCCTCGTCGACCAGTGACTGCACAAAGGTGTCGTCGACCGTGAGCTGGGTGAGGGCGCCGTCGCGAAGCAAATAGCCCCGGGAATCGCCGACGTGGATCATGCCGAACTGGGTGCCGTTGAACATCAGCGCCGTGAGCGTGGTGCCCATGCCCTGCTGCTCCGGGTGCTCCGCGACGGAATCCTCGATCGCCGCGTTGGCGTCCTCCGCGGCCGCGCCGAGCAGGGCCAGCAGGTCCGCGTCGCCCGGCGACTTATCCAGGTGCTCGAGGTGGGTCACCATGAGCTGGGAGGCGATTTCACCGGCGGCGTGGCCGCCCATGCCGTCGGCAAGCGCGAGCAAGTGCGGGCCGGCGTACGCGGAATCCTCGTTGTTGCCGCGGACCAAGCCGCGATCGGACGCGGCGACGAAGTTGAGGTGCAGCTGCTGCGTGTTCTCCGTCATGGCATAAGCCTCACAATCGTGCGTCCCATCTTGATGTCGGTGCCCACTTGCACCCTCTCCGGTTGGTCGATGCGCATACCCTGCACAAACGTTCCGTTGCGCGAGTCTAGGTCCTCG
Source organism: Corynebacterium stercoris (assembly GCF_024160105.1). Taxonomy (GTDB): domain Bacteria; phylum Actinomycetota; class Actinomycetes; order Mycobacteriales; family Mycobacteriaceae; genus Corynebacterium; species Corynebacterium stercoris. The sequence goes on from NZ_JAMFTQ010000009.1 coordinate 22,735, forward strand.
ATGAACCACTCGCTGCCCCGCCTGAACAGGCGCGCGTGGCGCGACGACGCGAAATCATCCCCAAGCTGGAAGTCGTTATCCGGCCCGCGGCCGATAGTCACGTCCTCCACGCTGGCGATCTCCATGTGCGAGCCCTGCAGCGGGCCCTCCACCACCGTCATCTGCCGCGCCTTGTCGCGCTTCACCGGTGCCTGCGCCGCCGCCTGCCGACGCACAACCCCAGCCGCATTCACCAAATCCTTCCGCTGCACCCACATAACCAGCAGGATGAACAGCCACAGCAGGGCGAGCAGCCCGAAACGGGCGCTCAAGATCACTGTCGGGTCCATGGGGTTCACCTTCCTTGGGGTTTGGGCGCTCCGGCGCGGCCGGAGCGGGGTCTCAGGCGCGGGGTCTTAGGCGCGGAAGTACTCCGTGCTCGGGTGGCTGGCAGCGTCGCCCGGGAGCGGCTCGGGCTGCTCCTGCACCTGCTCGGCCAGGGCACTCGCAGTGCGCGGCTCCACAATGCGCACCTCGATGTGGGAATGGCCGACGGTGATGACGTCGCCGTCGGCAAGCATCCAGTTCTCCACCGGCTCATCGTTGACGGTGGTGCCGTTGGTGGACTGCAGATCTACCAGCACAGCCACCTCGCCGTCCCAGGTGATCTCCGCGTGCTGGCGCGACACGCCAGTATCCGGCAGGCGGAAATCAGCCTCGTTGGAACGGCCCAGAATGTTGGATCCCTCGTGCACGAGGTAGGTACGCGACGAGCCGTCCTGCAAAAGGAGGCTCACCGTCGGCAGGCCGCCGGCGGCTTGCGTGGTGTTGGGTTCGGACATCTCATTCTCCTGGTTCTGCGCCAGCTTCCCGAGACGGGAGCCGGCACCGGGCTTCGGCTCCGCGTAGATCGCGTCGAAGCCGCTGGCCACATCGGGCTCAGTGTCAATGTACGAGGACACCCGCAGCTGACCGGTGCGCAAACCGGACTCCTCCGCGATCCGGACAACCGCCGGACCGTCGAGGTACCAACCCTGGTTGCGCACGTACCGCATGAGCTGCTCGGCGAGGTCGACGGGCAGATCCCGCTGCTGCGACAGGTTCTCCAGGTCCTTCGACGATACGCCCACGGCGTACACGTTCGGCGCCACAACCTCATCCTGGTCCGTGACCACGATGGAATCCTGGGCCTCCTGGCGAATCAACTCCTCGATCTCAGCCGGCACGACCTTGCCGCCGAACACCGCCGCCATCGAGTTATCCAGCCCGCGCTGAATCGAACTATCCAGCTTGGCCAACCTATCCATGAATGACATCTACCCGCACCTCCTTTCTCTGTATGCCTTTGTATGCAGCTCAGGGCACTTTCCGCGCACGCAAGAACGGCCGAGCGAGCTTCAGGTGCTTTTCGACGCAGTAAGTATATGTCCCACAGCTGCCCGAACCTAGAACCGCGGCTGTGCTCCAGCTGCCGATAGAGAGGTGCGACCGCTGACAGCTCCAACCTTGGGGGGTCGCTGGAGCTCTCAGCGCTGTTGCCGACAGGTGATCAGTTGAAACGTGCAGGTCAGCCAGTTTGCGCTGACAGCTCCAACCGCTGACAGCTCCAGCCGCGGGTGCGAATGGAGCTCTCAGCGCTGTTGCTGACGTGTGTCAAATTGAAACGTACAGGTCAGAAGGTTGACGTTGACAGCTCCAGTCGTTGAGAGCTCCAACCGGTAAGCCGAATGGAGCTCTCAGCGCTGCTGCCGACAGCTGACCAGTTGAAACGTGCAGGTCAGCGAGATTGCTTTGACAGCTCCAACCGCTGACAGCTCCAGCACCCCCTTGCACTTCTCCCCATTAGTTGGACTGTGAGATCGGTTCCTGACTAGTGGGGAGTTTGATGTGCGCAGTGACAGTTCGTTGTCGGAGGAGCAGCGGGCACAGTTGGTGGATTTGTTTGAGCAGGGGTTGGGATCTTCTGCTGCAGCGAGGCTCGTTGGTGTCTCCTCCGGCGGCGCGGACGTTGTATCACCGGTACGAACTTCGTGGCAGGCTATGTCTTGTGCAGAAACCGACTCGCAAGCAGCAACGCACAACGCAAAGTTCATCAACCGAACCGGCAGCCTCGACCGATTCACGGTCTACTCGTAAACCAAGCCCCCACACACAATCAATCGGACACTCTCAAGAGGACAAGCTTCGACGGGAGATTGAACGGTTGCAGGCCGAAAACGCGTATTTAAAGAAATTGCGGGACTTGAGGAATCAGGGACGTGCCTGAAGGTCCAGGTGATCGTCATCTTCAAGGCGGATCACGGTTCGGAGTATGCCGCTGCGGGTCTTGCCCGTCGAAGTACTCGCCGACGCCATCAGTGAGTACATCACCTGGTGCAACACCGAACGAATCCAAGAAAGACTAAAAGGCCTAACCCCGATGCAGTACCGGAACCAACCCCTCAAGCCCCACCAGACCAACTTCTGGGGGCAAGTGCAGGGGTCGCTGGAGCTCTCAGCGTTGTTGCCGACAGGTGACAAGTTAAAACCCGCAGATCAATGAGTTGGCGCTGACAGCTCCAATCGCTGACAGCTCCAACCGCAAAGCCGAATGGAGCTCTCAGTGTCGTTGACGACAGCTGACCAGTTGAAACCTGCAGGTCAGCGAGATTGCGCTGACAGCTCCAATCGCTGACAGCTCCAGTTAGCCCACCCTAAGTGGAGCTGTCAGCGTCGGCGGGTGCCAAGAGCACGCTGGCCGGGGCCCTGACCTGCCGCAGCCCCGCCCTCAACTCACACCTACCCGACACCGTAGCCCGACCCCGCCCCAGCCACCCCCGCACCAGACCTCCCCGCCGCCCCCGCAAATCCCACCGTGAGCTGCCGATTTGTTTCGGCGCGGTAGCGCGGTGCTATAGTGATCGAGTCGCCCGCCCGGGTGGCGGAATTGGCAGACGCGCTGGCTTCAGGTGCCAGTGTTCGCAAGGACGTGGGGGTTCAAGTCCCCCCCCGGGCACAGATGGAACCCCGAGGTAAGTCAATTACCTCGGGGTTTTGCCATACGCAGGGTTTCTGCAGGGGTATCCTCCACACATGACCGAGATCCCCGTGCAGAAACGCGACACCCTCATCGACGCCTACTTCGGCGAGTTCGGTGGCCAGTACGTGCCGGAGCCACTCTTTCCGGTGCTCGACGAGCTGGAGAAGGCGTTCGTCGAGGCCCGCGAGGACGAGGAGTTTCTCGCCGAGCTAGCTGAGCTGCAGGCGAAGTACCTCGGCCGCCCGACCCCGGTCTACGAGTGCAAGAACCTGCCGCGCCTCTCCACCGGGGAGAAGATGCGGCATGTGCGGCTCTTCCTCAAGCGCGAAGACCTGGCGCACGGCGGCGCGCACAAGGGCAACCAGGTGCTGGCGCAGGCGCTCATTGCGAAGCGCCTGGGCAAGACCCGCCTCGTCGCCGAGACCGGCGCGGGCCAGCACGGCACCGCGACCGCTATGGTGGCAGCGCTTATGGGCATGGAGTGCGTGATCTACATGGGTGCCCAGGACGTGGCGCGCCAGCAGCCGAACGTGCGCCGCATGCGTCTCATGGGCGCGAAGGTGGTGCCGGTGACCAGCGAGGACGGCGGCTCCATGTCGAATGCCATCGACGTGGCGCTGGGCAACTGGGTGGAGAACCTCGCAACCACCCACTACGTGCTGGGTTCCGCGTGTGGGCCGCACCCGTTCCCGACGCTGGTGAAGGAGTTCCAGCAGGTGGTCTCGCGCGAGTCCCGCGAGCAGATGCTGGCGGAGACCGGCCGGCTGCCGGATGCCGTCGTCGCGGCCGTCGGCGGCGGATCGAACGCGATCGGCGCATTCGCGCAGTACCTCGAGGACCAGCCTGGCAACGAGGGCGTTCGCCTGATCGGCGTGGAGCCGGCGGGCGAGGGCATCGACACCCACAAGCATGGTGCGCCGCTGGCTCACGGCAAGGTCGGCATCCTGCACGGCTCCCGCTCCTACGTCGTCACTGGCCCGGACGACGAGCTGATGGCGGAGTCCCACTCCGTGTCCGCCGGTTTGGATTACCCGGGCGTGGGACCGGAGCACGCGCATTTGATGCACACGGGCCGCGCGGAGTACGTCATCGCCACGGATGCGGACGCGCTGCAGGCGTTCCGCATCCTGTCGCGCTACGAGGGCATCATCCCGGCGCTCGAGTCGTCCCACGCGCTCGCGCACGCGCTGCGCATGGCGGAGGACGCGGAAGCGGCGGGTCAGGAGATGAACATCCTGGTCAACCTCTCCGGCCGCGGCGACAAGGACCTGGACTACGTGTTCAACATCCTTGGCGACCTGATCTACGAGGACCCCTTCGAGTCCCCGGTGGGCGACATCCGCGTTTCCGAGGTGCTCGCCGAGATGACCAGCGCCTCCAACGAGCGCGAGGGCGACAACACCGTCTCCCACCACTAGCGGGGCACGCGATATAGTCGCGTCCCGTGACTAGGCAGCCCAAACCCGAGCCCACCACCGCGGCGCAGCGGTGGACGTTCTTCGCGGTGATCTCGCTCGGGCTGTTCATGATCAGCTTGGACAACTCGATCCTCTACACGGCGCTGCCGGAGCTCTCCGCCCAGCTCGGCGCGACGCCGGGGCAATCGCTGTGGATCATCAACGCCTACCCGCTCATGCTCTCGGGCCTGCTGTTGGGCACCGGCACGCTCGGGGACAAGGTGGGCCACCGCCTGATGTTCATGGTCGGTCTGGCCATCTTCGGCGTCGCTTCGCTGGCGGCGGCGTTCGCGCCGACGGCGTGGGCGCTCGTCGTGGCCCGCGCATTCTTGGGCGTGGGCGGCGCGACGATGATGCCGGCCACCCTCGCGCTCATCCGCCTCACCTTCGCGGACGAGCAGGAACGCAACACCGCCATCGGCATCTGGAGCTCGGTCGCGGTGGTCGGCGCGGCCCTCGGTCCGTTGATAGGCGGGGCGCTGCTCGAGGTGTTCTGGTGGGGCTCCGTTTTCCTCATCAACGTCCCCGTCGTCGTGATCGCCCTCGCGCTGACGGTGCTGCTCGCGCCCGAGAACGTCCCCAACCCCGCGAAGCACTGGGACGCGGTGTCCTCTCTCTACGCACTTGTCGGCCTCCTCGGCTTCACCATGGCCATCAAGGAGGCGGCGAATCCGGAGCGCACGGGCTGGTTGCTCGCCCTGGCGCTCGCGGCGGCGGTGCTCGGCGGCACGCTCTTCGCTCGGCGCCAGACGCTTCTCGACGATCCCTTGCTCACCTTCGACATCTTCGGCTCGCGCCTATTCACCGGCGGCGTGCTCGCCGCCGTGGGCAGCATGGTGGTGTTCATCGGCGTCGAGGTGATGACGGTGCAGAAACTCCAGCTTGCCGACGGCTTCTCCCCGCTCCAGGCGGGACTGGCAATCGTCGCGATGGCGGTGGCGGCGATCCCGGCCTCCACGCTCTCGGGGGCGAATCTCTACCGCGCCGGTTTCCTGCCGCTGGTCTCAGGCAGTTTCGTCGTCGCGACTGTGGGGATCGGGTTCCTGGTGTGGGGCTCGACAGCGGCGTCGTTAAGCGTGGAGCTCGTGGGGCTCGTGGCGATGGGCATCGCGGGCGGGGCGATCATGGGCGTGGCGTCGATTGCCATCATCGGCGCGGCGCCGATGCACCGCTCCGGCATGGCCGCGGGCGTGGAGGAGGTGTCGTACGAGTTCGGTGCGCTGATCACGGTCGCGGTGACCGGCTCGCTCATGGCGCGGTGGGTGGTGCTGGGGCAGGAGACGCAGCCCTACGAGGTTGCGTACGCGGGCGCCTACCACGCGGTGCTGTGGCTGCTGGGGATCGCGGCCGTGGCGTTCGCGCTGCTCACCTGGTGGTGCTTCCGGGACAACCCGAAGTCGGGGTCGCTCGTCGCGCACTAAACCCTTGACCGCTCCCCGGCCAACCCTTTAGGGTAGGGTTACCTTACGGGAGAGAGGTTAGGATAACCGCATGCAGTTTTCGGATGCAGCTACGGCGCTGGCCGCCAACATCGCCACCCGCGCGCTCGCGGGCGGCGGCGACATGATGCTCGTGGCCTACCGCGAAACCGGGCAGCCGACGATCGATGTCGCCGCGCACGGGCTCGACGCGGCCGGCAACCTCATCGTCACCTGCTTTGCGGACGACGTGCCGGGCACTGAGCAGCTCGACGTGCGTGTCGACGTTCTTTTCCAGGCCCCGCAGTTCCACGTCACCATCTCGGCGGCGAGTGCGCACGCGTTGGCGACGGTGGAGTGGGTGTCTGCGGAGGGGCCGTGGATGACCGGCGTGCTCGACCTCGAGCAGATCCACGTCCACCACATCGGCCGCCCCGCGAGCTTCGCTGTCGAAGACCTTCGTCCGCTGGCCCTCGGCTTGGGCGAGGTGGACGATGACCGCCTCAGCGCCTACGACACCGTCTCCTGCCTGGGCGAGCGCTGCCTGAACACGCTCTTCGACGCAGCAGCGCTGAACCTCATCCCGAACATCCCCGGCGAAACCCACCCGTACGGCGGCTGCGCGCACACGCAGAACCAGATGTTCGTGGTGGACGTCTGCTCCGCGGGCGTGACGCTGCTGCGCACGACGAATGCTGCCCGCCAGACGGTGCACGTCGCGCTGTCGCGCCCGGCGGTGGATCTTGTTGACTTGGCCGGCCAGCTCACTGGTCTGGCCGCGGAGGCCTCGGGCTGGCACGCGGAATCGCGTATCTGACAGCCGCCCGGGTGTGGAAACGGGGCCTCGCCTGCGCCGGCGGGGCCCCGTTAGCCAATCGTCGAAAAGTGAAAGTGCTTATGCGACCTCGTAGTTCGCGCAGTTCGCGTCACCGGTGACCTCGATTGCCTCGTTGGTGCACATGAGGTCGGTGTTGTGGGCGCACTCGAGGCGGTGGCAGGCGCCGACCTGGCCCTCGGCCGGGCGGGAGCTGCGGGCGTCGAGCGTAGTGAAGGTGCCGCACGCGGCGGTGTCGGTGCCCGCGACGGTGATGGCGAGCGCGGTGCAGCCGCCGTCGTTGAATGCGCAAGCGGTGGTGGAGCAGGAAGCGATCTTGGTTGCAGTTGCCATGGTGAACTCCTTGGTTCTAACGGGGGTCAATCGGTGCTTCTGCGTATCTGACAATGCCCACCCTAGGGCGCAAAACAAACCCCCGCAAGCAAGGAAAACCTATGCTGACCTGCAGAAATAACGCAACAAGCGTGTTGCGTAAATCGGTGGAACTAGACTCGCGGGCATGTCTCTCCCCGTGTCCTCGCCAGTGCCGCAGTACCTCCAAGACATCCTCGACACCGTCCGCGACCAGGACGGCGGCGAGACGGCCGATTACATCGAGAAGCTGAAGAACGCCGACCCGGACAAGCTCGGTCTCGCGCTGTGCACCACGGCCGGGCACATGTACGCGGTGGGGGATTGCGACTACGAATTCTCCATCCAGTCCATCTCGAAGCCGTTCATATACGCGCTCGCGCTGGACATTTACGGCGCGGAGGAAGTGCACAAGTACGTCGGCGTGGAGCCCTCCGGCGACGCGTTCAACGAGCTTTCTCTGGACAGCCAGGGCCGCCCCGCGAACCCGCTGATCAACGCCGGCGCGATCACCGTGAACCAGCTCATCGGCGGCCCGAACATCCCCATCGAGGACCGCATTGAGAAGACCCGCGACTACCTTTCGCGCCTTGCGGGGCGCGAGCTGCGTATCGACGAAGAGATTTTCGAGTCCGAAATGGCCGGCGCCGACCGCAACATGGCCATCGCCCACATGCTGCGCGAAGCCGGGAAGGTGACCGACTCCGCACTCGATGCCGTGACCACCTACATCAAGCAGTGCTCCGTTTTGGTCACCGTGCAGGACCTCGCCGTGATGGCCGCGACCCTGGCCAACGGCGGCACGCAGCCGGTGACCGGCGAGAAGATCCTCACCGCCGAAGCCTGCCGCGTCACCCAGGCCGTGATGGTCTCCGCGGGCATGTACGACGCCTCCGGCCGCTGGATGGTGAACGTTGGCATCCCAGCGAAGTCCGGCGTGTCCGGCGGTTTGATCGGCACCATCCCGAGCCAGATGGGCATCGCCTCGCTGAGCCCCCGGCTGGACAAGCAGGGCAACTCGGTGCGCGGTGTCAAGGTGTTCAAAGAACTGTCGAGCGGCCTCGGCCTCAACCTGATGTCCTCCGACTACTACATCGCACCGGGCATCCGCAGGGTGGACCACAAGGGCGGCACCACGGTGGTGGAGCTGCAGGGGCGCATCAACTTCATCTCCGCGGAGAAGATCCTCTACGACCTGGAGGAGCGCAACCTGGTCCGCGGCGACCTGGTGCTGGACGTGTCCGGCGTGACCTCCTTCAACAAGTCCGGCCGCAAGCTGATCAAGGACGGCCTGCTGCGCTTCCGCGAGCAGGGCACCAAGGTAGCCATCTACGACCCGGAGGGCGCCTTCCCGGATTACGAGTTCTCCGACGGCTCCACCGCCGATTCGGTGAAAGACCTCGAAGTTTCCTTCACCGTGCCGGCCGCCCGCCAGCGGGTGTTCGACGCGATTACCAAGCCGCGCCAGTGGTGGGAGGACCGCGTCGAGGGCGAGGCCGACGAGGAAGGCGCCGGTTTCACCGTGGAGAGCGATGCCCAGAAGGTCGCGCTTACCGTGCAGGAGGCCGACGACGGCAAGCGCGTGGTCTGGCACGTCGAGCCGACCGGCGACGAGAAGTCCGACCGCGAGTGGGACGACACGTCCCTGATCTTCGACATCGAGGAGGACGATGCCGGCGAAACCACCGTCAACTTCACCCACCGCGGCCTGCTGCCGCACGACGCCGGCTACGAAGAGGCCGAGCAGACCTGGCGCGACCGCATCCGCGAGCGCCTCGAGCCGCTGATCAAGCGCGACGAGCACGGCGAGAGCGACGAGAGCGGCGAGGTTGCCGCTGCAGACTCCGGCGAGCGCATCGAGATTCCGGAACCGGAAAATTCGTAGCGTTCGCGGCGGAAAATTCGTAGCATTGGGCACATGACCTACCTTCCCCGAGCGGTTGACCAGCAACTGGACAGTCTCATGCCGTTCGTCGGCGCCATCGCCATCGAGGGTGCGAAAGGTGTCGGCAAGACCGAGACGGCGGGCCGCCGGGCGTCGACGGTGCTGCGGTTGGACCGCGAACAGGACGCGTCGATTGTGGGGGCTGACCCTTCGCTTGCGTCGTTACGCAAACCGCTCCTCCTGGATGAGTGGCAGCGCCAACCACAGTCGTGGGACTACGTGCGCCGCGCGGTCGACGACGGTGCGGCGCCCGGTAGCTTTCTCCTCACGGGTTCGGCTACCCCGGTGACGGGGGCGGATACGCACAGCGGCGCGGGAAGGATCATCGCGCTCCGGATGCGCCCACTTGCGCTTTTTGAACGGGCTGGGTGGGAACCGTCGGTAAGCATGGCGGCGCTGTTTCGGGGCGAGGCGGAAATCGCGGGAGAAACGGACAAGACGCTCGGCGATTACGTCAGCGCGATCGCGTCCAGTGGCTTTCCGGGGTTCTATGGCGCCCCGGCGGTGGTTCGCAATGAGCAGCTCGACTCCTACTTGGCCCGCGTCGTTGACCGGGACCTGCCGGAGCAGGGGTACTCGGTGCGCAGTCGCGATTCGCTCCTGAGCTGGCTTGCGGCCTACGCGACAGCGAGCTCCACCAGCTCGAGTTATCAGGAGATTCTCGACGCGGCCACGCCGGGGCAGGCGCAGAAACCCGCGAAGACGACGACGCTGACGTACAGGGAGAAGCTCTCCGAGATCTGGATGCTCGATCCGGTGCCGGCGTGGGAGTTTCGACGTTCTCCGTTCGCCGGCTTGGCGCGCGCCCCGAAACACCAGCTCGCGGACCCGGCCTTTGCGCTGCGGCTCCTGGGGATCCCGGAAAGTAAGCTCACTACCCGCTTCAACTACATGCTGGGGCCCTTGTTCGAGTCGCTAGCGACGCTGTCGGTGCGTGTCGCGGCGCAGGCGGTGTTCGGCAAGGTGAGTCATTTCCGAACGTCGAAAGGCGACCGCGAAATCGACCTCATCGCGCAGGATCAGGACGGCGGCATCATCGCGTTCGAAGTCAAACTCAGCGCCGATGTGCGCGACGACGATGTCCGCCACCTCCAGTGGCTGCGGGAAAAGTTGCCTGACGACGTGGTCGACACCGTGGTGCTGAACACGGGCAGCCGCGCCTACCGACGGGCGGACGGCGTCGCCGTGGTCCCGCTGGCGCTGCTCGGCCTCTGAGGGCGTGTAGCGTCGGGGATTGTGAGTAAGGAAGCAATCGCGAACACCATCTGGTGGCACGTGTACCCCCTCGGCGCGACCGGCGCCCCGATCCGTGACCGCGGCGAGGTCGACGCCGGCCACCGCCTGCGCGACCTCGAACCGTGGCTGGACTACCTGATTGAGCTGGGCTGCAACGGCCTGCTCCTCGCCCCAATCTTCGAATCCGTGGGCCACGGTTACGACACGCTGGACCACTACCGCATCGACTCCCGCCTGGGCGACGACGCCGACTTCGACCACCTCATCGCCGAGTGCCGCGCCCGCGGCATCAACGTGATGCTCGACGGCGTGTTCAACCACGTCGCCCGCACCCACCCGTGGGTTGCGCAGGGCCTCGCCGGCGACACCGACTGGGAGGGCCACGGCGAGCTGGCCACGCTGCACCACGCCGACGATCGCATTCGGGACGCGGTCGCCGACATCATGTGTCACTGGCTGCGCCGCGGCATCGCCGGCTGGCGCCTCGACGTCGCCTACTCCGTCCCGCCCGAATTCTGGCGCGCCGTACTGGCGAAAGTCCGCGAAGAATTCCCGGACGCGATGTTCCTCGGCGAAGTCATCCACGGCGACTACGCCGAAATCGCCGAAGCCGGCTCCCTCGATTCCGTCACCCAGTACGAACTCTGGAAGGGCATTTGGAGCTCGCTTCACGACGAAAACTTCTGGGAACTCGCCCACGCCCTCGAACGCCACCAGGCGATTGCGGCGCGGATGCTGCCGAACACCTTCGTCGGCAACCACGACGTCGACCGCATCGCCAGCAAGGTCGGCCAGGACAAGGCGATCCTCGCCCTGGCCATCCTGATGACGCTGCCCGGCATGCCCAGCATTTACTACGGCGACGAGCAGGGCTTCGAGGCGATGCGCGGCGAAGGCTTCGGTGCCGACGATTCCGTCCGCCCGCCCCTGCCCGAGTCGCCCGATGGCTTGTCGCCGATGGGCGAGTGGATCTTCCGCGAGCACCAGGCGCTCATCGGCCTGCGCCGTCGCAATCAGTGGCTCACCCACGCGGAAGTCGAGGTGCTGGATAAGACCAACGAGACCATCACCTACCGCGCCAGCGCCGGTCATGGTGCCGACGGCAGCGGAAGCGAGGAGCTCTACCTCGACGCGTGGGTGCAGCCCGCGCCGGGCGTGCGCGTGCGCACCAGCGACGAGACGCTCTACGAGTGGGTTCCTTAGCCCACGAAGCGGCCAACCAGACTGCGGTACGCGCGGGCGGTGAGCTCCACGTCCTCCACCGCGACGGATTCGTCGTGGCTGTGCAGCGTGTCCAGCACGCTGCCGAGGGTTTCACTGCGGTTGTGCAGGGCGAAGCCGTAGCCCACGCCGCCCTTGCGGCGGCCGAAGCGCAAGTCCGACCCGCCCGCGGCGATCGTCGGCACCACGGGTACGCCGGGGAAGAACTCGTCGAACGTCGCCAGGATCGCCTCGTAGAGCGGGCCGGAGGTGGGGGAGAGCGTCGCGTCTTCGGTGATCAGATGGGTGATCTCCACCTCCTCGGCGAGGTCGCCGAGCGCGTCGGTGAGTAGTGCGTCGATGTCCTCCTGCGTCTGGCCGGGCAGCGGGCGGATGTCCAGTTCCAGCCAGGCCGTCGACGGCAGCACGTTGATGGCGCCGCCGGCGCGCAGCACCGTCGGGGCGATCGTCAGGTGGCTCATCGCGTGCGAGTAGCGCTCGAGTTTTCCGAGGGCGGAGTAATCGCTGCCGTCGAGAAGCGCCTGCTCCGTAGCCTCATCGAAGCGGAAGGCGCGCACGTAGCCCGGCCACGGCTCATCGCGCGTGACGTCCGGGGTGATCGCGGCGACGCGGCGGGCCACCTCCGCGATTTTGGCCACGGCGAGGTCGCGGCCGTGCGGGGCGGAGCCGTGGCCGGCGTCGCCGTGGATAGTGAGACGGCGTTGGCCTGCGCCTTTCTCGCCTACCACCACAACGAGCGCGTCGGAGCCGTCCGCGACGGGCAAGTGTGAGCCGCCCTCCTCCGACAGGCAGTTGCGCCAGGAGAACGCGTTCGGGGCGTGCTCGGCGAGCCAGCCGGCGCCCAGGCCGCCGCGGGCCTCCTCGTCCGCGCAACCGACGAACGTCAGCGTGCCGCGCGGGCGGGTGCCGGAGCGGGCCACGTCGCGCACGGCGGCGGCCATTGCGGCGGTGATGTAGAGCATGTCGGTGGCGCCGCGGCCGTAGATGCGGCCGTCAATCTCCTCGGCTCCGAACGGGTCCGTGGTCCACTTGGCTTCGTCTACCGGCACGACGTCGGTGTGGCCGAGGAGGGTGAGGGGCTCGGCGGCGGGATCGGTGCCGTCGATAGTAAAGGCGATGGAGACGCGGCCCGGGTGCGGCTCGAAGCGTTGCGCGCGCACCTCGATGCCCGCCTCCCCGGCGTCGGCGAAGAAGCGCTCAAGCGTGTCCGCATTGCGGAATTCCTGGCCGGAATCGGCGGTGAGATCGTTGACGCACGCGTTGCGGATTAAGTCCTTGAGCAGGGCAATCGTTGCGTCGGTCAGGTCGGTCGGGTACGCGCTGGAAGCCATGCTGCAGATAGTAGCTCCGATCACATCCGGCACCCCTTCCGGTGTGGCATGATTTTGTCCCGTACCTCCCGGTACTTTCGGGGTTCTCATTACTTGGTGAAAGGACGGCTTGGATGGCTCGACGTCAGGCCAGCACTGACCCCCGCGCCGTGCGCACGCGCGAGGCGCTGCTCAGTGCGACGGTGGACCTGTTGGCAACCCAACCGGCTCACGAACTCTCCGTGACCAGCATCGTCCGCGCGGCCGGGGTCAGCCGCCAGGTGTTCTACGAGCACTTCACGGACCGGGACGCGGTGGTGCTGGCCGCCGGACGCGAGATGTTCGAGCCCGCATACCGCGAGTTCGCCGACAGCTTCGACTCAGGTTCGAGCTACCCCGACCAGGTTGCCAAGCTCTTCGGCCGCCTCGCCGAGCACGAGGGCGCCGTGCGCAACCTCCTCGATTCGCCGGCGCAGGGCAAGCTGAACCAGATCGTGCAGGACCTGCTGCTGGCGCCGATCCGTACGGAGTTGGCCGAGCACCTCGCGGCGGCGAACGTACAGGTGGACGACGCGAAGCTGGAAGACACGGCGATTTTCCTGGCCGCCGGCACCCAGGGCGTGTTCTCCCGCGGGTTTGAGGAGCGCGTTCCGGCCGAGGAGATTGCGCGACGCATCGAGGGCGTGCGCCGCACTCTCGGCGCCTACGCGATGGGCACGGCCGACTAGTTGTTGAACGAAGCGAGGACCTCGGCGATCGCGTCGAGGGCGTCCGTCGTGTCCGTCATGGAGCCCGCCTCGCTCACGGCGCCGATGGCGATGCCGTACGTCACGCCGCCGATGCGCCCGAAGCCCATCTGGCGGGACTGGTAGGAACCGTCGGTATCGATGTCGCCCCAGCCACCCTTGAACGGGATGCCGACGCGGCCGAGTCCCCAGCTCTGCTCCTTCGCAATGTTGCGCATGTGGCCGATGATGACGTTGTCGTTGACGTCGTCACGCTGCGACAGCTCCCACGCGTAACGCGCCTGCGACGCGAACGGCCACGGCGTGCGGCCCCACGCGATGTCCACGCGCGACCCGATCTCCTTGCGCACCAGCTCCTGCGCGCCGCCCGCGTCCTGCAGGCACGCCCAGAGCTGGTTCGTGGCGTCGTTGTCCGAGATCTCGATCGCCGCCGTGATGAGGTCCTCGAGATATGCCTCGTTGTAGTCGCAATGGCGCAGCGCGGCGAAGGAGATGGGGATCTTGATGGTGGACCACGCCGGCAGGCTGGCGATGGTGCCGCGGGAGAGGATGGTGCTGCCGTCGAAAAGCGCGAGCCCGATCTGGGTGTCCGTGGCCGCCTCGATGCGCTCGATCGCGGCTTCCAGCAGGTCAGCGTCCGCACCGGGGGCGGGGGTTGCCGACGGCGTGTCAACAACCTGCAGCGGGCTCTCCGGCGCCGCACTGCAGCCAGCAAGGGTTACGGCGGCGCACGCGACGGCGCTTGCCCACGCCCGCTTTCTGATCACGCCAGTAGTGTAGGCCCTATGGAGAAAGTCGCCAGCGCACACCTTGCCGTTGCGGAGCTTATTTCGCTTTACGACGCTTCCTGCCAGCTCGCAAGGGACACCATCGCCAGCGGCGACTACGAACGCTACGCCGGCGTGCGCTACCCCAAACTGTCCGTCGACGTCACGGAGTGGCAGCCCATCGACCGCAGCGAGCCCTTCGGCTACGTCGACGAGGCCGGCATGTACTCCGCGGTGCTTTCCCGCCCCGACCTCATGCAGCGCTACCTCGAGGCGCAGCTTGAGGCGCTGACCTCGAACTACGAGTGCGACATCTACGTCGGCTACTCGGACGTGCGCATCCCGCCCGAGTACATCGCCGGGATCGAGGGGCTCGACGACGTGCGCGCGTCCAACTCCCCGCACGTCCCGCGCCCGACGCTCGACTACGTCGACGATGCGATCGTCGACGGCCACTGGGACGCCTTCCACGGCGATGAGAAGCCGCTGTTCCACTTCGGGCCGCAACGCTTCGACCTGGCGCTCGCCCGCCTGGAGCACTACACCGGCATCTCGCCGGAGAGCATGCAGAAGTACATCCTGTTCACCAACTACGCCATGCACGTCACCGAGTTCGTGCGCTTCGGCGTGCGTTCCCTCTCCGAGCCGGACTCGCGCTACACCCGCCTGGTGCTGCCCTCCGGCGAGAGCGTGTCCGACACCGTGGTGGTCGAGGATCTCGAGCTGGGCTCCAAGTTCCAAATGCCGCGCTACGACCTGGTCACCGAAAACGGCGACGGCATCACCATGATCAACATCGGCGTCGGGCCCTCCAACGCCAAGACCATCACCGATTGCCTCGCCGTCCTGCGTCCCGAGGCGTGGATCATGATCGGCCACTGCGCCGGCATGGACGCCCGCATGCGCATCGGCGACCTGATCCTCGGCAACGCCTACGAGCGCCGCGACCACGTCCTCGACGACCACATCGGCCGCGACCAGCCCATCCCCGCCGTCCCCGAAATCCAGCGCACCCTGGAAAAAGCCGTGGAGAAGGTCTACGGCGACGAGACCTCCCTCATGCGCACCGGCACCGTCTTAAGCACCGGCGACAGGAACTGGGAGTGGAAATCCCCCCGCGACCTGTGGGATTGGCTGCGCGGCTCCACCGCCGCCGCGGTTGACATGGAATCCTGCACGCTGGCCGCCAACGGCTACCGCTACCGCGTGCCCTACGGCACCCTCCTCGCCGTCTCCGACCTTCCGCTGCACGCGGTGCCGAAGCTTCCCGCCGGTGCGCAGGCGTTCTACTCCAACTCCAAGGAGGCCCACGTCATGTGCGCCGTCCGCGCCATGGAGCGCCTGGCCAAGCACCCGCGCCGCCTGCGGACCAGGAAACTGCGCCGCACCATCGGCGAGGTGCCGTTCAGGTAGGGGCCCGCGGCCGGCCGGCCGGGCGGGTCTGGCGGGCCGGGCGGGCCGGGCGGGTCTGGCGGGTCGGGCTGGTCGGGCGGGTCTGGCGGGTCGGGCGGCGCAGCGCGGCTAGGCGCCCCGCTGAGGGCGTGGCCAGGCGCACCTCTCTGACCTGGGGGTTTGCTGCCGGACTCCGGGCTGAAGCTTAGGGGCATAACTGCAGGTCAGATTCCGGGGCAGGTGTTTAGGGGCATAACAGCTGGTCATCGACTTTTTGGTCAGCTGTCGTGGAAAGTTTGAATAAATTCGGTGCCAGCAAGTATGCCCCGGAATACCTGCCCCGGAACACCTGCCCGGGAATACCTGCCCCGGAGTTGGGACGGTCGGCCTGACCGCGGGCCGGGTGGGGCACGGTACGCCAGCCGCGCCCGGGGGCCCTGCCGAGCCGGGCACCTCGCAAGGCACGGAACGCCAGCCGGGCACGGAACGCCAGCCGGGCACGGAACGCCAGCCGCGCCCTGCGCCCCACGCCCCGCGCCCCGCGCCCCGCTACGGACCGCGGTTGTAGGCGTCGCGGACGAGTTTCAGGAACTGGGCCGGGTTGTGTTCGAGGTCGTAGGGCGGAAATCGCAGGACGCGCTTGCCGGCGTTGGTGAGGTCGTTTTCGCGGCGCTTCTCTTTGCGCAGGACGTCGTCGGTTTTGCCGAAGGTCTCGCCGTCGTACTTCACAGCGCCGTCGATTTCGATGACCAGCCAGCCGTCGATGATGATGTCGACGCGGTAGCGCCGCCCGCCGGCGTAGATCTCGACATTCGCCTGGATGTCGGTGTAGCCGTCGGCGATGAGGAGCGCACGGGCGTAGGACTCGGGAGCGGAGTCGGGGCGGGTCGAGCAGTACTCGGCGGCGCGGCGGGCGGCGGCAATCCCGCGGAACCGCTTCGAGGTGGCGACTTTGCGCTGCAGGCTGTCGGGCGTGAAGTCTTTGAATTTCACCAGGTAGTCGGCGGCGACGAGGGCGTGCAAGAAGCCGTCGAAACGCGCAATGTCCATGAACGTGCGGAAGAGGCTGGTCGTGGACAGGTTGGTGCCGCTGATGATGTCGCCCGCGCCGAGGTCCGCGCGGATGTACTGCACGCCGGCGGGCCACTGCGCCGGAGGCGGGGTCGATTTGAGAATGAGATGCACGGTGTCGAGCGGCGTGTTCGCAACCCACATGCCGTTGAGGTACGCGGAGGCGCGGCCGGTCACCACCGCTTTTCGTGCAGCACTGCCGATGCAGAACGCCCGCAGCCAGTGGCGTTGATGGACTGGCAGCTGGAGAAAATAATCGTCGGCAATGGCGTGCGCGGCGGAGAGCCGCAGCAAGCGACCGGCAGCGAGCTGCTCTTTCACCCCGATGTCGAGGTCGAGCTGCGGCCGGGCATCGATGAGCTGCGTGCGAAGTTCGTCTTTCCAATCCCCCATGCCGTCGATCATGACACTGCGGCGGCCAAAACGGAATGCAGTGTCCACCGAAGTGTGAACCGCTACGGTGAGAGGGTAATGAACACCACGACGCAGTTCGACGACCCGGCGATCGCGATGGCGCACCGCAGTGCCGTGCGGTCGATCGAGCGCGTCGTGAACGAGACGGCCGATCCGACGGAGCCGCACACGGCGAAGCAAGAAATCCTGGACCTCCTCGACAACCCCAAGGCGCTTATCGTCACGGGCGCGAGCATGTCCACGGAGTCGGGCATCCCGGATTACCGCTCGAAGCACGGCCGCCTGACCAAGGGCCGCCCGATGACGTTCCAGGAGTTCGCGCACTCGCCCGCGCAGGTGCGCCGCTACTGGGCGCGCGCGTTCGTCGGCATCCAGTTCATGCGTGCCGCTGCGCCGAACCGCGCGCATTACGCGCTGGTGGAGTTGGAGCGCGCGGGGCTGATCCGCGGCGTCGTGACGCAAAACGTCGACGGATTGCACGCGGAGGCGGGCTCGTCCAACGTCATCGCGCTGCACGGGGACATGGACCACGTCGTGTGCCTCGATTGCCACACGCTGCACGAGCGCTCGCTTATCGACGCTCTTTTCAACGCCGCAAACCCCGGATACTTCGAATCGGTGCAGGTCGAGGGCGCGATGATCAACCCGGACGGCGACGTGGAGCTGCGCGACGACGACGTCAGCCGCTTCGAGATGATCGGCTGCCCCGCGTGCGGCAGCCACCGGCTGAAACCCAACGTGGTCTACTTCGGGGAGAACGTGCCGAAGCCGCGCCGGGCGGAGGCGAACCGGTGGCTGGATGAGGCGACGTCGGTCATCGCCATCGGCACGTCGCTGGCGGTGATGAGCGGCTACAAGTTCGTCCTCGACGCCAAGAAGCAGGGCAAACCGGTCGCGGTGATCAACGGCGGGCCGGGCCGCGCGGACGGGAGAGCGGACACGGTGTGGCGCGCGAACGTCGGCGACGCGCTCGACGAGGTCTTAGACGGGTTGGGTCTATGAGGGGCGCGTCGATCGCAAACGCCGTGGGCCTGGCGGTAGCGCTCGCGTTCGGCGCGTGGCGCTACAGCATCAACCACGGCGACCTGCACAGCATCTTCCGCACCAGCGTGCCCACCGACCTGCAGGTGTACCTCCTCGGCGGCGAGCTGGTCCGCAACGGCCAGCCGCTCTACGAGGCCGATCTGCTGCCGGGCCTCCCGTTCACCTACCCGCCGTTCGCGGGCGTGGTGTTCTCGTGGTTCGGTGAGGCCACGTCCGCCCTCGGCATCGCGTGGACGGTCGTGTCAATCCTGACGCTCATGTGGGTGGTGTGGATGTCGGCGCGGGCGACGCGGACGTCGGCACGCGTGGTGCCGATTGTCCTGCTCACCGCCTTTTTCGTGCTGTGCACGGAGCCGGTGCACGCGACGCTGTTCTTCGGCCAGGTCAACATTTTCCTGATGGCGCTGGTGTGCCTCGACTTTCTGCCGCGGCGCTACCGGCTGCCCGGGATCGGCATCGGGCTGGCGGCCGGGTTCAAGCTCACGCCGGCGTATTTTGTGCTGCTCCTGGCGGTGCAGCGGCGGTGGGGCGCGATGTTCGTCGCCGCGTTCACGTTCCTGTGCACCGTGGCCACGGGGTTCACGGGCGTGGCGGACGCGGGCCGTTTCTGGACCGAGTCCATGTTCAACTCGGACCGCGTCGGCTTCGCGGACAATCCGGGCGCGCAGGCGATCCGCCAGGTGCTGGAGCGCGAGTTCGGCATCGAGTCCACGCCGCTGTGGCTCGCGCTCGCCGCCGCGGTCACGGCACTCGCGGCGTACGCGGCGCACATTGCTTTACGACGTTCGAACACCACCCTCGCCCTCGCCATCATCGGCATGGCATCCTGCCTGGTCAGCCCGTTCTCGTGGCATCACCACTGGGTGTGGATCGTGCCGTTCGGCGTGGCCGTCTACGCCGCGTGGGGCGTGCTGCCGATGCTGCTCATGATGCTGCCCTACGCCGCGATCAACGTGGCCCACGAGGTGTTCTTCGTGCCGCCGCTGCTGTTCACGCTGGTGCCGATCGGGTTCATGGCGTGGTACGCGTGGCGCGGCGCGGACGGGTCGGTAGCCTCGGGCACATGAGTGACTCCCGCTACCCCGGCGCCCGCATCTTCTCCTTTGAGGGCGCCCACCCTGTCATCGACGAGACCGCGTACGTCTCCCCCGGCGCCACCATCATCGGCAACGTGGTGCTCGGCCCGGACGTGAACATCTGGCCCGGCGCGGTGCTGCGCGGAGACGTGGGCAAGATTGTGATCGGGGCGCGCTCGAACATCCAGGACAACTGCGTGGTGCACGTGGACACCGGCGGGGAGACTGTGCTGGGTGAGGACGTGACGGTGGGCCACATGGCCATGCTGCACTCCTGCGTGATCGCTGACGCGTGCCTGATCGGCATGTCGTCGACGGTGCTGTCGCGCAGCGTGGTGGGGGAGGGCAGCATCATCGCCGGCGGCGCGCTGGTGCGCGAGGGCCAGGTGATCCCGGAGTTCTCCCTGGCAGCGGGCGTACCGGCGGAGGTGAAGCGCGAACTCAACCCGGCGACGCGTGCAGACCGCGTCACCCACGCGGGCACGTACGTCGAGCTAGGGCGCCGCTACCGAGAGGGGGTCGCGGAGTACCAGGTCTAAGGCCGCGGCGCGGGCGATGTCGCGCACCATCTCGCGGTGCGTCGGCAAAAGCCGCAGGTCCAGGTTCTTGCCGACGGTCTCCCGCACCGCCTGCGCGAACGGCGCCGGTGCCAGCGGGTCGTCGATGAACGCGCTGCCGGCCACGACGACGGTCGCTGGCTGGTAGGTCTCGCACAGTTCGCCGACGAGCTGGCCCAGGCCGCGGGCGCGGCGGTCCAGGGCGGGGCGGGCCGCGTTTTGGACGCGGGCGTTAGTCACGGCGTCGTGCAGCGTGCGAACGGAGCTGTCGCCGATGCTGTCCAGCAGGCCCTGGGTGGTCAGATCGTCGCGCGAGACCTCGACGGGCTCGACGCCGTCGGGGGTGGTCACGGCGCAGGCGATGGAGTCGTCGGCGAAGAGGGCCAGCGTCGACGGGATGGTGAGGTCCCGGCTGGACTGCAGCTCCGAGCCGACGATCGCGGCGCTGACCGAGGTGACCAGCACCGGCACGGAGAACTGCTCGCGCAGCTGCGGGCCGAAAGGCACGTTGTTCCAGCCCAGGTTAGGGGCGGTGACGCGGCCGTCGTCGGTCACGGTGCCGGAGGCGGTCACGCCGACGGTTGCCAGCGGGCGGCCGATCGCGGCGGTGAGGCGGTTCAGGCCCGCCATGATGTGCTGAATGAAGTCGTCCTGGTCCAGCTTCGCCACCGGCAGCTCCGCGTCGACGCAGGTCAGGGTGCGGCCCTTCACGTCGAACAGGGCGATGTAGGTGGACTCCGTGCCGATCGACACGCCAGCGTGCACGGCCTCCGGGTCCGCCAGCTCAAGCGGGATGGTCGGGCGGCCGCGGCCGTTCGACTTGGCCAGGTCCATGCGCTCGGTGACGTAGCCCGCGCCGACCAGCGCCGTCACCGCGCGGGTGATGGTTGGCTGGGACAGGCCGGTCGCCTCGATGAGCTCGCTTCTCGACGTCAGCTCACCCAGCCGCACCAGATGCAGACACTTGGCGGCAGGTGAAGCGGGACGTGAGAAGGCCATAAATGCATTCATACATCAGACTAGACCGCTTTGTCCATTCGTCGTAAAGCGATGCCCTGTGCGAACGCCCGAATCTAGACAATGCGGTTCAGCACCCCTGCGACCTGGGATGACATTGGGGAAGCATGGGGTAGAGTCGCAACGCATGACCTCTTCATCCGCGATCGTACGAGAGCCCTCCCTCTTGGACGCAACGTGCGAGGATTTCGTGTACGACCTCGCTTCGATCTCGCCCACCACCGGTACCGAGATCGGGATTGACGGTTTCGACGGCGAGCTGCAGGATTTCAGCCCCGAGTATTGGGACGCGCTGGCGGAGCGCATCCGCGACCTCATCGCCGACGTCGACGCGCTCAACGATTCGACGGATGAGTCCGACGACGAGGACGACTTCGACGATGTCGACAGCCTCACCGCCACCCTGCTGCGCGACCGCATGGCGCTGCAGCTGGAAATGCACCACCGCGGCGAGTTCCTGCGCAGCCTGAACATCATCGCGTCGCCGGTGCAGACCATCCGCGACTCGTTCGCGCTGATGCCGAAGGTGACCGACGAGGATTTCGACAACATCGCCTCGCGCATGTCCAAGATCCCCGCGGCGCTGCGCGGCTACGCCGAGTCCCTCGCGGAGGCGGCCGGCACCGGCAACATCGCCTCGCACCGCCAGATCGACGGCGTGATCAACCAGTGCGAAGCCCTCGGCGCGGAGGGCTCCCAGCTCGAGGAGGTCGGCCTGCCGCCGGAGTCCGCCGTTGTCGAGGAGGCGAAGGAGGCGTTCTCCGAGTTCGCCGACTGGCTCTCCACCGAGCTGTCCCCGCAGGCCACGCACGAGGACGGCGTGGGCCGCGAGCGCTACGAGCTGTTCTCCGAGTACTTCCTCGGCCGCGAGATCGACCTCGACGAGGCGTACGAGTGGGCCACCGACCAGCTCGCCGCGACCGTCGACGAGCAAGTCGCCATCGCCCGCAGCCTCTACGGCCCGGACGCGACCGTGCTCGGTGCATACCGCCAGCTCAACGACGATCCCCGCTACCAGCTCCGCGGCACCGACGCGCTGATGGAGTGGATGCGCAGCGTCAACGACGAGGTGCTCACCGTCCTCGACGGCAACGACCTGACCGTCCCCTCCGACCTCCCGCGCGTCGAGTGCGCCATCGACCGCGCCGGCTCCGGCGGCATCTTCTACACCCCGCCCAGCGACGACATGCTCCGCCCCGGCACCATGTGGTGGTCCGTCCCCGAAGGCCAAGACGTCTTCCACACCTGGCAGGAGCTGACCACCGTCTTCCACGAGGGCGTGCCCGGCCACCACCTGCAGATGGCCAGCGCGCTGATGCAGCGCCAGGACCTCAACCTCTGGCGCCGCCTGGTCTGCTGGAACTCCGGCCACGGCGAGGGCTGGGCCCTCTACGCCGAGCACCTCATGGGCGAGCACGGCTACTTCGAGGACCCCGGCTTCCGCATGGGGCTTCTCGACGCTCGCAGGCTGCGCCTCGCACGAGTACTCATCGACGTCGGCGTCCACCTCAAGAAGACCACCCCCGACGGGGCAGGTACGTGGGACGCCCAGTACGCCAAGGCCTTCCTGCGAGACAACTGCGCCCTGCCGGACGCCATTCTCACCTTCGAGCTCGACCGCTACATGGGCTGGCCCGGTCAGGCCCCGAGCTACGCGGTGGGCTACCGCGACTGGTTGACGCTGCGCGACAAGGCGCTGGACCAGGGCATGGGTCTGCGCGAATTCCACGACAAGGCCCTGCGCCTCGGCTCCATGCCGATGGACATGCTTGCCAACGAGGTGCTGAACCACTAGCGGCGGCGGTTGGGCGTTCGGGCGTTCGGGCGAGGCGGCGGGGCGGCGGGGCGGTTTTCGGGTCCGCCGGGGCTCCGTCCCGATCTCCCGCTCGCTTCCGGGCCCGCTCGCAACGCTCTGACCTGCGAGTTTTCCGGTCGCCCTCCGCTCCTCGCTTAGGGGCATAACTGCAGGTCAGGTTCCGGGGCAGGTGTTTATGGGCATAACACGTGGTCAGAGGTTTATTGGTCGATTGTCCTCGAAAAACTGAATAAAACTGTTACCAGCAGTTATGCCCCTAAATACCTGCCCCGGAACGTATGCCCCTAAACACCTGCCCCTAAAGACCTGCCCCGGAGCGGCGCAGAGGCCCGGGAGGCGGACCCAGCCAGCCCCACGAACCCGGCCAGCCCCCTCGCCCGGCCCCGTTCGCCGTCGCATTCGACCCCGCTGCGCGGCTGCGGCGCTCTGAACTGCGGTTTTCCAGGCCTTGCCTTGCTCCTCGCTTAGGGGCATAACTGCAGGTCAGGTTCCGGGGCAGGTGTTTAGGGGCATAAGACGTGGTAGGGCGGTTATTGGTCGGCTGTCATCGAAAACATGAATAAAACTGTTACCAGCAGTTATGCCCCTAAACACCTGCCCCGGAACGTATGCCCCTAAACACCTGCCCCGGAGTGTCCGAGGCGGCCGGCCGGTGCACGCCGTCGTGAAGCGGCCCGGTGCCCCTACCCGCGGCGCCCGAGCCGGCGCAGCAGCGTCGGCAAGTAACTCGCGAAGAGCAGCACGCAGATCAGCCGGATGAGCTGCAGGGCGACCACAGCAGGGCCGGCGTCGCCCTCGGCGGCGAGCGCCAGGACGGTCTCGAGGGCGCCGGGGGTGGTGGCCAGGTAGCCCTCGTAGAACGAGATGCCCACCCACTTGGCCACGAACCAGCCCACGCCGGCGCAGGCGGACATGAGCAGCGCGATGTAGGCGAGCGTCGCGGGTAGCATGCGGCTGAACTGCTTGAGGGCGGGCACGCTGAGGCCGCCTCCGCACATGCAACCGATGGCGATCAGGCCGAGGATGGTCAGGGGTCGGGGCGAGGCGATCTCGATGTCGGCAATCTTGCCGACCAGGACGGTGAGCAGTAGCGGCCCGAAGACGGAGGAGTTCGGCAGCCGCAGCAGCTTGCCAAGCGGCGCGCCGATAACGATGAGGGCGGGGACGAGGATCCACATCCAGGGCGAGGCGTCCGAGAAGGCTGCGGCGACAGCGTCGGAACCCGCGCCACTCGCCGGCGCGAACACGGATGCGACCACCGGCAACGTCATCGACACAATCAGGAGCCGGAGGTACTGGGACAGGGCGACGTAGCTGGCGTCGGCGCCCACGTCGCGCGCGAGCGCCGGCATGAGCGACGCCCCGCCGGGCAGCAGCGAGAGCACGCCGGTCTCGCGCGTCACGCCGTGGTTGGCCAGCACCATGCCGCCGCCGAACGCGAGGGCGAGCACGAACGCGGCGGCGGCAAGGCCGGGGAGCACGAACGGCAGCAAATCGCGAAGTGGCACGGCCACCAGGGGCAGTGCAGCCATCACGCCGATGATGCCGCGGGCGAAGGTGAAGAAGTGCTCGTTCATCGGCAGTTCGCGCCCGCTGACCAGCGCCATGCCGCCGGAGGCGAGGATGGCGCCGACGATCCACGCGGCGGGCACGTGCAGCGCGGACAGTACCGCGCCGAGCACCACCGACAGTGGGGCGACGATTAGCCAACGGTTCACGGGGGCAGATAGTACTCTTTCGCGCATGCCGCCATTGACGTCTACGCTGCTGCTCATCGTCGCCGCGGCGGCGGCCGGCTGGATCGACGCGGTGATCGGCGGAGGGGGCCTGATCCTGATCCCGGTGCTCATGTCGGTGACCGGGTTGCCGGCGGCGTCGGTGCTGGCCACGAACAAGGTGGCGGCGGTGACGGGCACGGCGTCGGCGGCGGTCACGCTGGTGCGGCGCGTCGGCATGCCCAAGATGACGCTGGCGTTCGCGGCCGCGGCGTTCGCGGCGTCGGCGGGCGGGGCGATGGCGGTGTCGTTGATCAGTGACAGCATCGTGCGCCCCGCGATCATCATCCTGCTGCTGGCCGTCGGCACCTTCGTGGCGCTGCGCCCGCAATTCGGGGCGGCTGGGGGCGAGCGGGTGGAAACCGGGCGTCGGAAAGCATTGGCCCTGGTAGCAGCGGCGGTCATCGGGCTTTACGACGGCATTTTCGGGCCCGGCACCGGCATGTTCCTCATCATGGCGTTTACGGCGATTTTCGCGCAGAGCTTCCTGGAATCGTCGGCAATGGCGAAGGTGGTGAACACCGCGACGAACCTGGGCGCGCTCACCGTGTTCATCATCGGCGGCTACGTGGTGTGGCCGCTGGCCATCACGCTGGCGCTGGCCAACGTCGCCGGGGCGCAGCTCGGCGCGCGCACGGTGCTCAAGGGCGGGTCGCGGCTCGTGCGCTACGCGCTGCTCGCGCTCGTCGTGGTGCTGAGCACGAAACTGCTTTTCGACGAATTCAGCTAGACCTTTATTCCAGCACCAGCGAGCCGTTGGCCAGGCCGATGACGGCGAAGACCGCGCCGGCGACGACAAGCGCCACGACGAACCACTCGAAGGTGTTGAAGAGGCGCTCGCCGCGGCTGCGCTTCGTCCAGATGTACGGGATCATGCCCGGCAGCACCGCGAGCGCGCCGAAGAGCACGTACACCGGGTCCGCGGCGTAGATCAGCCAGATGGAGTAGATGAACGCGATCGCGCCGACCACCAGCTGGCGGGAGTTGGTGGTCGGGTCGGGGCGGACCTCGCCCTTCGTCGGGGCCTCGGGGCGCAGCGCCAGCACCACCAGGTACAACGCCGAGAAGAGGTAGGGCAGCAGGTACATGATGGTGGCGAGCTGCACCATGGCGTTGTACGAGGTCTCGTTGGCGAAGAAGACGATGACGAAGAACTGGATGACCACCGTGGAGATCAGCTGCGCGGTGAACGGGGCGCCGGCCGCGTTGACCTTGCCCACGCGGGCGGGCAGGAGGCCGTCGCGGGCCATGAGCACGATCGGCTCGGCGCAGAGCATCTGCCAGGACACGTACGCGCCCAGCACCGACAGGCACAGACCGATGGAGATCAGCGCGCCGCCCCACGGGCCGACGACCGCTTCCAACACCGCGCCCATGGAGTTATCCGGCAGCGCCGCCAGCTCTGCCTGGGTGAGTACGCCGTAGGAGAGGGTGGACACCGCGACCAGCAGCGCGAGCACGGAGAGGAAGCCGATGATGGTGGCGCGGCCGACGTCCTCGCGGCGCTGCGCCTGCTTGGAGTACACGGACGCGCCCTCAATGCCGATGAACACCCACACCGTGTAGAGCATGATGCCCTGCAGCTGCTCCGAGAAGGTGAAGCCGGAGCCCTTGCCCCAGAAGTCCAGCGTGAAGGTGTCCCAGGAGAAGCCGAGGAACGCGACGAGGACGATGAAGCAGAGGATCGGCACGGCCTTGGCCACGGTCACCACCACGTTCATCACCGCCGCCTGCTTCACGCCGCGGGTCAGCGCGAAGAAGATCAGCCACGTGAGCACCGAGACGGAGAGGGCGAGCACCCAGGAGTTCTGGAACACCGGAAAGTAGTGGCCCACGGTGCTGAAGAACAAGGTGGCGTAGCCGACCTGCGCCATCACCGAGCCGAGCCAGTAGCCCAGGCCGGAGGTGAAGCCGATGAAGTCGCCGAGGCCGGCGCGCACGTAGGAGTACACGCCGGAATCCAGGTGGGGTTTGCGCTCCGCGAGGATCTGGAACACGAAGGCGATGGAGAGCATGCCCACGCCCGCGATCAGCCAGCCGGTGAGCATGGCACCGGGGCCGGCCACCGAGCCGATGTTCTGCGGCAACGCGAAAATGCCGGAGCCGACCATGGAGCCGATAATCAGCGACACCAGGGTCCACATCGTCACGGTGTGCGTCTTATGCACAGTTGTCATGCTGGGTAAATGTACTGGTACCGGCACGAAAAGTGTTATTGCGGCGGCAAGTGCCGCTTCGTCTTTGCCGTCGCCGGGGCCGTCCACGGGTCCTCGGGCCAGGGGTGTTTGGGGTAGCGCCCCCGCATTTCTTTCCTCACCTGCTGGTAGGGCCCGTCCCAGAAACTCGCCAGATCATCCGTCACCGCGAGCTCGCGGCCGGCGGGGGAGAGCAGGTGAAACAGCACCTTCACCCCGGCAAGCTGCGGCGATGCGGCGAGCCCGAAACATTCCTGCAGCTTCACGCGCACCACCGGCCGCCCGCTCGCGTAGTCCACGCGCGGGTGCGAGCCGCTGGGTACCTCGAGCCGCTCCGGCGCGAGCTCCGGCAGCTGGCCCGCCTCCGGCCACGGCAGCTGCCGCAGCAGCGCCGCGCGCATGTCCAACTTCGCGAGCGTCGTGCCCGCTGCCAGCTGAGCCACCTCCGGGCCGTAGTCGCCCTCCGCAACGTCGGGCCATTGCGTGCCGACGTTCACCCGCAGAAAATCAATCCGCTCCTTCAACCGCTGCGCTTCCCCATCCAGCGGGAACGCGTCGAAGGAGAGGTCCGCGAGCGCCTCCATCGCCTGGTCCGGCGTGAGCTTCACCGGTGTGGAAGTGAGTTCGATCGCGCCGACGGCGGTGACTTTCCGGCCGCGTACGGTGCTGCCCTCAAGGGATGCCCTGAGCTCCTCCTCCACCCGCTCCACCGGCAGCTCGGTGGCGGCGGCCGCACGAATGATGGCGCCGCCTCGGGTGCGCTGCACCTCCGCCGCCGCGAGCCATTCGGGCGCGCCCATGTCCACGCCGAGGGTGGCGCGGGTGCCGCTGGCCAGCAAGTATTCCTCACCGACGCGCTTGGCCACCCACTGCGGGAACGCCGCGGCAACCACGTCGCCGGCCGCGACCGGCGGGCCCGCGGGTGCGAGCCGGGCCAGGCGTGCGACCTGCTGGGCGGGCGGGGTGGCGCGGGCGAGGTCGCCGCTCGCGCCGTCGGCAATCGCGGCGACGGTCGGTGCCGCGCCCGCGCCGAGCGTCAGCAACGCCGCGCCGAGCCGCGGGTCCACCGGCATGCCGGCCAAGCGAACGCCCAGGTCAGTGAGCGCACCGGAGCGGTCGAGGGCCCCGATGGCGGTGAGGGTCTCGGTGGCGTCGGCGAGCGCGGGCGCAGGCGGCGCGTCGAGGAGCGGGAGGTCCGGCGAGCCCCACGCGCGCATCGCCAGGAGCGCGCCGGTGAGGTCGCTCGTGGCAATCTCCGGCGCAGTGTCGGGCGAAAAGTGCTGGTAATCAGCCTGCGAGAACGCGCGGATCACCCGCCCCGGACCCAGACGCGCGGCGCGGCCGGCACGCTGGTTCGCGCTCGACTTCGACTCCGACACCGTGACCAGGCCGGTCATCCCGCGCGCATCCCGCCGCGGCACGCGCGCCAGACCCGCATCCACCACCGCGCGCACGCCCGGCACGGTAATCGAGCTCTCTGCAATACTCGTCGCCACCACCACCGGCGCGTCGCCGCCGAGCGCCGCGTCCTGTTCCGCGCTGCTCAGCCGCCCGTGCAGCGGCACAGCCCGCGCACCCAGCGCCGCGCACACCCACTCCACCTCGCGCGCGCCGGGCACGAACACAAGCGTGCGGCCCTCCGTTTCGGGCACAAGCTTTGCGACGTCCGCATAAAACTCCCTGCGTCCCTCCACTCGACCCGGCAGCGGCGCGTACTCGACGTCGAGAGGGTGCGTCACCGCTTCGGTGCTCACAATCTGCGCGCCCATGTGGTCGGCGAAGGCCTGCGCGTCGAGGGTGGCGGACATGGCGCAGAGGTAGAAGTCGTCGCGGAGCACGGCGACTTCCATGCACATCGCCAGCACCAAGTCGGTGTCCAGCTGGCGTTCGTGCACCTCATCGATGATCACGGCGCCGACGCCCTCCAGGCCCGGGTCCTTGAGCAGCCGGTTGAGCAGCACGCCCGGGGTCACGAACTCCACGAGCGCGCCCGGTTTGGCTTCGCCGCGGATGGCGTAGCCGACGCGGTCGCCGAGAGAAGTGCCGTCGAGAAGCGAAAGGCGGCGCGCGGCGGCGCGGACCGCAACCCTGCGCGGGGCGGTGACCAGCGTTTTGCCCGCGCCCGCGGTGAGATTCGCGATCGCCGGCGGAACGAGCGTGGTCTTACCGGTGCCCGGCGGGGCCTCGACGACCAGCGGGCCGGCGGCCGGCAGCTGGTCGATGACCTCCGCGACGGGCAGTTCCGCGCCGATTCGTTCCAGGTTGAACACGGTGATCCAGGGTACCTTTATGGGCATGAGACGCCTGTTCGCCGCAATCGTCCCACCCGTCGAGGTCCGCGAGCACCTGATCACGGCGCTGCGGCCCATCCGCGACGGCTTCGGCACCGAGTCCCGCTGGACCGATCCGGATACCTGGCACATCACCCTCGCGTTCTACGGCAACCAGCCCAACGACGCAGGCCTGGTCACCGACGTGCTGGCGCAGGCGACAGCGTGGGCGCCGCCGCTAGAGCTGCGGCTGCGGGGCGCAGGCTGCTTCGATCGACGCACATTGTGGATCGGCGTCGGCGGCGACAAGCTGGAGCTCAAGGAACTCATGGCGGATTCCCTCATCGAGCCTGATCAGCGGGGCCGCCAGCGAGCCCACCTCACCGTCGCGCGTACCGGAACCCGGACGCGCGATTTTTGGCTTCTCGACGATCACGCCCACGCCCTCTCCGTCTACTCCGGGCCGCGCTGGGAAGTCGACGAGGTGCACCTCATGGAATCCCACCTGGGCAAGGGGCGCAGCGGCGGGCCGAAGTACGAGGTTGTGGACACGTTCTACCTCCGCGGCCCGGCGCGCCGGGCGGCGTCGTAAGGGAGCGCGGGACGCCGCCTGCGTCACATTCGCCACTTGTGCCACCTGCGTCCCGGCTGCGGGGAAGTGGCATACCTTCCGGCGCGTTGTGGCGGATATCTGCATTCCGGAAAATATCCGCCGTGGCGGAGCGCCGGCTGATTGGGGCCAGGTAGAGGTCAGGCCAGCCTCGGAATATCTGGACACGAATAGATGTTCGAAATTGGGTATAGGGGACAGACCCTCAGCGCCAGTTGGTTATGCGACAATTGCGCTAGAGAAACTTGCTACGAAAGGACCTTCCGCCATGTCTTCGCCAGTTTTGCGCCGACTCACTGTTGCTGACGCGCAGCGTGAGCTGGCCACGCTTGAATCACAGGTTGATGGACCGCTCGAAGAATTCGAGCGTCGAGCTCACCACTACACACTCTCTCCCCGTGAACAGGGCATTTGGGAAAGGATCTCAGAGCTGCGCTGGATGTTAAGCAATGTCTAGAGATGAGGATGCCCCTCTCGCAGTCTTCGTGGCGGAGTTTCAGGAGGATCTCGTCTCTTCGTTTGAATCCTTCACGGGTGAGCGGCCGATACTGGAACCGAGTTGGCTAGACACGGCTGGGAAGGATGCAATCTCTATCCGATTAGCGCAGGAAAAAGGTGAGCCCGGAGTCGTCGCTCTTCGTGCAAAGGGAAAGGCGATCATTGGAGTCGCAATTGAGTACCGATGCGTTTGGAACTCGACCAATCAGTTCTTAGCTGTCGATCAATCGAGTGTCAAAGTCATCCCGCTGGCGGATTCGGGACGCGAACCTCTATTCCGCGTGGAGTACAAAAGGGCTCAGGACTCGCACTACCCCAGCTCGCATTTCCACGTGCACGCACACCGTGACGAGTTCACTCATCTAAGAGGGTTCGCCGCCAAACTCGATGTCGAGCGCGCTGACAAGGTAGAGGAGTACTTCACCAAGCCAGCATGGCTTTCAGCCTTCCATTTTCCGACGGGCGGGCACAGGTTTAGACCGTGTTTGGAGGATATTCTGGAATGCTTAAGGGTGGAGTTCAAACTCGACGTGGACAACAACCGCTGGCAGCCGCATCTGCGTAAGGCGCGACTCAAATGGCGAAGGATCCAGACTGCCTCTGTTGTCCAAGACGATCCAGAGGAGGCCCTGCGAGTCCTCGTTGATGTCTTCGGAATGCCGGAACCTGAGGGTTGGGTCTGCCCGCAAGGCGACCCGAAAAAACTCGCTCGAAATTAATCCCGCCACGAAACAGCGGTGCGCCTTAGCTGGTACGCCGTCATCGACCGGATGCCCGACGGCGACCCGGCGGCATCCCGCCCTGGCGGTGGCGATTATTTTCCCGAATGCAGAAATCCACCACAAAGGCAGGAAGGGTATTTGTCACCTAAAAGAGGCGCGGGCTGCTGAGCTAGCGGTCCATGTCGTGCATACGCTTGAGCGTATGCTTTTCGACGCCGCCGAGATCCCCCGTCAGCCCGCGCACCTCGCGCCGGGCGTGGTGCACCTGCCGGGGTTTGTGAGCATCGACGAGCAGTGCGCGCTGGTGACCCAAGCCCGCGAGCTGGCGAAACACGTCGCGGGCACCCCGGTGGCGATGCGCCAACCACGCGTCGGCGCAGGCCAGATGACCACGTGGATGCTCTCGCTCGGCTGGTTCTGGGCCACCAACCCCTACCGCCTGGTCCAAGAGGTTCAGGGCCACCCGGTACCGCCCGTGCCGGAGAACTACCAAGAGATCGCCGGGCGCGTTATGGCAGCCGCGCGGAAAATCGACCCGCTGGTGGGCCCGACTCCGAACGTCGAGACGGCGCTGGTCAATTTCTACCCGCCGAACACCGGCATGGGCATGCACGTCGACGCGGAGGAGCGCAGCGAAAACGCTGTGGTCAGCCTCTCAATCGGCGAGGAGACGGTGTTTAGGATCGAGGTGGGGGAAACGAACGTCGATACGCTTTTGATGTCCGGCGACGCGCTCGTGTTCGGCGGCCCCGCGCGCCGCGCCCGCCACGGCGTGCTGCGGGTCAAGCCCGGCACGGGGCCAGAGGGAACCTCGCTTGCCGACGGCCGGATCAACATCACCATGCGCCAGGTAATGTAAACGACCATGAACGACAAGGTAGCGGTGGTCACCGGCGGTTCTGCCGGCATCGGCGAGGCTGCGTGCCGCGCGCTCGCGGCCGACGGCTGGATAGTCTACGTGGCTGCGCGCCGGCTCGAGCGCTGCGAAGCGATCGCGGCGGAGATCGGCGGGGTGGCGCTGGAGCTCGATGTGACGGATCAGGCGAGCGTCGAGAAGCTTGCGGAGCTTTCGCGCGTGGACCTGCTGGTGAACAACGCCGGCGGCGCGAAGGAGCTCGACTACCTCCGCGACGCGGACGCGGACGATTGGGACTGGATGTACCAGACCAACGTGCTGGGCACGATGCGCGTGACCAAGGCGCTGTACCCGCAGCTCAAGGCGGCTAAAGGACTGGTGATCAACATCGGGTCCATTGCCGGCACCGACGCGTACAAGGGCGGCTCCGGCTACAACGCGGCGAAGCATGGCCTGCGCGGGCTCACGCGCGCGTTCCGACGCGAGGAGGCGCCCGACATCCGCGTTTGCGAAATCGACCCCGGCCGCGTGAAGACGGATTTCTCCATGAACCGCTTCAACGGCGACGCCGAGCGCGCCGCCGCGGTGTACGAGGGCAAGCTGAACCTCACCGCCGACGACATCGCCGAGGCGATCCGCTGGGTGGCGTCGCTGCCCCCGCACGTGAACATCGACGTGCTCAACATCATGCCGGCTGACCAGGCCGAAAGGTAACCCGTGACAGGTTCGCTGTTTCTCGCGCTGCTGCTCGCCTGGTTCGCGGGCATCATGAGCCCCGGTCCCGACCTGTTCCAGATCATCCGCGTCGGCGCGAAAGACCGGGCCGCGGGTGTCGCATGCGCGGCCGGCATCATGCTGGGCAACGCGGTGTGGATCATCGGGTCCTTGCTCGGGCTGTCCGCGCTGGTCCAGGCGGTGCCGCAGATCCTCACCGTGCTGCAGATCGTCGGTGGGTCCTACCTGCTCTACATGGGTGTTGGGGCGCTTCGCGGGGGCCTTGCGGCGCGCCGGGTGCCGGTAGGCGTCGCGCCCGCTGCCAGCGCCGAGCTTCCCGACGATCTCCCCGAGCCGCCGCGGGTCCTCACCCCGGCCCGCGCCTTCGGACTCGGCGTGGCGACGAACCTTTCCAACCCCAAGGCGCTCCTCTTCTTCGGCGCGATTTTCGCCCAATTCGTGCGGCCCGGGATGGGGTGGGGATGGATGGTGACGATTGCCGTCACGCTCATCGTCACCGGCCTTGTGTGGTTCGTCGGCTTCGCCGTGGCAGTGCGTGCCCTGGCGAAACCGATCCAGCGCTTCAGCTGGGCGATCGACGCTTTCGCGGGCGCGGTGTTCATCGCGATCGCGCTATGGATGATCGTCGAGGGCTTACAAGGATTGGGCGGGATGTTCCTTCCCCGCACTTAACCCCCGCAGGCCGCGTCCTCGTTTTGGAGGGCACCTACCTTTCAGGGCACCCTTTCAGGGCACCCTTTCAGGGCACTTTCCTTTTTCTGAAATGCGCTACATTCTTGATTTCCGAGATTTATGTGTCGCATGCGACATCTATGTCACGAAAATCAAGAATGTAGCGCATTGCCAAAAAGACTCGCGTCTCCCCGCGGGAAGCATGGGGCCTGTGTGACTCGCGGGTCTGGCGGGAAACCCCGGCCGGAAACCCTTAGTCGAGGTAGTCGACGACTTCGACCTCGCCGAGGCGCTCGCGCAGACCCGCCTGCACGGCGGCGACGTCGAGGTAATCCCACGCCTCGGCGAGCGGAATCACTTGGTGCTCGTAGCTCATCGGCGGGCCGATCATGAACGTCGGCATGAAGCGCATAGGGCCGACAGCAACGGAGCCGTCGGCACGCTTGGTCAGCGTGATCTCGCCGATGCCGCCGATCTTCGTGCGCTCATCCCACTGTCCGTGCAGGAAGTTGCCGTGGGAGAACCACACGGCCTGGTTCTCGTTGTAGCGCTCGAAAGGCTCGACCACGTGCGGGTGGCCGGCCAGGATCACGTCGGCGCCCGCGGCGCGCGCGACTTCGGCGGTCTCGCGCTGGAACTCGACGGGGAAATACTCGTACTCCTCGCCCATGTGGATCATCGCCACGGTGGCGTCGACCTGCTGGTCCAGCTCGGCGATCTCGCGGCGCATCGCGTCGTAATCAATGAGCGAGACCAGGTATTCCTGCCCTGCCGGCACCGGGATCCCGTTGGTGCCGTAGGTGTAGGCGATGAACCCGATGCGCATGCCGTTGGCCTCGATGATGCGCGGGGTGGCCTTGTCTTCCCAGGAGTCGTAGCCGCCCGAGTACGCCATGCCGCGCTCGCGGATGTTGCGCACGGACGCCTCCGCCCCGGCCCCGCCCTGGTCGAGCGTGTGGTTGGTGGCGTTGTTCACCAGGTCAACTCCGGCCGCGGCGAGGGCATCGATGATTTCGGGCGGGCAATTGAAGGTCGGATAGCCCGAAAGCCCGAACTCCACGCCCGCGACCGGCACCTCCATGTTCGCGGTGGTGATGTCGGCGTTCTGGAGGTAGGGGCGCACGCGGTCGAACATCGGGTTGAAGTCGAAGCCCTCGTAGCCGGCGAGCGCGTTCGCGCGGCCGTACACGTCGCTGTGGGTGAGGATGTCGCCGATCGCGCGGATGGTCACCGTCGTTTCCTCGACGGGCGCGACCTCCGCGGGCTGCTCCTGCGCGACCGTCGTCGTGCCGGTCACCTCCGGGGTCGGGGGCTGCGGGGCACCCTGGCAGCCGGCGATGAGCGTCGCCGCGGTGAGAGTGACGGCGGCAATCGCCCATTTCCTGCGCATACCCTGGGATTCAACAGGGCTTCAACTGGCAGCGCAACACGTCTGGCTTAGACTTGTCGCCATGCATTCTGAGGTGGCCATCACCGGCGATTCGATCAAACTCGGCCAGTTTCTCAAGCTGGCGAACCTCGCGGAGACCGGCGGGCACGCAAAAGAGCTCATCGCGTCCGGCGAGGTGCGCGTCGGCGGCGAGGTGGTCACCGCGCGCGGGCACGTGCTTTACGACGGCGATGTTGTGACCGTCCCGGGTGCGCAAGCGAGCGTCGTAAGTAATGGCGCCGACGACGATTACTTCGACGAGCGCACCGCGAACGACGATTTTGACCCCGAAAAGTGGAGGAACATGTAGCATGCCGGCATTTGAGGCGCTGGAGGGCATGCCCTTCTGGCAGGAGCTGGTTACCGAGCAGCCGCAGAAATCCACGTACTTCCTCTCGCGCGTGTTCGGGTGGGAGATCGGCACCGAGGGCGCGGACAACTACCGTCTCGCGCGCAAGGACGGGCTGCCGGTCGCGGGCGTGCTGCCCCTGCCGAGCGGCAGTTCCGCGTGGGTCGTGTACTTCTTCGCCCGCGGCGACCACTCCGCGCGCGTGGAGGAGCTCGGCGGCACGGTGCTGGGCACCGGGGAGACCCCGATGGGAGCGATGATGCTCTGCCGCGACATCGCCGGCGGCGTGTTCGGCATCATCGAGCCCGCCGGCGAGGAGAGCTTCGTCGCCGCAGGTGAGCCGGGCGTGCCGGTGTGGTACGAGTACGTCGCGCCGAGCACTGCAGCGATCGATTTCTACGGCGACCTCTTCGACTGGACCATCCACCGCGAGGGCTCCTACTTCACCGCGGAAATCGACGGCGCTGCGTTTTTGGGGCTTTCGCTTATCGACGAAGCCCCCACCGGCATCTGGCAGACATTCTTCGGCGTGGAGCACTTGACCTCTGCGGCAACGCAGGTGGTTGAATACGGCGGCACCCTCATCGAGGGCCCGGTGGACAGCCCGTTCGGCCCGCTCGCCGTGGTCGAGGACCCGACCGGCGCCGGCTTCTTCCTCTGCGAGGTGGAAAAGCCCGAGTTCGAGGAGCTCAGCGAGGCCGATTCAATCCTCGACCTGGATCTGGGCGACTAGGTGATGGCGCGCTCGAAGGTGGCGGCAGCGGCGTGCGCTGCGCTGGTGGCGATGGGGTGTGTCGCAGGCGTCGGCACGCAACCGGCGAATGCCGTGCACGTGGAGCCCGCCTACCTGCGGAAACGCACCGCGCTGGCCGTCGTGCACCCGGACGGGCGCGTGTCCATCTCGCCGACCGCGGAGGAGCCGCGCCCGGCGTTGTCCCTGGCCAAGCTGTATTTGGGGTACTGGGTGCTGTACAACGGCACCGAGGAGGAAAAGGCGCAGGTCGAGGAGATGGTGTCCACCTCCAGCGACAGGATCGCCGGGCGCCTCGACCGCAAGTACCCGCAGGCCATCGACGAAATCGCCGACGATTTCGACCTCACCAAAACCGCCCGCGGTACCCACTGGGGCAACTCGCGCACATCCGCGCGCGACGTCGCGACGTTCATTTCCAGCATCGTGTGGGACCCCGTCGCGAAACCCCTGTTCGCGGGCATGGCGGACCAGGCCGACATCGCCGCGGACGGCTTCTTCCAGGGCTTCGGCACCGCGCGCCTGAAGAACGTCAAGGGCTCCAAGATGGGCTGGTCCGACGATCGCGCCGGCGCCACCGCGAGCGTTTCCTGGGGCGAGATCGGTGACGAAACATTCGCCGTCGCCGCCCTGACCAGCGGCACCGCCTACCAAAACACCGTGGATACGCGCGTGGGAATCGCCATGGTCGAGGACACCCCGAGCAAGGAGAAGTACTCCCGCCCCACATCCTCGCGATGATCCCCGCCGACTGGCTCGTGCCCGTCGGCCTGCCGGTGCTGTAGGCAGGGGCTAGCCGGTTCCGGGGCAGGTGATTAGGGGCAGGTATTCCGGGGCAGGTGTTTAGGGGCATAACTGCTGCTAGAGATTTTATGCAGATTTTCGTCGACAACCGACAGATAAGCCCCCTGCCAGCAAATATGCCCGGGAACACCTGCCCCGGAGTGTGACCTGCAGTTATGCCCCTGAGCGGTAATGAGGTTGAGCCTGCTCGCGCGCCGTAAAAACGCCAGGTAGATACGCTGCTGACCGGGACGAGCAGGTGCACAAGCCGCCCCCGGTGCCACGGCTGCCACGCGGCGACATAAGCCGCCGGGCGGAACCGCCTAGAGGGCGCGGAGGAAGTCGGCGACGTCGCGGATGCGGCGTCGGGACTCGGCGGGCGTGGCGATGTGGTGGGTCGAGTGATAGCGCTGCACCGTGATGGTGGTGGCCTCGCTCAGCATCATCAGCTCTTCGGGTAGGAATGGGGCGACCTCATCCTGCGTCGCTACCTGCAACAACACTGGGGCGCCGCCGGTCGGGGGCAGCGCGGTGGGGAAGGTGAGGACGTACGCGTCGGCGCCACGCGGGGCACCGCCCGCCGCGCCACCACCGCCAGCGCTAACACCCGAGGCGGAGGCGAGAGCCGCCGCACCCGACGAGTACGCCCACACGGCGACCTTGTCCGCCCCTAAAGCCCGGACGAAGTCGATGGCCTCGCCGAGGCGGGCGGGGTCGTCGAGGTCGAGGATGCGGACGTCGGCAAGCTCGGCGGCACCGGCGACCTCGGGGCGCCAAGCGTTGTCGCGCGCGGAACGGGGGCCGTCCCACACGGACACGGCCCACACGCCGCCGGACGCCGAACCGGACGCCGACCCTGCCGCGGAACTCGGCACGAAGACCTGGCCGAACTCGCTCTCCTCGACGCGCACGTCGCCGGGGAACGCCACGCCGGGCATGGTCTGGTCGATGCCGCTGCCCAGCATGAGCATGGCGGCGTGGGTGATGCGGTCGGGGAGCAGGGCGAGGTACTGCTCGGCGTCGCGGTCGTAGGTCGCCTCGATGTAGGAGACGAGCTGCTCGAGTTGGAGGGCGTCGGGAAGCGAACGCTCCACGCCGCCGACCTGGAAGGTGTCGGAGGCCTGGTCGTTGACGGGGTAGGCGTCGGCGGGCGAGCCCTGCGCGAGGGGCTCGAAGGCGGGGTCCTGGGCTACCAAATCTGCACCCGCTCTTCCGGCGCGAGCCACACCTTGGAGCCTTCCTCGACGTCGAAGGCGGTGTAGAACTCGTCGACGTTCGCGGCGATGACGTTGCAGCGGAACTCGGCGGGGGAGTGCGGGTCGATCGCGAGCAGCTGCGCGGCCATCTCCGGGCGGACCTTGGTGCGCCACACGCGCGCCCACGCGAGGAAGAGGCGCTGGAAGCCGGTGTACTCGCCCTCGAGGTCGTCGAACGGGGCGGACGGAACGTCCTCGATGCCCTTGTCGGCGAGGTAGAGCTTGTACGCCTCGACGGCGATGCCGAGTCCGCCGAGGTCGCCGATGTTCTCGCCGAGAGTGAACTCGCCGTTCACGCCCGGCACACCGTCGACGCCTTCGAGCGCGCTCGGGATGAGGCCCTGGAACTGGCCGACCAACTTGGCGGTGAGCTCCTCGAAGCGCTCGCGGTCGGCGTCGGTCCACCAGGAGTTGAGGTTGCCGTCGCCGTCGTAACGCGAGCCCTGGTCGTCGAAGCCGTGGCCGATCTCGTGGCCGATCACCGCGCCGATCGCGCCGAAGTTCTCGGCGGCGTCCGCCTGCGGGTCGTAGAACGGCGGCTTAAGGATCGCGGCCGGGAAGGTGATGTCGTTGACCACGGGGTTGTAGAACGCGTTGACGGTCTGCGGGTTGGCCACCCACTCGTCGCGGTCGCTCGGCTTACCGATCTTGCTCAGCTGGTAGTCGTGCTCGAACGCGGAACCGGCGCGCACGTTGGCGAGCAGCGCGTCGCCGCTCGGATCGACCTCGAGCCCGTCGAAGCTGCGCCACTTGTCCGGGTAGCCGATCTTGGCCACGAACTTCTCCAGCTTCTCCTGCGCGCGGCCGCGAGTCTCCTCGCCCATCCACTCGAGCTTGGCAATCCGCTCGCGGTACGCGCGGATGAGGTAATCCACCAGCTCGAGCATTTCGCTTTTCGACGACGCAGGGAAGTGCGCCTTCACATATTCCTGGCCGATTTCCTCGCCGACGATGGACTGCGCCAGCCCCACGCCGCGCTTCCAGCGGTCGCGCTGCTCCGTCGCGCCGGAGAGGTGGGTGCCGTAGAACTCGAAGTTCGCCTCGCCGATCTCCTCGGTGAGCAGACCGGCGCGGGAACGCAGGATGTTCCATACGGCCCACAGCTGCCAACTGGCCAGGGTCTCCGGGCGCAGCATGCCCGCCAGGTCCTCGGTGTAGGAGGGCATCATGTTGATCAGGCGGCCGGCCGGGATGCCGGAGGCGGTGAGCATGGTCTGGATGATGGCGGGCAGCTCCGCAAGCTCGACCGGGTTGTAGGTGGCCACCGCGTCGCGCGCCTTCACCACGTCCCAGTGGCTGGAGGCCAGCTGCGTCTCCAGCGCCACGATGCGCTTCGCCGTCACCTCAGGGGTGAGACCCAGCAGGTACTTCGGCGGCAGGAAGCCCAACATGCGGGCTACGTGCGCCTCGTACTTCGCCAGCGTCTCGGCGTGCTGCGGCTCGCGGTAGTACGCCTCGTCCGGGAGGCCCAGGCCGGACTGGTAGAGGTAGGCCACCGCGTCCTCGCCCTGGGAATCCTTCTCCACCCAGTACGTCAGGGGCGCGCCGATGCCGTCGCGCTCCAGCGCGCCGAGGTTGCGGGCGAACTCCTCGACGTCCGCCACGGCGACCTTCTCCAGATCAGCCTCCAGCGGCGCCACGCCCGCGGCGTTGATCGCCTCGGTGTCCATGAAGGAGCGGTAGATGGCGCCGCCGCGGCTGTCGCTGCCCTCAAGCAGCGCGCGCACATCTTCTTCGGACTGGTCGCGCAGGGCGTGGAAGGCGCCGTCGATGCCGCGGTCCGCGGGAATGACGTGCTCCTTCAGCCATGCGCCGTTGACTAGCTCAAAAAGGTCTCGCATAAGACCTCATGGTACTTACCGCGCCCGCTACCTCGCGGGAGTGTGGGATACGATCCAGTCCGCCGCCATCCGCGGCGCCGCCTGGCCGTAGTCGCCGTGCGCGCCCACGGCGGCCGCGAGGTCGATCGCGCCGGGGCCGAGCTGAGCTAGGCGCTGGCCCAGCTCAGCCGGCACCTGGCCGCGCGACGCGTTCGTCTGCATCGCGGGTGCGACCAGCGGGCGGAAGCGCTCGTCGGTGGAGCACACGATGTCGTCCGGGCGGCAGATCTCCAGCACCTTCCCGGCCAGTTGGCCGTAGCCGCCCTCGAGCGGGCCGAGCGCACCGCGCGAATCCGGCGAGGTCCCCGGCGCAAGCGCGGCGCCGTTGCCGCCCTGGTACGGGTTGGCGATCAGCGCTACCGCATCCACCTTCTCCGCGGCGATCGGCCCGCGGCCGTACGCGATGTCGCGCGTCAGGCGCGCAGCCACGTCCGCGCCCAGCGAGTAGCCGGTCAGGGAGAAGGAGGCGTTGGGGCAGTGCTGCGCAAGCTTTGCGACGGTATCCCACGTCTTCCCGTACGCCTCCGCAGACGCGTTG
Organism: Corynebacterium stercoris; assembly: GCF_024160105.1. Taxonomy (GTDB): domain Bacteria; phylum Actinomycetota; class Actinomycetes; order Mycobacteriales; family Mycobacteriaceae; genus Corynebacterium; species Corynebacterium stercoris. The sequence continues at coordinate 62,725 of NZ_JAMFTQ010000009.1, forward strand.
GGGTAGCGGCGCGTCAGAAACGCCGCCGAGTTGTAGGACACCCACAGCGGCTGGATCTGGCCGGCCGACGCGGCCTGGGAGATCAGGCCGGTAGAAAAAACCTGGCCGCCGTGGGGGAGGAACGTCGGCACGCCGCCGATCGTGTTCGCCCCGCCCGGCACCGCGACGAGGAAGTGCGGCTTGCACCCCTGCTGGTTCAGCATCGTCACGGTGTTGTCGGAGGACGTGATCGGGCCGGGCAGCTGCGCCTGCGCGGGCGCGGCGAGCGCCGGTGCCACGAGTGCAGCGGTGGCGGCGGCGACGGCGGCGGCCTTCGCGGCGGCGCGGGCGAGTGTGCGGGTCACATGCATGGTTTCGGCCTTACTCGCGCGGGTTACTCGTGCGGATTGCGGATCTTCATCGGGCCTGGCGTCCACCAGCCCCAACGCTGAACGGTGATGTAGTCGATGTCGGCTTCCTCGGGCGCTTCGCCCGTGGAGTCGGTGCGCAGCTCGTACTTGGCAATGGAACCCCAGTCGCGCTGCCAGTCGTTGCGCAGGTAGCCGGGCACCTCGTAGGAGTAGTTCACGGCCTCGGCAGTCGCAAGCGCGCCGCCACCCAGGAAGTCCTGGAAGCCGGAGAGCTGGGCCTTGCCCGGGGCGTCCGGCATGATGCGGAACTCCGGAATTTCGGTCACGCCGGCGTAGTGGTTGAAGGTGCGCTGGCAGGGGAACTGGAACGCCACTGTCCAGTCGAGCAGGCCAGGGGTGTCTGGATCGATGGTCTCCGTCAAGGCCTTCAGCTTCGGGTTGCGCAGCGGGGTCACGGCGAGCCAGTCCTTCTCGGCGAGCGACTCGTCCACGCCGACGAGGCGCACCACGTCCGCCTCCTCCGGCAGGTCCGCAATCGGGTAGCGCAGATTGCGCCACGCCGGGGTCGGGCCCTGGTCGAGCATCTCCACGTCGCCGAGGCGCTTGACACTGCCGTCGTCACGCGTGGTGCCGTACTCCAGCTTGAGCTCGGTGCCCTCCTGCTCCACGCCGTTGATGTCGTGGTGCGCGATTCGCCCGGCGACGCTGGTGACCAACAGCGGGGCCTCCGGGTCGGGCTCGGGCAGCTCGAACCAGACGGTTTCGAGCGCCGCGCGTTTCGACGGCGCATCATCGAACGTGCCCGCCACCGGCACCCGGGTGTAATCCAGGTTGAACGGGAGGCGGACCGTGGAGCCGTTGACGCCGCGCAGGTTCGCGGGGCGGTTGCCCTGGGTGTTCACCTTGGAGGTGGACTGCGCCACCTCGTCGCCCTGGTCGGCGGGGGTTTCCTGCTCGTTCGCGTCCGTCTGCGCGTTGGAGATCACGTCGGTGGTGTTGGAGTTGTCCACCGCGATGAAGGCGGGCACGCCGTCGGGCGTGAAGCCCTCGTTCTCGCCCGCGTCGAGGGAGCGGCCGAGCGGCACGCCGCCGACGGGGGTGAGGAAGGCATCGTTCGTGTCCTGCTCCAGCATCACGTCGCTGGCCAGGGCGCAGTGGTCGCCCGTGAAGGTGCGCACGTTGCCCATGCCCACCGAGTAGGCGGGGGACTGGGAGATGAACGCCTTGGCGAAGGTCAGGCAGCTGAACAGCACCATCAGCACCGCGAAGATGGCGATCGGCGCGGACATGAGCCCGGCGAAGCGGCCGGTGTCGACGCGGGCGGCGGCGTCGAATTCGTCGGCAAGCCCGTCCTGCGCGGCCTGCGCCCGGCGCGCGTTGTGCGCCAGGGACTGGAAGATGCCGATGAGGAAGACCAACAGCGCGAGGCCCAGCATGATGCTGTTGGCCTCCACCGCGCGGTACTGCACGGTGCGGTCCCACCACGGCACGCCGAAGGAGGACACGTACCACCAGGCGTTCCAGCCGGCGAGGGTGAGCGCCATGAGGAAGAGCGTGGCGGCGACGGCGAAGGTGCGGTTGCGGCTGGATTTCAGCGCGATCTGGGAGAGCACCACCGAGCCGAGGGCGGCCACCGCGCCGCCGATGCCGGCGTAGATGCCGAAGTGGTGGGTCCACTTCGTCGGGGTGAACATGAGGAAGAAGGTGGTCAGCGCGACAATGAGCACCATGCGCTCGACCGTGCCCTTGGAGGCGCCGGGGATGCGGCCGCCGCGCGCGCTGTTGGTGGCCATGCCCCAGAGGATGAGCACCAGGCAGAAGACCATGACGAACATGGGGAAGCGGCGGGCCATCGAGGCGTCCACCGTCTGCTGGAACAGGGTGGCGTAGCGGGCCCACTCCTCGTACCAGTGGAGGGCGGGGCCGACGTCGGCACGCACGGCGGTGGCCTCGAGCACGGTGGCCAGCGTCTGGTCCTTGAACACCGGCACCATGACGGCCATGCCGGCACCGAGGAACGGCGCGATGTAGGCGATGGACGGGGCCATCACCGTGCGGCGGCGCATGGTGCGGAAGACTGCCGGCAGGCAGATCAGGAACACGCCGACGGCGGACAGGCCCGTCGGGCCGCAGGCCAGGGTGAACGCGGCAGTAATGGTGCCGATTGCCGCGGGCAGCAGCCGGTCGGTCGCAATCGCGCGCTCGAACAGCGCCCAGGTGAGGATCAGGCCGCAAGCGATGATCGGCTCCGGGCGGGTGCCGTTGTTGTACGGCAGCCAGAACGCCAGGAAGATGAAGGCCGCAGTCCAGTGCGCCACGCGGCGGCCCGCCACCGCCTCGCCGAGGCGCGGAATGATCTCGCGCGACAGGATCCACCACACCAGGATGGCGGCGATGAGCGTGGGCAGGCGCATCCACATCGAGGCGGTGGACACGCGCGCCAGCAGCGCGAGGATGTCGTAGAACGGGGAGCCGAAGGGCGCCTCGGGCACGCCGTACCAGCGGTAGTAGTTGGCCATGTAGTCCGAGTCGTTGGCCACGCGCGCCATGGTGAGCAGGAAGCCGTCGTCGGAAGTATTCGCGCCGAGGACGTGCCAGTAGCCCAGCACCACCAGCACCACCGCATCGAGCGGTGTGAACGTGCGCCACTGACTGGAGAACACCGGGACCTTCCGCCCGTCCAGGCGGTCGAGGCGGCCCAGCGTCCACAGCCCCACCAGCGCGGAGATCAGCCCCAGCACCATGGCGGCGAGCTTCAGCACACTCGGCGAGGAGGTGAAGCGGGAGTTGATGTCCACGCTCGCCTCTAACCCGGCGTCGATAAGCTCGCGCTCCCCGGCCGGATCGAGCTCGGTGTAGATGCCGGTGAGCTGCGGGCGGTAATCCTCCTCCACGGCCTTCTCGTGCGAGGTGCCGGGGATGGAGACGGTCATCGCCTCGTCGTGGACGACCACGTTGAGCACCGCGTCATCCGGCAGCGCCGCGACCTGCTTCGGCGTCAGCTCGAAGACGATGTGGTTCAGCGAGGACACCACCAGCCCGCCGTTCGGGGACGTGATGAACAGGCCGCGGTCCGACGCCTCCTCCGAGGACTCCGGCAGCGTGGAGAGGATCGTGGTTTGCCCGGGGCGGAGCTTTCCGACGGCTGTGACAGGCACCGCCACCTCCATCTCCTGCGGCGCAAGCGAAATCAGCGGGGCGTTGACCGCCGCGATCGAGTCGTTCTGCGGCCAGGAGAAGGAGGACTGCACCTGGTTGACCGGCAGCAGCGGCGTGAGCACCAGCAGCACGAAGGCGATCAGGCCCGAGATGGTCGAGGCCGCGACCAGGGTTTTCGGTGCGCGTTGCACGCGGATGGTGGTAGACACGGTGAATCACTCTACTTCCGCACGACCACCACGAAGGGGCCGATCTGAGTTGCGTCCCAGTTAGCGTTGTCGAACGCGTCGGGGTTGAAGAATAGGGCCTCGTAGCGCACGTTCGGCTGGCTGGGGAATATGTCGTGCGCGATGTGCGTCTTGTACGGCGTGCCGGCGCCGAGCTCGCCGCGGAAGATGAACGCCTCCGGGCCGCGCCACTGCGAGGCGTCGATGGCGGCGGTGAGGGCGTCCGGATCGTCGTCGGAAAGCTTGGCCCAGCCGGCCAGTTCCTGGTTGCGCAGGTCGAACTCGCCCAGCGGGTTGGCGTAGTGGCTGGTAAACGCGTTGAAGCCGTAGTACGGGTTGTAGGCCATGAAGTTGATCTCGTCGGTGTAGATCACGGCTTCTGTCGGCGTTCGGCCGTGCTCGGAGAGGTAGGCGACGATGTCCGCGTAGTAGCGGCCGGCATCGGGTGAGCGCAGATCGGCGCGGTGGCCGTTGCCGTCCGTGTCCGCGTACGCCTGGTCGATGTGGCGCTCGTTCTGCTCCGGAATCTGCTGGACGTAGAAAAGGGAGCCGGCGGCGACGAGGAGCAGCGTCACCGCGGTGATCGCGTTGTTGGCCCGCTCGCCGAACCGCGCCGGGTAGAGGTAATCCACGCCGACCAAGCGGACGTCGGCAATGCCCAGCACGCCCGCGGTGGCGAAGAGGAGGATGAGCAGCGCTTCCACGCGGAAGCCCAGCAGCGAGGTGCCGAGCAGCGTGATGGCCATCGACGCCGCCGCCCAGACGTAGCAGACCAGGATGGCCAGGGCGAGGGAGAGGACCTCCGGCTCGTTGATGCGGCATACCAGGTAAATCAGGCCGATGAGCGAGAGCAGCCCGATGATGGAGAGGCTGAAGAACGGTAGCGGGAAGTATGTGCCCTCGTAGGGCAGGAAGTGGTTCGCGGTGGAGCGCGTCTCGTAGCCGCCGAACAGGAGATGCACCAGGTACGGGCCCCAGGAGATGAGCGCAATGAGGATGGACCCGCCGCCGATGATGACAAGGTGCTTAATCGGGGTCAGCGCGCGGCCGTTGGCGAAGCACAGCACCAGTGCCAGCACCACCACCGTCAGCGCGCCGATGGCAGTGAACAGGGTGTAGAACGTCGCGGAAATGCCCAGGTAGATGGCTAGGCAGATGGTGGCGAACCAGGATCCGGACAGCGCCTTGTACGCGCCGATCGCGGCTGCCGGAATGAACATGGCGACGACGGCCGCGTAGGGCTCATCCGGTACTTCCGTGAGCACGATCGCCGTGGTGACCAGCGCGATCGCCGCCGCGACGGGCAGCGAGCCGGTGATCTTCCGCCAGATCGGCGTCAGCGTCGCCGCCGCGGCGGCCAGCGAGACCAGCGCCCACGGCTGGTACACCTCCCAGCCCGCCATGCCCAGCACGTTGGCCATGCGCCCGCCGAGCCAGAACCACCCCATGGGATAAAACGTGGGCAGGTCCACGTAGTTCATGTCCGCGTGCGAGGCGGTCTCCGTCATCCGCGACAGGAACTGCGTGCGAAAACCCTGGTCAACCTGGATGCCGTCGAGCCACAGCGTCGTCGTCGCCAGCGGGATGCCCAGCGACGACACCACGATGCCCGCCGGCACCAGCGTGGCCACCGCCTCCAGCAGCAGGTTCTTCGTCCCGCGCAGCCAGCCCCACACGCACGCCGCGGCCATCAGCACCAGCAGCAGCGACACCATCGTCGCCAGCGCGCGCGTGACCATCGACGTATTAAACGACGCGAACGAGATCGAGTGCAGCACGAACCACGCCGCGAGCGCGAGCCCACCACCCGCCGCGCCGAATCCGGCGACGCGCAGCGCCGTCGCGGTATCGGAAAGCTTGTCGGGGGCGTAGGCGGTCACGCGCAACTGGCGGTTGGCAACGGTGGTCATACGTAACAGTCTCGCATACGCACCAAGCCCGGCCCCCTCACAGAAACGCGGGGCCGGGCTTTTGCTTTCCGACGCTCGTTAGAAGCTCAAACGGCGCATAATCGGCGCCGGAATGTGCTGCAGCACGAAGGTGATCGGGGCGAACAGCTTGTGCACGAACACCGTGCGCTCGCCCTTGAGGGCGGCGGAGACGGCCGCCTCGGCCACCTCTTCCTTGTCCACGGTGAGCGGGGCCTCCTTGAGGCCGTCCGTCATCTTGGTGCGCACCTGGCCCGGGCGCACGACGGTGACGTGTACGCCGTCCTCGCGCAGCGCTTCGCCGAGCTGCAGGTAGAAGCCGTCCATGCCGGCCTTGGATGCGCCGTAGACGAAGTTGGAGCGGCGCACCTTCTGGCCCGCCACGGAGCTCATCGCGATGATGGTGCCGTGGCCCTGGCGCTTCATCGCCTGGCCCAGCAGCACGCCCACGGAGACCGGGGCGGTGTAGTTGGTCTGCGCGGAGGCCACGGCCTTGGCCTGGTCCTGCCACAGTTCTTCCTGGTCGCCCAGGGTGCCGAAGGCCACCACGGCCACGTCCACGTCGCCGTCCGCGAACGCGGCGTCGATGACGCCGGGGTGCGCGGCGAAGTCGAGGGCGTCGAAGTCGATGAGCCGCACCTGGCCGGCGCCGGCTGCCTGGACGGTTGCCACTGCGTCGTCGATACGCGGGGAGCCCTCGCGCGCGGCGAGCGTGACCGTCGGGTTACCGCCGCGGGAGATCAGCTCGCACGCGATGGCCAGACCGATCTCGGAGGTGCCGCCGAGAAGCAGAATGTGCTGTGCTTGTCCTACTGCGTTAAGCATTGTGAGTTTTCCTTTCCAGCTTCTAGCTGCTAGCTCAGCTCGAGACGGCGGGACATGTCGGAGGCGAAAACGCCGTTCGGGTCGATGGCGCGGCGGGTTTCCAGCCAGCCCGCCATGCCCGGGTACATGGCGTGGAACTTCTCCGCGCTGGTGCGGGATTCCTTTGCCAGGTAGAGGCGGCCGCCGAACTCCATGACCTGCTCATCGAGGCGGTCGAGGAACTCGTTGAGGCCGTCGCGGATCGGGAAGTCCACGCACACGTTCCAGCCCTTCATCGGGTAGGACAGCGGCGCGCGGTTGCCCTCGCCGAACAGCTTGAACACGTTGAGCGCGGTGTAGTGGCCGGAGGACTGGATCTGGTAAATGATGTCCTTGAACGGCTCGACGGCGGTGGTGGGCACCACAAACTGGTACTGCAAGAAGCCCGCGTCGCCGTAGCCGCGGTTCCACTCGCCGATGAGATCCAGCGGCTGGTAGAACTGCGTGAGGTTCTTGATCTGGTTGGTCGCCGGCGCCCCCATGAAGTAGTAGGCCTCGCCGATCGCGCGCAGCGTCAGCTTGTTCATGGTCCACGACGGGAAGATGTCCGGCACCGTCATCAGCTGCGGGGCGCTGAACTTCAGCGGATCCTTCGCCAGCTTCGGAGCCAGCTCCTCGAGTTGTGCCAGGGTCGCCAGCGAGCCGCGGGAGATGGTGGAGCGGCCCGTCTTCGGCGGTGCCGAGATCGCGTCGAACCACGCAGAAGAATAGGTGTAGCCGGCCTCGGAGCCGTCGGAGTGCGCCGCGATCGTCTCATCCAGCGTGTCTGTGCGCACCGTGTCCGAGATGAAGTAGGCGGTCTCCACCTTGGTCATCCGGATGCGGGCGCGCAGGATGATGCCGGTCAGGCCCATGCCGCCGACGGTGGCCCAGAACAGGGTGCCGTCCGGATCGTCGGCGGAGCCTTCCGGCTCCAGGTGCAGCACGCGGCCGTCGGCGACTAAAAGCTCCATGGACAAGACGTGATCGCCGAAGGAGCCGGCCGAGTGGTGGTTCTTGCCGTGAATGTCCGGGCCGATCGCGCCGCCGATGGTCACCTGGCGCGTACCGGGAAGCACCGGCACCCACAGGCCGTACGGCAGAGCCGCCTTCATCAGCTGGTCCAGGGTCACGCCGGCGTCCACGTCCACGATGCCCGTCTCGGGGTCGATGGAGTGGATCTGGTTCAGCGCCTGCATGTCAATGACCAGGCCGCCGCCGTTCTGGGCCGGGTCGCCGTAGGAGCGGCCCATGCCGCGGGCGATCACGCCGCGGCGCTGGTGCTCCGGCAGGCTCGAGTTCTCGTCGGCGACCTGGGCAACGGCCGCCTTGATCACGTCAACGTCCGGGGTGGACAGCACGTGCGCGGTGGAAGGCGCGGTGCGCCCCCAGCCGTAGAGGGACTTCAATTCGGTGTGCAGTTCCATACCTCGAGAGCCTACCCACCTGCACTGCAAATCCCGGGGCGTGTTGGTGTGATCTTTGTCCGGAAATGCTTAGAGATCCATGATTTGCCGGATCTCACCCGGCAAATCCTCCTGCGTCTCGATCGTGCCGCCGCCCGCCGCTGCGTGCTCGCGCAGCAGCTCAGTCACGCGGGCGCGGTCCGCCGAATCCAGCATCGGCAGTTCCTGGGATAGCAGTTGCTGCATGAAGTGGGAAAGCATCGGTTCCATGCGACCACAGCCTAGCGGGTGGCCGGTACGATGAGCTGCCATGAGCACGCAGGAGACCATCGACTACAACGCCCTCGACAACACCTTCGCGGGCCAGCTCATCCAGGCAGGATTCATCGCCGCGCTGGTCGCCGCGCCGGGCGTCACGCACCGCCCCGCGCTCGCCCGCACGCTGCTCGCCGCCGCCAACGTGGGGGCGGTTGCCCTCTTCAACGCCTTCGACGAAGACCCGCGCAACGACCTCACCGCAGTTATCGACGCTGAGCAGGACGAACTCGAAAGCGTCACCATGTCTTGGGGCGTGCTCGCCGCCCTCGGCGCCGGTGCCGCCGCGGCATGCGCGGCGGCAGCGAAGACGGTGGATGCGGTGACTGCGGGGCTGAAGAAAGCGGGCGTCGGCAAGCCCTATGCCCTCGCCGGATGCGCGGCGGGCGCGGCGTACGTCGTGGCGAAGCAGCTGCGAACGTAGCTATATTCGGCGCCATGTCTAGCACGCTCTACAGGTCCGACCACCTGGCGCCGGTGATCAATCTCGCCGCCGCCCGGGCGCAGCGGCGTGGCGTGGGGCAGGACGCGGGCGACACGCTCATGGTGCGCTGCGTGCTGGTTTCGGACGACACCGTGTACCGCTGGGTGGGCATTCACGAGCACACCACCATCGCCGAATGCCGCGTCGTCGTGGCCACCGTGTTCGGCATCGACGGCTCTGAAGGCATCGTCGCGGCCGAAGCGGAAGACGCACTCGAGCTGCGCGACGTGCTGCGCACCCCGGGCGACAGCACCGCGTTCACGTACGGCTTGTGGCAGTTCGGCATGCAGCTTGCCGACGTCTACCCCCGCGACGAATCCACACCGCCCTCCGTCTGTGTCGCGGGCTCCGGCTCCTTCGGCGACACCGAATTCAACATCGCCGAGGTGAACGCCGAGCTCCTGGGCGTGGAGCGGGTGAAGGAGCTCGAGTCGCTGGTGCGCGCCGACGCGCGCGAAGTGATCGGCCGGGCGACGACGCACGACTTCGTTCCGCTGATCCAGGCCCTCGGCGTGGAGCGCGGGCCGGCCGACACGGAGGGTGCGGCCGAGCGGGCGCGCGCTGCCGGCGTGGACCCAGCGCGTCTGGCCAAGCTGCCGCTTGAGACGGAGCAGCTGGGCCGCGACGCGTTCTGGGCCACCACGCTCGCCGCCGCCTGCTGCGCCGACGAAACGACCACCAGCTGGCTTACCGAATCCATCATGCGCTCCCTCGGCTGGGAGGACATGGACGCGGACACGATCCGCCAATTGTGCGCCGCGTCGCTCGCCGAGCTCGATGAGATATCCGCCGACATGTCGGTTGCCGAGCGCCTGGATATCTACCGCGACCTGCTTCGCGGGTAAGCTAACCCGGCGTGAGTTCCGAAAAGACCGAGGTTCTGAAGCAGCAGCTGGTGCCGTTCATCATCATCGGCATCGGCTGCGCCGTGCTCGACTTCGGCGTCACCGTCTCGCTCACCGAGCTGTCCCCGCTGTCGCGCGACCTGTCCAAGGCCGTCGGCTGGTGCGTGGGCACCCTGGTGGCCTACATCCTCAACTCGCGCTTCGCGTTCCAGGCCGAGGTCAACGCCAAGAAGGCCGGCGCGGTGTTCGTGCTCTACGCCTCCACGTTCGCCGTGCAGCTGCTCATCTACCGCTGGGCCGCGGTGCCGCTCACCGCGCTGGGCTTCAACAAGTTCTTCCGCGACCTGTTCTCCTTCGTCATCGCGCAAGGCGTGGCGACGGTCACCAACTTCGTCCTCCAGCGCCGCGTCATCTTCCGCGAGGAGACGAAGACGAAGATCGTGGCGGAGTCTGAACCGGACGTCGTAACGCCAAAGGCCCCTAAGGGCGGCGGAAATCCTCCCGTGCCCCCATCCGCAGTAGCTTCAGCCAGCTGAGAAAGCCGCGCGGATCGCGGCGCTGGATGAGGAAGAACCAGCCGAAACGCACCACTTCCTGCAGCTTCATCTTGTGCATGCCGCGCTGGTTGATGATGTAGCCGCGGTTGCGGTACGTGAAATAGCGCTTCGTGTCGTTGTCCGGCCACTGCGCGTGCGCGCGCCCGCCCATGATCGGGTGGAACTCGCCGGAGCCGTCCGGGTGCAGGTAGGCCGCCGTCAGCGCCGTGCCGTACTTCAACCCGCTCTGCGCCAATCGACGGTGGTATTCCACCTCATCGCCGCGAATAAACAGGCGGTAGTCCGGCACGCCGATGCGCTCCATCGCCTCCGCGCTGATCAGCGCGCCGTTGAACAGGCTGGCGTACTGGGGGAGGAAATCGCCCTCCAGCTCAGCCGTCGTGCGCTTCCACGTCAGGCCCTGGCGCAGCGGGAACGCCAGCTTGGTTGGGTCCTGGATGTTGGCCACCACCGGGCTGACTTCGTGGAGGCGGTGTTTTTCGGCGACGCGGTAGAGCTCGGCGAGGGTCTCGTGGTTCTCCGGCTGGCCGTCGTCGTCCGCGCACCAAATCGCGTCCGCACCAAGCGCGAGGGCGTGGAGGAAGCCGTACGCGAAGCCGCCCGCGCCGCCCAAGTTGGTGCGGCTGGGCAGGTAGACGGCCCTGTCCTTTGCGAGGGTTTCAAGGAGGTCTTGCACCTCCGGCTCCGCGCCGTTATCCACCACGATCACCCAATCCACCGGGTGCGTCTGGTTCACCACCTGCTCCAACGAGTTGCGCAGCAGCTCAACGCGCTTGTGTGTGACAATCACGGCGGCCGTCGTGCCGCTGCGGTGCAAAGTGGCAGTCATGGGGTTCATTGTGCCGTATCGGGCCGCCGCGGATTTCCAGCGCCACGGAACCGGAGCGGGGCGGGCGGCGTCTAAAGATGTATGAAGATTCCAAAGACTCCTCGAAACGGCATGTACATCGAACTGGGGCACCAGATCCTGCCCAACACGGCGAATTTTCCCGTCGAAGCGCTTGAGCGACTCAACGACCGATACTGGATGTTCAAGTCCGATTGCCCATCCCTGGATCAGACATACAACCTGGTCTCGCTCAGCGCCAACCGCGTGCGATATTCTTCGCCCGCTGCGCAGCGAGCAGCTGCCCACATCATGTCGAATACAGAGTGCGTACTCACCGGTTTCGGTGCCCTCGCACTCTATGGACTGCCGTTCATGGTCGATGGCACAGACACCGTTTTGGCCAATCCCCGCACTGTGCGGAAGATCCCACCTGGCCGCCTCCAGCCCAGCGTGGTGCGGACTCACTTCGAATCTAAGGAAGTTTGGACCGTGTCGTGCGGCAGCTCGAAAGTGCAGATTGTGACTCCTGCGGTAGCCACCGCGCAGGCGCTCAGGCTCATTCGTCTGGAAAAAGTGACCTGGTCTGCACATGGGGGAGCCGAGGTTGATGCGACATTTGTTCGTGCTGTGCAGCTTGTCGATGCCGTCAGGCGCTTCCTCAACGTCGATGCCTACGAGATCATCCGTGCCGGCAACAACCGGGTCAACGAACGATGGCTGCTCAAAGTGATCAAAGCGTCGTCGCGAGTGGCCGACTCCCCGAAAGAGACTGAGATGCGTTTCCTCGCTGTGCAATTCGCCGCGAAACACGGATTCACACTGGTTGAGCAGTTACCCCTCTACCGCGAGGAGAAACTCGTGACCGTATTTGACCTGGCACTTATCGAGCCACGAATCGGCATCATGTACGACGGCAGCCACCACAACACCCGGGACCAGCTGGTAAAGGACAACATGATCGACATCGATGCTGCCGCCGAACGCTGGACACCGGTGCGTTTCAGGCTTGAGACGCTCCCGCGCTTCTTCGAAAAACTAGAGAGCCTGATTTAGTTCGGGGTGGGCTCGGACAGGCCGGTGGGTGGGCTCGGACAGGCCGGTTGGTGGGTTCGGGCAGGCCGGTCGAGCTGCAACGATGTGGCAACCTTTTACAGGAGGGGTCCCTGGGGACTGCGGCTTTCCTGTGAACCTCTGTGGCCATCTAGTCGTGTTTGTTAGATAGCTGTGGCTAGAGCGCGTCGCTCTGCCAGGGTTGTATAGCCCTTACCTGGGTGTGTGGTTAGCC